>NZ_JBHZBB010000003.1:0-695138 GCF_042754585.1 Streptomyces sp. NPDC059201
ATCATCCGGATCTGCGAACGCCAGGGGGTCCCCGTTCTTGCCGACCGTGCCTACATCGGCGCCGGTCCCTGGGTGACCACACCCATCAGACGGCTCCCGAACCGGGACCTCACCACGACCCAGCGAACGATCAACCGGGCCCTGTCGGCGGCGCGGGCACCGGTCGAACGCAGCATCGCAAGGCTGAAGTCCTGGCAGATCTTCCGCCGGGCCCGCTGTAGCCCCAATCGCATGACCGTCATCGCCACAGCCATCCTCACTCTGGAACGCCAACGCTGATGAACCGCATGGCCGTTCCAGGGGGAGGACGGATGGGCAACGGCCGTCATCCAGTCGGAAACCGTCTCACGACCAGACAAGCCGACCTTCGGAGAACCGACTGACCCGGGAGCTTCCACCGGCGATCCTCGTCAATCTCTCCGCCACAGAGTCGAAATACTGGGCCATCGATTCGTACTCGCCCGTGACCGTGGGGTCACCCACGAACCAGCTGCCGACGCGCCCGTCCCGCACATCAATGAAATTTCCACTCCAGCCGTCCTGGTCCGACAGGAACGGAATCCACTCGTTCCGCCAGAACGGGTAGTCCGGTTGGTCCGGAGGGTCGAATCCGCAGGACGTGGAGCGGTTCGCGTAGAGCCTCTCCATCGCTCGGATGCCCAGAAAGAAGCTCCCCTCGTCGGGGAACCCGTCGAAACCGCAACATTGCACTTCGGCGTCGAAGTCTTCCTCCGGCAGATCCAGATTGTTCTGCAGCAGCCAGGTCCGCAGGTCCCTATGCAGGGAGATCCGCATCCGTTCTTCGGCTGCCGCGAGCATCTGCTCCGTGGCGGGTCCGGGTAGATCCGCGTGATCGGCCGGCGCGTGCTCTCGAAGAAGACTCATCACACGTGACCAACTCTCAGCCACACTCATCGCCCTCTGTCCTCTCTCCAGGGATGCCTCCGTCCGACTACGCCACTGCGGAGGTCGGGAAGTACCGGCCGGAGAACCTTGCAGGGATGATACTTCGAGCATGTGTTCTATCTCTCCTGCGATCGTCTTCCGCCCCGAAGCGCGGAGCTAAGGGCTGTCCCGCAGCGAAGTGACCGCCCGCGACTTCTCACAGACAACCCACCGTGCCCGGTGAGCCCAGCCAAGTAGCTTCCGGGGCTCAAGCGAGAACCACGGCATCACCCTGAAGTGGCGAAGCTGAAAACGCTCACTGAAGCACTTCCGCACGCTGGCCCCCGAGGTTCCGATGGGGCTGCTGCGGGACAAGCTCGACACCGATCCCGTGTCCGTGGTCAAGGAACTCGGAGGGACGGCGTACAACATCTCCGACCGATCGCTGGTGACGCGACCGGAGATAGTGGCCGGGCTCCACGCCGCCGTCGTCTCGGTAGACGTCTGGACCGTGAACGACCCTGTGTTCCGGCAAGCACTCGCCGACCTGGGCGTGGACGGCATCATCACCGACCGCCCAGCAGAACTGGCAGGCTGGAACGCCGCCCGCGCCGCGAACCACTGAGCGTTTCCAGCATCGCCTCTCCAGAGTGAGGACGGCTTTGGTCATGACGCTCATGAGGCTGGGGCTGATGCGTGATCTGCGGAAGATCTGCCAGGACTTCAGCCGCACCATGCCGCGGTCGACCGTGCCCTAGCCGCTGCCAGGGCGCGGTTGACAGTGCGCTGGGTGAGGGTGAGTTCACTGCCATCGTGACCCACTCGACGAGGGCATGCGGGAGGTCGAGTGCGGCAGGACAGGGAACCAACAAGGCTCCTATGCCGGTGGGTTGAAACTTCGAACACCTCCACCAACGGCACGGGGGCATTGTGCGTTGCGGCCCTCACCTCAACCTCACCGGCGTCACCCGATCACTGGCCACGCCGATGCCGTGGAGCCATGAGGCCAGGGCGAACATGGCCGTGGTCCGAACAGGTCCACCGTGCGGCCGCCGAGGAGCAGGAACCCGCCGAACGCAGCCGCGTAGGCGCTGACCACCCACTGCAGGGACAGGGCCGAGAAGCCCGAGATCCAGACCCATGTCAGGCAAGGCGACGTACACGATGTTGTAGTCGGTGGCGCTGATGAACTGGGCGAAGGCCAGCAGACCGAGTATGAGCCCGGACCGCGGGGGCCGATGGGGAGCTGAAGCAGTCATGTGACTCTCTAGCCTTCCTGAGAGTGAGTGGTTAACCACTCACTCTCGAGCCGAAAAAGAGGGCCGAGCGCATGGCAGTCGACCCCGGATGGTTGGCGGCAGGGGCGGTCAGGGGACCTCGAAGCCCTTCAGCAGAGTGTGCCCAGGGGGCGTCGACGTCCCGCCCATCGATCGCGAGCAGCGCGTTCGCCAACAGTCCGTTGGCGATGAACTGCTGGATCTCCTCGTCACTGGCCCCCGAGGCTCCCCGTACGTACTCGACCTGCTTGGCGTAGCAGGCCCGAATGGCCTCGCGGATGAGGGGCTCGCTCGCCGCGCAGTTCGCGTGCATGAGGACGAGCAACAGGTCTCGGTCGTCGATGAGCCGGCCGTAGGAAGTCTTCACAACAGCAAGGACGCTGGCCGGGTCGGCGCCCTGGGCCTGAGCCACGCCGTCCGCAAGACTCTCCCCCATGCGTGTAGCGCAGTGCCCGATCGTTGCGACGAACAGGGCTTGCTTGTCAGGGAACAGACCCGCCGGTGACCAGCGCACACACCGTACCCGCCGCCGACCACACCACCCGGCTCGGCACCGAGCCGGTCGGCCGGCTGCTGTGGCGCGCCTGCACACGGACCACGGCCGCGGTCGGCGTCTACGGCATCTACGCGCTGACCAATGCCTGGTTCGTCGGCCACGGTGTGGGCGACACCGCGATGGCCGCTGAAAACCTGGTGCCCCGTTGCTGATGCTGCTCGGCGCGCACGGCGAGCTGCGCGACCTCGCCCGCCCCTACGCCGTGGTCCTGCTGTGCGGGGCGCTGGTGCGACCGGGTTGTCCAGCCTGGTGCGCGCCGAAGGCCGGATAGGCTACTCGACCCTCCTGTGGCTCGTGCCGGTGGCCGTGCAGATCACCCTCGACCCCCTGCTGGTCTTCGGCTTCGACATGGGAGTGCGGGGTGCGGCCCTGGGCACCGTCGGCGGGCAGGCCGTCTCCGCGGCGATGAGCCTGTGGTTCTTCTTCGGCTTGCGGCAACGCCCTCACCGCATCGGCACGCAGGACCTGCTGCCGCACGGCCCGACCCTGCGGGCTGCTCGGCATCGGCCTGCCGTCATTTCTGGCCGAAACGGGCGTCACCCTGCTGACCGTCCTGGTCAACGCCACCCTCGCGGCGACCGCGTCGGCCACCGCTCTCGCCTGCAGACGTTCGGGATGATGCCCCCCACACCGGCATCAGCCAGGGGCTGCAGCCCATCGTCGACTACAACAACGGCCGCGGTCTGAGCAGCCGCGCCCTGCGGGCCCGCAACCTCGCCCTGCTCGCCTCTCTCGTGTACGGCCTGTGCACCGCCGCCCCACTCGCGCTGCTGGCCACACCCCTGGCCGGGTTGTTCCTGAAGGATGCCGACACCATTGCCACCGTGGGCCAGGCGCTGCCAGCCATCGCTCGGCCTGACCGTCGCCGGGATCGGGCCGCTGGTGGCGGCTTACGCCCAGTCGCTGGGACGCCTGGCCCCCGCGTACCTGATGTCCATCAGCGCCCTGCTCCTGATCAAGGTCCCCCTCGGCCGGCTCGGTACCCACTGAGTCCGGGCTGCCCTGGCCGCCGGCGAGCCGGCCACCGCCGGCGTCGCGCTCGGCCTGCTGCGACGCCTGCGCGACGTCACGTCCAAGGCTCCGTAAGGAGGTGCCGCACGAAAGCACGCAGCACGGCAGCCATGTCCACCGCATCGGGGGCTGGTCAGCCACTGCGCCTGCAGCCCGTCCAGCAACGCCACGAACCCGTCGCCCGTGACCTGGGGATCGACCCCGTCCCGCAGCGCGCCCTGCTCGTGCAGCTCCCTCGACGCCTGGACGACGTACGCGCGCGTCGTAGTGCTCCCTGAAGTACACATGCGCGGGATGCTCCTCGGCAATCGCCTCGGCGACCAGCCTCACATAGAGCTCGACCATGCCCGGACTCCGTGCATGATGATCCGCCAGATCTACCAGATGCTCCACCGCAGCCTCGGCGACGACACCGTCGGCGCCATTCGCGCGATGTCCTCCTGCTCCCGGCGCTCCAGCACGGCTGCCAGCAGAGCCTCCCGGTGGGGAAAGTAGTAGTGAAGCCCTACGTGACTGATCCCGGGCCGCTTCGCGATCTCCCGCAACGAAGCGCCGTGATACCCCACATCCGCGTACACCTCGGCCCGCCGCTGTGGCGATCTGCTCGCGACGCGCCGCCCGTTCGCGTAACCGCCCGAAGATGCTTGAGCCTTGGCTTCACGAGCAGACATGCCAACCTAATCACAGGAGCGGCCAGGCGGCGAGCGACTGCGCGATGGGGCGAGAGAGCCGCGGCCCTCGAATCTGGGGGCCGTCACGGGAATCAGGGCGAGGCTGCGGGTTCGTCACCCTCGGGCTCGTCGAAGTGGACGGTGCCGTCCTCGTCAAGGCGTGGGTGGAGCACGGCTGGGGCGTGGTTGCTGATGTCGGAGGGGCGCGGGCCTTCCGGTCCGTCGGGGCCCCAGCGCAGCAGGCGTCGGGAGCGGGCGATGCGGTAGACGGTGCCGTGGGCCTCGACCTCGTCGCACCGGCCGTCGCGCAGCCGGTCTGCGGCGTCCGCGTATTGCTTCAGCTCTGCAGCTACCTTGTCGGTGGCGCCGTCGGCCGGGTGGCGGGCGTCGGTTGTGGGGTCGGCCTCGTAGGGGATCAGGCCGCGAGTGCGCGGTTCCATCCAGGTCAGGGCGAAGTCCAGGGTGCGGCGGGCGGCGTGGGCGGTGGCTTGCAGGCCGCTCCCCGGCGACCAGACGTCGTCGCCGGATCGCTCGACGATCAGGAAGGCCGCCGGCATCAGCAGGACGTCCGGATGGCTCTCCACGGCCTGTGCGGAATCGGTCAGGACCGGAGTGGGGAAGCGGGTTCCGCTGTAGGCCAGGGGACGCAGGGCTACCCGCTCCGCCGCCTGAATCGGGGACAGGGGTGCGTCCGGGTCCAGGACGAGGTTGTCGTCAACCCGCGGGCTGCGGACGCCGGAGCTCCAGTCGGGGGTGAGGGGTTCGGGGTCGGTGGGCCGCGGTGTTTCGATGCCGCCGTTCGGATCGATGGCCGCGTACTCCTCGGCCCGTACGACGCGGTAGCGGGTGTCGAGCACGGTGAGTTCGTCGACGTACTCCTTCTCCAGTCGGGCGACCGCCGCCAGCAGCGCGCGGCGTTCCTGCCTGCTCTTCGCCTCGTCCTTCGCCCGGAACCACAGCTGAGAGTTCAGGGCGTCGCGGGCCTGCTGGGGACAGCTGTGGGTGACCTCGACAACCACCCGCCACCGCCGCCCGTCGTCCTCGCCGTGCGCGGCGACGCCGAACAGCGGGCCCCGTACCGCCAGGCCGCTGTGGCGTGCCGCCGCGTCGGCGGCATCGGCCTCCATCACGGCCTCTACCGGCTCCACCGGAACCCTCACCACCATCGGCCACTCCCCCGGCCCTGCGTCTTCTTCGCTCACGTCACCATCGTGACGGCTCTCACGCACTCGTATCGCGGTTTCACCGGATTTCCACCTTGGTCTTTAGGCAGCAGGGACACGGGGCTGCACGGGTGGCCTGCGGTGACTGGGGGCATTGCCGGTCGTGCTATTGATCAGAAGCGTATGTGGTTCATTCGTTGAGGGTTGTCCCGTCTCACCGGAGTCTCACGGGAGTTCGACCACTCGGGATTCGTCTCAGCGGACCTTGACGTCGCAGGCCAGGTACGGTGCGCCCATGATTGAGCGTCTTCCTTCCGACGTTGACGTGCCCGGCGAGATGCGACTCGCCGGCTACTTCGTTGCGGTGCCCGAGCGGTTCACGGTCTCGGGGTTGCCCCGTAGGGAGCAGCTGACGTCGGCGTCCGGCTGCCTGATCGACCGGTTTCCGGAGGATGGCTGCTGGTTCGGCACGGCGCAGGAGGCACTCGCGGCCTGCTTGCCTCTCCAGTTGCCCGTGGAGGCACGCTTGTACGCCCTGCTGGTGCCCTCCGAACATGTCGGCGGATTCGTCGCCGACATCCGCTCGGCCGGGACGGACGAGCCGGTGCTGCTCGCCCACCTCCACGGTCGGGGTAGAGAGGTCGCCCGGGAGGTGGCCGAGGGCGGGCACAAGCTCGGCTGGGAGGTACTCGGCTACGACTCTGGCCTGCTCCACACCTGGCTCTGCAACGACCTGTACGAGGAGGGCAGGCTCCACCTCGTAGTGGACACCGATGAACGCGGTCTGCTGCCCGACCGGCAGGCCGCCCTACGAGTCGCCGCCTGGGCGAACACGCGTGGAGACACCAAGCCAGTCACCTGGTTCCCTGGCGCCTTGATCGAGTGGGACACCCCGATCGAGAGCGGCCTCGGCCCCGTCACCACCGAGACCCCGGCGCCCCTTGCACGGCAGCCCTGGTGGGGCCGGATCCTCCAGCGCGCCTGAACCTCAGGCCGAGCCCGATATCGGCACCGGTCGAACTTTGCTGAGAACGGTCACACCTCGGTGAGACGGGGCGAGGGTGTAGCGGACGTGGGGGCCGCCGAAGGAGCCGCGGATGATGTGGGGCTGGCGTTGTCGGCGGCGGAAGAACCTGCGGGTTTCGGCGGCGAGTTCGGCCTGGTTCCTGGCCCGGTGGGTGTGAGGCGGGCTGCGTTTGGGGTCGGCGTTGAGCAGCTCGTCCGGGTTCAGCTCGGGTGAGTTCGAGGGCAGCAAGTGCAGCTCGATCTCGTCGTCGTGCTCGGCGAGCCATGACTGGACGGCCTTCGAGCGGTGGGCCGAGTGCCGGTCGACAACCAGGTGGACTTCCGGTCGAAGTGCCCGACGATCCGGGCGAGGAACCGGCACATGGCCTTCGCGTCGAACGACTCGGTGAAGACCATGAAGTACATCCGGCCACGGGTGCTGATCGCGGACATCGCGTTCACAGAGAACCGGGTTCCAGTCCGGCGGACGATCGGAGTCTGCCCGTTGGCGACACGGAACAGATCCGGATCCTGCTCGACCGCCCGCTTGTCCGGACGCTGAAAGGTCAGCCCCCAGCGCTTGAGGTACTTGCCCACACTAGGCTCGGTGAACCGGACTCCGTACAGCTTGAAAATCAGCTCGCCTGTCTGCCCCCGTGTCCACAGCTGGCCCGCAAATCCCAGGTCGGAGGGATGTGATCGACGGCAGCGGTGGCGGACCCCCGGGGCAGCTCCGGATCGCGGATCGCGACGATGCCGAGGGGACCGATCCGCACGCGGACGAAGTCGCCGTGCGCGGGGATCGGTTTCAGGAAGCCCAGCGGAGCCCGTAACAGCGGCACGGCGTGCCCGATGAGGGGCAGCGCCTGGGAGCGGTGGGAATCGAAATTCTTCATGACGCGTCGCGGTTGCTCTCGATCGTCCGGCAGCCACTCGTGTGAAGCCCAGGCGTGTGGTGCTCCCGACAGCTTTCGTGAAAGCGGCAGATCAGCGGTGTTTCCTCCACGCGGCGGACGGGTTGACGACCCGACCCGTGCACACGCCGGGTGGTCACGTGGCAGGCACCTCCTGGCGCAACAGAAATCCCTCGGCGGCCCGTGCACCCCCGTCGCTGCGGCTCTGGGTGGAGTGGCCGACTCCGGCCAGCACGACGAGCTCGGCCTTCGGGGTCACGCCTGCCAGGTCGCGGGCCCATTGCACGGGCGTCGACAGGTCCCGGTCGCCGGCAAGGAGTAGGACGGGCATGGTCAGGGTGCGCCCGGGCGCGGCCTGGTGAGGGCGTGAGGCGGGCCAGGGCAGACAGGTCTGAGGAATGCCTTGCGCGCCCGCCGTCTCGCGCTCGAAGGGCCACACCGCGGCCGGCCTGATCCGCTGAACGGCCCGTTTCAGGGCGCGTTCCCGCCCCTCGGCGGGTGCGGAGGCGTCACCCCACGGCCAGCGCGAGTCGGCGCAGAGCGTCGCGGCGTGCAGCCCGGAGCTGAATTCCGACGATGGCTCGTCGGACGGCGCGGAGAACCCCGCGACGAGACCGTCGAGACGGGACCGGTCGCCGGAGGCGGACGCGTGGAGGGCGTCGAGAATGCCGAACCGGGGGTTGTCGAATTTCGGGTCGATGATGCTCGCGATCACGAGCAGGTTGAACACACCCACCCCGTTGCCGTCCCGCCGCACCACCGTCGCGAGGTCGCGGGCCGGGTCGAACCCGCACCCCTGCTCGCGGCAGGCGGTGCGGAGCACGCGCGCGCTGTGGCCGAGGGAGTCCTCGTACAGCACACCGGCACCGTCGAGCGGGACGACGGAGTCGAGGACGAGCGCGCGGACCCGGTGCGGATGGGCGAGCGCGTACTGGCCGGCGGTGAAGGTGCCGTAGGAGACGCCGTCGAGCGTCCAGGAGCCCACACCGAGGGTGCGCCGCAGGTCTTCGAGGTCGGCGACCGTGTCGGCGGTGGTGTGGAAGTTCCGGCGCACGCCGAGCCTTTCGGCGCAGGCGGTTACGGCACCGGGTGTGGGGGCGACGGTGTCGCTGCTGCCCACCTCCCTCTGGAGCGCCGGGCAGTCGACCGCCGCGCCACCGGTCCCGCGCTGGTCGATCATCACCAGCCGGTATTGAGCGAGGGCCCGTGGGAGCCGCTCACGGATCCGCTGAACGTACGGGACGCCTGGCTGGCCGGGGCCGCCGGTGAGGAAAAGCAGCGTTCCCCGGGGCGCGTCGGCCGCACCGAAGACGGCGGCCTGGAGCGTGAGCGTGCCCGGTACGGCACCCGTACGGTCGAGAGGCACGGTGAGATCGCCGCAGGTCACGTCGGTCTGTCCGGGGCAGGGACGCGGATCGGTGAGCCTCGGCGCCGGGGCCGAGGGGGCTGTCGGGGCCGTGGTGTACGGGGCCGTGGTGTACGGGGCCGAGGCGGCGCCCGGTGGTGCCGAGCTCACGCACGCGATGGCCGTCAGGGCAGCCGCCATGGTCGTACCGGCTCTGGTCAGGAAGGTCATCGTCACGTTCCCCCACGAGGAAGTCGCAGCGCCGCACGGCACCCAAGGCAGGGGCACGGGGCACGGGGCACGGGGCACGGCACAGGCCGGGTTGTCCGGCTGCCGCCAGTCTGCGGCCCGCCCTCCTCCGTGGCAGTGGACATTCATGCGCGATGCGCCAGAACAACCCTCAGGGCGCTGGGCGCTTTCCCCGTATGGCTGCGGAACACTCTGGTCGGATGAGCCTGGTCGGCGCACCCGTAGGCGTACGCGCGGGAGCGCACGCTCTCCTCGCCCTCCTCGAGCGTGTGCAGGACGCCCCGGATCCGCAGGTCGTTGCCGTGGTACGTGAGGGTGGTGCCGGTGACGGAGCGGAAGGCGCGGCTGGGGTGATGTGGCGACTCCGGCCGCACGGGCCGGTTCTTCCAGGGAGAGACGCGGGCCGGGCGTTCCGCCGGCCAGGACGGCGCAGGGTGCATCGCGGAACATCCGGGCGTGCGCGGGCAGGCGCCGGGACGGCTTCCGGTGTCCGCGTGCCAGTGCCCGGTGTAGCCGGTCACGTCGTTGAGCAACCGGTGCGGTCGCTTGCCCAGTTCGGAGGCGTCGGCACCGTGCCGGGCCTCTGCCAGTAGCGCGTGGTGGCCGACGTCGGCGGTGCCGGTGGCGGTGAACCGGCGGGAGAGTGGCGGGCCGTCGAAACGGTCGGCGAACAGACCGGCGCCGCACCGGATCGGGGTGGCCCCGTCGCCGGGGCCGATCGGATGAGCTCCCTGCTGCTCGTCGCCGGGTCGGGTGAGGTAGCCGCAGCCCCCGCTCGCGTCGACGAAGAACTCCTCCCCCGGCGATCCGACGCAGGTAGCCACCTGCCCGGGCCAGGACGACGGTGTAGACGTCGGCGTGCCCGCGCCCGACGAAGCCCGTACTGTCCTCGCAGCACAGGATGTCCTGGACGGTGATCCCGGCGGCGGTGATCCGTCCGCGCAGCGCGCCGCGCCGCTCCCGTACGGCTTCGTTCCCCGACAACTCCCGGTTGCCCGCACCGGCTTCGTCCATGCCTCCCTTCCGCCACAACGACCAACCCGTCGCCGCCGGTCCGCGCAGCTGACCGACCCCGTCCAACCCGCCCTCAGAGCGTCAGGAGACACACCGCTACCCCTTCGATGAGTACGGGGAGCAGGCCGCCAGCATCAAGCCCATCGTCATGAACGGACCGAGGTCCTTGCTCCGGACGATCGCAGCGCAGCGTCACTCGTCGGCAGGGTCCTCGTGTGGACGGACCATGGAGCCGCACTCGCAGCCCTGAACTTCGTCTGGATCCCGTTGAGATGCCTGCGTCTCTCCTTGCCATCGCGAACGGCCGGCTCAGCCGGTCAACCTGATCGGCAGCTCCCACCCTGCCACTCTGGCTCTACAACTGAACAAGATCACCACGTGAGACACCGCCTCAAGGCATCGACCCAGATCTCTATGCTCCCTGCGCCGGCCGTACCACGACTTTCCAAGGGGAGGAAGGCTCAACATGTCTGAGCACACATCATCAGCGAACGAGAAGCGCGGTAGATGCCGGCTCAGACGGACCTCGCAGAAGCAATCGTCCAAATGAGCAGCGCACAGAATCGGCGCCCCTGGGCGGAAGCCGGCGGCAGCACCGGCCGACTCGTGTTCGCCATCGCGGAGTCGGCCGTCACCGCCGTGATGTCGTTGTGCTGGCTGCTGCTGTCCCTGGCGATGTACATGGAGTCGTACGACCTCGACCCCAGCGCTCCGCGCCAGCCGCGCGGCCAGGTGCAGCTGGCCTGGCTCGCGGTCGGCGCCCTCGCCTCCATCGGCGTCACCTGGCTCCTCAGAATCACCACCCGAAAGCCCAACGTCCAGCTTGTCAGTGACGGGCTCATCGCCCTGCGGCTGCTCCTCGTTGTGGCCCTGACAGGGTTCCTCACCGTCGATCTGCTCGACGGCTGAGGACACCTCACCGCATCGGGCCGGGCGGTCCCACTTCGCCAGGCTCGAATGACGAATGACGAAGGACGGAATCCGGGGCTTCCCATGAATCAACCCGGGGGTTGCCGACTGGCGCCTTGTATGAAGGGTCCGTCAGCCTGCCGGCAGGCCCTTCCCCTCGCTCGATCGCCCGTGAGTCCTAGTCGGTTCGCTGACGGGGACTCTGTCTTTACGCAAGGACGGTCTCCGGTGGGGGCACAGCGGGGACCGGTCCCGGTTGCCCTGTCGGGTGGGCGCCTGATGCGACTCCTCTGCGGGAACACCGGCCTGCGCGCCACACCGCTCACGGGGTGTCGACCACACCAAATTCGGCGTTGGTCATTCTCAGGCAAGCTCCGGATGGTCCATCTCGGCGGCATTCGTCACTCAGCATGACCGCTTGCCTCAAGCGAGCCAGAACATGAAAAACAGCAGCGCGAGCGACGCGCGGTGCGTCACTGCCCGGCTGGTGCTCGGGTGAGTCCGGCTCCGACCTTGGTCAGCATCTGGCCGAGGAGGTGGAGGGCTCGTGCCCGTGTCGGCACTCCGGGCGCCGTTCCCGTCCAGTAGGCGTCGGTGAGCTTCTCTATCACTCCGAGGGTCCGGTCGTCGTCCTGAGCGGCCAGAACGAGGACGAACCGCACGTAGTCTCCGATGTCGCTTCCCTGGGGGTGCTGATGTGTGAAGGTCCGCAGACGCGGTGTCAGGGCGGGCAGGGTGCGGTCCGTCGGGAAGACGACGGCCAGGCCGGCGAGGGCGAGGCGAAGCGCCGGGCATTCGGCCGACCAGCGGGCCAGCAGATGAGGAACGTGCGTCTGGACCGCGCTGCGAGCCCCGGCTTCGCTGTCGGGATCGGCATGTTGCGGAGCGGCCGGCCAGGCTTCGGCGAGGTGGCGCTCGGAGACGGTGGCAGCGTGGAACAGCAGGCTGACCGCTTGGAACCGCTGTCGGGCGGGAATCCGGTCGTCGACGGCGAGGGCACCGACCCAGGAGAGGCCATCGGCGGTGGCGGGCCGGCAGGTGTCCTGATGCAGGATCTCGTTGTAGAAGTCGGCGAGGAAGCTCCGGTCGTCCCCGCGAGGGTCGATCCCGGAGTCGAACAGCATCACCGCCTGGGGCGGCCTGCGGCCCGGCATGCGGTCGGCGATGACGTCCCGGAACAGCCGCCGGATCGGCGGACCGGAAACAGTCGTGTCATGCCGCGTCTGTTCGAGTTCGGCGTGCACGTCCATGACCGGCCCAGCCTACCGAAGCCCCCCCGGGGCCGACGATCCCTCGCCTGGGCGAGATCCGGCAGGACGTCGGCCCTGAGCCCACAGCCGGCAGTCGTCAGCCGTCAGCCGCCCAGGACAGGCATGCAGTCCACGCGAGAATGCCCCAGGGTCGCCGTGGGGACGGCGTACAAGACCGCCGCACCCCACCCCGGGCGGCACGGTCTCTGAATCCCCCGACCGGCGCCCGGTTCCGATGTGACCGGCGACGGCCGTAGCGACCTCCTGGCGAGTTGAGCGCCTTTACTCGGCAGCCATGGCCGGAAGTGGCAGCCATCTGGCGGGGATGTCCCGCATGAGCAGAGCGCAGTCCAGGGTCGCGCTCCCCGAGGGAAAGCAGTCCGGGTCGTCGAAGAAGGACGAGGCGGCGGAGCGAACTTGGGCGGCTTCCACATGCCAGGCGTCGGTGCGTAGTTCCATGCCGTCCAGGTGGCGGCCAGAGTTGGTAGCTGAGAAGCCCTTCGCCCCGTTTCGGAAGAAGCGGGAAGCCTCGGCGAGATCGGCGAAGAGCTCGCTGCCTCGCAGTTCGTCGGCTAGGTCGACGGTGACATCTACTTGGGTGTCGCCATCCCATGTCGCGAGTGCGACGCGCATCCGACCGGGCGTCTCGTGCACCTGGAAGTCGGCTCGGCCGTGTTCGCCGGGGAAGAGGCGGCCTCCGGCCCAGACGTTGAGCCGTGAGGCGGTGTCACGTTGTGGAATGTAGACGCCGGTCTCCAGGCCGTCCGGTCCGTCCCACTCGACGGCGATTCGGTGTGCCGCGTTCTCGCTCCGCAGACCGAACGCCTTGGGTGCCCAGGACGGCCGGACGCTTCCCAGGCGCAGCAGGCAGATGCCCGCGACCGCGTAGCCGTGCACCAGTTGTGGGCGCAGTGGGCCGGGGAGCAGGCGTGCGGCGGCATCCGGGGCGACTCGGTAGTTCACCAGGAGCCGTCGTTCGATCACGCTGGACAGTCGCGTCTGCCTCATGATTCCTCCCTCTGTGCCCCGGCGCGCCATTTGGTGTGGCGGAGCACGAACTGCTCGGGACAGACGGCGCTGAGGAAGCGGCCGATGCTGGTGGCCAGGCGGTCCTCGGCCAGCGTGTAGAGGATCCGATTGCCTTCCCGTCGCTCGGTGATCAATCCGGCTCCCTTGAGCACGCCGAGGTGTCGGGAGATGGAGGGGGCGCTGATGGCGAACCTGGCGGCGATCTCGCCGGCCGCGAGCTCGCCGTCTCTCAGATCCTCGAGGATCTGGCGCCTTGTCGGATCGGCGAGGGCTCGGAAGGCGCCCGCCTCATCCTGGGCTTCTGTCATACGCAATATTTAGCATCTTAGCTAAATAGCTAACAAGGTGGTTCGCGCCCTCCGTCAGCGGTTGCGGCCGGCCGCTTCGGCTCAGCTCGCCCGCCCTCCCACCCCACCAGAGCGCTCGCTCGCCGGCTGAAGCGCCCAGTGCGAGATGGGTGTCACCGGCTCCGGCGCTTCGCCCGTTGCCTGCGCCGACGCGCAGGCTCGGCGGGCGGAGTCTTCGTGAGAATCTGTGTGCCTGCCAGGGCATGCCGGAGGCTTCAACCGGTCACAGACCGCCGACGTCTCTGGCCTTCTTGAGGGCGGAGTCGAGCGCGTCCACCACGGCGTTACGCTGCTTCACGCGCGCCGCCCGGTCTGCCGGGACCAGCCGCGCGGCGGCCTGCACCGCGTAGACGTCCGGGTCGCCGAAGGCGGTTCGCGGGTGCTCTCCCGTATCGGCGCAGTGGGCCGTGACGTCCTTGACCGCCTGGAGCACGACTGCCCGGTCCACGCCCGGCTGAATGGCCAGTCGCACCTGGAAACGCGCCATCCACTTTTCGCGGTCCTTCTCCCTCGCCGCGTCCGTCCTCTGGTCCTTCTTCGTCACGTGCTCTCCCGGGTGATCGGCAGCCGTCCGTCATAGAACTGGACGCTGATGCATCGAAGTGGGTTGCGAAAGCGAGCATCCTCAAGTGACGACCAAGGAGCCTCACTACGGGACAGCGCGCTGCCGACCGGTCCACTGCTTACAGAAAGTCACCACAAGGGCGTTGGACGTGCCGGCGGGTGGTGAGGCAGGTGGCGAGGCCGAGGAAGGCTTCGTGGATGTCGTCGCGTCGTTCCCGGCAGAGCGTAGGCGGCGGAAGCCGTGGAGCCAGGCGATGGTGCGTTTGACGACCCAGCAGTGGGCGCCGAGTCCGGAGCCGTGGGGGACGCCGCGGCGGGCGATGACCGGTTTGATGCCCTGGGCCCAGACGAGACGGCGGTACTTGTCGTGGGCGAAGCCCCGGTCGGCCAACAGCCTGTCGGGGCGTCGTCGCGATCCGCCGACATGGCCCGCAACGGACAGGACCTTGGCGAGCAGGAGCATCAGCTGCGTGACGCCGTTACGGTTTCTGCCGGTCAGAGACACGGCAAGCGGGTTGCCCTGCCCGTCGACGAGGATGTGGGGCTTGCTGCCCGGCCGCGCTCGGTCGACCGGGCCGGGTCCGCTCTTGGGCCACCCCTTCGGGCCGGCCGCCATGACGTGGCTGGAGTCGATCACCGCCCTGGACCAGTCCATCTGCTTGACAGACCGCAGCTTCGTCACCAGCACAGCGGGGAGCTGGAGCCAGCACCGTCGTGCAAGATGGAACCATGACAGGGGACGCGAACGAGATCGTTCTGAGCAAGCAGGACCTTCGTGAGGTCGCCGCCTTCGCTGCGGCGTGCGCGGAGACGGTGCTCGAGATCTTCGAGGCCGATCAGCCGGACGACTCGCGCCCTCGTGATGCTGTCCGTGCTGCATGGGAGTTCGCTCAGGGCGGCGAGCGAGGGAAATCTCTGCGCGACACTGCATCCGCCGCCCTCAAAGCGGCCAAGAACACGGACACTGAGGCTGCCCGCGAGGCAGCGTGGGCAGCGATGTCTGCGGCAGCGGCCGCCTATCTGCATCCGCTGGCCAAGGCCACCCAGGTCAAGCACATTCTAGGAGCCGGCGCTTACGCTGCCAGAGCAGCCGAACTCGTCGCCGGCGACGATCGGAGCGTTGGCGCCGAACACCTGAAGCAGTCGGTACATCGGGCGACACCAGTCCTCGTTGACGTGCTCGAACGCTTCCCGACGGCGCCGAGTGGCGGCGGGCGGGTTGGGGAGCTGATCCGCATGCTGGACGCCGACCTTCGTTCACTCTCCCTCGCTGAGTGACTTTCACCGTCCAGAGGCGTGGCCTCACCACCATGGGCTCCGCAGGCGAGAGTCAGGTTCTGACCCAGATCTCGGGGAGAGGTCGCGGGGTGTCACCACGTTGTTCGATCGCACGCGTTGATCGGCTACTCAAGGGCCAGGTAGCCAGGTGACGGATGAACCAGCTCGGGATGTTCCACTACGTACCGATCGCCGTGGATCGACAGCATTGCCCAGTGCCATGCCTCGTCGTGAAAGACCAGCTCGCGGAACGAGTTCTCAGCCGACTCGTACGGGTAGTGGGCCAAAGCGGCCTCCTTCGCCTCCTCCGGCCCCAGTCCGCCGTGATGCTGCATTACCCATGCGTAGCCACGCCGCTCGGCCTGCAGATAGTCGAGATACTCAGCTTCGTTCCATGTCACGGCGCAAGGGTAGACCGGTCGCCGAAGGGGGCGGCGCGTCACTGAAACAGGATCATCTCTCGGAGCTGGGCTGGCGTCGACGGCGGTGATCCAGGTGGGGAGTGTGGCGCCGAGGCGGTCGATGAGGATCTCTCCAAAGTGGCGGACGCGTTGGGCGGCCGTGTCCGGTTCAGGGCAGCGGGCCCGGCCCTCCTCGGCCAAAGTCGTCGATGCCCGTTGAGGCGTGGCGGACGGAGCGCCGCGCAAGGTGGCGATGTGGGCTCGGACCATGCTGTGGGTGACGGGGGGGGGCTTGCTCGGCAATCAGCTCGCTGTGCCGTCGGACGAGGCTGATGCGTCCCTCATTGAATCGTCGTTCGAGGTGGGGCTTGTAGGGGGCCGGTCTGCCGGGCCGGGGGCGGCTCTGGCGAATGGGGTCCTGCCGACTTGAGGCGATTGCGTACGGAGCATGATGTCGAGGCCCCAGCCCAGGCGCCGGCCGATCGCCCCGCGTGAGTGGTGTTGGGCGAGCGGCTCGTGGACCAGCACGTGAGCTGCCTTCTTCCGCTCGGCCCGTCGGCCAACGAGGTCCGAGTCGCCCTGTGTCGGGCCAGAGTCTGGGCGGGGTGTCTGCGGCAGTGTGCCGTTGGGAGATGTTGCACAGAGAATCGCGGCGAACGGCGACGCAGGTCTCGGCGACGGGGCCGGTGCCTGCCACAGATGAAACCGGGCGGCGACCTGCAGAGCATCGAGGGCTCCGCGCCGGGCACCCTCGACGCAGGTGCCTGCCCGCCTCCGGCAGATCATCTCCACACCGGGATGACAGATCAGCCAGGCAGCCACCGACTTCACGCGTCGGGAGCACGCCGGCCACGCGATGGTCTTCGTCGCTGGTCTAGACTGTGGAGTAGGTCTGGCCGCAGCGAAGCGCGAAGCCGTCCACGCCCGCACCCGCGGAGTGCTGCAGTGTGGAGCAGGCAGCGCCATGGCCTCCGGAGCAAGATCACCCGCCACCGAAGCCCAGCTGCGCGCCAGCCCGTCCGGCCGGCGCGAGCCCCACTCGCTCCAGTGCATGGTTGAGTCGAGTGGTGAACCGTGCGTGCGGGGCGGCCATCCTAAACAACGTCTTGGCGAACGTCCGGCGCGGACAGTCCTCCGGCCCGTACCCCAGTCGGGGCGGCGGATGTCGCGGTTCGCGCTTGAATTCGCCGATGGTCGAGACGAATTTCGAGTACATCGTCTTGACGTAGGCGACGGTGGTCTCGTCGCCCTGGGCGATCGCGTTCTTCCGGACCTCCAGCGACTCTGGCCCAATTGGTTCCGAAAAGACAAAACTTGGACCCTTCGCACGGCGGCGGAACCGAGCGATGAACGCCATGCCGCCAACCCGCGTCCGGTCGGTCGCGGACGCATGCGACACGGCGATCTCTGCGACACGACGAATCCGGGGGCTCGCGGGTACGTTAGTGGAGTCGTTGAAGCAGGCGCCCTACTCGGCCTTTCTGCTGGGGTCACTACAGGTATCCCTCGCGTTCTTCCTGCTGGCCCCCGTGTACTTCAACATCCGCCCGCGGCGCGCGGGTGTCACCCAGTTCACCAGGCCGTCCGCAGCCATGTACGGGTGCACACTGCTGTGTGGCGTGGGACTGATCCCCGGGTGGACCGGCCGATTCGCCATCGTGGCGCCGTGTGCGGCTTCCGCCGTGGTGCTCATCTGCCTTTTCGACAGTCCGCGCGGCCGGCTCGTCAACACCGCCGTCGGCGCCTTGATCGTTCTGATCGCCTGTCTGATCGCGCTGGCGCACATCCACTCCGCCGCTTCGCTGGACGGGTCCTTCTGGAGCTGGACGCTCACCGGCAGCGGCGTCTTCCTGCTGATGGTGTGCGTGCTGAGCAGCTCCACCGACTCCGTGCCGCAGCGAGTGGGGCACGCGACGATGGGACTGGCCAACACCGCCTTCGGGCTTGCGCTCATGACATCGTGACAGCCCGCGCACCGGACACCACTCCACAGCGACAGACGCACAGTTGGCAGTGCCGTGAGGTCGGCGGGGAAAGCAGGCCCGCCACCTGGCAGTCGTTTCGCGGGACCATCCCTGCACGAACGGGAAACAGTGGACGCCTCGGTCGACACGAGGACCTGTTCCGAGTCGGATTGCCCCCCCTTTTCCGACTCGGATCAGATGGCTGCTGAGCGATCAGCCGTTGCTGTGGTCGAGGATGTTGCCGTTGGTGCAGTGGTTGACGGTGTTGCCGTCCCAGGCACTTCCGGCAGGGACAACCGCCAGCTCCTGGAAGCAGACGGCAGCGGCGCTGAAGTGCCAGTTGTTGGCGGCGTTGACGCCCGGCCCGAAGTTGCTGTCGCCCTCGGCGTGGGCAGGGGCGGCCAGTGCGAGGCTCGTAAGAGCCAGGGCGGCCACGGAGATGATCTTCTTCATGGCGTGCCCAACGGCGAGCGATGGCCGTGGTTACTGCGTCACAGCAAGATTCCGTCCGACGCCTCTCGCACCAGCGTCCATCTGGGTACCTGCTGGTGACGAACTCTGTACAGACCGGCGGCCCCCACTCTGCACCCGACCGTTGGGGAGGTGTCCTGATGCTGGAAAAGCCGAGGAGATCGGCCGGCGCATCCGCAGGGCGAGGCTGCGTCTCGGGATGCCGCAGGCGGACCTCGCGACGGCCCTGGGGAAGTCGCAAGGTCGGCAAGAAGAATGACTCCTGCCTCGCGTGGCCCCCGCCCCGGAGCGATCCGGACCAGCGGGGTTTCGTCGTCTCAGATCACCGGCGGCCGACCCAGCCGGGTCATCCGCCTCACGGTCCGCCACCGGATGGGACGCCGCGGCGGGCACGGTACGCGTACGCTCGGCGCCGCTCGGAAGCCGGGCTCGCTCTCGCGCTGGCGTTCGGGGCTGCCGCCGTGGTCTTCGTCGCCGTCTTCCTGTTCGGCCGGGCGAACACGCCGGACTACACCGCGGCACCGTTCGGTGAGACGGGCACCGATGCCGTGCGTCTCAAGGCACAGCTCGCCACCGGCGTCCTGGGGCTGGCCACTCTCCAGCTGCTGCTGGCGCTCTGGGTGTACCACCGGTTGCCCCGGGTGCGCCGAGTGCCGGGCCCGGTACCGATCACCCATCGCATCGTCGGTGTGGTCCTATTCGCTCTCACCGTCCCGATCGCGGTGCACTGCGTCCGGGCGTACGACGTGCAGCTGACCGGCTCGCGTCTGGCAGTGCACTCGATCGCGGGCTGCTTCTTCTTACGGGGCGTTCGCCGCCAAGGTCCTGCTGGTGCAAAGTCGTCGCCTGCCGGGCTGGGCACTGCCACTGGTCGGCGGCGCGCTGGTGGTCGTGGTGGTGGTCCTCTGGTACACGAGCGCGCTGTGGCACTTCAACGGAGACAGCGTGCCGCTCCTGTCACTGGGACACCACCTGCCACCGGGGTAGATGTCACGATCGGAAGGACATCCCGCTCCAGGGACGCACTCGGGGCATCGGCCACGGCCGCTCAGAAATCTGCCTGATCAAGGTCACCACCGTAAACAGGCCCCCCTTCCCGCGGAGCCCGCCAGGCCGTCCAGATCAAACGCTGGCGCATCTCTCGCAGGCCCAGCATGCGCTCCGGTCATCTGCGCGAGTAGACCATCAGGTGGGGTATCGGGGGCCGGCCAGAACGCTGAGGCTCACCAGCGCGATCGTCACCAGACGCTCTGCGGTGGCCGCCGCCTCACCGCCACTCTCGCGTTGAGGGGCCGGACAGCGGAAGGCCGTCCGCGTTCGTGCGCAGAGACCTCTGCCGCATGTTCTTCGCGGGCTGTCGGTTCACTGAACCCTGGGTGCCTGCACAAGGTCCGGCGTGACTGCGAGATGTGGCACCCCTGCACGTGATGTCGCCCTAACGCTCCACTGCGGTGGCCGGAGCGGATCCAAGCGGACAAGCATTACTTTATGCGCTCGAATAACTACACGGCGCAACCGTCTGTCAATCGAGTAGGAGCACCCGTGCAGAAGGCCACCTCCGCCGCGATCGCCGTCCTCACCGTCATAGCCGGCGGCACAGCCCTCGCCCCGGCGGCTCTCGCCGCCGACGAGACAGGGGGCAAGAGCCTCCACGCGACGCTCTCCCCGGTCCCCACCAACAAGGTCACCGGCTCGGGCACGGCGACGGTCCACCTGAAGGGCCACCAGGCGACCATCACCATCAAGACCCAGGGTCTTCTCGCAGACGCGCCGCACGCCCAGCACTTCCACATCGGCGCCAAGGGCCAGTGTCCGCCCGCGTCGGCGGCCATGAAGCACAACGGCCTGCTGAGCATGAACACGACCGACGGACTGCCGTTCTACGGCAAGATCGGCGCCTCCCTCACCACCACCGGCGACACCGGCGCCTCCCACTCCGCCCTCGCGGTCGACCGCTTCCCCAAGGGCTCCTCCTACACCTACCACCGCACCATCACGGTCGACGAGGAGACCGCCAAGAGCCTGCGCTCCGACAACGCGGTCGTCGTCGTCCACGGCATCGACTACAACGGCAACGGCAACGGCAAGTACGACAACGTCCTCGGTGCCAGTGACCTGGATGCCACGCTGCCCTCGGAGGCCACCAACCCGGCGCTGTGCGGACCGCTGAAGACGACCCCGGCCGGAGCGGTCGCCGGAGGCATGGGCGGCACCCAGGACGGTGACACCGTGGCGCTCACCGCCGCCACCGGCCTGCTGGCCGCCGCCGCGGGCACCATGTACCTGCGCCGGCACGGCAGCCGCCAGAACTGACGGGCGACCGTGAAAGGCCTTCGGCCTCGTGGCCGCCGCGGTATCCACACCGCGGCGGCCATCGCCTTCACCACGACCGCCCTCGCCCTCCTGGCCAAGGTCGCGGCATCCCCCTCGGCGCCCCCCGCCGCGCCCCGGTCCGTCCTCGCGGGGCCATCCGATCCCTCACCACGGCCGCCGCAGGGAGGAGTTCCAGCCCTGCCGGCATCCCAGCCCGAGCGCATCGACATCCCTGAGATCGGGCTGACCGCGAAGATCGTGTCCGTCGGCACGGCTGAGGGCGGCACCATTGCCATGCCGACGGACGCGGACCAGGCCGGCTGGTACCACGGCTCCCCGACACCGGGGGAACACGGCAACACACTCGTGGTCGGGCACCTCGACTCGTCCAACGGCCCCGCCGCCTTCTACGGACTGGGCGCCCTGCGCAACGGTGACCGCATCACCCTCACACGCCACGACCGGACCAAAGTCACCTTCACCGTCACCCGCATGGCCGTCTACCCCAAGGGCGACTTCCCCTCCCAGAGCGTCTACGCCCCCACTCTCCAACCGCAGTTGACACTGATCACCTGTGCCGACTGGGACAGATCCAGAAAGCGTTACCGCTCCAACCTCGTCGTCACCGGCCACCTCTGACCCCACCGGCGACGGCGCTCGCAGGAGGCTCCGGGAATGACAGCATCTGTCCGGCGAGAACGACGATCGGGCTCTGCGCACACTGCCCGCACGGACTGCCCCTCGCCGCGGCCGACCTGATGGCTGACCGTCTCCCGGCCCTTGGGCGACGTGACGGCTTCAAGGGCCCGGAGACGGCGGCGACGACCCCAACGGAAGACGACACACCCCTGAGGCTGCGCCTCCATCAGACCTCACCGCCTCACCGGCAGGGCACTTCGACGCTCGCGACCGGCCAAGAGCCACACCTGTGGGGGAACACCGCTGCCGGAAGCTGCCCGCCCTCTGGGCTATCCGCGCACACAGGGCCACAATGAAGGTGCGGCACGACCTGAGAGCAGGCTGGTGAGGTGGCAGAACCCGACGTAGGCAAATGCGTGAGCGATTTCGCACTCCTCGGCGGCAGTCTCGAACAGGGGGCCTTCAAACGTCGGCTGTACATGCTGTGCCGAGAGCAGGGGAAGGCGACTCTCCTCTTCTTCTCCCCGTCACTGAACCTCTTTCATCCTGAATAGTTGCAGGCCAGCAGCGTGTGGACAGCCTGGACGATGGTGCCGATACGGCGGGTGGAGCATCTGGCCCGGCGGAGTAGCCGCCAGGACTTCAGCTGGGCGAAGGCGCGTTCGCCGGGCGCTCGCAGTCTGGCGTGGTCGCGGTTGAACTGCTGGTAGTGGGCGGGCTGTTCGCGATGGTGGTGATACGGGGTGCGGAAGGTGGCGCCGGCGCCTTGATGGGCGCGGTCGGCGAGGACGAGGATCTGCCGGGTGAGGCAGGCCTGGACGATGGCGTGAGCACGGGCCGCGGTCAGGTCGTGGGGCGTGCCGGGTGTCGCAGGGGAGAACCACAGCGGCGTGCCGTCGGACCGGGCGATGACCTGCGCATTCATCCCGTGCCGACGGTGCTTCATCGAGTAGTACGGTTCGTCGGCGCGGATCCGGTCGATGGGGATCAGCGTGGCGTCGACGATGACGTGGTCGCCTTCACCGGGGCCAGTGAGGGCTTCGTGCAGGCCGGGTGCCCAGCCGGCCAGGACGTTCAAGGTCTCGTCGACGTACCGCCAAGCGGTGGCCTGGGATATCCCGAAACCCGCTCCGAGCTGCGAGAACGTCTCGTTCTTCCGCAGATGGACCAGGGTGAGCAGCGCCTGCTGGCAGCAGTTGAGCTTGCGCCGGCGTGTGTTGCGGGCCCGGCGGTGCTGGTACAGCAGCCAGGCGACATGCTCGACGAGCTCGTACGGGACGTCGAGCGTGGCAGGATACCGAACCAACAGGGCCCCTTCGGACGCCGGTGTGATGAGTGGAATCACCACGCCAACGACCAGGGGCCCTGCCTCGTCACCACCCCCGCCGACCAGCCCATTTCACCCTCCAGCACAGGATGAAAGACGTTCAGTGTTGAGAGCTGAGCCGTTGCGGGTGAAGACGTTCACGGGTCTGCGGATGCGGCAGCTCGCGCCGTTGTTCGGCTGCTCGCCTACGACAGTGCGCCGGATGAAGCACTCCGAGTTCCTCCGCGACTGCCGCTGGCGCGGCAACGGCCTCCACCACACGGTCCTGGGCGTCGTCCACATGCACGACCTCGCCCCCACACCCCCTGACCAGAGCAGCACCGAAACCCGACACTGAACTGCCCGAACGCAACCTTCTGCAACCCGCTTCATGTGAGTGGACCTCGTGCGGCATGGCCCGGAGGGACGGAACACCCTGACATTTCAGAGGGTCTGTCCCCCTTCACGGGAACCTACGGTTGAGGAGGGCAGCCATCTCGTCGACGACATGCCCAAGAGGCGGCGAACGTGGCGGATGGGCCGGGGTGGGTGCGGTCCGCCCCGGCTCGTGGGCCGGGGCGCGGGAAGGGCTGGTGTGGGGGTCAGGCGTTGATGCCTACGGAGGAGACGTACGCGTAGGCTCCGTAGTCGGAGTCGAGGTCGGTGATGACGTCGTCCCAGATCTCGTCCACGGTGTCGGCGTCCTTCTTCGCCCAGGCGTCGACCAGGTCGCCCCAGACGTAGCGGACGGTGATGGTGCGCTGGGAGAGGGTGGGGCGGCGGCGGGATTCGGGTACGTGTCGCTGGTCGACGGGGTAGATCTCCATCCGCCGGCCCTGTCCCTTGTTGTCGAGGTGGCGGGCGAGCCAGCCGGAACGGATCAGGTTCTCCCGGCGGCGGTTCCAGTAGGCGGTGTCGATCTTGTCGCGGTTCCGCGCCGTGGGGGAGATCTTGCCCTTGTTCCTCATCCAGGACCGCAGGGTCCGCGGGGAGACGCCCTGTTCCTTCAGCGCCTCGCGGCCGGCCTTGCTGTCGAGGTAGCGCAGCCGGGCGGCCAGACCGCGTTTCGATGTGACCGGCGAGGAGACGCCGGAGGAGTAGACGATGCGGTTCAGCTCCTGGACGAGGGCCTCACCGCCTTTCATCCCGCGCGTGTCGAACCGCTGGAACTCGCCCCAGCGGGACCACAGGTCGGGGGAACCTGCCATTACCGCCTACCTCCGAGAATGTAGGTGTCTTTCACCTTGACCTGGTTTAGGTCCCTGCCCTCCGAGAACAGTTCGCGCCAGTCTCCCACGACGTGGAGTTCGTCGGTGCCGGAGATCTCCACGACCTGAAGACCGGCCTGGTGTGCCTTGAGTGCCTTCATCCACAGGTTCGCGAACGCCTTCGAACGGATGATGTGCATCCAGTCGGGGCGGCGGATGTCGCGGTTCGCGCTGGATTCGCCGATGGTCGAGACGAATTTCGAGTACATCGCCTTGACGTAGGCGACGGTGATCTCGTCACCCTCGGCGATCGCGTTCTTCCGGACCTCGGCGAGCGCGCGGCGCATCTTCTCCAAGAGGGCCTCGGTGGCGCCGGAGACGAGCGAGCGGTGGATGGCCGGCGGAGCGGCCAGGCCCTGGTGGGCGCAGTCGATGAGCGCGCGGAGGGTGGACTCGGTGACCCACAGCTCCCCCGGCTCCTGACGGGCTCCGAGAGGGTTGGGCAGGTCGGGGTGGTCCCAGTCGGCGGGGGTGATCAGGTGGACGCCGGACCTCTTCGGGTCGTGCACGCCGCTGGTGTCCTCGCGGAGCTGCCCGATCGGAAGCCAGCACTTGAGCGCGGAGAGGTAGGCCGCGTTCATGTCGAGTGCGGTCACCTCGATTTTCTCGCCGCCCTTCGCGGCTTTGAACAGGGCGGCGTTCCGCCACTTCGGGCGGCCCTCCCAGATCTCGTCCGCGCCTTTCTGGGACTTCTTGTGCAGGATGCCGGCGGTCGGCGGGAACTCGGAATGCTCGTATCTGCCGCCGACCCGGGACGATTTCATGATGGCCATCACGTCCGGAATCGCCGCCTTGATCAGCGCGGCCTGTGCGGCGTCGAGGTCGCCGGAATGCTCGGCGATGACGTCCTGCACGCGGCCGGTGATCTGCCCGACCAGGGTCCCGGAGGCGTACCCCGCAGCGGGCCGGCGGGGCTCCGTCCTGGTCGGAGCGGCGTCGGGCTGCTGCTGTGCCGCGTCCACCGGTACGGCGGAAGGAGCGGGCGGAGCGACCGGCTGAACGGGTTCGGCCGGGGCCGCCGAGGTCGGTACCGCGTTGGCGATCGCCCCTGCGGAAGCCACGGCGGCGGCGCACTCCTCGGCGCTCAAGTGCTGAGGGAAGCCGTCGACTTCCTCCACCGCCGGTTGTCCGCACAGCACACACAGCCCCAACCCGACCAGGGCCGGGGTCTCGGCAGGGGCCGGGGCGGCCTGGGCAAGGGGTACGAGGGGCGCGGCGAAGGTGCCCACCTGGAGCGAGGGCACAGCGCCGTGCAGGACTCCGACCGCGTGCGTCGGGCCCGCGAGCAGGTCGAGCACGGACAGGCCGAAGTGAGCGGCGAGCCGGTCGACGTCCTCCAGCGACCAGTGCGCGGCCCCGGACTGCTTACGGGACACCTGGGCCTGCGACAGCCCGATCCCGGCAGCCAGGGCGCCCTGGCGCTCACCGGTCCGCGTCATCAGCGCGGCCACCGTGAGCCTGAGACTCTCCTCGACACTCAGCATGATGCAAATCTAGCCCTTCCCATGCTCTATCCGCATACTGAATGCAAGTTCGGGAAGGCGGTGGTGGGCGGCTCCTCGCCCCTGCGGGCGCCGGGTGCGGACTACTTCTGCGAGCGAATCTGCCAGACGGTGCCGGCCACCAGGGCAGCCCACACCGGCCACGCGCCCCACAGGGCCGGCACGAGCCACCCCGCGTCGTCACGGCGGACGGTCGCCACGGTGAGCGCCAGGGCGGCCACTATGAGCGCACCGACCGAGATCCGGAGTTCACGCACCAGCTGGGAGATACACGACGACATGCACGAAGCCTTCCTCATCCTCGGATACGCACTGTTCTGCTGGTGACGCCTGAACTCCCGAGAGGAGTTCCAAGTGGGCGACCTCAGAGTGGCTTGGGGCAGGCGGAGATGCGCTTTTCGGAGAGGTAGGTCGAGAGTCGGTCCGAGAACGGCAGCCGCGAGCGCTTCGGTCTCCTCGGCGTCGTAGCGATCGGCGGTCGCACGGGCCCACAGCCCGCTGCTCGTCACGGACGGCCACTTTCCCGCGTGCCGAAGGACGAGGTCGACGCGACTACGGCCTCCGCTCCGCAGCGCGCACTGCCCACAACTCGACATCGTCTTCCTACGACCTCGGCTGCGCTTCTCTGTTGTTGCCCCAAGAGGCAGCAGTCCAGATCCGTACGGCCCACCCCGTGGTGCCCCGAATCTGACCTGGTCCACGCTGCCCGTGGCCCGGAACGTGCGACAGCCTGCCAGCTGACGTCCAGGGGTGATCCGCGGCAGGCGAGAGGGACAGCCGATGAAGTCGGTTCCGGATAGGACCCCCGCCGAGCCCTCTCGCAACGACACACCCCGCACGGCCACGTCGTCTCCTGATGCCCGATCGTTGCAGCGCCTCCAGGGGGCGGCCGGTAACGCGGCGGTGGCGCGTCTGGTGGCTCAGCGTTACACGGCTCCGGTGAAGACGCCCGCGAGTGCGGCGCCGGGTTTTCGTCGGGTGGGTGCGGATGTGGCGGCGAAGAAGCGGACGATGGCCGCGCACGCGCCGGCGGCGGCGGAGTCGAGGTCGGCGCAGGACGCGGCGGTGGCGCCTCCGGACGACAAGGAGGCGCAGGGCAAGGCGGCGAACGCGGAGAAGATAAACGCGGCGAAGCCGGGGGAGTTCGACAAGGCGGCGTTCGTCGCGGCGGTCGACAAGGCGATCGAGGCGCAGGCGCCGAAGAACCTCGACGAGGCCGACAAGTTCTCCAAGTCCGGCAAGGCCGACAAGGTGAAGGACGAGGTCGACGGGAAGGTCACCGACGGCAAGAACACCTCGGCGAAGGACATCGAGACGGCGACGAAGGCCCCGCCGGACACGTCGGCGGCGAAGGACAAGCCGGTCACCCCTCTCGATCCGGACCGCCCGCCCGGCAACCCGGGCGCCCCTGCCGCGAAGGACGCGATCCCGCAGAAGCAGCCGCCGGCGGTGACGGACTTCTCGCAGGGCCCGGCGGAGAACGACAAGGCGATGGCCGACGCCGAGGTGACGGAGGAGCAGCTCGCCAAGGGCAACGAGCCGGAGTTCAACGACGCGCTGAAGGCGAAGAAGACCGCGGAGACGGACTCCGCGAAGGCCCCGGGCAAGGCGCACACCGCCGAGGACCAGCAACTGGCGGCGGCGAAGGCGGGCGCGGCGGCGGCTGGCGCGCAGGCCATGAACACGCTGACGGCGACGAGGGCGGCGTCGGGCCAGGCGGTCGACAGCGGCAAGGGCGAGACGAAGTCGAAGGACGAGCAGAAGCGGGCCGAGGTCACGGCGCGTCTTCAGAAGGTCTTCGACGCGACGAAGAAGGACGTAGAGGCGACGCTGACGGGCCTCGACACGAAGGTCGACGCGGCGTTCACGTCGGGTGAGAAGGCGGCGCGGGACGCGTTCACGGCCGACCACAAGGCCCGCATGAAGAAGTACAAGGACAAGCGCTACAGCGGCTTTTTGGGCAAGGGAAGGTGGCTGAAGGACAAGTTCGCGGGCCTGCCGAAGGAGGCGAACGACCTCTACCAGGAGTCCCGCAAGCTGTATGTGGCCCGCATGCGCACGGTCATCTCGCAGGTGGCGGACATGATCGGCGTGGAACTGGGCCGCGCGAAGACGCGCATAGCGCAGGGCCGGACCGAGCTGAAGGCGGAGGTCGACAAACTCCCCGCCGACCTGAAGGCGTTCGGCGAGGAGGCGCGGAAGGACTTCGAAGGAAAATTCGAGGACCTGGAAGCAACCGTCGACGAGAAGTCGGAACAGCTGGTCCAGGACCTCGCCAACAAGTACACGGCCGCCCTGAACGCCGTGGACGAGGAGATCAAGAAACTCCAGGAGGCCAACAAGGGCCTCATCGACAAGGCGAAAGACGCGATAGCCGGCGTCATCAAAACCATCAACGAACTGAAGAACCTCCTGCTGGGCATCCTGGCAAAGGCCGCCTCGGCGATCATGAAGATCATCAAGGACCCGATCGGCTTCCTGGGCAACCTGGTGAAGGCGGTAGGCGCCGGCCTCAACCTCTTCATCACCAACATTGGCACCCACCTGAAAACGGGCCTGGTCTCCTGGCTCCTGGGCACAGCGACAAAGGTGGGCCTGGAACTCCCCCCACGCTTCGACCTACGCGGCATCATCCAACTCATCGCCTCCCTCCTGGGCCTGACCTGGGACAACATCCGCACCCGCATCACCCGCAAGGGCGTCCCCGACGAAGCGATGACCGCGGTGGAGTCGACGGTCCCGGTGGCCCAGTCCCTGGCGAAAGAGGGCCCGGCGGGAGCGGTCAAGGAGATCCAGGCAGAAGCAGGCGACCTCAAATCGACGATCCTGTCGAAACTGACGGAATACCTGATCCCCACGGTCATCATCGCCGGCATCACCTGGATCCTCTCCCTCCTCAACCCCGCCTCCGCCTTCATCCGCGCGGTCAAGGGCATCATCGACATCGTCACCTTCATCGTGACCCAAGGCGCCCAAATAGCCGACTTCGTCAACGCAGTCCTGGACGCAGTCATCCACATCGCCAACGGCGGCGCAGCCGGCGTCCCCAAAACGGTCGAAACAGCCCTGGCCGCCAGCATCCCCCTCCTCATCGGCCTCCTCGCCTCCCTCCTAGGCATAGGCGGCCTCGCCAACAAGGTGAAATCGGTCTTCCAGGCGGTCTCGAAGCCCGTCAACCGAGCCATCGACAAGATCGTCGACTTCATAGCCAAGAAGGGCAAATCCCTCTGGCAGAAACTCAAGACAAAAGGGAAAGAGCCTGGCGGCTCTGCGCCAGATAGAAAGGATGACAACTCCGGCGGCCTGAAGACGATCAGGGCGCACGTCTCGCTGACCGGAAGCGACCATACCGTCACAGCCAAACCGACCGGTGAAGTCCGGATGGCCTCGCAGGAAGGGAGGCTGCAGGACAAAGTCCGGTCGCGTTTGGCCGCGATAGAGCACATCACCCCTTACCCCCATGACGAGAAGAACGCACTGGAAACTCTTCTGCGCCTCAACAACCAGGTGGCCAAGACGGCGAAGGAGGCAATGAAGAGCCGTTCCGCCAGAAAGGAAGAGGCGTGGGGTGCCGCTTGCCATGACCTGATCGACGCAATTTCCGACTACGGGCAGCGTTTCAACAAGAGAGACATCGAGGGTGGTGTCGAGGACGAAGAGCAGACTCAGATAGCGAAGAAGGACAGGAGGACCTCTCCGGAGCTTCAAGCCCTTGCGTTGCGACACAAGGGGGCTGACTGTGTGGCCATCCTTCGGACTTCAGGTGGCACATACGAGGGATGGAGCAGCGATCGCAGCATGAAGGACCTGAATCAGGCTGCGGTCAAGCAGATATCACGCTCTCGCCCCAAGCATCACTATGGGTGTGCGGAGGTTCTCTGTATCAGTCAGGCATACGACGCTGAGTACGGAGCGGCGAACCCTGAACCTACGAAGAGCGCGACCATCGAAATGGTCCATGCCAGCGGCAAGGATTTCGGGAAGCCCTACCCGGCGTGCATGAGGTGTTCGCCACTATTGCGTCAATTAGGTATATTGGTTTCGAATTGATTTCACCAGGAGGAGGAAAGTGAGCATTCTGTCGGTACATACCGACTCCTTGCGCAGTTCTGACCGCGAGAGAGCATTGAGAGCCTTGTCCGCTTTGGCGGATCCCATCGCTCCTCAGGGTGTTGCGTTCGAGAGCGACGCGGTGACGTACGTTCCTCACCTGCTGGGGTTGGCGCTGACCGAGAAGATCATCGTCCAGGCCGAGGTGCTCAACTATCTGGCGAACGTCTATGGGTCGGCACTTTGGTCGTGGCGACGCACTCAGGAGGACTGCGCAGCCGCCGAGAAGCCGGAGTACGACGAAATGGTCGGCTGGGAGGAATCGATCGCCGACAGTTACGAGGAGGCTGCTCCCGCCGCCATGGCGATCCTCGCAGGGACCGACGATGAGAGAGTGCGCGGCGGCGCCCTCCATCTGGTCTCTCAACTCGCGAGCTGCCGTGCGACTCTCCTCCCCCTGCTGTACGGGATGTTTGACGATGAGTCGGGGACGGGCTGGAAGGTCGATGTCATCGAGGCCCTGGCCCACGCTGGAATCACCTTGGATCGCGAGGGCACCACGACCACTTCGTCTCTGGGCTGGTTGCACGCGAGGAGAGAGACCGCCGCCCCGGGCATCCGTCTCGGTGCGGCACTCAGCCTGCTTCCTCGAGTCGAGTCCGTCCTCCGGGGATCACTGGAGGAGTCGGTCGCCCGCTCAACCGACGCGGAACGCGACGCGGTCATGGAAGCCATGTGGCTGCACGGGAGAACCGTCGAATGGGCCACGAGGAGAAGGGTGAACCCCACCAGGTATGTCCCTTCCCGCTGAGCCGTGTCCCCTCTGACGGCGGCGGTGAGGTCCGTAACGCCACGGCGTCCTCGACGCGCTCGCCGAGGCCGACGTGCGGTGTGGGGCCGGCGAGGCTTGCCAGGGGCGTCGGTCGCCCGACTCACCTGGCTGACGGCCGGCCACCGGAACGACGGGAGCACAGGGCGACGTCGGCGGCGCCCGCCCGCCCGCCACGGCCTGCCGGGGATCCGTATCGGGATGTGGCCCTCCTGGTGGCCTGTGCGCAGGTTCCGTACCTGGAAGGCGTTGTCTCGCGGAGCGGTGACGGTGAAGGCCGTCGGGAGGCCGTCCAGGACGGTGCAGGCGAGAGAGACGACCTCGCTACCCTCACCGGTCCGGAGGCTGCGTAACAGCTGTCGGGTCCTCAAGTCCCAGACGTGGACCCAGCCGCCCCACGACGCCGTGACGGCGAAGTGTTCGTCGTCGGCGACCACGCCGCTCACCGCTATCCACCGACCCTCTTCGATGTTGCGGGTGAGCGCTTCGTGGAGTCCGGGGTCGCCGCCGCGCGCGGCGTCCAGGGCCAGGATCCGGCGGCGGTCCTCCACCGTGGCGGTCCTGTGGAGCCCGGCCGAGGTGCGGTAGACGGCGGCGGTCAGGCGGGCGCGGTCGGAGCTCGCCCGGCCGAGGTGGGGGGTGAGCTGCTCGGGTGCCGCGTGGACCACGTACTCGACGTCGCCCAGGACTTCGTCGAGCCGGCCGCCTTGGGCGGCGTGCGTGGAGAGGTGGGTCCGCGTGTACGGGTGGGCGAGGCGCCAGTCGCGGGTCCCGTCGGTCCGGTGGGGCACGCGCCCGAGGAGGACGCGGGTGAAGGCGGCGTGGATCGTCGCGGGGTCGGTGCCGTCGGTGAGGTGGTCGGCGAGGCCTGGTGGTAGAGGCGGTAGGCGGAGCCCCCGTTCTCGGCCGCCTCGACGACGTAGGAACCGGCGGTGCGGCGCAGCCACATCAGGTCCTCGTCGGTGTAGGCACGGCCGGAGATCTCGGAGGCCAGTGGTGCCCAGATGTCCTCCCATGGGAGCCTTGGCCCTGGGCGTGGGCGAGGGAGCGCAGGAGGTCGACGACGCGTGCGGCGTCGGAGCTCAGGCGGCGTCGGAGGTCTCGGTCCAGGGCTTCCGTGGCGTGGCGGGGGAGGCCCGCGCGCCAGACCGGGTCCGTGGGGTCCTCCACGACGTCGGGTGCCGAGGCCAGGAAGCCGGCGGTGATCCGGGCGACGAGGAACGAGGAGCCCGCCGCCGCGACCGCTTCGGCCACCGGACGCACGGCACCCGGATTCTCCAGGTACGGGGAGTCGGGGTGTGCTTCGAGGAGGTTGCGCGCCGCGTAGGTGGCCACCGCCTTCGGGTCCGCGTACCGGGCGGCATCCAGGTCGATCACGCCGGCGGCGTCCCGGCTCGTGCCGAGGAGGGGCAGGAGATAGGGGCGTGTGCCGAGGAGGAGGCGGATCCGGCCGCGGGAGTGCTCGATCAGGGGCCGCAGGACCTGGGTGCACAGCGTGTGCGGGGTCGCGGCCTCGTCGAGGGCGTCGACGATCGCGGTGAACGTCTCGCCGTCGCCCGGTTCGGGGAGCGCCGCGAGGAGTTCGCCGACGGTCCGGGCGGACACCCGGGCCTCGGCGGCGAGTCCCTGGACGACCTGGGAGTCGGTCAGGCTCTGGGCGTAGACGGACACGTCCACCGATCGTTCGCCGGGGACCCGGTGTGGGTCGAGGCCGAGGCTGTGCAGCGGCACGGTGCGGCGGTGCTCGGGGTGGGCGAGGGCGGCGGTCAGTCCCAGCACCGCGGTCTTCCCCGAGCCGGGGTCCGCGGTGAGGACACGGCACGCGTCCGCCACTCCGGGCGCCGGTTCCGCCTGGAGCCATCGCGTGAGGTCGGCGAGCGCCGCGTGACGCACTGAGAACCACCAGCGTCCGGCGCCGGGCCCGTGGTGGCCCATGGCGTGGACCAGGAGGCGGCGGGTGAGTTCCACGTCCCGTCGCCGGTCCTGCTCGTGGAACTCCGCCGCCCGCTGGATCGACAGGTCCACCTCCTGCACGGTGCTGTACCGCGGGTTCGGCAGGAAGGCGGGCGGCTCCCCGGTGAGCCCCACGAGCGAGGGGAAGACGCGCTGGAAGTCGGGCCGTTCCGGGCTGTCGTTCATCTGCTGGACGACGGTGGAGACCGAGAGCGTCCTCGGGCTGTCGCCCGCTGTCGCCCGGCTCGCCACCGCCCGGCTGAGGAGTCGGGGAAACACTCCGGCACCGGCATGTTCACGGGGCTGCGCGGAGGAGACGATCACGAACCCGCCCCCGGTCGACCGGCCCCACTCGGCGCCGATGCGCTCCAGCGCGGTGGCCGCGAGCTCGTTGCTCCCCTGGCCGGAGTAGCAGGTGTCGAAGAGGAGGAGCAGCCGCCGCAGACCGGTGTCCCGGAGCAGGGTGCGCGCCAGGTCGGCGGTGGGCAGGGCGGTGTGGGCGAGGTCGTCGGAGTCGGTGTCCGACATCAGCAGCACGTGGTGTCCGGCATCGTCCAGGACTTCGCCGTCCCCGGAGACGTACACCGTCAGGAGGTCGTCCTCGCGCCGGTCGGGTGCTCAGCAGAACTCCCTGAGCCGGTCGGTCAGTTCGGCGCGGGGTCGGATCTAGGCCGAGGCCGGCGTGGTGCTCGTATCCCAGCTCACGGGTGAAGAGGTCGATCACCTGGTCGCGGGCTTCGACGAGTCCCGGCCTGTCCCACTCGGGGCACCGGGGATAACGGGCGACCGCGGTGGCGATCAGAAACCGGCGCGGCCCCTCGCCGCGACCTTCGGCCCGCTGACTCATGCGAGACCGGCGGCGATCGCCTCGCCGCACAGTCTGTCCGTCAGGTAGGCACTCGCGTCGTGGGCGTGGGCGCCGTTGTCGGTCCGCCCGCATCGGATGTCGTCCCCGAATCGCGGGCGCAGGTCCTTCACCAGGGCCACCACGTCTCCGTCGTCGGCCAGGTTGGTCCACGCCAGCGCCTTCGTACCCGGCCATGATCCGCGGGCCGACCGGCTCTCGCCGGGGTGACCAGAGCGCGCACAGGGTGTCCGGGGAGGGTGCAGAGGGCCTCGTAGGCGACGACGGAACCGAGGGAGTGGGCGACGACGCGGGTGTCCGGGCCGATCGCCTCCCTGACCCGCGTTCGGGCCCGCTCGCGCAACTCCGCCTCGACGAGGTAGCGGTGGACGTGCTTGAGGTCGAAGACCATCGCCCGCAGAGCGATCCCCGCAAAGAAGCGGGAGCCCGACAACGCGCGCAGAGCCGCCTGCACGGACCGTGGTGCCGAAGCCAGGGTGACCGACGCGGACTGCGGGCCGGGCAGGTTCGCGTCGCGCTCGGACGCGGGCCGCCACCACTGTGCGAGCAGATCCCTCTCGAAGCCGTCCTCGACCTCCGCGGCGGTGTAGCGGGGATCCCCGACGGCCAGCCACTCCCCCGCCGGCCGGAACAGGTCGCCGTAGAACGCCATCGTCCCGTCCGACGCGTCCAGCCCGTCGGCGGCACCGGCCCGCCGCAGGCCGTCCGCCATGGCCGGCCACCACTCCGCGAGGAGGGAGGACTCCCCCATCGACTGCTTCCCGATCCCGTGCACACCGACGATGCGTGCCACTGCGCTGGCCTGGGTCTTCGTCGTCGACCGCCTGAAGGGCATGATCATTTACGGAGGGGACCTCGCCCGGCACCCGTCGGTCGCCGCCGTGGCGGTCGTCGGGCTCCCCGATCCGCACTGGGGCGAGCGGGTCCACGCCGTGGTGGTCCGCCGCCCGGGCGTGGAGGTCACGGCCGACCAGCTCATCGCCCACGCCCGCACGCGGATCGCCGGGTACAAGGTGCCTCGTTCGGTGGAGTTCGCCGACAGCCTGCCCGTATCGGCGCAGGGCAAGATCCTCAAGCGAGTGCTGCGCGAGCGGGACTTCGAGGCCCTGCCACTCCCCTGACGGCGACGCGGGCCGCCCGGTGTCCCCCGCGCAGCCCGCACACGGCTTCGGTCAGGGGGTGACCATGGCGAAGTCGGGATCGAAGTCGGGGTCGAAGTCGTCGAGGAGACCGGCGAAGGTCGGCAGGACGGTCTCGTCGCCGTCGAGGGTGATCTTCCCGGCCTGGGCGAGCGGGGGTGCGCTCGCGGGCTTGAGGAGGGTGGCGACGAGGGCGGCCTTGGGGCCGCTGACGGTGAGCGGGGTGTCGGGGTGGGCGCCCCGGCGGGCGTTGAGGACGCCTCGCCGGACCCACATGGTCCAGGTCTCGTCGTGGTCAGTGAAGTGCAGGTCGACACGCAGGTGCCCCGGGATCTCTCGGCGACCCGCCCCCATTCCTGGCGTTCTGTACCGGATCCAGCCGCCTCAGGGCTGCTCCAAGGGCACGAATACGTCAACTCGTGCGCTTCCCGGTGCCGTCAGGGGGCTCGGGGTGGGTCGGATGCTCCTGGTAGTGAGGCAGGAGACGCGTGTGAGTGTGGATGGTGGCTGATACTGTCCGCTCGACCTTGGTACAGACCCGGCCCTGGAGGGGGATTCAGGGGGTGTCTGGCGAGGCCAGGGCGCCGCGCTGGTTGCTGTGCGGCTGTTCAAGGGGAGGGTTTCGGTAGTGCTTCAGGGACTTGTTCACGGCCGTCGGCTGGTGGGCTCGGTGGGTGTCGCTCTCGCGGTGACGGGTGGATGCCTGACCGTGTCGGCTCCGGGGTCGGTGGCCGCGCCGCGGGCCCAGGCGGCCCAGGCGGCCCAGGCGGCCCAGGCGGCCCAGGCGGCCCAGGGGATCGTCACCGGTGCGCTGTTCGGTCCGCAGGTCAGTCTCGACACGCCGGGCGGGCGCGCCGTGCTGGAGTGGAGGCTTTCGCAGTTGGGGGTCTCGGTCTCGGCGACCCTGCGCCACACGCGTACGGGTGAGACGAAGACGGTGGCGCTGGAGCCTCCGACCCGGGGCGATGACGACACGGTGCGGGCCCGGATGAACTGGAGCGGACTGTTCGACAACGGCGACCGTGCGTTCAACGGCGCCTACACCTGGAGCCTGCGGGTCACCCCGTACGGCGGTCAGGCCACCACCGCCACCGGTTCGTTCACCGTCGTCCGCACGCCCAGGCTGCATGACTTCGACGACAACGGTGCCCCTGACGTCCTCGTCAGGAACAGTGGCGGAAAGCTCGAGCACTACAAGCTCCAACATCACCCAGGTCTCGCCCCAGATGACCGGCTACCGCACCCCGATCGGTCTCGGCTGGCAGGGCTACGACCGGATCGAGGTCACCGGGAACCTCGCCGGTGCCACCCATCCCGACCTCGTCGCCCGCGACAAGACGGGCGTCCTGTGGCTCCACCAGGGCAACGGGCGCGCCGGGTTCGCGACCCGGGTGAGGGTCGGCAGCGGGTGGAACACGTACGACAAGTTCGCCGGCGGCAGCGACCTCACCGGCGACGGACGGGCCGATCTGCTGGCCGCCGACAAGAGCGGTGTCCTGTGGCTGTACAAGGGCACGGGTACCGCGGCGTCTCCGTTCGGCGGCCGGATCCGTGTCGGCGGTGGCTGGGGGGTCTACAACGACCTGGTCGCCACGGGGAACCTCGTCGGCACCGCTGCCGGGGACCTGTTGGCCCGTGACCGTACCGGAGTGCTGTGGCTCTACCAGGGCAACGGCAGCGGCGTGTTCGGCGCCCGGGCCCGGATCGGCGGCGGCTGGGGGACGTACCGTCACCTCTCCGGCATCGGAGACGCCGACAACGACGGGCGGGCCGACGTCTTCGCCGTCGACCCCACCGGCGCCACCTACCTGTACAAGACCACCGGCAACGCGACCGGACTCTTCAAGCCGCGCACGAGGACCGGCATGGTCTTCGCCCCGAGCGCCTACAACCACGTCGCCTGACATACGGCAGGCGGCACGCATCCCGGCGGGCGGGCGGCGTCGCCGCGGCTGCGGCGGCGGCGAGCAGGGCTGCCGATGACGCGCCTTGCCTCGGCGTTCCGTCTGCTCCCGTGGTCTCGGTCGTGGGCGCCTGCCTGCCCGGGCAGGCGGAGGTCTGTCCGAGCCGAGTCCGCTGGTCCGCCGGATGTGCCGGGTCCCACCGGGACAACGGCACGTCGGGTGACCTGTCCCTTCCGTGCGGTGAACGCGCAGGAATCCCTGGGGTCCGCCGCACACTGATCAGATCTGTGAAGGAACCATGAGACGTCTCATCCGCCGCACGGCCACGCTTTCCGCGGCCGCCGGTCTCCTCACCGCGGGAACCCTCCTCGCCCCGCCCACCGCCTCCGCGGCCGACGAGCTGAAGCTGTCGGGGTACGACGTGGTGGCGGGGCCGGGCTCGTTCCCGCGCTTCTTCCCGATCGTCGAGTCAGGCACGACCTTCTGGGGGAAGGTCGTCGTCACAGTCGGCACCAAGCCGATGACCGACCCGGCCGGCGCCGGGGCCGGGCTTCCGAAGGGCTACATCGCCCACGCCAACGACTGCACCCAGGCCGTCGGGTACACGGGTGTCTTCGTCTGCGACGGCGAAATGGTCGCTGCGCCCGACGCCACCGTCCCTGCCGACGCCACCGACACCACCCTGTACTGGGGCTTCGCGTACATGCCCGCCAACGGCGACCTCGCTGCCGCCGTGAAGGAGGCCCGCAGTGCGGGCAGCCTCCCGGCGAACGGAAGCCGCGGCACCGCCAAGGTCACAGTGAAGTCCGCTGCCTCCGCCGCCCTCAACACCGTTGCCTTCGACACCCCGTCCGTCCCGGACGGCGGCACGGTCCGGCAGCAGCTCCGCATCCACGCCGCGGACGCCGGAAGGCTCGCCCTGCGCTTCACCAAGGCAACGGGCCAGTTGATCAGGGCGAATCCGGTCATCCGCCTCGGCAAGCCGACCCCTGACGCGGGCGCCGCGTGCCGCGTACCCATTGCCGAACTCGACTCAGGGTCAGCCGGGGCCAACCTGTACTGCGAGCTCGAACCCGGCGATCACGTCATCAGCTACGAGCTCACCAGCGCGCCGGGCCAGTACGCACAGAAGTACGTGGCCTACACCAGCTACGACCTCTACACCGCTGCCACGCCTCCCGAGGCATTCGTCCGCCGGACCAGCGCCCCGTTCGCCGTCCAGGGCAGCCCGGTCCGTCCCTTCCACGGCCTCCTCGCTCGCGACACCACCGGCAGGCTGTGGAAGTACTCCGGCACGCGCAGCGCCGACACAGCGCTCGCCTTCCGGGACCTGATCGGACCCGGCTGGCAGGCGTACACGACCCTCACCTCCCTCTCCCCCGCCTCCCAGGCCCCCTACTTCCCCGGCAGCGTGAAGCCGTCGGCCGTCACCCGGGGTCTGGGCGACGTCGTCGCCCGCGACGCCTCCGGCACCCTCTGGTACTACGACCGCCAGCTCGTCACCGACAAGCCCTTCGCGCCCCGCGTCCGCGTCGGCACCGGCTGGAACGCCTACGACCGCATCGACGGCGCAGGGGACGTCGACCGGGACGGGTACGTCGACCTCCTGGCCCGCGACAAGTCCGGGGTCCTGTGGCTGTACAAGGGCACCGGCCGGCTCGTCGACGGCAACCGGTTCAAGACCCGCGTGAGGGTCGGCGCGGGCTGGGGCGCGTACGACCGCCTCGCAGGCGGCAGCGACCTGACCGGCGACGGCCGCCCCGACCTCCTCGCCCGCGACAAGACCGGCGTCCTGTGGCTGTACAAGGGCACCGGCAGCGGTACGGTCCCGTACACCACCAGGGTGCGGACAGGTGGCGGCTGGCAGGGGTACGACCAGCTCGTCGTCACCGGCGACCTCACCGACGACGGCCGGACCGACGCGGTCGCCCGCGACAGGACGGGCGTCCTGTGGCTCTACAAGGGCACCGGCAAGGCGGCCACTCCGTTCACTGGCCGGACCCTGGTCGGCGACGGCTGGGGCGAGTTCAACCACCTGTTCTGACCCCGACAGCACCACCACGAACGGCCGGGTCTCCCACCCCTCGCGCAGGACTGAAGAGACCCGGCCCACCGTCAGCTGTCAGCCGACAGCCGCATCTTCGGCCCGGAAGGTCGCCACCGCCCCCTCCATCGCAGCCTTGGCGTCATCCGCGGTTTCAAAGGTGTGGATGGTGACGGATGAGCCTGCATAGACGATCATCCCGGGAGGCTCGTAACCACCGCGCACTCGGCGGGCCTTCCACGACGCCAGGGCTGTTGGACGTCCACGACGGTGGAAGGGCGCCAGGGCTGATAAGCGCCTTGCACACCATGTCGCCGGCCAGCTGTACCACCCCGTAGACGAGGAGAGCGGCCACCACGACGAGTGCGGCCGCCAGTCCCAGCAGGCCGGCGGTCGTGTTCGGCTTGGTGACGGTGATCGGCCCGAGCGTGATCTGGCTCCCACGCATCTTCGTACCGTTGACCGTCACGACGTTCGTCATCCGGGACTGGGACGTCGACACGTTCAGGTGCGTCGCCAGGGCCTGCTGAAGTCCGGAGTCCGCCCGCAACGCCTCCTGGAGCACGGCCTCGGCCTCCACCCCGGCCATCGCCGCCTGTCCGCGCGGGCTCGCGGGCCCGCGAGCCCGCGGCAAGACGCTCCCGCACGATGCTGACGACTGTGGCCACAGTCTCCCGCCCTCAACCCGTCGCCGCCCCCGTCAGTGCCCCGATGGCCAGGGCGGCAGGCTCCGCCTCCAGCGACAGCCCCGGGATCGGTGTCAGTCCGTCGTGCTGGCGCGCCACTCCAGTGCTTGCGGGGTCTCGGTGAACTCCACGAGGTGTTCGCCCGCGAAGCGTTCCAGTGCGGTGCGTACCTCGGTGGGGGTGACGTAGAAGAACTCCTTTCTGCTGTTGACGCGGTTGACGCGGCGGTCGGCGAATTCCTGGTGGAGGCGGGTTTCGAGGCCGACGGCGTCCTTGCTGAAGATGAGGGCGTGGACGTCGAAGCGGAAGGGGACGGCTGCGCCGCTGAGCTCGTAGACGCGGTCGAGGGGTTCGAGGCGGCGGGTCATGCCAATCTTGACGATGCGGTCGCCGAAGGCGCCGATGTTGGAGACGACGTAGACGTAGCCGGTGCGGACGTTCGCGGCGCGGGCGTCGACGTCCTGGAGTGCCTGTTGGATCTCGGCGAGCCTGGCCTCCATGTCGCGTATGGCGTCGTGGTCGCCTTGGGCGCGCAGGCGTTCGAGGGCGGCCTCGTGGTGGTTGAGCTCCTTGTTCAGCTTCTCCCGTTCGCGCTCCAGCTCCCGCTGGGCGGCCGCTTCCTCGCGTTCGCGGGCTCTCGCCTCGCGCTGGGCCTCCTTCTCCTCGTCCTTCTTCTGGAGGAAGTCGGCGGTCAGGTGCAGTTCGCGGACGCGGGCGTCGTGGTAGGCGTCGGAGATGCGGATGTGCATGGTGGCGCCGAGTCTGGCGATGGTCTCCCGGCTCTTGTAGAGGCGGTCGACGAGTGAGGTGAGGCGGTGGGGGCGCATCGTGCGGACCGCGTAGTCGGCTTCGGCGTTGTAGGCGCGGAGCATCAGTTTGGAGAAGTCGCGGATCATCTTGCGGCCTTCGCGGGCGGAGCCGTTGACGGTCCAGTCGGTGGCGGCGAGAACCGCCTGGTTGTCGCGTGCGAGGTTCTTGATCTCGGCCTTGAGGGAGTCCAGGCGGCTTCGGTAGGCGACCGCGTCGTGGAGCTGGTGATGGTAGGCGTAGATCCCGGCCTGTTGCAGCAGGACGGTCTCGTCGGTGGTGACGATCTGCGCGCGCAGCTCGGTCAGGCGGCTCTCGGCCTGGTAGATCTCACCGCGGTACCGCTCCGCTTCCTTGCGGATCCGCTCGGTCTCCTTCGCTGCCTGCTTCGCGTCGGCCTTGACGTCCTTGGCGACCTGGCGGGCCTGTACGACGACGGCTTCGGCCTCTGCCTGCGCCTGCGTCCGCAGCGCGGCCGCCTCCTGGCGCGTCCGCTGCACGAGTCCGGCGACCTGGGCGGCGTCCGCGCCATGGGCCTGCGCGATCCACTGCCTCAGCTCTTCGAGTTCGCTCCCCTCGTCACGCCGCAGACGGCCGAACCAGCCCCTCTTCCGGCCGGCGGGAGCGACGGCCTGAGGCACGTGCTGGTGGGGAACCGTCGCCACTGGAGGCACTTCGGACGCATCGGACGCATCGGCCTGCCACAGCTCCCAGCCGAGCGGAGGCGGTGGCCAGGACGGGTCCGGCCGCCAGCCGGGCGGGGGCACCCAGCCCTCGGCCAACGGCCAGTTCGGCGGCGGATTGAACCGATGATCACTCACACTCACTCGCCCACTCCCCCGGCCCGGTAGCACTCTGTGCCCCGCCCTCGGCGCCCCGTCCTCGGCAACTCGCCCGATCATCCCGCGCCGGTCCGCGCGAGGTGCTGCCGATCACCGAGATCGGCGGAAAAGACACCCTGCCGCGTGCTTCGGCGAACGGCCCAAGGACGCCCCCCGGCCGGGCGGGGGACGAAGCCACGCACCCACGTGGTCGGCGGGCGTGGCTCGTGCGCGTACCTCGATCACTCCACCACGGCAGGTGGGGCCCGGACGGCCGGTGCGGCAGGTGCGGCAGGTGCGGCCGGGTGGACGGAGGGCATTCGTCCGGTTCCGGGCACGCCTCACCGGCCCGGCCGTCCTGAGCGGCGAGACTCGGGCCATGAGAAGAACGCGCCAGGACGACCGCCGGGACCTGGAGGAGGGCGGGCGTGGCCCGGTCGGGCTGCTGCCGCGGAGCGTCGCGGGGCAGGTGTTCCTGTTGCAGGTCCTCGTGGTCCTGGTGCTCGTCGCGGCTACCGTGACCCTGCTGGTCCTCCAGGCTCGGCGGCAGGCCATCGACAACGCGCTGGAGAAGTCGCTGTCGGTCGCCGTGACGTTCAGGGACGCGCCGGGCACGGTGGCCGCCATGCGGTCGGCGGACCCCAGCGCCGTACTGCAACCGAGTTCCGAACGCATGCGCAGGGACGCGGACGTCGGATACGTCGTCGCCTTCGATCCGGACGGCATCCGCTGGTCGCACCCCGACCCGGGGCGCATCGGTGGTCATGTGACGGGCGAGTTCGGGCCTGCCCTGTCGGGCGAACCGTTCCAGGAGGAGTTCGACAGCGCGCTGGGGCGCGCCGTCGACACGACGGTGGCGGTCTTCGACGAGCGGCGGTCCGTCGTCGGGCTGATCTCGGTCGGGGTGTACGTGAAGAGCGTCGACCAGCAGGTCGCGCGGCAGCTGCCGGCGTTGATCGGGGTCGCCGCCGGGGCGCTGTTGCTCGCGACCGGCGCGTCCGCCGTGGTGAGCCGGCGCCTGCGCCGTCAGACGCGTGGCCTCGGTCCCGCCGAGATGACCCGGATGTACGAGCACCACGACGCGGTCCTGCACTCGGTGCGGGAGGGCGTGCTCATCGTCGACGACGACGGTGTGCTGCTGCTCGCGAACGACGAGGCCCACCGTCTCCTCGGCCTGCCCGCGGACGCCGAGCGGCGGCGTGTCTCCGACCTGGGCCTTTCACCGGCCACGGCCACGCTTCTCACCTCGGGCCGGGCCGTCACGGACGAGGTGGTCCGGTCCGGGAAGCGGCTGCTCGCCGTCAACGTGCGGCCCGTCGAGAGGCCGCCGGCCAGGGGCGGTGGGACCGTGGGCACGCTGCGGGACACGACCGAACTCCGCCTGCTCGCCGGCCGGGCGGAGATGGCCCGCGGCCGGCTGGACCTGCTCTACCAGGCCGGGGCGCAGGTCGGGACGACGCTCGACGTCGTACGGACGACCGAGGAACTGGCCGCGGTGGCCGTCCCCCGCTTCGCGGACTTCGTCACCGTGGAACTGCTGGAGCCCGTGCTGGGCGGCGAGGAACCCCGTGGCACGAGCCTGGAGATGCGGCGCACCGCGGCCGCCGGCATCCGCGACGACCACCCGCTCTACCCCGTCGGCGAGCTGATCCGTTTCGCCCCCTCCAGCCCGGTCGCCGCCGGGGCGCTGGCGGGGCGGGCGGTCCTCCAGGCCGATCTGACGGTCTCGGACGGGTTCCGGGACCAGGATCCCGACCGGGCGCGCAGGGTGCTTGCGTACGGGATCCACTCCTTGATCTCCGCCCCGCTCCAGGCGCGTGGCGTGATGCTCGGCATGGTGGACTTCTGGCGTTCGGACAACGCCTCCTTCGGGCCCGAGGACGTCGCCGTGGCCGAGGAACTGGCCGCGCGGGCCGCCGTGTCGATCGACAACGCCCGCCGCTACACCCACGAGCACACCACCGCGACCACGCTCCAGCGCAGCCTGCTGCCCCGCGTCCTGCCCGAGGTCGCCGCCCTGGAGACCGCGCACCGCTATCTCCCCGCCCGCCCGGGGGTGGGCGGGGACTGGTTCGACGTCATTCCCCTGCCCGGCGCCCGGGTCGCCCTCGTCGTCGGCGACGTCGTCGGACACGGTCTGCACGCCGCCGCCACCATGGGGCGGCTGCGGACCGCGGTGCACAACTTCTCCGCCCTCGACCTGCCGCCGGACGAGATCCTGGCCCACCTCGACGAACTGGTGACGCGTCTCGACACCGAAGGAGAGGCCGACGTCCCCGTCTCCGGCGCCACCTGCGTGTACGCGATCTACGACCCGACCACCGGACGCTGCGCCGTGGCGCGGGCCGGCCACCTCAGCCCCGCCCTGGTGGACCCGGACGGCACCGTCTCCTTCCCCGACATCCCGGTCTCGCCGCCGCTCGGCGTCGGTGGCGGACTGCCCTTCGAGACGGCGGTGCTCGACCTCCCGGAAGGCAGCCGGCTGGTGCTCTTCACGGACGGACTCGTCGAGCGGCGGGGGCAGGACATCGACCGCGGTCTGACGGAGCTGAGGACGGCCCTCGGGCATCCGGCCCGGACACCGGAGGCCACGTGCGACGCCGTGCTCGCCTCCCTGCCCCCGGGCGAACAGCACGACGACATCGCCCTCCTCGTGGCCCGCACCCGACGGCTGCCCCGGGACCGGATCGCCGCCTGGGAGGTTCCCTCCGACCCGTCCGCCGTCGCCGACTACCGCGCGCAGGTCGGCGAGCAGTTGCGCGCTTGGGGCCTGGACGGAGTCATGTACGGGACCGAGCTGATCGTCAGCGAACTCGTCACCAACGCCATCCGCTACGGCAAGCCCCCCATCGGACTACGCCTCGTCCACTCCGGCGACACCCTGGTCTGCGAAGTCTCCGACGGCAGCAGCACCGCACCCCACCTCCGCAAAGCCGCCCTCACCGACGAAGGCGGACGAGGACTCTTCCTCATCGCCCGCTTCGCCCAACGCTGGGGCGCGCGTTACTCCGACCGCGGCAAGGTCATCTGGGCGGAACAGACCCTGAACGAGCAGGTCGCCGAATCCACGCTGGACGCCGAGGCTGTGCTCGACCAGTGGGACGACGGTGAATGGTGAGAGAGCGCACCATGGGCACACAGTCGGAGTCGGTTCAGCGGACGGCGGCCTCACCGGTGTCACGGGCTGGTGCTGTGTGGCGTGGGTTCCTTCGTGGGACCGGGTGGTCGCCAGGGTGCTCCGGTCGGTCGGCGGGGCGGCGGGACGGAGCGGCGGCTTCGTCGAGGAGTGCTTCGACCTCGCGGGCGAAGGAGGGGCCGGGCAGGGGCAGTTCGCTGTCCGGCTCGCGGAGATAGCCGACGGCGACGGCCGTGGAGATGTACTCCATCAGCTCGGTGACGACGGCGGACCGGGGGCGGCTGACGTTCCGGGTCAGGTTGCGCAGCACCCGCATGATCGTGGTGGTGGATGCCCTGTCCTCGTGGCACAGGTCGAACAGGGCGCCGGTCGCGTGGACCTTGGTCCACATCTTCCGAGGAGGTGTGTCCTCGTTGGTCTGCGTGTGCCACCAACGGGCCGTGTGGGTCTCACCCAGAGCGAGATGGTGCAGGTAGAGGCAGTAGGCGGCCCCGACGTGACCGGCACCGGCGGCGTACTGCCACCAGAACCTCGCGGCTTCGTCGGTGTCCGCGAGTTGCAGGATGCACGCCAGGAACAGGGCGCTGTGGGGTTCGGGTATCTGATCCGTGACGAAGTCGGAGACGGCGTGGGCGGGGGCCTGTCGGACGAGGGCCTCGCACAGGGCACGCAGGTCCTGTGCGGCGATCACGGACGAGGGTGTCGTGTGGCCGGGGATGACGGGGTAGGTGGCCGGTCCGGTGCGGGGGTGGGGCGGGGTGGTGTCGCGGGGAGCGGCGCCGCGTGGTGCGAGCAGCGCCCTGGAAAGGATGTCGTCGAGCTTGGTCATGGGGTCGTTCCTCCGGTGTCGGGCCGCTCGATGGTGTCTTCCAGGAATCGGATGGCATGGCGCTCGTTGGAGCGGACGGCGGCCAGCGGGATGCCGAGGAGGTCGGAGACCTTCTCGGTGGAGAATCCGCACAGACGCCGAAGCACGATGACGTCGAGCTGGGCGTCGGGGAGGCGGCTGATCACCGTGAACAGCTCCAGGCTCTCGGCCAGCTGTGCCATCTCGCCTTCGAGGGTGGTCTGTTCGCGCAGGGCGACGGTCTCGAACGCGGCCTTGGCGAGCAGGGGCCGGTGGTCACGGTGGTCGGCCTTGGCCTTGACGGTGGCGCGCAGGATCTCCCAGGCGTAGCGGCGGGTGTCGGGGCTGGCGAGGGCGTCGTCGAAGGACAGCCACAGGATGGCGAAGGTGTCCTCGACGGCGATGTCGCGGGCGGCGTCGGGCAGGAAGACGCCGGCGTAGCGGCGGTAGTCCTCGACGACGATCGCGCGGAGGGCTCCGTGGGCGAGGGGCGGGCCGGGCCGGTCGGTCATGACGGCGTTGCTGGAGGAGCGGTCGACCCAGTCGTGGGTCTTCCCGGCGTCGAGGGCGGCCTGTCTCCACAGCCGGTACAGGGGCCAGCCGGGGATGCCGAGTTCCCCGGCCAGGCTGTGGATGACCTCCCAGCGCGGGTAGCGGCCCACGCCGCGCAGAAGCTCGGAGAGCTTGGACTTGGCCAGGTGGACGCGGAAGCTGAGGTCGCTGAGGGTGCGGCCGGTGGCCAGGTAGCGTGCGCGGGTGGGGTCCAGCCAGTAGCGGTGGGCGCTGCCGACACTGTCGGCGATGGGACCCAGCTTCCGGCCTGGGCGCAGCGGAGCCGGTTCGTCCGGTCCCGGGTTGGTGGACGACATGGTCACGGGGCGTCGTCCTCCTTGTCAGAGGTCGCCGCGGCCGGGCGGCGGGAGGCCGGTGCGGTGCCCGTACGGACTCCGTCGAGGACCTGGGTCACGGTCAGGCCCAGCGCGGGGGCCGCGAGGGCTATGAGGGCCGCGTGGCCCATGGCCGCCATGGTCACGCTCCAGCCGAACACCACGAACGTCAGCGCCAGCACCGTTGCCGGCGCCATCTTCTTCCTCTTCACGTCACCCTTCCTCGGGTCGTGCCGCAGCCATCCGGGAGACCACGCCAGTGAGTTCCCTCAACAAGCGGGTGCCGAGCCGCTTCTGAGGGAGCATCAGCATGGACCCACGGAGGAAGATCACGCGACGTGATCATGAAATCGCGGAACATTACGAGTCCCGAACGGGCATCCGAACGGCTGGAAATGACCGTTCCCACACATGTGCGGCACGCCGGAGCAGCCGCGCCGACGAAGTTCCCCGTTTTCCTTGCATTCGAGCCGGAGACCCCCTCATATGGAGGCAGGACACCTCGGTGTCGCCCTTCCATCCGGAAGCGGCCCGACCCTCGTGCCGAAAATGGGGGACGTGCCATCCCTGCCCCACCCGGCCTGCCATAAAGGCCGGGTGGGGCAGGGGCACCCCACAGGGAACGACGACCGTAACGCAGGCCACTGACAACGCCCTGCGCCGTGCGCGCTCGCTCGCTCGCTACGAACTGAGTGGGCAGCAACGACGTCACTGCACGCGGCGGCAAAGTCGGCGCAGGCGGATGCCCGGTGCACCCGTCGGTGGTAGGCGGTGACGGAGAGCTAGTGCTGCGTAAGGCAACGTTTGCCCTGTTGGCGAGGGATCGCGGGTCGGGGGGGCGGTCCGCTGCGCGGAGGCACTACCTTCGGGCAGTGGAAGCAAAGAGCACGGCATCCTGTTGCCCGTCCTGCGACCAGCCGATGAGCTGCACTGCGATGGTCCCCGCACGTTCCTCGTGGCGTGGTCGGTGCCGTCGAGGGTGAAGTAGCGCGGGCGGTGAACTGGGCTCGTTCGGCGACCCGGACGGCCTGGCGACACCGCCCCGTCCGGGCCGGCCTCCGAACGGGGTATCACATCACAACGGGGCGAACGGGGCGAGGGACTTCTGATTCGGCATCAGACGCTCGCGTCCGGCCCTGCGCCCTGCTCAACGGCCCGCCAGAGAGGGCGAGGAGGATCAGGAGGACGAAGGCGGCGATAGCCGTGAGGGTCCGTGCGTTGTTGAACAGTTCCCAGCGGTGCAGGATCTCGGCGTGGTCGGCCGGCGGTGTGGTGGCGGCCCACTGTTTGATGCGGCCGTTGATCGGGACGTTCCCGAGCCGGGTGATCAGGAAGGACGCGAAGGTGAGGAGACCCGCCGCGGCTGCGAGGGCACGGGCCCGACCGCGCGTCAGGGCGGCGAGGGTGAGGGAGCCGAGGGTGGAAACCACCATGGCTCCCTGCACGGTGATCCCGTTGACCTTCATCAGCTCGGCGTGGAAGTCGAGCCTCATGTCGATCGGCACGGCATTGAAGGTCGGGACGAGATTGGCGGCGCCATAGCTGAAGGCGCCGGCGAGCAGACCGGTGGACACCAGGGCGAGTCCATGGGCGATGCGCACGCGCATGTCGGTACCTCTGTCGTTGGGGCGCCGCGTGAAGCGGAGCCAGACGCAATGGGCGGGTGTCAGGCCGGCTCGGTCGCGGCGGCGAGCGGCGGCGGCAGTACTCGGGTGAGCTGGTGCGACCGGCGCATGCGCCCGTCGTCGGTGAACTCCGCGAAGACGTGAACTTCGGTGGCAGTCATGCCACCCTTGCGCGTCCAGGCGTGAATCGTGAGGCGGGCAGCGATCCGGCCGCCGTTCGCGATGGCGTCGTGAACGTCGAACCGCCAGCCGGTCACGTTTCGGTGCACGGGGCGGAGGTGCGCGAGGAGTCGGCCGTGGTCGAGCCGGACTCCGTCGCTGATCTGGACGACATCCGCCGTGAAGTGACGGTCCATCACCGATTCCGGGGTGTCTCCCCGGACGGTGTGCGCGGTGAGGGAGTCGAAGAAGTCCTCGATGAACTGCTCGGGGGTGGTGTCGGCGAGTGCCTTCATGACGCTCCGATCGGCGGATGCGGATGGCGAGGGCCGGGTGGTGGGGGCCGGGTGGTGGGCATGGCACGGAGAGCGCGCCCCGACTACGATCTCTTACGCCTTTGTAAGATATAGAGGAAACGCTAACTTAGACAAGGCTGTAAGAGATGACCGCTTCTGGGGAACCCCAACGTCGACGGCGCGCCGACGCCGAGCGCAGCAGGACTGCCATCCTCGATGCGGCGGTCCGCCTGCTGCGGCAGCGCCCGGACGCCGGCATGGAGGCCATCGCAACTGAGGCGGGCGTGACGAGGCAGACGGTCTACGCCCACTTCTCGTCGCGCGAGGCACTCCTCGCGGCCACCGTCGACCGGATTACCAAGGACGCCGTCGCAGCCATGGACGCCGCCCGCCTCGGCGAAGGACCGGCCACGGCCGCACTGACAAGGTTTCTCGACGTCGCCTGGCATGCCTTCGAGAACAACGCACCGCTGCTCCAGGCCATGCCCACCGACACGGCGGTAGGGAACGACCAGGCGCGCCACGAACCCGTCGCCGACCGCCTGGGGCGTCTCATCCAACGGGGCCAGCAAGCGTGCGAGTTCGCCCCTGACCTGCCTCCGCACTGGCTGGTGTCCATGATCGTCGCTCTCGGACACGCCGCCGGTGAAGCGGTGAACTCCGACCGCATGACGAACGCCCAGGCAAGGACCGCGCTGCACACCACGGTCTTCCGCGCCCTCGGCGCCACGGAGCGACGTGTGTGAACCGCGACCTCGTGGGGCACCTGAAGGTGAGGGCGGCGAGCGCGGCCCCGGCAAGTACGGTCGTCATCTTCACGGTCGGACCAACGCGGCCAAAGGACGGTGGGTGACGTCGCCCGATGGCGCGACTCCCAGGGCCTCGTCCATCACGTCAGGCAGCCGCATACCGTATGTGCAGATGCCCATCGAGCGGGTAGGAGGGAGGAGCCGACGGCAGGATGCGGTCGAGCGCGTAGCCGCTCTTCTCAGCGACGCGGCAGGATGCCAGGTTGTCCACCTGGTGGAGAAGTTCAAGGCATTCCAGACCATCCGCCCCGAAGGCATCGAAGGCCCAGACGGTGAGGGCTTCCAGGGCTCGCGGGGCCACGCCTCGCCCACGAGCTTGTGCTGCCGTCCAGTAACCGACCTCGGCGGAAGGCTTGCCGAGTCCGACTCCCTTGAGCACCACGTTGCCCACCAACCGCGACGGCCCCGCATCGGCGGTCCCCTCAAGGACAGCGAAACCGAACCGCGCGCCCGTTGCCCAGCCCCGCTCTTGAGCCATCACCCATCGCAGCCCATCGTCCTCACTCTCCATGGGCAAGCTCGTCCAACGCCGCAGATCGGGGTCACGGAAAGCGTCCACCAGCCTGGCAACGTCTTCCGCGCACCAGGGGCGAAGGACGAGAGCGGGAGCGGTCGGTGTCGCGGCGGCAATGAGTGTGACAGGCGCGTTCATTGCCGCAGCGTATGCGAGCCCGCAGGCATGGAGGTGGTGTTCTCACTCCACGGCAGCATCGAGGAGAATCTGCGCCAGCTCGCGCGGCTGGGAGAACATCGGCCAATGGCCGGTGTCCATCTTGACCAGCCGCCAGCACTTGCTGTTCAGCAGCTCGGCCACATCTTCGTCGGGCTCGGCGTCGTCGGGCTCGGCCCTCGGCATCACGCACAGGATGTACGTCGCCGGAAGTTCGCCGAGCGGCCCCGCCAGCACAGCGGGCTCGGTCAGCGTGGCACCTGGGTGAGGCGTCGAGCCACGCACGATGCGTGCGATCTGCTCATCGGTGAGACCTTCGCCGTCGTAATGAGCAGCCGGCGCGAGCGGCCAAAACCCTCCGTTCTCGGCGATCGATGCTTCCACTGCCGCCCCACCGTCCGGCCAGGCGGAGACGAACGACTTGCCGTCAGTTGGAACACTTGAGTCGACGAATACCACGCGGGCCAGTCGGTCACCGATCCGCTCCGCGGCCTGACCGACCGGGATGCCCGAGTAGCTGTGACCCACCAGGACCACGTCACGCAGGTCCTGGCGTTCTACCTCGGCAACGATGTCCTGGACGTGAGTCGCTTGCCCCGCCGGTACACCCCGCTTTTCAGCAAGACCGGACAGCGTCAACGGATAGACGCCATGGCCGGCCGCACGCAGATACGGCACCACCTCGCCCCACGCCCACGCCCCGAGCCGCGCACCTGCAACCAGCACGAAATTCACCATGCCCGCACCGTAGCCGGGCAGCCTGACGATCTCCTAGAAAATACTTTCGATAAACGCCCTAGCTGCTGGTCGTCGGGGGCCAGTCGCGGCGGAGGAGGCCGAAGACCCAGGAGTCGGAGACGTCGCCGTTGACGACGCAGTCTTCGCGGAGGGTGCCTTCACGGACGAAGCCGAGCTTCTCCAGGACCCGGGCGGACGCCACGTTGCGGGTGTCGGTCTCGGCCTGGACGCGGTTCAGGTCCAGGGTGTCGAACGCCCACCGCAGGACGGCGTGGGCGGTCTCCGTGGCGTAGCCGTGGCCCCATGCGGCGGCGTCGAAGACATACCCCAGGGACGCACTGCGGAAGTCCGGGTTCCAGCTGGTCAGGCCGCACCACCCGATGAACGCGCCGTCGCCGACGCGTTCGACGGCCACCCGCGCTCCCGTGCCTTCCTCCTCGATCGTCCGGCAGGTCGCGATGAAGCGCTGGGCCCGGGCCGGCTCCGTCCACGGCGGGGAGTCCCAGTAACGAAGCACGTGGGCCCTGCTGTGCAGCGCGTAGAGCGACGCCGCGTCGGCGCCGGTGAACGGCCGCAGTCGCAAGCGGGCGGTGTGCAGCTCGGGGGTGGGCAATGTCATGCGGAGCATCCTGCCGCGCCAGGCGCGCCTCGGACCATCCGTTTTTGCGGACGGTCCGGGGCGCGCCCGTCCCTGGTGACACCCGTACCGGCGGACGCTCGGGACGCCGACCAGCTTCGTCCAGTACTGGACCCGGGCACATGGAGGTACAGCAGGGCTCCTCGCACGGGAGGCGGACTGCTTTGGGCCCGTAGCGCGATGAAGGCCATACCCAGGCGACCGTGGGCGGATACGGCGGCACTTTCCTTACGTCCGCGTCAGTTGGACCTGATGTCGGGGATGGCCGTGGGGGCCGGTACCGGGTCGAAGGTGAAGAGTTGGCCCGACTGTGTTTGTGTGCACGGTAGTTGGACCACTGCCGCGCCCGGGGTGCGGTTGCCGCCGGGGATGGAGACGCAGGCTGCGGTGTGGACCGGCAGGATTCGGTACGTACGGTCGCCGTCCCCGGCCGTGGCTCGGACGCTGAAGCGTTCAGCGGTGCCGCGGCGGCCGCAGTAGTCGTTCATCAGCCGGGCGCCGTCGGTCCTCAGGCCGGCGTCCACGCCGAGGCAGCCGTGCCCCATGACGGGGTGCAGGGAGCGGATCGTGTACTGGTCACCGCCCGCCGGTTCCAGGAGGTAGACGGGGATGCTCGCCGGGCAGGCGTACTGCTCCACGGCACCCCCGCCGTCCCGAGAGGTCGATTCCCCCAGGCACAGCCCGGAGCTCACCGCCCGGATCCGGTACGTACCGGGCTCTACCGGCCCGGAGAGCGAACCAGCGTCTGCGACGGCAGAGGCGGCCGGGTCGCTCGCTCCCGCACCCGCCTGCGCCAGGCGGCCGCCGATGGCCAGGACTGCGAGCGCCAGTAATGCGGCAGCGGGAAGCGCGAGGCGGCGCAGAGGCCCGGCGCGACCGGTGGGGGGCGTACCTCCGTGGGTGGATCGTGAGGAGCGGGCGCGGAGGCGGCTACGAGGCCCCGGGCCCGGATCCGTCTGGTCAACGGCGCCCGCGCGCTCACCGGCACCTTCGAGGCCGGGAACCTCGCCGGCCGCGCTCTCCGCGCTACCACCACCCTGGGCTGCGATCCGGTCACGCGCTGCCGCCCACGCCTCGACCCGGTCCCCTTGCCCGCACGCCATCACGAACGCACGCAACAACTCCGGCCGGGGCAGCGCGTCCCGGCTCAGGGCCGTCGCCAGGGTGCTGCGGGGAAGCACCTCGCCGGCCTGCTCCGCTCGCTGCTCCAGATCCCGATAGGTCAGCCCGGTCTGCTCTCTCAACTTCCGCATACAGACAATGAGTTCAGCGGAGTTCCGGGCCTCGGCCGGGTTCGGGAGCGCGGGTGTGGGATGCATGCCCCAGAGCATCCTTGGTACGGCTGCGCCCGAGCCAGCCGGAATCAGGCCGTCACCGGAGCGCGACTGGCTCACGGGCCTCGCGTCCGGGACACGGGTGGGGAGGGCTGCCCCGCCTGCGAGGACACGGGACGGTCTGTCCGGGACGGGCCGAAGCCCTGGATCGGCGGTCCTGCGGCCTGACACCTTCTGGTGCCGAACGGGGGACCGATCGACTATCGACTAACGAGGGAGACCCACTCCATGAGCAAGGTTCGTCCGGCGCTCGCCGCCGTATCGCTCGCCGCCGCCATCGTGGCGGGCGTGGTGCCCGCGGCGTCCGCCTCCTTCGCGGCGGAGAGCCACGATCGTGGGAGCGCCAGCGCTGCCGCCCCTGCCACCGCCGCCACGGCCACCACTGCCGCCATGGGGAACAAGGCCCCGGACTGGATCCCGTCGAACGCGCCCCGCGCGGCCGCCGCGTCGTGTTACGAGAACCCCGGCTCGAACGGACCGGGCGGGGCCAGCGTTACGAGGGCCATCTGGCTGAGGACCGGCCCCGGTGCCGGCTGCGGCAACGCCAGTGGCTACACGCTCCAGGTGGGGACGCGGCTCGGCGGCTGGTGCTACGCGTACAACGAGTCCGGAAACAAGTGGTACTACGTCAGCGTCGGGGGTGCCGCCCCCTACGGCTGGATCTACTCGGGCAACGTCTCCTCGGACGCGAGCACGATCACCACGTACTGCTCCTGACGGACAGGAGCGCGTCAGAGCACGCCACTGCACGCCACTGCACGCCACAGCACGTACACCAGATCATCAACCTGAGGGAGAGTCCATGCGCACGACAGCACAGCGAGCCTTCGCCGCGATCGCCACCGCAGCGGCCCTGATCATGACGGCGACGGTCGCGGCCTCCGCCGCCCCGGCCCCCGTCCGGGCGTCAGTCTCGGCGCCGACCCTGGCCGCCGGCTGGGAGTGGATGGGCGAGTTCTCCAGGCGCGACTGCGTCGAACTCCGGGACTCGTACGCCGGATCCGCGAAGTGCGTCCGCAACGCGGGCGGCCTGTACGACCTGTACGTCTGGGTCTCCTGACCCTCACACCGCCACGGCCCCGCCACCACGGCACTGTCACGGCGGCGGGGCCCATCGCTCGTACATGTCGTACTGGACCTTGAGTGACTCTTTCCGAGGTCCGAGTGCCCTTGGCTCGGGTCGATCACGCCAGGTTCGCGGTCACTGCTTCCGACCTTCAGGCGTGAACGGGCCGGTCGCGGGGGCTACGCACTTGTCGACGACGGTCTCGTCGCCGGCTGCCGTGCCGTCCAGGCAGAGCTGCCCGCCCTTCTCTCGCAGGTCGAGGAAGAACTTCGTGGTCGTACCGGACTGCTTCAGGTCGTGGATGCGCTCGTCGACGTAGCCGAGGTCGTTCAGGATCGCCCTGACCTTCGTGGGGGTGGGGTCCCCCACATTCCAGAGCGCCTCGGCGATGCGCTGCTCGTGGAGGTTGCTCGCGCACCAGTCACGCCCGTTCAGCTCCACTTCCGGCCCCGCTGTGGGCTCGACCGGCTCGACAATGTCGGCCAACGGCGCCGCTCCGGTCGGTACCGACGGCGGGCTGCTCGGCTGCGCCACGGGCGGGGCGCCCGGCGGGGGGCACGACTGCTCGATGTACTCCTGTATCTCCGCGAGGGTCGGATCAGGCTGTCGGTTCCCCACGGCCTCTGCGCGCACGGCCGGCTCTCCACCTGTGGTCGTCTTCTCAGTGCCGCACGCGCCAAGTGCCAGCACAGCGACGGCCGTCATGGCCAGGGTGAGCCGCGGCCGGCGGGAGGAGCGGGCGAGGATGCTGGGCGAGGCAGGGGTTCGTCTCATGTGCACAGCTTCTGATCAAGCCGCCCCGCTCCGCGTGAGTACGCGTACTCACGCGGGCTGGGACGGGCACTCAACCTATGTGAGATGACCGCGACATGGGGTGTGCGCGTCTGTACGGGCGGTTCGGCGGGCTCGCCGATCACGATCGCATTCGTGCCGTGGATATACCCGCGGACCAGGCATTGGTCGAGGGACTCGGCCGCCCCTAGGTCGTGTGTCGCAAGTGGATCTTGGTCTGTGAATGATCAAGGTCCATGGGGCGGGGAGATCTCACGGACGAGCAGTGGTCGGCGCTGGAGCCGTTGTTGCCGAAGGGCACGCCGAAGGGCACCAGGGCGGGCCGGCCACCCATCTGGCCCCGGAGGCAGCTGATCGACGGCATACGGTTGCGGGTCCGCACCGGTGCCCCATGGCGGGACATCCCCGTCGAGTACGGACCATGGAGCCGGGTCTACGACCTGTTCCGCCGATGGCAGCGGAACGGCACCTGACACAGGATCCTCACCCGGCTCCAGTCCCTGGCCGACGCGAAGGGCGCGATCGTCTGGGACCTGAGCATCGACTCCACGGTCTGCCGCGCCCACCAGCACGCGGCCGGAGCCCGCAAGCAGGGCGACCTGCAGAAGGAGCCACCGGGCGGCGTGTTCACCGAGCCTGGAGACCACGGATTGGGGAGGTCGCGCGGCGGGTTCACCACCAAGCTCCACCTCGCTGTCGAGCAGGGCCAGAAGCCCATGCCGATCGTGATCACGGGCGGACGGCGCGGCGACTCGCCGCAGTTCGAACCGGTACTGGAGAAGGTCCGCGTGCCCCGCATCGGACCGGGCCGGCCGCGCGTTCGCCCCGATCGAGTGCGGGCCGACAAGGCGTACGCCTCCCGTGAGAACCGCGCCTACCTGCGCCGCCGCGGGATCCGCTGCACCATCCTGGACAAGGCCGTCCAGGCGCACAACCGCCAGAAGCTCGGTTCCCGCGGAGGCCGGCCACCGCATCTCGACCCGGTCGACTACCGAGAGCATCATGCGGTGGAGTGCGGGATCAACCGCCTCAAGAGGAACCGCGCTGTCGCCACGCAGTACGGCAAGCTCGCCGTTCGCTACGAAGCAACAGTGCTGGTCGCAGTCATCAACGAATGGCTTTGACCAGCACTCTTGCAACAGAACCGCACTGAACAAGCCTCGACGCCCGCCGACGCCGGCGCGCCCGTCGCGATGCGCCGAGCCTGAAACCTCACAGGCTTCGCGTGCGCCACGCGCTCCACACCAAGAAGCCCATCAGGACAGCCACCTGAACAAGGAACGCGGACCAAGCTCCCATCAAGAGGAGAAACAGCGCGGGGAGAAGCAGCAGCGTTCCACACACAGCAGGGAACACCCCGGCATCTCCTTTCCGTGCCAGGAGTCGGGCGATGACCACCAGCGACACCGAGGGAAGGCCCGCAATCGCGAAGAGACCCACAAGGAGATCGATGTACCCCTCGACGGGCCCCCCTTCCAGGAGCATGAGCGCGCCCAGGAAGGCGACCCACGCGCCACAGAAGACCACCAAATACCTGTAGGCGTCCCGCCCGATCAACGCTCCGATCTTCGCCACACCACTCACCGACATTCCTCCCCGTGACGTCGCGGTCGGGTCACCGGTATGGACGAACCACGACGGGTACACCCTGGCACACCAATTGAACGCGTTCAAGAACCTCCTTTCGGGAGGCGGGATGGGGCACCTGAAACCGACACAGAGCCCGCACCGCAGCGGCGAACTGCACTTTCACAACAGCCCTAGCAGCGACCGATCGTTCAGGGCGGCATCGGAGCGCAACACGGACAGCGTCGCGGCCGGGTCAGCGTCGGGCTGGGCCAGACGCGGGTCCTCGAGCCTGGCCATGTTCTGCAGTGTCAGCATCATCGAGCCGAGGATGCAGGGCTCTGGATCGCCCATGACGATCGAGTCCACGATGAGTTGGAAACGAATGAAACGCGCGTCTCAGGGATCACCTGCTGGGCTTAAGATCAGCCCGAGACGGCCGTCGTCGGTTGAGATGCGCATGCCGATGACCTCCCGTGGCGTCCTCGACTTCTGATGCTAGAAGCTGCCGAGCAACTCGCCGTAGCGGATGGCGGTCTTCTCGTCGATGCCGAAGACGAGCGCGAGATGGAGCGGGGGTCAGCAGGTGAGGGGGTGCCGGTGTTCGGCCAGCAGCTGTGTCGGTGGTAGCCAGTCCAGGACGGCACGGCGGGTACGGTCACGGCTGTACGCGCGGAATCTCACCGCCACCGGCTCTGCCTCGTCCATGCTCCTGGACGACTTCTCCAGCGTGGCACAGCCCGGGATGGCTCCCTGGTGGTGAGGGCACCGGCGACACCGGCGGCATCCATCCGGGTGTGACGCTCGCTGCGCACACCGGCCGGATCACGGACCTCCGCTGATCGGCTCTCCAGGGCCCCGCCTCGGTGGACCTGGAGATGGCGGGTCCCGACCGCCGCGATCGGGTGGACTCTGTCCCGCCCCGGCGCCACAGTGGACCTCGCACGCACGCACCGAGGCCACGGGCAGGGAGCTCGTACGGCGCCTGGACCCGCCGGCTTCGGGAAGCACCTTCGCCTTCGCCTGGGACGCTGTCTTGAAGGGATTCAGCGCCCCGAACGGCGCCTACGACTGGAAGGTCACCGCGACACCGACCAGCGGCGGCGGCCTGGCGACCGCCTCGGGAAGCCTCCTGGCTAGCGACGGTGCGCCCTCACCACCCTCCAGAGGATCGGCGGCGGCTGGGGCGCCTTCACCCAGCTCGTCGGCGACGTCGTCGGCGACGGCCGTCCTGAGCTGATCGCGTAAGGGGCAGGCGGAACGTACTTCTACCCGTCGACCGGCCTGACGAAGGCCGTCTTCACCCGCATGGGGACGAATCTGTACGCGGGTGAGCGCGGCAAGTTCGACTCCATCTGCTGACGCTGACGCTCACTCTGAGGCTGTGGGCGCGGCTCACAGGGCATGGCGAGCATGATGGTTCGCAACCGCGGAGACCGAATCAGCGTCTCGACACCGCTCAGCGCGACTTAGACGTCGTTTCTTATGGCTGCGGTGAGGACTGGGCGGCTTCAGGGAAGCCCAGTTCATCCAGCAGCGCATCGAACAGCTCCTCCACGAAGGTCTCCCGTGCACGCAGCAGTTCCTCGATCCGAGACTGCTGCGCCGCGGCCTGGACACCAGCCGTTGAAGCCCACACGAGAGCGCCCTCGGCGTCGGCCGGCACCTCCGCATCGAGCTCTGCTCGCTTATGCCTGACGGCCTCGTCGAACTCCGGGGTGGCCACCCACAGGCTCACATCGTCCACGTCCTCGGGTTCCTCGACGAGGAGGGCCGCGGCGTTGTCCAGGTTGAGCCATGCCTGCCAGCGCCGACCGTTGCTGTCCAGACCGGTCAAGAGGGCGACGCTGCTGTCAGAGACATCGGCGACGCAAGCTGGCGCACCGGTCCATTCGACCAAGGCGAACAGGTACTCGTCCTCCCAGGCGCCTTGCTCCAACTGCAGGGTCTGCCAGCCGCCCGGTCGCGACCGCCACTCATGCACTTCGTCCCTCGGCCCTGAATCGCTTCCGCCGAACAGGGGTGCTTCCAGCAGCGGGCGCTCGCTGCATGCAAAAACCAGATGACCGGAAAAGCCCATGGAACCTCCTCGTCGAGTACCAGCGCACCCTACGAGCCGTCACTGACACCACCGGTGTTGGCCGACTGTTGCTCCCGACCGACTGGCTCACCGGATCAGTCGGCGGTAGCCGATGAGGGTCGTGGCTATGCCGACGAAGGCGAGGAAGTGCTCGGCCTTGCGCTCGTAGCGGCGGTGGAGGCGACGGCAGCCGGCCAGCCAGGACACAGTTCTCTCGACTACCTAGCGATGGCGGCCCAACCGCTGCGAGGACTCGATGCCCTTGCGGGCGATGCGGTGGCGGATTCCCCGCGCGCGGAGCCATCGGCGCAGGTGGTCGTAGTCGTAGCCCTTGTCCGCGTGCAGTTTCGCCGGGCGCCGGCGGCGCGGGCCTCGGCGGGAACGGATGGGCGGGATACCGCGCACGAGCGGCTCGAGGCCCTGGCTGTCGTGCATGTTCGCACCGGAGATGCCCAGAGACAACGGCAGTCCGTTCCGGTCGGTGATCCGGTGGATCTTCGATCCCAACTTGCCGCGATCGGTCGGATTCGGTCCCGTCAGCGGCCCCCTTTTTTGCAGCCCGGACGCTGACCGAGTCGATCGCGCACCGCGACCAGTCCAGCTCGCCCCGCGCGCCGAGCTCGTCGAGGACCACGCGGTAGAGCCGGGCCCAGACCCGTTCCCGGCTCCACTGGGCGAAGCGCCGGTAGACCGTGGGCCAGGCCGGGCCGAACACCGGCGGGAGCTGCCTCCAGGTGCAGCCCGAAGTGGCCACGAAGATGATCGCGGCGAGAGCCTCGCGGTCACCGGCCCGGCGTCGGCCCCCGCCCTGCGGACGCTTCACCTCAGTTGGCGGCACCACCCGCCGGAACAGCACCCATAGTTCCTCCGGCACCAACCGTTCGACCAGATCCGTCATGCACGGAACAGCGAGCGATCACGCCAAAGGAAACGACGTCTTACAACAACCCAAGCGACCGAAAGCCCGGCACTACGGGCCGACGTACCATCCCCGCGTGGGCAGGGAGCGGCCGAATCTCGCGTTCTCCAGTGCGTCGCTGGTGGGGCCATCCCCGCGCACGCGGGGGCAGCGCAGTGAGCCCTCGCACCTGCGGGGCTTGTGCGACCTGCTTCGCACAGCGTGGTGTGCTCCGGGCTACTCGGGCTGTGTGACCGTCACGGCCCAGCGAACGTCGTCGTTGGAGGCGTCGACCCCTACGGTGAAGGAGCCCGACTGTACGGTGCCTGCCTCCAGCGTCACTGAGCCCACACCGGCCGTGCCGACGGGGCAGTCCACTGTCAAGGCTGCGAGTTGCGTCTGCTGCTGCATCGTCACCTGCACGTTGCCGCCGCCTTCGCAGGCCACGGTGAGCACGGTGGGCAGGGCCTCCCACGCTCCGCCTGAAGCGACTCCTCCGTCCCCGGTCATCTCCTCGACCCACACGAGACCTTCAGGCCCGGGGTGCGGGAGGAGGCCGTCTCCCGTTGCCGCGCCGGCGGGCGTCAGGCTGATGGCCGTCAGCGCACATGCTGCCAGCATGGCCGCAGCCATGGTCTTCCTCACGCGCATGACATCTGCTCCTCGGTCAACCAGTACGGAGATGGCAGCATCGCGAGAGGGCCGCCTGGTGGTCATGAGTACGCGTACTCTTGACCACCAGGCCGTATGCGAAGGGTTTTACACAACGCCCTGCCCCCAGTCCGCCGAACCCAGCGGGGCTCCGATCCGCTCGGTGATGTCGTCAAGGTCTTGGACCGTTCTACCGGCCGGCTTTCCCCGCTCCATGACGTGGTCAGCAGTCGTTGCCGCTGGGGAGGAACGGGACGATGCCGGTCTCGCGGGCGGTCAGCGCGGCGTGCATCCGGGAGGCTGCTGAGGGCAGAAGCAGTGAGTCGGCTTCCTCGGGTGTTGCCCACTTGTATGCCTCCAGCTCGTCTTCCTGGAGCGTCACGGCGGTTGCGGCGGGGACGGTTCCCGCGTCGAAGACGAGGTTGATGGCGGGGAGGTCGAGGCGCTTGCCGGGCGGTGACCAGGTGACGGCGACGATGCCGCGCATGGGGCGGTCGAGGCCGGTTTCCTCCAGGAGCTCGCGGTGGGCGCACTCGTCGGGGGACTCGTCCTTGTCCACGACTCCGCCGGGGAACTGCCACCCGGTGCGGTACGTCGGCTTGACGATGAGGACTCGGTTCTCCGTGTCGGTGACCAGCACGGAGGTGCCGGCGTAGGCACGGGTGAGGGTGGCGAGCCACTCCTTGTGGGGAAGGACGACACGTTCCTGCTGGCTCATGGCCTGTCCTTTCGGCTGGACGTACGGGGGTCTCGGCGGCGGTGCCTCATGGGCGGCGCCACGGCTGGGTGCGCCGGAGGCTAGCGCGTCCGCGCTCGCGTCGTATCGGTTTCCGGGTAGACGGTCTAACGCGTCTGGGCGTTGCGCTGCTGGGCGGGCCTCTTCCCCCGTCGGCATCTGTCCCAGCTGTTCAGAGAGGGGAACTCCGTAGGCGGGCAGCTGGAGGCATGGGCAGGGTTCCGCTGCCTCGTACGGGTGGACCAGGCGCCACCGCCTGACCGTCAGGGCTCGCCTTCTCTGTGCAGCCGAGGGCTGCCGCGATCGTCTCGGGGCCGTCGGCCGCGACCATGGTATGTAGGGAGTTGACGATGCACAGGGCTGTACGGGAGAGGTATGACGCAGATGGCTGACCCCCAGTCCTTCGACCGGTTCGCCCTCGACTACCACCGCTTCGTGAGCCTGCTTCCGGGGCAGAACACTGCCTGGTTGCTCGGTCTTGACTTGACGGGGGAACGTGCTCTGGATGCCGGCTGCGGCTCGGGGCGTGCGGTCGAGGCGTTGGCGGACAGCTTTGAGGAAGTCATCGGTCTGGACTTGAGCGGGCCTCTGATCGAGATCGCGAGGGCCAAGAGGGCACGGTTCAACGTGCGTTACTTGGTGGAGGATCTGTTCGAACTCGAGGACGAGGACGGCTTCGACCTGGTCTACAGCCATACGATGCTGCACCATCTGGAGGACTACCGCGCGGGTTTGGAGCACCTGAAAAGGCTCGTGCGGCCTGGTGGCACCGTCGCGCTCGTCGACAATGTGTGTGATCTGTATCCGACGCCGCCGCGGAAGGCGTACACCTGGCCCGCGCTGTGGGGCTTTTCCGGCGAGATCCGACGTGTGGGGCTTCGGGATGCGTGGTTCCAGCTGCGCTTCTGGCACAGCCGTCCGTGGCTGGCGCATCTTCTCAGCGACCGCTATCTCTCGCGCGAGCAGTTTCGCGACCTCTACGGGAGTGTCTTCCCTGGGGCCCGGTTCGATGACCTCGGCTTCGCCTTGGCCATGTCCTGGACGGCTCCACCGGGCAGGCGTGCGGCTTGAGGACGGGTTGCCCTCCGTGCCGCTTTGGCTGTTCCCGGAGAACGAGCGGGGCGAGTCCCTCTCGCGCGCGCTGGGTTCCAGGATCCGGTGGCGGTAGGACCATCCCCGCCCGCACAGGGACTGAAAGAGATCCGCGTGCCCCGGCAGGCTGGTGGACGACCGCACACCCGGCCCGATCATGTCGGGGGCGATCAGGCGTACTCGTCACGCCGCAACCGGCGTTACCTGCGCAGACGTCAGATCAAGCACACGATCCCCGAGCCGAGAAACCATCGGGACAACCGCCGGCGCCGCGGCAGCCAAGGCGGTCGGCCCATAGGGTTCGACAAGGCGATCTACCGCCGCCGCAACGAAGTCGAGCGGACCATCAACCGGCTCAAGAGCTTCCGCGCCATCGCCACGCGCTTCGACAAACGGGCGTACGTCTTCCACGGAACGGTCACCGTGGCGGCGATCCGCCTACGGCTGCGTCCGGAGTGAAGTGCCCCGTTCAGAGATCCTCGGCACCCGGATAGTGGTGGCGAAGTTCGCTGAGTACGCACTCGGCGACAGCCCTGACGTCCCAGGAGGAACTGTCGAATTCGGTCACGACGAGCACCAGCCTGTTCTCGGCGAACCCACGTGCTTCGGCGTCGATCAACTGGAGGAAGGGGGTCGTCAGCGACAACAAGGTCAACGTGTCCATGCCGGCGTCGGCGGACCGTCTCTCCATCTCGACACAGCGGGGATCGACAGTCTCGTCGAACCCGACGCGCCAGGTCAGGTCCAGGCCGAAGCTGCCGAGGCGAACCAGTAGCTCAGCCAGCGTCACATAGTGCTTTCCGTGCCAGGCAGGAAACGTGATCCCCTTCATCCCCGCCTCTGCTTCAGCTATATCGCGTGCCATGCGGCCCCCTTCGTTCAGCGCACCGTAGGCCACTGAACAGCTCATACGACCCATCGGACAGGCCCTAGCGGGGGGCCGGGTCCGGATGCCCGTGCGTCGTCGCCTCGTCTGTGTACGGCTTGCCGTGTCGTGGTCATGTGTCGTCGTACGCGTTCCTGGGTTCCTTTCGTCGGGTTGGTCGGGGCGTGTTCGAGGGCCGCTCTTGCGGGGCCTATCTGATGGTTTTGAGTTGCGGGACCAGCTCCGGCCATGGCTCGTAGTCCGTGTAGGCGCTGCCGCAGGGGTGCAGCGCGAGCTCCGGGGCGGTGATGTCTATGCGGCCGCCGTTGGCCTCCAGGTGGCGGAGCATGCGGCGGGACTCGTCGACTGTGTCCGGGTAGGTCAGGTGCCAGTCGCCGGAGGAGTACGCCTGTTCGCGGCGGACGAGTCTGGGGAGCACAGAGTCGTTCCACTTGAAGTGGTGCACTTGGTGGAAGGCATCCTCGGCGGGCATGAGGCGGCCCGTGTCCGCCCCGTGCTGGCCCAGGTGGAGGCGTACATCACCGCGGGCCAGGGTCACCTTCGACGAGCCGGCGCCCGGCAGGCGCAGGGTCACCAGGCCGGCGAGCGGGTACTGCGTCCAGATCGACTCGTCCGGGTTCAGGGCGACCAGGCCGCCGTCGGCGGCGACACGGTCCAGCAGGGCGCCCTTGACGTAGTCGTATCCGCCGCTCTCGCACGCCGCGATGACTTCGGTAAGTGGTCGGTCGTAGACCTGGAACTCGTCGAGGTCGGCGACGAGCCATCAGTCCTTGGGGTGGCGTCGCATCTGCGCCTGGATGAGGTAGCCGTTGAGGTCCTCGTCCCATGGGCCCTGGTGCACGGCCGCGAAGGCGAGCCCGTGCCGCGCCATCACGTCCAGGGATCGCTGGAAGTCGGGGTCCTCCCAGCTCTCTATGTGGCGGACGATGTGGAACGGGTCGACACCGAGATCGCGGTAGTGGATGGCGGCGGCGTCGAGCAGGGCGGTGTCGCCGCCTACGACCGATACGAAACGAATCGTCACGTCAGATCTTTCCAATCTTCGTCTGACGGATATACCTTCCGGAGGAGCAGGAGGACGGCGGCTAGCGCGCACAGGCCCCGCGCCGATCCAGAAGACGCTGCGGTAGCCCGCCTGTGCGGCGGCCACGTCGGTCAGCGCGCCGGCCGACAGTTGGGCCACCGGGAAGGTGGACGAATAGAGCGCCGAGACGGCACTGGTGCCTCCGGGGATCTCCTGCTGCGCCTGCACCATCGGGCTGCTCGAGATCACCGCGATCCACAGGGCGTTGGGGAGCTGGAGGGCGATCAGTGCGGGCGTCGAGTCGGCCAGTGGCAGCAGCGTGAAGAAGACGGCGGCGAGGATCACCGCTGCCGTCACGACGCGCATCTTTCCGAGCCGGTCGGCTACCCGGCCCACCATGATCATCAGCGGGATCTCCAGGGCCGCGCAGACTCCGGCCATCACCCCGACCAGGGACGCCGGGAGGCCCAGGTCCTTGGTCACATACAGGGCGACGGCGATGAGGTACATCTGGTTCGCCACGTTGCCCGCGGTGACCTTGCCGAGCAGGAGCCAACTGCGGCGCGGCACGATGGCGAGGATCTGGCGCATGCCGGAGCCGTGGCGCCCTCCGGTGCCTTCCTCTGGCGTGGGGCGTGGCAGGGCGGGCAGGAACCAGCGGCCGAGTACGGCGGTCACGAGGAGCAGGGCCGCCGCGCCCGCGTACATGCGCCCGAAGCCCGCGTGCGCCAGGAGGAAGAGACCGACCGGTGGGCCGATCACCCATCCGACGGAGAAGACCGACCGCACCGCGGAGCTGGACGGGGTGACCTCTCGGGCCGTGGCGTCGGCGAACTCCTTGACGTAAGCGAAGAGCTGGGAGATGCACGCCTCGTTGAGGCCGAGGAGTACGGCGCCCGCGGCGAAGACCAGCGCGTAGTCCCTGGCGCCCGTGAAGACCAGGGCTCCGGCGACGCCCGCGAGGGCGGTCGCGGCGAGCGCTATCCGCCGGTCGGACAGCCCGCCCACGGTGAGGTTGATGGCCAGGCCGATCACGGCGCACCCGGTGAAGTACAGGCCGATGAGTCCCGGCCCGGCGCCTACGGCATCGGCGAGGAACAGGCTCAGCGTGGTGCCGAACACCGACATCGCGAGGCCGTAGCAGCCTGCTGCCACGCCGAGGGAGTCCGCCGTGCGGTTGGACGGGGCGGGGCCGGAGGCGCTGGTCGCGTTGCTTGGGTCGGTGTCGCCTCGGCTTCCGGTCGCGGCGGTGGTGGCGGGCCGGACCGATCCCTTGGCTCTGTTGGCTCTGTTGGCTGCGTCAGGTCGGCCCGCCCTGCCGAATCGTGGCGGCTTCATGCCGTTCCTCCGTGGCTCGGGTGGGCGCGCGCCAGCGGTCGTCGTGGGTCGCTAGCCACTTCCCCACCGACGCCGCCGAGGGGAAGACCGCGAGGCGCGGTTCGACCGGATCGACCGGCGAACTGGCCGCCATCGCCGACATCAACCGCGACGCGAAGGACGGGTTCATCGGCCAGGTCAGCGCCCTGCGCAGCCATCCCGGTTCCCCGGTCAGGGCGAGGACCCCGTCCACTGGTCCCCGCCCTGCCGTTCTCGGTTCCTTGACCCGCACGCCGGCCTTGCGTGTCAGGAAGCAGGGACCTCGTCCACGAAGCTGGTACCGGCGCCACGCAGAGCAGAGACCTTCGCCGCGACCTGAGCCGGGGTCAGTACCTGGTCCTTGACGTGCAGGACGTAGTCGACCTGCTGGTCGTAGGCGCGTGGGGTGGTGGACGTCTGCCCGTTGAGGTCGATCAGCCACTGGTTGAAGTTGATCGACATGGGCCGTTCGGGCAGGTAGGCGGCGTCGTGGGTGCCGAAGAGGGCGCCGTCGACGTAGTAGGTGATCTTGCTGTCGTCGATGGTGACGACCAGGTCGTGCCAGCCGGCGAAGCTGGTACGGCTCTCGCTGTGCTGGTTGACCGCCTGCCACGGGTCGGGATTGTAGGTCTCCCAGGAGGTCGTGTAGAGGATGTTGGCCGGCTCGCCCCAGCCTCCGTTGGGCAGGTACTCGAAGTCGTACTCGGCGTAGTCGTCGGCCATCGGGGCCTTGAGGTCGTTGATGGTGAAGAAGGTCTGGACGATCCGGTCGCCGTCGGGGCCGTACTTGGGCGCGTCGGAGAACTTCACGCGGGACGCGTACGTGCCGTTCCTGAACTTGGTTGCCTGGGTGAGGACTTCGGTGTGGGTCGTGCTGGCTCCAGTGCCCGCGCTGGAGGTCTCCAGGTTCATCACCGTGTTGCCGCTCTGGTTGACGAAGGTGACCTTGGACGGGTCCCAGGTGGCGCCGGGCACGCCGGGGCCGCCCGAGTTGGAGCGGACGCTCCAGCCGTGGGAGGCGAGGGCCGGGTCGGTGTGGGAGGCGTAGGAGAAGTCGTCGAAGAGGGTCTTGCCGGCGCCGGGAGGCGTGGTGGGCGGGGTGGTCGGCGGCGTGGTGGGCGGGTCGGTCGGCTCGTTCCCCGCCGGGGCGGTGCCCCATACGTTCACGCCCGCCAGCTGCGCGGTGACCTTGGTCCAGTCGGCGTACGAGGTCGGGGCGCCCTGGAAGGAGTAGTCGTCGCTCTGGGTCAGGCTCTGCCAGTTCGACTGGTGGAAGCGCAGCTGCATGTCGCCGGTGTCGGCGCCGGGGGCGAGGGTGCCGGCCCCGGGGGTGAAGCCGATCTCCAGGTAGCGGTCGGCCGTGGGGGTGGGGTGGGCGAGGGTGCCGAAGGTGCCGGTGATCGCCGAGCAGCCCTTGACGGCCCAGGAGCAGGCGAAGCGGTACTGGGCGGTCGGCGAGTCGGCCTTGAAGTAGTAGCGGAGCTTGACCTGGCTCAACTGCACCGTGGTGGTGCCGGTGTTGCGCACCTTGAACCACGGCTCGCTCTGGTCGGCGGTGGCCCCGCCGGCGCTGGTGCGGTACTGGACGGCCAGGCCGTCGCCCGGGGCGGCGGACGCGGTGGTCAGGGGAAGGGTGGCCAGGGCCGCGCTGCCGACGAGGGCGGTCAGGGCGAGGGCCGCCCGGGTGCCACGGCTGGTGGTACGGGTACTCATCCGACGTTTCCTTTCGTTCGCTCCCGCCGGCCGGCGGGAGGGATCGCGGTGGGTGTGCGGTGGAGCTGCGACCACGTCACGCGGGAGCGTGGGCCGTCCGGTTCCGGAGGGTGTCGTGCGGGACGCCGAGCGCGGTGAGCCTCGCTCCGTGTCCGTCCATCCGGGTCCGGAAGTCCCGCCAGTCGTCGCTGGAGGCCCACGCCCGCTCGGCTAGGGCGCACAGGCGGGGGTAAGTGAGGTATTCGATGTGCGCGGGTGTCGGGACGAACTCCGTCCACACCTGCCCTTGTACGCCAAGGGACTTCGCGCCGAGCGCCGGCTCGTCGTGCGGCGGCAGGAGGTCGGCGCCGTACACGGTGCGCAGGTCGGTGGCGTGGCCCGGCTGGGCGGGCGGTTCGTCGGGGCCGACGTCCCGCGCGTAGTCGAAGTAGGTGGAGCGGTGGTCGGCGTGGATGACCTCGTGGCCGCGCCGCGCCGCCGCCCAGGCGTGCTCGGGGGTACGCCAGCTCATCACCGCGCAGGACAGGGGCAGGGTCGTACCGGCCTCGGCCCAGGCGACCGGGCGGCGGCCGGCCCGTACGACGTGGGCGGCCATCTCCCCCAAGAACCAGCCGTGCAGTGCGCGGGGTCCTGACAGTCCTTCCCGCGCGGCTCGGGCGATCGCCGCCGGGCTGGACTCCCATTCCCCGGTGGGGACTTCGTCGCCGCCGATGTGGAGGGAGGGCGAGGGGAAGAGGTCCATCGTCTCGTCCAGGACGGTGCGGAAGAAGTCGAGGACGTGGTCGCCGACACCGAGCACGTTCGGGCAGACGCCCCAGTGGGTCCAGACGTCGAGCGGCCGGTCGGGGCGGTTGCCGAGTTCGGGGTAGGCGGCGAGCGCGGACCGCACGTGTCCCGGGGTGCTGATCTCCGGTACGACCGTGATGCCCTGGGCCGCCGCGTAGGAGATGACGCCGGCGAGTTCGGCCCGGGTGTACGAGCCGCCGTGCGGGCGGTCGTCGAAGCGGTCGCTGCCCGCCGGGCCGACCATCGACCGCGCCCGCCGGCCGCCGATCTCGGTGAGCCTGGGGTACGCCTCCACCGGCATCCGCCAGCCCTGGTCGTCGGTGAGGTGGAGTTGCAGGACGTTGAGCTTGTGCAGGGCGAGGAGATCGATGAAGCGGCGCAGGTACGAGGCGGGCTGGAAGTGCCGGGCCACGTCGAGCAGCATGCCGCGCCAGGGATGGGCGGGCACGTCCGTGATCTCCACACCGGGCAGCTCGACACTTCCGCCGGGCGGAGGCGCGACCAGGGCTTCGTACGGGAGGAGTTGGCGGACTGTCTGGACTCCGCGCAGCAGTCCGGTGGGACGCGCCGCCCGGAGCAGTACCCCGTGGGCGGAGATCGTGAGCCCGTACCCCTCTTCGCCGAGTCCGGTGAGCGCGGGATCGAGGGCAAGGACGAAGGTGCCGTCCTCCGCGTGCTCCAGGCGCGCTCCCGTGGCGGGCGTGAGGTAGGTGCGCAGGAGCTCGGCGGCGGCTTCGGCGCCGGGGGCGACCTTGAGGCGTGTGGTGTCGTCGAGGCGGTACCGGCCGGGGCGGGGAGACAGCCGGCTGGGGCGGGGAACCAGGGCGAGTTCGGGGCGTGGGTGTACGGGATGTGCGGGATGCGCGGGTTCAGGGCGTGGGAGGAGTACAGGTTGCGGCTGGTCCACGGGCGGTGTCTCCGGTGTTCGGCGGGACGCGGGAGTGGGGTGGGGTGGTACAGGGCGGGGCGGGGCGAGCGAGTCGGCTACCCCTTGACTCCTCCGGCGGTGAGGCCCGAGGTCACGTGGCGCTGGAGCGCGAGGAAGACGAGCAGCGCGGGGAGGGCGAAGAGGGTGGAGGCGGCCATGGTGGCGCCCCAGTCGGTGCCGAAGGTGGTCTGGAAGGAGGAGAGCCAGACCGGCAGGGTGCGGCTGTCCTGCTGCTTGATGATGAGGAAGTTGGCGTAGGTGAACTCGTTCCAGGCGGTGATGAAGCCGAAGAGCGAGGTGGCCATCAGTCCCGGTGCGAGCAGGGGGAACGCGATCCGGCGGAAGGCGCCGACGCGGGTGCAGCCGTCGACCTGTGCCGCTTCCTCCAGTTCGGGCGGGATGCCGGCGATGAAGCCGCGGAGCACGACGACCGTGAAGGGCAGGGTGATCATGAAGTAGACGAGGGTGAGGGTGGGCAGCCGGTCCAGCATGTTCGTGTCGCGCGAGATGATGTAGACCGGGATGACGAGTGACTCCCATGGCGCCATCTGCGCGATGAACACCGCGAGCATGAACTGACGGCGGCCGCGCCAGCGCAGCCGGGCCACGGCGTACGCGGCGCCGAGCGCGACGACCAGGGAGAGCAGTACGGCTCCGAGGGTGACCAGGATGCTGTTGCGCCAGAACAGGGCGAAGCCGTCGGCGCCCACCGCCGTACGGAAGTGGTCGAGGGTCCACTCCCGGGGGATCAGCTCGGGGTCGTACGACTGGATGTCGCGGGACGGCCTGAAGGCGGTCGCCACCATCCAGTACACGGGGAAGAGGCAGCAGACGACGGTGAGCGTGGCGGCCGCGAGGAGAGGCACCCGGCGCAGGCGGCGCAGGGCGCGTGCCCGTGCCTGTACTCGTGCCCTGACCCGTACGCGTACCCGTCCCCGTGGGGCGGCGTGGAGCGTGGTCACAGGTGCTCCCCTTCCTGGCGGAACAGCTGGCGGAAGTAGAGGACGAGGACGCCGCTCATGAGCAGGAGGGTGATCATGGAGGCGGCCGATCCCAGGTCGTAGCGCTGGCCGGCGAGTGCGGTCTGCACGGCGTACACGGGCAGGATGGTGGTCGCGTCACCCGGCCCGCCGCGGGTCATGACCCAGATCTGGACGAACGCCTTGAAGGTCCAGATCACCTCCAGGGAGAGCACGAGCATGAAGATCGGGCGTACGAGGGGGAAGGTCACCGACCGGAAGATCGTCCACGCGCCGGCGCCGTCGAGGCGGGCGGACTCGTAGAGCTCCTCGGGCACGGTGGTGAGGGCGGAGTAGAGGGTGATCGCGGCGAACGGCACGGACTGCCACACGATGAGGGCGATGAGGATCGCGAAGGCGGCGGTGCCGTCGGCGAACCAGGTGTAGCCCTCGAAGGAGGTGAGGCCGAGGCCGGTGAGGGCTTCGTTGACGATGCCGAACTGGGAGTGGAACAGCCACTGGAAGACGGTGGTGGCGGCCACGACGGGCACCGCCCACACCAGGACCAGCGAACTCAGCACCACGGTTCTGCCGATCCTGCCGAGCCGTTCGATCATCAGCGCGACCAGCGTCGCGAGGATCATGATGGTGACGACGTTGATCGCCATGAACAGGAACGTGCGGCGGACGACGTCCCAGAACCTCGGATCGCTCAGCAGGGTCTGGTAGTTGCGCAACCCCACGAACTCGGCGTCGCCTCTGATGAGTTCGCGCAGCCGGAAGTCCTGGAAGGAGATGAGCAGGGCCCGGCCGAACGGATAGAGCAGGAGGTAGAGCATGCCCAGGACGGCTGGTGCGATCAGCAGGTACGGGCCGAGGGCGAGGGGGCGCACGCGGGGCGGACGCCGGGAGGAGGAGCGGGAGGAGGGGCGGGAGGAGGGGCGGGCGAAGACGGTGAGCATCCGTCAGGAGCCGCTGTTCAGCGTGGTCGTGATGGACTGCGATGCCTTGGCGGCCTCGGCCTTCGCGTCGCGGCCGGTGAGCACGGCCGTCATGTAGTCCTTGATGGGGTTCTTCGCCTCCACCGCGGCCCACTGAGGGGTGTTGGGGGTCGCGTGCCCGTTCGCGGCACCGACGGCCATGACCGCGGCGCCGGGGTCGGAGGCGACGGCGGTGGCCAGGCTGGTCTTGTTCGGGACGTAGCTCATCGCGAGGGCGAGCTTCGTCTGCCAGGCGTCGCCGGTGAGCTCCTTGATGAAGGTGTACGCCTGGTCCTGGTGCTGAGCGGTGACGGGGACGACCAGGTCGGAACCGCCGGTGAAGACGGCTCCCGGTGTGTCGGCGGTCTTGCCCGGGATGGGGAAGAATCCCAGCTTGCCCTTGAGCGTGGGGTTCTTCTGCGCGATGGTGGCGGCGCCGCCGGGGGTGGCGATGACCTGGGCGACCTGCCCCTTCGCGACGACCTCGGCCTGCAAGGGGCGGGACTCGTCGGAGTCCTTGGGTCCCTTGCCGAGCGCTTGGAGCCTCTTGTAGAAGTCCATGCCCCGCATCGCCTCGGGGCTGTCCAGTCCGCCCTTCCACGCGCCGCCGTCCTGGAGGGCGAGGTCGCCGCCCTCGTCCCAGATGAAGCCCGCGAGGGCGAACCAGTTCTGGCCGGGGAGGTAGATTCCCTGGACGCCGTTCTGGTCGAGCTTCTCCGTGGCGGCGAGCCACTGGTCACGTGTCTTGATCTTCGTGGCGTCGATACCGGCCTTCTGGAAGAGGTCGGTGCGGTAGATGACGACGCGGTTGGCGGCGTAGTACGGGATGCCGTACTGCTTGCCCTCCCAGGCGCCGGGCTCGGCGAGGCCGTCCAGCCAGAACTCGCCACCGAGGTCGGCGACCTTGTCGGTGAAGTCGGTCAGTCCGCCGCTCTGGGCGTACTGGGCGACCTGGGTGTTGCCCACTTCTATGACGTCGGGGGCGTCGTTGCTGGCCAGAGCCGCGGTGACCTTCTCGCCGATGCCCTCCCACTCCTGGATCTGGATCTTGACGTCGATGTCCGGGTGCGCCTTCTCGAAACCGGCCTCGAACTCCTTCTGGAAGGCGTCCGAGACGCTGTCGCGCATCAGCCAGACGTCGAGGACGGTGGGTCCGCCGGCCTCCTGGTCGGCACCCCCGGACGAGGAACAGGCGACGAGGCCGGTACTCAGCAGCATGGCGCCGAGCAGGGCGAGGGGGGCGGTGCTTCACGGTTCACCTCTGGGGAGCGGGGGGGTACGCGGGCAGGGGGTACGGGAGCAGGCGGGTACTGGAGCAGGGGCATGGGAACGGGAGGGCAACCCGGACCTGACCAATCTGCCGCCGGGTGTTTACCAGTTGATGCGGGATGAAGGTGGCATGGACCAATGAAGCCGTCAACCCCTGGCGTGCAGACGGACTTTGACCAGTAGGACGCCCCGAAGCGGTCGGCAAGCCCGAGACCTGCACGAGTGATGCGATCTGACCAGTGGACCAGTTAGAGTTGACCAGCAGACGTCCCGACGACGAACGAGAGCCCGTATGGAGATCGACGCGGCAGCCTCCGGCGCCATGCTCAAACGCGAGCGGGTCCGCGACGCGATCCTCGAACTCATCGAGGCACGGAGCCCCGGCGACGCCATCCCGTCCGAGCGCACCCTCTGCGCCAGACTCGGCGTGTCACGCCCCACCCTGCGCGCGGCGGTCGACGAGCTGGTCGTCGCGGGCCTGCTGGTCCGCGAGCACGGCCGGGGCATGTTCGTGGCCGCGGAGAAGATCACGCAGGAGCTGATCTCCGACCGGAACTCCTTCAGCCTTCCGCAGGCCGGCGGCGTGTGGACCAGCAGACTGCTGGAGTTCAGCACCCTCCCGGCCGGCGCCCGCGTCAGCCGCAAGCTCCGCGTCTCCCCCGCCGCCGAGATCTTCTACGTCGCCCGCCTGCGTCTCGTGGACGGCTCCCCCGTGGCCATCGAGCACCTGCACGTCCGCGCGGATCTCGCGCCCGGCCTGACCAGTGAGGAACTGGAGCAGGGCGACCTCTACGAGCACCTCCGGGACCACCACGGCGTCCAGGTCAGCGAGGCGGTGCAGTCCATCGAACCGACCGTCGTCACCCGCGCCGAAGCCGACCTCCTCGACGTACCCGAGCTCTCCCCCGCCCTCCTCTTCGAGCGGCTCACCACGGACTCCCGCGGCCGCGCGGTCGAGTACGTGCACTCGCTCTACCGGGGAGACCGCTACCGCATCGTCTCGCGCCTCACCCTCAGCGCCCACGACGAGCAGCAGCCCCCGGATCAGGGCCACCACCCGGGCATCCCCCCCGGCGACTTCACGAGCGGCGACCCGGTGACGTTCTCCACCCGCGGCGTCGTCCAGCACCACGGCCAGACCTGAAGGAAGGTGGTGAATCAGCCCCTCACCAGCAACACGCCTCGTACACGAGGAAGGGGTACACCCGGACACTCATCCCGCCGCCGGTCGTACGCCTGGACGTAGAGGAGCGCCCGCCACGGACCGGGTGAGGGCGGTACAGGCAGGGGCAACGGCGGACCGGGTAGTCGTCCAGGCGGCACCAACTGGGGTCCGTCGACACCCGGTATGGGCGCGCCCTGCTGTCGGGGCAGCAGCCACGGCGCTGCCCTTACCTCAAGCTGCGGCGAATCTCTTCGACGAGGAGGCCGTCCTCTTCGGTGAGGCCGAGGTAAGCCCACGAGATGCCGGCGGCAGCGAGCACCTCGGCCATGGTCGCCCTCCCGGGATACTGCTTTTCGAGACAATCGAGCTCGTACACACGTTTCGTGATGCGTTGCTCGGACGCAGCGCGGGCGGCCGCGGCGGCAGCCGCTTCTTCTACCCGCGTGCGCTCGTCCTCCATGGCGATGCGGGCGCCAACCGCCTCCCCCGAGAGAACGTCGAAGGCCATGTTCACGACCTCCAACACCTCCAGGTCAGGCCGCTCGACATGGATCTGGCGGAGTTTACGCTCCAGGACGAGGACGGACTCCTCCGGCAGGATCTCGCGCGCGGAATGCAGGATGCCGCCGAACAGGGCGTCGAATCGGTGAGTCATGCCCGGGAAACTCGGCGTAGCCGCTTCTGGTTACGAGCTCCGCCCTGGTCGCCGCCGACACGCGGGAAGTGCCTCCCGCCCGCCGACTTACTGATCGTTTGAGAATGACTCCGGCCGAAAGCAGCACTCCCATGGCACTTGTGCAGCGGTGTTGGCACCTTGGCCCAAGGCCCTGTACATACGGCCTGAGCAACAGAAGCAGAGCCGGACCGGTCGGACGTAGGAGTGGGTGGATGGGCGCGGATGCGGAGCGGGAGTGCTGGGAGCTGCGCTCGGGAGCCGGCGTGGGTCCGTTGCAGTTCGGGATGTCTCCAGCCGAGGTCGCCCAAGCACTTTTGGTCCCTGGACCGCAGGAACGGGTTGGCGGTCCGTATGCGCAGGAGGACTTCCCGGATGGGGTGAAAGCGTTCTACGACGCGGGCCATCTCGCCTGCGTTGCGCTGGATGCGGTCACCGGTCCGCAGGTCTTCCTGTCTGGCTTCCCGCTGGCGGGAAGCGATCCGGAGCAGGGCCAGCAGTTCCTGCTGGACCACGCTGCGGAGCATGGGAACTGGGTGCTCTACACGCCTGACGACTCGCTTTCCCTGACTGATCTCGGGGTTCTTCTGCGCTCGCAGCAGGTCGGGGCAGTGCGCCTGACGCGTCCGCTCTTCGTGAAGGAGGAGTGGTTGCAGTCGCAGTACCTCCGAGACCACCTTCCGCTGGAGGGCGCCTCAGGCTGAGCGCTCGATCCGGCGAACGACGCCAGACCCTGCACTCAAATCACCATGAGATGCCGCGGGTCTTGTGCCCGACGATCTTGGTCGGCAAGGTGTCCGGGTGCGTGCCGATCTTGTGCCTGCCGACCTGTGGGAGCGGGTGGCCCCGTTGCTGCCACCCGCTCCCGAACGACGCCATCGACATCCCGGGCGGTTGTGTGTTCCTGACCGAACAGCGCTCGCCGGCGTCCTGTTAGTGCTACGGACAGGTGTCGCCTGGCGGGACGTCCCGGCGGAGACTCTGGGCTGTTCCGGCGTGACGGCCTGGCGCCGGCTGCGGGACTGGACCGAGGCCGGCGTCTGGCCACGCCTGCACACCACCCTGCTGACCGAACTCCGCCGCGGGGGTCTGCTGGACCTGGACGACTGCTCCGTGGACGGGTCGCACGTCCGGGCCCTCAAAGGGGGATCACGTCGGCCCCTCACCCGTCGACCGCTCCCGCCCCGGCTCCAAGCACCACCTGATCGTCGACCGTCACGGAACCCCGCCCGCCGTCACCCTCACCGGCGGCAACCGGCACGACGTCACCCAGCTCCTGCCGCTGCTCGACGCCATTCCGCCCGTCCGGGGACTACGGGGACGCCCCCGACGCAAGCCCCGGCATCTGTATGCGGACCGGGGCTACGACTTCGACAAGTACCGCCGCCTGCTGTGGAAGCGCGGCATCAAGCCGATGATCGCCCGGCGCGGCGTCGCCCACGGCTCCGGACTGGGCAAGGTACGCTGGGTGGTTACGCTGGGTGGTCGAGCGTACTTTCGCCTGGCTGCACCAGTTCGAACGGCTCCGGACCCGCTACGAACGGCGCGCCGATCTCCACCAGGGCCTGCTCGAACTGGCCTGCATCCTCATATGCCTTCGCCGCCGCCGGAACTCATTCTGAAACGATCAGTTACTGATTGTTTCAGAATGAGTTGAACTGCGGGCTTCGCACGTGCCGATCTTGGTCGGCAGGGTGTCCCAGGTGCGTGCTGATCCGCCCCCAGCAGTAGGATCCCGGCGCATGACGTCCCCTGTGCACGGCGACTCCGCGTCGTCCCGTCAAGAACTTCCTGCCGGACCCGGTGCTGCCGAGGGCGACGACGCGCTGATCGACATGCTGTGTACTCGCGCGTGGGACCCGGGCCGACGGTTCGACACGGCACCGGTCCCACGCTCGTGGATCGAGGAACACTTCGGCCCGGAGCATCTGGAGCACATTCGGAGCCGGGCGGTCGGTTCCAGTAGTAATGGGATGATCGTGCTCCAGTCGCAAGCCGAGGAGGTGGCGGCCTACTTCGCTGACGTTCCGCGCGGACCGTTGTTTCCGCCGGTCACGCCACCTGAAGTCGAAGCCGCCGAGGACATCATCGGACGTCCTCTGCCGACACTCCTCCGGAGGGTCTACACAGAGGTCGGCGACGGCGGCTTCGGGCCCGGCGGCGGTCTGGCCTCGCTCACCGACGGCCGACGTGCGCCAGGGGACCTGATCGACTGGCCCTGTTCGATCACCAGGCACGAACACGACTGCGCGGCGGGGCTGCCCGGATCATGGCTGTACCTGGCGTCGGGCGGCTGCACGATGCAGTGGCATCTGTCCTTGCTCGCAGCCGGCAACCCGGTGCTGCTCTATGACGCAGACGGCTGGGTGCCAAGCTGGGGCGAGGGCCCCCATGACGGCCTGCGCCACGCGACCGCGTCATTGCGGCAATGGTTGTCGACCTGGGCCAATGGCGGCGACGTCTGGACCAAAGCACCCAGCCTCTCCTAACCGATACACAGAGCTGAACTCGGCTCCGCTCAGCAGCCTCGTCACTCTGAAACGATCAGTTGCACCGCCGGGCTGACCTCCCCCTCCAGGTGCTGGTAGCCGAGCCGGGTTCCCCTTCCTTCATCTCTACCGGGCCGACACCATCGGCAGTGCGGCCGCCTTTCTCCAGACCGCGAGTTCCGCGTCGTCCACGGGGTTCATCTCGCCCTCGTACAGATGCGCGTGGCCGTTCTTCGTCACGTCCGCCCAGGCGTGTGTGGCGAATACGTATGTGGTTCCTTCCTTGAGGCGGGCGGTGGTGCCGGCGTCCAGGCCGTACGTGACGCGTACCGTCCCGCGTACGGTTCCCCTCAGGACTGAGGCGACTTCGACCTGGTAGACGTCCTGCGTCCATCCCTCTACGTCTCGCTGCTCCTCGAACGCCTTCACTCGTCCGGTGAACACGTTCTCGGTACGAGGTGCGGTGCTCTCCGGGTTGGTGGCGTCGTAGCCGCGGAGCACGTGGCCTCCTAGTGGTTCCGTCCACTGGTGGTAGCCGAACCAGCCGCCCACTACCAGCACTCCGGCGGCCAGGGCAGCTGCCGCCAGGGCCGTCGTCTTCTTCTTCATGGTCATCCCCACAGTGCGTGATACGCCTTGACGTCGGACTCGGTCGGGCCGTTGATCTTCTTGCCCGAGATGTGGCGGTAGTCGGCCCACAGGAGGGACGGATACATCCCGTATCCATACTCCTTGTGGCAGAAACCGAGCGCGTGGCCCAGTTCGTGAGCGGCGACCCGCCTGCGGTGCTCGTCCTTGCCGTACCTCTTCCCGGCGTCCAGATAGGCCCTGTTGAGCAGCAAGTGGTCCGTGCCGTGGCGCGCCGCCCACTTGCCGTAGACGTCGAGCCATTCACCGGTCGCGCTGTTGGCGTCCCGCCACTCCACGTCGGCGTACGTCGACGCCCCGTCCAGCACGATCTTCACCCAGTTGAGGGTCCCCGCCGTCCAGACCTTCACCGCGTGCGTGCGCGCGTCATCGAACCTGGACTCGTCGTCCCACGCGATCTCGGTGCCGTCCACGGATGACCGGCCGCGCGAGTCGGACTCGCCCTTCTCGCACGTGTGCGGGGCGGCTGTCCGCGCTCCATGCGCCGGGGCGGGGAGCGACAGCAGAACGGCGGCGGCCGAGGCCGCCGCCAGGGCTAAGGTGTTCGTCCTCATAGTAACCGGAATATAGCGTTCCGTGACCATCGCGTGGGGTCATCCCCTCGAACCCTGGCCTTCCCGCCCTGAGCCGCCCGTTGCGTGAGGGGGTTTCGGTCAGTACATCGGGTGCTGGGGCAGGTGGTGGTCCGGCCAGAAGGGGTCGGGCGGGGGCTGGGGTGGGTTGTTGCGGGCTTCCTCGGCGGCGTTCGCTAGGCGGCTGGGCCATTCCGCCACCCACATCACAGCGACCGTTCCCATCAGGGGCCAGAAGCCGTCGACGTACAGCAGACCCGTGGTCCACACGATGAGCCAGAGCACGAGCGCGTTGATCGACACCAGGATCAGCGACGCGACGCCCGGCACGGGCAGCGTCAGTGTCAGCCGGAACCGCAGATGGAAGAGGGCGGCGACGACGGCGAGCGTCAGCCACGGTGTTCCGGTCGCCTCCACCGTGTCCAGCCACGCCGCCGCGAGCGCCAGGCCCCCGAGGCACAGGAGGAAGCCGGCCAGCGAACGCAGGGCTCCGGCGCGGCGGCGCTTCACCGGCACGGCGAGCACGAGCAGCAGCACCGTCTCCACGGCGGAGACGACGAGGCTGACGGCGACGATGTCCTTGAGTCCGCCGTCGAGCTCGACGTCCAGCCCGAGCCAGGAGCCGAGCTCCGCTCCGGCCCACAGCCCGGCCGGCCCCACCACCGTCAGCATCACGGCCGCCAGCACCATGCCCAGCCCGACGTAGAGGAAGTGCCGGCGCATCGGCGCGAAGAACTCCCAGTCGGAGGTGGACCAGTCGGGCTCCTCCGCCATGCGCCGCTGATTCCGCACCATCGCCCGCCCGAGCATGCGGGTGAGGGGCAGGGGCACGAGCATGACGACGGCGGTGAACACGGCGGCGAGAACCACCGCGGTTCCCACCCGCTCGACTTCCGTGCCGCCGATCCGTAACCCGTCCACGACCTCGACGGCCACCCACACGCCGCCCGTCACGCCCAACAGCCTTCTGAGGACCCGCCCCGTAGTCTTCATGCCCCCAGAATCCCGCTCGGCCCGGCGCGACGGAACCCCACCGACGAACAGTCGCTGATTCCCCGTCAGCGGCGGGCACGGGGGTGGAGGGAGGCCGTGGCGTCGTTGTCAGCGCCCCAGCGCGTACCGGACATACTCCGGGTGGGCCGCACCTACCTCGATACGGTTCTCGTCGAGGCCGTTGACGATCCGCAGGGAGCCACCGGCGAAGGCGAACTCCACCGCCACCGTTCCGGCCGCCAGGTCAGGTCCCGTCGGCCGCCACTCAAGGAGCGCCACCTCTCCCAACTGCCGGCCGACGAAAGGCTCCAGGCGCTCATCTCTGTCGGACCACTGCGGGGTGAACTCGGCCTCATCCCACCCGGCAATGTCCGACGTGATGTCGATCGTGTCCCAGCCGATCGAGAGTTCGTCGAGCTTCCCGTGGCAGACCTCGACCTGGACACCTTCGAAGTCCAGCACCACGGGGCAATCGGCGAACCAGTCCCCGTCCTCGGCGAACCGCACCAGCGCGAACCCCGTCAGCCTCCTGCCGGCCAACGCCGCCAGACGCGGCCCGTGGGCCCTCCGAACCGCATCGACGCCGACCAGGAAAGACGGCTTGAAACCAGAGATCCCCATGTTCACAGCAACGGTTTGTGGGTGACCCAGAGCATCTCTGCCGGCCAGCGGTGGGCCCAGTCCGGCGGATCGGTTCGGTTGTAGCCGTTGGCTGTTCCGGGGTCGGGCCGTGGCTCGATGAGGTCGTCGATGACGAGACCCGCGCTGCGCAGGACCTTGATCCAGTCGCCGTAGGTGAGCTGATAGCTGACCGCGCCCTGGCCTTCGGCGATGGTGTCCAGCCCGAAGTAGTCCTGGTGCAGCGTCGTGGTCACGCGGCCGGCGGCTTCGTCGTAGCAGGCTTCGAACCATGGGCTGGCGACGTTGAACACCAGGCGCCCACCGCGGCGCAGGACGCGTGCGGCCTGCGGAACGGCCAGGTGCGGGGGCGCCCAGCTGAGCCCGCCGTAGTCACAGAACACCAGGTCGAAGCTTTCGGCGGCGAACGGGAGGTGTTCGGCGGCGCCTTGCACCAGCGGGTAGCGGGCCGCCCCCATCGCGCGGGCTGCCGCGGCGAGCTGGGCTTCGGAAAGGTCGAGCCCGATCACGGTGGCGCCCTCGGCGGCGAGCGCCCTCGACCACTGCCCGGCGCCGCAGCCGAGTTCGAGGACGCGCTTGCCGGTGACGTCACCCAGCGCGTGCAGGCGCGCGTCGGGGATGGCGTACGTGCCCCACAGCCGGGGCGCTGCGCCGATCTGCGGGTCGTGCTTGTCCTGGTAGCCGCTGCTGATCTGGTTCCAGAACCGCCGGTTGGCGGAAGTGCTGTCCACGCGCCGACTCAAGCACTGGCTGTTGCGCAGGGTCAACACGATTGTGCTGCGGCCGGGCAGGTTCACCGGTTCACGGGTGTCGTGTGAGTAGGTGATGGCTGCCTGCTGTGAGGCCCAGGGGGCGGCGTCAGGTTTCCTCCTCTGTGGCGAGCAGACGCGTGACCGGTGTGCCGATCAGGGCGGGTGCCTTCGCGGGGCTCGGCCATACGTGGGTGTGGAGGAAGTTCAGGAAGGTCTCGGCTCGCTCGGCGTCGGCGAAGGTCAGGTCGACGAGGATGTAGGCGGGGTCGTCTACGGGGCGGCTCAGCCGGTGCCGGAGGACTCCGGCGTCGCGGCGGGCTTCGGCGAAGCGGTCGAATGCTTGCTTCCATACGGTGTAGTCGGTGATCGCGTGCTCGATGTGCAGGGTGATCATGGCTCCTCCTTCCCCTCGGCGGGGGTCCGGGAGCGATGTCCGGGGCCGTTTCCAGAGTGAGTGACGGCGCCCGGTCGCGTACATCCCAGATCTCTGGGGTATCGGGCCGTACGCTCCGTCCATGGCTCTGCCCGCCTCCCACGCGCGCTCCCGCGAGCGCGTCCTGCGGATCTGCGCGGCCGGCGGGGACGCCCATGCGCTCCGGGTGCGTCTGCTGCGCGAGTTCCGGGGGCTGCTGGGCGTCGACGCCTTCGCGTTCCTGCTGACCGATCCGGTGACCTCGGTGGGGTGTGCGCCGGTGGCGCGGGTCCCCTTCCTGCCGGAGCTGCCCCGGCTGATCCGTCTCAAGTACCTCACCTCCGCCGACCGCTGGACCTCCCTCTCGGGTGCCGCGGCGCTGAGCGGGCTCCCGGAAGGTGACAGGGGGCCGCTGTGGGCGGAGCTGCTGCGCCCGGCCGGGGTACGGGACGTGGCGTCGGCCGTCTTCCGCGACCGCTTCGGATGCTGGGGATTCCTGGATCTGTGGCGGTACGGCGCGGAGTTCGACGTCACGGACCTGGCCTATCTGGACGCGGTCACCGGGGCGGTCACCGGGGCCCTGCGGCGCTCCCAGGCCGCGGCCTTTCCGGTCCGTGCGCCGGGTGCCAGGCGTCCGGGGCCGTTGGTGCTGCTGCTCGGGCCCGACCTGCGGGTCCGCGGCCTGACGCCCGAGGCCCCCGCCTATCTGGCGAGCCTGATCCCGCCGGAGGAGGGCCGGGCGCCGATTCCTGCGGCCGCGTACAACGTGGCCGCACAGCTCCTCGCCGGCGAGGCCGGGATCGACCCGAACCCGGCACGCGCGCGCGTACACCTCGCCGAGGGGCTGTGGCTGACGCTGCGCGCGGCCCGGATCGACGACAGCCGTGACTCTGGGGTGCCACGGTCCGAGCAGCAGATCGCCGTGACGATCGAGGAGACCACCCCCACCGACCGCCTGGACGTGTTCTGCCGGGCCCACGGTCTGACAGCACGCGAGACGGAACTCCTCGTGCTCCTCTCCGAAGGCGCCGACACCGCCACGGCGGCCCACGCGATGTCCCTGTCCGCGCACACGGTCCAGGACCACCTCAAGTCGGTCTTCGCGAAGACCGACACCCACCACCGCCGCGAGCTCCTGGCGCGGGCACTGGGCTCCTGATCGGGTGTCACCACGAGCAGAACGGTACGTGTACACGGCTGCGCTCGGCGCGGCTCGGGCGTGTTCTCGGGCCACGGGTGCCAGCGATGGCGGGGCGGTCAGCCGATTCGGGTGCTGATGGCGGCTGGGCTGAGCGGGCTTGTTGATGTTGGGCATCAGGGCGTCCTGCCACGGGCGGTAGATGCCGCGCTGCCGCCCACGACGGTAACGAGACTCGTGTACGCGGCGCCTCCGTACTTGGTCGCAGCGTCTCCGTTGCCCACGATCACCAGGTCGAACCGGGTAGCTGACGGCACGGGACCCGAGTCGAGATCTTGGCAGCTCGCGCTCAGCGGCCGGCTCTGGTCTCTCGACGGCGACGCGAGCCTGCTCATCGGTGGACCGGCCATCGCGCACTCCGGCCATGCCGGGTACGAGGTGGCCTCCGGGGCCATGATGCCGACCGGCATCGGCGTCGCCGCGATGCTCACCGCCGGGCTCGTCGGCCGGCTTCTCGGCGCCTGCCCGGGCACGGTTGGATTGAACGGCCTCGAGTACGGCTCGGCTGCCGCCCGCCCGTCGGCGGGGGCATGCGTCGCCGCATGGGCCGAAGCGACGCCACCGTTCCGGACCCCCGGCTGGCGGCGCTCCGCCAAGTCACGCCCCGTACGAGCTGTGCTCGGGGGGGGATTGGCTCTGGTGAGGTGTCGGTGGGTGCGACAGGATGTTCGGCCATGGGTGCCCGCGGGGTGGATGCCTGGCGGTGTCTGGGGTGGTGGTGTGCTGCCTCGGGGGGGCCGGAGGGTGGTTCGGTGTGGGTTGCGGGGCGTGTCCGACAGGGGGTGTCAGGGTGAGCGGGTTACCGCTGGTTCCGGAGGATCCGGAGCGGGTTGGGGGGTATTGGCTCGCGGCCAGGTTGGGGGCCGGTGGGCAGGGGGTGGTCTACGAGGCGTATGACGCCGAGGGGGCCCGGGTGGCGGTGAAGGTGCTGCACCGGGATGTGGAGGCGTTCGCGCGGGACCGGTTCGGGCGGGAGGCGGAGGCGGCTCGGCGGGTCGCGCCCTTCTGTACGGCGCGTGTGCTGGAGGCCGCCGTGGACGGCGATGTGCCGTATCTCGTCAGCGAGTACATACCCGGGCCGACGCTGGCCGAGGCCGTACGTACCGGAGGGCCGCTCGACGAGGACGCGACGTGGCGGCTGGCCACGGGAGCGGCCACCGCGCTGGCCGCCATCCACTCCGCCGGTGTCGTCCACCGCGACCTCAAGCCCGGCAACGTGCTGCTCGGCCCCGACGGCCCCCGCATCATCGACTTCGGGATCGCCCGGGCCACGGACATGTCGCTGACGGCCACCGGGGCACTGATGGGGACCTTCGGCTACATGGCTCCGGAGACGCTCGCCGGGAAGCGGGCGACGCCGGCCTCCGACGTCTTCGCCTGGGGAGCGGTCGTCCTGTACGCCGCCACCGGTACCGAGCCGTTCCGTGGCGCGAACATCGCCGAGGTCGCCCATCGCACGGCCGCCGTCGACCCTGACCTGTCCGGCGTCGATCCGCGTCTGCGGCCCCTGTTGGCCGCCGCGCTCGCGAAGGATCCCGTACACCGGCCCGATACTCATGCCCTCCTGATCCGACTCGTCCAGGCCGCCGCCCATGATGCTGTCACCGACGCCGACACCGACGCCGAGCCCGACGCGGATGCGGTCCCTGCCGGGAGTGGACTCAGTCTGCTGCGGGCGGGGGCCGAGCAGGCCGCCGGCGGTGGTCTTCCCCGCACGCCGACTCTGGCCGTCGCGCCGCTGGGCGAGCGCGCCGAGGTCGCGTACGAGGGGCTGTCCGCTCCCGCCCAGGGCGCCGCCGTCGAGCTGCTGCTGCGGCTGGTGGTGCCGGGCAGCGCGGGCGACGGGTCCCAGGACGGCGTGCGGACGGCGGCGCGGAGCGAGCTGTTCGACGGACGTCCCGATTCCGAGCAGCGGGCCATGGCCCTCGCTGTCGAGGGTCTGGCCGCGGCGGGCGCGCTCGTCGTCGACGCCGACGGCGGTACGCGCCCGGTGAGTGCCGCCCTCCTTCCCGCCTGGCCTCGCCTGCGCGGGTGGGTCGACCATCGGCGCGGTTCCGTCGCGCAGTTGCAGCGCCTCGCGCGTGCCACGGAGCGGTGGATCGCCCACGGCAGGCGGGACGACGACCTGCCCACCGGGTCGGAACTGCGGGCGCTGCTCGACTGGTTCGCGACCGTCCCCTCCGACCTTCGTCCGAACCCCGCCGAGCTCCAGTTCCTCGCGGCCGCCCGCAAGGCCGCCGCCCGTGCGGTCCGCCGCCGGCGGCGGCTCCTGTCCGGTCTCGCCGGTGCGACCGTACTCGCGCTGCTGGCCGGCGCGGTGGCCTACGTGCAGAACCGGGAGGCCGAGGCGCGGCAGGCCGAGGCGGAGCGGCGGCAGGCCGAGGCGCAGGCCCGTACCGTGGCCCAGACCGCTCACCACCTGCGGGGCGCAGAGCCCGACACGGCGATGCTCCTGGGGCTCGCCGCGTACCGGATCGCGCCGGTCCCCGAGGCCCTCGGCGCGCTGTACGGCTCCCTCACGCAGCAGACCACCGAGACGATCCCGCTGCCGTCCGTCGACGACGGCGGACTACGGTCCGGCATGTTCCTCACCCAGTCCGGGACCGGACTCATGGCGTTCTCACCTGTCCGGACGACCTTCATCGACCTGACACGGCCGCCGACGTCCCCGCGCGCCCCTCGCACCGTGCGCGTCCTGTCGGGACGGTACGACTGGTCGGAGGGCATTCCCGCGCCGGTCAGCCCCGACGGGGCTCTGCTCCTCCGCCGGACGGGCGAGAACCGCGCCCAGGTCGTCTCGACCACCACCGGTCGGCCGGTGGCGGACTCCTACCTTCTGCCCCTGGATGGCCTCAGGGACGTGACAGAGCTGTCTCTGACCAACACCGGGCATCTCGTGGAGCGAAGCTCCGACGGCACGTCCCGGGTCCGGGACCCCGCAGGGCGGGCCGTCTCCCTCCCCCTGGGATCCGTCCCGGACCGGGGGACGTCCCTAGTGCGCGGCGACATCTCTCCCACCGGCCTCCACGCGCTCGAGTGCGACGCCGACGGCGTCGACATCCTCCGCACGGCCGGGAGCTCCGAGGCTACGCGGCTCTTCGTCCCCCGCTCACCCGACTGCCATCGCACGACGGTCTTCAGCCCGGACGGAAGCATGGTCGCCCGCATGCAGAACGCACCGGAGACGAGCGATGTGTCCCATCCGGTCGCGTACGGGGAGGTCCGGATCTGGAGCACGGACATCCCCGCCACCATCACCCTTCCGGACATGGGCATCCTGGAGGGACGGTTCAGCTCCGGAGGCCGCTTCTTCCTCGGGGCGACCAGCGGCGGCGACATCGAGATCTGGACGACGGCGACCGGCACCCATGTCGGCACCGTCGCCTCATCGGCGAAGGAAGCCAAGAGCCTCTACGAGGTCGACTTCGCCCTGCACGAGCCGACCCAGAGCCTGCTGGTGATGGATCGCGACAACAGGGTGCTGCGCCGGACCGACATCTCGGCCGTCATCGGCTCCGCCCCCGACCCTCAGGACTCCGATACCGAGGTGGTCACGGCCGCGGTGTCCACCGACGGCAGCACCGCCGTCGTCCGCGAAGGCGTGACGGACATGCGTCAGAAGATCGTGGACCTCCGCTCCGGACGCGTCCTGCACACCGTGCCGCAGCGGTGGGAAGAGGTCGCCACCCGGTACGTGAGCAACGCGCTCGATCACGACGGCGGCGTCCTGGCGTTCACGGACTACGACAGCGCGAACCGGCAGCACATCGTCGTGTGGGACACCCGACGGAACAGGGAGATCCACCGGTTCACGCCGGCCGACGACACCGTCCGCCGCCTCACGCTCTCCCCCGACGGACGGTACGCCTCCGTCTACGTCCTGCCCGGTGGGGTCAGCGAGGGCATGGGCGGCACGGTGCAGGTGTGGGACATCCGCGAACGCAAGGAGGTCCACCGGTTCCCGAACGTCACGTCCTACGGACGGTTCAGCCCGGACGGCCACCTGCTCGTCCTGACCTCCGGCGACGTCCTCGACCTGCGCACCCGTCAGGTGCGTACCGCCGCGTGGGGCAAAGCCGTGACGGCTCTGGCCTTCTCCCCCGACGGCGAACTGCTGGCCCTCGCCCTCGACACCGGCGCCGTCGAACTCTGGGACGGAGCGGCCCGGCAGCGCCTCGCCCACCTGCCGGGAGCGGCTCCCCGTCCGCGGAGCGGGTTGGTCGATACCGCGGACGAGCCCGTCTTCTCCCAGGACGGCAAGCTCCTGGCAGCGGTCACGAACGGGGCGGCACGCGTACAGCTCTGGGACGTCGAGGCCCGCGCCGCACTCGGGGAGCCCCTGGACGCGGGCGGCCGCGACATCGACGCGCTCGCCTTCGGCGCCGACGGCACCCTCCGCGTCCTCCAAGGGGCCGCCGCGGTCCCCCTCAGCCTCCTGCCCGAGTCGGCCGCCGCGGCCGTGTGCAAGCGCGCGGGGCGGGACATCACTCCGGAGGAATGGCGCACCTACATCCTCACCGCGCCCTATAGGAAGCTGTGCCAGTTCTGAGAACCGTCAGACCCATCAGACGAATCAGACGACCGAAGCCCATGTCCTGGCCGGCCGTGTCCACGTGTCGGGTGGTCAGGGGGTGAGCAGGGGGCCGAAGGTCCGTACCCCGATCTGTTCGGCCTGGGTCTGGTCGACGACGCGGCCGGGGATGCCCGGGTGTTCGGCGATCCAGGTCGCGGCGGTGGCGTCGCTGGTGAAGAAGTTCAGCGCGTCGCAGCAGGTGGTGGCGGCGGGTCCGCCGCCGGGCCGCTGCCCGATGAACACCACCGCGCTCCGCGGCTCCCACGCGGTCCGCCCGTCCCGGGTGGTGGTGACGGTGACGGGCTCGCCGGTCACCGGGTCGGTGGAGGCGATCACGACGTCCGTGTCCAGCATGGCGGCGATGCCGAGCGCGTCGATCGCGCACATCGACCACACTTCCACGCCGCCGGCGAGGCGCACATGGTGGCGGGTGGGTACGGCGGAGAAGGGGTACGCCGCGCGGATCCGTCCGGTCTCGTCCAGGGTCAGGAAGTCCTCGCGGGCGAGCTCGGTCAGCACCTCCCCGGCCGTGCGTCCGGCCGGGCCGGCGGCCTCTTCCAGTTCGGCCGGCGCGGGGGCGGTGCCGGTGGCGGCGAAATGCCGGAGCACGGCCTGGTGCACCGCCCGCAGGCCCCGTTCGGCGGGCGCGCGGCGGCCCCGGCCGCCTCGGCCGACCATGTCGAGCGGATCCTCCGCCGTGCAGCAGTCGCCCTGCGCGGACGGCTGCGAGCGGCGGGTACCGCCGTCGAGCGCCTCGCGCAGCGCGGTCACGCTCGGGGCGCCGGATACGGATCCGTCGCTGCCGTCCCGGTAGAGGCGGCACGACACGCTCGGCTCCGCCCCCTCCGGTGCGAAGGGGTCGACCCCGTCCAGCAGGATCGTCGGAGAGCCGCTCATCCCGTACGCGGCGGCCTGCGCCTCGTCGTGGACCTCCAGCAGCTCCACCTCTGCCTCTCGGCCCGCCAACGCGGCGTTGACCCGCTCCACCGCGAGCGGGGCGTTCGGGCACCCCGGAACCGTCAGCACCGTGATCCGCATCCTGCTGTCCTCCCAGGTCATCGCCGTTCGACGCCGTTCATCTCGTCGTCCTGATGCGGAGGCTAGACCTTCCAGTGTGCTGGAAGGTCAAGGCGTAGCCTCCGTGGCGCGGATGACGATCAGTGAGCCCTCGTAGGTCGGGCGGGTGCGGAGGTGGCCGAAGCGTGTGTCCCAGGCTCCTGAGGCGAGGTCGCGGCGGAGGGTGCGGTCGAAGTGCTCGCGGGCGTCGTCGTCGACGAAGCTCCAGGCGGAGCATGCCTGCCGGGCGGCCGGGTCGAGAAGCATCTCGGGGCGGCCGTAGTACGCCTCGTTGAAGCCGTCGGTGCAGTCGAGCGGGATCGGTACGGCCTCGATGGAGACGGTGCCGCCCAGCGCTGCCGCGATCCGGTCGACGGGCGGGTAGCGGAGGGCTTCGGTGTCGAGGACCGCGGGGGCGTACGCGTACAGCCAGAAGTCCCGGACGAGCGTGGGGTCGCAGGTGAGGATCACGACGGGGCCGCTGGTCACGCGGCGCATCTCCCGCAGACCGGCCGTGACGTCGCTCCACTGGTGGACGCTGAACAGGGTCATCGCCGCGTCGAAGGAGCCGTCGGCGAAGGGCAGGTGCTCGGCGACGGCGTCCACGGCCGGGTTGAGTCCGTTCGGGCGTCGGGCCCGCATGAAGGCCGACGGCTCGACCGCCGTCACCGTACCGCCGATGTTCTCGTACGAGCCCGCGCCGGCACCGACGTTGAGGACGGTCCGGCCGTCCCCCAGGGCTCTCGCGATGAAGCGGGCGACGCGTCCGTCCGGGCGGCGGTAGGTGGAGTGGCCGGCGATGCCGTCGTAGGTACGTGTCGTCATCTGTCCGACCTCGCCTCGTGAGCAGGAACAGCGGATGCGGAGGGAGGGGTGGGCCCGCCCCGGGACGGCGCATGCGGGTGCTCCGCGGCGCTGCCCGCGTCACTATCTTGCATCTGCGAGGGCATCCGCACAATGCGCTCATGAATGCCTGGATGAATGCCCGTGTGGGTCTGCATCTGGGATTTGGAGGTGTCGACGGAGGGGTCGGGCGGGGCGGGCCATCCGGGCCGTACGTGCACTCGTCGGACGGAGGTTGTAAAGGGCCCCTGCGCGCAGAACACCGCGAACAGCGCGCAGGGCCCTTCCGGTCGGCCGGCCGAGGACGGCGAGAGCCACTCCTCCGCCTCGGCGGCGACGCAGCCCAGTCAAGCAGCCTGCGCCCTGCCGAGGCGATTGGACCCAGACACAGAAAATGGCCCTCTCGCACGGCATCCGTACAGTGGATCATCTAAGAGGGGGAATGGCCTTCTAGGGGCCCATATGCAAGGTGAGTGTGCGATTGCGTCTGGCGCGTCGAAGAAGAACGGGAAGCTGCCCGGGATCGTCGCGGCGACCGGAGGCGGCGGCTACAGGGCCGACTTCGGCTGGGCCGAGCTCGACCCCGGCTTCGCCAAGTCCCGTGTCCTGCTGGCGGTGTCGGAGGATGACAAGCCGTTCGAGGCGGCGGAGGTCTCCGAGCTCAACCAGCTCTGGGTCGGCACCGTGGACACACTCGTCGACGCCGACTCCGAACCCGCGCGTGCCGGGAGCTGACACCGACGCGGGCGCGGCGGACTCCGGCCGGGGCGACCGACCCCGAAGCGGTACGTCCCCTGATGGCGGCGCATCTCCCGATGACGCTGCGGCCCCCAGCCACCGCGGCGTCTCGCGCCGCGCGCTGTTCGGTACGGGGTGGCGAAGGGAACCCCGTCGGTCCGGCCGTACCGGTCCCGTTCCACGGGCCGCACCAGGCCGGGGTCCTGACGCCCCGTCGGCAGCATGTACGCCTTGCTGCCTTCGGCCTCCGTACCGCCACCGGCCGCGGCCTGGCGGCGGCGCTGATGCTGCGCTGGACGTGCGCCGCCGAGCGGCTGACCCCGGGGGAGGCGCCGGACCCCCGGCGACGAGCTGGACCCCGCGCGCGGCGGCGGCCACCTCCTCGTCCACATCGGCTCCGACGACGCCCTTGTCACCGTCCACGCACTGCGCACCCTCCAGCGCCTCGCGCACGGCGAGGCCCGGCTGCGCTGGACGGTGGCCGGGTTCATCGCCGCCGAGGGGCGACGCGCTGGCGCGGTACGTGGTGCACGAGACGTCGGTGGTGTTCGTCGTTCCCGGAGGCGTAAGCCCCGGTGGGTACATCGCCCAAACCCTGTTGGAGGAATGACCGGACTCCGGACTCCCTCGAAACCAACGAACGCTTGAAATAGGAACAGTCGCTTCACTTGAAAGAGATATCCACTGGTCAGGACGGTGACGGCTGACAGAGACACGCCTTCTTGCCCGTTTATCGAATTAGCAAGGTCCATGCGTCCGTTCGGCTGGTGGATGAGACGCGGGTCGCCTCACGCATTTCCCGTTCCGGTAGCGTCGAAGAAGACGAAGCAGATCACAGAAGTGACATCTGCGCTTTCCGGCTTTGTGAGGCGTGTTCCATGACCCTGTCCATCCGTAACCAGCTCCCCGGCACCGTCACCGCCGTCACCACCGGCGAGGCCATGGCCTCGGTGAAGGTCCGTCTGGCCGGCGGCCAGGACATCACCGCCGCGATCACCGCGGACGCCGTCAAGGACCTGGGCCTCGCCGAGGGCACCGCCGTCAAGGCGCTGGTCAAGTCCACCGAGGTCGCCCTCGCGACCGGTCCTGTCGACGGCCTGTCCATCCGCAACCAGCTCGCGGGCTCCGTCACCGAGGTCGCGACCGGCGGTGCCATGGGCTCGGTGAAGGTCTCCGTCGAGGGCGGCGAGCTGACCGCCGCCATCACGAAGGACGCCGTCGAGGACCTCGGCCTGGCCGCCGGCACCTCCGTCGTGGCGCTGATCAAGTCCACGGAGATCTCCCTCTCCGCCGCCTGACGCTCCGCCGCCTGACCGTCCCCTCCCACGGTCCTCACCGTGGGAGCGAGGGGCGCCTCACCTGCGGCGCACCCGGCCTGTGAGCCGATCGGCGCGCCGGAGACATGAGGTCGGCCGCAGCCGGAAACACCGGCGACGGAATGTGGAGACCATGCCTCCCGCGCCCGCCTCCACCGCCACCGCCTCAGTGACCGAACCGTCCCCGCCGCCGCATCCGCGAGCCCGCCTTCGACACGGCGGCCATGGACGGGTACGCCGTATCCGGAGCTCCGCTCTGGCGGATCCGCGGAACGGCTCGCGCGGGCACGGCGTGGCAGGGGGTCCTCCGACCCGGCGCGTGCGCCCGCATCTCCACGGGCGCCCTCGTCCCGCCCGGCGCGGACGCGGTCGTCCCGCTCGAAGTCGCGACGGCCACCGGCGGCCAGGTGTTCGGCGCCGTGCCCTCGGAGGGCCGTCACATCCGGCGTACCGGAGAGGACGCGGCAGCCGGGGAGTGCCTGGCCCCGGCCGGGACGCGCATCGGGCCGGCGCTCGTCGGTCTGGCCGCCGCCGCGGGCCACGACACGGTGGCGGTACGGCCCCGGCCGCGCGTCGCCGTGCTGGTCACCGGCGACGAACTGGACCACGCGGGCGCCCCGGAACCCGGGCGGGTCCGCGACGCGCTCGGACCGCTCCTCCCCGGCCTCGTCGCCGAACTCGGCGGTGAGACGGTCGCGTTGTGCCACGTACTCGACCATCCTCACGGCGGTCTGGCCCGCGAGGTCCGCGCGCGGGACGGGGCCGAGGTCATCGTGGTCACCGGCTCCACGTCGGTCGGCGCCACCGATCAACTGCGCGGCCTCCTCGCGGACAGCGCGGCCCGGATGGTCGTCGACACGGTGGCCTGCCGGCCCGGCCACCCCATGCTGCTCGCGGAACTCCCCGGACGCCGCTGGGTGGTGGGGCTGCCTGGCCATCCGTACGCGGCTCTGGTCTCCGCCCGTACTCTCCTCGGCCCGCTCCTCGCCGGCCTCTGCGGCCGCGCGCTCCCCCGGCTGCCCCGCGTGCCCGTGTACGGCAGGGCGAAGGTCTCACCGGGCCACACCCGCCTCGTACCCGTCTCGTGGACCGACGACGGATGCCGGATCGGCGCGGGGCATCGCGCCGCCTTTCTGCGCGGTGCCGCGATCGGGGACGCCCTGGCCGCGCTCGGGCCCGACTGGGAGGACGGAGGTCTCGCACCGGTGCTGCTGCCCCAGGCGTGAGGCGGTCCCGGTCGGGTTCAGGACCAGAGCTGTCGCCACTGCCAGCCGGTGGGCTCGCGCTCGTAGCGCAGACGTACGTGGACGCGGCTCGCCGTCGCCTGCCAGAACTCGACGACGTCGGGGACGACGGTCGAGAGCGTCCACGCGGGATCGACCAGGTCCGGGGCGGCCTCCACCCGGGCCAGACTCTCCCGGAGGGCGCGATCACGCGCCTCCGGGTCGGTGAGGTAGCGGCTCTGGCGGCCGAGGAGGGCCTCCGCCCGCGCGGTCGCCCCACGGGCGAGGAAGTCGGCGGCCGAACGCTCCGGGCTGTCGGGCGTCACCGCGCCCCGGACCCGGACCTGACGGCCGAACTCGGCCCAGTAGAAGGTGAGCGCGGCCCTCGGCGTACCCGCGAGCTGCACGCCCTTGGGGCTGGCGGCGTGCGTCGCGAACTGGAAGCCCGCCGCGTCCGCGTTCTTGAGGATCAGCACGCGCGCGTCCGGGTCCCCGGCCTCGTCCACGGTGGACAGCGTCATGGCGTGCGGGTCGGGGACACCAGCCTCCACCGCATCCGTCAGCCACTCCAGGAACAGGGCCGTCGGCTCGGCCGGCGCCCGCTCCGCGTCGAACACGGGCAGCGGGCGGGCGAAGACCTCGATGCCGCGCAGCCAGCCGCGCACGTCCGAGGGGGCTTTCTCCGGCATGGCGAGGTTCTCTCCCAGGAGGTCGGAGCGGGACGGCTGTCGTTCTGCTGCCGGGCCGAACGTTACGGGAGCTGTCCGGTCCCCCGATGCGGACAGCCCCCGCAACGTCTTGCCCGGGTGATCCCGGACGGTTACGGCTTCTGGAAGCCCGCGTCCTGGAGGATCTTCTGGCCCTCGGGCGAGGAGAGCCAGGTGACGAACGCGGTGGCGGCCTCGGCGTTCTTGGAGTCCTTCAGGGTGGCGGCCGGGTACTGCGCGACGGCGTTCTGGGCGTCCGGGATCTCGACCGCGTCGACCTTGTCGGCGGCGCTCGCGGCGTCCGTCTTGTAGACGAGCCCGGCGTCGGCCTCACCCAGCTCGACCTTGCTGAGCACCGCGCGGACGTTGGGCTCCTGGGAGACCGCCTTCACGGTGATCTTCTGCGCGTCGAGGATCTTCTGGCTGTACTTGCCCGCCGGGACCTCGGGCGCCGCCAGGACCACCTTCAGCTTGGTGTCGGCCAGGTCCTTCAGGTCGTCGATCTTGTGCGGGTTACCCTCGCCGGTGGCGATGACCAGCCGGTTCTTCGCGATGATCGCGGGCGTGCTCGTGTCGGCCTTCACCTTGTCCATGCTCTTGGTGTCGGCAGTGACCAGCACATCGGCGGGCGAGCCCTGGGACACCTGCGCGACCAGCTCCTGCGAGCCAGCGAAGGAGAAGGTGACCTTCGTGCCCGGGTGCGCCTTCTCGTACGCGGCACCGGCCGTCCTGAAGACGTCGGTGAGGGAGGCGGCGGCGAGGACGGTCAGGTTCGCCGCGGGCGCGCCGCTCGCGGAGCCCGAGGCCGGGGAGCCGGAGGCGGTGGAGCCGGCGGTGTCCTTCTTGGTGTCGTCGCTCGAACAGGCCGCCAGCGGCACGAGCAGGGCGGCGGTGAGCACGGCGGCGGCGGTACGGCGTCTGGCGGGGGTGACGGTGAGGGCCATGAGGGTCGGAACTCCTTGAAAGCGAACGGAAGATGAGAGAACAGGCCGGCCGCGCCGACGGCCGAAGGCGATGCGGTGAATCGGTGATGCGGTGACGCTGTGTTGCGGTGGTGCGGTGACGCGCTCCTGCGTGAGAGGTGGTCAGGTGCGGTCGATGTGCACGCTGGTCGACTTCACGCGGGCGGTGGCCTGCATGCCGACTTCCAGTCCCAGCTCCTCCACGGCCTCCCGGGTGAGGAGGGAGACCAGGCGGTGCGGCCCGGCCTGGATGGTGACCTGGGCCGCGATGTCGCCGAGCTTGATCGCGGTGACGATGCCCGGGAACGCGTTGCGCGCCGAGGTGCACGACGCGTCGTCGTCCTCGCTCTGCGCGATCTCGACGGAGAACGCCGCGAGCGACGTGCCGTCGATGACCCTCCGCCCGCTCTCGTCGCGGTGGGTCTCGACCCGGCCCGCGTCCGCCCAGCGCCGCGCCGTGTCGGGGCTGACGCCGAGCAGACGTGCGGCCTGCCCGATGCTGTAGGACTGCATATGCGACACCGTAGGCCGCTTTCGATCTCACTTGCAACAATGTGGTGGGACCCTCCATCGCGAATGAGAGGGCACTTAGAGGAATCGACAAGGCGGTGGCCTTGGCGGTGGACGAGGCCGTGGACGAGGCCGTGGACGAGGCGGTGGCCGGCCGGGCTATCGCCCGGCGCTCCTGGCGTGCCGGTCGAGGGCGAGCCAGACGCGGTCGCGGGTCACCGGCAGCTCGGTGAAGCGGATGCCGGTGGCGTCGCGCAGCGCGTTGGCGAAGGCGGGGGCGACGGGGTTGAAGGGGCTCTCGCTCATCGACTTGGCGCCGAGCGGGCCGATCGCGTCGGACGTCTCCGTGAAGTGGACCTCGGTGCGGGGCACGTCCGCGTACTGCGGGAGCCGGTAGCGGCGGAAGGCGGCCGTGGTGACCTCGCCGCGCTCGTCGATCCGTACGGTCTCGAAGAGGGTCGCGCCGAGTGCCTGGGCGACGCCGCCCTCGACCTGGCCCCGGCACTGCATGGGGTTCATGACCTTTCCGGCGTCGGCCGCGTGGACGCTCCGCAGGATGCGGATCTCTCCGGAGCCGGGGTCGACGGCGAGCCGGAACCACTGCGCGTTGAAGGCGACCGAGCGCGGCGACCCGCCCCAGTGCCCGTCCGCCGCCAGCTCCTCCGCCGCGCCGAGCGCGTGCCCGGCCTCGTACAGCTCCTTGAGGGTGACCGTCCGCCCGGCGCAGTCGACGGCCTCGGCGCCGAGGACGCACAGGTGCCGCGCCACGCCGGTGTGGCGGGCGGCGAGCGTGCGGAGGCGTTCGGCGAGGGAGGTGGCGGCGAGGAGGACGGCCTTGCCGGCGACGACGGTGCCTGCGGAGCCGAAGGCGCCGGTGTCGTGGCGGACGACGTCGGTGTCGGACTGGCGGACGGTGAGGCGGTCCTCGGTGGTGTTCAGGGCGCCGGCGGTGATCTGCTTGTGGACGGTGGTGGTGCCGTTGCCGAACTCGGCGGTGCCGACCGCGATGTCGTACGTGCCGTCCTCCAGCAGCGACACGCGGGCGTCCGCGTAGTGGCCGCCGGGCGGGCCCGTGGCGATCATCGCCATGCCGGTGCCCTGCCCGACCAGCCAGCCCTCGGGGGCGTCCTCGGCGCTGCGGTCCTCGGCGAGGGCGTTCCGCACGACGGAGAGGCACTGGTCGAGGCCGTACGAGGCGATGAACAGGTCCTCCTCCTCGCCGATGGGGCTGTGCATGCCCTCACCGGGCCCGATGATGTTCTTCTCGCGGAAGACCAGCGGGTCCATCCCCAGCTGCCGGGCCAGCTCGTCCATGACCGACTCGACGGCGAAGGTGACCTGCCCGAGCCCGTAGCCCCGGAAGGCGCCCGCCGGGACGACGTTGGTGTAGACGGAGTAGGCGTCGACCTTCTTGTGCGGCGCGCGGTAGACGGCGAAGGACTCGCCGACGCTGTGGAACATCACCGCCGGGCCGTGGTTGCCGTACGCGCCGGTGTTGGACACCACCCGCATCTGCACGGCGGTCAGCGTCCCGTTCCTCCGCGCGCCCACTTTGATGCCGATGGTGAACGGGTGCCGGGTGGTCGCTCCGTAGAACTGCTCGGCGCGGGTGTACTCCAGCTTCACGGGCCGCCGCAGCTTCAGCGCGGCGAGGGTGACGATGTCCTCGGTGAGCATCTCCTGCTTGCCGCCGAAGCCGCCGCCCACCCGGCCCGCGACCACGCGCACCTCGTCCTCCGGCAGGCCGTACAGCGCGCACAGGGCCCGTCGGGTGAGGAACGGCGTCTGGGTGGAGGAGCGGACGGTCAGGCGCTCGCCGGTGCCGTCCTCCTTCGGCTCGAAGTACGCGACGCAGCCGTGGGTCTCCAGGCTCGCGTGCTGCACCCGCTGGGTGCGGAAGGTCTCCTCGTACACGACGTCCGCCTCGGCGAAGCCGTCCTCGACGGAGCCGATCTCGCCGTGCACCTCGCCCGCCACGTTGTTCTCGACCCGGGCGATACGCACCTCCGGCCCCTTGCCCGCGTGGATGACGGGCGCGCCCGGGCGCATGGCCTCCTCCGGGTCGGTGACGTAAGGGAGTTGCTCGTACGTCACCTCGATCCGGCGGCAGCCCTCCTCGGCCGCGCCCTCGCTGTCGGCGACGACGGCCGCGACCCGCTGCCCCACGTAGCGGACCACGTTGTCCAGGACCCGGGTGTCGTCGGGGTCCTCGGTCGGGTGCTCGTGCCGGGCGGAGGAGTACAGGGTCTCGGGTGCGTCCTCGTGGGTGAGGACCGCGACCACGCCGGGCACGCGCAGCGCGTCGGAGGTGTCGATCGCCACGATCCGCGCGTGCGGGTGCGGCGAGCGCAGCAGCTTCATGTGCAGCAGGCCCGGGACCTCGACGTCGAAGGTGTAGCGGGCGGTGCCGGTGACGACCTGCGGGCCGGCGGGTGCCGCGACGTTCCGGCCCACCGCCTGCCCCGCGCAGGGCCGTTCGACGTGCTTGACACCTCGGACGGCGTCCTCGATCGCCCGATAGCCCGTGCAGCGGCAGATGTTGCCCTTGAAGGCGCGCGGGAGGTCGTCGAGCTTGCCGTCGTCGTGCGGGGTGCCGCGCTCGGCCTCCAGGGCGGCCGTCGTCATCAGGAAGCCGGCGGTGCACATGCCGCACTGATAGCCCTGCGCGTCCAGGAACTTCTGCTGTACGGGGTGGAGTTCACCGTCCGGGGAGGACAGCCCCTCGACCGTGGTGACGGACCGGCCCTCGGCCCGTACGGCCGGGTAGATGCAGCTGTGTACGGGCTCCCCGTCGACGTGGACCGTGCAGGCCCCGCAGTCGCCGGCGTCGCACCCCTTCTTCACGCCGAACCAGCCCCGCTCGCGCAGATAGGTCCGCAGACACTGGCCGCCGCGCGGCTCGGCGTCGAACGCCCTTCCGTTGACGTGCACTTCGTAACTCATCGGTCGTCCTTCCCGGGGGCGGTGGTCGCTTCGGCCTTCAGTCCCGTGGCCAGTCCGGTGGTCAGTTCGCGGCGGACCTCTTCGGCGAGGCGCAGTGCCATGTGCCGCCGCCACTCGGGGAGTCCGTGGATGTCGTCGAACCACTCCTCCGCGGTCACCGTGGAGTCGATCGCCGCCCGGAGGCGTCCGGCGGTCGGCGGCAGCGGGAACCAGAACCGGAACGGGCGGGTGGTGGCCGCCGTCACGGTGACCGTCAGCGAGCCGTCCACGGGGTCGAGCGCCCCGATCACGAGGGCGCCGGACCGGCCGAGCCCGTACAGCGATGCCTGCCGGAAGGCCGTACGGAATTCCAGCGCGCGCCCGGGCAGGGTGACCGAGCGCAGCAGCTCGCCCTCCGCGAGGTCCTTGACGCCCGCGCCCCGGATGAAATCGGCCACCTTCACCTCGCGTGTGGAGCCGTCCTGCGCCTGGAGGAGGCAGCTGCCGTCGAGGGCGGCGGTCAGCGAGATCATCGGGCCGGCGGGGAGGCCGTTGCAGAGGTTCCCGCCGACCGTCGCCATGTTCCAGATCTTGAACGAGGCGAGGAACGCCCGGCAGCACTGCTCGAAGAGGGGTGCCGCGGTCGCTTCGAGGAACCGCCGTCCGTAGCGCGAGAGTTGGGCGATCGTGCACGTCGCGGCGATCTCCAGCGAGCCGTCCGGGTAGCGCGTGAGCGGCTCCCAGTCCATCCGGCTCAGATCGACCAGCCGCCGCAGGTGCGGCTGGGGTTCGGAGAACAGGTACGTCCCGCCGCCCAGCCACGCGTCCCCGGGGCGCCAGGGCTCGCGGCGCCGCGCGTCCCTCACGTCCGTGATCGTGTTCAGATCCATCCCACCCCTGCCTCCCGACCGGTGCCTTCAGGCCAGTGAAGCCCGTCACGGACCCCCGGCACGACTGGATGGGACGCCGGAAATCCTCCATCGGGCGGCGCTGCTCCCTGGATGATCAACCAAGAGCTGTTTTCCCTCTGCGGATGGGCATCTACGATGCATCGACTCGCATTCGCCTCGTGAATGTGAGCGCGGGGCCGACCCGCGACCGCGCAAGGAGCACCGCATGCACGTCGACCACCTCCTCCGACTCGACCGTCTGGACCTCTCGCTCGTCTGGGGCGACGAGGCGCTGCTCGGCCAGGAGATCGCCGGAGTCACCGCGACGGACCTGGAGGACCCGGCGCGCTTCCTCCAGCCCGGCGAGGTCGTCCTGAGCGGCCTCGTCTGGTGGAGCCGCGACGGCGCCGCGGCCAAGACCGACCGCTTCGTCTCCGCCCTGCGGCAGGCGGGGGCCGTGGCGCTGCTGGCCGGCGAGGAGACCCACGGGCACGTGCCGAGGGAACTCGTCGACGCGTGCCGCAGACACCGCGTCGCGCTCGTCTCCGTGCCTCCGCACACCAGCTTCCGGGCCATCACCGAGGCCGTCTACCTGCGCCAGTGGGGCGAGCTCAACCGCCATCCCGCCGGTCACCACGCCCTGCCGGAGAACGTCCGCCTGGACCTCGACCGGGCGCTGGAGCGCGGCGCGACGGCCGGCGAACTCCTCGACCGGGCCTTCGCCCACCTCGGCGCGCCCGCGTGCCACCTCCTCAGCGCCGCGGGCCGGACCGTGGCCCGTACCGGCGATTCCGTGGAGCTTCCCGCGCGGAAGGCCATGGAGGCCCTGGCCGGGGCGGAGGGAACGACGCTGCGGATCGAGGCCGAGGGCACCGATTTCGACACCTGGTACCTGCACCTGCCCGAGGAGGGACAGGTGCCGCCGAGGGTCCTTCAGGAGATAGCCGAGCTCCTGGGCCGCCACCGGCGCCGCGAGGACCGGGCCCGGGCCGAGCGCGACCCCGCCGCCGCCCGGCTGTTGGAGGCGATCAGCACCCTGCGCGTCGACCCCGGGCGACTGGAACGCGCCCTGGCCTCCTGCGGGTTGGCCGACCGGCTCTCCTACACGGTCGTCGCCGCGGCGCTGGTGCCGAGCGGGGACACCGGTGCCGACGGCGTCGCCGCGCTCACCGAGGCGCTCAGGCACCTGCCGTCGGCGACGTTCGCCGTCGCCCTGGGCGACGGCGACGGGGCGGCGGCCGTGCTCGCGCACGAGGGCGAGGGCGAGGCGAGGACCACGGTGGTCGGGCGTCTGCGCGAGGTCGCGGAGTTGATCCAGTCCTGCCGGCCGGAGGGGACCTGGCACGTCGGACTGAGCGACCCTGTCGACGCGTCCGGCCTGAACACCGCTCTGACGCAGGCCCGTTACGCCCTCGCCGGTGCGCGCGCCACCTCATCGGCAGCGCCACGGGTGGCCCAACTCCGCGATCTCGACGGGCTGGCCATGCTCCTGGCCGGTGTCCCCGCCTCGGTGCGTGACATCTACCGCGAGACCGTCCTGGGCCCCCTGTCGAAGGTCGGCCGCGGGTCGAGCGCCATGCTCCTGGAGACCCTGGAGGTCTTCCTCGCGCACGACTGCTCCTGGACGCGCACCGCCGAGGCCCTCCACGTCCACGTCAACACGGTCCACTACCGCGTCGAACGCATCGAGGCCCTCACGGGGCGCGACCTGTCCCGCCTCGACGACCGGGTGGACTTGCGCGCCGCTCTGCTGAGCCGCTGAGGCGGACCTCCGGCGTCAGATGGAACGGCCTCAGGGGTACGGCCTCAGGGGGTACGGGCCAGCATGACGATCAGCACCAGGCACAGCAGGGCGACGTACGCGCGGGCGTGGAGGCGGTCCGCGATCCGCGGGGGTCTGCGGCGCAGGAGGACGACGATCGGGAGGGATCCGAGGAGAAGCAGGGCGGCGGCGCCGAGGTCCACGAACCCGACGGTCAGGCCCAGCGCTCCGGTGTCCGTCCCGGTTCCGCTGCCGGTGCCGGTCCCGTGGGTGAGGGCGAGGAAGACCGCGCACGCGGGGGCGCCGATGCAGGCGGTGAGGGGGTTGGCCAGCGTCGCCGCGCTGCGCATCGGGAGTCCCGAACGCCGCAGCAGGGGAACGGTCATGACGCTGCCTCCGACGCCGAGGAACGCGGCGATTCCGCCGATGGGCATCCCGAGCCAGACGGGGATCGCCGCTTCGCGCCGCCCTGCGCCGCCGGGGTCGTCCAGGTGCAGGAACCCCGGGCGGACGAGCACGTCGAGGACGGTGAGGGCCAAATAGGCCACGAAACCCCAGTGGATCAGCCAGCCCGGCGCGAAGCTCGCGGCGAACGCGCCGCCGAGTCCCCCGGCGCCGAGGAGGACGAGGAGCGAGGCGGAGCCCCGTAGCCGGCCAAGGACGGACCGAGGCGTGGCGGCGGTCGCCACGACCGCGCTCACGACCATGACCAGCGACGAGGTCGCCACCGCGACGGTCGCCGCCGCCGGTCCCGCGGCGGCGTCCACCCAGAGGATGACGGGGACGGTGACGAAGCCCCCTCCGAACCCGAACAGCACGGTGGTCAGTCCGGTCAGGACGCCGATGACCACGAGAACGACAGCACTCATGCGCCCCAGTCCATCCGAGACGGCGCGCGCCGACGATCGACAGACGGTCCGGTCCTTTCGAGTTTCGGCCCTAAGCTTCCGGCGTGCGCAACGTGCCCCTCGCGCGCGTCGACCGCCTCCCCGTCGAGGTGCTGCCGATCGCGACCGACTACCCGCCGGACACCCTGCTCGCCTGGCACGAGCACCGCCGGGCGCAGTTCCTGTACGCCGCGACCGGCACGATGCTCGTGGAGACCGACGACGGGGCGTGGACCGTGCCGGGCGAACGGGCGGTGCTCATTCCGCCGCGCGTCCGCCATCAGGTGCGCATGCTGGACACCCAGACCTCAAGCCTCTACATCGAGCCGGCCGCCGTCCCGTGGTGGCCCGCCGTCTGCCGGGCCGTGGAGGTGCCGCCGCTGCTGCGGGAACTGCTGCTCTCCGCTGCCGAGTTGGGACCGGAGTACGCCGCCGACCGCCGCGACAGCGCGGTGATCTCGTTGATCCTGCTGGAGGTCGCCGCCCTCTCCGAGGTCCCCCTGCACGTCCCCCTCCCCCACGAGCCGCCGTTCGCCGCGCTGTGTCGCGGCTACCTCGCCCGCCCCGACGTGACGGTGACCAACGCCGACTGGGCGCGCGCCGCGGCCATGAGCGAGCGCATGCTGACCCGCCGCTTCCGGGACCTGACGGGGATGAGCCCCGCGGCCTGGCGGTCCCGGGCCGGACTGCTCGGCTCGATCCCGCTCCTGCGCCACAAGAGCGTCACCGAGGTCGCGACCCTGCTCGGGTACGCCTCCCCGGCCTCCTTCTCGTACGCCTTCACCCGCACCCTCGGCATCCCGCCGTCCTCCCTGAGGCAGCGCTGACGCGCGGCTGGGGCGGTGAGCGGGGCGTGGGCGGGTCGTGGGCGGGTCGTGGGCGGGGCCTCAGCGGGTGGCGAGCCGATCCAGCAGTGCCGTGGTGCGCGCCAACAGGATCCGCTCCTCGTCCGTCAGTTCGGCCTCGATGGCCTGCGCGAGCCATCCGGCCCTGCGGCCGCGCTCGGCTTCGAGCGCGGTGCGGCCCGCGTCCGTCAGCTCGACGAGCGACTTGCGGCCGTCCGTGGGGTGCGGCCGGCGCGTGATCAGGTCCTGTTCCATCAGCAGCCCGACCGCCCGCGCCATCGACTGGGGGCGTACGCGCTGATCGGCGGCGAGGTCACTGGTGGTCATGGGCCCGTTGCGGTCGAGGGCGCCGAGCACGGCGGCCTGGCCGAGCGGGATGCGGTCCTCGTGCTTGACGCGCCGGGTGAGCTTGCCCATGGCGGTGCGCAGGTCGGTGGCGATGGCGGCGGCTTCCGTGGAGGGCATAGCGCACTTTACCGCGCCGCCCCGGTGCGGCCGAGCGCCCCGACCTGCACGGAAATGCCATCCCCTTCCGCTGCACGGCAAAACTGCGCAGCCAAACTACGCAGCCAAACTACACAGCAAAAGTGTTCAGCATTGCTGTAGTGTTTCGCTTCGTCGGGCCCAGCGCCAACGCTGTCGCAGCCGGGGCCACGGCACACGACAACGGGAAGGACCTCCCCATGTCCGCACAGGCAGTCACACCCCTGGACTCCGCAGCCACCACCATCGAGACCGTCACCGCCCGCCGGATCATCGACAGCCGGGGCAACCCCACGGTCGAGGTCGACGTCGTCCTGGCGGACGGCTCCCTGGGACGCGCGGCCGTGCCCTCCGGCGCCTCCACCGGCGCCCGGGAGGCCGTCGAACTGCGGGACGGGGACGCGGCGCGCTGGCACGGCAAGGGCGTCGACCGCGCGGTGGCCCACGTGAACGGTGAGATCGCGGCGTCCGTACGCGGTCGCGACGCGGCGGACCAGGAGGGGCTCGACGCCGTACTGGTCGCCCTCGACGGCACCGCCACGAAGTCCCGGCTCGGCGCCAACGCGATCCTCGGTGTCTCCCTCGCCACCGCCAAGGCTGCCGCGGCGGCCCACCGCCTGCCTCTCTACCGCTACCTCGGCGGCCCCGAGGCCCACCTCCTGCCCCTGCCGATGATGAACATCGTCAACGGCGGCGCCCACGCCGACAATCCACTCGACTTCCAGGAGTTCATGATCGCACCGCTCGGCGCGGACACCTTCGCCGAAGCGGTACGCATGGGCAGCGAGGTCTTCCACACCCTGCGCCGCGACCTGCTGGCCGCCGGCCACTCCACCGGCGTCGGCGACGAGGGCGGCTTCGCACCCGCCCTGCGCACCGCCGAGGAGGCGCTCGACTTCGTCATGGCCGCCGTCGAGCGCACCGGCTACCGCCCCGGCACCGACATCGGCCTGATCATGGACCCGGCGTCGTCGGAGTTCTTCCGTGACGGGGTGTACGACTACGCCGGCGAGGGCGTCCGCCGTACGCCCTCCGAGAACGTCGACTACCTGGCCAAGCTCATCGACTCCTACCCGATCGTCTCCATCGAGGACCCGATGGCGGAGGACGACCTGGACGGCTGGCGCGAGCTGACCGCCCGCGTCGGCGACCGCTGCCAGCTCACGGGCGACGACGTGTTCTGCACCAACGAGAGCCTGCTGCGGGAGGGCATCAGCACCGGCGTCGGTAACTCGATCCTGGTCAAGGTCAACCAGATCGGCACCCTGACCGAGGCGCTGGCCACGGTGGCCACGGCCCACCGGGCGGGCTGGACGGCCGTGATGTCGCACCGCTCGGGCGAGACGGAGGACACCACCATCGCGGACCTCGCGGTGGCGACCGGCTGCGGCCAGATCAAGACCGGCTCACTCTCCCGCTCCGACCGCACGGCGAAGTACAACCAGCTCATCCGCATCGAGGAGGAGCTGGGCGCGGCCGCCCGCTACGCCGGCCGCTCGGCCCTCCGCAGGGCGTGAACGACGCGGGCCTGGGTGGGGGCAGCGTCCGCCTCTACAGCCAGTCGCGGCGCTTGAAGACCAGGTAGAGGCCGCCGCAGACGATGCCCATGAGGGCGATGGCGAAGGGGTAGCCGAGGGTCCAGTGGAGCTCGGGCATGTGGTCGAAGTTCATCCCGTAGACCGTGCCGATGAGGGTGGGCGCGAAGAGGATGGCGGCCCAGCTGGAGATCTTCTTGATCTCGTTGTTCTGCGCGTGGCCCGCCTCGGCGAGCATCTTCATCTCCTCGTTCTGCGCCTGGGTGACGAGGGTGGCGTTCACGGTGAGGATGTCGCCGAGCGCCTGCCGGAAGCTGTCCACCCGCTCGGCCACGGTGGTGGCGTGGTCGGCGACGTCGCGGAGGTAGCGCTGGAGCTCCTCGTCGGTGCGGTACTTCTGGAACCCGCCCTGGAGGCCGCGCATGATGGTCAGGAGGGGGCGGGTGGCCCGCTGGAAGTCCACGACCTCCCTGGACAGCTCGTAGATGCGCCGGGAGACGTTGGGGTCGCCGCCGAAGACCTCGGTCTCGATCTCGTCGATGTCGTGCTGGAGCCCGGCGACGACCGGCGCGTATCCGTCGACGACCGCGTCGAGGATCGCGTACAGCACCGCTTCGGGCCCCCGGGCGACCAGATCCGGGTCGTCTTCGACGCGCTTGCGGACGACGGCGAGGTCGGGGGCCTGGCTGTGCCGGACCGTGAGGACGAAGTCGGGGCCGATGAAGACGTGGATCTCGCCGAAGTCGACCTCCTCCGCCTCGTCGATATACCGGGCCGAGCGCAGGACCACGAAGAGGGTGTCGCCGTACCGCTCCAGCTTGGGCCGCTGGTGCGCGACGATCGCGTCCTCCACGGCCAGCTCGTGCAGCCCGAACTGCTCGGCGGCCTCCCACAGCTGCGCGGGCGACGGCCGGTACAGACCGATCCAGGCCATCGTGCCGGGCCGGGGAAGCTGCCGGTAGATCTCCGCCAGCGACGAGGGCGTGTCGATCCGCCGTCCGTCCTGGTAGAGCGCCGCGTCCACCACGCTGCGCTCCAGGGGCACGGGAGGCGGGCCGGGCTCGGCCCGGGGGTCCATCGAGTGCTCGGGTGCCGGCTCGGTCGCGTTCGCGTTCGCGTGGCCGGGACGCAGGGGCCACTTGTCCGCACGGGATGCTCGCGCGCGCCAGTCCGACATGACGAAACCTCCCAGCTGGGCGTCAGGGCGTACCTCGGCGACCGCGCGAGGCACGCTCCCGGTTCACCGAGACGATCGTCAGCCAGCGAGCGGCCCCCGGCAAGGCGAGAGCTGTCGGGGGGCGGGCCTTGAGTGTCGTGGTGGTGGATGGGGATGTGGGGCGGTACCGGTCGGCTCGGGTCGGTTCAGGTCGTGGGTGAGGTACGTGCGGTGCGTCCTTCTCGCCTTAGGCGGTGAGCCAGGGGCGCACCGTGGGCGCGGCCGGCGCCAGCTGTAGTCTGCGGCGGAATTCCGGGAGCGCGGACGCCGCCCCGACGGCTATCCGGATCACGGCGGGATCGGCGACGCCCTCGGCATCGCCCGCACCGACGGACTGGCCAGAGGTCACGGCGACCGTCGCCCCGAGCGGCCCGACCAGCCCGAGTACGACTGCCAGCCCCTCGGTCGAGGCACACCGCGGCGCGTGCGAGAACCTGGCGGTCCCCGCCGAGGTGAGGTCTGCGGTGACCGGGGCCTGGGAGCGCGCCAAGGGGGTCAGCCACATCCGGCCGAAGCCCGGCACCTTCTTCTACGGCAGCTGCGGCGCACGCTGCATGCGGCGGTCCGCTTCGAGGGCGGCGCCGGTGCGACGGGCGACGACTTGGTGCAGCTCCAGGACGAGGGCTCGGGCCTACAGTTCTTCCGGTTCACCCCGAGCTCCGGGTGGAGGTCCCTGAGCGGAAGGCAGGGTCCCGCCCGTCTGGACACAGCCGCCAGGTGGACGGCACCGGATCGAGCGAAGCCGACCGTCCGCATGCGCGGCGGCGACGGGCCAAGGGCAACGATCTGCACATGACCGCATACGCCAGCATCGACAGCAGCCGCCCCGTAGCCACCCTGATCAACGTCTTCACCGTCCCGCCCGCGCGCCAGCGGGAACTGCTCGCCCTCCTGGCCCACGCCACCGAGACGACCATGAAACACCAACCAGGCTTCATCTGCGCCAACTTCCACGCCAGCCAGGACGGGCAGCGCGTCGTCAACTACGCCCAGTGGGAGAGCGAGGACCACTACTGGGCCATGCGCGCCAACCCCGAGGCCCAGGTCCACATGGACCAGGCCGCCACCATCGCCACCGACGTCCAGCCGGGCCTCTTCACCGTCGCCTCCCACCACCCCCGGGCATAGCGGCCATCCGGCCGCCACCACCGTTCCCCGCGCACCTCGACTGGCAGCACACGTCGTACCGCGTGTCACTCGCCGCCGCCATGCTGAGGGCCCCGGCCGGGGTGTCGCCTACCGGCCGTTTCCCTCCTCCCCCTCCGGTCGCCGTGTCGCTTCCGCTGCCTTGCGGCGCCAGGCTCTTGCCTGGCGGGTGAGGCCCTGTCGTTGGGAGATTTCCGCCAGTTGGGTCATCGCTCCTACGTGACCGGCCTTGGCGGCCTTCTCGTACCAGCCTTGTGCCGCGTACAGGTCACCGCGGAGCTCTTTGGACCGGCCCAGGGCCAGGTATGCCTTGACGTCACCCTTCCGGGCGCGTTCGGTCAGCCAGTTCTCGAGTTCGGCGAGCATTTCGGGGCCGCTGAGGAGGGAGGCGAGGCGGCGCCCGGCCGCGTCGTCTCCGGCGGCGGCCGATGTGCGGTACCAGGACTTCGCGGTCTCCTGGTCTCCCTGCTCCAGGGCGAGGTCCCCGAGGGCGTTCATCGCGGCGGTGGAGCCTCCGGCCGCCGCGCGGCGGGCCCACTGTTCGGCCTCGGCGGCCTCACCGCGTCGGTGGAGCAGTTGCCCGAGGGTGTACGCGGCGTCGGCGAGGCCCGCCTCGGCGGCACGGCGGAACCAGCCCTCGGCCTCTTCGGTGTCGCCTTGTTCGCGACACAGGGACCCGAGGACGGCCATGGCTTGCGGGTTGCCGCCCTCGGCCGAACGCCGATACCAGCGGACCGCCTCGGCATGCTCCCCGCGCTGCCGGAGGAGGTACCCGACGATCTCCATCGCGCGCACATGCCCCGCCCCGGCGGCCTCACGGAGGAGCGGCTCGGCCTCCTCGTGCCGTCCCCACTCGTGGAGGAGTACGCCGAGGGTGACGGTGGCGTCGGGGTGGCCCAGCTCGGCCGCGCGGCGCAGCCACCGTTCGCCGCCTGCGCGGTCGTCGTGCGTACTGAGATGCAAGCCGTACCGGAACGCCGCCGTGGCATCGCCGGCCTCTGCGGACTCTCGAAGGCGGCCGATCTCGTCGCCGCGTCGCTCGTTCCTCGAACCCCACCGCACGGAGGTCCCCTTTCAGGTCACTTGCGCTTCGGTCTGCCTCTGTCCTACGCCCCGCGTTCTTCGCACAGGTCGACGTACGCGTGAAGGTAGTCGGGGTTGCTGCGGAACTCGCCCAGGCCGATCGTGTCGAACTCGTCCGCGGTGGTGGTCGACCGTACCCCAAGTACCGCCAACGCATGGTTGATTGATGCTTGATCAGGTGTCACTCGTTCCTGGCCGTGGAACGCAGCCGCCCACTGTCCGCCCGCGCCGGCGAAGTAGTCGGTCTGGATGATCGCGAACCTGGGTCTCTCCTCGTCGGTCACCTCGCGGGCCAGGTCGTGCAGGACCGCCTCGCTCGGGAACGTCACGCACTCCGAGGCGATCCCGTCCGGCAGATCGAGCTGCGCGGAGTTGCCTCGTACCGCAGCCCAATAGGCCGAGAAGTAGTGATCGATCGGGAAGACACTGATGCCCTCGTGCGTGAGCCTGGCGCGCAGCCCGACCGACAGGGCACGTTGGGTGTCCAACTGCCCGGCTACGACGAGAGCGCACATGGTGTGGGCCATGTGAGCATCGTATCCAGCGGGGTCTGGGAGGGGTCGAGAGAGGGTGGGGGTCTGTTTTGAGTGATGAAGTCGCCGATGCGGCGGCCGAGTTCGAGCGCGCGGCGAACTGGCTGCGCGGCGAGCTGAGGGGAATCGCGGCTGCCCTCACGCACGGGGCGGAGCCGGAGGTCGAGGAGTGGAACCAGGAACGGCGCACCACCCGCGGCGCCATGGGTCGCCAGTTCATGATGCGTATGACTCTGCCCGACGCCGCTCCCGATGCGGCCGCGGCCGCCTCCGCTGTGATGACCGCGGCCGGCTGGTCCGTCGAGACCAGCGAGGACGCATCAGGGACTCGACTGAAGGGGCAGCAGGGCGGGTTCCAAGCCGGCGTCTTCCTCCGGCCGTTCGGCGGTGTCAGCGTGTGGGGCCAGGCCCCGACTGTCTGGTTCCACAGCCACTGGATACGTCCACCGCGCGCGGCAACGCCAGAGACCTTGATGCCCGGCTACGGGTTGTGCCGCATGTGTGACGGCTGGGGCACCTGCATCGAATGCGAGGGGCTGGGCTTCGTGGACGGCCGGCAGTGTCTCGAATGCGGTCTCGGCATGGACTGCTCGTACTGCGCGGGCTCCGGCCAGCAGCGCCTGAACCGCTGACCGAAGGCCGCGCAGGACGGGGAGCCGGCGCGGCACTCCTGCTGATGGAGCCTGCGATCGAGGGGGGCGAACCCCGGTCGCCCGGCTTGCACGCTTGCCTCGTACTCTCCGCTCATGACCGATGCTCTGTTTCCGTGCCGCTGCGTCCTCTGCCACGACTATGGCGACCGGGACGAAGCGGACCGCGTGGAACGGACGGTCATCGAGCATGTGCAGCAGCACGGATGGCACGTCGTGATGGTTCCCGAAGACGAGATCGGTCCTGGATTCGCCTACACGATCGGCCTCGCGCACACCCACGGTGGACCTGAACTCGCCATGTTCGGGCTCGATGTCCACGTCATGCACCGCATACTCAACACTCTCGGAGAGTTGGCCGCCGCAGGCGAGGCGCTGGCGGATGGCCAGACCCATCCCGATGTCGTCGACGGTCATCGAGTCGCCCTCAGGCGCGTCGATCCTCGCTGGTGCCGGACCTTCTTCGGGCGGGCCATCGGGTTCTACCGGCGGCCTCCGCTTCCCGTGCTTCAGGTCGCGTGGCCTGATGTGGAGGGCCGGTTCCACTGGGATGAGGAGGCCGGGGTGGGGCATCGTGAGTCGCAGCCTCAGTTGTGGCTGCCGCCGAGTGAGCACCCTGTCGGAGTGTGGACGGCCGAACTCTGACTCCCTTCAGGGCGGCGGGGCTGTGTCGGTGATGCGGTAGCCCACCCCGGGGGTTGTCGTGATGGCTGGTGGGGTGCCGAGTTTGCGGCGGAGGCGGCCGATGGTGACGGTGACTGTGTTGGTGAAGGGGTCGGCGTTCTCGTCCCAGACCTGTTCCAGGAGGTCCTCGGCGCTCAGGAAGCCGGGGCTGGCGCGCAGCAGGGCTTCCAGGAGGGCGAACTCCTTGGCCGACAGGTCGAGCGGGCGGCCGTCGCGGAGGGCGGTGTGGCGTGCCGGGTCCAGCTCCAGGCCGGCGGCGCGCAGAGTGCGGGCTCGGGCGGTCGGTCTGCGGCGGGCCAGGGAGCGGATGCGCAGGATCAGCTCGGGGAAGTGGAAGGGCTTGCCGAGGTAGTCGTCGGCGCCGAGGGTGAGGCCGCTGACCCGGTCGCCGGGGGTTCCGGCCGCGGTCAGCATCAGCACCATCGCGCGGTCGTCCCGCTCGGTGATCATCTGGCAGAGCGTGTCGCCGTGGATGCCCGGTAGGTCGCGGTCGAGGACCACCACGTCGTACGTGTTCACATCGAGCTTCGCGGCGGCCTCCAGGCCGTCGTGCGCGACGTCCACGGCCATCCCCTGGTCCCGCAGCCCCTCGGCGACGACCTCGGCGAGCGACCGCGCGTCCTCCACGACCAGGATCCTCATCGCGCCGTCACCTCTCCGCTTTCCGCTCCGGCTGCCGACGGCAGCGCCACCGCGACGCGCAGGCCGCCCTCCGGCCTCGCCAGCAGGGCAAGGCGGCCGCCGTGCGCGGCGACGATCGCCGCGACGATCGACAGCCCCAGGCCCGTACTCCCCTCCGGCCCCGTCCGGTCGGCGCCGAGCCGCTCGAACGGCTGCACCAGCCGGTCCACCTGCTCCTGGTCGAGGACGCGCCCGCCGGTCTCGACGACCAGGCACGCTTCCGTAGCGGTGCGTTCGGTGGAGATCCGGATCCAGCCGTTCGCCTCGTTGTGCACGATCGCGTTGTCGATCACGTTCTCCACCATCCGGGACAGCAGCGCCTCGCTGCCCTCCGTCCAGGCACGCGCCCGGACGTCGTCCTCGACGGTCAGCGCTTTCGCGGCGATGTCGGCGGTCCGGGCCGTCAGTGCCGTTCGTGCCAGGTCGCCGAGCGGTACGGGGGTCCGGTCCGCAGGGGGGCCGTGCTGCGCCCGTGCGAGGACGAGGAAGCCGTCCAGCAGGTGGTCGACGCGGTCGAGCTCGGTACGGATCCGGCCGGCGAGGGCGAGGGTCTGTGCCGCCGGCTCCGGTTTGGCGATGGCGACGTCCAGTGACGCCCTCATCGTCGCCAGCGGTGTACGCAGTTCGTGCGAGGCGTTGCCGACGAAACGGCGCTGTGCGACGAACGAGGCTTCGAGGCGTTCCAGAAGGCCGTCGACCGTGTCGGCGAGCTCCTTGACCTCATCGGCGGGACCGGCCACGGCGAGCCGCTGGTGCAGGTTCTCCGCGGAGATGCGGCGTGTCGCCGCGGTGATCAGGCGCAGCGGGCGCAGGACTCGACCGGCGAGGATCCGGCCGAGGAGGAGCGAGAGGCCCACCATCACCGCCAGCGCGATCAGCGAGCCGACCAGCAACTGGTGGTTCTGCTGGGCGTGCACGTCGGAGAGCCGGCTGCTCAGGTCATGTATCCGCTGCTCAGCGAGGGCGAGGGCGAGGTCGGACCGGCCCGGCGGGACCTCGCCCGGAGTCTGTTCGGGGGCGCGATGGGCGACCCTGGCTCCGGACATCAGGTAAGTGAGGGCGAGCAGCACCATTCCGGACACCAGGAATCCCCCGGCGTACAGGATCGTGAATCGTCTGCGTACGGTCCCGCCCCCGCCCTTCGGCTTGCCCATGGGCCCCTCACCTCTTTCGCTTCCCGGCGGGGCCCAGCATGCCCGACCGCACCTAACAGCGAGGTGACAGCAACCGTTCGGACCACGTTATGGCCGGGTCCGTAGACCAGAGCCATGTTTCCGACCAGCGAACAACTCCGGCGGGAGTGGACCGAGTTCCGGCGTCTGGGGCGGGTGATCGCGATGGTGGTCGCGGCCCTGTCCGTCGTCGCCCTCGGTCTGCTCTACGCGTTCGGCAACCACGCCTCGTGCGACGGCCCTTGCCCTGCCAAGCCGATCGGGCCCGACGGCTCCCTCGTCAACGACCAATTCTCCTTCCTGCACCGTGACATGGGCGCCGACGGCAGCATCACGGTCCGGATGACGTCCATGACGGGGACGATCACCTACCCGCCACCGGACCACGATCGGATCGTCCCGGGCCTGGTGCCGTGGGCGAAGGCCGGGATCATCATCAAGGACGGTCTCCGCCCTGGATCCTCCTACGCCGCACTGATGGTCACGGGCAGCCACGGCGTGCGGATGCAGTACGACTACCGCCATGACATCGCCGGCAGTGACACGCGAGTCGGTGGCAGCGGAGGCAGTGGCGGCGAAGTAAGTGGCAGGGGAGGCAAGGGTGGTGGCGCGCCGCGCTGGCTGCGGCTGACGCGGTCGGGCGACACGGTCACCGGCCATGAGTCCGCCGACGGCACGACCTGGACGAAGGTCGGGACCGTGCGGCTGCCCGGGCTTCCCGAGACCGCGCAGGTCGGCCTGTTCGCCGCCTCCCCCGGGGACCTGACGCTACGGAGGACGGGCCTGGGCGGCGCCACGGAGCAGGTGCGCTGGACGCAGGCCGGCGGCACCTTCGACCACGTCACCCTGCGGGGTACGGCCTCCGGGGGCTGGACCGACGACGGCGTCGGTGAGCGGAACCGTTCGGACTGGGAGAAGTACCACCTGGCGTCCGGGGCGGTGGAGAAAAACGGCACGATCACCGTCACCGGCAACGGCGACATCGGCCCGGCGGGTGCCGAGGACGGCGCCCGCCCGGTGGAACGCACCCTGGGCGGCCTGGGCCTCGCGCTGCTCGTCGTCCTCGTGGTCGCGGTACGTTTCGCCACCTCCGCGCGCCGGTCCGGGAGCACGGACGGAGCCCCGGTCACGCGGCCCCAGCTCGCGGCGAAGGCGATGATCGTCGCGGCGGCGACCTTCACCACCGCGCTCCTCGCTGTGGGCATCGTGATCCCGGGGGGCGCGACGATCCTGAGGGACAACGGGATCCCCGTCATCGAGGTGTCCGCGCTCACCACGACGCGCGTCGTCGTCGGCACGGCCGGCGCCCTCGCCCTCGCCGCCGTGACCGCCCTCGCGCTCGGCTCCCTGCTGCGGCGCCGCCGGCTCGCGATCCTCGCCGCCGTCCTCGCCATCGCGGTGCCGTACGTCGTGACGTCGGTCCCGCTGCTGCCGGACGGCCTGTCGCAGTGGCTCCTGCGGGTCACGCCGGCCGCCGCCTTCGCCGTCCAGCAGACCCTCGTCGAGTACCCACAGGTCGTGGCGCACTACGCCCCCTCCGCCGGCTACTTCCCCCTCCCCTGGTGGGCCGGGGCGGCCGTACTGTGCGCATACGCGGCGATACTCCTGGGCCTCGCCCTCAAGCGCCTCCCCCGCGGCGACGGGCTGACCGGACGCACGGTGGACTGGAGGTGACTCCGGACGGCGCGGGAGGCTGGAGTGTCCCGCGCCGTCCCCTTGTGCCGTCGGGGTGCGAGGACGCCGTGTATTCGATGTCCAAAATCCGCTAGCCCGACGCCGATCCGACCGGCGAGAAACCGCTCATGGTCGCTGAGACACAGGGAGTCCGCATCCGGCATCGCGGGCATGAACCCCAAGAGATCGGGGAGGCGGCGGTGATCTGCGAGAACGCCGTACAGCGTGGGTCGACGGTCGCCGGTGATCAGCCGGTGCTCGGTTGCTGACCCCCGGCGATCCGGGTACGCCCGAGGCCGTACGTCGCGTGGGCTTCGCGCAGGTGGCCTTCGGCGTCGACGCGGAGTGGACCGACCGGGTCGCTCCCAGAGCATGGGTGTCAGTGCGGCATGGGACAGTCCTGCGCATGACCATGCCGGAAGACCGTGCCCGAGTGATGCCCGAGCTCGTCGGACGCGACATGTACGACGCTCTCGTCATCAGGACCGACTTCAGCGATGACGACTCGTGGAATGCGGTGGTCGCGGAGCTGCGCCGCCCGTGGGGGCCGGACGGCGAGTTCCCCGCGAGGGTGCGGACGGTCGACGTGCCCACGTGGTCGGGGGCGACCGCTGATGAGGTCCTTGCCGCCGTGGACGAAGACGAGTATCTGAGCGTCGTCTTCCTCGCCGACCGCCACACGATGCGGTCTCCGGGGCGGGCACTGCTGGCTCTGACGACCACCTGGGAGGACGAGGGCGACCTCGACCCCCTCTACTACCAAGAACTCATCGACTCGCCAGAGCCGCGCGAGTTCCGGACCGCGCCCGCTGCGGTGCACTCGGTCCATGTGAACCTGACGATCGGCAACCTCGGCTTCGCCGAGTTCGCCGCGGCCGCTTCCGCTGAGCCTGATCAGGTCCTGAGGCCCGTCTGACCATGGGGCTCTGGCTGATGCCGGAGTCGGAGAGGCGGTAGGGGGCCGGGTGGGGGTGGCCATGGGTGTGGTCACGGGGGTTGGCGGGCGGGACCGCGGGCGCGCCGCGTGCCGGGAGTCGGCGCGGGCGGACTCCGCCGAAGGGCCAGATCAGGCCCCATAGGAGGTATGGAGGGACGAGGAAGAAGAGCAGGGTGCGCAGTACGGAACCGCCCCCGGGGTAGAGGGTGGTGACGCTCCAGTACGCGGTGGACAGTGCCAGGGCGGAGAAGTACAGGGCGGCGAAGGCCCATCCCGACGAGGGGAGGCGCAGTCCGGGGCCCGAGGGTCGGCGAGCAGTCTCAGCGCTTCCTTGCGGTGCCAGCCCTGCCATGAGGCGGCGAGGACGGCGCAGAGGACGACGAACGCCGTGAGGCCCGCAGCCGCAAGGGCGGCCCACGCGCCGACGTGCTCGCTGAGGTGGTTCATGATCCAGGCCGCTGTCTCGGATCCTCCGGCCGCGCGCCTGGCCGCGCCGTTCACCGTGTCGTCGACGTCGAGCCCGATGATCAATCCGACGAGGGCGCCCACGGAGCCGGCGGCGACCATGCGCGAGCAGGCGAGGGCGCGGACGCGGCGGGTGTGCCACAGGTCGAGGTGGTCGGGCAGCGGCGGCAGCGTCTCGCAAAGGGTGTCGGTCTGGTTCAGAAGGAGGCGGGCCAGGGAGTACTGCACCTGGGTCAGGTCGGCGCAGTGGGAGGTGTGGTCGCGCGCCAGGGAGAAGCGGTTGGTGACCGGCCACTCCTGTGGGCCGGGCGTCCGGAAGGTGCGCGGTGTCCAGTGTCTCCGCCACACGGGCGGTTCCACGGGTTCCGGCTCGGGTTCGCCGAAGACGGAGTCGAGGAACGTCCGGGGAGGCGGAGGGTCCATGATCGAGGCTGCGATCTGCCGCGCCCGGCGCATCGAGAGCTTGGTCGTGCTGACGGACTCGTAGGTGATCACATGGCCGGCGAACGTGAAGGAGCGGCGGGCCTTGTCGACCACCTCCCGGCTGCCGGACCAGCAGGCGGGGCTCGCCTTGGGCAGCCAGGCCAGATGGTGGAGGCCGTCCGCGGAGGTGACCTGAAAGCCTTCGGCGTACGTGGCGTGCTGAACGGTTTCGTCGAGCCGGTCCGTGATCGCCCGCGCGGTGTCGCCCATCGGGCCGGACGAGACCAGGTCCAGCGGAGTCCAGATGTTCACCCACGGCGGTGTGCCCCGGTTCAGCCAGTCGGCCATGCTGCGGTCGCTGTTGAGGAGTCCCGTCCCCGCGCCCACGGTGCCACGGACTCCAGGAACGCCCGACAGGCGATCGCCGCCCCCTGGGAGTGGGCCACCGCGACGAGGCGGCGGGCCCGCTGGGATGCGTCGTCGATCCGGGTGAGCAGGATCTGGCGCATCGCGACGGCCTGGATCTCGCGATCGCGATACGCCTGGGCGTCGCCGATCGACGTCACCAGGGCGGTGACGAGCGGGGCGTCAGTACCTCACCGGCGGGCGAGGGATGGAACGCCTCGGCCCACCGGGCCTCGGTGAGCAGCCAGGTGGCGCGGCGCCCGTCTTCGTGCGTGGTCGTGAGGGTGACCTCCGCCGCGTCGCCCCCGAGGTCTCAGGCCGCGGTGACCTGGGTGCGTAGTCCGTGAGCCCCGCCCGCGGCGGTGAGGACTTCCAGCAGTGGTTCGGCCCAGCTGAGGAGGGTGGCGCCCTTCAGCTGCTGGCCGATGCCGTGCACGAAGACGACGGCGACGTCGTGGGTTTCGGTTTCGAGTGACGGCTCGTTCAGGACACATCGCCGCCGCCGGACGGCCCGACGTCCACGCCCCGGGGCCCTATGCGGTCGAGGAGGACGTCCTCCAGGCGGCGCAAGGGGAAGTCGGGGTCCTCGGCGGCCAGGACCAGGCCGCCGCGGATGCCGGCGACGAGGAGGAGGCGGTCGCCTTCGGGGTCGGGGGAGCCGAGGCGTTCGAGGGCTTCGTCCATGGCCTGGAACAGGTCGGCGGAGTCTACGTCCGCTCCGGCGGCGCGCAGGACGTCCCGGGCCTGGGGGTCGGCGAGGAGGGCGGAGACCGCGCGGCCTTCGTCGATCTCCTCGGGGGAGGTGTCGAGGCCCAGCAGGGCCGAGCGGACGAGGAGGCGCAGGGTGAGGCGGGGGTCGTCCTCCCGGTGGGCGGCGAGTGCGGCGCGGGTGCGGTCGCGCCAGCCGTCCGCGACGTCGATCAGCAGGCCCGCCTTGCTGCCGAAGTGGTGCGAGGGGAGCCCGGCGGCGACCCCCGCGCGGGCCGCGACCTGGCGGAGCGTCGTCGCCTGGTAGCCCTGCTCGGCCATCAGCAGCACGGCGGCCCTGCGGATGCGGGCCCGGGTGGCGTCCCGGACGGCGGCGGAGGCTTCGGGGGTACGGGGCATCGCGTGGTTCCTCTGTCCGTGGTGCGGTCCGGTTTCCCGGAGGTGGTTCACTTTCGATTGAACGATGGTTCAATGTAAACATGCCGATGAACACGCCCGCGTCTCCACCCCCGCCCGTCGACGTGATCCGCTCGCAGGACTGGTACGGCCAGGACATTTCCGGTCGAAGCTATACCCGCTGCGCGTTCATGGACGTCGACATGACGGAGGTGACCAACGACGGGGCGGTCTTCGACCACTGCACCTTCAGGGGGGTGCGCTTCAACGTCTCCCGTCACACCAACGCCGCCTTCACCAACTGCACCTTCAGTCACTGCGTCTTCTTCGACACCCGGTTCACCGACTGCAAACTCATGGGGAGCCTGTTCCAGCAGTGCACCTTCAACCTCTTCGAGGTCAGCGGCGGCGACTGGTCGTTCGCCGGGCTGCCGGGTGCCGACCTACGCAAGGCCGTGCTGCGTTCGGTACGGATGCGTGAGGTCGACCTCACCGGCGCGCGGCTGGAGGACGCCGACGTGACCGACGTCGACCTCTCCGGCGCGCAACTGCACAGCGCGAACTTCATCCGCTGCGACCTCCGGGGCAGCGACCTGTCCTCGCTCGACCCCCTGACCGTCGAGCTGGCGCGCGCCACGGTCAGCCTCGAACAGGCCGCCACCCTCGTCACCGCGATGGGCCTCAACGTGGCCTGAACCGGGCCCCTCGCAAACCGTCTGCCAGATATGAGGAGTTCCATCGTGAGCAACAAGACCCTCCGCCCCGCGGCGACCGTCGTCGCTCTCTGCGCGGCCCTCGCCCTGACCGCCTGCGGGCCGGAAGAGGACGCGGCGACGCCGCCCGCGACGAGCACGGCCACCGCCACGAGCACGAGCACCGCGTCGGCCGCCCCGGCCACGACCGAAGCCGCTCCGTCGGGATCGGCGTCGGCGTCGGCGGAGAAGCCCGGGGAGGCGACCTCCGGGCCCCCGGCCGATGAGACCACCGCCCGTACGCCGTCCGCCGCGCCCACCACCACGCACGTGCCCGGCACCGGAGACGAGGACCCCGGGGACCACTCCGACATCGGCGGACCCACCACGGCCGCTTCCCTGTACGGCGGCCAGACCGTCATGGGCGCCCTGGCGACGTTCGAAGGACTGGCCGAGCACGACAAGTTCATCTTCAGCGAGGCAGGGAGCGACGCCGGCGACTTCCAGGTGGGCGTCGCTCCCGGCGCGACGGCCACCACCTCCAACCCGAACATCGCCAAGAGCGGCACGGAGACCATGACGCTCGCCGAACTGGGCAAGCGACTCGCGGCGACGGCGCCCGACGTGCAGGCGAACATCGTCTGGGAGGTCACTTTCACGAAGGACGGCGACATCAAGACCGTCAAGGACAGCTGAGGTCGCAGGTATCGGGCGAGACGGCCGAACGGGACGGATTCCGACGCCGGTCCCCCACAGCTATTGATCTAGACCTGACTCTAAGTTCTATCGTCGGGTTGTCCGGCCAACAGGCCATCGGATCAAAGGAACTGGGGATGGCATGAGCGTGTGGTTCGTCACCGGGGCATCGCGCGGGCTCGGCGCGGAGATCACCCGGGAGGCGCTGGAGCGCGGGCACAGCGTGATCGCCACGGCGCGGGACGCGTCAGCCGTGCTCCGGGCACACCCGCAAGCGCCGGACGGCCTGCTGGCGGTGACCGCCGACGTGACCGAACCGGAGCAGCTGGCGGCCGCGGTGGTGGCCGGTCTGGCGGAGTTCGGCCGGATCGACGTCGTGGTCAACAACGCCGGGTACGGCCTCGTCGGCGCGATCGAGGAGGTCTCCGACAAGGCCGCCCGGGCACTGTTCGACGTCAACGTCTTCGGCGTGCTCAACACCTTGCGGGCGACGCTTCCGACCTTGCGCGCCCAGCGGGCCGGGCACGTCCTGAACGTCAGCTCCGTCGGCGGCTTCGCCACCGCGCCGGCGACGGGCCTGTACGGCGCGTCGAAGTTCGCCCTGGAGGGCATCTCCGAGGCGCTGCACGGCGAGCTGGCCCCGCTCGGCGTCCACGTCACGATCGTGGAGCCGGGCGGGTTCCGTACGGACTTCCTCAGCGACGCGAGCATGCAGACCGAACCGGCCTCCATCGCCGACTACGTCGCCGGCGCGGGGCCGGTACGCGAAGCCCTGGCCCGGAACGACGGCCGGCAGCCGGGCGATCCCGTGAAGGCGGCGAAGGCCATCGTCGACGTCACCGAGGTCGCCGAGCCGCCGCTGCGCCTCCAACTGGGCGCGGACGCGGTCGAGCGGATTGAGGCGAAGCTGGATCTCGTACGACGCGAACTCGACCAGTGGCGGCACGTCGCGCTCTCCACCGGAATCTGACGGCGACGTCGTCGGAGCGTGCCGTGGCTCACGGGTCCGTGCGGGGGACGCGGGCGATCACACGGTCCAGGGGGAGGCCGCCGAAGCCGTGGGGGTCGATGCTCGCTTCTTCAAGAGCCAGGGGCGCTGTGTGACCGGGCCACCCCCCGGGGCCCGCGCCGGTCGCCGGGGCGCTCCGGATTGACCAGGACGACACATCACTCAGGGCGCGCGGCGGAGGCGACCGCTACGGCCGTGGCCAGGGGGGCGCGGGGTGGGCGGCCTAGGAGGTGGGTGAGGTCGTCGGTGGTGGCGTTCAGGAAGCCGTGGCGGATGCTTGTGGCGATCGAGGCGAGCATGGGCGGCTGGAACGGCAGCAGTTCCGGTGCCTCTTCGAGGAGTCGGCGGCGGTACTCGCCCAGGGTGATGGTGCGGTGGGGGACGCCGAGCCGGGCGGCCACCTGGCCCGCGGTGATCGGGGTGCCGACGAGGTCGTAGACGCGGCCGTCGTGTCCGGTGGGATCCGCCGCGACGAGCGCGGCGGCTTCGGCGAGGTCCTCCCGGGCTACCGCCGCCAGGGCGCCGTCTCCGAAGGGGGACTCCAGCTCCAGAGCGCCGTCGTCGGTCCAGGGCAGCAGGGCGCCGAAGAGTTCGGCGTACAGGCCGTTGCGCAGGATGGTCCACGGCAGGCCGCTCGCCCTCACCAGGTGTTCGGTGGCGCGGTGCGCGAGCGCGAAGCCGAGGTGGTCGCCGCCCGTGGTCAGGCTCGTGTAGACGACGTGGCGGACGCCGTCGCGGGCGGCGGCGTCCAGGACCGCCGCGTGCCGGGCGACGACCTGGTCGTCCTCCGCGTATCCGGCGGAGACCAGCACCAGGGTCGACACCCCGGTGAGATCGAGGCTCGACGGGTCGTCGAAGTCGAGGTGCCGCGTTCCCTCCCCCGGCGTGCGGCTGCCGCCCGTCGCGGCGGCGCCGGTGGCGCGGAGTGCCGCGAGGGTGGCGGAGCCGAGGTGTCCGTTCGCTCCTGTCACAAGGATCATGTCGTGTGCGGCCTTCCGTCGTGGTTCTCGTCGGCGACTACTCTTGATCGCCGACCACCGATCACTGATCACTGATCCTCGATCGCCTATCCACCGGTCACAAGGAGGCAGTTCGATGTCACCCACGCACACCGCGGTAACCACCCCCGCCGACCTCGGATCCTGTGGCCGCGAGGACCACCCCGACTGCGGCATCCGCGATGTCCAGGACCGCCTCGGCGACAAGTGGTCGGTGCTCGTCATCGTCGAACTCGCGGGCGGGCCGCGCCGCTTCCGCGAGCTCCAGCGCGCCATCGACGGCATCTCCCAGCGCATGCTCACCCTCACCGTGCGCCGGCTCGAACGCGACGGTCTCGTGCTGCGTACCGTGTACCCGACCGTCCCCGCCCAGGTCGACTACCGGCTGACCGAGACCGGCGCCGAGCTGACCCACCTGGTCAAGGCACTCGCCGACTGGTCGCTCGCGCACCGCGCCGGGATCGCCGAGGCGCGCCGCGCGTACGACGCGGCGCACCCCGACCACGACATCCGCTGACGCCGCCGCCCACGCGGAGGGTTACAGTCCCGGGCCGTTGTACGCGCCGCGGTGCGGCTTCGTCGTCGCGGAGACCGGGTACGCCCAGTAGTCACGGCCGCCGTTGCCGCTGATCACGGAGCCGTTGTTCAGGGCGGGGGACGTGGCGCGCAGCTTGTAGCCGTCGGCGGAGTGGAGGGTGTCGCCGCCGGTGCCGGGGTTCACGAACTTCGGGTCGCCGGTGATGCCGTTGGCGGTGGGCCGGGGCACGCCCTGGAAGACGTTCCAGAGCCAGGTGATCCCGGGGCCGGTGGGGAGTCGGGAGTCGGGCGTGCCGACCCAGATGTTGTTCTCGACGACGCTCTCGTCGGGGAGTGTGATGTCGAACTTCTTGTCCGTGCAGTAGAAGACGTTGTTGTACAGGTGCAGGGCGGAGCGGCCGGCGCTGACGCTGCTCATGCGGCAGTCGTTCTCGGAGATGTTGTAGCGGATGACCTGCCGGGCGGCGCCGATGGTGCCGCATCCGTCGCAGTCGAGGAAGAAGCCGCCGATGTTGTCGCGGCTGAAGTTGTACTGGATCGTGCAGGTGCCCGTGTTGCCCCAGTCGCAGTCGAACGCCTGGCTGTCGGCCACGGACATGCGCGTGATGCCGTGGACGGCGTTCTTCTGGATGGTCGGGTTGTGGTCGCCGAGCACCCAGATGCCGGCGAAGTTGCCGCCGGAGAAGGGGTAGACGCCGTTGCCGACGCCGGAGGCGTTGTTGTACTGGATCATGGGCGCGTCGGCGAAGCTGGCGATGATGCCGTCGCCGCCGACGTCCGTCACGATGTTGTTCTCGATGAGGACTCCGGTGCCCTTGACGGGCATGGTGCCGACGCGGATCTTCAGGCCGCCGCCGCCCGTGTTGCTGATCCGGTTGTCGTGGACGTGGACGTCGTTGAGGGTCGAGTTCGCGCCGCTGGCGCCCGTGACGATGCCGGCGGACTGCACGAAGTCCTCGGTGGTGGGGCTGTTCTTGCTGGTCTGGCCGGCCACCCGGTCGATGACGAGGTTCCCGATGGCGTAGCCCCGGTGCGCCGTTCCGTCGGTGGCGGAGATCCGCAGGCCGGTGCGGCGGGCGAGTGTGGGGGCGGGGTTGGTGAGCTTGAGGTCGCTGATGCGCCAGTGGTCCTGGTTGGTCAGGGAGACCACGTTCGGGGCGCCACCGCCGTCGATCACGGGCAGGGCGCCGGTGCCGTAGCGGGTGAGGGTGATGGGGGCGGCGGCGGTGCCGCTGCCGCGCGGGGCGAGGGAGCCGGTACAGGTGGTGCCGGAGGCGAACGCGAGCGTGTCACCGGGGCCGTACGTCTTTCCGTTCGCCTGCCCGATGGTGCTGAAGGGCGCGGCCTGACTCCCGTCGCCGGCGGTCGTGCGCGAGCAGTCGACGTACGTGGTGGTCGCCGCGGCCGAGGCGGGCGGGGCGGGGAGGGCGGCGGTGCCGCCGAGCGCGAGGGCGGCGGCGATGAGGCCGCGGCCCATCAATTGCCGTATGGGAAAGGCTGGGTTGGTCATGTGAGCGCGACGCCCTTTCTGACTGACGGTCCGGTGCCGCCCGAAGCTAGGTGCGCTCGATGATCGAGTCAATGCGTTCCGGTCGATTGATCGAGTTTCGATCACTGCAAGGGCGATTGGTCGAATTCCTCCACTCCTTCACCCCTCCGCCCGGCTCGCCGCCCGGGATACCGCCACGGGCGACTGACCTCGACGCCTAGGCTCGCCGTCATGGACGAACTCGTCGTTTCCGCCGCTCTCGCGGCCCTGTCCGACGGCCCTCGGCACTCCGTGGCGGAAGCGCTCAAGGTGGTGCCGCACGCCGCCGGTCTGTACGCGGTGTACGGCGACGCTCAGGCGGTCGGGGAGCTGGCGGCGGGCACGGCCGACCGTCCCCTCTACGTGGGGAAGGCGGAGCGCAGCCTGACGGATCGCGACCTTCGGACGCACTTCGCGACCGGCAGGACGGGCTCCTCAACTCTGCGGCGGACGCTGGCGGCCCTGCTGCGGGAGCCCCTCGCGCTGCGCGCGGTGCCGCGTAATCTCGCCCGGCCGGACGGCAGCGCCAACTACGCGCTGGAGAGCGGCGGCGACGAGCGGCTGACGGAGTGGATGCACGCCCGGCTGCGGCTCGCGGTGTGGGTACCGCCCGCCGGTGACGGCGTGGCGCTCCGCGACGTCGAGACCGCCGTGCTCAGGGCGCTGCGACCGCCCCTCAACCTGGCCGACATGGGCAGCCTCGGCGACCGCGGGGTCAAGGCGGCCCGTGCGGTGATGGCGGCGGAGGCGAGGGCGTGGCGCGCGGAGTGACGAGCCGCTGAGCGGGCGCTTCGGTCAGCCGCTGAGCAGCCGCGTCGGTCAGCAGATGTGCTCGTGTACGAAGGCGAGTTGCCGTCGCTCGTGGGCGCGGCCGCCGCCCTCGTGGCCGTTGAAGGCGTAGACCTCGACCGCCTTGTCGCCCGCGTACCGGTGGTAGGCGGCGAAGCAGGTGGAGGGTGGGGCAGGAAGGGGTACGGGCCGCCGGGCTCGGCGCCGATCTGGTGGGTACGACGCTCTCCGGCTACACCCCGGACACGTACGACCGCAGGGCGGCCGGGCCGGACCTGGATCTGGTGGAGCGGCTCGCCGGCGCGCTGGGCGTGCCGGTCGTCGCGGAGGGCCGGATCCGCTCCCCCGCCGAGGCGGCCCGCGCGCGGGAGCGCGGGGCGTACGCGGTGGTCGTCGGCACGGCGATCACCCATCCGACCACCCTGACCGGTGGTTCGCGGACGGCCGGGGCTGAGCCCGTCGCGGGCGGGACGGTCTGGTCCCGCCGGCGACACGGTGGGGCGTGGCTCTCCCGGGCGGGGAGGGCCACGCCCCGTACCCCGTCATCCGGGTGTGCTCCCGCGGGCGCCCGCGCAGCCGTCCGCGTCCGGGCAGTCGAGCGGCGCGGCGGACGTGAGGTCGAGCGGGACGCCGTTCGTGCGCAGCACCTTGCGCACGTCGAGGATCAGGGGGAACACCTCCTGGTTCCAGTCCTCCCCCTGCTCGTCCCAGGCCCGCTGCTCGGCCTCGACGGCCATCCGGTCCTGGGCGAAGACGCGCTCGGTGAAGCGCCGGATCAGCGGCCAGGCGAGGTGGAGGGCTCCGGGCAGTCCCGGTTTCGCGATCATGAGCAGCCCGAAGACGCGGCTGACGCGCTGTTCGAGGTCCTCGGGCACGTAGGCGGCCCACAGCGAGAACGCGGCGGTGCCCGACGTCTCGGGGACGGCCCGGAGGGTCTGGTACGGGTACTCGGTGCGGATGGTGACCACGTCGGGCGTCGACGCGCCGCCCATGCCCTCCGCGGACAGCAGGCCCGCGCCCCGGTCCTTCCGGCCGCCGGACGGGACGAAGAGGTACCGGGCCTCCACGGAGCGCGGATCGGTGTCGTACCCGAGGAGTTCGGGGTGGATCCGGCCGAGGACGCCCCGGTGGAGGAACTGGTGGTTCATGTCGAGCAGGTTCTCGTGCAGGAACGAGTAGTGGCAGCGCACGGTACGCGCGAACATCATCGTCCGGTGCTCGGCGGAGTCCGCCTCGGGGAGCAGGGGCAGGGATGCCGCCTCGGCCCGCGCGGGGTCGCCGGGGAAGACGAAGACGAGTCCGTAGCGCTCGCGGACGGGGTAGGAGCGCACTCCGCGCGGTGGCCGGGGGGCGCCCTTGGGCAGGTAGGGGATCTGTGAGATGCGTCCGTTCCCCCGGTAGGCCCACGCGTGGTAGCAGCAGCGGAGCGTCTCGCCCTCCACGACGCCGAGGCTGAGCGGCACCTGGCGATGGGCGCAGCGGTCCTCCAGGGCGTACGCGGTGCCCGTGGCGCCCCGGTACAGCGCGATGCGCCGGCCGGCGAAGGAGGCCGCGCGGACCTTGTTCCTGCGCAGGCTCGCGGACCGGGCGACCGGGTACCAGAAGTCCGGGTCGATCCCGACGCGCCGCAGATCGGCCTCGCCCGGCTCGCGGTCGCCGGCCTGATGACCGTGCCCCGTCCCGTGGGTCACGTGCGTCTCCTCAGGCATCCGTCCTCCCTCTCACGCGGGCCGTCCGCCTCACGGGCATGCCGGGACCAGCGGAACACGATCCGCTCAGGGGCGCGATTCGTGCGCCGCCGTGCCGGGGGCATGTCCCTCCGGGGGCGGGGCGGGGCCGTACGCCTGCTGGCCCCCGTGGACGACGACGCGCGTGACCTCCGCCCCTGGTACCGCGAGATCGGGCGGACGCGGTGGCTGGGCGGTGCGGTGCTGGGTGCGATCGGCGACCAGTACTCACACTCGCCGTCGCCGTGACCGACACCGGTACCGTCTCTCTACGCGGATGGCGTCCGCATCGCCTCGGCGCCGACCCCGTCGCTCTTCGGGCAGACCCCGGGCCTCGACGGCCTCTGGGCCGGCCGCATCGTCGACAACGGCGGCGCCCAGTAGCACTTCTCCGGGCGCATCGACCGGATCGCGGTCCACCGGGCGGCCTGACGGGACACCGTCACTGCCGCTCCCCTGCCCGCACCGCGTCCTACCCATCGACGCGGTGCGGGCCTGGGGCCCGGCGTAGGCGACCCGGCCTTACGGGCGGTTGCCGGATGCCTTCCGGGGCTGCTCGAACGTCACCTGGTCGACCGTCCAGAAGGCGCTGTTGGTGCCTGTGTACCGGAAGCTGAAGCGGGCGGTGCGGGCGTCGGCCGGGACGTGCAGGCGGAGGTGCTCGACGGTGTTGGTGTTCGTCCGGTACGACGTCACGAGCTGGGGCGCCTTGCCGTCGTAGGAGACGTACACGTCACCGGTCTGCGGGCCGTCGACACGGTAGTCGGTGGCGTACGAGAGGATCGCCGGGCGCCCGCCGCGCACCCGGTACGCGGGGCTGACCAGGGTCGAGTCGAACTGTCCCGCGTCGTGGGCCTTGTCGTCCCACTCGTCCGAGTCGGCGACGGCGAAGACGTTCCGGGCGCGGACGTTCGTCTCGCGGCCCTGGCCGAGCTCCGCGTTGCTCCAGAACTCGTCGGTCGCGAACGCCCAGCCGCGCCACTCGGTGACACCGCCCGCCGGCATCCGCGAGTTGTCGATCGACCAGCCCTTCGGGGCGGTGTTCGTCCAGCCCGGGGCCGCGCCGGAGAGCTTCGTCTCGTCGACGGCGGGGCGCAGCGAGCCGCGCAGCTTGTCGAAGGCGTCCCGCTTCAGCTTGTCCAGCGCGGTGCCGTCGAGGCCCCAGGCGGGGTCGACGGACACACCGGAGTGGCGCAGCACGGTCGGCGCGATGTCGGTGATCTTCACGTCGTGCCGGACGGAGCCGGCCTTGATGCCGGCGCCCCGGGCGATGACGAAGGTCCCGCGCTCACCGGGCGAGTTGCCGCCGTGTCCGCCGGAGGGCGTGTGGCCGTGGTCGGAGGTGACCATGACGAGCCAGTCCTCCTTCGCGTACGTCGGCCGGGACCTCACGGCGTCCAGCAGCTGCCCGATCTGCGCGTCGGCGACCGAGAGGGCCGTGAGGTAGCGGTCGCTCGCCGTTCCGGCGGAGTGTCCGGCGCCGTCGACCTCGTCGAGGTGGACGAAGGTGCTGTCGGGGTCGCCGTCGCGCAGCCGCTCGGCGGCCTTGGCGGTGGTGCCCGCGTCGTTGCCGCCGGCGATGCGGAGGTCGGTCCTGGGGCCGAACACCGTCTGGGGGATGGGGTTCCAGGTGCCGACGACCAGGGTGTCGACGGCCGGATTCGCGGTCTCCAGGCGAGTCTGGTAGTCGGGGTAGCGCGCGTAGTTCGGCGCCGTGAAGTTGTTGTCCTTGACGTTGTGCTTGTCGGGCCAGACACCGGTGGCGATGCTCGACCACGCGGCGCCGGAGACGGTCGGTGCCATCGGGTTGGCGAAGAGGTTGCTCCGGGCCGTCATGCCCTGCGCCATGAGCGTGCGGAGGTTGGGGACGTCGGCGCGGGCGAAGGCGTCGAAGGCCGCGCCGTCGATGCCGATGACCAGCGTCTTGGCCTGCTTGGCGCGGTGGGCCTGACCCGCGTGGGCGGGGTTCCTGCCCTCGTCGGCCTGGGCGAGGGGGCCGAGGGGAAGGGTGACGGCGGCCGCGGTGGCCGCGGCGAGGACGATGCGCGCGGGACGCGAGAGGGACACGTGATCCTCCAGGATCGTTGACGGCCGCACGGGGTGTGCGGCCGTCCACACGGTGCTGAGCGCCGGTGATCACCTGATGTCCCGGCAGGACAGAGAACGTGAACCATGCACGAAGTTTGGACCAGACCCGTTATCTTCTCGTTACATAGGGGCTTCGGTGGTGGCTGGCGTCGGCTCTGCCGGGTGGAATAGGCTTCATGACCATGACTACCGGGACGGCCTTGCGCCACACACAGTTGGGTGACCCGGTGCCCCTCTGAGCACCGTGCGGGCCGGCTCGGGCCCGCTGTTCGAGCGAGGACGTACCGCCGCCGCGCGGGCTCCGCCTCCGTCATGTCGATCACCGCTTGCGCACATCGACGACGACTGGAGAATTGCTCATGCCCATCACGACGCTACGGATTCCCACCGCGGACGGTCACGCCGACGCGTTCGCCGCCTTCCCCGACGACGGCCGGCCGCACCCGGGGGTGCTGATGTACCCGGACGGTTTCGGCATCCGGCCGGTGCTGAAGGAGATGGCCGGCGAACTGGCCGGGCACGGGTACTCCGTACTCGTCCCCAACCTGTTCTACCGGCACGGCCCGGCCCCCGTGGTCGAACTGCCCGCGTACATCGGGGAAGAGGTCCGGCCCGCGATCTTCGACCGGCTGATGCCCCTGATCGGGGCGCACACCCCCGAGCGCGTACGGAGCGACGCCGACGCCTACCTCGGATTCCTCACCTCACGGCCCGAGGTCGCCCCGGGTCCGGTCGCGGTGACGGGCTACTGCATCGGCGGCCTCCTGGCGCTGCGGACCGCCGCGGCCCACCCGGGTCGGGTGGCCGCGGTCGCGGCGTTCCACGGACCCGTGAGCGCCGACGGACCCGAGCTGTTCGCCCAGCTCACCGCCCGGGTCCATCTCGGCCACGCGGAAGGCGACTTGACGCCCGAGGCGCTCGGCGAGCTCAACCAGGCCCTGGACGCCGCCGGGGTCGACCACACCTCCGAGATCTATCCCGGCACCACCCACGGCTTCACCATGGCCGACACCGACGCGTTCAGCGCCTCCGGTCTTACGCGGCACTGGGAGCGCCTGCTCCCCCTCCTGGACCGGGCCCTGACCGCCGGCTGAGGCGTCGCGCTCACCGCGGGACCGGATGTCTCGTCCGTACGCTCCAGCGTCCGGCGTCACGGGTGAGCCGGACGGGGTGAGCGAAGCACGTGCTGACCAGGTCGTCGGTCAGCACGTGCTCGACCGGTCCGGCGGCCAGGCAGCGGCCGTCGCGCAGCAGCAGCGCGTGCGTCGTCCCCGGCGGCAGCTCCTCCAGGTGGTGGGTGACCAGCACGGAGGCCAGCCGGGGGCGGGTGCGCGCCAGCACGTCGAGGCGGTCGATGAGCTGTTCCCGGCCGGCGAGGTCGAGTCCGGTCGCGGGCTCGTCGAGCAGCAGCAGCCGGGGGCTGGGCATCAGGGAGCGGGCGATGAGGGTGCGGGTGCGCTGCCCCTGGGAGAGCACCGTCCAGCGCGCCTCGCGCCGGTCGTCGAGCCCGAGCAGTCCGATGAGCTCCTCGGCCCTGGTGGTCTCCTCGTCGGTCGGGGACCACCGGGGCACCCGCTCGACGCTGTTCGTCAGGCCGGTCAGGACGACGTCCCGTACGGTCAGGGGCGAGCGCAGGGGGTGGCGGGGGTCGACGTGGCCCACGCTCGACCGCAGGCTCCGCAGGTCCACCCGGCCCAGCCGCTCGCCGAGGACCTCGACCGTGCCCCGGGTGGGGTGGGTGAGGGCTCCGAGGAGGGAGAGGAGGGTGCTCTTGCCCGCGCCGTTGGCGCCCAGGAGTGCCCAGTGTTCGCCGGACCTGACGGTCAGGGACACGTCGCGCAGGAGGGGGTCGCCGTCGCGGACGAGGTCCACGCCGGTGACCCGCAGGACGGATTCCCCGCTCACGCGTCCGCCTTCCCGGCCCGGTTGACGGCGGCCATGACGGCGTGGACGGAGGCGGTGAGGACGGAGGTGTCCCGGCCCGCGCCCCAGACGGTGGTGCCGTCGACGCGGCACTCGGCGTAGGCGACGGCGGGGCTGTCGGGGCCTGTGGCGGTGGCGTGTTCGGCGTAGGTGAGGATGTCGACGGTGATCCCGGCGGCGGCGAGGGCGTCGGTGAGCGCCGAGAGCGGGCCGTTACCCGTGCCCCGGTGGGTACGCGTCGTGCCGTCGGCGGTCAGGGTGCAGCGGAACGCGTGCTCGGCGGGGCCCGTCTGCTCGGTCCGCCAGGAGTCCAGGACGGCCCGGCCGTCCTGGGCGGGGGCGAGGTAGGTGCGGTGGAACAGCTTCCCCAGGTCCTCGGGGGAGAGTTCGAGGCCGGTGGCGTCGGCGACCTGCTGCACGGCGCCGGAGAAGTCCGGGCGCATCGCCTTGGGCAGGTCCAGGCCGTGGTGGGCCTGGAGCAGGTGGGCGATGCCGCCCTTGCCGGACTGCGAGTTGATCCGGATGACCTCCTCGTAGGTGCGGCCGAGGTCGCCCGGGTCGACGGGCAGGTAGGGCACGGCCCACGGGGCCCGCTCGGGCGGGACGCCGAGCTCGCGGGCCTGCCGGGCGTGGTGGGCCATTCCCTTGGAGATGGCGTCCTGGTGCGTGCCGGAGAAGGCCGTGTGCACCAGCTCGCCGCCGTAGGGGTGGCGGGGGTGGACGGGCAGGCGGGTGCAGTGCTCGACCACGTCGCGTACGGCGTCGATGTCGGAGAAGTCCACCATCGGGTCGACGCCCTGCGCGTGGAGGTTCAGGGCCAGGGTGACCAGGTCGACGTTGCCGGTCCGCTCGCCGTTGCCGAACAGGCAGCCCTCGACGCGCTGCGCTCCGGCCAGGACGGCCAGTTCGGCACAGGCGACCCCGGTGCCGCGGTCGTTGTGCGGGTGCACGGAGAGGATGACCGACTCGCGGCGGACGAGGTGGCGGTGCATGTACTCGATCTGGTCGGCGTACACGTTCGGGGTCGCGATCTCGACCGTCGCCGGCAGGTTGTGGACGACCGGCCGCTCGGGGCTCGCGTCCCACAGCTCCGTGAGGCCGTTGCAGACCTCCAGGACGAAGTCCGGTTCGGTCAGGTTGAAGACCTCGGGGGAGAATTCGAAGCGGATGTCGGCCCCGGAGCGCTTTTCGGCGTGCCGCATCAGGTACGTGGCGGCTTCCCGGATCAGCGTGTGGAGCTCGTCGCGGGAGCGGCCCAGGACAACGTTCCGCCAGGTGGGCGCGGTGGCCGTGTACAGGTGGACGAGGGTGCGGGGCAGGCCCTCGACGGAGGCGAGGGTCCGGTCGATGAGGTCCTTCCGGGCGGCCGTGAAGACGGAGACGGTCACGTCGTCGGGGACGGCGCCGCTCTCGGCGAGGTGGCGCACGAAGTCGAAGTCCGTCCGGCTGGCGGAGGGGTAGCCGACCTCGATCTCCTTGAAGCCCATGGCGCACAGCAGGTCGAACATCCGGCGTTTGCGGGCGAGGTCCATCGGCTCGGCCAGGGCCTGATTGCCGTCCCGCAGGTCGACGGGGACCCACAGCGGGGCCCGCGTGAGCTGCCGGGACGGCCAGGTGCGGTCCTGGAGGGGCAGGGCGACGCGCTCGTGCGCGGACCGGTAGCGCGTGGACGGCATCGCGCTCGGCCGCTGCGGATTCCAGGGCGGCGCGGCCTCGGGGACGGCGCCCGAGGGCGTACGCAGGGTGGGGAAGGGCGTGCTTCGCAGGGGTTCCATGACTCCGGGCTTCCTTCGGTCGGCCATCGGGCGACCGGCGCGACACGGCCCCGCTGCGGGGTGCCGGTCGGATCAGGCCCCGCAGCGGCGACCGAGAAGGAGGGCGCGCAGCGTCATGGTTGGGTACACTAGCCACACCTCAGCTCCTCAGACAACCTGACAGGTAGAGACCATGCCTCTTGGTGCCCTTCGCCCCAGCCCCCTGGTCGAACAGGCCACGCAGCACCTGCGCGACCAGATCGCGGGGGGCGAGTGGCCGGTCGGCACCAAGCTGCCCGCCGAGACCGCCCTGGCCAAGACCCTCGGCGTCGGCCGCTCCACCGTCCGCGAGGCCCTCCGCGCCCTGGCTGGAGCCGGTCTCGTCCAGGCCCGCCAGGGGTCGGGCGTCTTCGTCATCGCCACCGAACCGGCCGAGGACTGGCCGACCCGGCTGCGCCAGGCGGCCCTCACCGACCTCTACGAGGTGCGTGTGCTCATCGAGGTCGAGGCCGCGCGGCTCGCCGCGCGGCGCCGCACCGAGGACGACCTCACCGTCATCGCGGCGGCCCTGGCGCGCCGCCGCGAGGCCGCGGGCGGCGACACCCCCGGCTTCGTCGACGCCGACATCGCGCTGCACGCGGCCGTGGTGGCCGCCGCGCACAACCCCGTCCTCACCGCCCTGTTCGCCGAGTTCGTGCCCGCGCTCCGCCAGGGTCTCGTCGACCTGGTGGACCTCCTCGGGCTGCGCACCGACGACCCGAACCACGGCGACGCCGGCCACGCCGCCCTGGCGGACGCCGTCGCCGCCGGGGACGCCGAGGCGGCGGGCACCGCCGTGCGCGAGGAGCTGGACGGCACCCTCGCCCAGCTCCTCGCCCTCTGAGCCCTCTGAGCCCTCTGACCAGGACGCCGCTCAGGCCGGGGCGGGCGGCGGCTTCTACGATCGGAGGCATGGCGACACGACTCGTACAGATCAACATGAAAGCCCATGACGACGCCGCGCTCGGCCGGTTCTGGGCGGAGGCACTCGGCTGGGCGGTCGACAGCGAGGGGCCCGGCGTGACCAACCTCGAACCCGTCGGCTTCAGCTACCCCGACCCCGCGGCCGTCTGCATCGACATCGTCGCCCGCCCGGAACCCAAGACGGTGAAGAACAGGGTGCACCTCGATCTGGGCACCACCTCCGCCGCCCACAAGACGGAGCTGGTCGCCCGCCTGAGGGACCTCGGCGCGACGCCCGCCGACGTGGGCCAGGGCGACGTCCCCTGGATGGTCATGGCGGACCCGGAGGGCAACGAGTTCTGCGTCCTGGAGCCCCGTCCGGTCTACGAGTCCACCGGGCCGATCGCCGCGGTGGTGGTCGACTGTACGGACCCGAGGGAGATGGCCCGGTTCTGGGACGGGGCGATGGACTGGACCCTGCACGAGGTCACCGACGAGTACGCGACGATGCGCTCCGCGCAGGGCGTCGGCCCCTACCTGGAGTTCTACCGCACCCCGGACAAGAAGAGCGGATGGAACCGCGTGCACCTCGACCTCCGCCCGTACCCCGGAGACGACCTGGAGGCGGAGGCGGCCCGGCTGCGCGCCCTGGGCGCCACCGACCCCGGCATCGACCAGTCCGACCTCCCGTGGACGATCCTGGCCGACCCGGAGGGCAACGAGTTCTGCCTGCTCACCCCTCGCTGACCACACCCGGAGGAAGGGCTTCCCTCAGAGGCGGGCCAGTGCGCCCGCCCTCTTGTACGTACGCATCAGCAGCGACGTGTCCGCCGACCGCAGCCTCGGCAGGTCGCTGAAAGCCCTGGTCACGAACGTCCGCAGGTCGGCCATGGACGCGTGGCTCGTGTACCCGAGGACGTTCGTGCGCCCGGTGGTCAGGGCGAGGTAGCGGACGGACGGCTCCCGCGCCAGGGCGCGTACCGCCTCGTCCAGCGCGCCCGGGTGGACGGCGAGCCGGAAGCGGGCCTCGACCGGATAGCCGAGGACCGCCGGTTCAGCCAGCAGCCGCAGGTGCAGCGCGTGCGAGGTCATCAGCCGGGCGAGGCGCCGCCGGGCCGTCGTCTCACCGACGCGCAGCTCCTGCGCGAGCCGGCTGAACGGTATCCGCGCGTCCTGTTCGAGCAGCCCGACGAGGGTGCGGTCGAGGGAGTCGAGCGCGGGCGGCTCCGGCAGGGGACGCCCCTCGCTGACCTCACGGCGTACGAAGGTGGGCTCGGGATCGAGCGGTGACCAGTCGTTCGCCGTGAGGAGGAGCCGCAGGACCACGGACGAGTGGACGTCGCGTACGCCCTCGACGCGGCCGATCCCCTCGTCGACGGCGGTGAGCAGCTGGTCGTGGTCGCGCGCCTGGAGCTCGACGAAGACCTGGAGGTCGCCGGTCGCGACCTCCACCGAGCGGACGTCGGGCCGCCGGGCGAGGGCCGCCGCCGTGTCGTTCAGCCGGCCCGGCGCGCAGGTGACGGCGAGCTCGGCGACGAGTCCCTCGCCGAGGTACTCGGGCACCAGGGACGCCGTGAACCGCACGAGACCGGTGGCGGTCATCCGCTCCAGTCGCCGCGCGACGGTCCGTTCGTGCACACCGACCCGCTCCCCCACCTCGGCGAGCGGCGCGCGGGGCTCGCGGCCGAGCACGCGCAGGATCGCGTGGTCGACGTCGTCGAAGGTGTACGGAATCGGGCCACGCCGCCCCGCCGCCGCATCCGCCATGCCGTACCCCTTCATCGCCGGATTCCGCTCCCGCCGATTCTGTCATGCCGGAATCCACCGAGTGTCCGGCGAGCTGTTGCCCAGGATTCACCCGGTAGCCCACATTGCAGTGCGCTTTCCACCACTCCAGTTGCTCGTCAGAACGGGTGCCTCGTATGACCGAAACTCGCACCGCCGCGCCGTCCGCGCCACGTCCGGCCCTGCGCCCCACTCCCCCGGCGGCGGTGATCGCCTCGGTGGCCCTGGTCGAACTGTCCAGCGGGGTCACCCAGGGCTTCCTCTCGCCCGTCCTCCACCGGCTCACCGACACGCTCCACGTGACGGCGGCCGACCTGAACTGGCTCAGCATCTGCAACCTGCTGGCGAGCGTCGCCTTCACCCCCGTGCTCTCGCGCATGGGCGACCTCTACGGCCACCGGCGCCTGCTGCGCTGGACCCTCGCCATCGTGCTCACCGGCTCCCTCGTCGTGGGCCTCAGCACGTCGTTCGGCATGCTGCTCGTCGGCCAGGTGCTCCAGGGCGCGTTCGCCGGCTTCTTCCCGCTGCTGGTCGGCATCCTCCGCAATCGCAGCGGGGAGGGCGAGAACCGGCGCGGGATCAGCTTCATGGTGGCCGCGCTCGTCGGCGGCATCGCGCTCGGTCTCGTGGCCAGCGGTCTCGTCGCCCAGTACGTGGCGCAGCCGACGGCGGCCCTGTGGGTGCCGGCGGTCGGCGTGGCCCTCGCCCTGATCGTGACGTGGCCGCTGCTGCCGGAGAGCGACCACCGTCCCGGCGGCTCGGTCGACTGGCTCGGCGGGATCGTCCTGTCCGTCGGCCTCGTGGCGATCATGCTGGGGCTCGGCAAGGGCGGCACCCCGGGCTGGGAGTGGACCTCGCCCACGACGCTCGGCTGTCTCGTCGGCGGCACCCTGGCCACCGCACTGTTCGCCCTGGTCGAGCTGCGCACCCCCGAGCCGATGATCGACGTGCGTCTCTTCGCCAGACGCGGCATCGTCGTCGTCTCCCTGGTGGCCGTGACGTTCTCGTTCTGCATGATCGGTCTCCAGGTGGCCAATCCCGTGTTCCTCAGCACGGTCCCCGGGGAGGCCGGTTACGGGCTGGGCCTCACGCCGCTGGGCACCGCGTTCGCCATGCTCCCCAACATGGCCGCGATCGCGGTCGGATCACTGGCCGCGCCGGCGGTGGCGGCCAAGGTCGGCGACCGCGCCACCCTGGTGTCGGGCTCGCTCCTGATGGCCGCGGGCTACGCGGGGGCTCTCGCCACGCACGCGTCGCTGTGGCCCTTCCTGGGCACGACCGTGGTGGCCGGCATCGGCGTGGGCTTCCTCCAGCACTCCACGCGCACCCTCGCGGTGGAGATGGTCCCGCGCGACCAGACCTCGGTGGGCTCGGGCATCAACGAGCTGCTGATCAACGTGGGCGGATCGCTCGGAGCGGCGGCCGTACTCGCCGTGTCCGCGAAGGCCACTCCGGCCGGCAGCCCGCTGCCCCGCCTGGACGCCTACACCACCAGCTGGACGCTGTGCGTCGTCGTCTGCCTCGCGGGCGCGGTCGTCGCCCTCTTCCTCCGGCCCGCGCCGAAGCAGCCCACCTCCGCGCACTGACCGTCCCGCCCCGCCCTTCGATCCGTCCCGGGGCCGCTCCGGCGGCCCCGCCTTCCTGGAGGCCCTTCCATGAACGTTCCCGCCCTGCGGACGGCGAGCCGCGCCGCCCTGTCCGCACGTCAGGACCGGATGATCGCGCTCAGCCACAGCCTGCACGCCGAGCCCGAACTCGCCTACGAGGAGCACCGCTCGGCCCGCAAGATCGCCGACGAGCTCGAACGCGGCGGCTTCGAGGTGACCCGCGGCGTGGCCGACCTGCCGACCGCGTTCACGGCGACCGCCGGTTCGGGCGAGCTGGTGGTGGGGATCTGCGCGGAGTACGACGCGCTGCCGGGCATCGGCCACGCCTGCGGCCACAACGTCAACGGCGCCTCCGCGACCGCCGCCGCGCTGGCGCTCGCCTCGGTCGCGGACGAGATCGGCGTGACGGTGAAGCTACTCGGGACGCCGGCCGAGGAGTCGGGCGGCGGCAAGGTCGAGATGCTGCGCGCCGGCCTCTTCGACGACCTCGCCGCCGCGATGATGGTGCACGCCGCGCCGCAGGACGGCGTGGGCATGAGCTCGCTCGCCATCAGCAGCTGGAAGGTCGCCTACACCGGCCGTACGGCGCACGCCGCGGCGATGCCGTACCGGGGCGTCAACGCCGCCGACGCGATGATGATCGCCCAGGTCGCGATCAGCGCCTACCGCCAGCAGATGCCGCCCGGCGGGATCGTCCACGGCATCGTCACGTCGGGCGGCGAGGCCGCCAACGTCATCCCGGGCCGGACCACCGCCGACTTCGACTGCCGCGCCGAGACGGCGGAGGCGCTGCGCGAGCTCCAGGCCCGCATCAGGGCCTGCTTCGAGGCGGGCGCCCTGGCCACCGGCGCGGAACTGGCCCTGGAGACCGTGGGCAACGACTACGCCGACCTGCGCCAGAACGCGGCGATGACCGACCTCTACCGCGACGCGCTCACCGGCCTCGGCCGCACGACGGAGACACAGGACGCGAACATGCGCGCCGGCTCCACCGACATGGGCAACGTCTCCCACCTGGTGCCGACCATCCACCCCATGATCGGCTACGACTGCGGCGACGCGATCATGCACAACCCCGAGTTCACCCGCTACGGCACCAGCCCCGGCGCCGACCGGGCCGTACTCGACGGCGGCCTGGCCATGGCCTGGACGGCCATCGGCCTCGCGACCGACGACCGCCACCGCGGCGCACTCCTGGAACGCCTCGCGACGAGGCAGACCGCGCAGCCGGCCGGCCTGAGCTGATGGTCGGCATCGGCTGACGGCCGGCCTGAGCTGACGGTCGGCCTGACCTGAGGGCCGGCGTCGGCTGGCGGCCGGAAGGGTGACCGGGTCGGGGTGCGGTCATCTAGGACGCCTCCTGTCCTCAATGCGCCTAGCGTATCCAGTGAGTGCGCCTCACCAGTCTGGATGCGCGGAAGGGCGGAACGTATGGGCATGCCGACGTCGATCACGGGGGCCAGGAAGGGGCACGGGCGGGAGACCGCCCGACCGCCCCGGGACTCGCGAGGGTCGCGTCCATGAAGCTGACGTGGAGCGAGGCGAGCGGCCGGCGGCTGCGGCGTCATGGTCTGACGCCGCCGCTGACACACGGCGGCCCGGCAGCCGCCGCGGCCGCGATGTGCGGAGCGCACGCGCAGGTCCTGTCCGCCGCCGAGGTGTCGATCGGCCTGCGGCTGCCCGGCGCGACGCGCGCGGACGTGCAGAACGCGCTGTGGGCGGAGCGGACCCTGGTCAAGACCTTCGGCCCGCGCGGCACGATCCATCTCCTGCCCGCCGCCGACCTGGCCCTGTGGTGCGGCGCGCTGAACGCGGTCCCCACCGCCGCGCGTCACACCGCCGACGTACGTGTCACCGAGGCGCAGACCGAGGAACTCGTCGAGGCGATCGCGGCCGTCCTCGCCGACGCCGAGCTGACCGTCGACGAGCTGACGGAGGCCCTGGCCGACCGGGTCGGCGCGTGGGCCGTCGACCCGGTGATCCCGGCGTTCCAGACGATGTGGCCGCGCTGGCGCCAGGTGACCGAGATCGCCGCGCATCGCGGCGTGCTCTGCTTCGGACCGAACAAGGGCCGCAAGGTGACGTACACCAACCCCGCCCGCCGGCTGCCCGGCTTTGCTCCCGCGCCACCGGCCGAGGCGATCGACTGGCTCCTGGGCCGCTACCTGCACGCGTACGGACCGGCGACCCCCGACCACTTCGCCCGCTGGCTGGCCACCAACCCGGCGTGGGCACGCGACCTGTTCGCCACCAGCGACCTCACCGAAGTGTCGCTGGAAGGCACCCGAGCCTGGGTGGCCCGAGACGACACCGCGTTCGCGGACCCCGCGCAAGGCGTTCTCCTGCTCCCCCACTTCGACGCCTTCGCCGTGGGCTCCCAGCCCAGGGAACTCCTCTACCCCGGCCGCGCCCAGGCCCGCGCCCTCTCCCGAGGCCAGGCAGGCAACTACCCCGTCCTCCTCGTCGACGGCACGGTCGCGGGAGTCTGGCACCAGAAGAAGACCGGCAAGACGGTGACCATCTCCGTCGAGCCCTTCACCGAACTGACCGCCCGCCAGCACAAAGAACTGGCCGAACAGGCCCACCGCATCGGCTCGATCCTGGAAGCCCGCCCCACCCTCACCCTCGGCACCCTCACCATCGGCGCCCATGCCTGAGCGTGCTCGCCGCGGGCGCGAACCCGATCTTCGTCACCTACTCCGCAGCGAAGCTGCCGGTCTGATAGTCCAGGGAGGGGTCAGGCGGGCCGCACCGCAGAATCGCCTCCACCGCGGGCCAGACGGACAAGGGCACGTCATAGCAGTACTGCATCCATGGATCATCAGCGTCCGGGATGATCACCTCGCGCAGCCTGGCGATCTGGTCCCGCGTGATGGGGTACTGCGTACGCAGGAACTCGTCCTCCTTGCTGTAGCCGTCCAGAGACCAGACGACGTCTTGCGGTTCTTCCATGGTCATGGACAGAGGATATCGCCGGTTTGAAAGCGGTCGGGAGCCGCCAGTCTGTGAGGGGGGAAGGAGAGTCGCGATGACTGAACTCGGCAGCAGTGACGGGCCGTTGGGCTGGAGTGCGGACACGTTGAGGAGGGAGGACTGGCTGCTGCCGGTGGGGGACTCACTGGTGGAGAGGGCCGGCGCGTGTCTCTGGCGCGGGACGGGCTTCGCCGTGATCAGGGGCTTGGACCTCGCGGGCCTCACCGATCCGCAGTGCGTCGAACTGTGCGCGCGCATCGTCGGGCAGGTGTGTACGACGGCCGGTCTCCGCCTCCAGCGGTCCGGCAACGAGCTCCTGACGGCGGCCACGGCACCCGCCGTCCCGCGTACGCCGGACCCCGGCGCCCCCGCACCCCACGACGGCGACCACCACGTACTCCCGCCGCACATGGACCGCGGCGAGGGCCCCCGGCCGCCCAGGCTGCTGGCGCTCCTGTGCATCCGGTCGGCGTCCGAAGGCGGGGAGTCCCTCCTGGCCAGCGGCCCGGCGCTCCACGACCGCCTGGCCGCCGAACGCCCGGAAGCGCTGCACGAGCTCTGCCAGGACTTCCACTTCGGGCGCGGCCAGGACTTCGACCGCGTCCGCCCGGTGTTCCACCGCGCTGACGGCGAGCCCCTCCGAGTGCACTACAACCGCTACTGGATCACCCGCGGCCAGGAGGAGACGGGCACACCCTTCAGCCCAGCGCAGCACAGTGCCCTACAAGCGATGGACACGCTGCTGGAAGACCCGGCGATGGTGACGACCCTCCCCCTCCACCCCGGAGACCTCCTCCTGGTCGACAACTGGTCCGTCCTCCACGGCAGAACACCCTTCACCAACGGCACCGCACCACAATCCCGACGCTGCTACGCACGCATCTGGGCAGACTGACAGCGCCGAAGGCCCGGCTCAGCCGTTCCTGAACCTCGCCCCAGCGGGTACCGGGCCCGACCAGCGCGGCGAGGGGCGGTGGCAGGTGGGCCGGGGAGGGCGTCCGATCAGTGAGACGGCTTTCTCGCCGCGCGCCCTCCGTGGGATAGTCCCGGCATGCAGCGGCGTCTCATTATCAGCGCCCGCGTGCCGGCACCGGGCTGACCTGGGGGCGATCCCTCCCAGGCGGCCACACCGCCCGCACGCAGACCTCTCGTGATCCACGAGGGGTCTTTTTGTTTCCTCCGTATCCCTGACACGACGGCCCACCCGGCCCGGCAGACCTGGACAGGAACACCCGCATGGAACACGACAACTCCCCCGGAACCGAGACCGCGACCGACACCGACACGTGCACGGTGGTCGTATCGCTCAGGGACACCCCCGGCGCGCTCGGCCGGATCGCCGCGACCCTCAGCAGTACGCCCGTACTGGCGCTGGCGTACGTGGTCACGGACTCGGCGCAGGCCCTCGCCGAGATCCGTATGCCACTGGCTCACGCGACGCGCGCCCGGCACAAGTTGATCCGCATGGTGGACACCACGCACGTGTCGGAACCGCACTTCACCGCACGATGACAGGGGATTGATCGTCTTCATTCCTGTTCATGCACCGGCCGGAGCCGCTTGGCGCGGGCTCCGCCCGTACGGATCGACCCTGGAGGTAGTCGGGTTGACGAACCCAAGCCCATCCGCCCGCACCTGCTCGCCGCCGCGACGATGGTCTTCGGCGCGGACGGCGGGACGGGGCGCCCGCGCGGTGGCGGTCCGTTCAATGTCGCACCGGTTCGGGGCGCGCTCCCCGCCACGAATCCGCCTGTGGCCTGGTAGCCGACGCGGAGATCCTCCTGTTCGGTCCGGAGAAGCACGCCGAGGGTCCGGGCGTGGTCGCCCGGCTGGCGCGCCTGGCGGTCGTCGGCGAGTGTGCGGAGCTGGGCGGCACCGTCATGCTGCGGGTCAGCTGGCCGCGGCCTTCCGTCGGCTCGCTGGGTGACGGGACGGAGGACAGCCTGAGCCGTGTCCGGTTCCCGAGCGGCCTGCACCTCGACGCGGAGTTCGAGCTGTGCACGCCGGACGCGACGCTCTACGCGGACAGGGCGGTGCACCTCACGGGCAAGCTGTCCGATCTGTCGGGGCAGGGCTCCGAGCTGCACTCGGAAGGGCCCGGCGCGGCGCTGGCGGACCGGAAGGGCGAGGCCCAAGCACGCCTCACCGGTGTGCAGTTGACCCTGCGGGAGACCCACATCGACGAGACCGCGCCCGTCAACCGGTAACGGCTCCAACCCGGTCCCTTGGACACCGTCACCGTCGCACGACAGGGTCGGCCGGAAGCACGACGGTCCGGCATCGAGCCACACCCGGGAACAGACACACGCCCAGGCCCACCTCCCGGCATCCGTCACCGGGGTGCCTAGAGTGGCCCGCCTGAGTTCGTTCCCGACCTGGAGGTCTTCGTGTCCGATGCACGTGCCGTTTCCGCTTCCGCCGCCCGTCCTGGGGCTTCCCCGGAGGATGCCGAGGCGGTGTGGGCGGTGATCACCGGGATGTACGAGGCGTACGAGGCGGGGGATCGGGCGCGGATCGACGAGCGGCTCGATCCGGAGGCGACGATCTGGGACTCGGCGGCCGAGCCGCTGCTGTTCGGGAAGGCGGATCTGGACCGGATCCGGGACGAGCGGCCGGTGGCGGGTGAGGGGCCGGAGGAGAGTGGGCTGCACGCCTCCGAGCCGGTCGTCGACGTCTTCGGCGACCTCGCCGTGCTGCGGTACCTGCTGCGGGTGGAGTTCGCCCCGGGCCCGGACGGGCGGGCGCTGCTGCCGGAGCTGGTCCGCAACACGGTGGTCCTGTGGCGGGCCGAGGGCGGTGCCTGGCGGATCGTGCACCTGCACGAGGACGTCCGGCAGACGGGCGGGGTCCCCGCCGCCTGATCCCGCTCGGGCGGCCCGGTGTGCGCCGCGCACAGGAGGCGGCGGTCGGCTGTGCGTGGCGCACGGGTGCCGCTCCCCCGTCGCTCGTTAGCGTCCGGGCATTCCCCGAGACAGCCGGGAGGCGGCATGACATACCGGGTGGCCATGGACATCGGTGGGACGTTCACCGATGTCGTCGCCTACGACGAGACGAGCGGCACCTACCGTGCGGCGAAGGCGCCGACGACGCCGGGAGACCTGGCGGAGGGCGTGTTCGCCTCGCTGGAGCGGGCGGTGGAGGATCCCGCCGCGATCTCCTTCTTCGTCCACGGGACGACCCAGGGCCTGAACGCCCTCCTTGAGCGCAAGGGCGCCCGTGTCCTGCTCCTCATGTCCGAGGGCATGCGGGACGTCTACCACATCGCCCGGGGCAACCGGGACCGCATGTTCGACCTGCACTACCGCAAGCCGGTGCCGCTGGTGGAGCGGTACGCCACGGCCGAGGTGGGCGGGCGGCTCGACTGGCGCGGCGCGGAGCTGCGGCCGCTCGACGAGGACGCGGTGCGGAGCGTGGCGCGGCGAGCCAAGGACGAGGGGTTCACGGCGGTCGCCGTCTCCTTCCTCTTCAGCTACGTCGACCCGGTGCACGAGCGGCGGGCCGGGGAGATCCTCGCGGAGGAACTGGGCGAGGACGTCATGGTCGTCCTCTCGCACCAGGTGGCGGGCGAGTGGCGCGAGTACGAGCGGACCTCCTCCGCCGTCCTCGACGCGTACACCGGGCCGGTCGTACGCCGCTACCTCGGCCGGATCGAGCAGCGTTTCTCCGAGCGCGGTCTCGGTGTGCCGGTGCAGGTCATGCAGTCCTCCGGCGGCGTCGTCAACGCCGCCTTCGCCCGCCGGCACCCGCTCCAGACCCTGCTGTCCGGGCCGGTCGGCGGCACCATGGGCGGTGTCGCGGCGGCGGCCCTGCTCGGCCGGCCGAACGCCATCTGCGTCGACATGGGCGGCACGTCCTTCGACGTCTCCCTCGTCCTCGACGGGCGCCCCGACATCTCCAACGAGGGGACGGCGGACGGTTTCCCGGTCCTGATGCCCCTCGTCAACCTGCACACGATCGGCGCGGGCGGCGGTTCGATCGCCTACGCGGAGGCCGGCGGCCTGCGGGTCGGTCCCGAGTCCGCGGGCGCCGCGCCCGGACCCGCCTGTTACGGGCGGGGCGGCACCCGACCCACCGTGACGGACGCCAACGCGGTCCTCGGCCGGGTCGACCCCGAGTGGTTCGCCGGCGGTCACATGACCCTCGACACGGGCGCCGCGCAGCGGGCCGTGGACGGGCTCGCCACCGAACTCGGGCTCTCCGCGACCGAGTTGGCGGGCGGGATCTGCGACGTCGCCAACGCGAAGATGGCGCAGGCGATCCGTACCCTCACCGTGGAACACGGCCTGGAGCCGCGCGAGTTCACCCTCCTCGCCTTCGGCGGCGCGGGCCCGATGCACGCGGTGGAGATCGCCCGCGAGCTCGGCGTGTCGGAGGTCGTCGTGCCGCGCTTCCCCGGCGCGTTCTCCGCGTGGGGCATGCTCGGCACCGAGGTCCGCCGCGACCTGACCCGGCAGTTCTTCACCCCCGGCGACACCCTCGTCGGCGACGCCATGGCGTCCGCGCTCGCCGCGCTCGGCGAGGAGGGTCTCGCCGTCCTGGGCGAGCAGGGCGTCCCCGCGGAGCTGCGCCGGGTCGAGCACGCCGTCGACATGCGGTACGAGGGCCAGGACTACACCCTCACCGTGCCGCTCGACGACGCCGCCGAGCCCGCCGCCGAGGGGTTCCTCGACCGGGTGTCCGCGCGCTTCGCCGGACTGCACGAGCGCCGCTACGGCCACGCCACCCCGGGCGCCCCGGTCGAGTTCGTCACCCTGCGCACCACCGCGCTCGGCGGCTCCCCCGACCTCGCCCCGGCCGGGTATGCCCCCGAGCCCGGCGAGAACCCGTGGGCCGGCCGCGTCAAGCCGGTCGTCTTCGACGGCGTCAGCCACGAGACGCCCGTGCTGCGCCGCGAACACCTCCCCGCGGGCGAGGAGTTCAGCGGGCCGGCGATCGTCGTCGAGGCCACCTCCACCACCGTCGTCCCGCCGGACGCCCACGTCACCGTCGACACGAACGGCTTCCTCGTCATCAAGCTCGGAGGCACCGCATGAGCGCCAGCACCCCCACCCCGGCGGCGCGCCCCGCCGTCGACCCGGTCACCACGGAGATCATCCGCTGCGCCCTGCTCCAGGCCGCGGAGGACATGAACACCACGCTGATCCGCTCGGCGTACACCCCGACGATCTACGAGGCCAAGGACTGCGCGGTCGCCCTCCTCGACCGCGACCACCACGTCCTCGGCCAGTCCTCCGGCCTGCCGATCTTCCTCGGCAACCTGGAGGAGTGCACCCGGGCCACGGAGCGGATGTACGGCACCGACGTGTGGCGCGAGGGCGACGTGTGGGTCCTGAACGACTCGTACATCGGCGGCACCCACCTCAACGACGTGACCGTCTACGCCCCCATCCACGTCCGGGGCGAGCTCGTCGGCTTCGCCGCCTCCCGGGCCCACTGGATCGACATGGGGTCGAAGGACCCGGGCGGTTCGATGGACTCCACCTCGATCCACCAGGAGGGCCTGCGGATGGGCCCCCTGAAGATCTACGAGGGCGGCGAACCGTGCGTCCTCGTGCATGACTTGATCTCCCGTCAGGTGCGTTTCCCGCAGCCCACGCTCGGTGACATGCGCGCCCAGGTCGCCTGTGCCCTGACCGGTGCCCGCCGGCTGGCGGAGATCGTGGAGCGCTGGGGCACGGACACGCTGCTCGCGGCGCGCGACGCGATCTTCGAGCAGACCGAGCGCCTGGAGCGCGAGCAGATCGCCGCCATCCCCGACGGGGTGTACGAGGCGACCGGCCGGCTCGACAACGACGGCATCGACCTCGACACGCCGCTCTCCGTCACCGTACGCGTCACCATCGACGGCGACCGCATGACGATGGACCTCACCGAGTGCGCCGACCAGGCCACCGGGCCGGTCAACTGCGGTGCCGCGCAGACCGTCGCCGCCTGCCGGGTCGGCTACAAGCTCCTCGTCAGCGGTGAAGTACCGCTCAACGGCGGGTCGTTCAAGCCGCTCGACGTCGTCACCCGGCCCGGTTCCATGCTGGCCGCGATCGAGCCCGCCGCCTGTCAGTACTACTACTCGCACCTCGGTCTCGTCATCGACCTCGTCGTCCGCGCGCTCGCGCCGGCCGTGCCGGAACGGGCCGCGGCCGCCTCCTACGGCGACTCGATGATCGTGCAGTTCACCGGCTTCGACCCGCGGACGGGCAAGCTGTTCGTCTCCCAGGAGGCGACCGTCGGCGGCTGGGGCGCGTGGGAGACCGGCGACGGCGAGTCCTGCCTGATCAACAACGTCAACGGCTCGCTCCGCGACATGCCCGTGGAGGTCCTGGAGACCCTCTTCCCCGTGCGGGTCGAGGAGTACGCCGTACGGGCCGACTCCGCGGGCGCGGGCCGCACCCGGGGCGGCAACGGCGTGGTCCGCCAGTACCGCTTCACCGCCGACCAGGACCTCTCCCTGTGGTGGGAGCGGTCGGACACCCCCGCGTGGGGACTCTTCGGCGGCGAGGCCGGCGCCCCGCCCCGGGTCACCCTCAACCCCGGCCGCGCCGACGCCCGTTCGCTGCTCAAGGTGAACGCGCTGCCCGTCCGAGAGGGCGATGTCCTGCGCTGCGAGAGCGGTGGAGGCGGCGGCTTCGGCCCCGCCGCCGAGCGGGACCCGGCGGCGGTCGCCGAGGACGTCCGGCAGGGCATGCTGAGCCCCGGCCACGCCGAGGCCGACTACCCCTCGCGGGAATCCGCCTGATCCGCCCGACCCCCTGACACCCCGGGCTCCGCCTCGTCCAGCAGCACCCGACACGCCAGGTGCAGCGGCAGGCGGAGCCCGGGGTCGTCCGGATCGCAGCCCAGGGTGCGGAGCCGTTCGAGACGGGCGCTCACGGTGTTGCGGTGCACCCCGAGCCGCGCCGCCGCGACCGACGGCGCCCCGCCGACGTCGAGCAGGACCGCCAGCGTCCGCAGCAGCGCCCCGTCCCGGTCCACGGCGAGCAGCGGCCCGAGCAGGGCCCGCGCGGGAGCCCGCAGCGTCTCGCGGGGCAGCGCGGTGAGGAGTTGGGCCGGGCCCACCCGGTCGGCGCGCACGACGGTGCCCGGCCGGGCCACCCCGACCGCGGCCACCGCGTCGGCGAGAGCCTGCCCGAGGCCGCCGAGGGACGCGACCGGTCCCGCGACCGCCCCGGCCGACGGCGGCAGCGGGCCGGACGCGGCGCAGGCGGCGCGCAGCCGACGCTCGGCGCGGGCCAGGGGGTCCGGGCCGGTCTCCCCCGGGTCCGTGACGGACTCCCAGGCCACCCACACCCCCTCGTACGCGACCAGCGGCCCGGCCCCCGTGCCCGCCCGCGCCCACCGGGCGGTGAGCAACTGCCCGGTCTCCGGCCCGGGCACCCCGACCGGCCGCACGGCGTGCACGACGAACGGCCCACGCAGCGGCCAGCCGAGGGCGACGGCCCCGGCGAGCAGCGGATCGTGTACGTCGGTCTCCGCCGGGTCCAGTCGCTCGCCGGGCTCGTCCGCGCTCTGTCGTGCGCCGGATTCGTCCGTGGGCTGTCCCTCGCCGGACTCGACCGGGCTCTGCCACCCACCGGACTTGTCCGTGCGCTGCCGCTCGCCGGACTCGTCCGCGCTCTGCCGCCCGCCCGATCCGTCCGTGCGCTGTCGCCCGCCGGGCTCGTCCGCGCTCTGCCGCCCACCGGATTCGTCCGTGCGCTGCCGCCTGCCGGATCCGTCCGTGCGCTGCCGCCTGCCGGATCCGTCCGTGCGCTGTCGCCCGCCGGGATCGCCCGCGCTCTGCCACCCACCGGGCTCGGCCGGGCTCTGTCGGCCGTACTCCCCCGGGCTCTGCGGCTCGCCGCCGCTCCCGGCCAGCCCCTCGTGCTCGTAGCGCGCGAGGAGTTCGGTCAGGAGGCCGGAGGCGTGGCGGCCGGAGCGTTCGTCGGCGAGGCGTTCGGTCGCCGCCCAGGCGGTCAGGGGGGCGACGGCGAGCCCGAGGACTTCCCGCACGGTGGCCTCCCAGCCGGCCGGGCGGGCGCGGAAACCCGCCGTCAGCACGGCGAGCGGTTCCCCGCCGGGCCCGGACACCTCCACCGTGACCCGCCCTGTCCGGTCCGTGGCGTCGAGAGCTCCCGCGCGGCCCGCGACCAGCTCTCCCGACGGGCTGGTGAGGGCCACGGAGGTGGAGGGCAGGACCGCGTGGAGCGCGGAGAGGAGCCGTACGGGACGGATCCCTGCCCCGGCGATACGGCGGGCCGCGCCCGCGATCAGGGCGGTGCGGCCGGCCTCGGGCCGGGCGACGGCGGAGGCGATCCGCACGGCCGCGTCGAGCGGGTCGCCCGGAACGACGAGCAACGGAATCCCGAGCCGTCCGGCGAGCTCGGCGACCGAGCCGGGCAGACCGGCCTCTCGCGAGACGACCACGCAGGCCGCCGCCTGCTCCCACGCCTTCCGCAGCGCCATCTCCACCGTCCAGGCCGCGGCGGCGGCCCCCGCGGTGAGCACGACCGCGCTGCGCGGCCGTACCTCGTCCAGCGCGGCGAGCCGGTCCACGATGCGTACGGCCGTGACGGGGGCGGCGACGCCGACCGGCCCGTGGACCTCGATGTCGACGAGGGGGCCGTCCTGGAGCAGTTCGGTGAGGGTCAGGGGGCGGAAGCCCGGGTCGGGTCCGCTCATCGGGTTCCTCCGCTTCCGGTGCGGGCCAGGGCCCGTCCCTCCGGGGTGTACCAGGCCGCCGGGGCCTCGATGACGACCACTTCGACGGCCGTTCCGGGCATGGCGCGCTCCACGTCGAGGACCCTGCGGTCGGTGGCGGAGAGCATGAGGATCTGGTCGGGCAGGGAGGCGGCGGGCGCGCCGTCCGCGAGGACCAGCAGGATCTCGTTGTGCGCCTCCAGCCGGAATCGCCGCCGCAGCCCCTCGTCCTCCTCGACGAGGACGCTGGTCGGGCGGGACGGCAGCGGCACGCTGTCGGGCAGGCCGCCGGACAAGCTGCCGGACACGCTGCCGGGCACTCCCCCGGGCAGGAGGGGCACGGGTCCGGCGGCCGGGTTCTCGTAGTTCTCGTACGCGCCCGCCGACTGCTCGACCGCCACGATCCGCCCCCGGCACAGGCTGCGGGGCCGCCAGGGCGCGAAGCGCGTACGACCGGTGGCCGCGCCGGCGGCGACGGCCCTGCTGACGGTCCCGGGGACCAGGCACGAGGCGAGCCGGGCGCCGTCCATCGGGTACGCGGCGGCCACCGCCCACCCTCCCGAGGCGAGGACGAGGGGCCGGACGAGGTCCTCCACGCGGCCCCGCGCGGACTCCACGGCCACGACGTCGCCGCTCGGCGTGGCGAGGGCGAGCGGGGCGGGCGCGACCCCGGCGAGGGTGAAGAGGGTCTGTTCCAGGAGCGGCAGCACCCGTCCGCACCCGTCGCCGTCGACGAGCGGGAGGCCGCACCGGGCGGCGGTGGCGAGGGCGATGAGGGCGTTCTCGGCGGCGGCGTTGAGCGGCACGACGGCCTCGGCGGCCCGGCCGGCCACCCGCTCGACCGCGCGCACGGCCCGGACCGGCTCCTCCCCGGTGGGCAGCTGCTCGGCGAGGGCGGCCGAGGCCCCGGCCAGGGTGACCGCCACGCAGAGCCCGGTGCCGGGCAGCCGGTCCACGGGGAGCAGCGGGACGGGGCCGTGGGCGGCGAGTTCGGCGGCGGCCCAGTCGAGGGCGACCCGGTAGGCGGACTCCTCGGTCCCGGCGGCGAGGACGCGCGCGCCGACGGCGAGGTCCTCCAGGTCGTCGGCGGTCAGCGCGCGGACCGGCGGGCGGGTGGGCGGCGCGGTCACGGCGTGGCCCCCGAAGCGGGAGCGCCCGCCGCCCGTACGGTCACGCGGTGCACCCCGGCGGGCAGATACGCGACGGGCGCGTGGGCCAGGCTCTCGATCCGTACGGCCCCGGGGGCCGCCCCTGCCGCGACGCAGCGCGAGAGGGCGTGGTCGCGGACGGCGTCGAGCGACTGGTCGAGCTCGGCGCGGCCCGCCGCGGAGATCACCTGCTCCAGTTCGACGCGGCAGTCGGCGGTGGCGGCGTACCGGGCGGCGTCGGTGAGGCGGGGCGTACGTCCGAAGGGGGTGGCGGCCTCTTCCCGCGCCTCGTCCCCCGTCGCCGGCGGGGCGCCGAAGGTCTCGGCGCGGCCGCCCGTATACAGCACGTCGGCGCCGGGGACGCGTTCCAGCAGGCGGGCGACCGTCGCGGGGACCGAGGCGGGGAGCCAGGCTGTGGCTTCGTCCGCCGTCCCGTCGGTCTCCACGACCTCCGGTGCGCCGAGTGCGAGCCGTACGCCGAAGGGGCCCGGGAGCGGGCGGGTGGACCGTTCCGGCTCTCCGTCGCGGACGACGAGACACCGGACGGAGCGGGCGCCCGCGTCGACGACCACCGCCCGGTCGAGTCCGGTACGGGCGAGGGCGCCGCGGGCGGCACAGCAGGAGGCGGGGGCGGTGGCGATCACGGGGTGCCGGGCGAAGTACTCGGCCGAGACGAGTCCTCCGTCGTCCCGGGCGAAGTAGAGGGGCGCGGCGATCCGCGCGGAGCGGAGCGCGCCGCGGCAGTCGGCGACGAGCTCCTCGGCCCAGCCGCCGAGGGCGGCGTTGACGACGGTGGCGCTCTCGCGCTCCCGCAGTCCGGCGGAGCCGGTCTCGTACGAGAGGCTGAGCGACGCCCCGGGGACGGTGGCCGCGACGACCGCCGCCGCGTCGAGTTCGGGACCGGGGCGGGCGGGGGCACCGGCCGCGCACACGGCGAAGACCCGGACGCCCGCGTCCCGTGCCCGGGCGGCGAAGGCCGCGACGGCGTCCCGGTCGAGCGGGCCGAGCGACCCGCCGGTGACGGCGCTGCCTCCGGCGACGAGGCCGGTCAAGCCCCCGAGGGCCGTACGCGCCTCCACGGGCCAGTCGGCGAGCGGGGCGAGCGCGGCGTGGCTCCCGGGGGCGATCCGCAGGACGGCGACGGGCCGGGGGCGGGGCAGCCGGCGGTCGAGGTCGGTGACGACGGCGACCGCCCCGACCGGCGCCGGGAGCGGGCCGAGCGCGGCGAGCGCCCGCCGGACACAGTGACCGGTCCGGGGAACGCTGTCGACGACGGCCTCGGCAAGAACGTGACCCGAGGCGTCGGCAAGCACGGCGGTGCTGGTGGCCCGCCCCACATCGATTCCGATCCTCACGCCCCCATCCTTCCACCGGCAGCGATCACGGCGACCCGGCCGCGACGCCGACGGCCGGGCCGCGATGCCGGCGACTGGGCCGCGACGCCTGCGGGTCGGCCTGGGTCGCGGCTGCCCGGCCCCGGTCACGGCGCCCCAGGCGCAGTCACGACGCCCCACCCACGGTCCTCCAGCGCCCCGACCACGATCCTCCAGCGCCCTGGCCGCGATCGCGTGTGTCCGGCCCCGGCCAGATGCTCCCCCGGCGGTCCGGCGCGTCCACCTTCCCCCGGCCACCGCCCCTCGGCCGGTCCGCCGCTATTCGAGGTCCTTGCCCTCGGTCTCGGGGAGGGGAGACGCGCAGATGAGGGCCACGGCGAGGAAGGCCATGATGAAGAGGATCGTCGAGGAGTGGCCGGTGGCCCGGGCCAGGAGGTAACCGACGACGGAGGGGGCCAGGGAGGTGGCGCCTAGCTGCGCGGCCGTCGCCCACGAGTAGCCGGTGGCGCGGAGGGCGGTCGGGTAGAACTCGCCGTTCCAGGTGTTCCAGACACCCCACGCGCCCAGGCAGAAGAACGAGAGGGCGAAGTTCGCCACGTACATGCTGGTCAGCGTGTCGGCGTAGGCGAACGCGACGCCGGAGACGGCGGCGAGTCCGACGTACGGCAGGAAGACCTTCTTGCGGCCGTAGCGGCCGGTCAGCAGGGACGCGGAGACGTAGCCGGGGATCATGAAGACCGCGCTCAGGGCGACGAACCCGAGGCTGGCGGACATGCTGAGGCCCTTGTCCTGGAGCAGGGTCGGCAGCCAGGTCTGGAGACCCCAGTAGCCCCAGTTGAAGGCGAAGTTCACGACGAGCATGAGGACGGTGACGCGCAGCAGGCGGCCGCGGAGGAGGTCGAGCGGCTGGCCCGCCCGCTCCTTGCCCTCCGCGCCTTCCGAGGAGGTGGCGAAGACCGTGCCCTCCGGCACGTCCGCGCCCAGCTTCCGGAGGACCGCCGCGGCCTCCGCGTGGCGGCCGCGCTCCGCGAGCCAGTACGGGGACTCGGGCACCCACGCGCGGATCGCGAAGACCCAGACGCCGGCCAGACCGCTGGCGACGGCGACGACGTGCCAGCCGAGGCCGCCCACGAGCTGGGTAACGCCGACGGCGAGGAGGACGCCGATCGGCCAGCCGATCGAGAGGTAGACCGCGGCCCGGCCGCGCAGCCGCGAGGGCAGCAGCTCCAGGAAGTAGGGGAAGGTCACGGTGTAGATGCCGGCCAGGGCGAGGCCGGACAGGAACCGGGTGACCATCAGCAGGGTGAAGTTCGGCGAGAAGGCGCTGGCCAGGGCGATGACGCCGTACGCGGCCAGCGACCAGAGACAGACCGCGCGCCGTCCGATCCGGTCCGAGACCGGGCCCCAGACGAGGCTGCCCGGGATCATGCCGAGCGCGACGGCGGACAGGGCCCAGCCGATGGCCCCCTCGTCGATGCCGAACGCGGTCCCGAGGTCACCGGAGACGTAGACGAGGGCGAGCTGCTCCCACGACTCGATGACGAAGGCCATGAAGAGCGCCGTCGCGGCCAGCAGGTGGGCCTTCCGGAAGGGCATGTCCTCGAACCAGTACCCCACGGACCGAACCGGCCCGACCTCTCCGACCTGGCTCTCGTCGCCTCTCGGCACTACTTCTCTCATGGCGCTCATCGACTGTCCTTCCGGGCCTCGACACAGGCTACGCATCCCTCGACGTGAGGAGTGGCGGCACCCTAGGCGGCCCGGCCCCGCCCCGACTGTGCGCGGCGCACGGAGTGCGCCCGGGGGGCCGTGCTCCCCGCACAATCACCGGGGTGTGGCCCGGCCGAATGGCCGGAAAGGCGGGCGGCGGTACGGACTCCTCCTCCCGGACGGGCGAGTCGAGAATCACGTCCGGTCGAACGGCCCATGCCCCGCACTCTACAAATGTAGAGTGCGGGGCATGGATGGACTCGCAGGTACGTTCGTTCCCCGTCCGGACTTCGCCTCCCGGCACGGGACGGTCATCCCGGCTCCGGTCGACGCCGTGTGGGCGGCGTGGCAGGAGATGGAGCAGGTGGGCGGTGAGGGGTGGGGGCCGGTCGTTCGGGGGCTCTTCGCGGTACGGAGGCGGCTCGGGCGGCTTCGGCGGGTGAGGCGCGGTGGTGGGCGTGGTGATGGCGGGACGCCGGTTCCTGAGAAGGAGCTGCGCGACAGCTTCCTGTTGCTGGCCGAGGACCCTCCCAGGGAGACCGTGCGGGGGATCGTGGGGCAGTGGTGGACCATGGGCGCGGCCGACGGGCGGCCTGACATCACGGGCCCGAGCGAGTTCCTGGCCTTCGACGAGCCCGGCTACGCGAAGGCCACGTTCAGCATGCGGTTCGCCCCGGACACCGCCACCGGCGGCACGCGGGTCGTCACCGAGACCCGGGTGATGTGCCTGGACGAGGCGGCTCGCCGCGCCATGGGGCGGTACTGGAGGTTCATCGAGCCGTTCAGCGGCTTCGTCCGCCGGATGATGCTCCGCAGGCTCAGGAAGCGGGCCCTCGCATGAGCACCGCCCGGAGCCCCCGCGTACAGGCACTGCTCGACGCGGCCGTGGAGGTCATCGCCGAGGAGGGCCTGCGCGGGCTCACCCACCGGGCGGTCGACGCGCGCGCGGCGGTGCCGGCCGGGTCGACCAGCTACTACTTCCGTACCCGGCAGGCACTGCTCGCCGACGTGATCGCGTTCATCGCCGAACAGGAACTGGCGGACATCGAGGCCGCCACCGTCTCCGAGGAGATGGCCGACGAGCCGCCGGTACGCCAGATCGCCGACCACATCGCCGGAGTGCTCGCCCACTGGCTCGGCCCCCGCCGCGACCGCACCCGCGCCCGCCTGGAGATCATCCTCCTGACCGCGCGCCACCCCGAAGGCGAGCTCGGCGCCGAACTCCTCCGCGCCCGCGAGCGCTTCATCGGGCAGGCGCAACTCCTGGCGACGGCGCTCGGCAGCCCGGACCCGGAGGAGGGCGGACGCATCGTGGTCGCCTTCACCGAGGGACTCACGTACGACGGCGTGACACGCCCCGGTCCGGACACCACGGACCGCGCGGCCCTGAGGCAGGTGCTGGAGCGGGTCCTGCACACGCTGGCCGGGTAGCGGTGTGCGCGGGGAGTGGTGTGCGCGGGAAGCGGTGTGCGCGGGAAGCGACCGCTCCCGCCGCATCGGCACCCCGGGGAGTCGTGCAGGATGACGTTCCATGGCCGACTCCCTGGGACCGATCCCTCCCCTGCGCCGCACCGGTGACGAGCCCCTGCACCTCCATGGCGACGAGCACGGCACTCTGCTCGGATTCTGGGCCTGGGCCTACTCGTCCCTGGCCGGCAACACCCTGCGGGGCGCCCTGGCCGAGTACATCGTCGCGCTGGCGCTCGGAGCGGCCCAGGGAACCCGCGTGGACTGGGACTCCGTCGACCTCAGACTGCCGGACGGCTCGACCGTCGAGGTGAAGTCCGCCGCGTACATGCAGGAGTGGGCGCAGACGCGGCGCTCGACCATCACGTTCTCCATCGCGCCGGCCGAGGGCTGGGATCCGCTCACGGCAGAGTCCGCGCCTGAGCGGATACGGCGCGCCGACGTCTACGTCTTCTGCCTTCTCCACCACGACGACAAGCCGACCCTGGACCCGCTGGACCTGTCGCAGTGGACCTTCCACGTACTGCCCACCCGGGTCTTGGACGCGTACGCACCCACCCAGCGGACTATCGCACTGTCCACGCTCCTCACCCTGAACCCCGTACGCACCGACTACGCCGGCCTCCGCGAGGCGATCCTGACCGCCACGGCCACCGGCACCGGCACCGGCACCGGCACCGGCACCACGGCCGCCGACGGGCGACCGTCACCACCGTCACAAGGGATCCAGCCTCCCGCTCATCCGCGGGTAGTCCACCTCCCGCGGATGCGTCAGCCGGATACCGAAGGCTTCCTCCACGAGTGACAGGACGCCATGAAGAGGGGCCCACTCGCCGGGGACGAGCCCCACGGCCCGCATGTGCCGGTCCAGCCGTGTCGGGTCCTGCCCGGTCGGCTCGACGGCCCGGAGTGTGTGGAGGTCGACGACGACCTCGCCGTCGACCGCGTACTTGAACCAGTACATCGGCTTCTCGTTGTAGTGCAGGGCGACCGCCTCCGTCCCGGCGCACACCGCGCCCAGGATCCGCTCCTGAGGCCGCCGCGCCGAGGGCGCTGAGCTCTCACGGAGTCTGGCCGGCCGCATCGACGAAGGCGCTGTCGACGAGGGCCACGGAGGTCACGACGGAGCCCGCCTCGCCCCACGCGTTGTCCTCCAGAAGGACTGTCCGCTCGCCCAGGAGGCGGGCTGTGCTCCTGTCGAAGATCCATTCCGTTCGTTCACCGTCGTGTGCTCGGGCGACAGCGACCCCGCGGCGGCCGGCGGCGTCCACGGCGTCGGGGACGATGTCGACTCCGGGGATGAGGGCGGCGGCGCGGTAGAGGGCGGCAGCGGTCTCGGGGGGCGTCACCCCGTTGCGCAGCAGATCGCCGATGGTGACGAATGCCTGCTGATCGGGGCCCGTCGTGGAGTCGGAGCCCGCGCCGTGGTTCTGCTCGGCGTCGTCGCGGATCAGCTTCAGCAGGGCCTCCGGCTCGGTCGGAAGGGTGGTCAGGTAGCTGTACGTCGGCGCGTTCAGGTTGCCGACGCCCGGAGTGCCCGGCAGCAGGTGGTCCTGGCCGTCCTTCCGCCGCAGGGTGCTCTGGCCGCCGTCCACGGGCGTCCACTGTTCCATGCCCTCGTCCACTCGCAGGAGGTTCATCCGGCCGTCCTCGGCCTCGGACAGCATCGACGTGTGGCCGACGGTCTTGACGTACACGTACTGTCCGGCGCGCGCCTGGCCCTGCGGCATCGCGTGCGCGGCCAGGGCGGCCCTCTCCAGCAGCTGGACCGACGCCACGGAGGCCGGCGGCACGGGGCGCGGAGCGCCGGGTGTCCCGGATCCGAGGCCGAGGACGACGGCGGTGGCGCCGGCCGCCACGGCGGTGGCCAGCACGAGAACCACCCTTCGCCTCGACCGTGGGGCCGCCCCACGACCGGCACGAGACCCGGCCTGCCGGTCGATCTCGCTCAGGAGGTGTCCGCGCCTTGCCTCCATCCTTGCGGGCGCCGGTTCCGGGAAAGAAGGTGCCGGAAAGGAATGCCGCCCCTGCTCACACTCGGACCGCTCCCGCCGCTCCGTGTTCATCGTGTCCCCCTCCTCTGGGAAGCGCGGGTCGTGGCGCCTGCGGCCACCCCGCTCTCCGGTATGTGTCCGCCATGAGGCCGCCGTTCCACGGGATACGTCGTCTCGGCTGCCAGCTCCTCCTCGACGAGCCCGCGCAGCTTCGCCCTGGCGCGTGAGAGGCGGGAGCGTACGGTGCCCACCGGGATCGCCAGGGCTTCGGCGACAGCCGCGTACCCGAGGTCGGACCAGACGACCAGGGTGAAGACCTCGCGCTCGCTCCGTTTCAGGCGTCGCAGCGCTCGGGCGACGGCGGCCAGCCGCTGGATGTCCGCCATCTGTCCGACCACCTCGTCGGTGAAGTCGGGCAGGGGTTCCGGGGGCGGCAGACGGGACATCGCCTGCCGGTGTCTGCGGGCCGCCCGCGCGGTGTTGCGCATGACGTTCGTCGCGATGCCCAGCAGCCATGCGCGGACGGATCTGACCTCCTCGCCGAGCTTGTCGCGCAACCGCCACGCCTCCAGGAAGGTGAGCGACATGACGTCCTCGGCGAGGGCCCAGTCGCCCGTCGTCCGGACGGCGTGGGCGTAGACGACACGTGCGTGCTCGTCGAAGATCTCGGCGAACGCCGACCGGTCTCCGGACCGGACGCGTTCGTTCAACAGGGACTCCACACCGACAAGTGTCCGAACAGCTCCCTCGGTTCCCTGTCCGTTCATGATCCGATCGGAACGGATCGCAGCGATCGGGTCCTGCCGGGGGTGCGCCAGGCAGGGTGGACATCGAAAGGAGGCCATGTGATCTCGGCACTCAACCAACTGGTCGACCTCGTCGAGGAGCACCTCGCCGAGGAGCTCGACGCCCAGGGACTGGCAGGGGAGATCGGTACGACCGAACACCACCTGCGCCGCATGTTCTCGTCCCTGGCCGGGATGCCGCTGTCGGAGTACGTGCGACGGCGCCGCATGACCGTCGCCGCCGCGGACGTGGTCCGGGGCGAGGACGACCTGCTGAGCATCGCCGTCCGGCACGGATACAGCTCGACCGAGGCGTTCGGACGCGCGTTCCGCGCCGTCCACGGCGCCGGGCCGGGCGACGTCCGCCGCGACGGAGGCCCCTTGCGCACACAACCGCAGCTCAGGTTCCACCTGACCGTAGAAGGGAGCACCCCCATGGACACCCGTCTCGTCGAACGCCCCGCGTTCCGGCTGATCGGGCACGCCGCCCGCGTACCGCTCATCCACGAGGGCGCCAATCCGCACATCCAGCGGCACATCGCCGCCCTCCCGCCCGAGGAGCACGTCCGGCTGAAGTCGCTCGGCGACACCGAACCGAAGGGCCTGCTCCAGGTCTCCGACGACCTCGACCCCGACAGCACGGAGGGGAGCGAACTGACGTATCTGCACGGCGTCGCCGTCTCCCAGGACACGCCGGCCCCCGACGACCTCGACGCCATCGAGGTTCCGGCCGGCAGGTGGGCGGTCTTCCGCACCTCGGGCCCCCACCCGCAGGCCCTCCAGACGGCCTGGGCCGCGACCGCGACCGAGTGGTTCCCGTCCAACCCGTGGCGCCTGCGGCCAGGCCCCTCGATCGTCGCGGTCCTCGAACGCGCCGAGGACTTCACCACGGCGACGTGCGAACTCTGGCTGCCCGTCGAACCGGCCTGATCGGTCACGGCCCCGTACGGTTCGCGCTCGTCGACGCCTGGTTCAGCCCCTCCGTACGCCTCGCGGGCACCCATAGGATCAGCGCATCGCGCCTGTCGTCCGACGGGCCCTACCGAACGGGGTGACGGGGCCATGTGGCCACGAGTCGACGGCATGCGGGCACTGGAGCTGGGCTCGCCCGGGAAGATGCGGGACGAGCTCAACGCCCTGGTCGTGGCGGGCGCCAAGACCGCCACGACCGGTCTGCTCGCCGAGTACGCCGACGAGGCCGAGGGCATGGAGTACGTCGGTGAGCGCCAGGCTCTGGTGGACAACGAGGGCCGGCGCATCGCCACCCTGGTGTTCACCGGCGTGGAGGTGAAGCCCTTCGGCGAGGTCACCTGGGAACACGCGCGGGCCGAGGGCGAGGGCGACGCGTCGCTCGATGCCTGGCGCGAGGGGCACCGCCGCTTCTGGGCCGGGGAGGGTGCGGCGGTCGACGATCACACCGTCGTCGTCTGTCTGGCCTTCCAGTTGACGGAGAGCCACTGACCGTCCGCTACGGCCCTGAGCCTCTTCTATGGGGCCTCGCCGTCCAGCAGGCAGGCGATCTCGTCGAGTTTGTCGAGCCCTGCCTGCACGGCCTCCAGTTCGTCGCCGAGGGCGGTGAGGTCGAGCGGGCGGGTGCCCGCCTCGTCGGCGGCCCTGAGGGAGACGAACATCGAACCGCGCTCGGCGGCCGCTTCGAGGCGCAGGGCCGTGGTCTCGATGGTCGCCGTCATGAGGTCCCGCAGCTCGGCGAGGCGGGTCAGGGAGTCCCGTCGCTCGGCGACGGCACGGGCGGAGGCGCGTTTGGCCTCCCGGACCGGGCCGTCGGCATGGGCGGCGGCCTCCTTCTTCAGCCGCTGCTCGTCGAGGCGCAGGGCCTCCCGGTCGGTGCCGGCGGTGGTGGCGTCGATGAGGGCCACGGCCGCCGCGCGGGCGCGCAGCCGTTCCTCCGCGGAGCGGATGCGTTCGGAGGCGTTGCCGAGGGCTTGGGTGAGGGTCGGGTCGGTGGCGTCGCCCCGGTGGCGGTGGCGGTCGAGTTTGGCCGCCGCCTCGGACGCGCGGGCCAGCCAGGGGCGTGTGTCGGCCGGTAACTGAAGGCCACTGCCGGGTGATGACGGAGAGACCGACGGCGCCGCCCCCGGGCCGGACGACGGTTCGGTCGGGGACGGGAACGGGGTAGGGGCTGGGGACGGGAACGGAGCTGGGGCCGGGGCCGGGCCTGAGGCGCCGTCGAGATGGTCCACCGCCGTGTACGTGCCCCAGGTGAGGACGGCGATCGCAAGGCCGATCAGCGGGACGGACCAGGACGCCGCTCCGGCCACGGCGGCCGCTCCGGCTCCGGCCGTGCCGAGGACGGCGCCGGTGGCAGCGGCGAGGGTCCGGGGGTTCCGGCCGCGTCCGGTCATGGGGCTCACTCCGCTCGGGTCAGAAGTTGCTGATGACGGAGAGCATCACCTTGTCGATGACGGCCGGATCGCGGGCGTCGTACGCGTCCGCCCTGGACGCCTTGGCGATCTTCTCCAGGGCGGCGAAGTCGGCCTGCTCGCTGAAGGCGACGGTGAAGACGCGGACGGAACGTTCGAGGTTCTTCGCGTCGATGTCGCGCAGCAGCGAGTCGAGGTCGTTGTCGGCGGGGTACTCGTTCCTGCCGTCGGTGAGGAGGACGACGGCGTTGATGCGGTCGGTGTCGAGTTCGGCGAGGACCGCGCGCTGCGCGGCGCGGACGGTCGAGTAGAGCGCCGTACCGCCTTCCGCGTGCAGTCCTTCGATGGCCGCGGTGAGTGCGGGTCCGCCGTCGGCGATGCGGCGCGGCGGGAGGATCTGGTGGTACGGCTCCGACCTGCCGTCCGTCTCGGTGGAGAAGGCCCAGAGGCCGACCTCGTCGTCGGGGTGGTAGAGGTCGAGCGCCTTGACGGCGGCGGACTTCGCGGCCTCCAGTCGGCTGCGGCCGTCTCCGGCGGGCTGGTTCATGGACCCGGACACGTCCATGATCATGACGACGCGGGCCTTCTTGCGCAGGTCGTCCCAGCTGTCGAGGATCCGGCCCAGGACGGCGGGGGCCGGCGGGTCGATGAGGGTCAGCTTCTCGGTCGGCCGGAGCCCGACCGACTCCGCCAGCGCGGCGCCCGCCGCGCCCTCGTGGTCACGGAACCCCAGCTCCTGGAAGCGTCGCTGCCGGCCGCTCTCCAGCAGGAATTCCCGGAAGTCGGCGGCCGCCGCCTTCTGCTGGTCGGTGGCGGAGGGGAGTACGACGAAGGGGTGGTCCATCATGAGCGTGCCGTCGGCCGGGTGGACGGCGACGAGGGGCACGGCCGGCTTCCGGTCCTTGCCGATGCGGCGCGGGTCGCCCGTGGGGCTGCCCTGGTTGTAGAGGTGGATCAGCTGTTCCTGGACGGGGATGGCGCTGGTGTACGAGAGGGCGGTGCCGGCGGCGTCGGCCTCGGCGAGGTTGGCCATGTAGACGGTGGCGTCGGAGGCGTAGTGCAGGACTCCGGCCTCGACCCCGGCGACGAACGCGCGGGTTTTTGGATCCCGTACGTCGGCCTCGGTCAGGTCGCCCGAGCGGCCGGTCGCGGCGTAGAACGCGGCGACGGTGGAGGCGAGTCCGGAGGTGGAGGTGCGGGGATTGTCCTTCCCCAGGTGGAAGGCGCCCCATTCCGGATGCCCGAAGGCGCCCCACCCCTTCTCGGTGAGCGAGAGCACGTCCTTCCAGCCGACCTCCCTGCCGGGCCAGCCGAGCGCCTCCGCCATGGGGCGCGGCATCCCGATGGCGAGCGGACTGGTGGCGAGCGACACGGGTTCGCCGACGGTGACGGCACGGTCGGCGGCGGTGCTCCGACGGGTGAGGAGCGTCAGCCACAGGGACGAACTAGGCGTCCACACCTGAGGCTCGGGCATCCCGTCCCGCCGCTCGTCCCACCCCGCCGCGAGCGCCTCCATGGCCACCCCGGAGCTCTGCTCCCGAACCATCACCTCGGCGCACTGTCCGTCACCGAACTCACGCCCCGAGTCCCGGTACTCCGCGGCGAGCCCGGCAAGCAGCTCCGCCTTCTCCGTAGACGAGCTCAAGACGAGCCGCACCGAGCAGTCCCGCTCTCCCCCACCCCCCGTCACACCCCGAACCCCAAGAAACACCCCCAGAATCGCCACCACCCCGACCCCGACCGCCCACCCCAACGCCCGCCGCCGCACCCCACCCGAACTCCCACCCATCCCCGGCCCCCGCCTCTGCTCGCCCGACCCCACCGCACGCGCTGAACGTCAACTCGGTACCACATGAGGATTGTTGAACGATCCTCATGGATGCGCAACCCCCAGGACGTCCGGGCCCGGCGACTCAGGCCGTCGGGGCGACCGCGATGGGTGATACGGCGTCGGTCAGCGCTGGTCGCCGGGGTGGAGTACGGCAGCCGCGATCTCCCGTACGCGGTCCGGGGTGATACCTGTCCGCTGCTCAACGGCGAGCGGGTGGTCGGTGGCTTCGAGCTCGACGTAGGGGCGCTCGCCGACCGGGCGGGTGTGAACGTGGGTCTTCAAGTTGAGGGTCGTGGGCGCGTAGATCGGAAGATCGGTGGTCAGCCAGCCGAAGTACGGAGGCTCCGCCTCGCGTCCAGGCGTGTCCCACAGATCGGCCGCCCGCGAGAAGTTCTCGCGGGCGGCAGCTCAGGTGGTGGTGGGGGTCGGCCAGGTGCGGGGGTAGGGGATGCGGAGGGTTTCCGGGGTTACGGGGGTGTGGGGGGCGGCGGCGTGGAGGTGGCCGTCGCGGTGGACTATGGCGCCGGTCGTGAGCATGGTGGTGATCAGTTCGTCGGCCAGGGTCTCCGGGGTCAGGTCCAGGAGCTTGGCGGCGTCGGTCAGCCAGGCTCGTGCCAGGAGGTAGGGGGTGATCGCCGTGGCCGGGATGCCGCCTCGGATCATCAGGGCGAAGGCCAGGATGCGGCGGGCGCCGTACCAGACCGCGCCGGCCGGGTCGTCGACGAGGCGCTGGGCGCGGCGCAGCGCGGAGGCGAAGGCGGCGGCGGGGTCGGCGGGGGCCGGGCCGTGCGAGGGAAGGATCACACGCGGGGCGAGGTCGGCCATCCGCTGGAGGGAGGCGAGCGCGGTGGCGGCCGCTTCGGGGCCATCCAGGGCCAGGTTGACCCAGCCGACGTCGTAGTCGGACAGCGCGTCCCCGACGACGAGGATACGTTCCTCCGGCTGCCAGAGGGCCAGGTGTCCGGGCGTGTGGCCCGGGGTGCTGACCACGTCCCAGTCGGTGTCCCCGAGACGGAGGGACTGGCGGTCGTCGAGCGGGATGTCGACCGTGTACGGGGCCACGGGCTGGTCCAGGTACTCGGCGGCGCAGCAGCCCGGGTCCCGGCGGGCGAGGGCGTCCGCCTCCGGTGCTCCGGCGGCGACGGCGGCGCCGCCGGACTGGAGCAGGGCGTTGGCGCCGACGTGATCGGAGTGCCAGTGGGTGTTCACGACCAGGTCGACGCTGCCGGCGTGCGCGCGGGCCCACGCGGCGGTCTCCTCCGCGTGGCCGACGAACCCGCTGTCGACGAGGGCCGCCCGACGGCCGTGCACGAGCAGCGTGTTGGCGTCCGGGAACGGCCGCTGCCACCACGTGAGCCACGACGGCAGCGACGGCGGCTGCACAGGCGCCTGCGCCGTCGGCTGCCGCGTCACTGCGCGGCTCCGGTCACGCGGATCACGGTCTGCTGGCCGTTGGCGACCAGCTTCCGCGAGCCGTCGGCCCGCACCCCGTACACCTCCAACTGGCAGACGGTCAGGGTGCGTCCGGCCTTGAGGACGACGCCGATCGCTTCGAGGTGGTCGCCCGCGGCGGGCGCGAGGAGGTTGATCTTGTACTCGACGGTGAGGACGTCGGAGTCCTCGTCGAAGACGGTCAGCGCGGCGTAGCCGCCCGCGCTGTCCGCGACGGCGCTGGTGGCGCCGGCGTGGACATGGCCGTGCTGCTGGGTCACCTCGGGCCGGGCCGGCAGCACGATGTGGACGCGGCCGGGGCCGATGTGGGCGAGGCGCGCGCCGAGGTGGGTCATGAGGCCCTGGCGGTCGAAGCTCTCCTGGACGCGTTTGCGGACCGCCGGACTCGCCTGTTCCTGGTACGTCGGCTCTTCCACGTCTGCGCTCTCCTTCGGTCCGTGTGCGGGTGGCGGTTCGGCGCGGTGCGGTTCTCAGCCGGCGAGGCGTTCCACCAGCAGGACGGCGCCGATGGCGATCATCATGGCACCGCTGACGCGGGTGACGGCCCGGGCGGCCGCGGGCCTGGTGCTCAGCACCGTGCGGGCCAGGACGCCGACGGCGAGGTAGACGAGGGCGCACGCGGTCAGGTGCACCGTGCTCAGGAGGCCGGTCTGCGCGGCGACCGGCCAGCCGGTGGCGGGGTCGATGAACTGCGGGAACAGCGAGAAGTACAGCAGCAGCGCCTTCGGGTTGAGGCCGCTGGTCCCGGCCCCCTTGAGCACGACACGCAGCCGGGAGGTGCCCACAGCGCCCATTCCCATCCCCACCCCCGCACCCGCACCCGCGGCGGCGGGAACCGCGACCGGCTGCGTCAGCACTCCCCAGCCCAGCCACAGCAGGTAGCCCGCACCCGCCACCGTCAGAGCGGTCAGCGCGGCCGGGGAGCTCGCCACTATCACCGCCAGACCCGCCACGGCCACCAGCGCGTACGCCAGGTGCCCGGCGATCAGACCGGTGACCGCCGGGACGACGGAACGATCCCGCAGCCCGGCGGAGATCGCGTAGGCCCAGTCCGCGCCGGGGGTGAACACCAGCAGCAGGTCCACGACCAGGAAGGCCGCCAGTGTCGTCGTGTCCATCGGTCGATCGTTCCCTCTCGTGCTTCTTGCTTCGGAGGGAAGGCTAGGTCGGATGCGGCCGAAGGTGTTTGCGTCTTTACCCCATGATCGCGATCCATGGGGGAGAATCTTCTCCATGGACGCCCTTGACCGGAAGATTCTTACCGAGCTCCAGCTCGACGGCCGCCTGACGGTCACCGAGCTCGCCGCCCGCGTGAAGCTCAGCGTCTCGCCCTGCCACCGCCGGCTGCGCGACCTGGAGCGCGAGGGGGCGATCCGGGGCTATCGCGCCGTCGTCGACCCCGCCGCCGTCGGCCTGCACTTCGAGGCCCTCGTCTTCGTCACCCTGCGCTGGGAGGACCCCGACACCGTCAGCACCTTCGAGGAGGCCGTGGCCGCCGTTCCGCACGTGCTCCAGGCGCAGCGGCTGTTCGGCGAGCCCGACTACCTCCTCCGGGTCGCGACCGCCGACCTGGCCACGTACCAGCGGCTCTACGACGAGCAGCTCGCCCGCCTGCCCGGTGTCCAGCGCCTGACCTCCACCATGGTCATGAAGAACGTGGTCCAGGACAGACCGCTTCCCGAGTAGAAACGATCGCCGGCACCGGGGTAGTGGGTTCCCGTTACCCCCAGGTCGCGGCATCCGGGTCGATGCCATGCGCACGGGCCTCGGCGTCGATGGCGTGGCGGAACCACGTGGCGAGTCCGGCGCGGATGCCGTCGTAGTGGGCGGCGAATCCCGGATCGGACTCGTACGTGCGGCCGAGGCAGACCTGCATCTGGCGGGTCAGGGGGAAGTAGGAGGAGAACGCCTCGCGGTGGCGCTCGACGAGCCGGTCCGCCTCCGGGCTGCCCGGCGCGACCCCTGCGTCCATCGCCTTCCCGAGGGCGCTTTCGAGGTCGGCCATGGTGGCGGCGACGTCCCCCCACTCCTCCGGGCCGCGGGAGGCGGAGCGTTCGGCGTACTGCTGCCACTGCTCCGTGTCTCCGTAACGCCGGCGGGCCTCGGCGGGCCAGTCCGGGTTCCAGCGCGGGCCGAAGAGCTCGGTCTGCTGCTCGGAGGTGAGCAGCAGACCGCGCTCGTGGGCGTCGATCATGCGGTCCAGCCCGGCGCCGAGCCGCTGGAGCCGCTCGATCCGCTCGGTGACCTGGGCGCGCTGCGCCCGCAACGCGCCGGGCACGTCCGTGGCGGAGTCGTCCAGGACGGCCCGGATCCGGTCCAGGCCGAATCCGAGCTCGCGGTAGACGACGATGCGGTGCAGGCGTTCCAGGTCACCGGCGGTGTAGAGGCGGTATCCGGCGGGCGTACGCAGGGAGGGCCGGGCGAGTCCGATCTCGTCCCAGTGGTGCAGCGCGCGGACGGTCACGTCCAGACGCGCCGACACCTGTCCGACCGTCAGGCCCCCACCTGCATCCGCCCCCGTCATCCCATCCGTCTCATCAGGCATGCTCCCCATTGTCACCGTGCTCCTCGCGCGGTGGAGTGATGCCGATGGCCGCCAGGTTGCGTGCCTCCTCGCTGTCCGGGACGAACGGCTTGGCCGCGGTGATGACGACGCGGGCGTTCTCGGGGGTGATCACCTCCAGGTCTCGGGTGTTCCAGGGCGTGTTCCGCGGGCCGTCGACGGAACCGGGGCGCGCCGAGCGGCACGCCTCGGCGAGGCCGTCGAGTTGGTTCAGCACGCACGAGAAGCTGACGCTCATCGCCGGCGGCCGCTCCGGGACGTCCGTCGCCGCGACGAGGAGCACGTCCTGGAAGGCCCAGCGGCGCAGGTGGACGAGGGTGCCGGGGATGGTGAAGAGTTCGAAGAAGCCGAGGCCCCGCGTCCAGAAGTCCACCGACTCCGCGAGATCCCTGGTGGGGATCGTCACGAACGCGGGCATTCCGTAGATGCCGCGGAACGGTTCCGGCGCGACCGCCTCCGGTCCGGGGGCGGGGACAGGGCTCATCTCGAACGCGTTGAAGTAATCGCTCATGGACCCCACCTTGTGGCCTCACGCGGCGTGAGGGTCAAGCCGACATCTGAACAGTCGCGGTCTCAGGCACCGCGCACATGCAGTCCGAAGCCGGTACGGCCCTCCGGCTCCAGGCCCTCCCGCAGGTGCAGCGAGGGGATCTCGTAGTCGCCGAAGTTCTGGCGGCGATACGGGATCGGCGCGGTCGACTCCAAGGTCAGCAGGCGCTCCTGCCATGCCTTCGCCGCGTCGGCGTACTCCTCGGCGGACATCCGGTCGCTGCCGTACAGCACGAACGGGGGCAGCGGCTCGATGCCGGGGTAGTACAGGATCCCGTGGTGGATCGGAAACAGCAGGTCGTCGATGGGGCCGTTGATCCCGCGGGCGGTGTAGTGGGACTCCGGGCCGCCGACGGTCACGGACAGGAGGGCCCGCCGGCCCGCGAGGGTGCCCTCACCGAAGCGCTCGCCGTACTTGGTGGCGCTGTGCTCGCCCACGCCGTACGCGAAGCGGTAGGTGAACACCCGGTCCACCCAGCCCTTGAGGATCGCGGGCATCGTGTACCACCACAGTGGGAACTGGAAGACGATCGTGTCGGCCCACAGCAGCTTCTCCTGCTCGGCGCGGACGTCCGGGGTGAGCCGCCCGGCCTCGAAGGCCCGGCCGGAGTCCTGGGCGACCTTGAGCGGGCTGGAGGCGTCGGGGCCGTAGTCCGCGGCGTCCGCGGTCGCCTTCCAGCCCATCGCGTACAGGTCGCTCACCCGCACCTCGTGCCCGGCGCCCTCCAGCGTGGAGACCGCGAGGTCCTTCAGGGCGCCGTTGAGCGAGCGCGGCTCCGGGTGGGCGTAGACGATGAGCGTCTTCATGGGGACTCCTTCGGGATCGGATGTCCCCGAGTCTGGCCGCGTGGGCGGCCGGTGTTCAGGGGCGCCCGTTCCGTCGGAACGGGGTTCCTGGTAACGGCAGTACCACCCTCGGTGCGCCCGCCGGGCCGATACTGGGAGGCATGGACGATCTCGCGGGCTTTCTGCGGACCCGGCGCGCCCGGGTCGATCCGGCGGCCGCCGGCATCCCCACCGACGGCCGCCGCCGCGTCGAGGGGCTGCGCCGCGAGGAGGTGGCGCACCTGTCCGGGGTCAGCGTCGACTACTACGTACGCCTGGAGCAGGGGCGCGCGACCCAGCCCTCCGAGCAGGTCCTCGACGCGCTCGCCCGTGTCCTCGGCCTCGACGAGACCGAGCGCGGGCACCTGTACCGGCTCGCGCGGCAGAGGCGGCGCCGCGCGAAGGCGCCGGGCGGGCGGATGCGGCCGGAACTGCTGCGCGTCCTGGACCTGGTCACCGGCGCGCCGGCGCTGATCATGGACCACCGGCTGGACGTGCTGGCCGGCAACCGCCTCGCCGGGCTCCTGTACGGGCGGCCCCCGAAGGGTCTGAACACCGCCCGGCACATCTTCCTGGAGGAGGCCGAGCGCGGGCTGTACGCCGACTGGGAGTCGTGCACGCTGGACGTGGTGGGGCATCTGCGGCTGGCCGCCGGGAAGTACCCGGACGACCCGCGCCTCGCCTCGCTCGTCGGTGAACTCGCCATGGGCAGCGAGCGTTTCCGCCGCCTGTGGGCCCGCGCGGACGTACGCGCCCGCACCCATGGGCGCAAGGCGTACCGGCATCCGCTCGTGGGCCTGCTGGAGCTGCACCAGGAGAACTTCGCGCTGCCGGACGGGTCGGGCATGGAGCTGCTCGTCCTGTCCGCGCCGCCCGGCAGCCCCGCCGAGGACGGACTCCGCCTGCTCGCCGGACTGGACGACGCCGAGCCTGGCGGCCACGACACCTCCATGGCAGGCTCCCCGCACGAGTCACGTCACATCACGTAGGGGGAACCTCATGAAGCGCAGATACGCATGGGCGATCGGCGGCCTCGCCCTCGGCTGGATCGCGGTCGGCGCCGGTCCGGCGGCCGCGGATCCCGTCTCCGGCCCGGCCGCCGAGTCCGTCTCGGCGACGCTCGAATGGCCGGACTTCCTGCCCCTGCTGCCCGAAGACGCGGACCACGCCGGGACGGGCTGGAGCCCCGACTATCCCCTGAACGAGAACTGACACCGGCGAGGCGGAGCGAAGACACAGGTGTGTCATGCGGGGGGAAATGGCCCGCCCTTCACTTCTGTCGCCCGACAGGAATGAGTCGGCTCCGCCTCCGTGACAGGGGACCGCCCTGACCGTGACCACCGGTCCCGCCCGGCCGGGACACGCCGGCCGAGGCCCCGGCCGACGCGCCAACCGACTCCCCCGGCGACGGTTCGCTCGGGGCGTTCGGCCACCGCCAGGAGTTACGGCGGGGCATGGAAGGGCACCTTCTCGCTCGCGGCCCACCGGGCGTTCCTCGACCCGAACGCCGGGTCGATCGCCGCGTTCCGGGCCCGCCAGGGCGCGGCGTTCGCGGCCGAGCGCGCGGCGTGGGAGGCGGCCGGGTAGTTCGCCCGCGCCGAGGCCGCGTCGAAGGCGGCGCCGCCGGCGGACGCCGTCGAGGTGCCCGAGGGAGGGCGGCTGGTCGAGGCCGACCTCACCGCCTGGGTGTGGCAGGTGAACGGGGCCGCCGGAGACCGGGTGACGGCGGGTCAGCAGCTCGTGGCGCTGGAGGCGATGAGGATGGAGTCGCCGGTGTCCTCCCCCGCCGAGGGCGTCGTCGTGGAGGCCCTGGTCAAGGCGGGCAGCCGGATGGTCATCCTGGGCCCGTCGAGACGGAAGAGGTAGCGGTGCGAGAGGTCGCTGGCTACTGACCCCCGAAGGTCTCGGGGCGCTCGTGGCGGCGCTGCCACGCCCGATGGCCGACGGCACGTCCGAGGTCGGCTTCCTGTGCGAGCCGGAGGCGCTGAAGGGGGCGCCGGACATCACGGCGTACGGAGGGTGGCGCGCGGCGCTGGCGGCGGGACTGACGCCCCCGCCGGGTGTCTGAGGGCAGTCGTGATCGGGGCCGGGGGCGGAGGGGTGCTGGTCAACCGTGGGAACGGACGCCTCGTCAGAAGATGCCGCCCGAACGGAAGGAGAGCTCGCGACGGGCGTCCTGCCCCGCCCCGCCGAGCCCGGCATCCTCCGCACCGCCCACGCGATCACGGCCGCGCTCTCCCCGGGGCGGAAGGGCCGGTTGCTGGCGGAGCTACTCGGCGCGCCGGCCGGGGACGAGCAGTCGGCGGTGAGGGACCGTCGGCATCTGCGGGCCGTCGCCGACGGCCGGCGTACGGACGTCGACCGCGCGCAGGCGGCCGCGCTGCGGACCGGCGAGCGCGGCGGGATGCGCCCCCTCGGCGACGTCGTGGCCTCGCTCGGCGGGGCCCGGTGAGCCACGGCTTGACCGACCGGGCCGCCGTGGTCCTCTCGGCCATGTCCGCGCAGGCGCCCGACACCTTCGCCGCGAGCGTCCGTACTCTGGCCGCCATCACGGCGGCACACGAACGCGGCACCGTCCCACCCGGCTCAACCCCCACCGACCCGTGGGGGCGTCCGGGCCTCCGGTGAACCACTGTGGCGGTCACCCGCATCACCTGGCTCAGGTCCACCGCCTAGTCCAGGGGGTGCCCCGGCCGGTCGGTCGGTTTGGAGGCGTCGGCTGCGGGGTGGTCTGCCGAGGAAGATGCCGCAGAGGACGAGGGCCAGGCCGCCCAGTTGGTGGGCCGTCAGTGTCTCGCCGGCGACCGCCACGCCCAGGAGTACGCCCGTCACCGGGTTCAGCAGGCCGAGCAGGCCCACCGTGGCGGCGGGCAGGTGCCGGAGGCCGGCGAACCAGACGGTGAAGGCCAGGGCCGTGGCGATCAGGGAGACGTAGGCGAAGGCGAGGAGCGCGGACGGGGAGAGCGCGGGCGGGGCGCCTTCCACGGCGACCGCGACGGGCAGCAGGACGAGGCCGCCCGCGGTGAGTTGCCACGCGGTCGAGGCGAGGACGTCCACGTCGGTGGTCCACCGTTTGGCGAGGATGTGCCCGAAGGCCGAGACGAGCATGGCGGCGACAGACGCCAGGACGCCCGTGCCGCTGACGCCGCCCGCCCCCGTGAGCAGCATGAGGGCGACCCCGGTCAGGCCGACCACGGCCCCGGCCAGGTGGGCGAGGCGGGGCCGCTCGGCGATGAGGATCCACGCGATGAGCATCATCGCGAGCGGCGACACCGCCATCACCGTGGACGCGACGCTCGTCGGGAGCATCTGGGAGGCGGCGTACACGAGGACGAAGAAGAGGCTCACGTTGAGCAGCCCGAGCACCGCGGAGCGCCACCACCACGCACCGCGGGGCCGCTTCCTCGCCAGGAGCAGCAGGACGGCGCCGGCGGGCAGCGCGCGCAGGGCCGCTCCGTAGAGCGGGCTGTCCGCGGGCAGGAACTCATGGGTGACGAAGTAGTTCGCTCCCCAGGCCACGGGCGCGACAGCGGTCAGCACGACCCAACGATTTGCTTCCATGGAAGCAAATATATAGCTTCCCGGGAAGCTATGATGGTGGTCATGGACGATCCGCCTCCGACTCTGCCGCCGTCGCCGCCGCCGTCGCTGGACCGGGTGGCCCGCATCCAGGCCGACTGGCGCCGCGAGCGCCCCGACCTCGACGTGACCCCCCAGGGAGTCATCGGCCGGCTGCACCGGCTGGCCGACCGCCTCACCGGCGAGCTGAGCCTCGTCTACGACCGGTACGGGCTCGGCGAGGGGGAGTTCGACGTGCTGTGCGCGCTGCGGCGCGCGGGCGCGCCGTACGAACGCGCCCCGGGCGAACTCGCCGCGCACACCATGGTCACCACGGGCGCGATGACCAAGCGCATCGACCGCCTGGAGCGCGCCGGGCTGGTCACCCGCCGCCGCGCGGCCGACGACCAGCGCGGCCGGATCGTCGCCCTCACCCGCCCGGGACGCGAGCTGATCGACCGCGCCTTCGCCGACCACATGGAGAACGAACGGCGCCTGCTGGACCAGCTGACCCCCGTCGAGGCCGCGGCCCTGGAGGCACTCCTCACGAACTGGCTCGGCCGCCTGGAGCCACCGGCTTCCCCGTGACCAGACAGTTCAGACCGTAAAGGACACGCCGGGTTCGGCGTACCGGACCTCTCCCGGGAACTCCGCGGCGGCTAGCGCGACGGCCTCGGCGGGCTCCGTGCCGGGCCCGACGTGCGTCACGACGAGCCGGCCCGCGCTGGCTCGGGCCGCGCTCCGCCCCGCCTCGGCGGCCGAGTGGTGTCCCGGCCCCGCCCCGTCCGCCTCGCAGACGAAGAGGTCGCAGTCCCGGGCGAGTTCGACGAGGGCGGGGCAGGGCGCGCAGTCGCCCGAGTAGACGAGCGAGCGGCCCCGGCCGTCCTCGACGCGGAGCGCGAAGGCGGGCATGCCGTGCTCGACGGCCCGCGCGCGCAGGGTCAGTCCGCCGATCGTGGCGACGTGCCCGTCGTACAGCTCCTCGAAGGCGAAGGCCCGCTCGACGGGGCTCCGTTCGGGGCCGTTGGTCAGGAAGCCCGCCAGCCGGTCGGCGGTGCCGGGCGGCGCGTAGAGGGGGACAGGCAGGTCGAGGGAGAGCCCGGCGTACAGCAGGGCGTAGTACGCGGTGAGCAGGTCGGCGCTGTGGTCGGCGTGCAGGTGGGAGATCCAGATCGCGTCGATCTCGCCGAGTCGGGCGTACTTCTGGAGCTCGGCGAGCGTGCCGGTGCCTGCGTCCACCCACACCCGGACGCCACCGCCCTCGACGAGCTGGCCGGAGCAGGCGTTCCCCGGCCGGGGGAAGGGCGTGGCGGAGCCGAGCACGGTGATCCGTAGCGAGTCGTCGGTCATGCACACGACCCTAGAGCGACGACCGAACCCCGACACCGGGCCCGTACGGAATCGACATCGCGCTTTGCCGTTTCGGCAACAGGACTGGCCCGGACGGGACCGGCTGCGCGACCGTGACCCCATGCCCGACGACATCGCCGCAGAAGCGCCCCCGACCGCCCCGACCCCCCTCTCCTCCGACGCCCCCTCCCCCGACGCCCCCGCGTTCGCCGACGGTTACGTCGGGGACCCCAGCGTGCGCGACGAGTGGGACAGCCGCTACTCCGAGCGGCAGCAGCTCTGGAGCGGGCAGCCCAACGGGGCGCTCGTGGCGGAGGTCGCGGACCTCGCCCCGGGACGGGTGCTCGATGTCGGCTGCGGTGAGGGCGCGGACGCCATCTGGCTCGCCCGCGCGGGCTGGGACGTCACCGCTCTGGAGGTGTCGGGGGTCGCGCTGCGGCGGGCGGCCGCCCACGCGCGGGACGCCGGTGCCGACATCCGCTGGGTGCACGCCGGACTGACAGAGGCGGCGCTCCCGCCGGCCTCCTTCGACCTGGTCTCGGCCCAGTACCCGGCCCTGCTCCGCACCCCTGGGGCCGAGGCCGAGCACGCCCTGCTCGCGGCCGTCGCCCCCGGCGGCGTGCTGCTGCTCGTCCACCACGCGGGCATGCACGAGCACCGGCCCGAGCAGGACAGCGCCTTCGACCCCGCCGACTACGTCTGGCCGTCGATGGTCGCCGCGCTCCTCGGCGAGGACTGGCGGGTCGACGTGGACGAGGAACGCCCCCGCGTGGCCCCCGAAGGCGGCGCCGGCGCCCACCACACCCACGACGTCGTCCTGCGAGCCCGCCGCCTCCGCTGACGTCGACGCCTGCTCCACCCCAGTTCCACCGCGCCGCCCCTGATCCCGTCACAGACACGGGACCAGGGGCGGCGTTCCGCATGCCGGGCCGACGACGGGCCGACGACGGGCGGATGACGCCGAGGTGACGCGACGGGTTCTGTCGTACCCCTTCCCGTCGCCATGTGACGTGTGAAATTGTACGACCGCTCCGAGAGCCCTTGACGGAGCGCCGTCAATCACTCCCCCACTGTGTCCGGCCCTGTCATGCGGCCGTGCAAGGCCAGGAGGCCAAGGTGAAAACCGCCCGAATATCGGGACTGCCGTACCGCGTACGGCTCTTGACCGCCACCGTGACGTCCTGTCTGGCGCTCGGGCTGCTCGCCCCGACCGCCCAGGGCGCCGCCGCTCCCCTCCCCGCACCCGCACCCGCTGCGATCCCCGCCCCCGCCAAGGCGCCCGACGCCGACGCCCCGCAGCCCGCGAGCGTCCCCGCCCCGGAGACACGGGAGGCGGACCACGCCTCCGGGAGGGTCCCCGCCTCCCAGCGTCCGCCGGTCCTCCCCGTCAAGGACCCGGCGACCGCCGCCTCGCTCTCCGCCACCGCGCGGGCCCGGACCGCCGCCGCCTGCAACGTCGCCGACTTCACCACCCGCACTGGCAGCGCCCTGGTCCAGCTCGTCAAGGCGTCCGAACCGGGCTGCGTCGACGACCTCTTCCAGCTGACCGGCAGCGACGCCCGGGGCGCCTTCCGCGAGGCGCAGATGGTGACCGTCGCCGACGCGCTGCGCGCCAACTCCGCCGCGTACCCGGGTGACAACGGCACCTCCACCTACCAGTTGGTGCTCTTCCTCCGCGCCGGCTACTACGTCCAGTGGTACAACTCCTCGGACGTCGGCAGCTACGGACCGGCCCTGACCGCCGCCATCCGGGGCGCCCTCGACGGCTACTTCGGCAGCGCCCGCTCCCGCGACGTCACGGCCGCCAACGCGGGCATCCTCGGCGAGTCGGTCATCCTGATCGACAGCGCGCAGGAGAACGCCCGGTACATCCCGGTCGTCAAGCGCCTGCTGACGGATTACGACGCCGCCACGTACAACGCCGTCGCCGGCATGCCCCCGGCGGTCAACAACGTCAACACCGTGCTGTTCCGCGGCCATCAGGCCGACGGCTTCCTCGCCGCCGTCCAGGCGGACCCGAGCCTTCTGGACACGCTGGCCGCCTTCACCTCCCGCAACAAGGCGCTCCTCGGCGGTACTTACAGCTATCTGCCGTACAACACCGCCCGCGAGCTCGGCCGTTTCCTCCAGCACCCGGGGCTGCGGTCCAAGCTCCAGCCGCTGATGCGCGGGCTCGCCGACCAGAGCGCCCCGAGCGGGAACACCGCCTACCTGCTGGCCGCCCTCGCCGAGATGGTCGACGCCTACGACCCCTCCCGCGCCGCCGACTACGGCACCGCGAACGCCGCGGCCCGGCTGCGCGCCGGCATCCTCGTCACCAGCCACTCGTGCAGCCCGTCGATCCGGGTGCTGGCCCAGCAGGTGACCGCCGCCAACCTGACCGCGATCTGCGACAGCCTCATCAAGCAGGACGCGTACTTCCACTCCGTCGCCCGCGACCTGGGGCCGGTCGCCGACGACCACAACACCGCGATCGAGGTCGTCGTCTTCGACCGGAGCTACGACTACCAGGTGTTCGCCGCCGCCATCTACGGCATCAACACCGACAACGGCGGCATGTACCTAGAGGGCGACCCGGCCCAGCCGGGCAACCTGCCCCGCTTCCTCGCGTACGAGGACACCCGCGTGCTGCCCGACTTCCAGGTGTGGAACCTGAACCACGAGTACACCCACTACCTCGACGGCCGCTTCAACATGCACGGCGACTTCACCGCCGGCGTCTCCACCCCCACCATCTGGTGGATCGAGGGCTTCGCCGAGTACGTCTCGTACTCCTACCGGAACCTGTCCTACGACGCCGCCATCGCCGCGGCCGGTCTGCACACGTACAAGCTGAGCACCCTCTTCGACACCACCTACGAGAACACCAACACGGAGCGCACCTACCGCTGGGGCTACCTCGCCGTGCGCTACATGCTGGAGAAGCACCGCGCCGACCTGGACGCCGTGCTCGCCAAGTACCGGGCGGGCGACTGGAACGGCGCGCGCACCCTGCTGAAGACCACGATCGGCACCCGGTACGACGCGGACTTCGACGCCTGGCTGACCGCCTGCGCCGCCGGCGCCTGCGCCACCACCCCGCAGCCCGGCAACCAGGCCCCGACGGCCTCCTTCGAGGCCACCGTCAGCGGCATGACGGCCTCCTTCACCGACACCTCCCGCGACAGCGACGGCAGCATCGCGAGCCGCTCCTGGGACTTCGGCGACGGCACGACGTCGACCGCCGCCACCCCCTCCCGTACCTACACCGCGGCAGGCACGTACACCGTGAAGCTCACCGTCACCGACGACAAGGGCGCCACGGCCACCACCAGCCGCACCGTCGCCGTCTCGGTCCTCCCCGGCTGCCCCGACCCCGATGTCCGCCGGCTCGACCGGGACTGCACCCGAGGCAACGTCTCCGCGACCACTGGCAATTACGCCTACCACTACCTGTACGTCCCCGCCGGAACCCCGCGACTGACCATCACCACCACCGGCGCCGACGGGAACGCCGACCTCTACTACAACGCCTCCTCCTGGGCCACCACGGGCGCGTACACCGCCCGTTCCACCCGGACCGGCAGCGCCGAGGCCCTCACCGTGGACAACCCGCCGACCGGCTGGGTCTACATCAGCCTCCACGCCCAACAGGGCTTCACGGGGGCAAGTGTGACGGTCCGTTACTGAACCGTTCGCAGCACGCCCTGACCACGAGCATCCGCACCAGGCCCGGACCCGCTAAATCGCTGGTCCGGGCCGTGGTCCGCACGGGAGGATGGGGCCCTCGGAACCAGGAGGGAACCCATGAGCCAGGCGTACCTGACTCTCGACGCACTGCTGCCGCCGCACGAGCTGGCCGCCGCGGTCGAGGCCGGGCATGTGACCCGCAAGTCGCACCCCGAGCTGCCGCTGTCCATCTACACGTACACGCGGAGCTGTCAGTACGAAGGCATCTGGAACCGCGTCACCATCCGCTGCCGCGGCCTCGTCGCCGACGACCGCACCGGCCGGATCGTCGCCCTGCCGCTGCCGAAGTTCTTCAACGTCTCCGAGCACGAGTCCGGCCGGCCCTACGCGCCCGCGCTGCCCGACGAACCGTTCGAGGTGTACGAGAAGGTCGACGGCAGCCTCGGCCTGGTCTTCCACTACGAGGGCCGCTGGCGGGTCGCTTCCAAGGGCTCCTTCATCAGCGCGCAGGCCACCTGGGCGCAGCGCCGGCTCGACGCGGCCGACACCGCGAGGCTGGTGCCGGGGACGACGTACCTGATGGAGATCGTCTACCCGCAGAACCGTATCGTCGTGGACTACGGCGACCGGCGGGACCTCGTCCTGCTCGCCGCGTTCGGCCCCGACGGCTCGGAGATCGGCCTCGACGAGGCCGCCGCGGCGTGGACCGGCGTCGGTTCGGTCGTGACCGTGCACCCGCCGATGCCGCTTGACGCGCTCGTCAAGCTGGCCGCGACGAACACGCTGCCCGACGGCGCCGCCGCCACCGGCACCGACGCCGAGGGCTTCGTGCTGCGCTTCGCGTCCGGGGTACGGGCCAAGGCCAAGCTCGCCGAGTACGTCCGCCTCCACAAGGTCCTCACGGGCGTCACGGAGCGCGACATCTGGCGCGGGCACGGCATCCAGCGTTTCGCGGGGACCTCCGCGAAGCGCCTGGCCCAGGGCCTCGGCCTGTCCGTCGCGGAGCTCGGCGGCATCCGCTCGCAGGGCGGGCGCCCCCTGGACGCCCTCCTGGAGCAGGTGCCGGACGAGTTCGACGCCTGGGTCCGGTCCGTGATCGCGGGGCTGGAGGAGTCGTTCGCCGCCCGCGAGCGTGCCATCGACGCCGCTTTCGCGCGGCTCGCCCCGCTCGCGGGCGACCGGGGCGCCTTCGCCCGCGCCGCGCAGGAGCTGCCCGACCCGGAGCTGCGCTCGGCGATGTTCCTGCGCCTCGACGACCGCCCCACCGACCTCTTCGTCTGGCGTAGCCTGCGCCCGGAGACCGCCGACCCCTTCACCACCGACGAGGAGAACTGACCGTGCCCGTGGTCCACGTGATGACCGGACTGCCGGCCTCCGGCAAGACGACCGCCGCCCGCGCCCTCCAGGAGCGTTCCGAGGGCCGGATGCGCCGCGTCAACCTCGACGACCTGCGCACCATGCTCGACCTGCCGAGCGGCGACCGCCGCTCGCGCGCCCACGAGCGGACGGTGCTCGACATCCAGGACGTCGCCGTGCGCGCCGCCGTCGACGGCGGCTTCGACGTCGTCGTCGACAACACCCACCTCACCCCGCACATCCCGCGCAGGCTGAAGGCGGCCCTGGCCGGCCGTGAGGCCGACTTCGTCGTGCACGACTTCACCGCCGTGCCCACCGACGAGTGCGTCCGCCGCGACGCGGCCCGCGAGCGGCCCGTCGGCGAGGAGATCATCCGCATCCTCGCCGAGAAGCACGCCAAGGCCACCCGCGGCGGCTGGCGGCTGACCGCGGAGTGGCTCGGCGAGCGGCCCGCCGTCACCCCGTACGTCCCCGACACGGCGCTGCCGTCGGCCGTCCTGTGCGACATCGACGGCACCCTCGCGCTGCGCGGCGACCGCGGTCCGTACGACTTCACCCGCTGCGACCTCGATCTCCTCAACGTCTCGGTCCGCGACGCCCTGCGCGCCTTCCGCGGCTCCCACCAGGACCGCATCGTGCTCCTGTCCGGCCGCAGCGAGGCTCACCGCCCGCTGACGGAGGCATGGCTGGAGCGGTACGAGGTCCCCTACGACGAGCTGTGGATGCGCCCCTCCGACGACGGGCGCTCCGACGACGTCGTCAAGGCCGAACTCTTCGACGCCCACGTCCGCCACCGCTACGCGGTCCGCGTGTCCCTCGACGACCGCGACCGGGTGGTGGCGGTCTGGCGCCGCATGGGCCTGCCCACGTGGCAGGTCAACTACGGCAACTTCTGATCCCGCGTTCCCGGGAGCCGGCGGACGCGCCGGCTAACGGGCCACGCGGTAGCGGAGGTAGACGACCTTCGCGCCGAGGGTGCGGGTCTCGACGAGTTCGAGATCCACGTGCCGCTCGTGCCGGGCGAAGTACGGGATGCCGCCGCCGACGAGGACCGGGTAGACCATGACCCGGTACTCGTCGATCAGACCCGCCTCGGCCGCCTGCACGGCGAGCGTCGCCCCGCCGATCGCGATCTCGCCCTCCCCCGGCTCGGCCCGCAGCCGCTCGATCTCCTCCACGAGTCCGCCGGTGGCGAGCCGGGCGCTCCCCTCCACCTCCGACAAGGTGCGGGAGAAGACCACCTTCGGCAGCGGATTCCAGAGCGCGATCCACTCGCGCGTGTCCTCGTCGAGCGTCGGATCCTGATCGGCGGTCTCCCAGTACAGCATCGTCTCGTACAGCTTGCGCCCCAGCAGGTGTACGTCGACCCCCCGGATCTCGTCGATCCAGAACCGGAAGACCTCGTCGATGGGCGCCGTCCAGTCGAACCCCCCGTCCGGCCCGACGATGTAGCCGTCGAGCGACACGTTCATCGAATAGGTCACGGTGCGCATCGGAAGACCTCCTCGGTAGGGACTCTCGACAGTACGACCGCCGCTCGCCCCGGAACTCATCGCGACGCGCGGAAACACGGCTTCGCGGGCGTGTCCCTTGGTGTGCGTGCCTCGTTCGTATCTGCGGTTTTCGGTCGATCGATGGAGGGGTGGCTCATGCAGGTCCGGATGGTTGCGGAGCGTGCGGACGGGATCGGGGAGGGGGCGGTGGCCCGTGCGGGGAGGATGAACGTGCTGGACCGGGCGTTCGCGCTGTTCCCGGAGCGGAGCACCGAGCGGGTGACGGTGGTACACGTCCTGGACTTTCCCGAGGGCTCGTTCACGCTCGACGCGCTGCGTGCGCGCGTGGCTGAGCGGGCCCCCGGGCTGGAGGCCCTCCAGGTCGAGGCGGTCGCGGGTGCGCGTTCATGGACGCGGACCGCGCTGCCCGTGACCGGCGCGCATGTGCGTGAGGAGCGGGTGGACGGGCGGCTCGGCGAGGCGACCGACGAGCTGCTGCGCGAGGCGCTGCCCGCCCGTCCGGCGCCCGGGTGGGACCTGCGGATGCTGACGTGCCAGGTCGAGAAGGTGCAGCGGCTGTGCTTCCGTATCGACCACGCCGTCACGGACGGCGTCGGGGCGGCGCACCTGGTGGCCGCGCTGCTGACCGACACGCCCGTCATGGGGCCCTACCCGTACCGGCCGCCCGTGTCCCGGCGTGCCTCGACGGCGTGGTTGCGTTCGTCGCCGTTCGGAAGGTTCCCCGAGCACGAGACGGTGCCCGCCGGGTGCGAGGCGGCGGGGAGCGGGCTGGCGGCCATGGCGTACGCGGACGTCCCGGACGACCGCCTGCGGGCGGTGGCTTCGCGGTGGGGCGTGGGTGTCAACGAGGTGTATCTCGCCGCGGTGACCGGCGCGCTCGCGGCCTTGCAGCGGCGGGAGGCGGGGCGGACCCAGGATCTGCGGGTGGTGATGCCGATGTCGGTCCGCACGCTGGAGGCGCAGCTCACGCCGGGGAACGCCGCTCTGCCGGCGATGCTGCGGCTGCCGTGCGGCGAGGCGAGCCCGGCTGCGCGGCTGGAGGCCGTGGCCGGGCAGACCCTCGCCCACAAGGGGTCCGGGCTGCGGGAGGGCGGCTGGAAGACCCTCCTGCGCGTGCCGCCCCGCCTGCTCCACCGGTCGATGCAGCGCCCCGGTTTCCGGTTGGTCACCAGTCACATCCGCGTCAACGGCGCCTACCGTATCCTGGGCGCCGCCCCGCTCGGCACGAGCGTCTTCGGCCTGAACAGTCCCGGCATGCTCGGCTACTTCTCCCTCACCCGGACCACGCCCACGGCCCGCGTCACGCTCGTCCACGACCAGTCCCATACCGCGGTGGCCGACCTCCCCGAGCTGTGGGTGAAGGCGCTCGCCGAACTCGCAGAACACTCCCCTACACGGGGAGCACGTCAGAACGCATCGAGCTCGGCGTCCACTTCCGGGTAGCGGGTGACCGTCAGCCGGTCGATGACGGTGCCTCGTGCGACGACCATCAGCGGGTCGATGAAGGCCCGGAAGTCGTCCAGCGGGTTGGATGCGAGGACAACGAGATCGGCGGTCTTCCCGCTCTCGACGGAGCCCGTCACGTCGGCGAGGCCGAGGATCTTCGCGTTGGTGCCGGTCGCGGCGTTCAGCGCCTGCGCCGGGGTGAGGCCGCCGTAGCGTACGGCGAGGTCCAGCTCGCGCCAGACGTTGTAGTGGGTGACGAAGGTGAGTGCCGAGTCGGTGCCCATGCCGATCGGGATCCCGTACGTCAGGGCGTCGCGGATGCCTTGCATCATCTCCTCCAGGACCAGTTCCGCGTTGGCCTTGTTGATGTCGCTGATTCCGGTGGTCTCCTGGTCGAGTTTCACCAGGGGAAGGCATGCCTGGAGGGTCGGGATGAGGGCCGACGTGCCGTTGAGCGAGCGCGGGTTGTCGTGGAAGAGGGCAGCCGCTTCCTCGGTGATCCGCGCGCCGTGTTCGATCGTGTCGACGCCGGCGCGCAGGGATGCCAGGATGCCTTCCTTGCTCTGGGCGTGGGCCGCGACGAGCACGCCGGCGTTGTGCGCCTCCTCGCAGACGGCCCTCATCTCCTCCTCGGTCATCTCCGGCCGCCCGGCCTGGCCGATCACCCGGGCGTCGGTCACGCCACCGGTGGCCGAGATCTTGATCGCCTTCACGCCCTGGGCCAGGTTGGCGCGGACGTTGCGCCGGGCCTCCCAGGGCGAGTCCGAGATCAGCGCGATCTGTGGGGCTCCGTGGCCTCCCGTCACGGCGAGCAGCGGGCCCGAGGCGAGCACGCGGGGCCCGGGGTAGTCGCCGCGGTCGATCTCCTCCGCGACCGCGACGACCTCGTAGGCGACGTCACCCACGCTGCGGATGGTGGTCACACCCGAGTGCAGCTGCGTCCGCACGTTCGCCTTCGTGCGCCGTTTGAAGAACTGCTTGCCGAAGGGGCTGCGCGAGAAGAGCGAGAGGATGCCCTGCGCGGAGTCGTTCAGCAGGATCGGGGGCAGTGGCTTGCCGTCGGAGAAGAGATGCGCGTGCGCGTTGATCAGACCGGGGACGGCGTAGCGTCCGGCCATGCTGAGGATCCGATATCCCGGTGGCACGGGTGTGGTGGCCGTCGGTCCGACCTGTTCGAATGCTCCGTCGCCGCCGATGACGATCGTCGACCCGGGGAGGAGGCTTCCCTGGGTGTCACCGGTGACGAGGGTGACGTCGGTCAGAGCGAGCGGCCCCGTCATCATCCAGCGCTCCTCACGTTCGGTCGTCCGGTCGTCCTTGTTGAACGATGACCCCTCCGGGATACGGGCGCACCTTCATGGCAGCCGGTCGGTGAGGGTCCCCGCGCCGTGGCGGATAGGGTGAGGGGCCGCGACGACAGCACGCTCGTTCAGGAGGTCACGAGTGGGGCCCGAACCTCAGGCGATCCGCGTGCCGGTCGGAGAGGGATCCCGGCGGTGGACGAGCCGGACCACCCAGCGTCGGGTGCTGCTGGTGGTCCACAACGTCACCTCGGCCGGCCGCCTGATGGATGTCGTGCCTCTCTTCCACGACGACTTCCGCGTCCAACTGCTGGTCACGTCGACGGGCTCCTCCGCGTTCCAGGCCGGCATCGGCGAGGTCTTCCGCGAACTGGAGCTGCCGGAGCTGCCGTGGAAGCAGGCGCTGTCTACGTCGGTCGACCTGGCGATCTCGGCGAGCTTCGGCGGCGAACTCGACCAGATCGAGGGCAAGTTGTCCGTCTTGTCCCATGGTGTCGGATACACTAAGAGACTGCCCACACCGGGATCCGGGATCCGGGATCCGGGATCCGGGATCCGGGATCCGGGATCCACGTTCGGGCTGTCGCCGGAGTGGTTGCTGGCCGACGGACGGCCCTTCGTCGACGGGCTCGTGCTCTCCCACCCCGAGCAGTTGGAGCGGCTCGCCCGGGTCTGCGCGGAGGCGGCGCCTTCGGCCGTCGTCGCGGGCGACCCCTGCTTCGACCGGATGCTCGCGGCGCGCCCGTACCGGGACAGGTTCCGGCGTGCGCTGGGGGTCCGCCGCGGGCAGCGGCTCGTCGTCCTGAACTCGACCTGGAACCCTGAGGGACTCTTCGGCGGCGGAGGCGGGCGCGACGTGCTGCCCGGGCTCCTGCCGCGCCTCGCCGCCGAGCTGCCGGCCGACGACTACCGGCTCGCCGCCGTCCTGCATCCGAACATCTGGTACGGGCACGGCCCCGGCCAGGTCCGGGCGTGGCTGGACCGCGCCCGGCGGGGCGGGCTGGTCCTGATCGATCCCGTCCACGCGTGGCGGCAGGCCCTGCTCGCCGCCGACCTCGTCCTTGGCGACTTCGGCGCGGTGTCGTACTACGCCGCCGCCCTGGGCACTCCCGTCCTGCTGGCCGCCGACGGGGCGGACGTCCTCGCCCCCGACGCGCCGCTCGCGGAGTTCGTCCGGCGCGCGCCCCGGCTCGATCCGTACGCCCCGCTCCTCCCCCAGGTGCGCCAGGGCATCGCCGGGCACCGCCCCGATCCCGACGCCGCCGGATTCGTCACCTCGGCCCCCGGGCGGTCGGCCGAGCTGCTGCGCCGGCACTTCTACGCGTCGATGGACCTGCCCGAGCCCCCTGGCCCCGCGTCCCTGGAACCCCTCCCGCTCCCGCCCCTCAGCCCTGCGAAGGTCACGGCTCCGCTGCACGTGCGGACCCGCGTCAACGGGACGGACATCGCCATCGAGCGGTCCACCGAGCATCCGGCGGGCGCCGCGGGCGAGGCGCATCTGGCCGTGCACGAGGAGACGCGGCACCCCGGGGACCTCGACGTGGCCGACGTGATCACGCGCGACGGCCGGGCGGACGACCCTCGGCTGGGCGGCCCGGACCGGTGGAGCGAGGAGGTGCTGCGCCTGCACCCCCACTGCTCGACCGCGGTGTTCGTGACGGGCCCGCACACCTGCGTCGTACGCAGCCGGACGCGGGGCCTCTTCCACCTGTCCGCCAACGCCGACGCCGACGCCGACCCGGCCGCGTACGCCTCCGCCCTGCACGCCTGGCTGGCGTACGACCGAACAGGCGGAAGAGCCACCGCGCCCGGCGTCGTACTCCGGATGCACACGGCCGGCGGTGCGCATCCGTTCCGCGTGGACGCGGTCGGCTGACCTACCGGACGGCGCCCGCCTCGCACCGGCGCCGCAGACCGGCGAGGTAGGCGCGGTGCGGGGTGGCGGAGGCGGGCAGCAGCGCCTCGGCTGCGTCGATCGTGGCCAGGGCCGTCGTCTCGTCACCCGCGTCGTGCAGGGTCTCCGCCAGGTCGGTGAGGGCGCGGGCCTGGTTGTACGCCTCCGGGGGCGCTCCCGTGCGTCCGGCGAAGAAGTCCACGGCGTTCTCCAGGCAGCGGCGGGACTCGTCCAGCCGGCCCAGGCCACGCAGCGCGCGTCCCTGATGGCGCTCGGCCAGGGCGAGGGCCCTCGGAAGGTCCGCCGCGCCTTCCTGGCCTGCCTCGATCCTCCGGTAGACGGACTCGGCCTCCACGAACCTCTCGTGTGCCTCCTCGTACGCCCAGCGGTTCAGGCTCAGCAGCCCGAGGAGTTCCACGGCGGACGCCTCGCCCCGCAGGTGGCCGGCCGCGCGCTCGTACGTGACGGCCGCGCGGGCGGCGCGGTTCGCCTGCTCCCAGCGCCCCAACTCGCCGAGGCAGTGGGCGAGCTGGAAGTGGAGGGCGGCGGCCATCCGCTCGTCGGCGCGGCTCTCCTCGGCGTACCGCGCCGCGTCCCGGAGCGCGGGGAGGGCCTCGTCCCAGTACCCGGCCTTGAGCTGGAGCGGCCACAGGGCGCGGGCCAGCCACAGGGCGGTGTCGGTCCGCTGGTGCTCCTCGGCCAGGACGACCGCGCGGGCCACGTTGGCCGCCTCGGCCGCCAGGACCGCGATGCCGTCGGGTACGGCTCCGGGTTCGGCGCGGTGCTCCGGCGGGAGCTCGGTCCGCCAGCTCTCCGGCAGGGCCGCGCGGGAGGCGGGCAGCACCAGGCCGAGCAGCGCTGCGAGCATCCGGTCCACGGCGGCCGCGCACGCGCCGAGGCCGTACTCCCCGGCGGCGGTCTCGGCCAATTGCCGCCTGATCTCGGGCCGGAAGCGGTACCGCTGTTCGGGGAGGGGTTCCAGGATCCCGACGTCCACGGCCTCGTCGAGGCGCCGGGCGGCCGTCAGCTCGTGGACCTCGGCGGCGGCCGACGCGAGCGTGGCACTGATGGACGGCCAGCCGCCGAGCGCGGTGAGCCGGCACAGGCGCAGCGCCTCCGGGTCGAGCCGGAGCGACGCGAGGTGCGCGGCGGCCCGGACCGGATGGTCCTGCGACGTCCCGGCCCGAGACACGGGTACGGCGCCGGGCGCGGGCTCCGGCTCGTCGCGGGTCAGCAGGCGTGCCTCCGCGTGCAGGGCGAACGCGTTGCCGCGGCAGCGTTCGAGCACGCCGGGCAGGTGCGTCTTGACCCGCGCGGCGTGTTCCGGCCCGGCCACCTTGCGTACGAGCTGCTTCGCGTACCGGTCGGTCAGCGGCGGTACGGCGACGCGTTCGGCCTCCAGCAGGAGCGGCGGCCCGGACACGACGACCACCAGCAGGACGTCGGGGGTCGACGGGACGAGGGCGCGGACCTGGGCCAGCGAGGTCGTGTGGTCGATCACCACGAGGGCCCTCCGTCCCGCGGTGAGCTTCCGGTAGAGCCGCTCGCGGCCCGACTCGGTGGGCGGTATGCGGTCGGCGTCCACGTCCATCTCGCGCAGCAGCCGCAGGAGTACGCCGGCGGGCTCCGGTCCGGTCTCGCCGGAGGTGTCGCGCAGATCGACGTAGTACTGCCCGTCGGGGAAGCGGTCGCGGCCCTCGGCTCCCAGCCGGAGCGCGACCGCGGTGGAACCGCTGCCCGCGGCGCCCGACAGGAGGGCGACCCGGGGGCGGCCCTCCCAGGGGCGGTCGGCTTCCTTCAGCAGTTGCTTGAGCACCTTCTGCCGGTTCGTGAACGCCCAGGGCGCCGGGGGCATGGCGCCCTGGGAGGGCTCCCCGTCCTCGTCGGGGGCGCTCGCCAGCATCAGCGCCCATTCGCCGGCCCGCTGCGGGTCGCGGCCGAGCCGTGCGTGCACGCGCCCCGCGAGCGCGCGGCGGTCCTCCGTACCCGCCGGCAGGGCGGTCTCCCTCCCGAGGGTCCGTCTCACCAGGGCTCCCGCCGACAGGGTCAGGTTCTTGCCGATCTCTCCGGCGGCCCCGTTCCCCACCCCCAGCAGGAACGTGGTCAGCGCACTGAGCGCCACGACCTCCAACACGTCGGCCCCTCCCCCTGTTCGCCAGCCCTGCTTCCGCCGGACTGTATCGCCGCTGCCGCTGATCACGGAAACGTCCGCACCCGGGTAACTCCCCTGCCTGGCGCGATACATGTGCGCCACGCCGGACGACACACGGCTCGCCACCGGCCCGCCTCGTCTGTTTGGCTCTCTTCCGGCCGTACGCGGGGTGCGCGCGGCCGGAGGAGGGGCGGATGACGGCGGACTACGCGCGGCGGATGGGCCTCACGGCGGGGCAGAAGGTGCGGGAACTCGGCTGGGACGACGACACGGACCCGGCGATCCAGGACTCCGTCCGGCGGGTCACCGGGCTCGCGCTGCTGGACGACGAGTCCCCGGACCGGGTGGACGTCGTTCTGTACTGGTGGCGGAACGGCGACGGCGACCTCGCGAGCGAGCTGGCGTACGACCTCGGACCGGTGTCCGACGACGTCGCGATCTGGATCCTCACCCCGGGCGCCGGCCTGCCCGGCCACGCGCCGCCCGTCGACATCACGGAGGCCGCCGCCGACGCGGGCCTGCGGCACGCCTCCGCCACGGCCCTCGGCGCCTGGACCGGCCACCGCCTCACGCGGCGACCGCCCGCGCGCTAGCGCTCGTCACAGCGCCGCGTGGTAGCGCCTGGGGGCGGCGGGGACCATGAGGGGTGTCCCGGTCTCGGGGTCGTCGATGATGCGGCAGGGCAGGCCGAAGACGTCCTCGACGAGTTCGGCGGTCATGACGTCGGCGGGGGCGCCCTCGGCGGCGATGGTGCCGCCGGGGCGCATCACGACGAGGTGGGTGGCGTAGCGGCACGCCTGGTTGAGGTCGTGGAGCACGGCCACGACCGTGTGGCCCTCGCGGGCGTGCAGTTCGGCGCACAGGTCGAGCACGTCGACCTGGTGGGCGATGTCGAGGTACGTGGTGGGCTCGTCGAGCAGCAGGAGGCGGGTCTGCTGGGCGAGGACCATGGCGAGCCAGACACGCTGGCGCTGCCCGCCGGAGAGGTCGTCGACGGGCCGGTCGGCGAGTTCGAGGACGCCGGTCCGGGTCATGGCCTTGACGACGGCGTCCTGGTCCTCGGCGGACCACTGCTTGAGCATCCCCTGGTGCGGGTACCGGCCCCGGGCCACGAGGTCGCCGACGGTGATGCCCCCGGGGGCGGTGGAGGACTGCGGCAGGAGGCCGATGCGGCGGGCGACCTCGCGGGAGCGGTACGAGGCGATGGACGCGCCGTCGAGGTAGACCTGTCCGTGGCGGGGCTTCAGCATCCGGGCGAGGGCCTTGAGGAGCGTGGACTTGCCGCAGGCGTTCGGCCCGATGATCACGGTGAAGGAGTGGTCGGGGATGTCGACGCCGAGGTCCGTGGCGACGGTCCGGCCGTCGTAGGCGAGCGTCAGGTCCTCGGCGCGCAGGCGGGGCGTCGGTGCGTTCATGCGCGGCTCTTTCGCGACTCGGTGATCAACAGCCAGATGAGGTACAGCCCGCCGATCGTGCCGGTCGCCGTTCCCACGGGGAGGAGTGCGGGGGCGAAGAGGCGCTGTGCGGCGAGGTCGCCGACGGCGAGCAGCAGCGCGCCCATGAGGGCGGCGGGCAGGAGTGCGGGTCCGGAGGTGCGGGTCAGGCGCCGGGCGAGCTGGGGTGCCGCCAGGGCGATGAACCAGATGGGTCCGGTGACGGCGGTGGCGAAGGCGGCGAGGGCGACGCTGACAAGGAGGAGGATTCCGCGGGTGCGTGCGACGTTCACGCCGAGGGCCGTCGCGGTGAGGTCGCCCATCTCCACCATGGCGAGCCGGCGGGAGTAGAGGAAGGCGGGCGGGAGGAGGACGGCGATCGCGAGGAGGATGGTGGTCGCGTGCGTCCAGCCCCGGTTGCTGAGGCTGCCGATGAGCCACGCCTGCGCCTCCAGGGCCTCCTGCCAGGTGGCCCGGGTGATCAGGTACGAGTTGACGGCGAGCAGCAGGGCGCTGACCCCGATGCCGGTGACGACCAGCCGGAAGCCCTGGAGTCCTCGGCCGAGCATGAGGAGGCGGACGGCGGCGGCGGTGGCGAGGCCGCCGATGAGGGCGCCGATCGCGGTCTGGGTCATGCTGCCGTGCATCACGATGATGACGAGGAGCGCGCCGACGGCCGAGCCGTTGGTGAAGCCGATGATGTCGGGGCTGCCCAGGGCGTTGCCGGTGAGGCTGGTGAGGAGGGCGCCGCTGACGGCGAGGGCGGCGCCGACGGCCAGGGCGGTCAGGAGGCGGGGCAGGCGCAGGGTGTTGACGATGAAGTCGGCGCCGCCGGAGTCCTGTCCGATCAGCGCCCGGAGGACCTCGCCGAGGGTCAGTTCGTAGTCGCCGGTGGCGAGGCTGACGAACATGACGGCGACGAGGGCGAGGAGGATGGCCGCCGTCACGGTGAGGGCCCGGCCCCGTACGCGTACGGACAGGCCGCCGGCCCGGGTCCGCAGCACGGTTCCGGGGACCACGCCGGGCCGGTGGGCGAATCCGCCCGCCGGGCGCGGGGTGTTCTCGTCGGGGGCCGTCTTCGCGGCGCGTGCGGTGCTCACAGCATGACCAGCTTTCGGCGGCGGCACAGCGCGAGGAACACGGGGGCGCCGATGAACGCGGTGACGATGCCCACCTGGACCTCGCCGGGCGCGCCCATCACGCGGCCGATGACGTCGGCGCCGATGAGGAGGACCGGGGCGAGCAGCATCGAGTAGGCGAGGACCCACCGCTGGTCGGGGCCGACGACGAAGCGGGCGATGTGCGGGACGACGAGGCCGACGAAGGCGATCGGTCCGGCGGCGGCGGTCGCGGCGCCGCAGAGGAGCATGACGCCGACGGCTCCGAGGATCCGGGTCCGGTTGACGTTGACGCCGAGCGCGTGGCCCATCTGGTCGCCCAGGGCGAGGGCGTTGAGCGAGGGGCCGAGCAGCAGGGCGATCACCAGGCCCACGACGACGAAGGGGAGGATCACGTACACGACGTCGAGATAGCGGCCGGCGAGGGAGCCGACGTTCCAGAAGCGGAACTGGTCGAAGGCGCGCGGGTTCAGCAGCAGGACGGCCGCGTTGAAGGCGTACAGCACCGCGGTCACCGCCGCGCCGGCGACGATCAGCCGGTCGGGCGTGGCGAGTTGGTGGCCGGAGGAGCCGAGGAGGTAGACGACGACGGTGGCGATCGCGGCGCCGAGGAAGGCGAACCACACGTAGCCGAGGACGGATCCCACGCCCAGGAAGGCGATGGCGACGACGACGCCGGCGGAGGAACCGAGGCTGATACCGAGCAGTCCGGGTTCGGCGAGCGGGTTGCGGGTCAGCGCCTGCATCAGCGCGCCCGAGAGGCCGAGGGCCGCGCCGACGAGCAGTCCGAGCAGGGTCCTGGGGATGCGGTAGTCGTGGATGATGACGGAGGTCTCGGACCCGTCAGGGTTCCACAGCGCGCTCCAGGTGGCGGTGAACGGGATGCCGCGGGTGCCGGTCCACACGCTGAGCAGGGCCACGAGGACCAGCGCGGCGCACACGGCGAGCAGTCCGGCTCCGCGCAGCGCCGTGGAGGTGCCTCGCGGCCGGGGTACGGGAGTGGGGCGGGCATGCCGCTCGGGCACCGCCTGGGTCTCGAACGGCAACGACTGTCCCCCTGACGGCGGTGCACGCGTACCGCGGTCGTGCGTGGTGGTACGGATGAGGCGGCGGCTCGGCGCTCCAGAGGCTGCACGAGGCTTGCAACTTAGGCGAGGCTAACCGACCGTGAGGGGCAGGTCAACGCGTTCGGGCCCGGGGCGGGACGCCCACGCGGCCGTGCCCGCGCGAGGGCCGCCCGCGGCAGGAGCCGACAGAGCCCCAGGATAGCCTTACCTAACTCATGAGGCGGCGTTCGCAAGCCGTCTATCAGCCACAACGCGTCCGGATGGAGAGTCACATGCCAGTGGGAGGGCCGACCGGAGAGCTCGTCCTCCGCGGGGCGATCAAGGGCCAGCGCCGGAGGGTCGTCTCGGCGTCCGTACTCGGCATGACCCATCAGTCCTGCGAGGCGCTCGTCCCCGTGGTCATCGGCGCCGCGATCGACGCGGCGGTCGCCACCGGATCCAGCGGAGCGCTGCTGCGCTGGCTCCTGGTGCTCGGGGTCCTCTTCCTCGTCCTCTCCACCTGCTACCGCACCAGCGCCAGGATCGCCGAGGGCGCCGGAGAGCACGCCGCGCACCTGTTGCGGCTGGAACTCGGCGCGCGCGTCCTCGACCCGCGCGGCGGGGCGGACGCGAACCGGCTGCCGGGCGCGCTGACCAGCATCGCCACCAACGACGCCCGCCGGGTCGGCTCGGTCGCCACCGTCCTCCCGTACGGCTGCGCGGCGATCGCCGCACTCGTGGTCAGCGCCGTCGCGCTGCTGAGGATCTCCGTACCGCTCGGGCTGCTCGTCCTGCTCGGCATACCCCCGCTGCTGTGGCTCGGCCACCGCATCAGCCTGCCCCTGGAGCGGCGCAGCGAGGCAGAGCAGGAGAGCGCCGCGCACGCCTCGGGCGTCGCCGCCGACCTGATCTCCGGGCTGCGGGTCCTCAAGGGCATGGGCGCCGAGTCGGCGGCCGTGGCCCGCTACCGCACGACCAGTCAGGACTCGCTCGCCGCCGCGCTGCGGGCGGCCCGCAGCCGCGCCGGGCACGAGGGCGCGCTGCTCGGCCTGACGGGCGTGTTCATCGCGCTCATCGGCATCGTGGGCGCCTACCTGGCGATGGACGGGAGCATCAGCGTCGGCGACCTGGTCGCCGCGGTCGGGCTCGCGCAGTTCCTCCTCGGCCCCTTCCAGCTCCTCTCCTACGCCAACGCCGAGTTCGCCCAGGCGCGGGCGTCCGCCCGGCGGATCGCCGAGGTCCTCGCCTCCCCCGCCGCCGTCTCCGGCGGCACGCGGGCGCCCGCCGGGACGGAGGCCGGGCACGTCCGGTTCCGCGACGTCCGCCTGGGCGCCCTGCGCGGGGTCGACCTCGACCTGCCGGCCGGCAGTCTCACCGGCATCGTGACCCGGGACCCGGCCGCCGCCCACGACCTGCTGCTGGCGCTCGCCCGGGAGGCGGACCCCACCGCCGGCCACGTCGAGCTCGACGGCGTACCGCTGACCGAGCTTGACCCCGACCTGCTGCGCCGCGCGGTCCTCGTCGCCCACCACGACGCCGACCTGTTCGAGAGCAGTCTCCTGGAGGTCGTACGGGCGGACACCGGCGACGCCGAGGCGGGGAGGGCCGACGCGGGGAAGGTGGACGCGGCCCTGGCCGCCTCGACCGCGGACGAGGTGACCCGGCTGCTGCCGAACGGAGCGGACACGGTGCTCGCCGAGCGCGGCCGGTCCCTCTCCGGCGGGCAGCGCCAGCGCGTCGCCCTCGCCCGGGCGCTCGCCGCCGACCGCCCGGTCCTCGTCCTGCACGATCCGACCACGGCCGTGGACACGGTCACCGAGTCGCGGATAGCCGCCCAGCTGCGCGAGATGCGGCAGGGGCGCACCACCGTCCTCATCACGACCAGCCCGGCGCTCCTCGCCAGGACGGACCGGGTGATCGTTCTCGACGAGGGCACCGTGACGGCCGACGGCTCGCACGCCGAGCTCCTCGCCGCCGACGAGTCGTACCGCAAGGCGGTCCTCGCATGACCGCCGTGCACGAGGAAGACACCGGCCAGACCCCGGCGGCACGCACCGACGCGGCCCCGGCGGCACGAACGACGAGCAGTACGGAGACGGACATGAGCGGCGCCGGCACGGATCCCACGGGCCGCGTGCTCCTCCCGACCGCCGGCGGCGCGGAGTGCCTGACCGCGCTCCGGGCGATCCTGCGCACCCACCGGGTCCTGGCCGTCACCGCCGCACTCGTCCTGGTCGCCGGCACCGCCATCGGCCTGCTGACGGCTCCGCTGCTCGGCCACATCGTCGACCTGGTCATGGACCGCGAAGGACCGGCGGCCCTCACCGTCCCCCTGGCCCTGCTGGTCGTGGTCGCGCTGGCGCGGGGCGCGGCCGCCACCGTCGGCAGCGCCCTGGTGGCCCGGATCGGCGAGACGGTGCTCGCCGCCACGCGGGAACGGTTCATCGAGCGGGCGCTCCGGCTGCCCCTCGAACGCGTCGAGGCGGCCGGCTCCGGAGACCTGGTCTCCCGCGTCACCAGCGATGTCTCCGTCATCGCCAAGTCGGTGCGCCAGGCGCTGCTCGAGTTCGCCCACTCGGCGCTCACCATCATCCTCACCCTCGTCGGGCTCGCCGTCCTCGACTGGCGGTTCCTGCTGGCCACGCTCCTCGCCATGCCCGTCCAGGTGCTGTCCGTGCGCTGGTACCTGCGCCGGGCCGCCCCCGTGTACGCGGAGCACCGCGTCGCCACCGGCGCCCTCCAGCACCAGCTGCTCGACAGCATCGGGGGCGTACGCACCGTCCGGGCCTTCCGCCTCAACGGCCCGCACACCGGGCTCATCGAGGACCGGTCGGGGGCGGCGCGCGATGTGGCGCTGCGCGGCATGCACCTCGTCACCGGCTTCTTCTCCCGGCTGAACCTGGCCGAGTTCATCGGCCTCGCCGCCGTCCTCGCCACCGGCTTCCTGCTCGTCCAGGACCGCTCGGTGAGCATCGGCACCGCCACCGCCGCCGCGCTGTACTTCCACAGCCTCTTCAACCCGGTCAACGCGGCGCTGTACCTCATCGACGACGCCCAGTCCGCGGGCGCGAGCTTCGCCCGGATGATCGGGGTCGCGAACCTGCCCGCCGAGCCGGCGCCGAAGGACGCGCCCACCCCGGCCGACGGCTCCGTCGAGGTGCGGGGGGTCGGGCACGCGTACACCGACGGCGCGCCGGTGCTCACCGACATCGACCTGGAGGTACGCGGCGGGGAGCGGGTGGCGCTGGTCGGCGCGAGCGGTGCGGGCAAGACGACGCTGGCCAAGGTCATCGCCGGCATCCACACCCCGAGCGGCGGATCCCTCTCCCTCGGCGGCGTCGACGTCCGCGAGCTCGGGCCCGAGGGTGTCCAGCGCGCGGTGACCCTGATCAGCCAGGAGGTGCACGTGTTCGCCGGCCCGCTGGCCGGGGACCTGCGACTGGCCCGGCCGGACGCCACGGACGAGCAGCTCCGCGCCGCCCTGGACGCGGTGGGCGCCCTGGAGTGGGCGCAGGCCCTGCCCGACGGGCTGGACACGGTCGTGGGCGAGGGCGGGCACCGGCTGACGATCGCTCAGGCCCAGCACCTCGCGCTGGCCCGGCTGGTCCTCGCCGACCCGCCGATCGCCATCCTGGACGAGGCGACCGCCGACGCGGGCAGCGCGGGCGCACGCGTCCTGGAGGAGGCCGCCGAGCGCGCCCTGGCGGGCCGTACGGGTGTGGTCGTCGCCCACCGTCTGCCGCAGGCCGCGGCGGCGGACCGGGTCGTCGTCCTCGACGGGGGCCGGGTCGTCGAGACCGGCACCCACGCCGAACTGGTCGCGGCAGGCGGCCGGTACGCGGAGCTGTGGGCGGCCTGGTCGGACAGCCGCCGGGACCCGGCCGAGCCGCCGGCGACGCCGATCCCGGCCCCGGCCCCGGCGGTGGCTCCGGACCCGGAACCCCTGGTCGGGTAGCTCTGCTCAGGCCGTGTCCGCTCCGGACACGACCGCGCCGCCCGCGGAAGGAGACTTCGCGGGCGGCGCCGGTACGGGAGCGAGGGTTACTTGACGGCCGTCAGGAGCGGCTCGATCTCGTCGATCGCGTAGGGGATCGAGAGGACCGTGTTGAAGGAGAAGGCGGCGCCGATGTCCGGGTCCTGGTACGGCACGAACAGGTCGCGCTTCTCCTGGTTGACCTTGAGCTTCTTGTAGAGCGGCTCGGCCTTGATGCGGGTGTTGGCGTCGGTGCTGGAGGTGACCCAGACCAGGCGGTCGACATCGAGGACGTTGAGCTTCTCGGCGCTGAGCTCGGCGACGTTCCAGCCCGGCTTGGCCAGCGTGTCGATCTCGGGCTTCAGCTGGAAGCCGAGCTCCTGGAAGAAGATCGACTTGGGGTCGGTCTTCGTGAACGCCGAGTACTTTCCGGCCTCGAAGCTGTCGGCGACGGCGAGGGTCTTGCCCGCCCACTCCGGGTGCTTGTCACGGACGGCCTTGAAGCGGGCGTCGATGCCGGCGATCAGCTGGTCGGTCTCGGCGGTCTTGCCGAGGGACTTGCCGATCTGCTGGGTCATCACCTGCCAGGAAGCGCCGTAGTCGGGCAGCCCCTTGGGCTGGGCGACGACCTTCGTGAACTTCGAGAGCGTGTCGTACTGCTCCTTCTTCATGCCGGAGTACTGCGCGATGACGAGATCCGGCTTGAGCGCGGCGATCTTCTCGATGTTGTACTCGTCGCGCTCGCCCACGATCTCCGGCTTCGCGGAGCCCCACTTGTCCTTCGTCCACGGCCACTTGCCGTACGGGTCCTCCTTGAACCAGTCCACCGCGCCGACCGGCGTGACGCCCAGCGCCAGCACGGCGTCCTGGTCGGAGAGGCCGAGGGTGACGACCCGCTTCGGCTCCTTGTCGATCGTCGTGCTGCCGTACTTGTGCTCGACGGTGACCGGGAAGGCGGACGCCGCCGCGCCGCCCGGCGCCGAGGTCTCCTGCTTCGGCTCGGGCTTCGACTCCGCCTTCTCCGAGCCGCCGCCGCAGGCCGACAGGGCGAGCGCGGCGACCGCGGCTATGGCCACCTGGGGCAGCTGTCCGACGAACCGCGGGCGTGCGGGACGCGTACCAGTGAACACGGACGTTCCTCTCGGGGGGGTTCTCTCGGTGCGCGCCTCGCCTGTCCGGGCCGATGGCGGCGACCGACCGGGACGAGGGGAGCACGAGGGACGTCGCGTCCCCCCTCCCGGACTCAACTTAGGGCAGGCTAACCTGATCATCCGTGAGCTGTCGAGCGGGATGCCACAGGTCAGGCGATGGTCGTCATACGGTCCTGTTCGCGGGAGGCGGGCGGCTGCGCGGCCAGGGACTGTTCGAGGACGTCCAGCGCCTGCCGCATGTCGGCGATGCGCGCGGCGAGCTCGTGGTAGTGCACCGCCGCCGGGTCGGCCCCGGGCTTCGCCGGGCGGGGGGCGCGCCGGTCCGCGTCGAGCGCGGCGTCGTCGAGTTCGCGCGCCTCGTCGAGGCTGTTGAGGACGACGCCGATGAGGACGTTGACCAGGACGAACGAGGCGAGCAGGACGAAGGAGCCGTAATAGAGCAGGCTCAGGCGCGAGATGGACAGTCCGTTGTAGATGGCGTCCTGGAGGCCCTCCAGCGTCATCAGCAGGAACAGGGTGAGCAGGGCGCGGCCCAGGGAGCCGAAGTGGGCGGGGTCGTGGGAGCCGAAGCAGACCCAGCCGACCATCGCGTAGACGTAGAGGATGACGGCGCCGACGAAGAGGAAGCTGACGGTGCCGGGCAGGCTGCGGGAGACCGCGATGAACAGGATGCGCAGCTGGGGCAGGAAGCGGGCGGTGCGCAGCACGCGGACCATGCGGAGCAGCCGCAGGACGGTGGCGTTCTCCCGTACGAAGGGGATGTAGGCGCACGCCACGACGATCAGGTCGAAGATGTTCCAGCCGTCGCGCCAGAAGTCCCGGGGCCGGTCGGCGTGGGCGCCCAGGCGCAGCAGCATCTCCAGGGTGAAGAAGGCGAGGCAGCCGTGCTCGGCCCAGCGGAGTTCGTCAGCGTGGTCGGCGGCGAAGCCCCGGTAGGTCTCGGCGCCGAGCAGGACGGCGTTGCAGAGGATCACGGCCAGGACGGTGAGGGAGAAGGCGGGGGCCTCGGTCAGGGCGCGGCAGGATGCCGCGATCCGGACCCGGGTGGGAGCCGGGGCGGTGGTCATGAAGGTCTCCGGAGGGGGACAAGCACCGAGCACGCGCGGGGGTACGGGCGTGTCGGTACGGGCATGGCGATGCGGGGCAACGGGGGTGAGAGCGGGTTTCGTGTTGCCTAACGCGCCATGGAGACCTCGGGCTGCGGGCCGCGGGGGAATCGGGGGAACGATTCATCCCCTGCGGCGAAAGACCGCGCATTGGGTCTCTTTCGAGCCACGCTGTCCGTGACCGCCCCGGCTCAAGATCGTTAACTCCGGGCGCACCCGGGTACGCCCGTCCGGTTCCGGTCCGGTCCGGTCCGGTCCGGTCCGGTCCGGGTCCGGGTCCGGGTCCGTCCGGGTCCGGGTCCGTCCGGGTCCGGGTCCGGTCCGGCCCTGGCGGTCGTCAGCGGGTGGCGTACGGCAGGAGGGCCATCTCGCGGGCGCTCTTGACGGCGGCGGCGAGGGCCCGCTGCTGCTGGGCGGTCACGCGGGTGACGCGCCGGCTGCGGATCTTGCCCCGGTCGGAGAGGAACTTCCGCAGCAGGTCGGTGTCCTTGTAGTCGATGAAGGTGATGCCGGCCGCGTCGAGCGGGTTGGGGCGGGGCGTGGCGGGCTTGCGGGGTTCGTGTCGTCGGGCCATGGCGGCGTCGTGTCTCCTTGGGGAGGCCCCGTCACGGTGAGGGGGCGCGTGCGTGTGGGTGGGTGAGTGTCAGGCCGCGTCGAGGAGGGCGTCGAAGGCGGCGGGGAGCCGCGTCCAGGAATCGCGCCCCGACCCGTACTCCTCGTCCGTCAAGAGGCAGGAGTCCAGGAGGCGTTCGAGGCCGTCGCGGTCGAGGCCGGGCGAGGTGAAGACGAGGTGCTGGCAGCGGTCGCCGTGCTCGGGATGCCAGTCGAGCGCGGCGGCCGCGCGGCGTACGGGCGGAACGAGTTCCCAGGCCGCGTCCGGGAGCGACGCCAGCCAGGGCCCCGCGCTCTCCACGCAGAGCGCTCCGCCCGCCGCGTCCCAGGCGAGGAGGGTGTCGGGGCGGTCGGCGAGCCAGAAGCGGCCGCGGCTCCGGGCGGCGGCGCAGCACAGGTCTTCGAGTGCCTGGTAAAGGCGTTCGGGGTGGAACGGGCGCCTGCGGCGCCAGACGAACGTGGCGACGCCCGACTCGTCCGCCTCCTGGGGCAGCAGCGCGCACGCCGGATGCTGAGCGGCGGCCGCTGCCTCCACGTCGAAGCCCTCGCCCTTTTCGGCGGCGGCGAGAACGGCCCGCGCCAGTTCCCCGGGGTCGGCGGCCCTCACGCGCTGGGCGGTGGGGTGCAACTGGCCGAGAAGCGCGTGGTCTTCGGCGTCGGCCGTGTCGTTGTCGACGACGGCGAGGACGGGCGCGTACTCCAACTGCCTTGCCCAGGTGTCCCCGACGGTCCGATGATCGGTGGGGGCGGCGGCGAGCCCGGCCTCGCGCAGATCGTCGCCGTTGGCGAGACAGGGGAGGACGAGCGCGGGGTCGACGGCGGTGATCACGTTCGCCAGGACGAGCCGGTCGCCGCCGTGTCCGGCGATCACCTCCGCCATGGCCTTCGGTTCGACCGAGTCCCAGAGTTCGACCACGGCGAGGCGGGTCAGTCCGGCGTCGGCCATCCGCTCCAGTTCCGGAACGAGGTCCTCGCGCAGGGCGCAGCAGGCACAGTCGTTGACAAGCGGCGTCTCCCCGAGGGAGAGGGTCCCGGTGGCGTCGCGGACCGACCGGACGACGCTACCGTCCGGCGCTCCCGCGAGGTCGTGGTGGAGCGCCACGCTCCCGGGGACGGCCGCCAGGAGGCGGTCGACCACCTCGGTCCTTGCTTCGGCGTGCAGCCCGGCGACGATCACGACGGGGAGTCGGCGGTCGTCGCGCATCAGCGGGCTCCGTAGCGGCGCTCGAACTTCTCGACGCGGCCGGCCGTGTCGAGCACGCGTGCCGTGCCTGTGTAGAAGGGGTGGCTGGCGGAGGAGATCTCGACGTCGACGACCGGGTACGTGTGGCCGTCCTCCCACTCGATCGTCTTGTCGCTGGTCATGGTGGTGCGGGTGAGGAACGCGGTGCCGGAGGCGGAGTCGCGGAAGACGACCGGCTCGTAGGCGGGATGGATCCCGGGCTTCATGGCAGGGCCTTTCGGGGGCGGAGGGTGGAGGTGGACCTTGGGGAGGGGCGTCAGCGCTCTTCGCGGAAGTCCACGTGGCGGCCGGCGACGGGGTCGTACTTGCGGAGCGTCAGGCGGTCGGGGTCGTTGCGCCGGTTCTTGCGCGTCACATAGGTGAATCCGGTGCCCGCGGTCGAGCGGAGCTTGATGACGGGGCGGATCTCGTTGCGTGCCATGCCGCTAGTATATGACAATGATTTCCATTACCAACACCCACGACCAGTGAGACAGGTGATCACACCCATGTCGGCCCACTGCCAACTGACCGGCGCCAAGCCGGGATTCGGCAACAACATCTCCCACTCGCACCGGCGGACCTCACGCCGCTTCGACCCCAACATCCAGCGCAAGCGCTACTGGCTGCCCAGCGAGGGGCGCCACGTCCGGCTGACGCTGAGCGCGAGGGCGATCAAGACGGTGGACGCCATCGGCATCGAGTCCGCCGTGGCCCGGATCCGCGCCCGAGGGGGGAAGGTCTGATGGCGAAGAAGAGCAAGATCGCGCGGAACGAACAGCGCAGGGAGATCGTCGAGCGGTACGCCGCCCGCCGCGCCGAGCTCAAGGAGATCATCCGCCGCCCCTCCTCCACCCCGGCCGAACGCGACGCCGCCCAGGCCGAGTTGCGCCGCCAGCCACGCGACGCCAGCGCCACCCGCGTACGCAACCGCGACAGCGTGGACGGACGCCCGCGCGGCTATCTGCGGACGTTCGGACTCTCCCGCGTCCGTACGCGCCAGCAGGCTCACGCCGGCTTCCTCCCGGGAGTGACCAAGGCGTCCTGGTAGGACCGGAGGCGTCCGGGTGGTGCGATGATCTGGGCGCGGTACGGGGACAGGTACCGGTTCGGGTACGGGGACGGGTACGGGGACCGACCCGGGTACGGGTTCGGGTCGAAGGGGGAGGCCATGGCTGTCGGGGAGATCGCGGTCCGTGACCTTGCGGACATGGTGCTGCGCGCTGACGGGAGTGTGCCTGCCGAGCAGAGCGCGGCGGCTTTGCGCGAGGTGCTCGACGGGGCGGACCGGGGGCGGGTCGTCGAGCTGCTCGCCATCCTCGCCTGCCGGGTCGACGACCACGTGCCCGGGCCCGCAGGCCGTGCCGTCCTCCTCCCGCTGCGGCCGACGCTCCTCCGTCTCGTCGGGGACCCGTCGCCGGGCGTGCGGACCATGGCGGCCTGGCTGTTCGGGGCCCTGGGCCCGGGCGGGGACCCCGGCGTGACGGCCCAGGTGGTCGGCGCGCTGCGGAACGGGCTGGCCGACGATGCCGCGCCGAGCGCGCGGGCCTCCCGGCTGCGCGCGCTCGCCGCCCTCGCGCCCGGCGACCTGCCCGACGACCTGTCCGACGACTTGCCCGCCCACTTGTCCGACGACCCCGGTCATGCCGACCTGCGCCACCCGTCCGCGCTCGTCCGGCTCGCCGCTGCGGAGTGGGTGTTCCGGCAGCGGGCGGCCTCGGGGGCGTCCGCTCCGTGGCCGGTCGGCTTCGGGCAGGTCGTCGGACGGGCGCTCGCGGAGGTGGACGAGCAGCCCTGGCCGAGGCCGCCGTGGGCGGCGTACCGGCGGGAGGAGACGGAGGCATGGGCGCGTCGGCTGGCCGGGCATCCGGACCAGCTCGCCGCGTTGGCGGCGGGCGTGACGCCCCCGCCGCCCGCGCCGGTCTCGACCGGCGCCGTGCTCGTGGCCCGTACCTGGCTGATGACGCGCCGGGACGCGCCCGAGCGCCTCTGGGAGACCATCGTCGACGGCCTCCGGGCGGGTGGGTGGACGGCCGACGCCGCCGGACGGGCCCTCCACGGCGCCGGGTCCGGCGCCGGCCCGCAGGCCGACCGGCTGGCGGAGTGGCTGCGGAACGCCCCTCCGCACGAGACCGCCGGCATCCGCGGGGCGGTCGCCGCCCTGGCCGGGATCGGTGACCGGCGGGCGTTGCGGTGGCTCCCCGAGCGGTGGTACCTGCCCTGGCCGGCGGCGGTCGCCTTGCCCGTCGCGTGGGCTCCTGAACTGCTGCCCGGCGCGGTCGCGCGGCTGCGCGGCAACCGCCCGGACGACCCGGACGTACCGCCCCTGCTCCGCGTCATGGCCGGTTGGGGTCCGGTCGCGGCCCCGGCCATCCCGGAGTTGCTGCCACGCTTGTCCGGGCCCTGGGCGTGGGAAACGGCCGCGGTCCTCGGGCGGATCGGTCCCCCGGCCCGCACCGCCGCCCCGGCGCTGCGCTCGCTCGCGCTGGGGGTCAGCCGCCCGCCCCGGCGCGCGGGCGGTGCGCCGGAGCCCGGGATGCCGTGGGCCGGCGCCCCGACGGCGGCGTGGGCGTACTGGCGCGTCACCGGCGATCCGGAACCGGCCCTCGCCGTGCTGGGATCTGCCGTACGGCGGGGTGCGCAAGGCCCGTTCCACCTCCTCGCCGAGCTCGGTCCGACCGCTCGCGTCCACGCCGATGCCCTACGGGACGTGCTGAGGCGGTCGCGGACGGCCCCCGGCTCGACCGGACCCCGCGCCCTGACGCACGCGGCCGAGGCGTGGTGGCGGCTGACCGGCGACCCGGCGGAAGCGGTGCCCGTCCTGCTCGGGACGCTGACCTGCGACGACGGGCTCCGCGACCCGTGGATCGCGCGGCGCACGGTGGAACTCCTGGGCGAGATCGGCGGCCCGGCCGCTCCCGCGCTGCCTCCGCTCGCCGCCCTGCTGGCCTCCGCATGGCGGCACTGCGGCAGCGTGGCGGCGGACGAGGCCCTCCGCGACGCGGCGAGCGCGGCGGTCGCCCGTATCGAGGGCACCGGCTGAGGCATCGGAGCCGTACCGAGAGCACTGCTCTGCCTCCGTGCTCACCCCTGGGGGTGGCGCCGGGCCGTCCAGTAGGCGCAGTACGGCCCGTCGCGGGCCCGGCGCCCGGCGGCGTACCCGAAAGCTGTGGGCCCCAGGATCCGATGGACGGAGTGAGCACGCATGTCCTTGAGAACCCCATGGCCACGGGCCGGGCGCGCGGGCGCGGTGGGCGCCACGGCGCTCGCGCTCGTGCTCGGCCTGCCAGCGGTGGCGTCGGCCGCGCCCGGCGATCTGGACCCCTCGTTCGGCGGGGACGGCAGGGTCGTCACGGACCTGGGCGGGTACGCGGGCGCCGACGGCATGGCCGTACAGGCCGACGGCAAGATCGTCACCATCGGGTACGGCTACTCCGACGAGACCTCCGGCGACTTCACCCTGACCCGCTACCACCCCGACGGCAGCCTGGACGCGACGTTCGGCGGCGACGGCATCGTCACCACCGACTTCGTCGGCGCCAACAACGACGAGGGCCGCGGCGTGGCCCTGCAACCGGACGGCAAGATCGTCGCGGTCGGCGGGTCCACCGACTGGGGCGGCAACGGCGCCTGGGCCGCCGCGCGCTACCTCCCCGACGGCAGCCTCGACACGAGCTTCGGCGAGGGCGGCAAGGTGCTCACCGAGATCGACGTCGACGCGATCGAGACCGCGGAGGCGGTCGTGGTGATGCCGGGCGGCAAGATCGTCGCGGGCGGGTCGAGCAACGGTCTGTGGACGCTGGTGCGCTGGGACTCCTCCGGCGTCCCGGACCCGGCCTTCAGCGGGGACGGCCGGGTCACCACCCCCTTCGGACCCACCTGCTGCCAGGGGGTCGGTGACGTGGCGGCGCAGGCGGACGGCAAGATCGTCGCGGTCGGGAGCGCCGACGGTCTCGCCCTGACGCGCTACCACGACGACGGCAGCCTGGACACGACGTTCGACGGCGACGGGCGGGTCACCACGGGCGCCGGGTCCGGCAGGGGCGTGGTCCTCCAGCCGGACGGCCGGATCGTCGTCGCCGGGAAGGAGGGCAACGCCTTCCTGGTGGCGAGGTTCACCACCGGAGGCGCCCCGGACCCGAGCTTCGACGGCGACGGCCGCCTCACCACCGCCTTCGGGCCCGAGGACGGCGGCGCCGCGGACGTGGCCCTCCAGTCGGACGGGCGGATCGTCGCGGCCGGCTCCTACGGCGGCGACTTCGCGGTGACCCGGTACAACACCGGCGGCAGCCTGGACCCGGACTTCGGCGGCGACGGGCGGGTGACGACCGACTTCGGCGGCCCCGGCGACGCGGCCGCGCGCGTGGCGCTCCAGGCCGACGGCAAGATCGTCGCCGCCGGGCTCGCCGGCACCCCCAGCAGCCTGGAGGCCCACCGCGGCCTGGCCCGCTACCTGGGCGGCGGCGGCACCGAGCCGCCGGCGGGCGTGGACGTGTCGGTGACGAACAGCGGGCCGAGCGCGGTCAGCATCGGCGACACCGCCACGTACACCGTGCGCGTCACGAACAACAGCGCCACGGCCGCGGCCACGAACGTCCAGCTCACCGACACCCTGACCGGCACGGCCACCGTCCTGTCGGTCACCACCGACCGGGGCAGCTGCACGACCGTCCCGGGCCGGGTCACCTGCGCGATCGGGACGCTGAACCCGGCCGGCAGCCCCTCCGGCTCCACGGCCACGGTGACGCTCGTCGTCGAGCCCTCGCGCACCGGCACGCTCACGAACACGGCGACGGCGAGCGCGGCCCAGACCGACCCGACGCCCGGCAACAACACCGCGACCCGTGCCACGACGGTGAACAACAACCGCGGGTGCACCCTCATCGGAACCAGTGGCAACGACACCCTCAACGGCACGTACGGGGGTGACGTGATCTGCGCCCTCAGCGGCAACGACACCGTCAACGCCGGCTTCGGAAGCGACACCGTCCACGCGGGTCCGGGCAACGACCGGGTGGACGGCGGCTACCACAACGACACCCTGTTCGGCGGGCCGGGATCCGACACGCTCCTCGGCAACTACGGCAACGACTCGCTGAACACGGTGGACGGGGTGGCCGGCAACGACACCGCCAACGGCGGCTTCAACACGGACACCTGCACGACGGACTCCGGCGACACCCGCATCAGCTGCCCCTGACCTCCCACCACCTCCTTCCGTGACTCCGGGCCCGCACGCTCCGTGCGGGCCCGCGCTCGTGGCCACGGGCCTACCGGGGGTGAATCGTCATCTAAGATTCAAGGCGGCCGCGTCCAGGAGCACTGCCGGGTCCGGGCGAGCGGTTCGGGGCAGGGGTTCCGGTCCCGGCGGGCCTCATGACGTTGATCACGAAGATCCGGGGAATCGCGTGACCATCGGCGTGCGTCTCAGTGGTACGGGAGACCCAGCCCCCGTCCGCGAACAGAAGACCCCCAGGGAGAAGCGAGGTATGCCGGTGATCTGCGTCGGAGGCATGATCGGAATCGGCAAGACGAGTGTGGCCGAGCTGCTCGCCAAGGAGCTGGGCACCGAGGTCTTCTACGAGAGCGTCGACGACAACCCGATCCTTCCCCTCTTCTACTCGGCGAGCCCCGAGGAGATCCAGGCGAAGCGGTACCCCTTCCTCCTCCAGCTGTACTTCCTCCAGACCCGCTTCGCCTCGATCAAGGAGGCGTACAAGCAGGACGACAGCGTGCTCGACCGGTCCATCTACGAGGACTGGTACTTCGCCAAGGTCAACCACGACCTGGGCCGGATCAGCTCCCTCGAGATGCGGGTGTACGAGGGGCTGCTCGACGAGATGATGCGCGAGATCGACGGCCTGCCCTACCGCAAGGCGCCCGATCTCATGGTCTACCTCAAGGCGGACTTCGAGACGGTGCTGCACCGCATCGGGCTGCGCGGCCGCGACTTCGAACAGGACGAGGGCCTCGTCGAGTACTACCGGACCCTGTGGTCCGGCTACGACGACTGGGTGCACAAGCACTACTCCGCCAGCGACGTCCTCGTCGTCGACATGAACCACACCGACGTCGTGAACAACCCCGACGACGCGGCCCGAGTGGCCCAAGAGGTCAAGAACGCCCTGGCGGCAGTGGCCCACCGAGCCTGATCCGACATGCGACCGACGCCCGCCGAGGCCCTGCTCGACGCCCTGGGCGAAGTGCCGTGGGCGCGGCTGGAGTCGGCGGTCGAGGACTTCCCGCCCAAGGAGATGCGGCGCGCGCTGCGCCGGCTGGTGCTCAAGGGCGGAGCGGCGACCGAGGACGACTGCTACGACCTGTTCGACTGCTTCGCGCCGGGTGCCGGGCGCGTGGCGTCGGTCGAGACCGCCGCGCTGCCGTTCGTCGTCGCCCTCGCCCGCGATCCGGAGTCGGGTGCCCGAGCGACGCTCGTCGAGCTGCTGGCGAGCCTGGCCCGGGGGGCGGAGCGGGCGGATCCGGCTCGTGTGGACGCGGGGTGGCGGGAGGCGTGGCGGCTCCAGCGTCCCCGGATACGGGCGCTGCTCGCCGACCCCGTGCCCGAGGTACGGAGAGAGGCGCTGCCCCTCGCGGAGGGCGCGGGCGAGCTGCTGGAGCGGTGGTACGCCGAGACGGACCCCACGGTCCGCGTGCCCCTGCTGATCAGGCTGGGCGCCGCCGCGACCGGCTCCGGGATGGTGGACCGGGTGCGGGCGGTGGTGGCGGAGGCGCTGCGGGCGGAGGAGCCCCTCATGCGGCTCGCGGCCGTGCACGCCTGGTCCGCGTTCGATCCTCGGGCGGCGGTCCGCGAGCTGGACGTGCTGGTGGAGGTCCTGTCCGACCGGGCGGTGCGGCCTCAATTCGAGGTGGTCTGGTACCTGCCGGACTACGAGGTTCCCCTGCCCCACGAGACGGTCGTCTCCCTGACGGCCGCCCTGTTCGAGGACGCCCCGCAGGGCGCGCTGACCTTCGTCCTCCGGCTCGCCGACGCGGCACGCCGGAACGGGGACACCGCCTTGTGCCGGGCCGCGCTGGACGCGGGGTGGCGGCTGCTGGTGCGGCGGCCGTCCGCCGAGTCCGCGCTGGCGCCTCTCGCCGGCGCGCTGCTCTCCGACCCGGACGAGGGTGTGCGCTACCGGGCGGCGCACCTGCTGGCGGTGCTGGGTGAGCGCGCGGCGCCGTACGCCGACGAGCTGGCGGCGCTCGTCGACGACCCGGGCGCGGACGAGTTCTTCGAGGGCGCCGTCGGCGATCACGCCCGCTGGGCGCTGACCCGCATCGGTGACCCGCGCGCCCTGCCGGGACTCGTCGCGCGCCTGTGCGCGCCCTACCAGGGCCAGTTCAGCCGCGGGTACGTCATCACCGAGCCGCGCCTGCCGGAGGTGGAACACGTACTCCTGCCCCTGCGGGCGCACGCCGAGGCGCTGCTGCCCGAGGTGCGGCGGATGCTCCGGGACGACGGCGCCGGCGGCTGGCTGACCCCCTGCTTCCTGGAAATCCTCGCGGCGTGGGGGCCTGCGGCGGCACCCGCCCTCCCCGAGGTCGTCCCCCTGCTGGAGGATGCCAGGTACGCGCAGAGCGCCCTCACCACGCTCGCGGCCATGGGACCGGCCGCGGCGTCGGCCACACCCGCCGTACGCCGGTGTGCCGTCCTCGACTCCCCCGCCGGCCAGCGCCACGTGGCGTGGGCCGTCCGATGCCTGAGCGGCGACGGGGAGGAGTCGCCGTCGCTCACCGACGGGCCGGAGCCGAGCGCGTCCGGCCTGGAGGAGGACCTGCGTCGCTTCGCCGACGGCGGTGACGACTACGGCGCGTTCGTCCGCGCGCTGAGCGGCCTCGCCAGGATCGGCACGGTCTCCCCGGCCGCACGCGCTGCCCTGCGTACGGTGCGGGGACGCGACCGGCGGCTGTCGGCGGACCCGGACTACCAGGCCGTCCTCTGGGACGAGAAGAACCGGGCCGCGATCGACGACCTCCTCGCCCTGCCCTGAGGGCGAGGCCGCGCTGGCCGGCTGGTCAGAGCCAGGGCAGCTGGTCGGCCGAGTAGCGGTGGGCGCGGAACACGGAGTTCTGGGCGCCGGCCGAGGACTCCAGGCCCACGCCGTCGCCGAAGGAGCGGAACTGCGGGACCACGAACTCCCACACCACCTCGCCGGCGGGCGTCACCTCGAAGAGGCGCCCGAAGGAGCCCTCCGCGATGAAGGTGTTCCCGTTCGGGAGGCGCTGGGCGCTGGACATGTACGGGCTGTAGAAGTTCTGGGGCGGGTTGTCCTGGTAGGACCAGACCTCCTTTCCGGTACGGGGATCCAGCTCCAGCACGCGTGAGTACGGCACCGAGGTGGTGTCGCGGTAGGTGCCGTTGTCGAAGACCAGGATGTTGCCGTCCGGCAGCTCGTGCGGATGGTGCTGCTGAGCGAGGACATCGGGGCCGACGCGCCACAGGACGGAGCCGTCGGCGCGGTCGACGGCCACGGCGGAGGACGCGCTGCGGAAGCCCACGATGATCGAGCCGTCGGCGCGCTCGTTGACGGTGTTCGCCATGGGCCAGTGCTCACGAGCGAAGTGCGCGTTGAGCGGGAAATCCTCGGGGTCGAGGTGGTCGATGGCCGCCCAGCGCCACACCGTCCGCCCGTCCCAGGTCAGTTCGAGGACCACGTCCCCGTAGATCACTCCGTCCGGGGCCTCGGAGCCGGGTATCCCCCCTCGGATGCGGGCCGCGTCGGCCGGGTCGAGCGGTTCGACGGTGGTGATGAGGAGGTTGCCGTTGCGCAGGACCGTGGCGTCGTGGTGGTGGAAGGGATGGCGGACCTCGCGCAGAACCGTGGAGTCGGGGGCCAGTTCCTGGAAGATGCCCCCGTGGTAGACGTCCCAGATGGGGAAGAGGGTCGGGCTGCTGGTGTCCTTGGCCGCGTAGAAGAGGTTCCCGCCGGGGAGGAGCTGCGCCTGGCGGCCGGGCGGGTGCGGGGAGCTCCAGGTGTGGACGGGGCGTCCCTCGATGTCGACGAGGTGGATCTCGCCGGCGCTGGTGATCGGCGTGTAGAGGGTGTAGCCGCCGTAACTGCGGGCGGGGTCATGGGCGATCAGGCCGACGCCACGACGGCGGAGGGTGTTCTGGTCGACGGTCATGAAGGTCTCCTAGGGGTGCGGTGGAAGGGTGGGGGTGCGGCTCAGCGGACGGTGACTGCGGCCGGTTCGACGGCCTTCAGGGGCGCGGGGTCCAGGAGCTTGAGGAGCGTGGCGCGGTCGGCGGAACCGGGCAGGTCCTGGGCGGCCTTCGCCCAGGTGGCCTCCTGCACCAGCTCGTTCAGCAGCTCGGGCGAGAGGGTGGAGCCGTAGGCGTAGCGGGGCTGGAAGGCGTCCACGTACCCGGCCTGGAGCGCGCCCTTGGACTGGGCGAGGACGGCCTTCCGCGCGTCGGCCGGCGCGTCGGCGATCTCGCGCTGCGCCTTGCCCAGCGCCCGGAGCACCGCTGTCGTGGTCTTCTCGGCCGCCTTCGGGCCGGCGACGAGCAGGGTCCTGGCCGTGTAGCCGGTGAACGGGAGCTCGGCGTAGCGGTCGCCGAGGGCGGTGCGCGCGGCGTCGTAGAAGCTGGGGAACGTGACCCCGGCGTCGACGTCGCCGCGCGCCAGCGCCGAAGTGACCTGGTTCGGGGCGAGGTTGACGACCGTCACGTCCGCGGTCGTCAGGCGCGCCGAGGCCAGCATGCGCGAGAGCGCGTACTCGACGTTGGTTCCCTGCGGGACTCCGATCGTACGGCCCTTGAGCGCGGCGAAGCCGGTGATCCCCTGGTCGGTACGGGTCAGCAGGCGCCAGTCGGAGAACCGGGACAGGTCGGCGACGATCCGCAGCTCACGCCCGCCGAGCGCGGCCGTGACGGCGGGCAGGTCCCCGACGACGCCGAGCTGCGCCTGCCCGCCGAGCACGGCGTTCAGCGCGTCCCGCCCGGTCGGCTGGGTGGTCACGGTCGCGTCGATGCCCTCGGCGGCCCACAGCCCGCGCTCCTGGGCTACGTGGACGGGTGCGCCGCCGAGGTAGTCGCTGGTGGCGAGGGTGACGGCGGGGCGGTCACCGGAGGCGGCGGAGCCGTCGGAGCAGGCGGAGGTGAGCGCGCAGAGCAGAGCCGCCATCAGGAGAGCGGCACGGGCGCGGGGTCTGGACATGGGTGGTCCTTCCAGAGACGGGGATGGGGCTGGGGCTCGGGATGGGTTGATAGGGGCGGGGCAGTGGGTGCTCAGTCGGCGCCGAGGTGGTGTGCGATGCGGGAGCGCAGCTCCGGGTCGGGCGGCCCCGCGGGGACGGCGTAGTCGGCGAGCACGCGCCCAGGGCTGCCGCCGAGGACGACGACCCGCTCGGCGAGGGCCAGTGCCTCGTCGATGTCGTGGGTGACGAACAGGACGGTGGTGCCGCGGCGCTGCCACAGCTTCCGCAGCAGGGTCTGCATCCGGGTCCGGGTCAGCGCGTCGAGCGCGCCGAACGGCTCGTCCATCAGGAGCACTTCGGGTTCGGCGGCCAGCGCGCGGGCCAGTGCCACGCGCTGCTGCATCCCGCCGGACAACTGCGCCGGGTACTTCTCCGCGCCGTCCGCGAGCCCCACCTCGGCCAGGGCGGCGAGGGCGCGGCGCCGGCGCTCAGGGCGGGGCAGTCCGAGCCGTTTGAGGGCGAACTCGACGTTGCCGCGCGCGGTGCGCCAGGGAAAGAGCGCGTAGTGCTGGAAGACCACGCCCCGCTCCGGACCCGGCCCGCGGACCGGCTCGGAGCCCGCCGACACCCGCCCCTCGGTGGGCCGTACGAATCCGGCGACCAGGTTGAGGACGGTGGACTTGCCGCACCCGCTGGGGCCCAGCAGCGCCGAGAACGATCCGGCCGGGAGCTCCAGGTCGGTGCGGTCCAGGACGGGGGCGGTGCCGTAGCGGACCGACAGGCCCTCCAGGCGTACGTCGAGGCTCATGAGGTGCTCCAGTGGACGAGGCGGCGGCCGGCCGCGGCGAGGACGAGGTCGACGGTCACGCCGAGCAGCCCGAGGACGATCAGTCCCGCGAACATCCGGTCCACGCGCAGGAACTGGCCGTCGACCTGGAGCCGGTACGCGAGTCCGCTGTCCGCGCCGCCCAGTTCCGCCGCCACCAGGGCGAGCAGCGCCACCGACGCGCCGTAGCGCAGTGCGGCGAGCAGCGCGGGCGCGGCGGCGGGCAGCAGCACTTCGGTGAACCTCCGGTGCAGCGGCGCGCCCAGCGAGCGGGCCGCCCGCAGGTGGGACGCCGGTACGCGGGACACCCCGTCGTGGACGTACAGCCAGACGGCAAGCAGTACTGCGTACGCGATGAGCAGGCGTTTCGCGGTCTCCCCGATGCCGAACCAGGCGGTCGCGAGCGGCACGAGCGCGATGGCCGGGATGGGGCGCAGGAAGGAGACGACCGGGGTGACGGCGGCGGACAGCCTGGGCAGGTAGCCGGTGGCGAAGCCCAGCGCGCTGCCCGCCACCGCGCCCAGCGCGAACCCCTGCCCGGCGCGGGCCAGGCTGGCGCCGAGGTCCGCGGCGAGGATGCCGCTGCGGGCGCTGTCGGCGAGCGCGGCCACGGTCTCGCCCGGTGTGGGCAGCAGCCCCGGGGCCACCGCGCCGGACCGGGCGAGCAGGTACCACAGGGCGAGCACGGCACCTGCCGCGCCCAGGGCCGGACCGAGCCTGCCGAAGGCCCGGCCGGGCGGCGGTGAGGGGGTGGCGTGCACGGGGCGACTCCTCGTTCTGCGTGAGGGATTAATAAGCGAGGTCAATAATTGACGACGCTTATGAAGAGGGTGTTGCGGTGGCATGAAACGTCACCGGGCGCTCCGGCCCTCGATCGGTGATGCGGTACGTTCACCTGCGTGTCCCGCCCCGAACCCACGCCCGAGGCCATCGAGGTCGGCCGGGTGGTCCGGAACTGCCGCAAGCAGCGCGGCGTCTCCATGGCCGTACTCGCCACCCGCTCAGGTCTCTCCCAGCCCTTCCTCAGCCAGCTCGAACGAGGGCTCACCACGCCCAGCCTCAGCTCGATCTACCGGATCGCGGAAGCGCTGGACGTCACCCCCGGCACCTTCCTCCGGCCGCCCGCGCGGCCGGGCGCGGTCAGCCACGAGAGCGACCCCCAGGTGATCCGCGTGAACGAGGCCGCCGGACAGTTCGCACGGGTCCTCATCCCCGGCGGGCGCAGCGCGCTGATGGAGGCGTACGAGCACCACTTCGAGCCCGGGCAGGGCGAGCGCGGCTGGTTCGAGCACCCCGGCGAGGACTTCCTCTACGTCCTGGAGGGCGAGATCGTCCTGGAGGTCGAGGGCGAGGAGCCCCTGGCCCTGCGCGCCGGCCAGAGCGCGCACCACCGGGGTGAAGTCCCGCACCGCTGCCGCCTGGTGGGCCCGACGGCCGCCCGGACGCTGCTGGTCATCGCGAACGCGTAGCGGTGACCGGCCGGTTGTCAGTGGGCCTGTCAATGGGCCTGCCAATGGGCCTGTGAACGGGTCTGTCAGTGGGCCTGTCAGTGGGCCTTCCTATGCTGGCGGCATGAAGATCACTCAGCAGACACTCGCGGACGCCTGGCAGCGCACGGCGGCCGGACACGCCCTGCTCCACGGGGTCGGGCTGCCGCCCGTCGCGCCTTCGGAGGACGAGCTGGAGGAGTGGGCCGAGCGAGCGGAGGAGGAGGCGGAAGAGGGACTGTTCCTGCTGCTGGACGAGTTCGGCACCGTGCACGGCCGTCACTCCCCTTCTCGGGAGACCTTCGCCACCCGCGACCTCGATCAGGTGGTGTACCTGATCGCCGAGGCCGCGATGCGTCGGCGCGGCGGCGGGCTTGAGGAGGTGGCCGAGTCGCTGGAGCGGATCGACGCGGCGTGGGGCAGGCGGTTCCGCTCCGGCGGCCTGGACGACACGGGGACGGTCGAGGCGTGCGGGGACGACCCGCTGGAGGGGCTGGCCTGGATAGCGAAGACCTGGCGGGACCAGGCCCCGTACACGGTCCTCGCCTTCTTCCGCGCGGCGCCCGGGCGGAGCGTCGACAGCGAACGGCTGGCGCTGCTGTACGGGGCCGATCCCGCCCAGGTCGCGGCCGGGACGCGCCTGAAGGAGCTCCAGGCCGTGGACGGCGGCCGGGCCCACTGGGACCGCCAGTGGAAGAGCTGCTGCTTCGGTCAGGCCGGCGAGTGGACGTTCCTGCTGCACCACGACACGCCCCCGGGGGCCTTCGCCGACAAGGAGGCGTACGCGGAGCTCGGGATCGAGGAGAGCGTGTGGCTCACCGCCACCTCAGGGAAGGCCATCTACTCCTTCGACTACGTGAAGGACGGCCGCCGCGTCGACGACGACCTGGGCATGCTGGAGCTGATCTTCTACGACCGCGGCGACGCCCCCTACCCCCGGGGCGGCGAGCTGGACTTCCTCAACCGCGCCCTGCGCCGCGCCGAGCTGGACCACCCGGACCTGACCGACACGTTCGCCCTGTACTTCCACGCCTTGGAGCAGTCCCTCGGCCTGCGCCTGCCGCGCCGGTGGTTCGCGGAGGGGGAGGTGCGGGCCGCGTACTGGGCGGGGCAGTAGGGGTGGTCACGGCGGGCGCTCTCCTGACCACGGGAATCTATGACACGGGTCAACTGGTGAGGTGAAAGACCGGGTCGCCCTGGCCCAGTCCGAAGACCTCGGCGGCGGATCCGCCCCGGACGACCAGTTCGGCGAATCCGACCCCGGAGCTGCCGACGGTGATTCCGGGCTCTCCGAGGGGGACGTCGGGGAGGCGGTCGTAGCAGCGCACGGGGACGGCACGGTCTTCGAGCCGGTTGTGGACGAGGAGGGTCTTCGCGCCGCCGTAGCCGGGCAGTTCGGTCGCGGGCCGGTCCAGCTTGCAGTTGCCGAAGTTGTCCACGACGGCGATGCGCACCTCGGGGGTGTCGGACGGGTCCACCGCCCACGCCTGCGCCGGGACCGGGCGGCCGTCCGCGAGCCAGCGGGCGAGCAGGGGCACGTACCAGAGGCTGCGGAACTGGGTCCGTACCATCTCCTCGACCTCGGCCGGCGCCAGGTCGGCCCAGTCGGCGGCGGCGGTCTCCAGCACCTCGCGGACGTCGGTGACCTGGACTTCCTTCACGTCCAGATAGGTCGCCAGCGGGGCGAGGACCCGTGGGTTCAGGGTGCTGATGACCAGGTGGTCCCGGTACCGGAAGTAGCAGAACGGCACGCCGTTGGGCCAGTGCCCGTCCCTCGGGGCGATGTTGACGAGGACGACCACCGGCTGGGTCGGGCCGCCGATCAGGTCCGTGGAGCGCAGCAGGTCGAGCAGGGTGAGGGCGGCGGCGCCCTCGGGGTCCGGTCCGGTCAGGGGAAGGACGGTCGGGGTGGAGCCGAAGAGGGTGGCGATCCGGGTGGACTGCCGGGCCAGCGCGTTGGGGTCGGCGCAGTCGGTGAGGGAGACGACCGGCGGGAGGGTCATGGCGGGATTCTTCGCCTTCTGTCGAGTGATGAGGTCCGGGCGGGTCCGGGCAACAAAAAAAGGACCCTCCGTTTCCGGAGGGTCCGTCGCATCCTGTGCGCGCACGGCTTCGCTAGCGAAGCGCCTCCGGTGGCGGGGGCATCATTCGCATCATGGCGAGGGTGGCGGTGTGCAGCATGGACGGGACGATAGCACCACCCGCGAGGCACCTCACGCACCCGTCCACGGAACGAGCGGCCGGCACGGACGCGCGGCCCGGTCCCGTCGCGGGTCAGGCTTCGACGTACGCGACGATCGTGATGGTGCGCAGCGAGGTCACGTAGTAGATGACCCGGACTCCGTCGACGTCGTCGGTGTAGTCGCGCAGGAGGGTGCCGGGCACGGGTGTGCCGAGGTCGGGGTTGACGCTGATCGCGACGATCGCGCGGTCGAGGCGGTGCGTCTCGGCCGCCGTGAGTGCGGAGAGCTGGGTGAGCGCGGGCTCGACCAGGACGACCTGGGCGCGGCGGGGGGCATGCTCAGGCGACACGCGGCTCCTCGTCGGCGAGCCGCTTGAGATGCGCGTCCCGAGCGTCCTCCCACAGCAGCCCGGACTCCGCCGCCGGATACCCGTGCGCCGCGATGTCCTCCAGCACGGACGCGAGAAGCTCGACCCGAGCCCGCTGATCCGCCACGTAAGCCCGCACGGACGCGGCGGCCTCCGCGTCGAGCGGCTGGCGTGCGGCCTGGTCGAGCGGCTGGCGTACGGACTCGGGCGCGGCGGCCGACTGCTGGCTCATCCTGGACTCCTGGCTGTGTCCGTCCTGACGTCTCTCCCTACGGTATCGCCCGATCCCGGGGCAGGAGGGCGATCCGGGGGAACCTCTGTCCGCCCGTCGGATGACCGCCCTCACCTTCCGGCACGGAAGAAGCCCTGATTCGCTCAGGCGGTGTCACAGGAGTCGCAGGACGCCAGGAGCGCGATCGTCGAAGGTCTCGACCAGCCAATCGAAGACGGTGGTTCCGCGCTCTTCCCTCGCTGCGGCGAGGTCGACGCCGACCGAAGGCCGGTTCGTGGGGTGACAGCGTGAAAGCCGGATCTCCAGCTGGCGCGCTGTCTCCGGATAGCCGAGATGCCGGCGAGACACGTGGTGGTCGCGCCACTCGACCACGTAGTCATCGTCGTCGGGCGTCCCGAAGCCACCGCTGAGGCAGTCGGCGAAGGCGTCGAGGTTCCGACCGAAGTACCCTCCCGGACCGTTGATCGCCTCGCCGGTGACGCGCCAGAAGTCCTCCAGCGTTCTGATCTGCCTGCCATCCAGCACATACGTCGGTGTCACGGTCCGGAGGATACGTGCGGCTCCACGCTGTGTCCCTCCGATTCTGTCCGCCGCTCTCCGGCCGAAAGCCGGCCGACCCGCTCGGCGCCTTCCGTCACGGCCGTCCGCGCCTCGGCGTGGACGGGTACATGCCTGGGCTCTAGCGCAGAGCCGCCGTGAGCAGGCCCTCCAGGGCTTCGCGGGGGACTTCGCCGCCGGTGAGGAGGTGGTCGAAGATCAGGCCGTCGATGCAGGTGAGGAGGGTGTGGGTGCGGTTTTCGACGTCTTGCACGCCGTGGGCGGATAGGAAGTGGCGCACGGCTTCGCGGGCGGCGTTTTCGCGGGGGACGAGGAGGGCGCGGAGTTCGGGGTCGCGGACGCTCTCTACGGCGCAGGCGTAGCGGGCGAGGGAGCGGCGGCGGCCCTCGCCGGTGAGGCGTTGGCGGGTGAGCAGCAGCATGCCGTCCACGAGTTCATCGGCGGTGCGCAGGGGCGGCAGTTTCTCGGCCGTCGCCTCCAGTTCCGCCTGGTCGCGTTGGACGAGGCGGGCTACGAGGCCGGTGAGGAGGGCGGCTCGGGTGCGGTAGTAGGCGGACGTGGTGCCGGGCGGGAGGTCGGCGCGCCGGTCGACGGCGCGGTGGGTCAGGCCGCGCATCCCTTCGTCGGCGAGTACGTCGAGGGCCGCGTCCGCGAGGAGGGCGCGTCTGTCTGAAGTCATACCCCCTTTCTACACCTGTAGAAGCTCGGCTAGCCTTCTCTTTCTACAGGTGTAGAAGGAAGCGGATGGGGGTTCGGCATGGGCAGTACCGCCGTGGTCGTCGGTGGGGGCATCGGCGGGCTGGCCGCCGCGATCGGCCTGCGCCGCGTCGGCTGGGACGTGACCGTCGTCGAGCGCGCACCGGTGCTCGACGACGCCGGCGCGGGCATCTCGCTCGCCGCCAACGGCCTGCGCGCGCTGGACGGGCTCGGCGTCGGCGAGGGCGTACGGGCCGCCGCGCGAGGTCAGTACAGCGGCGGCACGCGCACACCGCGCGGCGGCTGGCTGACCCGGATGGACGGCGCCGCGCTGGAGAAGGCGGTGGGCACCCCGATCGTCGGCATACCCCGCTCCACCTTGCACCGGCTGCTCCGCGCGCACCTGCCCGCCGAGGCCCTCCGGATCGGCGCGGAGGTCGATTCGGTCCGGCAGGACGACGAGACCGGGACGGTACGCGTCCACTGCGGCGACGACGTCCTCGACGCCGATCTCGTGGTGGCGGCCGACGGCATCGGCAGCACGGTGCGCCGTCTGCTCTTCCCGGCCCACCCCGGCCCGGTCCACAGCGGCTCGACCGTGCTGCGCGCCATTACCGAGCAACCGGTCGGCCTGCGCACCGACTTCGAGCTGACGTGGGGGCGCGGGGCCGAGTTCGGGCACATCGCCTTCGCCGACGGGCGGGCCGAGTGGCACGCCGTCCTCACGCTCCCCGCCGGGGTGCGCTTCCCCGACCCGCTGGCCGAGCTGCGCCGCCGGTTCCAGAACTGGCACGACCCGATCCCGGCCCTGCTCGACGCGACGCGACCGGACGCCGTACTGCACCACGACGTCCACGAACTGCGCACACCGCTCCCCTCGTACGCCGTCGGCCGGATCGCGCTGCTCGGCGACGCGGCGCACGCGATGACCCCCAATCTGGGGCAGGGCGCCTGCCAGGCGCTGGAGGACGCGGTCACCCTGGCCGCCGCCCTCGCCGGCGAGCCGACCGTCGACGCCGCGCTCGCCCGCTACGACTCCGAGCGCCGGCCCCGCAGCCAGGCGGTCGCGCGCGCCGCCCGGCAGGCCGGCCGGATGGGCCACCAGCTCTCCCACCCCGTGGCCGTCGCCCTGCGCAACACCGCGATGCGGCTGACTCCCTCCCGCACCGCGACCCGCATGATCCTCCGGCACCACACCTGGGTCCCGCCCCGGCTCGGCTGATCCCGCACTCCCCCGCCTGCGGGCGTACACCTGCGGACGTACGCCTGCGAGGGCGCGGTGTCAGGTCCGCACCCTCGCAGGCTGTCGGTGACCGCCGGGCCTAGCCCTAAGCGGTAGTGGTGGCGGTGATGCGGCGGATCGCCTCGGCCGTCAGCGCGCGGTCGTGGGGGGTGGGGTCGAGCGCTCGATGGAGCGTCAGTCCCTCGATGAGGGCGTCGAGTTGGCGGGCGGTGGCGGCGTCGAAGTGGCGCTCCAGGAGCTGGCGGCTGCGGGCCATCCAGCTCTGGGTGAGCGCGCGGTACTCGGGTCGCCGTGCGGCGAGCGTGTACAGCTCCTGGGTGAGGACGAGGTCGCGCTGCGGCCCGTCGGAGATCGCGTGGATGAGGTCGACGAGCGCCTCGCGCAGCTGCTCCGGGCCCGTCACGCCGTCCAGGTGCCGCGCGAAGACGGTGACGATGTGGTCGGCGAAGCGGGTGAACGCCTCGCGGAGCAGCTCGTCGATGCCGGTGAAGTGGTACGTCATCGAGCCGAGCGGCACGCCCGCGCGGGCGGCGATCTTCCGGTGGGAGACGCCCGCGACGCCTTCCGCGGCGATGTGGTCGAGGGTGGCGGCGAGGATGCGTTCGCGCCGCTGCGGGTCGGTGTGTCCGGTGGCCATGGTGGCGGGACGCCTAGAGGTCGCGGACGGGGCGGGCGGGGTTGCCGACCGCGACGACGTTCGCGGGAATGTCCTTGGTGACGACCGAACCGGCGCCGACGACGCTGTTGTCGCCGATGGTCACGCCGGGGCAGACGATCACGCCGCCGCCGAGCCAGACGTTGTCCCCGAGGGTGATCGGGCGCGCCGCCTCCAGCTTGTCCCGCCGCGGCTGCGGCTCCAACGGGTGGGTGGGCGTGAGCAGTTGGACGTTCGGTCCGATCTGACAGTCCTCGCCGATCGTGATCGCCGCCACGTCCAGCGCCGTCAGGTTGTAGTTGACGAAGGTACGCGCCCCGATGGTGATGTTGCTGCCGTAGTCGACGTACAGCGGCGGACGCACCTCCACCTCCTCGCCCGCGGAACCGAGCAGCTCCCCGAGGAGGGCGCGCGCCTGCGCGGGGTCGTCCAGGTACGCGGCCTGATAGGCGGCGGCCAGCTTCATCGCGCGCCGCTGGCGCTCCGCGATCTGGGGGTCGTCGGCCATGTAGAGGTCGCCCGCGAGCATGCGTTCCAGCTGGGTGCGCGGGTCGCCCGCGAAGTAGTCCGTCGCCACGCGTACGATCGTACACCTTAAAGGTACGGTCGTACGCTCCTCCCGGGAGTCCACCGAACTCGGCGCATGGCGAGGGGCCTCCGCCGGATGGACGGAGGCCCCTCGCCATGCTCTTCGGGCGCAGGTCGCCCCCACGGGGTCAGCCCCGCCTCTTGGCCTTCTCCAGCGCGGCCACGCCCGCTGCCGCGAGGCCGATCTGGAGGAGCCATTCGATCCAGTCGACCCCCTTGGTGTCCGCGACCCCGAGGCCCGCCGCGAGGGCGGTGCCGACGAGGGCGGCGACGATGCCGACGGCGATCGTCCACAGGACGCCGATCCGCTGGCGGCCGGGCAGGACGAGCCTGCCGAGGGTGCCGATGACGACGCCGATGACGATCGCGCTGATGATGCCCGAGATCTCCATGCCTTCCGCCTTCCCCGCCTCGCGCGGCGGTAACGTCGGCTCTCGCTACAGGTCGAACTCGTGCGGCGGCAGGTCGAGGGTGAAGCACGCTTCGCGGACCACGGCCTGCTCGGTCTTGTCGAAGTCGCCGTCGGCGCCGCCGATGACGATGCCGATCTGGACGACGGCGCGGGCCTCCGCCGGCTTCTTCTTCGCCTTGGCGATCTCCTGGAGCACGCTGACCTTGCCGAAGTCGAAGTCGGCGATCAGCTTGTCCAGGTTCGCGTCGAACCGGCGCTGGAGATCGGTCGCGTCGAAGTTCTGGAGCACCTCGTTGCCGGCGATGAGCTGGGCGACCCGGCGGCGCTCCGAGGGGTCGACGGTGCCGTCCGCGGCGGCCACCAGGGCGCACATGGCCATGGAGGCGTCACGGAAGGCGCCGGACTTGAGGTCGTTCTTCTTCGCCACCAGTTGCGTCTGCATCGTCGACGCGGACTCCTTGATGCGGTCCCACAGGGCCATGGAGAACTCCCTAAAACGTGTGGAGGGTTGCCCGGCAGGGGTGTGGTGATGACCCGGGCCGACCCAACTTCTACATTGCTGTAGAAGTTATCAGGTCCCGAGCGGGACCCGGGCGGGACCCGGGCCCTACGCCGCGCGCGACCGCCCGACCGGAGCGAGGGACCGTCGCCGATGCGCGAGAGCGTGGAGCAGCGGCACGGGCGCGTCCTGCGGCTCGCGCGGGTGCGGGCGAGCGTGCGCGTCGGTGAACTCGCCTCCGTTCCGCGGGGGGTGTCCGTGGAGACGACGACGGGCGCGGCGCTGACGGTCGACTTCGGCGGCCTCACCCGGGCCCCCCAGCGGGTCCGGGTCCGGCTCGGCTCTGAGGGGACGGCGCCATGTGCAGGCCGCCGGTAGGCGAGCGCTCGGTGGCGACCTCTGCCGCCGGCTTGGTTGATACCTTTCATTTGTCGAGTGAAAGCAAATGGCTTCGCTCGCGAGGAGAGGGGGCACGTGACGTGCTGACCGAAGAGCGGCGTGAGGTACTGCTGCGCCTGATCGAGCGCCGCGGCACGATCAAGGTGAAGGACGTGGCGGAGGAGATGGGGGTCTCCGCCGTCACGGTGCGCCAGGACGTCCGGGACCTGGCGGGCCGGGGGCTGGTCGTGCGGGTGCACGGGGGCGCGATGTCGCCGAGCGCCGCGCAGTCGACCGACGGGGCCACCGCCGCCCGGTCCGACAGGCGGCACGGGGACGTCTTCGGGCTGATCGTGCCGCCCGGCGGCTACTACTACCCCGAGATCATCCGGGGGGTGCAGGACACGGCACGTACGCATGGCGTGCGCATCGTCCTCGCGGTCTCCGGCGAGACGCTGACCGACAACCGGGAGCAGGTGCGCCGGCTGGTCGCGGCGGGCGTCGACGGCCTGCTGCTGATGCCGCGCGCCGGGCTGGAGCCCGTAGACCTGGCCGAGGAGTGGCTGGCCGGCCTCGACGTGCCGGTGGTCCTCGTGGACCGCAGGACGGGCGGGGCCGGGCGGCTGGAGCAGGTCGCGTCGGACCACGCCCACGGCGCGGGCCTCGCGGTCCGGCACCTCGCCGGGCTGGGGCACGAGCGGATCGCGCTCATCGCCCGGACCGAGAGCCCCAACACCCCCCTGATCAGGGAGGGTTACGCGGCGGCCTGCCGGTCCCTGCGGCTGGCGGAGGGGCCGGAGTACGGCATCGACCCGACCGACGGGGCGGCGTCGGCCGAGTGGTTCGAGGAGTTCGTCCGGACCGTCGAGGCGGGCGACGTACGGGCCGCGCTCGTCCATAACGACCTCGACGCGGTCGCCCTGCTCGGCCTCCTCCAGGCGCGCGGCCTGCGCGTTCCCGAGGACCTGGCCATCGTGACGTACGACGACGAGGTCGCCGAGCTGAGCGATGTGCCGCTGACGTCCGTGGCCCCGCCCAAGAGGGCCGTGGGGGCCTGGGCGGTCGACCTGATGCGGCGCCGCATCGCCGATCCGGCCGCACCCCTGGCCGAGCTGCTGCTCCGCCCGGAGCTGCGCGTACGGGACTCCAGCGGCACCGCTCCCGCACCGCACCGCCGCGCGTAGACGCGACCACCGATCGACATCGCATAGCTTCGTTTACTTTCGTTTCGCATCGAATGAAGCCCAAAGCATTGACGGGGCAAATTTCCTGGCGAATGATTCCGGTCAACGCCCCCGCGAACGATCGGTGCACATCATGCTTCGCAGATCCACGGCCGCCCTGGCCTGCTCCGTCACGGCTCTCGCCCTGCTCGCCACCGCCTGCGGCGGGACGGACCAGGGGGGAGCCTCCTCCTCCGCGAAGAAGACCGGCGAGGTGACCTTCTGGTCCTTCGTGAAGGGGTCCGACAAGGTGGCTGCGGCCTTCAACCGCAGCCACCCGGACATCAAGGTCACCTTCGAGACGGTCCCCTCGGGCCAGGAGTACTACTCCAAGCTCACCAACGCCGTGAAGGCCGGCACCGCGCCGGACGTCGCGGTGGTCGAGTACCCCCACCTGCCGGAATTCGCGGCCCAGGGAAAGATCGAGGACCTGAGCGGCACGCTCGGCCCGGTGGTGAAGGACCAGTTCCCCGAGGCTGCCCGGCAGTTGGTCGACCTCGGCGGCAGGACCTGGGCCGTCCCGCGCGACGCGGCGCCCCTGATGATGATGTACCGCAAGGACTTCTTCACCCAGCACAAGATCGACGTCCCCACGACGTGGGACGCGTACCGGAACATGACCGAGCAGGTGAAGAAGGCCGATCCGGCCGCCCGCGGCGGCGTCCTCTACACCGACAACCCCGGGCTCCTGGAGGCGTTCTCCTGGCAGGCCGGCGGCCGGTGGTTCGCGGCCGAGAAGGACTCCTGGAAGGTCACCGTCGACGACGCGCCGTCGAAGAAGGTCGCCGCCTACTGGGGCGACCTCGCCCGCAAGGACCTCGTCCGCTCGCTGAGCCAGCTCGACCCGTTCTGGACGAGCGTCCAGAAGGGCCAGACCGTCGCCTACGTCTGCGCCAGCTGGTGCGCCGGGGCCCATCAGGCGACCGTGCCCGACCAGAAGGGCAAGTGGGCCGTGGCCCCCGTCCCGACGTGGGACGGGAAGCCGGCCTCGGGCATGTACGGCGGGTCCTCGTTCGTGATCCCCAAGGGATCCGACAACAGCGGCGCCGCCGCCGAGTTCATCAAGTGGATCACCACCGACCCCGAGGGCATGAAGGCGTGGGTGTCCTCCGGCACCAGCAGCATGTTCCCCGCCGACCCGGAGCTCGTACCGGTCACCAAGGCCGCCTTCAAGACGGACTACTACGGCGGCCAGGACATCTACACCCTCATGGCGCGCTCCTACGACGCCATCCCGCCCGGCTGGACCTGGGGCCCGGTCATGGGCGCCACCAACACGGCCCTCGTGGACCAGCTCCCGAAGGTCGCCGGCGGCTCGGTGGACCTGCCCGGCGTCCTCACCACGGCCGAGGACGTCACGCTCACGCAGATGAAGCAGCGCGGCCTGTCCGTCACGGCTCCGTAGCGGCCCGCCGAAGCCCGTAGCGGCCCGGGCCCCAGCCCGGCACCTGGAACCCCGCGAAGCCCGCGCAGCCCCCGCAGCTCGCGGAGCCCGTACAAGCCCCTGGCAGCCCGAAGGACCCGGAGGATCGGCCCCCGCCCGTGCGGCGGGCCGGCTCCGCCCCTTCCGCGCCGCTCGCACTCCCCCGCCCCACCCAAGGAAGGCCGGTATGGCAAGCCCATCCGCCCGAGGACAGCGCCGGACCGCCGCACTGCTCCTCACACCGTTCTTCGGCCTGTTCGCGGCCGTCACCCTCGCCCCGCTGCTGTACGCGGCCTGGCTGAGCCTGTTCACCACCCGCACCTCCGGCCTCGGGTTCGGCGGCACCGAAAGCGTCTTCTCCGGGCTGGGCAACTACGCCCGCGCCCTCTCCGACGAGGCGTTCCTCGACGGCTTCCTCGTCATCGCCGCGTACTGCGCGATCTACATCCCCCTGATGATCGGCGGCGCGCTGGTCCTGGCCCTGCTCCTCGACTCGGGGCTGGCCAAGGCCAAGTCCTTCTTCCAGCTGGCGCTGTTCCTGCCGCACGCGGTGCCGGGGCTGATCGCCGCGCTGATCTGGGTGTACCTCTACACCCCCGGCCTGAGCCCGGTGATCGACTTCCTGGAGTCCGGCGGCATCGACGTCAACTTCCTTTCGGTCGACAACGCCGTGTTCTCCGCGGCCAACATCGCCGTCTGGGAGTGGACGGGCTACAACATGGTGATCTTCTACGCGGCCCTGCAAGCCGTGCCCCGCGAGACGCTCGACGCGGCGAAGGTCGACGGCGCCGGCGCCATACGGACGGCACTGTCCATCAAGGTCCCGATGATCTACCCCGCGGTGGCGCTCGCCGTCCTGTTCACCGTCATCGGCTCGATCCAGCTCTTCACCGAGCCAAAGGTCATCTACAACGCGTCCAGCGCGATCGGCAGCAGCTGGACCCCCAACATGTACGTCCAGACGGCCGCGTTCCAGAACAACGACTTCGGGCTCGCCGCGGCCGCCTCCCTGCTCATCGCCCTGTTCGCCGCCGTGCTGTCGTTCGTCGTCACCCGTATCTCACGCCGCGGGAGCAAGCCGTGACCAAGTCCTCCACGCTCGACGCTCCGGCCCACACCCCCGCGACGTCGACGTCAGCGCCATCCGGCCGCCGGCCCGCGCCCCGCCGGGGCAAGGGCGCCGGGAAGTCGCCGTCCGTGCTGCTGTCCAAGGCGGGCGTCACCGCCCTCCTCGGTCTCGCGACCCTCTACACGCTGCTGCCGCTGACCTGGCTGCTGCTGTCCTCCACGAAGAGCCGCGAGGACCTCTTCGGCACCAACGGCTTCGCGCTCGGCGACAAGATCCACCTCGCCGACAACCTCAGCCACCTGTTCCAGGCCGACGGCGGCGTCTACGTGCGCTGGCTGGTCAACACGGTGCTGTACGCCGGTGTGGGCGCCCTCCTGGCGGCGGTGTTCAGCGTCGCCGCCGGCTACGCGTTCGACAAGCTCGCGTTCCCCGGCAAGGAGCGCCTGTTCTCGCTCGTGCTGCTTGGCGTGATGGTGCCCGGCACGGCGATGGCGATCCCGCTGTACCTGCTCGCCGCCAAGGCCGGACTCGTGAACACGTTCTGGGGCGTCTTCATCCCCGGCCTCGTCTTCCCCTTCGGCGTGTACCTGGCCCGGGTGTTCAGCGCGTCCTACGTGCCCGACGAGGTGCTGGAAGCGGCGCGGATGGACGGGGCGGGCGAATTCAAGACCTTCTGCCGTATCGCCTTCCCGATGATCGCGCCCGGCTTCGTCACCATCTTCCTCTTCCAGTTCACCCAGATCTGGAACAGCTTCTTCCTTCCCCTGGTGATGCTCTCCGACCAGGACCTGTACCCGGTCAACCTCGGCCTCTACGTGTGGTACTCGTCCGCGCTCACGCAGGGGCATCCCGAGGACTACCTGCTGGCCGTCGTCGGCTCGCTCGTGGCCGTGGCCCCGCTGATCGCCGTCTTCCTGATGCTCCAGCGGTTCTGGAAGTCCGGCATGACCGCCGGCGCCGTCAAGTAGGCCGCCACCGTGAGGAACTCACCCATGCTCCCGACCCCGACCCCGACCCCCCTTCCCCACTCCGGCCCCGGCCCCCGCTCCCGCCCCCGCGCCCTGTTCGCCATGGGGCGCCGCCACCGGGACGCGCTGTTCGGGCCCGCCGAGATCCAGCGGCTGACCGCGTACGTCGACATCGACCCGGACCACGTCGCCGAGGACCTCACCGACGAGCCCTCCCTGGAGGACGTGGAGATCCTGCTCACCTCCTGGGGCTGCCCCGTCCTCGACGAGGACGTCCTGGCGCGGGCCCCTGCCCTGAAGGCGATCGTGCACGCGGCGGGCAGCGTCAAGCACCATGTGACACAGGCGTGCTGGGACCGCGGTCTGCTGGTCTCCTCCGCCGCCGCGGCCAACGCCGTCCCCGTCGCCGAGTACACCGTCGCCGCGATCCTCTTCGCCAACAAGCGGGTCCTGGAGATCGGCGGTCTCTATCGCGAGCACCGCTCTCCCCTCGACTGGTCCCGGCACTTCCCCGGCTTCGGCAACTACCGCCGGACCGTCGGCGTCGTCGGAGCCTCGCTCGTCGGACGCAAGGTCATCGAACTGCTCCGGCCCTACGACCTCGACATCCTCCTCGCCGACCCCCACGTCAGCACCCTGCGGGCGGCGGCGATGGGCGTCCGCCTGGTGGACCCGGACGAACTCGTCCGCGCCTCGGACATCGTCTCCCTGCACGCGCCGGAGCTGCCCGAGACCCGACACCTGATGGACGCGCGCAGGCTCGCGCTGATGCGCGACGGCGCCACCCTGATCAACACGGCCCGTGGCTCCCTCGTCGACACCGAGGCCCTCACGGCCGAAGCGGTGTCCGGGCGGATCCACGCGGTCATCGACGTCACCGAACCGGAGGTGCTCCCCGCCGCCTCGCCCCTCTACTCCCTGCCCAACGTCCTCCTCACCCCCCACATCGCCGGCTCCCTCGGCGGCGAGCTGCACCGGATCGCCGCCGGTGCCCTCGACGAGGTCGGCCGCTACTGCGCCGGAGAACCGTTCACCCACGCCGTACACCACGCCGCCCTCGCGACGTCCGCCTGACGGCTCTGGCCTCCCCAGCCGCCCCATCCGCTCCTCCCTCCCCAGTCGCACGAAGGCACACTCCTCCCTCCCCAGCCGCACAAAGACAAAGGAGTCTCCCCCCATGCAGCACTCTCGACCGGTGGGCAGGCGTCAGCTGCTCATGGCAGGCGGTGCCCTCGGGCTCGCCACCGCCGCGGCGCCCCTGCTCACCTCCCCGGCCCAGGCCCGCCCCCAGGAACCCTGCACCACCGTCACCGATCTCGGCCCGGCCATCGAGCAGTTCGCGCTCATGAGCGCCCTCCAGGTCGGCGACACCGTCTACATCGGCTCACGCAACCTCGAACCGACCCGGGTCATCGGCTTCCACCTGCCGACCCGCAAGGTGGTCTCCCAGACCGTCCTCGGCACCGGACACTCGATCCAGGCCCTCGCCGCGGACCCCACCGGCCGGTACCTGTACGCGGGCATCCTGACCAAGGGCGACGAGGGCAAGCCGAACCTGTTCCGCTGGGACCTGACCACCCCCCAGACGCCCGCCGTGGGCATCGGCCGGACCGAGGACCGGGACATCCGCGACCTCGCCGTCGCCCCGGACGGCACCGTGTACGCGGTGGGCGGGATCCCCGGCAAGGCGCCCGCGCTCTGGATGTACGACCCCGCCACCGGCAAGGTGACCAAGCTCGGCATACCCGACCCGAAGGCAACCCTGGCAAGGGCCGTCGCCGCCACGGACACCACGGTCTTCTTCGGAGCCGGCAGCGTCCTGTCCGGCGGCGAGGGCGCGAGCAAGGCGTCGCTGTACGCGTACGACCGCGCGGCCGGCACCTTCGCCGATGTCACGCCGCCGGAGATGGAGAAGGACCCCAGCCTGCGGGACCTCGTGGTCCTCGGCGACCGGCTCGTGGTCAGCACCTCGGGTTCGACGGAGCCCGCCAAGCTGGCCGTGATGGACCTCGCCGACCTCTCCTCGTACAAGGTCACGACCAGCACCGGCAAGGTCGTCAAGAACCTGACCGCGCAGGGCGACACCGTCCACTTCGCCACCGACACCGGTCTGCACTCCTACTCCCTGGCGACCGGGGTCCTCAGCCCCGTCGCCTTCGACGGGGACCTGGGCGAGGTCTGGGGGCTCGACCACGTCGGCGACACCCTGACCGTCGTCTCCGGCTACGGCTTCGTCGGCGAGATCGACCTGGCCTCGGGCCGGGCCGTCGTCACCGATCTCGGCGCGGCCGGCGCGCCCGTCAGCCCGCAGACCACGATGGGCATCGCCGCCGACCACCGGTACGTCTACGTCGGCGGGAACAACGTCATCGCCCGCCACGACCTGCGCGACGGCAAGGTGGCCAACCTGCGCGCACCCGGCGAGGCGAAGGACGCCGAGGTGCTGAACGGGGTGCTCTACACCGGCCAGTACAGCTCGCAGGGCATGTGGACGTACGACCCCCAGAGGGACGAACTGCCCCGGCAGCTCGCCGCCTTCCCCAGCGAGCAGAACCGCCCGCTCGACGTCTGCTACGACGGGCGCAACAGACTCCTCCTGGTCGGCGTCCAGTCCGACACCGAGGGCGGCGGCTCCCTGTGGACGTACTCCCCCAGGACGGGGAAGAAGGCCGCGTACATCAATCCGGTCGACGGGAACCAGCTCGTCCGTGCCGTCGCCACCCGGGACGGCGTCGCGTACCTCGGCGGCGACAACCCCACCGCCCAGGGACCGCGCGGCACCCTCGTCGCCTTCGACCCGGTCGCCGGGCGGGAGCTGTGGCGCCTCGACCTCCCCGCCACCCTGACCACCGGGACGGCCGCGCTGGCCGTGCGCGGCCGGCACCTGTACGGGCTCACGCGGAAGGGCGGCTTCTTCGTCGTCGACCTCAGCATCCGCCGGGTGATCCACACCGCCGACCACCGCGCCGTCTGCCCCGGCTTCGCCGCCATGGTCACCAGCCGGGGCGTGGTCTACGGCGTCTCCGACACCACCCTCTTCCGCTTCGACCCCAAGACCTTCGCCCTGACCACCGTCGTGGCCGAGATCAACGGCGCCTGGTACAGCGGCCCGCACGTGAACGTCGACAACCGCGGCCGCCTGTACACGATGCGCGGCCACCACCTCGTCCGCGTCGACGACAGGCGGTGATCCGGACATGAAGAAGTCGACAAGGCGTTCCGTCATGGGCGCGGCGCTCGCCGGGACACTGACCGTGGCGGGCCTGACCGTCGCCCAGGCGGGGCAGGACGGCGAGAGCCGGCCCGCGCCGGGCGCGTGCGGCGGTCGTGACCGGGGCCCTTCGCCCCTGCTGACCATCGACTACCGGAACGGCGAGCTGAACTCCGGCACCGAGGACCTGACCACCACCCACGCGACGGCCGCCGACGCGTCGTACGTCGTCCCGTCCGGTACGGACCACGCCGTCGCCCACAAGGTGACCCTGGGCGATCCCGCGTACGTCTCCGACGGCGCCCCCCGCAGCGAGAGCGCCACGAACGACGTCCACGAGGGGAAGTTCGTCGTGGGGGACGAGCAGCGGTACGAGTTCAGCGTGCTGCTGAAGGACTGGAAGCCCTTCCGGCCCGGGGACTCGGAGAGCGGCGACATCGTCTTCCAGGGGAAGCACGCCGGCGGGAACCTCCCGTCCTTCTACCTCATGACCAAGCGGAACAGCATCGCCTTCCGCTCGCCGACCCTCGATCTCCAGGCCACCGTGGTCGACGACTTCCTCCCGTACGTCGGCCGGTGGATGCGCTTCCGCGTGGACGTGCGCTGGACGGACGACGACACCGGGTACTACGAGGTCTCCACGCGGCTGCCCGGCGAATCCCGGTACACGCTCCGGAGGACGTACGAGAACGTGAAGACCTTCCACCCCGTGAACCCGGCGCACTTCGGGTACCTGAAGTGGGGTCTCTACCGTCCCGGCCAGTCGCTGGAGAAGGGAGACGTACCGACGCGGGTCGTCCACCACGACGACATCCGTGTCCTGGACCTCTCCCAGGGCGCCGAGCCCGCCGGGGGCGAGCGGTGAGGGTCCTCCCGTGAGACACGTCATCGCCCTCGACGTGGGCGGCACCGGCATGAAGGCCGCACTGGTCGGGCTGGACGGGGCGCTGTTGTACGAGGAGCGGCGGGCGACCGGCCGTGGGCGCGGGCCCGGGGCCGTCGTGGAGTCGGTCCTCGGCTTCGCGGCGGACCTGCGTGCCCTCGGCCGGACGCGCTTCGGCGTGGCGGCGGAGGCCGCCGGTGTCGCCGTGCCCGGCGTCGTCGACGAGGAGCGGGGCGTCGCCGTCCACGCGGCCAACCTCGGCTGGCGTGACGTCCCGCTGCGGGAGTTGCTGTGCCGCCGGCTCGGAGGGATGCCCGTCGCGCTCGGGCACGACGTCCGCGCCGGCGGCCTGGCGGAGGGTCGTCTGGGGGCGGGCCGCGGGACCGGCCGGTTCCTGTTCGTGTCGGTCGGTACCGGCATCGCCGGTGCCATCGGCATCGACGGGGCGATCGAGGCCGGGGCGGGCGGCTGCGCCGGGGAGATCGGCCATGTCGTCGTACGCCCCGGCGGCCCCGTCTGCGCCTGCGGCGGGCGCGGCTGCCTGGAGTCCCTGGCCTCGGCTGCGGCGATCGGGCGTGCCTGGGGTTCGGTGGGCGGCGTCCCGGCCGACGCGGCCGGCTGCGCGCGGGCCGTCGCGGCGGGCGACGAGGCCGCGTCCCGGGTGTGGCGGGCGGCGGTCGCCGCCCTCGCCGACGGCCTGGTCACCGCGGTCACGGTGCTGGATCCCAGCGCCCTGATCATCGGCGGCGGCCTCGCCGGGGCGGGCGACACCCTCTTCGTCCCCCTCCGGGCGGCGGTGGAGGAACGCCTCACGTTCCAGAGGCTTCCCGCGATCCTGCCCGCGGCGCTCGGGGACGCGGCGGGGTGCTGGGGGGCGGGGCTGCTCGCCCGGGATCTGCTCGTTGTGGCTAGCGCTGAGGTTGCCCGCCCGGCGTGACGTCCTCGGCGGAGGCGGGGCCCGCGTGACCGGGCCGGCGTACCTGGCCGGCTCGGTCACGTCGGGTCGGGTGGCGCGTGATCAGTTGGCGTTCACGAGCTCGTGCGCGGGGACGGTGACCGTCCGCCGGCCGGGCGTGCCGCCGAGGACGACCTTCCGGAGCGCGCTGTTGTTGTCGAGGTTGGTCTCCTTGAGCCGCTTCGCCGGGTTGGCGAGGACCTGGATGTAGTACGTGCCGTTGGGCAGGTCCGTGATGTCGAAGGACTGACCCGGCAGGTCCTGGGTGTAGGTGTCACCGGAGCCGACGTCCAGCACCTCGCGGACGGAGATGGAGTTCTCCTGGCCGCAGGCGGTGGAGAGGTCGGTGTTGAAGGGGTGCCAGTTGGCGTTCTTCACCGTGTAGTCGACGGCGTCGGTGTTGGCCAGGCAGAAGGCTTCCTTGCCGCTGCGCACGGCTTCCTTCTTGTCGGCCTTCAGCAGCCGGTAGCTGGCGAAGTCGGTGAAGTGCCAGTGCACGTGGCCGGGGCGCGGGTCCCACTCCATGGTGCCGGTCGGGGTGTAGCCGACCTGCTTGCCCTGGGCGTCGTAGAAGTACTGGTAGGCGTCCATCTTGGCCTTGCCGGGCGAGCGGAAGCCGTCCACCACGAGCTGGGCAGGCCCGGCGTTCCACACGTTCGCGCTGAAGGCGAGGTAGTCCTTGCCGGGGACGTTCTGGACGCCGCCGTCGCTGATGGTGATGCCGTAGGCGGGCAGCGACCGCAGGTCGGGCTTGGGGACGTTGGGTACGGAGGGGGTCCCGGTGGGTCGCGCGCGGTGCGGCGTGAGGGCGGGCGCCTGGCGCGAGCCGTCGGTCTGCCCGGCGGTGTCACCCGCGGCCTGCACACCGGCGCGCCCGGCCTGAAGCTTCTTCAGGGCCCACGGCAGGGCCGGGGGCGCGGCCTTGAGCGGCCCGTGGCCCACGTTGTACGAGGGGCCGGCACCGCTCGTCTGCGGCGCGGCCACCTGGGCGGGCGTCGGGGCGTGGCCCGGTCCGTGCCCGGCGTGACCGGCCTGTGCGCCCTGCCCGGCCTGTGTGCCGTGCCCTTCGTGTGCGCCCTGCCCGGAGGGGGCCTGGTGCGCGGCGCCGTGGCCGGCGTGCTCGCCGGCGGCGGCCGCGCGGCCGTCCTCCCAGCTGCGCTCCTCGATGGTGAGCTTCACCGTCGCGGGCCTGTCGGCGATGCCGAAGAGGTCGCGGTACTTCTTGGCGACGCGGACCTTGGCGGTGTACTTGCCCGCGGCGAGCTTCACCGGCTGGGTGTAGGAACCGGCGTAGGTGTTGGCCGCCCAGCCCTTCTCGACGCCCCACACGGAGCCGAGGGTGAAGGGGTTGGTGGGGCAGCTCTCCGGATACTTCGAGGTGGCGGGCGCGTCGGGTCGGACCCGTCCGCTGGCGTTGTTGGGGCAGAAGCTCTCGGCCCGGTTGTAGACCACCTTGCCGGTCTTGTCCGTGACGCTGATCTCGGCGAAGCCGGGCAGTCCGGAGAAGTCCTTCACGGTGCCCAGGGGCAGGGCCTTCGCCTTGGTCCTGCCGCCCTCGAACACGGTCTGGGTGATGGTGACCGGGTCCTTGTAGGACTTCCGGGTCACCTTCAGCTCCAGCGGCGTCCCCTCGGCGGTCAGGTAGGTGCCGAGGTCCAGGTAGACGCCCGGCTCCTCCTTCCAGGAGGTGAGCGTGACCGAGTCGGTCGCCGCGATGAGACTCAGCTTCAGGCCGCCGGCCGCGGCCTTGGCCTGCTCCGGCGTGGCGGCCATGAAGCCGGCCGTCACGGCCATGGCGGCGACGGCCGTGGTCCCCGCCAGCAGCGGACGCCGTAGCCGGGTGGTGCGCGTTGTGGTCATCGTTCCCTCGTCCTCCGGGTGCGGTGAGAAGAAGGCGGGTCACGTCCCCACGTGCTCGCCCGCGGTGTGAGAGGAGGGCGTTGAACACCCGGTTGTCCGGAGGGCGTTAATCGTCACGATGTTGGCCGGAAGACGCCCGTACGGTGCATGACAAACGCGGGCAACTCCCCGAGCGAGAGAGGGGGCTATCCGAAAAGCGCGGGCGCGAGGGGGTCCACGATCATAAAGTCGGATCATGATCGAAAAGAATCAGGCCACCGCCCCTTTCCTGCCGCTGCTCACCCGCCACGACGAGGCCGAGACCTGCGCCGACCCGAGCAGCGTCATGATGCTCCTCGCCGACTCGGACAGCACGGCCGACGGCTTCACCAGCTACCGGTCCACCTTCGCCAAGGGGGCCGTGGGCGCACCCGCCCACTTCCACACCAAGGCGACCGAGCTGTTCTTCGTCATCAGCGGCTCCCTCCGCGTCCTCGTCGGCGAAGAGGTCACGGTCCTCAACGCGGGTGACTTCCTCGCGGTACCCCCGCACACCCCGCACGCCTTCGCCGCCGCCCCCGGCTGCGAGGCGGACGTCCTCTTCGTCTTCACGCCCGGCATGGGCCGCTTCGACTACCTGCGCCTGCTGGGCCGCGTCATGCGCGGCGAGGCCGACGTCAAGGAGATCGCCGAATCGGCGGAGCGCTACGACAACCACTACGTCGACAGCCCCGCCTGGCGCGCCGCCCTCGAGTCCACGGAGCAGTAGGACCCACCGCCTCAGAGTGCCGCCGCGCCCCCGGTGGCGGCCTCCGTCGCGGTGGCGGCCTCAGACGCGGTGGCGGCCTCCGTCGCGGTGTAGGCGGAGGCGAAGGTGAACGCGCGGGGGGACGGGCCGTGTGCGCGCAGGTCCGCCAGCCGCTCCAGGGCCTCGCCGACGGTCGGGATGTGACCGGCGGGGACCCACCAGAGCACCATGTGCGCCTCGACGTGCCGCTCGAACCAGGCGCGGCGCTGCCGCATCACCTCCAGATGCCCGCTGCGGTACGTGAAGTCCCACAGCGCCTCCTGGGTCTCCCACACGCTGAGGTTGACGATGACGTTCTCGCCCGCCGGGCGCAGCCCGGTGGCGTCGGCCGTCCCTTCCTCCACGAGCCTCCACACGAAGCCGGGCGTGCCGTCGGCCGCCGCGTTGACCGGGTCGAGCATCTCGACGAACGGCGCGATGCGGGGGTCGTCGAGGGGGTGGCGGAGGGTGGCCACGTTGAGCTCGGCGAGGTGGGCGGCGGGCATGGGTGAGGTCATGGCCTCATCCCAGCACGGCCGCTTTTCTATGTCAATGAGAGTTGTTTTTAGAAGCCTTCAGAAGGCTCGACCACCACGCAGCACTCCCCCGCCCGGGCGTCCATACGAGCGCGCACGGGCCCGTCCGTGCCGAGCAGCCCTTCCAGCAGCGCGAGGTTCATGCCGCAGACGAGCGGCGGGAAGCGCTCCGCGACGGCGTGGAAGGGGCAGTTACGCATCCGGACGACGCTTCCTGACACCTCTTCTGGCGCCTCTTCCGACGCCTCGTGGCCCTCTGCGACTTCGGGTCCTTCGAGGTGCGGTTCGTAGCCCCGCTCCGCGAGCATCACCATGGCCTCCGCGAGGCCGGCGCAGGGCGCGGCCGAGCCGCGCAGGGCCTCGCCCCGCCTGCGCGCGGCGTCGCAGAGTCCCGAGTCCAGGCCGGCCAGTTCGGCGGCTTCGGCGAGCAGTTCGGCGGCGGTGCGGTAGTCGCGGGCGGGCAGCGACACCGAGCGCTCGGCCCGCGCCCGCGTGTACACCTTGGCGGGGCGGCCCGCCCCCGGCCCCGAGCGGCCGGTCAGGCGGCGGCTGCCGCTCTCCAGCAGACCGGCCTCCGTCAGCCGGTCCAGGTGGTGCGCGGCGAGGGTGCGCGCGACGCCCGCGGCCTCGGCGGCCTCGTTGCGTCCGACTTCGCGGCCCTGCGCCGCCACGTACTCGTACAGCCGGCGGCGTACCGGATCCTGTAGTACCGCGATCACGTCGATGTCCTTCATCGGACCATTCTAGTGACAACGCAGATTGGAGATAGAAAGCCTCCGCCAGGCGTTCGCCGGGGCTCGGCGGTGAGAGCCCCGGCGAAACGGCTCACTCGGCCTGGGTGGAGAGGGTCACGCCGTTGAAGTCCTGCGCGGCGGCGAGGCTGAAGTAGACCCAGCCGGAGGGCGGGTCGGCGATCGTCAGGGTCTCGCCGTTCCCGGTGCCGGTGGACTTCGCCTGGTAGCTGCCGGTGGTGGCCCAGCTGCCGCCCCCGTAGTAGAGGTCGGCGTTGCCGGTGCCACCGCTGCTGGTGATCGTCAGCTTCTCGACGCCGGCCGGCAGGTACACGAAGTGGTAGCTGTAGTTTCCGATGGTGGCGGCGAGGCCGTCGCGGCGGCAGTTCTGGTCGAACTGGCGGGCGTCGCCCAGGGTGCAGAGCGGGGCGGGGGCGGCGGTGGCCTCCGGCAGCGGACCGCAGTCGTTCGTCGCGCACGCGGTCGTCAGCCAGGTGGCGAAGTCGGCGTCGTAACGAGTGCCGACGGTCTGCTTGAGGAAGGTACGGGCCCCGGCCCAGTCACCGGTGCGGTACTTGCCGAGCACGGTCTCGACGTCGGCGGGGTGCTTCTGGAGCATGTAGCGGACGGCGAGGAAGCCCCAGCGGTAGACCCGGTTCGAGTTGACCTCGGGGTCCTCCTCCTGGCCGTAGACGGTGTCGAACAGGTCGCTGAGCCGGTACGTGTCGCGGCCGGCCTCGGCGATGGCGTCGGCGTTGCGCTCGCCGCGGTAGCCGTACGAGATGTTCTCGGCGATGCCCTCGACCCACCAGATGGTCGGCGTGGTCATGCCCGCCTCGAAGTCGCCGTGCATGTTGTAGCGGCCGTCGAGGTAGTGGGTGTACTCGTGGTTGAGGTTCCAGATCTCGAAGGCCGGGCGCAGCCAGTGGGCCTCGTGGGCGATGAAGCGGGCCTGGTTGCCCGGGACGGCCGGGTCACCCTCCTCGTACATGCCGCCGTTGTCGACGTCGATGTTGTAGATGGCCCAGGCGTACAGCGCGTACTGGGTGTAGTCGTCGAAGACGACGACCTCCAGGTCGGTGTTCACGTCACCGGGGATCGCGCCCTTGTCGCCGATGACGCGGTGGAAGTACGCGTCCTGGTTGACGAGGCTGGTGCAGGTGCTCGCCAGCTGGCCGGGCGACATGTCCTGGGCGCGGATCTTCAGGCCCGGGGTGCAGGTGTGCTGGATCGGCAGGACGGCGGGAAGCACGCGCTCGCCGAGGTCGCAGATGGCGTAGGCCGCGCAGTTGCCCCGGTCGTACTGACGCGTGGCCCAGCCGAGGTTCATGGTGATCGGCGCGGTCGGGCCGACGTTCGGGTACCGGTTGATCAGGTCCTTCAGCAGCGGCCGGACGCGGTCCTTGAGCTCGGGGACGTCGAGGGCGTGACCGAGGTGCCGGCCGACGTTGCTGACGACGTCCAGGCGGTTCAGCTGCGCGCCGTTGCGCGTGACGAACCCGGCCCAGGTGTCGAGGAGGGCGGGGTCGGCCTTGAGCGCGGCCCGCCAGCCGCGCGCGTCGTCCTTGGCCTTGAAGCCGTTCTCGACGACCCATTCGACGTGCTGCATGGCGAGGTTCATCTGGCCGGGCCAGGTGGCGTCGTAGCCGCCGAGCATCCACTTCACGACCCCGGCGTACCGGCCCGCCTCGTGGGTGCTGTCGATCAGCGTGACGACCTCGTTGAGGATCTCGCCGTTGGCGTCGGTGACGTCCCTGCTGCGCGGCGAGGCGAAGAAGGCGTCCAGCGCGCCGCGCGCCGCGCCCGCGAGCGCGGTGCCGTAGTCGCCGACGACGTCCGCGTTGTTGTCCTGCACGTAGTAGCCGGCGCGCAGGAACAGCACCAGCTGCCCGACGGACGCGCTGTTGTTTCCGGCGTACGTGGCCGACGCGTCGCGCAGCGCGTCGGCGACGGTCACCATCTGGGCCTCGTTGAACGCCTTCCGCGCGTTCTCCCCCGTGAGGTTGAACAGCGGGTAGGTACAGGTGATCTGAGGAAGCGCCTTGAGCTGCTGAACCAGCGCGGCGCCCGTGGCGTCGATGACGCCGGACAGATCACCGCACGCGTCCGCGACGGCGGCCGACGACCGTTGGCTCGCCTTGCCGGCGGCCGTCGCCGTGGGCGCGGGCGGCGGTCCGGACTCCTCCGCGCTGTCCTGTGAGGAGAGACGGAAACGGGGGTTGCTGCTCATCGCGTCGGGCGACTTGGGGACGGGGATCGCCCGGGGCGCCGAGGCCGGGGCGGGCGTCGCGGCCGGGGCAGGCGCCGAGGCCGGGGCAGGCGTCGCGGCGCTGGTGACGGCGGCCTGACTCGGCGGAGCGAACAGACCGAGCGTCATGAAGACGGCCGCGCCAAGCACGGGAAGTCTTCGCGCGCGGGTCTTCGATATCCGGAAGGGGTGCTGCATCTGCGGGGGCCTCCGGGGCCGTGGTGGCCACGTGCTGAGGGACACGGGCGGCTGACATGTGACGTGTAAAATTTCACATGTCGCATTGCTCGGGAAGCCCTCGGGCAGGATTCATCGCCCCAGGCAACAGAAAAGTTGCCGTTCCCCGACCTGAACCCCCATGAACCACCCCATACGATCGAGCCGCGTAATTGCGTCGACATCACCCCTCGGCGCGCGGCAGAGTGGCCGTCCGTGACGAGCAGTGAGCTGTGGACCCGCGCGACCGCCGACCGCTACGACACCGAGGAGACCGAAGCCTTCTCGGCTGCCGTTCTCGAACCGACCCTCGCCTTCCTCGCCGAGCTGGCAGGAGACGGCAGGGCGCTGGAGTTCGCCATCGGAACGGGACGCGTAGGCGTCCCCCTCCGGGAACGCGGCGTACCGGTGGCAGGCATCGAACTCTCCGAACACATGGCAGCGGTGCTGCGCCGCAAGACCGACGAGAACACACTCCCGGTCGTCATCGGAGACATGGCCACCACCGTCGTCCCCGGCGAGTTCACCCTGGTCTACCTCGTCTACAACACCATCACGAACCTGCTCACCCAGGACGAGCAGGTCGAGTGCTTCCGCAACGCCGCACGCCACCTGGCGCCCGGCGGCCGCTTCGTCATCGAACTGAACGTCCCACCCCTGCGCCACCTCCCACCCGGCCAGGTAGCGGTTCCGTTCGACGTCTCCGAACGGCACGTCGGCTTCGACACCTTCGACCTGGTCGAGCAGATCCTCGTCTCGCACCACCTCACCCGCGACGGCGAAGGCGACGACGCCCGCTACCGCCGCGAGAACTCCCGACACCGCTACGCCTGGCCGGCAGAACTCGACCTGATGGCACGCATCGCCGGCCTCGAACTGGAACGCCGTGTCGCGAACTGGGACGAGACTCCCTTCACCCAGGACTCCACGAAACACATCTCCGTCTGGCGCAAGCCCCTCTAGCGACCCGGCGTTCGCCTACGCCGAGACGGCAGGGCTGGGCTCGTGCTCGCCTGTCAGGCCGCCTGCTGATCACCCACCAGCCGATCCGCCAGGTCAGCACGCCCGGACGCGATCGCCCCCAAGGTCGTGGGAACCAAGGTAGGCGGCGATCGGAGGCATAGGGAGCGGCGGGCAACGCGCGGGCCACCGCTCCCCCACCCCCGAGCCCTGCGGGATGATCAAGCCATGAGCCAGATCGTGTTGATGTCCGACCCGCGGGTCGCCGCCATACCCGTCGCCGAGTGCGGTGAACGTCTCGTGGACGTCCGTCGGGGTGGTGCCTTGCTGGTCGATGGCCGTAAGCAGGACCCTGCGGATGCCTTCGCGTATCTCCGGGAAGGGGTGCTGGAGCGGCTGGTCGAGGCGCAGGGGGCGCTGCCGCGGGGGTTGAGGCTGTTGTTCGTCGAGGGGTACCGGCCTCCCGCCCTTCAGGCTGCGTACTTCGAGGAGTACGCCGGTCAGCTGCGGGGCACCCACCCCGACTGGTCCGCCGGGCAGATCCACTCGGCGGCGAGCCGGTACGTGTCACCGCCCGACATCGCCCCGCACAGCGCCGGTGCTGCCGTCGACCTCACCCTCGCCGACGTCGACGGGCATGAACTGGACCTGGGTACCCGCATGAACGCGGACCCCGAGGAAAGCGACGGCGCCTGCTACACCGACGCCCCCGGCATCAACGCCGAGGCCCGCGCCCACCGCGAGATCCTGGGCTCCGCGCTGTCGGCCGTGGGCCTCGTGAACTACCCGACGGAGTGGTGGCACTGGTCCTTCGGGGACCGCTACTGGGCCTTGATGACGGGCGCGGACTCGGCGCTCTACGGCCCGAAGGAGCTCGGCGCGGGCGGCCGCTGACCCGATGAGTACGCCGTTCCGGGCCTGGATCCTCAGGGTCGTACCCTCATCACCCGGGATCGCGGACACAGCTGCGAGGGATCGACGCCTGGCGGAAGCCACGTTCCTTGCTTGCAGGTCAGTCGATTCCGTCGGTGCCCTAGGGGATGACGAGCAGCTTGCCGGTGGTGCGCCGAGCCTCCAGATCGCGGTGAGCTCGGGCGGCCTCGGCGAGCGGGTAGCGGGCCGTCACGGTGGTCTCAAGCGCCTTGGTGCGCACCCATTCGAGCACGTCGGCGGCGCGCCGGAGCAGCTCGGACCTATCGGCTATGAAGTGGTCGAGGCTGGGTCGGATCAGGGTCAGCGAACCGCCCTGGGCGAGCCGGATGGGGTCGAAGGGCGGCACCGCACCACTCGCGGCGCCGAAGAGCACCAGGTGGCCGCGGGTTCGCAGGCTGGCGAGGCTCGCATCGAAGGTGTCCCTGCCGACGCCGTCGAAGACGACAGGCAGGCCCTGGCCGCCGTTAAGCCACTTCACCTCGGCCGCGAGATCGTCCGCTGCCGAGTAGAGGATCACTTCGGCGGCCCCGGCCCGCCGCGCCAGCTCGGCCTTCTCCGGTGTCGAGGTTGTGCCGATCACTCTGCCGCCGAGATGGGTGATGAGCTGGGTCAGCACAAGCCCCATGCCGCCGGCGGCGGCGTGCACGAGCACCGTGTCGCCTGGCTGGACCGGGTAGGCGTCCTTGACGAGGTAGTGCGCCGTCATGCCCTGCAACAGCACGGCGGCGGCGGCATCGAAGTCGACGCCGTCGGGCAGGGGCACGAGCCGGGAGGAGTCCACGACGGCCTGCTCGGCATAGGTGCCGGGAGTCTCCACCCAGCCGACCCGGTCTCCCACAGCGACGTGGGTGACGCCGGGTCCAACCTCGAGGACCGTGCCCGCGCCCTCAGTGCCCGGGGTGAAGGGCAGCGGGAGGGTGTACCGGCCCTGGCGGTGGTATACGTCGAGGAAGTTGACGCCGGACGCGGCGACCTCCACGACCGCCTGGCCCGGGCCCGGCATCGGTCGATCGATGTCGACCAGTCGCAGCACCTCGGGACCGCCCACCTCGGAAACCTGAATCGCTCGCATGACCCCTCCTGAAACGGCTGACTTCCCTCAGCAACTCCGGCCGTGGCGATCCGATTCCCGCTCGCGGTGAGGTGTCCTAGCCGGTGTCGTAGCCGTCTCGTGCCCACGTGGGAGAAGAGTGCCACCGACGGCCCGAACGGGGCACATGACGGGCGGCCGGCGGCGTGCTCAGTAGACGTCGCGGACGTATCGTTTCTCCGCGGCCATCTGCTTCACGTACGCGGCCGCCTCGTCCTCGGTCATGCGGCCGTGGCGGGCGACGACCTCCCGGAGGGCCTGGTCTACGTCGCTCGCCATGCGGGCGGCGTCGCCGCAGACGGCGAAGTGGGCGCCGTCCTGGAGCCAGGACCAGAGGGCGGCGCCGTGCTCGCGCATGCGGTCCTGGACGTAGACCTTGGCGCGCTGGTCGCGGGAGAAGGCGGTGTCGAGGCGGGCGAGGTGTCCGGTCGCCAGGTGGGTCTCCAGTTCCTCGCGGTAGTAGAAGTCGGTGGCCTCGCGCTGCTCGCCGAAGAAGAGCCAGTTGCGGCCCGTGTGACCGCGGGCCTGGCGGTCCTCCAGGAAGCCGACGAAGGGGGCCACGCCGGTACCCGGGCCGACCATGATCATGGGCGCGGCGGGGTCGGCCGGCGGGCGGAAGTGCGGGGAGCGCTGGACGAAGACCTGCACCGGGCCGTCGTCGGCGTGGTCGGCGAGGTAGGTGGAGCAGACGCCGGCGCGGTCCCTGCCCCGGTCGTTGGAGTAGCGGACGACGGAGACGGTGAGGCTGACCTCGCTCGGGTGGGCGAGGGGGCTGGAGGAGATCGAGTACAGGCGCGGCTGGAGACGTTTGAGGACGCCCGCCCAGTCGGCCGCGGAGGCGCGGACCGCGTGCGAGCCGATGAGGTCGGCCGCCTGGAGGCCCCAACTCCACTTGGCCAGCTCGTCCTTGTGCCCCGGGCGCAGCAACTGCTTGAGTTCCTGGCTGCCCGTGCGGTCCGCGACGAAGCGAAGCAGGTCCGGAGTGATGCGCGTGATGTCGAGGCGCGTCCGCAGCGCCTCGGCCAGGGGCAGCGGGCCCGTGTCGCGGTCGCCGACGGCTACCGGTTCGGCAGGGTCGAGACCGGTGAGGGCGAGCCATTCCGCGACCAGCTCGGTGCTGTTCGTCGGCCACACGCCGAGGGCGTCACCCGCCTCGTACGCGAGCTCACCGCCACGCGTGTCGAAGGTGTACCGCCGCACCTCCTTCTGGGAGCCGGGCAGGCTGAGCAGCCGGTTGCCGATGAGGAGCGTGGGGAACGGCGCCGCCTTCGAGAAGGACGTCCGCGCCGCCGCGCCAGAGACAGAGGCGGGGGCGGGGGCGGAGGGGGCGACGGAGGAGGCACGCGGCTGCGGGGCGGTTGCGGTCAGCAGGGGTACGAGGGTGGAGAGCCAGGCGGCGGAGCTCTCCTCGTGGTCGGGTTCGCACTCGGTACGAGGGAGCAGGCGGCCCGCTCCGAGTTCGGCCAGGCGCTCGTCCACCCGGCGCCCGTGGCCGCAGAAGTCACCGTAACTGGAGTCCCCGAAGGCGAGGACGGAGTACCGCAGGCCCTCCAGGCGCGGGGCGTCGGGAGCGCTGAGCGCTTCCCAGAAGGCCGCGCCGTTGTCGGGGGCTTCGCCGTCCCCGAAGGTACTGGTCACCACCAGCAGATCCGTATCGGATCCGATATCCGTCAGGTCGGCGCCCTCCATGGAAAGGAGCGCCGGCCGGTGTCCTGCCTCGGCGAGCCGACCGGCCGCCGTCGCGGCGAACTCCTCGGCCGTGCCCGTCTGAGAGGCCCAGAGGATGAGGAGCCTCCGCGCGGGAGGCGACGGCTGCTCAGGGCCGACCACAGACGTCGGCCGCCCGGTCGGCGTGGATATGGAGGGCGAGGGCGAGGACGAGGAGGAAGGCCCGGCGGCGCGGGAGAACATTCCGGCCAGGACCCCGTCGACCCAGAGACCGTGCTCGGGCGAGAAGGGGGCGGAGGAGGGCAGGACCGGGACCCGGCCGTCGGGGGACGCCGAGGCGGGCGCCGGGACGGGCGCTGGGACGGGCGCTGCCGCCAGTCCGGCCAGATACCCGGCGAGATAGCGGCGCTCCGGCTCGCTGAACGCTGGCGGGACGAGATCGGCGACGCCGAACAGGGCACCGAGCATCGCCACCGGTTCGCCCGTCACCACCGGCTCGCCCGTCACCACCGGACCCACCTCGCGCGCCTCCACCTCGCGCGCCACCCCCTCCCTCGCCAGAGCGTCAGGCTCATCAGCAGGCCGAGCAGCCGGCACAGGGGCGATCGTCTTCGCGAGCGTCACCGCACACGCCTTGAACTCGGGCTGGAAGGAGATCGGGTCGACGGCGTCGTTCGTGACCGCGTTGATGCTCAGGTACTCACCGAACAGGTCGTTCCAATGGAAGGGGGCGAAGCAGTTGCCCGGCAGGACCCGGTCGGTCACGACGGCGGGCAGAACAGCCCGCCCCCGCCGCGAGGCGATCTCCAGATGGTCGCCCTCGGCGACCCCGAGCGCGGCGGCGTCCTCGGGGTGGACCTCCACAAAGGGACCGGGGTTCAGCTTCGTCAGCTTGGCGACCTTCCCGGTCTTGGTCAGGGTGTGCCACTGATGCTGGAGGCGTCCCGTGTTGAGGACGAACGGGTAGTCGTCGTCGGGGAGTTCGGCGGCGGGGAGGTGCGGGCGCGCGAAGAAGCGGGCGCGTCCGCTGGGTGTCGGGAAGGCGAGGCGGGGGCGGGTGCCGTCCGCGTGCTCCAGGAGGGTCTGGCTGACGCCGTCGTTGAGGTAGCGGAGCGGGTTGCGGTCGGGGCCATCGGCGGTAGGGGCGGGCCACTGCACGGGGGTGCCGCGCAGCCGCTCGTACGAGACTCCGCGCAGGTCCCAGCCGGTCTGCGGGTTCCATGCCCGCTTGAGCTCCTCGAAGACCTCCTCGGCGGAGGCGTACGTGAATCCCTCCGCGAATCCCATCGCGCACGCCACCCGCGCGATGAGCTGCCAGTCGGGCAGCGCCTGCCCCGGCGGGTCCACGACGCCCCGGACCAAGGTCAGATTCCGCTCCGAGTTGACCGTGACGCCGTCGGACTCGGCCCACAGCGTGGCGGGCAGGACGACGTCGGCGTACGCGTTGGACTCGGTCTCCGCGAACACGTCCTGGGTGACGACGAGTTCGGCCGCTTCGAGGGCGGCGATGACGGTCTTGCGGTTGGCGACGGAGGCCACCGGGTTGGTGCAGATGATCCAGCACGCCTTGATGTCGCCGGCCGCCATCCGCTCGAACATCTCGACCGTGCCGCGCCCGACGTCCGTGCGCAGCGAGCCCTCCCGGATGCCCCACAGTTCCTCGGTGAAGGCGCGGTCGGCGTCGACCAGCACCGATCGCTGTCCGGGCAGGCCGGGCCCCATGTAGCCCATCTCGCGCCCGCCCATGGCGTTGGGCTGGCCCGTCAGCGAGAACGGCCCGGCGCCCGGCCGGCAGATCGCGCCGGTCGCGAGGTGCAGGTTCACCAGCGCGTTGGTGTTCCAGGTGCCGTGCGTGGACTGGTTCAGCCCCATCGTCCAGCAGCTCATCCACGCGCCGGAGCCGGATCCGGATCCGGTGCCCGATCCGGTGCCGGAGCCTGCGCCCGCCTCTCCGATCCACCGCGCGGCCTGCCGGATGTCGGCCTCGGGGATTCCGGTGATCCCGGCGACCGTCGCGGGCGGGTAGTCGGCGAGGAAGGCGGGCATGGCCTCCCACCCCTCGGTGTGCTCGGCGAGGAACCCCTCGTCGATGTGCCCGTTCTCGACGAGCAGGTGCAGCAGGCCGTTGAGCAGGGCGAGGTCCGTGCCGGGCCTGATCTGGAGGAAGAGGTCGGCCTTGTCGGCGGTGGCGTTGCGCCGGGGGTCGACGACGATCAGCTTCGCCCCGGCCGCCTTCACCCGGTCCATCATCCGCAGGAAGAGGATCGGGTGGCAGTCCGCCATGTTGGAACCGATGACGAAGAAGACGTCGGCGTGGTCGAAGTCCTGGTACGAGCCGGGCGGCCCGTCCGCGCCGAGCGACAGCTTGTAGCCGGTGCCGGCGGAGGCCATGCACAGGCGGGAGTTGGACTCGATCTGGTTCGTCCGCACGAAGCCCTTGGCCAGTTTGTTCGCCAGGTACTGCGCCTCCAGCGACATCTGGCCGGAGACGTAGAAGGACAGGGCGTCGGGCCCGTGCTCGTCCAGGATGGCGCGCAGCCGCCGCGCCACGTCGGCGACGGCCGCGTCGACGTCCGTCTCCACGGGCGCCGCCTCGCGCTCCGCCCGTACCAGCGCCGCCGTGGCCCGCCCGGGGGCGGCCAGCATGTACGCGCTCGTGGCCCCCTTCGTACAGAGCCGCCCGGCGTTCGCGGGGTGGGCCTTATCCCCCGACGTCTTCACGGCCGTACGGCGCCCGGTGGCCGGGTCCCTCGCGACGTCGAGGACGATGCCGCAACCGACCCCACAGTACGAACAGGCCGTACGCACCGACCCGTCCCCCACCTCCGGCGACACCACTGGCACCCCTCCCCCGTCGACACTCACCTGGGAAATCTCCCACGTCCGAGACGGTATGAAGAACCGGTTTCCAGACGATCACGTGCTCGGCGCGCGAGGGGTTACACGGCCCGCACGACGGCCCGCGGCCTGCGGTGAGGCCGCCCTGGGCCGTGGCCCAGTTCGCGGGGGCTGCGACTAGGCGGTTTCGTTTGGATCAGCTGGGCGTTGGTCCGGGTGTGCCGTTGACTGATGCGCAGTGGGCGCGGATCGAGCCGTTGCTCCCGGACAGGACGCCGAAGCGGGGTGGCCGCTGGCGGGACCATCGTGAGGTGATCGACGCGATCGCCTTCAAGTTCCAGACCGGTACCCAGTGGGTGCATCTGCCGGAGAAGTATGGCAAATGACGAGGTGTCTACAACCGCCTGCGGATGTGGGCCGTCGACGGCACCTGGGAGCGGTGTTCGCCGCTTGGTGGCCCAGGCTGATGCGAACGAAGACGTCAGCTGGGCCGTCTCGGTGGACTCCACGGTCGTGCGGGCTCACCAGCATGCGGCCGGGGCCCGCAAAAAGGGGCTCCGGTCGGTGAGCCGGACGATCATGCCATCAGCCGGTCCCGCGGCGGGCTGACCACGAAGATCCACCTCGCGGCGGACGGCCGGTGTCGGCCACTTGCGTTCGTCCTCACCGGCGGCCAGGCCGCAGATGCACCCGCCTTCATGGATGTCATGGCCCGTCTGCGTGTTCCCCGTCCTCTTGGACGGCCACGCACCAGGCCGGACCTGGTCCTGGCCGACACGGCGTATTCCTCCCGCGCGATCCGCGACCACCTACGCGGACGCGGTATCCGGGCGGTGATCCCGGAGCGGGCCGACCAGCAGGCCAACCGGCGGCGGCGCGGACAGGCAGGCGGCAGACCGCCGACCTTCGACCGCGAAGCATACAAGCAGCGCAACACCGTCGAGCGGCGCATCAAGCGCCTCAAACAGTGGCGAGGCATCGCCACTCGCTACGAGAAGACCGCCGCCATCTACCTGGCCGGACTCCACGTCGCGGGTATCTTCCTCTGGTCTGCCCGGTGACTCGACCGCGGCTGCCTATTCCTGCGGACGGGCTGTGACCGTTTCGGGAGTGGGCTTCTCGCCGCGTTCTTGCCGGGTGGTGGAGGGGGACGGCTTCTGCGTGAGGACGGCGGCGCACAGGATGAGGGCCACCGCGACGATCGTGACGGCGTGGAGCGGTTCGCCGAGGAGTCCGACACCCATGATGATCGCCACCACGGGCGGGATGTAGGTCGCGGTCGACGCGGTCAGTGCGCCGAGGCCGACCACGGCGACATAGTAGCAGACGAAGGCGAATCCGGTGCCGCCGACGCCGAGCCCGAGGGTGACGCCGAGCAGCGCCGTCGGGTCGTGTGCGATGGCGGTGATGCCGGACAGGTCGGTGACCATGGTCAGGCCGAGCACGGCCAGGAGCATCTGGTAGGAGGCCGCCGCGGCTGCGGGGATCCCCAGCGGGCTGATGAACCGGCGGGTGTAGCCGAACGACGCTCCCAGGCTGGCGGAGCCCAGCAGCATCCACATCAGGCCGGCCATGTCGACCTCGTCGGCCGCCCAGGGGCGCGCCAGCGACGTTACCCCGACCGCCCCTACAAGCACCGCTGTCGCCTTGCGCGCCGTGAGCGGTTCCGTGCGGAAGACCAGGACGGCGGCGGCGGTGGCGAACAGCGGGATCGACCCGCTCAATGCCCCCGCGATGCCGCTGTCCAGCCGGGCCGTGCCGGCCGCATAGGCGTAGTAGTAGAGGCCGGCGGCCAGCACCGCTTGGACGGCGAAGTGGTGGAAGTGACGCAGATGGCGCCATGCCAGCGACCGCGTCACCAGGGCGAAGACCAGGACAGGGACGACGCCGAACGCCACACGCAGCAGCGTCGTCTGCGCCGGGCTGATGAACGGTGCGGCCATGTGCATGAACACGAAGCTGAAGCCCCAGATCATGCCCAGAGCGATGTAGGCCGCCACGGCGGCCCGGCGTTGTGCAGTCACGGCAGCGTGATGACCTCCCCGGTCGAGGCGCCCTCGACCGCCTTCTGGAACCCGCGTGCGACATCGGCCACGTCGACCGGGACGAATCCGGGGAAGAAGTCGCCGAAGTCGTCCAGGCTCTCGGTGAACACCGACGGGCTGATCACGTTGATCCGCCGGGGGGCGATCTCGATCGCGGCTGCGCGGACGAACGCCTCGATGGCGCCGTTGACGGTCGCCGCGGCCGCCCCGGAGACGATCGGATCGCGCGAGGGAATCCCGCTGATCAGCGTGAACGAGCCGCGCTCGGACACGTGGTCCAAGCCGGTACGGACGAGATTGATCTGCGCGAGCGCCTTCTGCTGCCACGCCGACTCGAAGTCTTCGCCGCCGAGCTCGGCCAGCGGCGCGTAGGGCACCTCCCCGGCTGCCGAGACGACGGCGTCGACCTGCCCGGCCCGCTCCCACATCCGGGCCAGCTGCGACGGGTCGGAGATGTCGCAGCGGACGTCCCCGGACGTCCGGCCGACGGTGACGACTTCGTGACCCCGCGCCTCCATCAGCTCGTGGACGGCCCGGCCTGCTTTTCCTGCTGCACCTACGAGAATGATTCGCATGCCCCGACGCTAGACACCGGGACCCTCCGGAGGGAAATACGCGAACGCACCACCCGTTATACGCTTGGCGTATGAATGTGGAGCTGCGGCATCTGCGCGCCCTGGTCGCCCTGGCCGAGTCCAACACGTTCACGACCGCCGCGGCCGTGCTGGGCACGACACAGCCCACCCTGTCGCGCACGATCACCCAGCTGGAGGAGATCACGGGGGTACGGCTGGTCGAACGCACCACCCGGGAGATGTCCCTCACCCCGGCCGGACGCCAATTCTCCGCGACCGCGCGAGAACTGCTCGCGTCGCTCAACACCGCACTGGACGAACTGGGCCACACCGAGGCCCCGCTGCGGCTCGGCTGGGCCTGGGCCGGCTTCGGCGGCCACACGGTGCAGCTGCTCCAGGAGTGGAAGCGGGCCCACGCAGGAGCGGTCGAACTCAGCCGCCCGCCCGACCCTGTAGCGGCTCTCCGGCGCGGAGCCATCGACGCCGCCCTCGTCCGCAGGACACCGCCTTCGCCGGAACCGCTGCCCGGCCTGGCGACGGCCACGCTGTTCACGGAGAGGCTGGTCGCGGCGATCGCCGTGGAGGACCCCCGCGCGGCAAAGACCAGTGTCACGCTGCCCGAGCTGGCGCAAGGACCGGTCGCCGTCTGCGCGACCGCGCCCACGGTGACCGACCACCTCTGGGACCACACCGGCCACACCCCGCACACGATCAGTGTGGCCAACACCGACGAATGGCTGACCCGGATCTCCGTCGGCGACGCCGTGGGCGTGACCGCACAAGCCACAACCTACAACCACCAAGCTCCCGACGTGACCTACCGGCCCATCGAGGACTCTCCGCCTGTGGAAGTGATCCTCGCCTGGAGGGCCACCGATCCGCACCCGCAAGCACACGCCTTCGCACAGTTCGCACGCGACTACTTCGCCCGGCTCCTCGACACCAGCACCCCGCCCTTCAGCCTCAACCACGGCGAAAACGCCGAGGAATCGAACGCCCCGTGAGCACCAGCCACTCACGCTCGCGACCGACCGCGAGTAGCTCATAGACACATTAAGGGTCTCCATCCGCGCCCAAAGCATCAGGCAACCGCACACCCCGGCCAACAACCGGATGATCCAAACGAAAGGCCCTAGGACGGTCCGCTCCCGCCCGTGGAGCTCTGGGCCGCGATCAGGGCCATGTCGTCCGTCGCCAGGCCGCCGGTGTAGCGCTTCACGTCTCTCACGAGGGCGTCGAGCAGGCGCGTGGGGGTCGGGAAGATCCGGCCGGTGAGGCGGCCTACGGGGTCGTAGAAGCTCCCGCTCTCGTCCCGCGCCTCCGACAGGCCGTCCGTGTACAGGAGCAGGGTGGCTCCGGCGGGGAAGTCCCACTCGTCCGCGACGGGCGCGGTAGGAGCGAGGTCGCCGAGTCCGAGGGGGACGCTGGACACGCAGGGTGTGAGGGTGGTGACGGTTCCGTCGGGCGTCAGGATCAGGGGCGGTGGGTGGCCGAGATTCAGGGTGCGCAGCACGCCCGCTCCGGACGGGACCTCGACGAGGACGCAGGTGGCGAACCCTTCCGTGTCGGCGAACCCGCTGCGCCGTACGGCTTCCCGGGCCAGCGCGCGCTCCAGGTTCCCCGCGACGCCGGTCAGTGTCGTGCAGCGGTCCGCCGCGTCCCAGAAGGCGCCCAGCACGACGGAGACCGTCTCGATCGCCCCCAGGCCCTTGCCCCTCACGTCCCCGATCACGAGCCGTACGCCGTACGGGGTCGATCGCGCCGCGTACAGGTCCCCGCCGATCAGCGCGTCCTGCTGCGCGGCCTCGTAGTGGCTTCCCAGCCGCAGTCCTCCGAGGCGCTCGGGCGGTGCCGGCAGGACGGCCCGCTGGGCCGCCTCGGCCACGCCCCGGGCGGTGGCCAGCTGTTCCTGGCCACGGCGTACGACCCTGCTGAGGAGGACCGCGAGGACGGTGGCGAACGCGATGGTGGCCAGCTCCGTGGCCAGGTCCTGCGCGGTCACGGACTCCCACATGGCGCCGGCGACCAGGTGGAGGAGCGCGGCGGAGACGAGGCCCGCACCGCCGAACGCCAGGGTCGCCCACCAGGAGTGCAGCGCGGTCGCCGCGAGCGGCGCGGCGACGAAGAACGGGGTACCGGTCAGCTGGGTGGGGGTGACGAGCTGGAAGACGATGCCGACGCCGATGAGGAGGGCGGGAACCGCCCGGGACAGCCACAGGGTGGTGCCCATGATGCCCGTACGGTCGGGTCCGGACGCCCTCCGCGGGGATACGGACCGCCCGCCACGCGCGCCGCCCACGCCGCCCACACCACGCTCGCCGCCCACGCCGCCCACGTCGCCCACGTCGGCCTCCAGGCCCCTCGGCCCCGAGCGATACCCCCGTCTTCGAAGTATCGCCCATCCGGGATGCGTGGGCAGCGCCGGTGTCCTCGGCTCCGCGACGACGTCACGGGCCCAGGCGGTCCGGGAGGGCGAAGAGAGGGAAGAGGCGCGCGGTGTCGCGGAAGGCCGTGATGCTGCCGATGCGGTCGCCGGAGAACTCGACGACCTGGAGGGCCCAGGGCTCGTAACCGGTCCCGTCCGTACGGCGGCGGTACTGGCCGAAGGCGAAGGAGCCGTTCGCGGTGGTCGGGAGGAGGCGCGATCCGCGGCAGCCGACCGCCGGGCCCGTGAGCCACGAGCGGATGTCGGCGGCGCCGCGCATCCAGGTCGCGTAGGGCGGAAGGGACAGCGTGGCGTCGACGTGGAGGAGGAGGTTCAGCTCCTCCATGTCGTACCGCGCGAACGCGGTGGCGTACCGCTCCGCCAGGGCCCGGCGCACCCCGTCGGGTGCGGGGGCGCACCGCCCGCCGACCTCCTCCCGGCGGTCGGTGAGCGTGGCACGGGCCCGTTGCAGGGCGCTGTTGACCGCGGCGACGGTGGCGCCGTGCAGATCGGCGACCTCGCGGGCCGTGAAGCCCAGCACGTCCCGCAGGATCAGCGTGGCGCGCTGTTTGGGCGGCAGGTGCTGGAGGGCGGCGACGAACGCCAGCCGTACGGACTCGGCGGCCGTCACCGTGGCCCCGGGATCGCCATCCGGCAGGGGATCGATCCACAGGACGGCGTCCGCCGGGGCTCCGGGCGGTGTGGCGCCGTCCGCCGGTCCGCTCAGGTCCATCGGCAGCGCCCGCCGCTTCCCGGAGGCGAGGGCGTCGAGGCAGACGCGGGTGGCGATGCGGTACACCCAGGCCCGGAGCGAGGACCTGCCCTCGAACCGCTCGGCGTTCCGCCAGGCCCGTACGAGCGCTCAGCTCTCCCCGGTGCGCCTCCAGCTCCTCCACCGTCACCCGCGCCCCGGCGCCGTCCCCCATACCGCACACTCCTTCGAACCCCTGCCCGACCACGCTCGGCGCACACGCGGCGCGCATGGAAGGCGCCGGTGCACGCAACGATAGGCGGGTGCGTCCGGGGCCGGTCCCGACCGGTCCCGACCGGCGTCGATCGGCGTCGATCGGTCCCGGCCAGGACGCATATGCGGACGCTTCCGGGTCCTTGTCGGCGGCGGGCGGTGCCACGACGATGTGCGCCGGGAAGCCGTACGTCCTCAATGGGGAGGCCGAGTTGAGCGAGGCGACGACGCGGAGGAACGGACGGCGCGAGCCGGAGCCGGGGCCGGCGCCCAGTCCAGCACCCAGGCCAGGCTCAGCGCCAGGCTCAGCGCCCGCCCCAGGGCCAGGGCCAGGGCCGGGAGTACGGCCTCCGGCCGTGCGGGCGCTGGTGGCGGAGTCGTGGCGGCGGTCGGAGCGGGCGCGGGTCAGCCGGGACGGGGCGGCGCCGATGGAGCTGGACGAGGAGGAGCTGGCCGCGTACCGGGAGGGGCATCCGCTGGTGGCGGCGATGCCGGTGATCCGGGAACTGCTCGGCGCGGACGCCCGGGACGGCGGGCATCTGCTCGCGGTGTGCGACGCGGGCGGGCGGCTGCTGTGGGTGGAAGGGGACCCGGCGGCGCTGCGGCAGGCGCGGCGGATGAACTTCGTGGCCGGTGCGGGCTGGGCCGAGGCCGCGGCGGGGACGAACGCGCCGGGGACGGCGCTGGCCGTCGGCCGGCCGGTGCAGGTGGTGTCGGGCGAGCACTTCCGGCCACCGGTGCGGGACTGGACGTGTGCGGCGGCGCCGCTGCACGATCCGCGCAGCGGGCGGCTGCTCGGCGCGGTCGATCTGACCGGCGGCGAGGGGCTCGCCCATCCGCACAGTCTCGGCCTGGTGCGGGCGGTGGCGCGGGCGGCCGAGGCGCAGCTGGCGCTGCTGGCCCCCGAACCGGCGCCGGGGCGGCCGCGGTTGACGGCGCTGGGCAGGGACGAGGCGCTGCTGGCGGTGGACGGGCGGCGGCTGCGGCTGAGCCGGCGGCACAGCGAGATCGTGGTGGTGCTCGCGCACCGCACGGAGGGGGTGTCGGGCGAGGAGCTGCTGACCCTTCTCTACGAGGACGAGTCGGTCACGCCGGTGACGCTGCGCGCGGAGCTGTCCCGCCTGCGGGGCCTGCTCGGCCCGGAGCTGCTGCGTTCGCGTCCGTACCGGCTCGCCTGCCCGGTGGACGCCGACTTCGCGGCGGTGGACCGGCGTCTCGCCTCGGGGGCGGTGGCGGCGGCCGCCGGGGACTACGCGGGGCCTCTGCTGCCGGGTTCGGCCGCGCCCGGGGTCGTACGCCTGCGGGAGCGGCTGGCGGACCGGATGCGGGCGGCGCTGGTGGCCCGGGCGGATCCGCTGCTGCTGGCGGACTGGGCGTACAGCGCGTGGGGCGAGGAGGACCTGGACGTGTGGCGGGCGCTGTGCGCGGCGGTGCCTGCGGCACAACTGGCTCCCGTACACGCGCGGTTGGACCGCCTGGAGGCGGAACTGTCCGCCGACGCAACGGGTCTGCAACGTCCGCTCCCCCACACTCGGCGGTGAGCGCGCCGGTCGGGACGGCCGGGCGCGCGCCGTCCGGCCGCCCGTGCGCGCCCTCCCCCGGTGGGCGCGGCGCGGGTCCGGATCCGTCCGACCCGCAGGGAGGTCTGCCGATGACCCGCTACGCCGCACCCGGTACCGAGGGCGCGCTCATGGCGTACCAGCCGCGCTACGACCACTGGATCGGCGGCGAGTACGTCGCCCCGGCCGGCGGCCGCTACTTTGAGAACCCGAGCCCGGTGGACGGCAAGCCGTTCACCGAGATCGCCCGGGGCTCGGCCGAGGACGTCGAGCGCGCCCTGGACGCGGCGCACGCGGCCGCCCCGGCGTGGGGGCGGACGCCGCCGGCCGAGCGGGCGGGGGTGCTGCTGCGGATCGCCGACCGGATGGAGGCCAATCTGGAGGCGCTCGCGGTCGCGGAGACCTGGGACAACGGCAAGCCGGTCCGGGAGACTCTGGCGGCCGACATCCCCCTCGCCATCGACCACTTCCGCTACTTCGCGGGGGCGCTGAGGGCGCAGGAGGGCGCGCTCAGCGAGATCGACGAGGACACGGTGGCGTACCACTTCCACGAGCCGCTGGGGGTCGTGGCGCAGATCATCCCCTGGAACTTCCCGATCCTGATGGCGGTGTGGAAGCTCGCGCCCGCGCTGGCGGCGGGCAACGCGGTCGTGCTGAAGCCGGCGGAGCAGACGCCGGCGTCGGTGCACTACTGGCTGAGCCTGGTCGCGGACCTGCTGCCGCCGGGTGTGCTGAACGTCGTGAACGGCTTCGGCGAGGAGGCCGGAAAGCCGCTCGCCTCCTCGCCGCGGGTGGCGAAGATCGCCTTCACCGGCGAGACGGCGACGGGCCGCCTGATCATGGAGTACGCCTCCGCCAACCTGAAGCCCGTGACGCTGGAGCTGGGCGGCAAGTCGCCGAACATCTTCTTCGACGACGTGTGGGCGGCGGACGACGACTTCCGCGACAAGGCGCTGGAGGGCTTCACGATGTTCGCCCTCAACCAGGGCGAGGTCTGCACCTGCCCCTCGCGCGCGCTGGTCCAGCGGGGCCACTACGGCGAGTTCCTGGAGGCTGCGGTCGCCCGCACGGAGGCGATCGTCGCGGGCCACCCGCTGGACCCCGCGACGATGATCGGCGCGCAGGCGTCGGCGGAGCAGCTGAAGAAGATCCTCTCCTACCTGGAGATCGGCCAGCAGGAGGGCGCCAAGATCCTGACGGGCGGTCAGCAGGTAGGCCACGGAGGCGACCTGGAGGGCGGCTACTACATCCAGCCGACCATCTTCGAGGGCGACAACCGCATGCGGATCTTCCAGGAGGAGATCTTCGGCCCGGTCGTCGCGGTCACGTCCTTCACCGACTTCGACGACGCCATCCGCACGGCCAACGACACCCTGTACGGCCTCGGCGCCGGCGTCTGGACCCGCGACACGAACACCGCCTACCGCGCCGGCCGCGCGATCCAGGCGGGCCGAGTCTGGACCAACTGCTACCACGCCTACCCCGCCCACGCCGCCTTCGGCGGCTACAAGCAGTCCGGCATCGGCCGAGAAACCCACCGCATGATGCTCGACCACTACCAGCAGACGAAGAACCTGCTGGTCTCCTACTCCCCGAAGAAGCTCGGCTTCTTCTAGAGCCACGAAAGAAGGCGCCTGACCTGGGGTTTTCCCCGGGTCAGGCGCCTTCTTGGAGCGCTCGAGCCTTCCCGTGGGGGAGGCGTCGAAATAACCCTCTTCTTCCAGCAGTTCCGCGCCATACACGGGCCAGATTGCGGCTCAGCCCCTGGGGCTGCTGTCCTCGCTGCGCCGGCTCCACTCCTGCACCGACTCCTTGGCGAGGAGCGTCGGGTGCTCATGGGGAGCCAGGACCTTCTTACGGGCCCGCTCCCACGTCTTGCCGTAGGCCGCTGGATCAACGTAGCCGCCGGCCGCGTTGCGAAGTACTCGGCCGTCGGGCGCCAGGCCGAAGCGATCGACGTGATTTCGCAGTGTGTGCACGAACGACAGCGGTATCGGCACGGGACGCGTGGCCTTGACGGCTCGCCGCTTCAAGGAGTGCACTTCACGAGCAGAACGAAGGCGCCTGCCGCGGCGCTGATGGCTGCGGTGACGGAACAAAGAGACACGGGGATCGCCCTCCCCCGGATACGGGTCCGACCTGGGCCGGCGATGCCCCGGCCGCCGAGGACCAAGCACGCCGTTCCCGGATCGGGTCTGCCGAATCGATTCCGTTTCGGCTGATGGCCCACCTCGCGTCGGCAGCCGTGGTTCGGACGGTACAAAGCTCCCGTCCGCACTCCTGTCACCGCGGGGGGGGGCGGCGGGACGCGGCCGGTGTCGGTGAGGAAGGTGAAGGAGGTGAGGTGACGATGGAGGGAGTCCGCGTCGGCGAGTGCGACCCGCCAGGGGAATGTGGGGGCATCACCCTGGATCGCAGGTGCTCGGTCCGAGCCGTCCGGACCGATTGTCGGCGAACTCACTCCTTCCGGTAACAACGCCCGCCTCACCGTCACGCCACTCCCACCAGCCCGGTTACGTAGAAGCACTCATTGAGCCAGGCCCGGGACCGACGGGCCGCACGAGACAGGTGACGGACATGCGCACTGAGGCCGCCAGGCGGGTCGAGCTGGTCTTCTCCCTCTTCGACGCCAACGGCAACGGAGTCATCGACTCCGGCGACTTCGACCTCATGACGGGACGCGTTCTGGAGGCGGCGGTCGCATCGGACGCCGGCGCCAAGGAGGCCATCCGGACCGCGTTCCGCCGCTGGTGGACGACGCTGGCCACCGAGCTGGACGCCAACGGCGACGGCGTGATCACCGTCGACGAGTTCCGCCCCTTCGTGCTCGACCCCGAGCGTTTCGGCCCCACGGTCACCGAGTTCGCCGAGGCACTCTCCGCACTCGGCGACCCGGACGGGGACGGCCTGATCGAGCGTCCGCTCTTCGTGTCGCTGATGACGGCGATCGGCTTCGAGGAGGCGAACATCCACGCGCTCTTCGACGCCTTCGCCCCGGACGCCGAGGATCGCATCACCGTGGCCACATGGGCCGCCGGCATCGAGGACTACTACGCACCGGAGCTGGCCGGGATTCCCGGCGACCGGCTGGTGGGAACCCCGGCGGTCTGACACGGATCGGTCACGAGCGCCCCGGGGCGGCGCCGGCCGCCCCGGTACACCGTCGGCCCGACGGACGTCACGGCCCGGGCTTGTGGGCGAAGACCCACCGGTTCCCCTCCAGGGCGTCGTTCGGTTCGGGGAGGGGACCGCGTCCGTGCCGGCGGGTGAATTCGAAAGGCGTGCGCATCGACGTGGACCAGCCCTTGGCCGTCAGGCGACCCGCCGAGTCGGGGCGCGGTCCCAGGTCGAAGAGGTCGAGCAGGTCGATGCCGATCTGCTCCCGCGTCGCCGTGTAGATCGCGCTGTCGCGGTACGCCAGCAGGTCCTTCTCCAGCTTGGCCTCGAAGGCCAGGGCGCTGCCCCCGGTGGTCAGCCGGTCCACCGTGTCGATGAGGTACGTCTCGGCGGGGCTCGGCAGGTAGAAGAGCAGCCCCTCGGCCAGCCAGACGCTCGGTGCGGCCGGGTCGAAGCCGGTGGTGGTCAGCGCGGTGACCCAGTCCGCGCGCAGGTCGACCGGTACGGGGACGCGCTTCACCCTCGGGGCGGCCGACAGGTCCGTGAGCACCTGCTGCTTGAAGGCCAGCACACCCGCCCTGTCGATCTCGAAGACCACGCAGTCGGACGGCAGGTCCAGCCGGAAGGCACGCGTGTCAAGCCCCGCGCCCAGCAGGACCACTTGACGGGCACCGTCGTGGACCGACCCGAGGACGAAGTCGTCGAGGACCCGGGTCCGCAGCCCGAAGTAGCGGGCGAACCTGCCCCACAGCGGGTTGTCGTCCCCCTCCGGGACCTGCCCGATGCGTACCGGCCAGTCCGCGCACGCCGGGGCCGCGCGTACGAAGTGTTCGGCGTGGACGTCCTCGGCCAGGCTGTCGTGGCGGTGGGTCTCGATCGCCCGGGCCGCGGCGACCAGGAGGGCGGTCAGCCCCACCCCTCCGTCCACGCCTTCCGCATCGCCCTGCCGAGCGGCCGTGGCGGCCGAGTCTCCGCCGGTGGCGGGATGGGAGGACTCCTTGGTGGTGAAGGTTTCGCTCATCGGTCTCTTCTTTCCGGCAGCAGGACGGGTTTGACCACGCGGCCGGCGTCGCAGTCGCGTTCGGCCTCGTTGATGTCGGCCAGCGGGTAGGTGCGGATCAGCTGGTCGAAGGGGAAGCGGCCGGCCCGCCACAGGCCGGTCAGCCGGGGTATCAGCAGTGCGGGTACCGCGTCGCCTTCGCAGATGTGGCGGATGCCGCGGCCTCGGTCGAGCGTGCCGGGTACGAGCGGCAGCGGAGTGTGGAGGCGTGCCACGAGGCCGAGGGTGCCGGTCGGGCGCAGTGCTTGGAGCGCGTCGTTGATGAGCGGGGCCGAGGCCGTGGTGTCCAGGGCGTACTGGGCTCCGCCGTCGGTCAGTCGGCGGATCCGCTCGGGCAGTCCGTGCGATCCGGCGGACAGCGGGGTCGCGCCGAACCGTTCGGCCAGGACCAACCGCTCGGGATGCCGGTCGACGGCCACGGTCCGCATCCCGGTGGCAGTGGCCGCCATCACGGCAGCGAGGCCCACCGCTCCCGCGCCGAGCACCGCGAGGGTGTCGCCGGGTCCTGCGGCGAAGGTGTTCAGTACGGCTCCGGCACCGGTGAGGAAGCCGCAGCCGAGCGGCCCGAGCAGTTCGAGCGGCAGGGCAGGGTCGACCCGGACGGCGTTGCGGGCCGGGACGAGCGCGTACGCGGCGAACGAGGACTGGCCGAACCACCGGGGAGCCAGCACCTTTCCGGCCGCGTCGGTGAGGCGCGGTGATTCCTCCTCGCGCCCGCCGAAGAGGTTGAGGGAGGCGAAGGAGTCACAGTAGGCGGGGGCGGCGGCGAGGCAGTTCCGGCAGTGTCCGCAGGAGTCGAAGCTCAGCACCACGTGGTCGCCGACGCCGAGTGCGATGCCGGGGCCGCCGCCCGTCGCCACGACGACCCCGGCGCCCTCGTGGCCGAGGACCGCCGGCAGCGGGCTGCGGCCGGCCGATCGGCGTACCGCGAGATCGGTACGGCACATCCCGGCTCCCGCGATCTCGACCAGGATCTCGCCGGGGCCGGGCTCCGTACGCAGGGCCACTTCCTCGACCGTGAACGGGTCCTCGTACGAGCGCAGTACGGCCGCCTGGAACCTCCTCGTCACGCCTCCTCCTCGCGCGGGCGGTGCACGACGAACGGCCGGAGGTTGCCGTAGAGGCCCCACGGTCCGCCCGCTACACCGACGCCGCTGTCCTTGATGCCCGCGAAGGGCTGGGCGAGGGAGAGTTCGGCGTGGTGGTTGATCCAGGCCGTGCCGCATTCGAGCCGGTCGGCCACTGCCTCGGCCCGGTCGAGATCGGTGCCCCAGACCGAGCCGCCCAGTCCGAAGCCGGTGCCGTTGGCCGCGTCGACGGCCTCGTCGAGGTCCCGGTACGGCAGTACCGGCAGGACCGGTCCGAACTGTTCCTCGGTCACCACCGGGCTGTCGGGTGGGACGTCGGTGAGGATCGTGGGAGCGAAGAAGTAGCCCGCTCCGTCGAGTCGGTGGCCGCCGGCCGCGGCCCGGGCGCCGTCCGCCAGGGCCTGCCGGGTGACCTGCTCGACCCGGGCCAGCTGGGGAGCGTTGTTGACCGGACCGATCCGGGTGTCCGGGTCGAGTCCGGATCCGACCACGACCGCCTTCGCGCGCCGGGCGAGGGCTTCGACGACCTCGGCGTGGAGCCGTGCGGGGGCGTAGACGCGTTTGACCGCCATACAGACCTGCCCGCAGTTGCGGAACGCGGCCCAGAACAGCCGGTCCGCGATCCGGTCCACGTCGACGTCGTCCAGGAGGACGGCGGCGTCGTTGCCGCCCAGTTCCAGGGTGACCCTGGCGAGCGAGGCCGACGCGGCCTCGGCGACGGCCCGACCGGTGGGCACCGAGCCGGTGAAGGTGACGTGACGGATGCCAGGGTGGGCGGCGAGACGGGCACCGAGGGGTTCGCGGCCGGTGACGACGGTCAGGACGTCCTCGGGCAGGACGGTGGCGAGGACGGAGCCGAGGAGCCGGGTGGCGAGCGGAGTGTGAGGGGACGGTTTGAGGACCACGGTGTTGCCGGCCGCGAGCGCGGGCGCGAACTTCGCCGCCGCGAGCTGGAGCGGGAAGTTCCACGGCACGATCGCGGCGACGGGCCCGACGGGCCGCCAGCGGACCTCGCTGTGCACGGGCCGACCGTCGTCGATCCGGCGGGACCTGGGGGCCAGGTCGGCGAAGTAGCGCAGCCGGGCCGCCGTACGGGCGATTTCGGCGTGCGACTCGGCCAGGGGCTTGCCCTGTTCCCGCGTGAGCAGCCTGGCGAGGTCGTCGCCGGCTGTTTCCACGGCGTCGGCGGCGGCGCGCAGGGCGGTGGTACGGGCGGCGTGGTCGGTGCGCCAGCCGTGCCAGGCCCGCTGTGCCCGGGCGACCACCTCGTCCAACTCCTCCGGCCGCTGGTCGGGGGCCTCGTCGAAGGCCTCCCCGGTGGCCGGGTCGACGACGGCGAGGCGTGCGGCACGACGCCCAGGGACGCGACCGGCTTCTGGTGTCGGCATCCCGGTGGTCAGTTCACGGCCGAGGTGCCGACAGCGTGCTCTCGGGCCTGCCGGTCCATCTCCGCCCGGAAGGCCGCCACCAGATGCGGCTGGATTCTCCCGGCATTGCGGTCACCGCCCGCGCAGACCGCTCCCCGCACGCCCACGATGTCCGTGCCGATGCGGGTCAGCGGACCGAGATCTGCCTGCTTGACGCTGCCCGCGAGGGCAGCGAGCAGACCGGAGGCGTGGGCACGCCGGACGAACTCGGCGCAGGCGTCGGGCGGAACGTGGTCGAAGAGCCGCGTGCCGTCCTTGATCCCGGTGTCCAGCATGGCCGCGTCGGCACCGGCGCGGACGGCGATGTCGGGCAGGGAGAGCGGGTTGACGCAGCCGATGCGGTGGGCGTCGGCGTAGCCCGAGGCGACGACGAGCGCTTCGGGGCGGTGGTCCTTCACCGCACGGACGACCGCCCGCATGACCTCGACTCCCTGTTCTGGAGTCGTGCAGCCGTATAGGCCGACCTTGATGTACGTGGCGCCGGAGACGACCGCGCCGAGCGCGGCCTGCGCCACCGTGCCGGGCTTGTACGGCACATCCCCCACGGTGGCGGACACCGGCTTGTGCGCCGGCACCGCGTCGCGGATCTCCCGGATGACCCAGGGGAAGTTGGCGCCCAGCGAGCCCTCGTCGGGCTTCTTGACATCGACGATGTCGAGGTGTTCCGCGGCCTTCGCACAGTCGAGGGCTTCCTCGACACCGTCCGGGGAGATGAGAAGCAACACCGTGAGCTCCTTCCGCCGCATGTCCACCTGGCCGAGGACAGGGGTGCGGATCACCTGGTTCATGTGCGTTGCGCTCATCCTTTCCGTCGCCCCGCGGGCGCCGGTAGGGCGCGCGGAGCTCCCCTTGGGCGCGTGAAGGCGCGCGCATCACGCAATGTGCACCGGGCGTGCACCGGCGTCCGCCGAACCCTGCCAGCCGCCCTCGATGCGTACTTGCGTACTCCGGTGCCTCTGTCTGCCTCCTGCCCGGTCACCAGGCACGAATGATCCGGCAGGTCGCACGCTGGTCCACTGACGGAGCCCCGCCTCGCATCTGGCCTTGAGCGTCCCGGTCCGGTTTGACGTGTCCTTCGACCACGCCTGAGTTCCAGGGCAGGGTGAACCGGCGATCACGGCGTCGCGGTCACGGTCGATGCCCGCGGCGAGGGTGTGGGCCTCGCTGCGCACCAGTGCCCATCCGGGTTCGCGCCCTTGGGGCGGGCCGTGGTGCCTAGGTGTAGTTGATCGTGGCGGTGCCGCGAGCCTGACGCCGCAAATAGGACGCTCCTGGCACTCGATGACACCGTTCGTGACCTTCCTGTTCCTGAGAACTCCTAACAGAATGATCTTCGAGGTGGTTGGATCGCTCCGGAAGTGACGATCCGAAGGTGTGGGGTGGCTCGGCCGAAGCCGTGGCATGTCGAGGACGAGCTGTGGGCGGTGATCGAACCGCTGCTGCCAAAGGTTGAGCGCCGCACTCGCTATCCCGGGCGCAAGCGGCATCCGGACCGTCTGGTGTTCCAGGGCATTCTGTTCGTGCCGCACACCGGGATCCCCTGGGAACACCTTCCGCAGGAGCTCGGTTTCGGCTCGGGCATGACGTGCCGGCGTCGGCTGGCCGACGGGCGCTAAAAGGGGTCCCAAGACGGGACGAAGCCCTGTGGACCGGGGCAGGACGGGCAGCAAGCATCACCTGATCACCGACGCCACCGGCATCCCGCTCGCCGTCGCGCTGACCGGTGGCAACCGCAACGACGTCACCCAGCTCATCCCGCTCCTGGAGGCCGTTCCGCCCGTGCGGGGCAAGCGCGGCCGTCCGCGGCGGCGCCCGGACGTCGTCCTCGCTGACCGCGGGTACGACCACGACAAGTACCGCTGCCTGGTCTGGGACCTCGGAGTGAAGCCGCTGATCGCCCGCCGAGGCACCGAACACGGCTCCGGGCTGGGCGCCCAACGCTGGGTCGTGGAACGCGCATTCGCCCACCTGCACTGGTTCCGTCGCCTGTGGATGCGCAGGGAGATCCGCGACGACATCCACGAAGCCTTCCTCACCCTCGGATGCGCACTGATCTGCTGGCGACGTCTGAACGCGCCCCGCTGCATCGAGGCCGAGGCAGCTGTTGCAGGATCTGGGAGTCGGAACCCAGCTCCGGGAGGCACCCCATCACCATCATCACGCACGAGGATCCAATCGGACGGGGCCCCACGAACTACATCATCCACGCCGACCTTTCGGACCGGCAGGACGGCTGGCGCGAGCAACTGTGGACCCGCCAGCTCACCGAGGACACATTCGAGGTGGCCTGTCTGCCGTTCTTCACCTACGGAATCTGCTACCGCGACGTCGTAGCCATCGACAGCAACCACCTGCTGACCAGGGTCGTGCGAAAGTCCGGCCACCGGACCCTTCGCGTCGCACTCGTCGTGGAACACGCAGACCGAGACCAGATACACGAGCTCCTGCACGGCAAGGCTGTCGACGCCGACCTGCCACACGAGTGGCTCCAGGGCACCTACCTTGCCATGGACCTCCCCCCCTGGAACGGATGAGGCGCCCTTCGCCGAGGCATTGGAACCCCTTGCCCAGGCCGGCGCCCTCCACTGGGAGATCGACTCCTGACGCGAAAGATCATTCCGTTAGGAGTTCTTAGAGACGGGCGCCCAGCAGGTCATCCGTGGTGCAGTCCCTGTACCGCCAGCACACGAAGAACCTCCTGGTCTCCTACTCGCCGAAGAAGCTCGGCTTCTTCTAGGGGCACGAAGGAAGGCACCTGACCCGGGGTTTTCCACGGGTCAGGTGCCTCCTTGGAGCGCTCGACAGCCAGGTCGTACCAAGTGGTCCGCTGCCTAAGGGCTGTCCCGCATAAGGACGTGAGCTGGGGGTTGGCCTGACGGTACGGTCGAGGCGTGGAGTCGAAGCGGTTGAAAGTGTCCCGGACAACGGGCGGATCGCGCTGGAGATCGCCTTCGACTCCGGTCGTATCGGGTGTGAGACCTGGTCCGGCGACCTTCGCCTGTCCAGCAAGTGATCAACACACCAGCCCACGCCGAGAACCGTGTGAGGCTCCCGCCGTGGCTGGTGTGATCACGGCGTCGCAGCCCTCCTGGATAGCCCCGTTCACCGGTTGAGCCCCCGCTCCTTCGGCACGTTGGTGGCACAGCTGCGCACGAGGGGGTTGACGCGGTTCGCCGAACCCGGCCATGGAGCCTGCCGCTGGAGGATCGGGTGTTGCTGGTCACGGCCTACTGGCCGTCCTTGCTCTGGAACCCGGAGAAGTCGGCTGAAGGTCTGGGGCCCGGCCACCCCGTCGGCGGAGAGCCCTACGCCGCCTGGAAGCGGCTCGGCGCCGCACCGGCGCCGCTGCGCGGCAGTGAACGGCGGGACAGGCCGGATGCCGATGTCGTGGTGAACTCGCGCTTTCCTAGTACCAGTTGTGCGACTGCCAGAAGGACCACGCCCCGCACGGAGTGCTGTAGCGGGACTTGATGTAGTCGAGTCCCCACTCGATCTGGGTGGCCGGGTTGGTCTGCCAGTCGGGGCCCGCCGCGGACATCTTGTCGCCGGGCAGGGACTGCGGGATGCCGTAGGCGCCGGACGAGGGGTTCTTCGCGTACACCTTCCATGTGCTCTCACGGATCCAGAGGTTGTCGAGGCAGCCGAACTGGCCGCTCACGGACCAGCCGTGCTCGGTGATCTTCCACTGTGCGGTGATCTTCACGGTGCGGGCCACCCGCATCGCGTTCATGGTCGCGGGGCCCGCGACACCGTCGGCGGACAGGCCGTTCGCCTGCTGCCAGGACGTCACCTTGGACTTGGTGCCGTCGCCGTACGCGCCGTCGGCCGTGGCACCGGCCTTGCGCTGCACCTCCTTCACCTTGTTGTGCAGGGCGAGTTCGGTGCGGCTGCCGTAGTCGCCGTCCTCGGCGAGCCCGTTGTCCTGCTGGAAGGAGCGGACCGCGGCGGTGGTCTGCGCGCCGTAGACGCCGTCGATCCCGCCGGCCGGCAGATAGCCGATGCCCGCGAGGTTGCGCTGGATCCAGGTGGTGGAGTCCAGAGCGTGCGCGGGGAGGGAGGGCGCCAGCACGGCGAGCAGGGCGGCGGCCAGCACGAGCGCCGCCTGGGCGAGCGGCAGGCGACGCCGGAGGTCCGGCGTTCGGGTGGGTATCACTCGGAGTCCTTGTCTTCGCGGTGGATCGGGGAGCGGCCGAAGTCATGGTGCTGCCGGGACGGTTGCTTCGGAGCCTCTCGCGAGCGATACGGGACGGGGCCGGGACGGGCCCGGGACGCGCGGGACGCCGGGGGGCGTGCGGGACGGGATGGGGCGGGACGACTCGTGCCATGCGGCCGTTTGTGGCGCAGATCACTCACGCGAGCCCTGGAGGTCTGTGAGTCCGCCGTGTCACGGGTGTCCCGGTGTGACAAAGTCCTGCCGCAGGTAGCGGCAAGTTGTTCATGAACTCCCTTACTTCCAAGGGGTGTTCAACACGGGGAGGGGCTTCGAATGACCGCTGTCGAGCAGCAGGCCCGGGACGAGCGGCGTCGGCGGGACGCCGAGCTCAGGGCCGTCCGCGAAGGGATCCTGGCGGGGATGCGTCAAATCAAGGAGGAGTTCGGTCTGAGCTACGGCCGGTTAGCCGAGAGGACGCACTACAGCCGCTCGTCCTGGGAGCGCTTCCTCAACGGAAAGCAGTGGCCGAGCCGAGCCGCGATCCAGCAGCTCGCGGACGTGGTCGGACAGGACCCCACGCCCCTGATCGCTCTCTGGGAACACGCCGAGAAGCTGGCCCGCAGAAGCAGACGCGAGGGAGCCGGGCCAGAGGTCCAGGGGGAGCTGGAGCCGGCGCGGGGAGAGCGAGGAGAGCGAGAGGGGACGGACGGCCTGGGTCCGGAGGGCCTGGACGAGGGGCAGGACGAGGGCCGGGGCGCGACGGAGCCGGGGCCGGAGGAGCCGGCGGCCCGGGGGAAGCCCGTACGGGACGGGGAACGCATACCGGAGAGGGGACCCGTACGGGAGGAGCGGCCCGCGCCGGGTGGCGCGCCCGCCTCGTCCCGGGAGCCCGACGGCGCCGACGGGTCCGCGCGGGCCGGGGCCGGTCCGGCCGCGGAGCCCTCCGGAGGCGCGGCCACAGCCACCGGCGCCGCGCCCGATCCGGACCGCGCCGCCGGGCCCGGGCCCCGCCCCACCGGACGGGTGCGGCCGCTCGTCCACATGGCGATCGGCGCGGTCGTGGGCGCCCTGATCGTGATCGCCGTCCTCGGGGTGAAGTCCGCTCCGGACGGCGCGCGGTCGGACGCGGGGAAGCCGACGGCCAGCGGCGAGAGTTCGGGGGTGATCGCCCAGGGCGCGGCCGAGCGCACGCCCGGCGCCGAGTCCGACCACCCCCTGCCCGGCTGTTCCGGGGAGTCGTGCCTCGGGCGCGAACCGCAGACGATGAACTGCCAGTGGGACGCGAAGACCGTCCGGCTCCTCTACCTGCGCGGGCTGCGGATCCAGCTCCGGCACAGCGCCGCCTGCCAGGCGGTCTGGGGGCGGCTGGAGAACGGGGCGATCGGCGACGGTGTGATCATCACCGACCAGGGCAGCCGGACGGAGGATTCCACCATCCGGGTGGATCGCGACACCTACACGCGGATGCTGTCGGTGGCCGAGTACCCCCTTTCGAGCATCTCCATCTGCGGGGTGATCCCGAAGGCCAAGGAGCAGGAGTGCGACCCCTCGCAGGACGCCCCTCAGCCCTGAGGCGGCGACGCCCGGGCGGGATCCCGGGGCGTCCCGAGAAGCCGACGCGCCCAAGTCCGAGGTGCGGGACTCACTGATGGGACAGGGGGGTTGCTCATAGCATTCGGCCGCTGCTCCGCGTGGTGCGGGGTGGCTGCCGAACGCATGGGGAGAGACGATGAGCGACCTGTCGATGCCGCGTCCGCGACGGCGCGCGCTGCTGTCCGGGGCCTTCGCCCTCGGTGCCGGAGCGGTCCTGGGGACCGCGCTGCCGGGGACCGCGCGCGCCGCCGCGGGGGCCGTGCTCGCCGGACCGGTGATCTCCGGGTGTGCGGCCTGGGGCGCCCGCGAGCCGAGTACCCCGGTGAAGCTGCTGGCCACCGGGCCGCAGAAGATCATCGTCCATCACACCGCGACCCCGAACAGCACCGACTACTCGCAGGCGCACGCCTTCGAGCTGTCCCGGTCGATCCAGGCCCACCACATGGACGCGCGGGGATGGATCGACACCGGCCAGCACTTCACGATCAGCCGCGGCGGCTGGATCACCGAGGGCCGGCACTCCAGCGTCGCCGCGCTGGCCGCCGGTACCCAGCAGGTCGAGTCGGCGCACTGCACCGGCCAGAACACCTTCGCCGTCGGCATCGAGAACGAGGGCACGTACACGTCGGTGGACCCACGGTCGGCGCAGTACGCGAAGCTGGTCGACCTCTGCGCGTACATCTGCTCCCAGTACGGGTTGCGCGCCTACCAGATCTTCGGGCACCGGGACTTCAACAACACCGAGTGCCCCGGCGACCGGCTGTACGCGCTGCTGCCGCAGCTCAGGGCCGACGTCGGCGCCCGGATCGGCGGCAGCCCGGCGTGGGGCGGCTGGCCGGTGGCGCGGCTCGGCGACTCGGGCGAGCGCGTCAGGTCCTTGCAGTACCTGCTCAACTCCCGTGGCGCCACGGTCGTGGCCGACGGCTCCTTCGGGCCGGCGACCGAGAGCGCGGTGCGGGCCTTCCAGACGACCAACCGGGCCGGGGTCGACGGCGTGGCCGGAAACCAGACCTGGCACCAGCTCGCCAACCCGCTCGCGCGCGGAGCGCAGGGCGACGCGGTGAAGGCGTTGCAGGGCCAGCTCAACGCGCGCGGTCAGACGCTGGTCGTCGACGGCAGCTTCGGCTCGGGCACCGAGGCGGGGGTGCGGGCGTTCCAGACCTCGGCGAGCCTGCCGGCCGACGGCGTGGCGGACGCCCGCACCTGGAGCCGGCTGCTGGCCTGAGTGGCCGGTGTCCCGGTACGGGGGAGGGGGGTGAGGCGGGAGACCGCCTCACCCCCCTCTCCCGTACCCCGTCTTCTGGCGTCCCGCTGCCCGTCTCTCCCCGTCCCTCCCCCGTTCCCGTCCCGTCCCCTCGCGTCCCCTCCCGCGGGTCCCGGTGGGCCCGCGTCCCGGGAGTGTCCCGAGTGGGCGACGGGACCTACGCATTCGCCGGTCGGCATGGTCAGGATTCCGCTGGGCCGAAAACGGCGGCGCGCCGGAACCGGCCCCTCGCGCACCACCCATCCCCACCACCCGTCCGACCACAGGAGTCACGACATGCGTCGCATCCGCAGCACCACCCTCACCGCAGGTGCCCTCGCCCTCGCCGGTGTCGCCGCCACCTGCGTGGCGCTCGCCCCGGCGGCGTCCGCCGCGGCCCAGGCGTGCACGGTCACCACCCTCACCACCGGTGCGTACGAGTCGCAGGGCACCATCGCCACCAAGGCATCCAGTGGCTGCGGCGACCTGAACCTGACCTACTCGTACAACGCCGGCGCCCGCACCTACGACGAGTACGCCGGCCGTTACAGGAAGTCGTCCGGCTGGGTGACCGGCTCGAAGCGGTACGTCCTGGCGTACGACGGCTCCCACAGCGTCAACGACTCGAAGTACTGGCTGGTGACCGGCCTCTCCGCCGGAACCCAGTTCAGCGTCGCCAGCCTGTACGACGGCGGCGACACGGTCCGGATCACCCACTGACCCACTCCCCGACGGATCGGCAGTACGCCGCGGGGCCACCGGCACGACGGCCCCGCGGCGCCCGGACAACCGAGAGGCACGAGACGCTGTGAAGAAGAGGCCGATCACCGCGGCGGTCCTGGGCGCCGTCATCGCGGCGGGCGCCCTGACGGGCTGCGGGGGCGCCGCGCCCGGCCTCTCCGCGGCGCCCCTCCCCACGGCGTCGGGCACCGTACGGCCGCCGACGGTGGCGCGGGGCCTGCCGGCGGAGCGGGACCTGACGGCGATGGTGCTGCCCGCGACCGGCACGGACACCAGGCTGACCCAGGGGCTCGACGGCTTCGCCCAACTGGTCGGCCACGCCCGGCTCCAGGAGTGCGCGGAGCGGGCGGACGTGCGGCTCCCCGAGGCGCCGCCCCCGGCGTACATCGGCTGGTCCGACCTGCCCGACCTGGGCTTCATCGGGCGGCACGGCCTCACGATGAGCGTGCCCGCCCTGCCGTCGGCCTCCCCGAGTGGCCGGGCGGCGGGCCGGACGGACCGGGCCGCGCAGCAGCGCTGCGAGACGGAGGGCCGCGCCGCGAGCAAGGAGTTCAAGGACCTGTACTCGCCCCTCCAGTCGCTGTGGTGGCCTGAGGTCGCGGCGGTCCGGGACGACCCGCGGGCCATCGAGGCCCTGCGGACCCTGCCCGGCTGCCTCACGCGGTACGGCGTCGAGGTCGAGGACGAGGACGGCTTCTTCGCCCTCGTCGACCGGACCGTCCAGGGCATCGAGGACGGGTCGGAGGCCGCCCGCGCCGACCGGGGCCTCGGGGCGGCCTACGCCTCCTGCATGGCCCCGGTGGAAGCGATCCGGGAACCCCTGCGCACCGCCCGCCGCACCGCCTTCGAGGCGGCGCACCGCGACGAACTCCGTGCCCTGGAACGCGGCCTGCTGCCGCGCATCCGGGAACTGGAGCACCGGCATGGCCTGACCTTCGGGCGCCCGGTCCCCTGAGCACCGTCACGAGGACGTCCACGGGAACGCGCCAGGCACACCCCGCGCACGTGACCCGCCCCCCCCGTCCCCGCACCCCGCACCCCGCACCCCGCACCCCGCACCCCGCACCCCGCACCCCGCACCCCGCACCCCGCACCCCGCACCCGTAACCCATCGCAACCGAGCCCGACACGATTCGACACGAGAGGGATCGCGCCATGCTCCGATCGTCCGGTCTGCGCAAGAAGAGCGCCCGGATCGCCCTGTTCCTCGCCCTGACCACGGCCCTGCTCGTCCAGACGGGCACCCCAGCCCAGGCGTTCGCGGGAGCCTCGTACCACCTGCAAAGCTCGGGCAACCGAGGCAGCGACGTCGTCGCCCTCCAGTACCTGCTGGGCGCGCACGGCCAGTCCGTGGCCGCCGACGGGGTCTTCGGCTCCGGCACGGCGACCGCCGTCAAGGCATTCCAGAGCTCCAAGGGCCTGACGGCGGACGGCATCGTCGGCCCGAACACCTGGGGCAAGCTCGTCGCCACGGTGCGCCAGGGCGACAACGGACCGGCCGTGAAGGCCGTGCAGCACCTGCTCAACGCCAAGCGTTCGGCGGGCCTGACGGTCGACGGCGACTTCGGCCCGGCGACCGCCACCGCGGTGAAGACCTTCCAGAGCCACGCGGGCCTGTCCGCCGACGGGGTCGTCGGCCCCGACACCTGGCGCAACCTGGTCTGGCACTACGAGCTGGTCAACTTCACCCACATCTGCGACCAGAACCCGGACGGCAACGCGACCGCGAACTGGGCCACCGCCGCGGCCGTCGGCCAGCTGGAGGCCGCCGCCGCGTCGTTCGCCTCGACCGGTCAGGGCAAGGTGCCGATGGGCGACGCGGGCTTCGAGCACGGCGGCGACATCCCGGGCCACGCCAGCCACGAGGTCGGGCTCGACATCGACATCTGGCCGATCCGCACCGATTCCGCGCAGTGCTCGGCGGGCCGGATCACCTGGCAGTCCGGCACCTACGACCGGGCGGCGACCCGCCGGCTCGTGCAGGCGATCCGCGCGGCGGCCCCCGGGCACATCGAGGTCATCTACTTCAACGACCCGACGCTGATCTCCGAGGGCCTGACCACGCAGTACCCGAACCACGACAACCACCTGCACGTCCGCTACCGCTGACGCGGGGCCGGCGCAGCACGCGAAGGAGAGACATGCGCAGACGCTTCCCGGCGCTGGTCGCCGCGGTGATCGCCGCGATGATGGCCGTCCTGCTCGGGCCGAACACCGCCTCGGCCGCCACCTGGCCCGTCATCGCCAACGGCGACAGCGGGGCCCAGGTGACGACGATCCAGCACCTGCTCAACCACCGCGGGTACGCGACTTCGGCCGACGGCCAGTTCGGTCCCGCGACCGAAGCGAAGGTCTCGGCGTTCCAGAGCGCCAACGGACTCACGGCCGACGGCTCCGTGGGCCCTCTGACCTGGCCCAAGCTCGTCGCCACGGTGCAGAGCGGCAGCACCGGCAACGCGGCCAGGGCGGCCCAGACCCAGCTGAACCGGTACGGGTACGGCCTCGTCGTCGACGGTGACTTCGGCACCGCGTCGACCAACGCCGCCAAGGACTTCCAGTCCAAGCACGGACTGACGGCGGACGGCATCGTGGGCCCGAACACCTGGAACGCCCTGGTCGGCGGCTCCGGCAGCGGCGGGGGCGGCACCAGCCGCGCCCAGCTCGCAGCGTCGATCGACGCCAACTCCCGTATCTCCCTGCTCACCTACCACGTGAGCGGGGTCGTCGACGCCGACTCCACGGCCCAGGCGAACATCACCGACACGAAGAACGGCACCACCGCCGAGACCAGCAACTACAGCGACGTCGGCGAGCGCGAGGTCTGGCTCTCCACGGCCATGCTCAACGGCATGCTGAAGCTGGCCACGGAACGGGGCTACACCTTCCTGGTCACCGAGATCGCGGGCGGCGACCACTCGTCGAACTCGAACCACTACAAGGGCATCGCGTTCGACGCGGACAACATGTCCGTCAGCAACGCCACCTTCGTCAGCGCCTGCCGCGCGTACGGCGCGACGGAAGCCCTGGACGAGGGCAACCACGTCCACTGCGCCTGGCAGTAGCCCGAAAGGCGAGAGAAGCGGGCGCCCCCCCCCCCCGGCGGGGGGCGCCCCCCGGTGGGACCCCGGCCCGCCCGGCGGGGGCCCCCCCCCCAGAAGAGGACCCCCCCGGTCGGGCCCCCCGTCCCCGGGGCCGGCGCCAACCCCCGCCCCGGGCGCGGGCCGGTCCCCCCAAGGCGCTCCCCCGGGCCCCCCCCCCCCCGGGGGGGGCGCCCGCACCGGTCTGCTCGCCGTCCGGCCCGTCGGCGTCCGACCACCGCTTCAGGTCCCCGCCCTCGGCGTGCCGCGTTGCCCCGCAGCGCCCCGGCGGTGAAGCCCAGCGTCGACCGACGCTCGGGAGACAGACTTAGACTTGTTGTCTAGATCTGGATAACATGTCTAGAGTGGGCGGCAGGGTGCGGTGCCCGTCGGCCGTGGACCCCAGCGACAGCACGTGGACCGATGGAGGCCCGAGGCGCCCATGAACGCAGCAGATCACTCGGCCGTCGCCGACCTCTACGACCGGTCCGGGAAGCACTATCGCCTGGACGACCCCCGCTGGCGGGGCGAGGACGGCAGCCCTCTCGCCGTCAGCGCGCTGCCGGGCCTGCGTCCCGAGCAGATCGAGACCGGCGAACGGTCCCTGTGGCGCTACCAGGCGGCCCTGCCCGTCCCCGCCGCCCGCCGGGTGAGCCTGGGCGAAGGGTGCACTCCGATGATCCCGCTCGACTGGGCCGGGCGGCGCGTCCACTTCAAGCTGGAGTGGTTCAACCCGACCTCCAGCTTCAAGGACCGTGGCGTCTCCGTGATGATGTCCCACCTCGCGGCGCACGGCGCCACCCGCGTACTGGAGGACAGTTCGGGCAACGGCGGTTCGTCGGTGGCCGCCTACGCCGCCGCCGCCGGTATCCGCGCCAAGATCATCGTTCCCGCCACCACCTCGGCGGCCAAGATCCTCCAGGCCCGCGCCTACGGAGCCGAGATCGAGCTCGTGGCCGGCACCCGCGACGAGGTGTCGGACGAGGCGATCCGCCAGGCGGAGCACATCACCTACGCCAGCCACAACTGGCACCCCATGTTCCTCCAGGGCACCAAGACCATCGCCTACGAGATGTGGGAGTCCCTCGGCTTCACCGCGCCCGACAACGTGGTCCTCGTGGCCGGGGCCGGCAGCAACATCATCGGCTGCGACCTCGCGTTCGGCGAACTGCTCGACGCCGGCCAGATCGAAAGGCGCCCGCGCCTCTTCGTCGGCCAGCCCGAGCACTGGGCGACCATCGCCGACACGTTCAACGGCATCGACCCGGCCGGCCGCGGCGAGCGGCTGCCGACGATCGCCGAGGGCGCGTCCCTCGCCCACCCGGTCCGGCTGCCCGAGGCGGTGGAGGCCGTCCGCCGCTCCCGCGGCGCCGCCCGCGCCGTCCCCGAGGCGGAGATCCACGCCGCGGTCCGCGCACTGAGCGCGCGAGGCTTGTACGCCGAGCCGACCAGCAGCGTCGCCGCGGCGACCCTCGATCACTTCCTCGCGACCGGAGAGATCGCCCCGGACGAGACGACCGTGGTCGTGCTCACCGGTGCGGGGCTCAAGTCGGCCGAAACGATGGCCGCGGTGTTCGCCGGACCCGGCGGCGGCGCTCAGGAAGCGAGGAGCGCGCGATGACACGGCACCCGGTCGACCTGCCGGACGGCCCCCGCGCGGCCGGGCCCGCCGGACCCGAAGACGAGCGCGAGGCGTCGGAGGACGAGCACCTCCTCCGGGAAGCCGAGCGCATCGCCGTCGCCGTTGGGCGCATGTTCCCCGGTCTGTGCGAGGTCGTCCTGCACGATCTACGCCGACCTGACAACGCCATCCGCATCATCGAGAACAACCTGTCCGGACGGCAGGTCGGCGACTCCGCCACCGAACTGGGCCTGCGCCGCATCGCGGACCCCGACTACCCCAGCGTCATTCAGAACTACAGCAACCGGTTCCCCGACGGCCGCCCCGCCAAGAGCACCTCGATCGGCATCAAGAACGCCGAGGGACGTTACGTCGCCGCCCTGTGCCTGAACCTGGACATCAGCACACTGTCCCCGGTGGCCCTGTCCCTGGCCCACCTCGTCGCCACGAACATCGAACCCCAAGGTGAGGCCGCCCTGGAGACGCTGCGCGACCGCAGCGGACGCGAACTCCGGTCGGCCATCGACTCCTTCGCGGCGGAGCGCTCCAGCACCCCGCGCGGTCTCAACCGTGACCAGAGGCGCGAGCTGGTGCGACAGCTGCACAGCGAGGGCTTCTTCGAGACCCGGAGTTCGGCACAGCTCATCGCGGACCAGCTCGGTGTCTCCCGGGCGACCGTCTACAACTACACGAAGTAGCAGTCCCGATGAACGCCGCCCTCAAGAACCGGCCGCGACATGCCCCAGGAAGAGCGACCATGCCCAACTCCCCCACCGTCCGCCTTGCCAACAGCACCGCCATGGCTGCCCCACGCGGCCACTACTCACACGTAGCGGTCCACAACGGCGTCGCCCACATCTCCGGCCAGCTCCCGCTCGCCCCGGACGGCACCCCCGCAGCGGACGAGCCGTTCGACACCCAGGTACGCATGGTCCTGCGCAACCTCGACCACTGCCTGGCCGCGGCTGGCACAGCTCGCGACCACTTGATCTCCGTGACCGTCTATGTCACCGACATCGCCCAGTGGCCCGATTTCGACACGATCTACGCAGAATGGATCGGCTCCCACCGCCCCGCCCGCGCGGTCGCCGGCGTGAGCGCCCTGCACTACGGCGCCGCCGTCGAGGTACAGGCCGTCGCGGCCGTGATACAGGGCCACAGAGCCTGAAACCCCCGGTGGCCTCCGGCACTTACGGCGTTCCGTCGGACTCTTCGTTCCTGTTCGGGCCGCCGCGCTTCCGGCGAGCCGGTCATCGTCTCGACCGGCCCTGGCTCGGTGCGTCAGTCGGGCGGTCCGTGCACGAAACAGCCGAGAAGCCCGTTCGGCTGTCAACCTGCCGAGGTTTGAGCAGTGCCGACCGGTCGCGGACGGGTACCAGCTCCACCCGGGGCCGAGGAACGCCGCGTGCAAGGTGCAGGCCGCGCAGCAGCGACCGTACGCCGGTTGGTGTCCGTCGCTAGCCGGACCTGGCCTTGAGCGGTCGGCCGAACGCGCCCCGGAGGGCACCGGCCTGCCTCAGCCCGTGCCGTCCAGTACCGGATAGTGGATGATGACTACACCCCCAGTGGCGTAGTTGGCGACATCGGCGGACAGCCGCCGGCCGTGCGGCGACGCCAGCGCCGCGTCCATGGCGGCGGCGTGAGCGAAGTCGGCTTCGAAGACCGCGAAATACGGCGCTGCTCCGTCGAGCGCCGCCACGTCGAAGGTGTAGCGCCACGCCAGCGGGCCGGGCCATTTCTTGACCAGCGGAAGGTGGTTGGTCACGTAGTAGTCGCGGAAGTGGTCGGGGTCGGCGGGCTCGGGATACAGGACAACAAGCTTATGCATGACGGCCTCCGTCCAGAGACGCCAGTCGGCTGCCCCAGTCGTAGCGACCCGGGGCGTCCCTGGGCATCGTGCGCGCGAGCCGTGCGCCGGACTGGTCGGTGCATGGCGGTTCCAGCAGGGCTGTCCGCGACATCGGTTCTCCCGTCGAGTTCGTTTCGAAATCAGAAACGCAGGGTGGATGCTAGTGTTTCGAATAACGAAACACAAGGAGGGTCATGCCGACACCGCGCCCAGGAACCCCGGTTCGTGGATCGACGACCGGCCGTCCCCTCATGGCCGCGATGGACCTGTTCGGCCGTCGGTGGGCGCTGCGCATTCTCTGGGAACTGCGTGACGGTCCACTCGGCGCCCGCGCGCTGCTGGCACGGTGCGAAGGGCTGTCATCCAGCGTCCTCTACCAGCGGCTCCGCGAGCTCACATCGAGCGGGATCATCACCCCCTCGGCCGATGGCTACGAGCTGACGCCGCTGGGGACAGCACTCCGTGATGCCCTCCGTCCGCTCGACGAATGGGCGATCACCTGGGCGCAGGAGCAAGAACACAACGATCAGGAGCCCACGGAGAAGTGAAGATCACACCCGACCAGGTGGAACGGTGATCTGACGGACGCCAGATCCTCCGGGCCGATGCCCGTCCCCTCGGCCTGCGGCCGGCGCACGATCTCGGCGAAGTCGAGCGCGTCATGGAAGATCACCGCCTTGGACAGCAGCACGTTGAACTTCGCGGTCTTCCCCTGCTCGGCAATGTCGTTGTCGGCGATCACCCCGCCGTCGCCGAAGCCGACCCACTGGGAGTCACCCGCTGGCGCAGCGGCGCGCCCGTCAGATACCGCAGGAGTCGCACGGTGCGGCTGACCCGGCCGGCCGCAGCGTGGAGGAGATCGTGCCCTCCCGCACGGAGACAGCCACCTGCATCAGGGGGCGGAACCGCGACGCGACCAGGACCCAGCTCGGTCCGCAAGCGGGGCGACGCTCCCCGCCGACTACGGCCATGCTCTCGACAGGTCGGGCTGCGCTGAGCAGCAACCGACGCGACCGTCTCCAGCACCATGTGGTGGTCGCCGCCCCCACAGCCGCAGCGTGCGCCTCCCGCCAGCCCCGAAGCCGGCCCAGCCCGACCCGCCCAAGCGCGAAGGGCACCTGCGATCGGAGCCGTCCGATAGACCACCACCCCGCCCCCAGTACGCCCGCGCGACACCCAGGCGCAGATCCCGCCCACGACCCGACCCCACCCCGGACGCGACGACTCATCAGGCCCGCGAAACACGCCCCCGCAGCGTGACGAAAGCAAGGGTGAAGCTCAGAGCGCCGAGGCCGGCGATCGCGAGCAAGCCCGGCCACAGGGCGGCCCATACCCAGCCGTCGGTCAGGAGGGAACGCAGGGCCGCCAGGAGGTAGGTGACCGGGTTGTAGTCGGCGATCGTCGCCAGCCATCCGGCCAGCGCTTCCTGCGGCAGGAAGGAGGTGGTGAGGAAGGCGAAGGGGAAGAAGAGGAGGAACGAGGAGTTGACGGCTCCAGGGCTGCCGGTCCGCAGAGCGATGGCGTACGGAAAACCGGTGAAGGCGAGGCCCCACAGTCCGGAGATGACGATGAAGACGACTACGCCGAGCGGTCCGGTGCTGAAGCCGACTCCCACGGCCGCGCCCAGGATCAGGACCGGGACGCACAGGGCCATCACCAGCGCCAGGTCGGCCACCATCAGGCCCAGGAGCAGGGCGGAACGGTGCATGGGAGTGAGCAGCAGGCGGTCGAAGTAGCCGCTGCTGATGTCGGTGACGAGCCCGCTGGCGCGCGAGACGCCGGTGACCGCGAAGACGATCGCGACAGGAAGCTGGAAGGCCCGGAAGTCGGCGACGCCGGTGGCCTCCGCCACGGGTTCGAGAGCTCCGGTGTTCACGACGAAGAAGAACACGGGGATGACCAGCGCCGGGATCACCGTCTCGAGGTCGCGCGGGATGGACCGCAGGGCGCGCGTGGCGACGGAGGCCAGGTCCCGGAAGAATCCGGCACGGCGTGGTGCGACCCGCCTGGTGGCCTGTCGCTCGCTGACGGTCATGGAGACTCCTGGGACGAGCGGGGGTCGGCGTCGACCGGGGCGGCGAGATCACGGGGGCGTGCCGCGTCCTCGTTGACTCCCCCCTCGGGGGTGGCGATCCGCTCGCCGGTGACGGAAAGGAACACGTCGTCCAGGGAAGGCCGTCGCAGTGAGAGCTCCTTGACGACGACTCCGGTCGCCGCCGAGAGCGTGACGGCCACCGGGCTGATCGCGGCGGGGCCGTCGGAGACACTGACGGTCAGCGTCCGGCCGGCGATGTCGATGCGCTGGACGACGTCGAGGGGTTCGAGGACGCGGAGGGCCTCGGTGACGGGCCCTTCGAGCGTCACGACGACGACATCCGTGCCGATCGCCCGCTTGAGCTCGGTGGGGGTGCCTTCGGCGACCAGCCGGCCGTGGTTGATGATGCCGACCCGGTCCGCGAGCTCGTCCGCCTCCTCCAGGTACTGGGTCGTGAGGAACACGGTCATGCCCAGCTCCGTGTTGAGGCGGCGCACCTCTTGCCAGACCCGGGCCCGGCTGACCGGGTCCAGCCCCGTCGTGGGCTCGTCGAGGAAGAGCACCTCCGGATCGTGTACGAGCGCGAGCGCCAGGTCGAGCCGCCGCTTCATACCGCCGGAGTAGGTGCCGACGCGCTGACCGAGCGCCTCGCCGATGTCGACGAGCTCGGTCAGCTCCGCCACTCGGGCGCGCGTGGCAGCACGCGACAGGCCGTAGAAGCGGCCTTGCAGAGTGAGCATCTCGGCACCGGTCTGCCCGTTGTCCAGCGCGGCCTCCTGCAATGCGACGCCGACACGCAGACGGACCTGGTCGGCCTGCGAGGTGACGTCGTACCCGGCGACCGTGGCACGTCCGGCGGAGGGGTTGAGCAGCGTGCACAGAACCCGGGTGAGCGTGGACTTGCCCGCACCGTTGGGCCCCAGGAAGCCGTACATCTCCCCGCCCCGCACGGCGACATCGACGTGGTCGAGTGCGACGAGCCGGCCGAACCGGCGCACCACCCCCTCCGCCGAGATGGCGATGTCCGAGGAGGTCATGCGGGTGCTCCCTCCTCCCGTAGCGGACGAATAGCGTGTACGGGTCCCGGCGCCGCGGTCGGGCTGGGTTCAGCCGCGGTCGGGCGGGGTTCAAACGGCACCGGAGCCCGGCGCCGCAGCGGGTCGATGGCGCCTTCGAGGTAGGTCATGCACAAGGCTGATACCGGTTCCGGGACGGTCCTGCCTGCACGCCACGCCGAGGACGCGGCGAGGCCGCGCATCCATCAGCGCCTCGGTGCCAGAAGAGAAGGCGTACGGGGAAGGTTCGGGGAAGGTTCTGCTGCGAGGCGAGGTCGCGCGACGATGACGACAGCTCCGAGGGGCGAGGGGCGCGGGAACACGGCGGCCGACGGCCCCGCCGGCGACATCGAGGGGTCGTGGAAGGTGGCGCCCGACCTCGGCCGTCCTACCGGCCGCGACTGTGTCCACCTCACGGACGTGACACGACCGGCCGAACCGCCTGGCGAAGGCTGCGAGGAGTGCCGCGCCCTGGGCTGGTCCTGGTCGAGGCTGCGTTGGTGCACGACGTGCGGTCACGTCGGATGCTGTGACAGCTCCCGGGGGCGCCACGCCTACGCCCACCACGCGGCGTCGGGGCACCCGGTCGCACTCTCCCTGGACCCAGAGGAGAAGTGGGCCTGGTGCTACGCGGACGAGCTCTTCCTGATCGAGGTGACGCAGCATGGCCATACCGCTACCGAATGACGGGTCACCATCAGTGCGCGACCCCCGGCCTCCCGGATACCTCACAGTCCACCGCCGACACGGAACGCGAACAGCAGCGCCACCATCACGGACCCGAAGACGATCAAGGAAACCCACACCACCGGGTGCTCCCACATACCCCCGTCCGGTCGCTCCGGATGCGCCGATGACGTGGAACCCTCGGCCGGAGGTGTTTCCTCAGGCGGAACGGGTGCGGGAACGGGAACGGATGCGGATGCGGGCCTGTCAGCCATGACGCCTCCCGGGTACGAACGCCGTGAACGCCGTTCCACTCCACGGTCTCCCGCGCCCCGACCGCCCACCATCCGCGTCGTTCATGCATCGAAACACGCCACGCGACCACCCTCGGTCTGGACCCGCATGCACATGCGCGGAGTCACACCGATCGCTCTACAGGCCGTCCGAGGGCTCGAAGAGCCGGGCCTGTCGTTCCAGCGCGGCGTTCCCCGAAGCGCAGGCGGCGAGGGTGTCGGGGTCGGTGACCGGTCGGCGGTCGGTGCGGATGACGGATGCGGAGGCGTCGCGCAGCCAAGTGGGGTGGGGCTCGGCTCCGGCGAAGGTCGCGAGGCGGCCGAAGTGGTGCTCAGGACGGTCGAGGATGTCCTCGTAGGCGAGGGACATCCTCTGGTCGGGCGGCAGTTGGGTGAACTCGTCCACTCCTTGGGTGATGAGCTGCGACCAGAACTGTCCGAAGGCCGCCAGGGGGATGGGTGTGCGCATGACGAGATCACAGTCCACGTCGCCTGCCAGATGGGCCAGGTGATCCGGGAGAAGTGCGGCGTGTTCAGGGCCGAGCTGGAAGGGAGAGGTCAGCCCGAGCAGGCCCATGGCTTCCCTCCTCAACAGCAGGGTACGGAACCCGATGTGCCGGCTCATGGACATGGCGACAGCGGGCCCGGAACGGGACAGGTGCACGAAACGCGCCTCGGGGAACATGACGCGCAGGGCCGGGAGGAAGGCGAGGGACGCCCCGGAGCGTTCCACCACCACGGAAGTCCGTTCCCGTCGCCCGAGTTCGGCGAAGAGTTCACGGTAGTGATCGGCCGGGGTTCGACTCGGCCAGCCGGGTACCACGGCGGCGAGGTCGTCGTGCAGGGTGTCCGGGTCGGAGGTCAGGGCGGGGAGGGACATGTGCGCGATGGCCGGCACGCCGGTCTCGGGCCGGAAGCGTCCGCGCGTGTAGGGATAGAGCAGTTCCGGCATGGGATGGGAGGAGGCGGCGATCGCGTCGAGCGGTCGGGCCGGCTCGCTCAGGATGGACCAGAAACCCGTTCCGTCGATCTCCCGCTGCTCAAAGGCACCGTCACCCTTGCAGGCCAGCGAGGTGAAGAACTCGTTCATGCTCAGCACATCGGGATGGGCCTGCAAGGCGCGGGACACCATGGTCGACCCGCAACGACCGGACCCCACGATGAATGTGATGCTCACACAGACCTCCTACGCACGACTCCGAAAGGCGATCGGAGCGTAACAATAAGTAAGCAGGGATTGGGTGGGTGACGATGACCTCCCAGCCGCACTCCGCGCCGAAACACCCGCGCCGCGCCATCACATCCCCGACTGTCACCACTCGCTACGCCATACGCGCCTACGTATCCCCCGGCACAGCCCTCGCAGCGGCTGTCGTCGCCTGCCTCAGGACATGATCGACGGGACAAGCCTTACGGGTCACCGCACCAGGAACCCCGCACGGAACGAGGACCGCATGGAGAACACCAGGGACACGAGGGGAACGAGGGACACGAGAGGCACGACGGACCGCACCCGGTACGACGTGGTGGTCGTCGGAGCCGGTGCCGCCGGACTCGCCTGCGCCCGCGATCTGTGCGAGACGGGCCTGCGGGTACGGCTCCTGGAAGCGGGCGACACGGTCGGCGGACGCATGCGTACCGATCACGTCGCGGGCTTCACCTTGGACCGGGGCTTCCAGGTCTTCAACACCTCGTATCCGCAGGTGAAACGGCGCATGGACCTGAAAGCGCTAAGGCTGCGGCCCTTCACGCCGGGGGTGCTCGTCCATACCGAGCGGGGGATGCGGCGGTTCACGGATCCGAGCCGTCGCCCCAGGGAGAGTCGGGATCTGCTGCCGGGACGCCTCGCGTCGGGTCGCGACCTGCTGGCCCTCACCGCGCTGTCGGCACGGGACGCCCTCGCGCCGGCGTCCGTGCTGCGGCGGGGCGCCGACGGGACCACGCTCGACGCCCTGGCGTCCGCAGGCGTGTCACCGCGCCTGGTGGAGACCTTCTTCCGGCCGTTCCTCTCCGGGGTCTTCCTGGAGGACCGGCTGGAGACCTCGGCCCGGTTCTTCCACCTCGTGTGGCGGAGCATGCTGCGCGGCACCCTCTGCCTGCCGGCCGAGGGAATCGGCGCGGTACCCGCCCAGCTCGCCTCACGTCTGCCGCAGGACGTCCTGCGGACGGGGACGGAGGTCTCCGCCGTGACACCCGAAGGGGTGACCCTCACGGACGGACGGGAAGTGCGATCCCGTACGGTCGTCGTCGCCACGAGCGGGCCCGTCGCCGCGCAGCTGCTTCCGGGACTCCGCATCCCGGACGGCCGAACGGTGACCACGCTGTACCACGCCACCGCCCGGCCTCCCCTGGCCGAGCCCACCCTGGTCGTCGACTCCCGCCGCAGGTTCCTCAACACGTGTGTCCTCACCGCGGTCCAGCCCGGCTTCTCCCCCGACGGCCGGGCACTGGTGTCCACATCCGTGCTCGGCTCCCCCAACCCGGCGGACACGAACGCAGTCCTGGCGGCCCTAGCCAACGTGTACGACACGAACACCGACGACTGGGAACCCATCCACCGCATCACGATCCCCGACGCCCTGCCGGCCATGCCCGGCCCCACCCCCCTCTCCCGAACCACCCGCTGGACCCCCGGCCACTACGTCTGCGGCGACCACCGCTCAACCGGCTCCCTCCAAGGCGCCCTGGCCTCGGGAGCCCAGGCAGCCCGCACGGTCCTGACCGACCTGCGATCGGGAGTCGTCTAGACGTGTCACGGAGAGGGCAGGAAGACGCCCCCACACACTGCCCCTCGCGAGGGCAAGACGAAGGCGGGCCAGGGAGCCGGCGTCGAGCAGGCTCCCTGACCCGGCGTCCGTTCACTTCGGCATGAGTACGGTGTCGATGATGTGCACGGTCGCGTTGGAGGTCTGCACGTCGCCGCAGACGATGGACGCGGTGTCGTTCACCTTGTACGTGTCCCCGGACCCGGCGGTGGTCAGAGTGCCGCCCTGGAGGGTCTTGAAGGATCCGTCGGCGAGGTCCGCCTTCTCCACCGGTTCGTCGACCACGTGGTAGGTGAGGATCTTGGTGAGCATCGCCTTGTCGGCGAGGACCTTGTCCAGGTCGGCCTTCGGTATCTTCTCGAAGGCGTCGTTCGTCGGGGCGAAGACCGTGATGTCCTCCGCTTCGTTCAGGGTGTCGACCAGACCCGCCTTCTCAACGGCGGTGACCAGGGTCGACAGGGCGGGGTTGTTCGAGGCGGCGGTCGCCACCGGGTCGGCGGCCATACCGTCGAACGAACCGTCTCCCTCCTTCGGGACCGAGGCACAGCCCGGACCGAACGGAGTGCCGCCGTTGTCGGCGAACGCCTGCGGGGCGAGGGCCCCGAACGAGACCACGAGGGCGGCGGCGGACAAGGCGGCCGGGATGCGGCGTCGAGTGCGCGTGGTGTTCATGAGCTGCTCCTCCCACCGGCCGGACGCCGAGGCCCCACGGCCGTGGATCGGTTGACCTCTCACCCAGACATTCGGAGCCGAGCAGGCTTGCGGATGGGATCGACGACACTCTTCTTCTCGCGCACCGGCCGCGCGCGAGCCACCCCTCGCTGGTCTACCCGAGTAGAGCCGTGCGGTCGGCGGATCCGGAGGGAGCCACGTCCCGTGTCGTAACCGAGGGTAGCTGGACACGTATCTGGCGATACGTCTTACAGAGCGCAACCCCGGACGGCAGCCTGCTGTTCGAGGAACCCGAGGGGTTCGGGCAGCGCGCCGGACACGTATGTCCGCCATCATGACGGTTACCGTACGTGGGCGTCAGAACCCGAAACGTCGTGAGACAGGGACTTCGATGTATGTACGCGGCGCGCTGGTCGCACTCGGAGCCTTCGCGCTCGGCGCGGCGGTGGCCTGGCTCTGGTCCCGCCATGTCGACCGGCGCTGGTCCATTCAGGGCGGTCCCGTGGTGGGTGCTTCCTCGGGCGCTGTCGCTTCGCTCTACGTGCTCATGATCGCGTTCCTGATCGTCAACACCAGTTCGAGTCTGGGAAACGCCCGGGCGAGCGCTGTGGCCGAATCCGGTGCTCTGCGTGATGCCTACATGGCGGCCAGCGGCTATCCCGGGGCCGAGAGGCGCGGCCTTCAGGAGGGCGTTCGGGCGTATACCAGCACCGTGATCGACGTGGAGTGGCCCGCGCTCGCGCGGGGTGAGGAGGCGGCGGGCGCCTGGAACGAGTTGGATGCCCTCCAGGAGCGAGCGCGGTCGAGCACGTCCGGCACGGCCGCGGACGCGGCCGATCTGCGGACAGCCCTGCACGAGGTCTACACCCATCGCCGGGCGAGGGTCGCGGCGGCGGACGACGGCATCCCACCCGTCCTGCTGGCCTTCCTCGTCTCAACCGCCGTCGCGGTGCCCCTGTACTTCCTGCTGATGGGGTGGCCCACCGGCAGGCGTGCCGTGCTGGGAATGGGAACGGTCGCCGCGCTCTTCGCCGGCGGGATCTGGGTCGTACTACAGCTCAACCACCCGTTCGCCAGCGGCATGCGCGTCACGCCCGAGAGCTTCCGGAACGCTCTGGCCCGCATGGAGCAGGTGGACGGTCGCGATGCTCCTTCGGGCGGTGGTGGTCCGTCCTCCGCCGACCTCCGATCTCACCCCGCGACTCCCGTCCGCTGACACTCGCGGGCCCAGGGTGGTCGCGGGCCGACCGTACGGCCTCCGTGCCACGACCTCGCGGTCTCACAGGTCCGCGCCGGGTAGGCGGGCCATGCACGGAGAATGGAGCTCGACGCGTGCCGCTTGTCCGTGGACCCAGGTGGCGTCGGTGCCGGAGACCTGGACTTCGACCCGTCGGTATCGATGCCCATGGTGATCTTGCGGTCGCCCGTGGCATCGGCTGCTTCGAGGGAGACACTGTCCCACCTGTCGAGGTTGCCGGTGGCGTTGCTGTTGCGGACATGGTCGACGAGGTCGGTGAGGGTCGCGGCGCTGTAGCGGGTGCTGACGCGCTGGGTGGAGATGGAGACGTCGGCCGCGGGGATTCCCTCCGGGGCGATGTTGAAGAAGCGGTTGTGGCCCGAGCCGGGGGGCCAGAAGCTGCTGGCGGAACCGCAGCGACCTATGCTTTTCCTGTACGGCCGGTTCGCCCCTGCCCCTGCCCCTGGAACAGCCGCGGCGCCTGAACGCGGCGGCGAACGGGCTGGAGTCCGGAAACGCTCCAAGCGTCTCGCTGCCTGCTGTGACGTCGAACGGAGACGACGATGCTGTTCCACCGGACCTCCTGGAGGTGGGCGGCGGCGCTTCTGTCCGTCGTGGCCCTGTTGTTCGTCGGCGCCCTGTCGGCGCCCACCGCGTCTTCCGCCGTGCCCGGTCCCGGCCAGCTCGTGGTGAGCTACCAGCAGGCCCAGACGCAGGCGGGCCTGGCGGAGCAGCGATTCCTCCAGGAGAACCAGGTCCTGGAAAGCGCAGCCACCCACGCGAACGCCCTCATCGGACTCCCTCACGACATCCCTGTGGTCGGCGTGAGCTGCGAGGAGCCCAACGCGTACTGGGATCCCAACGACCAGGCCATCTACTTCTGCTACGAGTACGCGGCGTTCTTCCGGTCGGTCTTCACGGACCTGAACACGTCGGGTACGACGCTTGAGCGGGAACGGGCCACCGACAACGACATCATCGGCATCTCCAACAGCACGGTCTTCCACGAACTCGCGCACGCCCTGATCAGCGTGTACGAGCTGCCCATCACGGGTCGTGAGGAGGACGCGGCCGATCAGCTCGCCACGCTCCTGCTCTCCCAGGACTCCGTCCACCAGGAGTACGCCTGGAGCGACATCGAGGCGTGGGGCGCGCTCGCCGTGGCCTCCGAGGAGGGCCGGATCAGCGAGAACGTCGCCGGAGAGCACTCTCTCAACGCACAGCGGTTCTTCAACGCCGTCTGCTGGCTCTACGGCTCGAACCCGGCGCTCTACCAGGGCGTCGTCCTCACCGAGGCCAACCCGAACGGCTACCTGCCCGAGTCGCGAGCGGACCGCTGCCCTGCCGAGTACCAGCAGATTCAGAACTCCTGGAGCACGCTGCTCGCCCCGTACCTCAAGAGCGGCTCCTCGCCCACCACCTGAGCTTCAGCCGCCTACCACACCCGCCCTTCCGGCGGCTCGGATTGCCTGCCCCGCTCTCAGGAGGCGGTGTCGGCGAGGGTGCGGTTGAGGGCGCTGTCGGGGCGGCTGGTGAGCTCCTCCCAGGTGCCCTGCTCGGCGATGCGGCCGGCTTCTAGGACAGCGATTCGGTCGGCGCGGCGGATGGTGGCGCGGCGGTGGGCGATGACGATGGTCGTACGGCCTTCCTGGTGGAGTGCGGTGGCGAGTTGGGCGTCGCTGGCGTTGTCCAGGTGGGCGGTGGACTCGTCCAGGATCAGGACTCTGGGGCGCGACAGGAGGGCGCGGGCGAGGGCGATGCGGGCGCGCTGGCCTCCGGAGAGGGTGGAGCCTCGCTCGCCGACCAGGGTGCCCAGCGGGGCGATCCGGTCGATGCCGCAGAGGCGGGCCGTCTCGGCGAGGAGGTCGTCGTCGGCTTCGGGGGCGGCGAGCCGCAGGTTCTCGGCGAGGGTGCCGTGGAAGAGGGGCGTCTCCTGCCCCACCAGCGCTACGGCGCGGCGGAGTTCGGGGTCGCCCACCTCCCTCACGTCGATGGGGTCTCCGGCGGCGGGTATCAGTTGGATCTTGCCTTCGGTCGGGTCCCAGAAGCGGGCCAGGAGGTGGGCGCAGGTGGACTTGCCGGCGCCCGAGGCGCCGACCAGTGCCAGCGTCTGCCCCGCGCGGACGGTCAGCTCGACGCCGTCGAGGACGGGGCTGCCGCCGTAGTCGAAGCGCACCTGATGCAGCCGGACTCCCAGCTGGCCGGGAGGAATCGTACGGGGCTCCGCCGGCGGCGGGGCGAGCGCGGGGGCCTTGAGGGCCGCACCGACCCGGGACGCGGCGGCGCGCAGGGATACGGCCTGGCTCAGGGATCGGGCGGACTCCGCGACGGGGCCGAGAATCGCCAGGGCCAGCGCCATCGCCGCCGGCGCCCACGCGCCGTGCAGCCGCCCTGAGGCTACGGACTCCGCCGCTGCTGCCACGACACCCAGGACTGCCGCCACGATGAGGAGATCGCGTACGGCGGCGGTGAGGGCCTCCCACGTCGCCTCCGCGCGCTGGGCGTCACCCACCTGTCGCCCGCGCTCCGCCAGCCGCGCTCGGCGTCCGGTGACGGTGCCGAAGGCAAGCAGCTCCCGCAGTCCGTCGACGATCTCCACCGTGTCGGCCGACAGCGTGGCGAGCGCCCCCCGGGTGCGGGAGCCGCGTACCGCACGTCCGCGCGCGTCGGCGAAGGGGGCCACGGTGAGCACGGCCGCGACCGGCAGCACGGCCGCGAGAAGCCACGGTTCCAGGAGGGCGAGGGCCGTCGCGCCGCCGGTGAAGACCGTTCCCGCGGCCAGGAGTTGGGCGGTGGTGTGGGCGTAGAAGAACTCCAGTGCCTCCACGTCGGCCATGGCGGTGGCGGCGAGGTCCCCGCTGCGTCGGCCCGCGACTCGGGCGGGCGCGCTGCGCGCGAGCCCGTCGAAGACGCGTACCCGCAGCGCGGCGAGTACCCGGTACGCCAGGTCGTGCGAGAGGTCCATCTCGCGCCAGGTCGTCAGGGCCCGTACGAGGACCAGGGCGACGAGTGCCGCGACGGTGCCGGGCGAAGGGGCCCTCGTCTCGATGACAGCGGTGCCCACGGTGTGGGCGGCGAGCGTGACCAGCGCGACGAGGGAGCCTTGTTCGAGGAGTGCGGCAGCGCACGTGCGGGCCGTCATGGCACGGTGCCCGGCGAGCGCGGGGAGCAGGGCGCGCAGGGCGCCCCGCTCGGGCACAATCGTCTCGGCCATGGCGGTGTCGGTGGCCGTGGCTGAGCCGGTGGCTGCGACCGTAGCGGTGTCGTGGGTGTGGGCGTGGCTCATGCGGGGAGGTCTCCTCGGTCGGTGCGGCCGGCCTCGACGAGTCGGGCGTAGACGCCTCCGGCTTCGAGCAGGCCGGCGTGGTCGCCGGTGGCGTCCAGCCGTCCCGCGTCGAGGACGACGATGTGGTCGGCGTGCCGGACGGCGGCGAGGCGGTGGGCGATCACCAGGACGGTGCGGTCGCCGGCGGCGTTCAGCAGTTCGCGGACGATGTCCGCCTCGCGGCGTTCGTCGACCGAGCTCGTCGCCTCGTCGAGGACGAGCACGGGGGCGTCCGCCAACAGGGCCCGGGCGAGCGCGAGCCGCTGCCGCTGCCCGCCGGACAGGGTGGCGCCGCGTTCGCCGAGCACGGTGGCGTAGCCGTCGGGGAGGGCGGCTATCTCCTCGTGGACGCCCGCGCCGCGCGCCGCCAACGTCAGGTCGTCGTCCGTGGCGTCCGGGCGGGCCATGCGCAGGTTGTCGGCGATGGTGGCGTGGAAGAGGTAGGTGTCCTGCGACACCACGGCGATGCCCTGCCGCAGGGCGTCGAGGGCGTACGCGGCCGTGGGCCGCCCGTCGAGGGTGATGCGGCCTTCGTGCGGGTCGTGGTGGCGTAGGAGCAGGGCGAGGAGGGTGGACTTGCCGGCGCCGGACGGGCCGACGATCGCTGTCGTACGTCCTGCCGGGGCGGTGAAGGAGACGCTGTGGAGGGCGGGCGCAGGGGCGCCGTCGTAGGCGAACCGGACCTTCTCGAAACGGAGTTCCGGGGGCGCGGGCCAGTCCGCGCGTGCCGTTCCCGTGTCGCGTACCGCCGGTTCTGCGGTCCGCAGCACCGCGATCCCGTCCGCGGCCGACACGCCGAGGTATCCCGCGTGCCACTCACGAGCGAGGTCGCGGACCGGCCGGAAACACTCGGAGGCGAGGAGCAGCACCAGGTAGGTGCCGGTCGCCGTCGTGGATCCGCTGACGGCCGACCAGCCGGCGAGGAGCGCGGCGGCGGCGGTGCCTCCCTGGATGGCGAGGTCGGTAATGCCGGTGTCGACCAGGGAGACGCGCAGTTTGGCGACCGTCGCCCGGTGCAGGGCCGCCGAGCGCTTCTCCAGGCGTTCGCGGGTGCGGCCGACCGCGCCTGCGGCCCGCAGGGCGGGCATGCCTTGCAGGGCTTCCAGGTAGTCGGCGCCCAGTTCTTCGTACGTGTCCCAGTGCTCCTTTCCGCGAGCGGCGAGGAGGCTGTCCCAGGCGCGCGGGCCGCACAGGGCGAGGAGCAGGGCGGGTACGAGACCGAGCAGCGCCGCCGGTTCCACCACGGCCAGGGCGGCGAGGACCAGGGGCGGTACGGTCAAGGTGATCAGGAGCTGCGGCAGGTAGCGGGAGACGTAGGCATCGACGCCCTCCACGCCGTCGACGAGGGTGGTGCGTACGGCTCCGGCGCGGGCGGCCGTCAGGTGTGCAGGCCCCAACCTCCCTAGGTGGGCGAGGAGTTCGTCCCGTAGCGCGACCCTGACCTCGGCCCCGGCGCGGGTGGCGGTGCGCCGCTGCCACGTGCCGAGTCCGGCGCGGGCGGCGACGACGGCGAGCACCGCGCCGAGCAGCCAAGGGAGTTCTCCGGTGTGGCCGCGGGCCAGGGCGGCGAGCACGAGGGCCAGCAGGGCCGCCTGCGCGAGATGGGTGAGGGTGACGGCACCTTGCAGGAGAGTGGCGTGGAGCAGGGAGTGCCGTGCGGGTCGGGTGGCGCGGCGCAGTTCGGGGTGGACGATCATGTGGTGGTCTCCTCGTCGGCGTGGAGGGTGCCGAGGGCCAGTCCGTGGACGATCCAGTCCTGGCCGGGTGGGGCGCCGAGTGCGGCGCCGAGGTCCGCCTGCTGCCACGAGCCGACGGGCCGGGCGGCGAGCCCGTGGCGCCGGGCGGTGAGGTGGGCGAGGTGGACGGCGAATCCGGCGCGCAGGTGGGTGCGGCGGATGTGCTGTTCGTCGGCGTCCGTGGGGCAACCGCGAGCGAGCAGGACGGCTCCGGCGTCCGCGATCCACGCCTGCCGCGCCGCCCAGACCGCGAGCGTCGGGCGGGCCTCCCCCGCGGCGTACCGTCGCAGTGTCGTGCCTTCGGAGGCCAGCTCCAGCAGGCCGGGCCGTGGCGGGCCGACGGCGACGCACCAGCGCACTGCGCCGGCGCCCGCCCGTACGGCGGTGGCGAGGACAGCCCGCAGCGCGTCCGCCGTCGGGGTACCCGACAGCGGCGGCGGGGCACTGCGACGGGCCAGCAGCTCCGCCGCCGTGGGCGCGGTCGCCGACGGCCGGGGGCGGCTCGGTGCACCGTCGGGCCGGTGGGACAGCGGGAGGATGTGTACGGCGGCGAGCGGGCTCCGGGCGCGGCCGTCAAGCACGAGGTCGGGCTCCCCCGCACCCAGCGCACGCGCCGCGAGGAACAGCGCGGCGGCGGCGTGCCCGGTGTCGAGGAGCAGCAGAGGCCAGGCACGGTGACCGTAGTGGGAGACCGTACGCCGGGCGGTGACGGACAGTTCGGCGGTCACGCCCGGCGGCGTGCGGTCGGGTTGCCGGCCGATGCGGTGAGCTGGGTGGACGGAGTGGACTCGGTGGACGCGGTGGACGGGGTGGACGGGGTGGACGCGGTGGACGCGGTGGCGCAGCGGGTCGTATCCGTAGCGGCCGGGCGGCAGGGAACAGCCGGCGCCGACGACGAGTGCGGTGTCCACCGGGTGCAGCGCACCCGCGGATGCCACGGGCCTCAGCCGCCCGGAGCCGTCCGAGGCTGCCAGGGAGAGGCGCAACAGGGCACCCAGGTCGAGGTCCGCCGGGCCGGCTCCCGGGATCGGGCGCGGCGGCCCCGGCCACGCCGGGACGGCCGTCCCGGCGGGTGTGTCGGGGCCGGGCAGCTGCGGGGAGCGGGCGCGGGCGAGCGCGGCGGCGAGGTCCAGCGGGTGGCCTGCATCGAGGCGTTCCCCGTCCAACGAGGTTTCCCCATAAAGGAGTTCGCCTTCCATCGCGCGGCCGCCCTCATCGAGGTGTTCCACAGCGCTCCTCCTCACATGTGCGGCGGAGGAGCGAGCGTGAAGTCCTCGGGTGCGCCGGGCTCGGTCGTACGCCAGCCTCGGCGGACGGCTGCTTCGGCGAGGCGCGGGCAGCCGAAGTAGCCGAAGGCGGCGGGGGCGTTGGGGAGGAGGCCGGAGACGAGGACCCGGGCCACCCGCAGGGACGTCTCGGCCACGTCCTCGGTGGTCAGGTCGAACGTCATGACACGGTGGCCGCCCGCGTGCAAGGCGCTCTCCAGCCGGGCGCGGCTGCCGGGCTCGACCGCGGCGACGGATACGGTGCCGTGGGCGGGTTCGGTGAATCGCCGCGCCTCTGCCGTCATCCGTTCGTCGAGCCATACCTGTACGTGCGCGCCCAGGTCCCGTACATGCTCGAACTGCCGCCCGCACGCGTCGAGATAGCGGCCGTCGGCGCGGTGCTCCAGGTAGAGGCCACGGGCGAGCAGGCCGGCCTCGGCGGCCTGGAAGACCCAGCCGTCGGGGTCGGTCAGGCCCTGGGTGAAGACCCAGGTGTGGACCGCTTCGAGCACCGCCTTGCGGGCCGCCTCGGCGGGGTCGTACTTGCACGCGAACCCGGCCGCGTACAGGCCGAGTCGGGGGTCGTGGACGAGCGCCGCCATGCACGGGGCGAACTCGGACGGCATCTCGACGATGTGGACGTCGAGCGCGGAACCGGCCAGGTCGTCCATGAGGCCGGGCACGCTGGCCGGGTCGATTCCGCGGGTGGATCCGTCGAGGTGCCACCACAGTTCCAAAGCGTCGCGTTCGACGATCTCCAGCAGGCCGCGTTCGACGGCGTCGTCGAAGCCCTGACCGGTGGCGATGCCCGCGTAGTTGAGGTGATGGGTCCGGGGCAGCTCGCGCAGGTCGCCCTGGCGCCAGTTGAGGTGAGTGAGGGCGACGGGTGCCCAGACCTCCGTCGTACGTCCTCCGGACAGCCGTTCGGTGCCGCGCGTCCACAGGGACGGGGTGTCGGCGGCGAGGGGGCGGTAGGGGAACTTCTCCCGGGTGTACTGCCAGGGCGCGTACGCGGGCAGGGCATCGGGGCCGTACAGTCGCAGACCCTTCTCCGTGAGTTCGGCGGCGGTGGCGCGCAGGGGGGCGTCGCGGTGGCCGGGCGGGGGCACGCGGTTGCCGCAGTACCGTTCTATGCCCTCGGCTATGGCGGCGATCCGGGCTTGCTCGGGGTCGCCGAAGGTGGTGCCGAGGGAGACCCGGTCGGCGGGCCACAGGCCGAGTCTGCGGGCGTCGGATATCTCGGCGGTGTACGCGGTGTAGCGGGGTGGGGCGCCCGGGGGGTGTTCGACGGGCTTGACCTCGCGGACGATGCCGCAGACGGGGTCGACGAGTGCTTCCAGCGGCAGCGTCGTCATCGCAGGATCTCCTTGGCGGGGTCGGTGGAGGTGGGGCGGGTGGGGAGGACGTGCAGGGTCAGCGTCACGCTCGCCGGGTCGACCTCTCGCCGGGAGGCGAGCAGCCGGTCGACCGTGATGGGGTCGTCCCCGGTGTGGGGGTTACGGGCATGCGCCGGGAAATGGTGTCCGGCGATCTCGAGCCGCAGCCGCGTGCCGGCGCGCAGCCGCCGCGCGAGCCGGCCGAGTTCGACGGTGAACTCCGGGTGCCGGTTTGCGGGTTCCTTGCGTGGCGGGGCACCGACGGCAAGGCGGCGTTCGGCGGTGAACTCCGCTTGCCGGTCTGCCGGTTCCTCGCGCCGCAGGACGCCGACGGCGAGGCGTTCGGCGGTCCCGTCCGGGGTGAGGGCGACGAGGCGGGCGGCCCAGTCGGCGGACGGGGTGTCGGCGGTGGCTCGTAGCCGTAGCCGTACGGGCCCGACGGCGTCTAGCGGTCGCGGGAGCGGCGGGGAGACCAGCAGGCAACGGTCGGGGACTCCCCCGGTGGGCACGGTGAGGTCGTCGGAGCGGACGGGGCTGTCGGGGTCGGCGGTGAAGCGGGACCCGTGCAGGAGCCGCAGCGGCTGCGTACGGGGTTCACCTTCGGTCCCCGGGGGCATCCACAGGTCGCCGCCGCCCAGCGCCAGCGCGCCGTGGCGGCCGGGGGCGAGCCCGCCGGTCAGGGCGCGGCGTGCCCACTCCGCGTACAACTCGCCCAGGACGACCCGGTGGGCGGGGCCCGCGTCGGGTCCGGGCGCGGAGACGAGGCCGTGGCCCCAAGGACCGAGCAGCAGGTGCGCCGACGGTCCGCCCCAGGTCCGCCACAGCGCGACGGTGTCCTCGGTGAAGTGGTCGTGGTGGCCGCCGACCACGAGCAGGGGTACGTCGGCGTGCGCCGCCCGGAACGCGAGTCGGCCGCGTTCACGGTGTCGCCACAGTCCCGCCCAGGAGGGCAGGCTTCGCCCCAGCCGCTCGGGGAGGGTGGCGAGGGGCAGGTGGGTGAGCAGGCCGGGGTCCGCGGCGAGGGCCTGCTCCAGCGCACCCTCGTCGGAGTCGCACCGGTCGCCGTGGGCGGCCCACCATCCGGCGCGGGCCAACAGCCGTTCCACGCCGGAGGGTTCGCGCGCGGTCTCGGCGGCGCCGAGTGCGGGTACGGCGGCGATGACGGCGTCGGGGCGAGCCTCCCCGGACACATCGAGGGAGAGTGCGAGCGCGCAGTGGGCGGCGTAGGAGGCGCCGACGGCGACGTACCGGCCGTCGCTCCACGGCTGCCGCCTGAGCCATCGGGCCGTCGCCGCCCCGTCGGCAGCCTCGTTCTCGTAAGGGCGCCACTCCCCCGGCGAGGCGAAGCGGCCGCGGACGTCCTGGACGACGGCGGCGAAACCGCGACGGGCCCAGCCGCGCGCCTCGGCCAGGTGCCGGGAACGGTCGTAGGGGGTGCGGATGAGGACGGCGGGGAAGGAGCCGGCGCCGCCGGGAAGGCACACGTCCGTGGCGAGACCTCCGACACGCGCCGTACGGAGGGACGTCATCCGTCCTTCTTCGGTGTCGGCACGACCGGCATCGCAGCCATCGGCAGCGCATCCACCGGCATCGGTGCGACCGGCCTCGCTGCGACCGATGTCGGTGCGACCGGCATCGTCGCGACGACGGGCACCGGCAGGACGGGGTGGTCGGTGACGGTCAGCGTGCGCAGGTCCACCTGCCGGAGTCGGCGCCGTGCGGGGAACCCCGCCGCGTCGGGGGTCCCGGTGGCCCACCGGCCGAGGTCGTCGGCCAGCAGTGCCGCGAGCAGCGCGGCGGCCGGAACGGTGAGTCGGACCGGTGTGCCCGTCGTGCGGGGCCCGCTCCAGTAGGCGGCCAGTTCCCGGTGGGCGGGGGTCGCGGCCAGCCGGCGGGCCCGTACGTGGGCCGCGGTGACATCGCCCGGCCCGGCGGCGAGGGGTTCGACGTACGCCTGCCACCCCTCGCGGTGGCAGCGAAGCCACGCGACCCCGTGCTCGGGCAGCCGGTCAGCGGCCTCCCACAGCCCGTCGGGTACAGGGCCGTCGAGGCACCACACGACGGCGGCGGGGGCTCCGGCGAGCAGGTTCTCGATCTCCACCGGCGACGTGTCCGCGTCGGTGACGGCCGGTGCGGTCCGGGGCTCGGCGCCCAGGGCGGCCAGGTGCGCCGCCAGCGGTCGGATCACGGCCGGGTCGCCGAGGAGCCGGATGTCGCGGCGGTCGGCGGGCCACTGCGGAAGCTGAGGCTCGTCCGCCAGGTATCCCGCCTCCTCGAAGGCCCGGACGACACGGTGCAGTTCCTCGTCCAGCGGGGCCCGGTCCGCACCGGAAAGCACGGAGAGCCCGGAGAGCCCGGAAAGCACGGACAGCAGGTCGCCACCCTTCGCGTCTCCTGTCTTCCTGACGCTGAGGAACTCTCCTTCGGCGGTGCGGACGGCGAGACCCCGCCCAGGCACGGTGACGACTTCGACACCCGGTACGAGCCGACTGCGGGACACAGGATCTCCTGACGAAGGGGGCTGGGATGGGCGTGGGCCCGCCCGAAAGGCAACGGGCGGGCCCACGGTCGAGAGAGGGGGTAAGGCCCCTCCCTTACTCCTCGGTGTCCTCGAAGGGGTTCTCGACGAGCGCGTTGGAGTGGCTGGCCGAGGCGTGGGCCAGCTGACCCGGGTCGGCGATGGGGGCGAAGATCTGCTCGTTGTCCATGAACTCTCCTAGTTCGTAAGGGAGATGCGGCGTTCGGTCGAGCGCCGCGAATCGAACACTAATGGCACTGATTTTCATTTTCTAGAGGGGAGAGGGTGATCTGGGTAACACACCGGCCAGCCGCCCTCAGGGTCGATGCCGACCCGGCCAGCCACCTTCAGCACGTCGGCGAGCAGCGCCGGCGTGACGACCTCCTTCGGCGCCCCGTCGGCCACCACGCGGCCTTCGCGCAGCGCGACGACGCGTTCGGCAAACCGGGCGGCGTGGGCCAGGTCGTGCAGCACCATGACCACCGTGAGCCCGCGCTCCTCCCGCAGGCGGACCACCGTCCGCAGCACGTCGAGCTGGTGATGCAGGTCCAGATACGTCGTCGGCTCGTCGAGCAGCAGGACGCGGGTGTCCTGGGCGAGGGCCATCGCGAGCCTCACCCGCTGCCGCTCGCCTCCGGACAGCGCGTCGACGTCACGGTCGGCCCACTCCTCCACCCCGACGTCGCGCAAGGCCCGGTGCACGACGGCATCGTCACCTTCGCGCAGCATGCCCAGCGGGCCGCGGGCCGCGTAACGCCCCTGCCGCACCAAGTGACGAACCGTCATTCCCGGTACGGTCGGAGCCGATTGATGGAGCAGGGCCACTCTGGCCGCCGTGGCGCGCCGGGTGAGCCCGGCGAGGTCGTCCCCGCCGAGCAGTACCCGCCCACGGTCCGGCCGGAGCAGCCCGGCGGACAGGCGCAGCAGGGTCGACTTGCCGCAGCCGTTGAGGCCGATGAGGGCTGTCAGTTCGCCCGGCCGGATGGTCAGGTCGACGCCCCGCAGCACGGGCCGTGTGGGATAGCCGAAGTGGACCCCCTCGACGTGGATCCCCATGCACTCGCTCGTGGTCATGCTCAGTCCTCCGTCGGCTCTCAGAACGTATGGCTCGGCGCGCGGCGCACCACGACCAGCAGCAGGGCCGCGCCCAGGCAGGCGGTGAGCGCTCCGACCGGAAGCGTGAGCCGTCCGGCGTCCAGCGCCTCGGCAAGGAGCCGCGAGCCCAGCTGCGCCGCGGCGTCCGCCCCGCACACGACGACCGCGCCCATCAGCGCGGCGCCGGGAAGGCTCGCCCGCAGGTCCGCGCCGAACACGGCGACGGCGAGATGCGGGACGAGCAGTCCCACGAAGCCCAGCGCACCCACAGCGGCCACGGCACCCGCCGTCAGCGCCACCGCGCATAGCAGGGCGAGGGTTCGGGCGCGCCGGGCGGAGAGGCCGGCGGCCAGCGCGATGTCGTCGCCGCAGCGCAAGAGGGTGAGCGGCCCGGCCAGCAGCCAGGCAGCGACCCCCCAGACCAGCGCCCATGGCCACAGCAGATGCCAGTGCTCCCACACCCGCCCCTCCGTGGTGCCCACCAACCACTGCACGACGCTGCCGAGTTCCCCCGGCTTCACGAGCAGCACCATGGCCGTGAGCCCGCCGAGCACCGCCGACACCAGCACTCCGTGCATGGCGATCCGGGCGGGGTCGCCACCCGCGCGACCGGCGAGCAGCCAGAGCAGCAGCGCTCCGGCGCATCCGCCCGCGCAGGCGGCGAGCACCACGGCCAGCGGTGAGTCCCACCCCGCGAGGCCCAGGGCCGTGGCGGTGACGGCACCAAGGACCGCCCCTGGTGTCACACCCGTCACTTCGGGACCGGCGAGGGGGTTGCGCAGCGCGGACTGGAGGACCAGCCCGGCCACGGCGAGGGACGCGCCCGCCCCCAGGGCCACCAGCGTTCTGGGCAGCCGCAGTTGCAGGAGAATGTGCCGCTCCGTCACGTCCCCGCCGCCACCCAGTACGTCCCAGACCGCGCCCGGGGACATGCCGCGCCCGGCCAGCAACTCCACCCCGGCGCACACGACGGCGAGCCCCGCGAGGACCCCGAGGGGTCTGAGGGCCCCGACGGCCCCGAGGGCCACGAATCGACGGCTCACTGCGCGTCCTCCGTTCCGGTCTTCTCTCCTTGGCGCGGGGAGGCTCCGCCGGTCCCCGGCCCGCCGTGCGGCACCGCCCCTTGTGCGGAACCGGCCGGGTTACGCCCTCCGGTACGAGCGCGGCGGCGGCCCGATCGCATCAGGGCGACGCCGGCCGGGACTCCGAGCAGCGCGGTCCAGGCACCGGCCGGGGTCTCCACGGGTGCCAGCGCCAGCCGGGCGGGGACATCCGCGACGGTCACGACGACCGCACCCCACGCGGCGGACCACGGGAGCCAACGCACCGCTCCCGACGCGGGGTTGAACCAGCGGGCGAGGTGCGGGGCGAGGAACCCCACCCAGGCGACGGGCCCGCACACGGCCGTGACGGGCGCGATCAGCACGACGGCGATGGCCAGCGCGGCCAGCCGGGCCCGCTGGGCGCGTACACCCAGCGCCTCGGCGTCCTCGTCGCCCAGCCGCATCACCGACAGCACCGGAGCGCAGAGCACGAGCGCGGGGGCCGCGACGAGCAGCCACGGCCACAGTCCCGCGACGTCGTCCCAGGTGCGGGCGGAGAGGGACCCGAGCAGGTAGCGGTAGATGAGCTGGAGGTCGAGCTGGTCCGCCATGACCATCAGGACGAGCAGCGCGGCCTGCAACGCGGCCGCGACCGCGGCGCCGGTCAGCAGCACCGCGGACGGGCTGCGCCCGAGCCCGGCGGCCAGCAGGGTCAGCCCACCGCCGAGCGCGGCCCCGCCGAGCGCGAGCAGGGGCTCGACCGCCGCGGGCAGCGAGAGCGCCAGCACCAGCGGCGCGGCCACGCCCAGCGCCGCCCCGGAGGAGACGCCCAGCATTTCCGGCACCGCGAGGGGGTTGCGGAGCGCCTCCTGGAGCACGAGCCCCGCCGCGCCCAGGCAGGCTCCGGCGATCAGCGCCAACACCAGTCTTGGGATGCGGAGTTCGGTGACGACGATCCCGGCGAGCGTGGTGTCCCCTTCCAGCACCGCGCCGAGGATGCGATGCGGTGGCACGGAGGGGGTACCGAGGCAGAGCGCGCAGACGGAGGCGGCGATCAGCACCCCGATCACCAGGAGGGGCTGCCACCTCCGTGCACGCGGTGAGGACCGCCGAGGAGTTCCGGCCAGTCCCGCCGGGCCTTCGACCACCGAAGGCCCCGAGGAGGGCGCCCTCACCGCAGCGCGGCCGTGGCCTCGTCGAGGACGATGCCCATCGAGCGGGTACCGCGCCCCTTGGCCCACACCTCGGAGTTCACCTCGTGGACGTCGCCGTTCTTCACGGCCGGGATCTTGCTCCAGAGGGGGTTCTTCGCCAGCTTCTCCGACAGCTTGCCGTCCGCGCCGCCGAAGCTCATCGTCTCGACGAACAGGACGTCGACGTCCCGGGCGAGGATCTCTTCGAGGCTGTAACTGCCTTCCACACCACGGGATTTCCACGGGTATTCGGCGAGCTTGGGGAACAGGCCGGCGGTCACGTCACCGTCCGGCGTCGCGACGCCGAAGTTCTCGTCGCTGCCGTAGATGATGAGGGCCGCCTTGTCGCTCGGAGCCTTCTCCGCCTGGGCGAGCTTGGTCCGGAAGGCCCTCTCGGCCTTCTCCCCCTGGGCGGTACGGCCGGTGAGGGCGGCGGCGTCGCGCAGGTAACCCACGCCGTCCTCCCACGTCTCGGGCTGCATGGCCCAGAACGTGGTGGCGCCCTTCAGCGCGGGGGCGAGCTTCCCGTGGGTGTCCCCCAGGCCGATCACGAGGTCCGGCTTGTGGGAGAGGATCGCCTCCACCTCGGGGGCGATGAATCCGCCGGGGATGACGTCGACCTTCTTCGCCTTGTCCTCCCCGAGGAATCCGGGGTGGGCGAGCAGCGCGCTGTTGGTGGCCGTCGGGACGATGCCGAGTTCGGTCAGGATGTCGTCGCAGAGCGCGAACAGGCAGACGATCCGCTGCGGTTGCTTCTCCAGGGAGACCTTGGAGCCGTTCACATCGGTCAACTCGGTGGCCGCCTTGATGGGTTCGACGGTGACCTCGGTCTTCGCGCCGGGCCGCACGGCCTTGTCGCTAGCGGGCTCGCCAGGGGTCGAGCCGCAGCCGACCAGGACGGAACCCACCACACCCACGGTGACCCAATTACGGACAAATCTGGACGGTGCGCGCAGCATCGACGCCCTCGCTTCTTCTTCAGGGATCTGGAACGCACCGAACATACATGATAATCGTTTTCACCAAACAGCCCCCCTAGCCGCCCGGAGGACCCATGACCATCACCGCTTCCGTCCTGCTCGTCTCCGACCACATGGCCGGCACGGTGTACGCGCTGACGCTTCCGGACGGCACCGTCACAGGACGCCTGGCCGGGCGCCATCTCTCCGAGCACGCCGGGTTCTTGGCGCTGCCGCGAGGGCGGGTGGCCTGCGTCGACGACCGTCGGGGGGAGCTACTGGTGCTCGACCCGTTCGGTGACGAGCTCGTGGAACTCGCGGTCCCGGTCGCCGTACCGGCCGAGCACCTGGCCTGCGATCCGTCGGGCCGCCTGCTGGCCGTCACGACCGGCCTGGGCGAGAACGCGGAGCCATGGTCGGACCTCCTGACGGTCGTCGACCTGGCCACCGGGGAGACAGCTCGGGTACGCACACGCGTCGGCGAACCAGGCGTGACGGTCCTGGGCGGCGGCGACCCGCTCGTCATCCTCCGGTACCGGGAGCCGGGCGCCCTGGCGGTCCACCGCTTCGCGGATCTCCTCGCGGCCCCGCCCGGCTGCCCCACGGTCACGCCCGACGCGCTCCTGCCCCTGCCGGACGACGGACACGGCGACGCACACGACCCCGTCTCGGGCCAGGTGTTCGCGGCCACGAGCGCGGGAGTGCACGCAGCCCGGAGGAAGGGCGACACGCTCGTGGCCGAGACGCTGATCCCCTGGCAATCCCCCGCCCGAGGCTGGTATCTCCGCCTCGACACCCGCAGACGTGCACTGTGGAGCACCCTGCGCGGCGGCCCCAGGGACCCCCTACGGTGGCCGGACTGGACAAACCAGGCATGGCACCGCGACCTGGAGACGGGCCGCACGCACCTCACCGAGCTCGGCCCCGGCCTGGTCTTCCGCCTGGCCCTGGCCCGAAACCACACCGCCTTCACCCGCATCCACCCCGACGGCGACGAACTGATCCTCCTGTCCGCCGACGACACCCTCCGCCGCGTCCCCCTCCCGGCGATGGACGGCGCGCCACGTCGCGGCGACACCCCCTGGGAGGGCGTCCAACGCCGAGCGCTAGCCGCCTCACCCGGCGCCGACTGGGTGGCCGTCACCCGCGGCGGCCACGGCGAAATACACCTGATCGACGCGACAACAGGCCACGAGGCAACCCGCCTACAGATGAGCACCCCCCTCCATCACGGCGGCCACACGACACTCCTCAGCCGCAACGACGGAGCGGCCGGCGACCCCGTGGGCCGCTGACGGACACCAGGGGACGCGGCCGGCGCCTGCGAACCGGCCACATTCCTGCCCGGCGGCCTCATCCACCCCAAGGGCTGAGCCCACGGCCTCGTACGACCGACCAGGGTCGGCGGCTGCTGTCGGCGCAGCGCTGGATGATCAACCGGTGATGTCGCGTAGGTGGGCGCTGTTAGGTTCGGCTGCGTGCTCAGGGCTGGTCCCTTCGGGCCGGTCGCAGCACCACTCGCGCTACGGGCCCGCTCCGGCGTGCCACGGCCGGTTCGGGTGGTCGCCCGGGCGCCGACGGGGCCCGGCGGTTAGCGGCACGGGCATGGGCTGACAGCGGGGACGCACACGATGGCTACGTTGGATCGGATGGACATGGGGCTGCGGGCCCTGCACCTGCTGGAAGGCCAGCGCATGGCGCGGCGCCTGTTCACGCAGGTGATCGCCACGCAGGTGATCAAGCCCGGCCGCAGCGAGGAAGAGGTCGACAACCGGATCGCCCTGATCGCCCGTGAGGTGTTCGGCGTGCGGGCGGGCCTGGCCGGCCGCAGGTTCGTGCGCTCGGGGCCCAACACCGTGGTGGGCGGGCGATGTCCCGAACGGGTCATCGGCGCGCAGGACCTGGTCGTGCTGGACTTCGGGGCGCTGCTGGCGCCGTATGAGACGGGTTTCGCCCGGACCGTGGCCCTCGGTGACTGTCTCGGGCGGCAGCGCCTCGTGAAGGACCTGGCCTTCGTGGCCGCCGGCGCCCAGGATGCCTTTCGGGCCGACGGTTCCCTCACCGGTCGCGAGCTCTACGCGAAGGTCCGCGACATGGCGGCCGAGGCCGACCGGAGTCTGGGCGCCTGGCATTGCGGTCGGCTGACCGGCACCGCACCCGCCACGTATGCGGAGGCGACGCGGCCGGAGGACTTCATCGGCCCGGACAACGACCGCCCCCTGCGCCGCACGCTGGAGGAGGGGTGGCGGGCCCACTGGATCCTTCAGATCCACCTCGTCGATGAATACAGCGGTTACGCCGCCGTGCACACGGAACTCCTCGACCTCGCCTGAGGTCACATGTGCGCCCGGCCAGGCGCGTCGGGAGGGTGCCCCTGTCGGGCACCCTCCCGCTTCCGCCGCTGCTACTTCGGCGGTGGCTTGATCGGGTCGCTGATCGGGGCGCCGTCCAGGTCGGTTCTGAAGTCGCGGTGGACCGGGGTCTTGTCCGTCGGTGCGGGGAGGGTCGGGCAGGCTATGCCGTCTCCGTCGCGGTCGAGTTCGTTGGGGTCGAGGGTGTCCGCTCGCAGGACCGCTTGCGCGTCGGCCTGGCTCTTGAAGGTGTCGCAGTCGACCACGTGGCCCTTGTGTATGTAGGGGGCTACGTCGAACGTGTGCTCCGGGGCTCGTTCGTTGCCGGCGCACGCCGTCAGTGTGATCGCCGCGATCACGCCGAGCGCCGCGATGGAGGTACGACTGCCCCGTCGTCGTCGCCGGTGAGGCCGGCCGCCCTCGTGGATGTCGCGTATCTGGTCTCGCATGGTTCTAGGCCGATCCCGTCCGGAAGACCGCGACCGTTCCGTCCACCGGATCGACCGCGTAGACCTTCGCCGTCGTGTTGTTCACGGCCAGCGAGCCGAAGTGGCGAGGCGTGCCGAGCGGAGCCTGCGTGAGCAGGGTCGTGCCGTCGGCCACCGCGATGCCGCCCGGGGCTTCGACTGCGCCGTCCGTGCGTTCGGTCTTCAGCTGTGCGACGAAGACCCTGTTGAAGTTCTTCAGCACGGTCATCTTGTGCGCCGCGTTCCCGGAGATGTACGACATTCCGCAGGCTGACGCCTCCCCCGTGACCTTCGTCCCGACGATCCGGTTGATACGGCCCGCCAGGCTGCCGCATCCCGCGAGGGTTCCGCCGTTCGAGAAGACGTAGACCGAGCCTGCCGCGGCGTTGTAGACCGCGGACATGGGGCCGTAGGCCGATCCCGCCGGGTCGTCGATCGGCGTGGAACTGCCGTCGGTGGGGTCGATGGCGATCGTCGTCGCGACGGCGCTCCACGAGCCCTGGGGATCCGCCGTGTCCGGGGCGCACCTCCTGGCGAGGAGGTAGACGAGGTTGCGGTTCGGATCGACGACCGTGCTGCCGCGGACGGTGCCGCCCCGAAGGACGTTTCCGGGGGTGGCACAGCTCGGCTTCGTCGGGAAGTCCACCACGAGCCTCGCCTGGTGGGTCTCCGACGAGATGGCGAAGAGGCCGATGTTGGCGGCGGAGGTCGTGCCGTTGCCGTGCCCCGCCTTCGCGAGGTACACCGCGTGGCGCGAGGGGTCGAAGGAGAAGTCCATGCCGTTGGCCGCGGCCACGAGACCCGCGGAAGGCAAGGGGATCGGCGTCGCCGACGCGCCGCCGGCCGCGATGTAGGCGACCTCGGGCTTGCTCGCGGTGCCGCCGCCGACGTAGACCTCGCCGTTCTCGGGCGAGACGGCCAGGCCACTGACGGCCGCCGTGAAGCCGCTGACCCGGGTCACGCCGTTGGCGTTGGCCGTGTCGATGATCGCGACGCCGTTCGTCCCCCCGACGTAGACCTTCCCCGTGTCGGCGTCGACCGCGATCCGGGTCGGGTTCGACACTGCGCCGGTGATGGCGATCGGAGAGCCGATCGGTTCGTCGGTCCTGCCGTCGATCACGGTCACCTTGCTCAGCTTGCCGCTGCCGCTGCCGCTGGAGACGACGTACACGCGGTTGGCCTTCTCGTCGACCGCGAGGTCGGTCGGGTTCGCGCCCACCGGGATCGGGTCCGCTCCGCGCTCCATCGGTGAGGTGTTGTAGAGCGTGAACGACGACTTCGGGCCCCGGCCGCACTTGTTCTCGTCGCCGACCAGCACCATGTTGTAGACCGGATCGCCGGCCAGCAGCCCGTCGTCCTTCAGGTCGTCGACGGTCCCGTAGCGTCCGTGCCGCGCGCAGTAGGACTCCTGCGCCGTGCGCAGGGTGGCCGCGTCCGCGGCGACCGCGTTCTCGCGGCCCTTGTCGCCGATGCCCCTGACGGAGAACACCACGATGGCGGCGATGACGCCCAGGATCACGATGACCACGAGCAACTCGATGAGCGTGAAGCCGTCCTGGCCTCTGGCGCGCGAGGAGAGCGGGCGAGGGTCCGGTGTCATGGCAGTGGGGCTTCTTTCGATCGATGGGTCACGTTCGGCACGGGCTCGCGCCCGAGCTCACGCCCGAGCCCTCGCCGCGTCACGCTGTTCCCCGTCGCACGGGCTTGACGTCCTTGGCCCCGGAAAGATCCGGGCACGCGACGCCGTTCCCGTCGGGGTCGAGGCGATTCGGGTCGGCCGGCGCGAAGCGCAGGACCGCCTGTGCGTCCGCCTGGCTCGCGAAGTCCGGGCAGTCGTAGGCGTCGTTGCCGTAGCGCAGGAAGTAGCGGGCGTCGAAGGCTCGCTTCGGCTGCGGGCAGAGCGCGCTGCGGGTGTCGCGAGGACCGCACTCGGACTTCTGTCCTGCGCGGAGCACCGGTTGGGTGTCGCGCGGTTCCGGCAGTCCGCGGCACGCGACGCCGCCTCCGTCGTCGAGGCGGTTCGGATCGCCGGGGTTGGCCCGCAACACCGCCTGGGCGTCCGCCTGATGGGCGAAGTTGACGCAGTCGAAGGCGTCGCCGTGGGTGGCGTACTCCTTCGCGTCGAACACCTCGTTGTTCGGACAGAGCGCGGTACGCGGGGTGCCGGGCGTACACCACTCCCGGACGGGCCCCTGGGCCCCCGCGGGTGCGTCCGACTCACCGCGCACGAACACCACGACGGCCAGCGCCACCGCGATCACCGCGAGAGCCAGCACACCCCGCTTGATCGCGCGGGTGCGCGACTGTCTGTTCACCACTGCCATCACACGCCTCTGCTCATCGTGCCGCCAGCCCTTCCGTTGCGTGCCGCAGCGGACCGACGGCACGCGTCCGTCGGCCCGCAGCAGGCTGGATGCGTGCATTACATCCAGAGCCACACCGGTTGTCAATCATTGACTACCGGGCTGTGGGGCGAGCACCATCTACGCAAGTGCGGCACCGCCATGCCGGAAACCTGGCAGATGCCCAGGTGTTCTCCGCCATCGCCTGATCCCACCGGGCGCCCCGTGCGGCAGCCGCCGCCAACCCGATCAACGAGGAGTCACAGATGCGACGCAAGCTCAGAAACACCCGGAGCGCCCCGAACTCCGGCTCCACCACCATCCGCCGGATACGGAAGGCGTTCGCGGTGGGCGCCCTCACCACGGCGCTCATCGCCGCCGCACCGACGGCGTTCGCCACGACCGACTCGCAGGTCGGGGTCGCGAACAACATGTATCCCGCCTTGAAGGAGATGAAGGGTACGATCGCTTCGCTCCAGTCGTTCACGCCGTTCGTGGCGAACACCGCCTCGCAGGTCGGCGGGTTCTGGAACAAGCCGACGATCGATACGTCGACGATGCGCGGGATCACCTCGGGCAGCCTGCGTCAGCAGCTGAAGAGCGCCGGCCCCTACACCACGTGCAATCCATCCACTTCGGACAACTGCATGAACGGGCCGCTGCACATCGACGCGTTCCTGTCGGCGGACGAGGCCAACGTGAACGCGGTCATCCCGACCGCGGACGGCGGGACGTGCACGGCGAGCGGAAGCGTCGAGTGCAACGGCGACATCTGGAGCAAGTACCCGGTGGCGACCGGCCGTCTGGCGCTCTACAGCTGTGACGGCGACTGGGCGGGCCCGACCAAGGGCGATGACCCGTCCAACGCCGGCACTCCGCCGCTGGCGCTCGGCTCGGACGTCAATGGCAGCGGCAACGGCAAGGCGCAGTCGCCTCGTTGTGACGCGGCGCCGGTCTCCGGCGGCGCGCCCACGACGATGTCGGGGGTGGTGAACTGGCTCACGACGAGCGGGCACCGGATCGCGGTCGCCGACCCTGCTTCCGCGCCGTTCGGTGCGGCGTCCAAGCAGGCGCTGACCCAGAACGGGTTCACGTGGACCGACAGCGGACCGGGCCAGAACGTGTTCCGGGGAAGCGCGTGCGACAACGCGGGTACGGCGTGCAAGGTGCGCCTGGAATCGGGCATCAGCCAGGTGCGCGGCGCGGTGACCGCGAACGCCGGGGGGAACACCCAGCTGGGTCTCGTCGCGAAGTCGAATGTCGTGCACGTCAGCTGGACGTCGAGCTCGCTGGACGGCACCACGGGCAATGACCCCAACAGCTGGACCGAGGTCGATGCGAGCGAGTACTCCGGCTACGGGCCCATCCAGCAGTACGGCGTCGCCCTGACCGGCGGCAACCCCGGTGCGGCGGCTGCCTGGAGCGACCTCTTCAACACCCAGTGGGATCTCGACGCCACCATCCAGTCGACCCTCGCCGCCTACGGCTACTAGTTCCTCGACGGCGGTCCTGCCCACCGACGGCAGGACCGCCGTCTTCCCGCCGGATCGGTGACGACCGGCACGGCACCTCGCCGATCGACGGCCGTCACGCCGTCACACCGTCACGCCGTCACGCCGTCACGCCGTCACGCCGTCATGCCGAAGCGTCTCCCCCGTTCTCTTTCCACACACCCTGAGGAGGGTTCCTCACCCATGCACAGATCACCACGCCGGCACCTCACGCCGGACGGCCGCCCCGCCGCGGTCACGCGCGTTCGGCCACGCCGAACCGCCGCGCTCGTCTTCTCGGTAGCGACCGTCGTGATGGTCGCCGGCCCGGCCTCCGCGACCGGCGTCGAGACGACCGCCTTCGGTACCGCCGTCAACCTCGACGACAACGGCCGCGGCAGCTCCGCCGTCGCGATCGGCGATCTCGACGGCGACGGGACGCCGGACCTCGTGACGGCGATCCGCGCCGAGGGCCTCGGCGTGTTCCTCGGCTCGGGCGGTGGCGGTTTCGGCACGGTGACGAAGTACCCGGCGCCGAAGACCGCGCCGAGCGCCTTCCTCGGCTCGGCGGTGATCCGTGACGTCGACGGCGACGGCCACCAGGACGTCATCAGCCAGGACGGGCGCGGCAACGTCGCCCTGGTCTGGCTGGGCGACGGCTCCGGCGCGCTCGGCGCCGGAGCGGCCGTGCAGCTCAACCCGACGCCCGGGTGCGACACCACGGGCGACAACCCGTGTGTCGTACGCTTCCCGACCGACATCGCGGTGGGCGACTTCGACGAGGACGGCGTGCCGGATCTCGCCACGTCCAACACGAACACGAACAACGTCTCGGTCGTACGCGGCAACGGCGACGGCACCTTCGGCGCGGCGACCCACTTCGGACTGAACGGCGGTACGGGCCCGCAGGGCATCGCCGCCGCTGATCTCGACGGCGATGGGCATCTGGATCTCGTCACGTCGAACTCGTCGACCGGCACGCTTTCCGTGCTGCCGGGCGACGGAAGCGGGGGCTTCGGCACGGCGTCGAGCGTCCCGGCCGGCCTGGCGCTGCCGTCCAGGCTCAAGCTCGCCGACGTCGACGAGGACGGCGACCTGGACGCCGTCCTCGTGGCGCCCGGCTCGCCGGGGAGCGTCGCCGTCCTGCCCGGCGACGGCGCGGGCGGATTCGGCACCGCGAGCCTCCTGTCGGCGGGGGCGAACCTCAGCTCCGCGTCGGTGGCCGACCTGAACAGTGACGGCCACGCCGACCTGGTCGTCTCCAGCGCCGGCTCGCACGAGGTCGTCGTGCTGGAGGGCGACGGCACGGGTGCGTTCGGCAGCCCGTTCGCCTTCGGGCTCGACGGCGGTCGCGCCCCGCAGGCCACCGCGACGGCCGACCTCGACGGGGACGGGCGTATCGACGTCGTCACGGCCAACCACAACAGCGCGGCGACGTTCGTCAGCGACGCGTCGGTGCTGCTCAACACGACGAACCGGCCGCCGGTGGCCGCGGACGACGCGTACGGCCACGTCGGCGCGGACACCCCGCTCGTCGTCGGCGCTCCCGGTGTCCTCGGCGACGACACGGATCCCGACGGCGACACCCTGACGGCGTCGGTCGTGACCGGGCCGACGCACGGCACCCTCACGCTGGGCCCGGACGGCTCGTTCACCTACCGGCCCGGCAGCGGCTACGTCGGTAGCGACAGCTTCACGTACAAGGCGACGGACGGCACGTCCGACTCCAACGTCGCGACCGTGACGATCGACGTCTCGGCCGGCTGCAACGGTCTCGCCGCCACGATCACCGGCAACGGCGTCGTGAAGGGTACGAGCGGCGCCGACGTGATCGTGACCGGCAACGGGAACGACAGCGTGAGCGGAAACGGCGGCAACGACACGATCTGCGCGTTCGGCGGCGACGACGCCGTGTCGGCCGGCAGCGGCGGCGACTCCATCGACGGCGGTGACGGCAACGACGCCGTCAGCGGCGGTGACGGCACGGACACCGTCCGCGGCGGGGCCGGCGACGACGCGCTCTCCGGTGGCTCCGCCCACGACCTCGTGGTCGGCGGCGCCGGCAGCGACAGCCTCGCCGGCGGCAGCGGTACGGACGTCTGCGCCGGCGACGCCCACGGCGGTCCGACACTCCCGGGCACGGACACGATCGCGGCCGGCGGCTCCTGCGAGACCATCGTCGAGGTGCCGTAGCCGACGAGTCTTCTCCGGTCTCCTCCGGCTGCTGCCCCCTGAGACCCTGACGTACGTCGCGGGCTCGGCGATCGCGTGGACGCGCGATGGCCGGGCCCGTCTGGCTGTCACCCGTACATCGTCGAGCCTGCCCACGGCTACCGGACACAACTACCGGATACGGCTACCGGGTGTGAGATCAGCCGTTCTTGACCGCCGGCCGCGTCGAAGCGGCGTCGGCGTCGGCATCGGCATCGGCATCGACGGCGTCGAGAAACCGGCGCGTGGCGCGGACGTGTTCCTGCCGCCAGGCGTAGCTCGCGCGGGCGATGTGGTCGCCCGCGGCGTCCTCCTTGGCGCGCAGCGACCCCTCGATCTCGTCGAGGACGACCCGCTGGCGCTCGACCAGGCGCGCCGGGCTGGAGTCGCGGCGCTGGAGCAGCAGAAGCTTGCAGGTGAGCTCGGCGCGGACGTCGAAGAGCTCGGTCACGGGTTCGCTGAGCCACCGGCTGACCGTCGCCTTCGCCGACCGCGTGGCTGCGTAGATCATGCGCTGCGGTCCCCGATTGCCTTCCTCCGAGCCGACCGCCGTGATCAGTCCGCGCTCGACGAGGCGCGTGATCGACCGGTAGACCATCGGCCGCGAGATGTACCAGAACTCGCCGATCTCCGCACCCTCCGCGGTGAGGGTCGAGATGGCGAAGCCATGGCTGGGGCGCTCGGCCATGAGTGCGAGCACGATCCACTCGGCGAGTGGCAGATCAGGTTCGGTCATGGTGACCAGGGTAAGGATCGTCAGTGATGTTTGCGATCCTCTGAACCCGGACGTTCGTGCTCATGGTCAGTGTCGGATCGTCGCCCGTGGCGCACTCGTCGCGTACGGGTCGATCGCGCTCGCGTACCACTGGATGACAGGACCGCCGGCGAGGAGGGCGGTGATGGCGCCGGCGGCGAGGAACACGCCGAACGGGAGGCGGGTCTGGCGGGTCGCCCGCCCTGCCGCCATGAGCACGAGGCCCACCAGCAGGCCGACCGCGCTGCCGGCCAGTACCGCGAAGACGACGTGCCACGGGCCGAGCCAGCCCAGCCCGGCGCCGAGCAGCCCGGCCAGGCGCACGTCGCCGAATCCGAGCCAGGCCGGCCGCATCCAGTGCAGGGCGAAGAAGACGGCGTACGCGCCCGCTCCGCAGGCCGTGGTCACCGCGAGCCGCTGCCACTGGCCGGTGGCCGCCGCGGCGGCGAGGAGACAGACGGCGGTGAGCCCGAGAGTCGGGTAGATCAGCCGCCGGGGGAGCAGGAAGTGCTCGGCGTCGCAGGCGGCCAGAGCGAGCAGCCCGGCGGTGAAGACCAGTGCGGCCGGCAGGACTTCCGACCGGCCGAAGCGCAGTGCCTCGGCGACGAACAGGAGCGCGGTGAGCGCTTCGACGAGCGGGTAGCGCGCGGGGATCCGAACCCGGCACGCGCGGCAGCGCCCGCCGAGCAGTAGCCAGGACACGATGGGGATGTTGTCCCGGGCGGCGATGGGCGTGGCGCATCGCGGACAGGCGGAGCGTGGCCGCACGACCGAGCGGCCGGCCGGGACCCGGGAGACGGCGACGTTGAGGAACGACCCCACCGCGAGCCCCAGCAGACCGATGATCACGACGAATGTGGGTGACATGGCCGGAATAGTGCCGCATCTGACATGTCGTTCGCTACCGGCATGAAAGGGGAGGCCGAGGCGGCCGCGACCCTCGCCACGACCTCCGGCGCGGGCTCCCCCGCGTCATTCCTTGCAGGGGTTCGGCTGGCCGTTGTCGAGTTTGGCCTTCGGCGTGATCTTGTACTTGGGGGCGACCGGCTCGACGTCGTACCAGGTGGAAGGGTTGGACAGGAACCCAGCCTTCACCAGTTCGGCCATGGTGCCGTACGTGCCGCGGTCGCCGGTGGCGAAGTACGCCTCTTCCGCGGTTTCGATCGTGGACTTATCCATCTTGCACGCCGAGCCCTGGCCCTTGTCGTTGATGCCGCGGACGGAGAAGACGACGATGGCGGACAGGACGCCGAGGATCACGATGACCACGAGAAGCTCGATCAGCGTGAAGCCGGCTTCCGCCGTCTCGTTCCGCGCGCGCAGACGTCGGTGCAACTTGCCTTGCAGGTACGTGAACATCTCTCTCCATCTACGGCGGCGCCGCAAGCACATCTCGTGTTAGTTACTGCTTGAGTAATCAGCGGCAGACTACTGAGCGGGCGATAGCCCCACAAGGGGTGACCCTGGCGAGCATGACCAACCTCGGAGGCGTACGGCAGTACGGACCCCGTACGGTAGTATCCGGCTGACTATTCAACGGCTGACAGTCCGGTTGAGTGTGCTCGCAACACAAGATCGGCCGTTCTTCCGGATACGCGATAGGGGTGGGGTTCCGTGGCGAATCGCCGGCTTCTCCGACGCCGCGAGGCGACGACCGATCCTGTGGGCGAACCGGTCCGGGAGGCCGGGGAGGCCACGTCCGGCGCGGCGCAGTCGCGGCCCGCAGGGCAGAAGCGGACCCTCATCGGGGAACTGCTGGTGCAGCGCGGGCTGCTCACCCCGGCACAGGTGGACGAGGCGCTCCTGCAACAGTCGGCGTCGGGCAAGCGACTCGGCGCCCTGCTGGTCGAACTCGGCATGGTCGACGAGCGGTCGCTGATCGAGGCGCTGTCGGTTCACCTCGACGTCCCGGTCGCCGACCTGCGCCAGAGCGACCCCGATCCCGAGGCGGCCGCCCGGGTGCCGGAGGCGCTGGCCCGCTCGCTGGGTGTCGTCGCGGTGCGGCGGGACGGGGACACGCTGCTGATCGCGACGGACGACCCGGGCGACCCGCGCGTGCTCGACGAGGTCGGCCGGGCCGTCGCGCCGGACCGGGTGCGGCTGGCGATCGCGGCCCCCTCGGACATCCGGCGCTCGATCGACAGCACGTACCGGGCGCTGGTCGGCGTGAACAGCCTGGTCGAGGCGTTCGAGGCGACCGAGACCGGCCGCGACGCCGCCTCAGGGGCCAGGGTGGTGAGCGAGGACGCGCCGGTCGTGCACCTCGTCAACCTCATGCTCACCCAGGGCCTGCGCGACCGGGCCTCGGACATCCACGTCGAACCGCACGGCGACCGGGTCCGGGTCCGGTACCGCATCGACGGCGCGCTCCACGACGTCCTGAGCCTGCCGGAGAACATGGGCCCGTCCGTGGTCAGCCGGATCAAGATCATGGCCAACATGAACATCGTCGACCGGCGGCGCCCGCAGGACGGGCAGATCGCCACCGAGATCGACGGCAGGTCGGTCGACATCCGGGTCGCGACCACCCCCACCATCTGGGGCGAGAAGGCGGTGCTGCGGCTGCTCGACAGCAACCGCACTCTGCTGCGGCTGAGCGAGCTCGGCATGCCCGCCGCGACCTACGAACGGTTCGCGTCCCTGCTGCGCTCCCCGTACGGCATGGTCGCCTGCGGCGGACCGACCGGCAGCGGCAAGACGACCACCCTGTACGCCACGCTCGGCGAGCTGAACCAGAGCGAGCGCAACATCACCACCATCGAAGACCCGGTGGAGTACGTCTTCCCCTCGGTCAACCAGATCCAGATCAACGACCAGGCGGGCATCACCTTCGCGACCGGGCTGCGCTCGATCCTCCGGCAGGACCCCGACGTGATCCTGGTCGGCGAGATCCGCGACGCCGAGACGGCGCGTATCGCGGTCGAGTCCGCTCTCACCGGCCACTTCGTGCTGTCGTCCATCCACGCCGCCGACGCCTGCTCCGCGCTGCACCGGTTCACCGACATGGGCATCGAGCCGTTCCTGATCACCTCCACGGTCGCCGGGGTCGTCAGCCAGCGACTGGTACGGCGCATCTGCGACCAGTGCCGCGAGCCCTACCAGCCGGGCGTGGACGAACTGGCCTTCTTCGCCAAGGCCGGAGGGTCGGCCGACAACGGGTTCTGGCAGGGCCGGGGCTGCAACTTCTGCTCCCGGACCGGCTACCAGGAGCGGATCGGCGTCTTCGAGCTGCTCGTGATGAATGACGCGGTCAAGCGGCTGCTCGTCGAGAAGGCGCCGATCGACAGCCTGCGCAGGGCCGCCCGCGAGCAGCACATGGACAGCCTCCTGGACGGCGGTGTCCGTCTGGTCGAGGAGGGGACCACGACCATCGCCGAGATCATGTCCAGCGTGTACGTCGTCTAGCGGCGTGTATGTCGTCCAGCGGCGTGTATGTCGTCTAGCTGCGTATACGGCTCGCCGGCCGCCCTCTCTCCCCCCCACTGACACGAACCTCTGACATCGGAAAGCAGGAGCGCACGGCATGGCCACCTTCAAGTACGTCGCGATCGGCCCGGACGGGCGGCGGGCCACCGGCGTGCTCAAGGGCTCCAGTGTCGACGGCGTGACCGACAGCCTGACCCGGCAGGGCTACGACGTACAGTCGGTCAAGGCCGAGGGCCGCAACCTGCTCCAGCTCGAACTCACCGCGGAGAAGGTGGACCTGGTCGCGCTGAGCAACTTCTCCCGGCAGATGGCCGCCTTCATCAAGGCCGGAGTGCCCCTCCTCGACGCCCTGGAGATCATCCGCGCCGAGGCCAAGGACAAGAAGCTGGGCAAGGTGCTCGGCGACGTCATGGACTCGCTGCGCTTCGGCGAGAGCTTCGCCGCCGCGATGGCCGTCCACGCCAGAGCCCTCCCGCCGTTCTACGTCTCGGTCCTCCGCTCGGCGGAGGCGACGGGTGAACTCGACGTCGTGATGGACCAGTTGTCCCGCTACATCGAGCGCGACGTCGAGGGCCGGCGCACGATCCGCTCCGCCCTGACCTATCCGATCCTGGTGATGGTCCTCGCCGTCGCCGTCGTCCTCGTCCTCGTCATCTTCGTACTGCCCCGATTCAAGCTGTTCTTCGAGTCCTTCAACGCGGAACTGCCGCTGCCGACCCGGATCCTGCTGGGCTTCACCGACTTCGTCACGGCCTGGTATCCGTACATCGTCGGCGGGTTCGCCGCGCTCGTCGCGGCGGTGATCGCCGGTTTGCGGACCGAGAAGGGACGCGTACTGCGCGACCGTCTGCTGCTGGCGCTGCCGGTCCTCGGCGACGTGGTCCGCTTCATGGTCATCGAACGGTTCTGCCGCATCCTGACCTCGATGATCAAGGCCGGCGTCCCCATCCCCGAGGCGCTCGGCCTGGCCGGCGCGGGCGCCAACAACCGGGTGTACGAACGGTCCATCGGGACGGCCCGGAAGGAGATGCTCGAAGGCGGCGGCATCTCCCGTCCGATCGCCCGCACCAAACTGTTCCCCGGGGCGGTCACCCAGATGATGCGCGTGGGCGAGGAGACCGGAACCCTCGACGACCAGCTCGAGAACGTGTCGGAGTTCTACGACAAGGAACTCCAGCACAAGCTCAAGCGGCTGACCAGCCTGTTCGAACCGGCAGTCGTCATCATGGTCGGCGTCGTCGTGGGATTCGTGGCCGTCGCCCTCCTCTCGGCGATCTACGGCGTCTACAACCAGGTCGAGGTCCCGTGACCGGCCCGGCGCACCGCGCGCGGCGCCGCCGCGGCGAAGAGGGCGAGACGCTGGTCGAGGCTCTCGTCGCCGTGGTGCTCGTGGGCATCGCCTTCATGGCCATCCTCGGGGGCATCGGCACCACGATCGTCAGCTCGGTCACACAGCAGACGGTGACCACCTCCGCCTCGGTCGTCCGCAGCACCGCCGAGAAGATCGTCAGTACCCCGTACGTGCCCTGCGCCGCGAGCTACGAGACTCCGCCGCCGCCGGCCGGGTACACCGTGACCGTCGAGATCGAGTACTGGGACGGAGTCGGGGCCTTCGGCCGGTCCTGCCCGACGGCCGACACCGGAGTACAGAAGGTGACGCTCACCGTACGCTCGACCGGCCCACGCTCCGTCAGGGACGCGACCCTCGAAGTCGTCAAGCGGGAGTCGATGCTGTCATGACGACCCAACGGACCTCCGAGCGCTCGGAGTCGGGGTTCACCCTGACCGAGCTGCTGGTCACGATCGTCATCGTGGCGCTCATCGGGACACTGCTGTCCAAGGCGGTCATCCTCGGACTGCGGTTCACGGCGGACACCGAGAAGCGGGTGGCCGCCACCAGCGCGGCGGGCACGCTCAACAGCTACTTCTACGGCGACGTGCAGAGCGCGGACCACGTCACGACCGACCCCGGATGCGGCCTCGCCCCCGTGATCGTCCACCTGAGCCGGACCGGCACCGACATCGTCTACACCTATGACCGGTCGACCGGCGCCCTCCACCGGACGAAGTGCGCCGACGAAGGCGTCGTCACCACGTTGCTGGGCCGGTTCGACCACACCACCCCGACCCTTCCGGTGACGCTGAGCTGCGGTGCCGAAACCTCGTGCACCTCGCCCATGGAGGTAACGCTGACCGTGCGGAGCAACCCCACCGCGCCCCCGACGGCCCTCACCGCCGTCCGACGAGCGAGCTCGTCATGACCGGCCGCCTCGACCGGCGCCGCCCGCGCCACGACGAACAGGGCGCGACACTGATCCTCGCGCTCGCCTTCGTCGTCGTCTTCACCCTGGTCACCGTGGCGGTCCTGTCCTTCGCCGTCACGGGGCTGAAAGCCGCGAGCGCGCACGCCGAACAGGGCGAGCGGGCCTACAGCGCGGACGGTGCCACCCAGCTTGCGATCAAGAACTTCTCGCAGGGCAACCCGTGCGCCGCCTACACCGCCCCGCCGCTCAACGGCCGGCGGATGACCGTCCACTGCGACCCCCTCAACGCGACTCCCGCGACCGCGCGTACGACCCAGCCGCAGGACGCGCTGCGCAGCCTGGGCGAGGAGCCGGGGGACGGCATCGACGTGACCACGCGCGGTCTGCGCGTCCAGGGCAGCGTGTTCTCCCGCTCGGACATCACCACCGGCACCGGCGCCTCGATGGTGGTGTCGGGCGACGTGTCCGCCGTCGGCGCCTGCTCCGGTGCCGTCTCGCAGCCCCAACTGCCCCCGACCCAGGCGCCGTACGCGCGCGGCTGCGCCAACGACACCCCGCCGGCGCCCGCCGACGAGGTCGTGGGCGCCGACCCGGACTACACCCCGCCCGCCACGGCCGTCCCGGTCCGGCAGACGGTGCCCGCGTGCCCCGGCCCCGGCCCCGGTTCCTGGCTGGTGCGGTTGCGGCCCGGCTACTACGACGACGCCCGCGCCCTCACCCGCCTCACCGGCGGCGATTGCCCCGGCGTCGTCGTTTGGCTGCAACCGGGCGTCTACTACTTCGACTTCACCTTCGCCTTCACCGGCGACAGCGGCGTGTGGACGGTCGACGACCCCACGGTCAGCGTGGTCGGAGGTACTCAGGCGGGCTGGGACCCCGGGGCCCCCACCCGCCCCACCGTCCCCAGCCCGGGTGGCTGCGACAGAACGCGGCCCGAAGGCGTCGAGATCATGATGGGCGGCGGCAGCCGATTCCAGGTCGACCGAGGACACGTCGAACTCTGCGCCCCGGTGACCCCGGGCGAGCAGCAGGTGGCGGTGTACGGGGCCCAGCCGCCGAAGCCGTACCACACGCTGAAGCCGACGGCGGTCGTCACCAACACCGGCTTCACCGACCCGGGCCATGCCCTGACCGCTGGAGAACGGCCGCCCCTGCCCGGGTGCGCGCAGCCGACCGGCACCGCGAGCTGCACGGCCGACGCCCTCCTCGACCCGACCCGAGGCCGGTCCGCCTCGATGCAGCTCGCCGGCTTCACCCCGCGCGTACCGCCCGGATCGGTCATCACCAGTGCGAAGCTGCACGTCCGGCACGAGGACGACGGCGACCTGACCGCGCGCGGAGGGGTGAAGGTCACCACCGCCGTCGGCGGAGACACCTGCCGCACCGACGAACTTCCCCTACACACGGCGCTCGCCACCGATCCCCCGATCGACCTGCTGAGCGCGTGCGGGCTGACCGACCCGGCCCGGCTCGCCGGTCTGACGGTGACGTACGCCGCCACCCTGGACGCCGACGGCACCACCGCGACGGAACGCCTGGACGGCATCTGGCTGGAAGTCGCCTACCGCACGCCGACCACGTTCAAGCCGACCGCCGTGACCGCGTCGACCGGGTTCACCGCCCCCGGCACCGACCCCGGCAACGCCCTGGAGATCGGCGAGCAGCCGACGGCGTCGGTGGCGGGCGCGGAACTGACCGCGTCGGCCCCGTCCGCGTCGATCACTCTGGCCGGGTTCGGCCGGCCGCCCCTGCCGCCGGGCTCGACGATCCACTCCGCCGTGTTGCGGGTGGCCCATCAGGAGACGGGGGACGCGGCGGCGCCCAGGGTCAGCGTCACGCCCGGCGGCGGTGGCGGCGGTGGCGGTTGTACTGACTTGCCGCTCACCGCGCGGGCCGGTCTGGGCGACGACCGCGTGGACCTGAAGGTCTGCGGCATCACCGACCCCGCACAGCTGACCGATCTGACCGCGACGTACACCGCTGGACTGGACGCGGACGGAACCTCGGGCGGGAGTTCCCTGGACGGCGTGTGGCTCGAAGTCGTCTACGACCTGCCGCCGCCCCGGCCCGCGACGAGCGCGACGTCGACGACGTTCCTCCCCGCGACCGACGCCCAGGCGATCGACGGCTCCGACACGGCCCGCGCCACACTCGACTCGGCCCAGCCGACCGCCACCATCGACCTCGGCGGTTTCGACACCCCTGCGGTGGCGCCCGGCTCGGTCCTGGACGGGGCCCTGCTGCGCGTCGTGCACCGCGACGATCCCGGGGCGGCCGGAGGACCGCCGCCGACGGTCGCGGTCACCCTGACCGGCCCCGGCGTACCCCGCTCCTGCACCACCCCGAGGAAGCTCGCCGCGCGCCAGGACGCCCTCGGCACCGACACCTTGGACCTGGTCGCCCTCTGCGGGCTGACCGACCCCGCCCACCTGAACGGCCTGGTCGTGACCTACAGCGCCACCCTCGGCACCGGCAGCACCACCGCCACCGCTCAGCTCGACGGCGTCACCCTGGAGCTGGCCCACCGCCCCCCGATCTCGGTACGGCCCATGGCGGCGACCAGCACCGCGACGCCCACCGCCGCGCAGTTCCTCGAACCGCAGAACGCGCGGGAGATCGACACCACGACGTCGACCGCGACGCTTGCCACGGCCACCCCGTCGGCGTCGATCCGACTCGACTCGTTCACGGTGCCTCCCCTGCCTGCGGGGGCGGTGATCGACAGGATCGGGCTGCGCGTAGCGCACCAGAACGACGACGCCACCCCGGCACCACCTGCACCGCCTACCCCGCCGACACCGCCCACAACACGTGCACCTACGGAACCCCCCACGGCCGCGCTGACCCTCTCCGGCACCGGTACCGCCTGCGACGCGAACCACGCCTTGACCCCTCACAAAGAGGCGCTGGGTGTCGACGTGATCGACCTCGGCGCCTGCGGGGTCACGAAGGCCGACCAGTTGTCCGAGCTCGCCATCGACTACGCGGTGAAGCTGGGCAAGGGCAGTACGGACGCCGTCAGCCGGCTCGACGGCGTCGAGCTCGACATCGTGTTCCGGGCCCCGTCCATCCGGCCCCTGTCCGGCTGCCTGACCACGGGCAGCCGCTGCGCGGTGCTGAAGTCGACCGACGACGCGGACACGACCACCCACCACACCCGCCTGGTGATCAACGGCACCGTCTACGCGCCGACCGCCGCCGTCGACCTGTCGATGAGCCGGGTCCGCTCGCAGGTCGTCACCCGCGGCATCATCGCCCGGACCATCGCTCTCGGCATCAGCCCGGCCACCGGCTACCTCCGCCCGGTGATCGGAATCCCCCCGGAGCCGGTGCTGTTCACGACGTATCCGGCCGTGATCGCGAAACCGGCGTCGGTCACCGCGATCAACGGGTTCACACCCCCGGCTCCCGGCGCGCCCGTCGACGTCACGGACGCCACCGTCCCCGGCGGCGGCCGGGCGTCCCTCACGCTCGACGGCTACGCGCCACCGCCACCGCCACCGCCACCGACTGCGCCGACGACGACCGCACCGCTCGACCACGCCATCCTGCGGGTGGCGCACCACGAGGCCGGCGACGTGGAGTCGGTGAAGGTGTCGGTGGGCTTCACCGGCAGCACCTGCACCGGCGCCGGCGCACTGGACGTGCCGGTCCGTCTCGGCGCGGACGGCCCGGTGACCGACCAGATCGACCTGGCACCCTGCGGCCTGACCACGGCCTCCCAGGTGGCCGGACTGACCGTGACCTACACCGTCACCGCCGGGAGCGGCGGTGCGACCGCGCACCTCGCCGGCACCCGGATCGACCTGATGTCCGGCCCGCTCGTCCAGGCCGCCGTGTCCTTCGACGGCCACACCAGCACCGTCAAGCAGTGGACGGTCCTGCCATGAGCCACCCCACCACCTTGGAGACCACCATGTCCGGGCCGAGTTCCGCGATCATCGACCACCTGCTCGGTGAGCTGCGGGAGTTGGGCGGCAGCGACCTGTTGCTCACCGCCGGGTCGGCGCCGTTCCTGCGCGTCGACGGCGCCCTGCGACCGGTCGAGGGAGTCGCGCTGACGGAGGCGGAGGCCGATCGTCTGGTGACCGGGGTGCTGGGCGGGGACCTCACCGAACGGTTCCGCCGCGAGAAGCAGGTCGATTTCGCGTTCACCTGGGGAGAGCGGGCCCGGCTGCGTGGGAACGCCTTCGTGCAGCGCGGCGCGTCGGCGCTGGCACTGCGGATCATCCCGTTCGACGTGCCGTCGCCCGCGCAGCTCGGGCTCCCCCCGGTCGTCACCGGGTGGGCGGGCGTACCGCGCGGGCTGGTGCTGGTCACCGGGCCGACCGGGTCGGGGAAGTCGACGAGCCTGGCGGCGCTCATCGACCACGTCAACACGCACCGGTCGGCGCACATCCTCACCATCGAGGACCCGATCGAGTACCTGCACCGGCACAAGCGCTCGGCCGTCAGCCAGCGCGAGGTCGGCACCGACACCGACTCGTTCCCCGCCGCGCTGCGCTCGGCCCTGCGCGAGGATCCCGACGTTCTCCTCCTCGGCGAGATGCGCGACCCGGAGAGCATCTCCGCGGCCCTGACCATCGCCGAGACCGGTCACCTGGTGTTCGCCACCCTGCACAGCAACGACACGTCGCAGACGCTGGACCGCATCGTCGACGTGTTCCCCGCCGAGCAACAGCCGCAGATCCGGCTTCAGTTGGCGCACACGCTGGTCGGCATCCTCAACCAGACGCTCATCCCCCGGACCGACGGCGGCCGGGTGGCCGCGTTCGAAGTGCTGGTGGGCACGTCGGCGATCCGCAACCTGATCCGCGAGGGCAAGACCCGCCAGATCCGCAACATGGTCGCGACCGGCCACCGCGACGGCATGCAGACCCTCGAAGCCGGCATCAACGCCCTGGTCGCGGCAGGCGCCATCACCTACGAGAAGGCCGTACTCGCCACGGCCTACCCGGAGGACATCCAGCGCCCCTACGTCCCGGTGGGCCACACCTGACCGCTCGGTGGGCGCCGATCGGGGCATACGGGTGCCGATCGAGCCGTACGCGTGAACCGCCGTCCGGTTCTGGGCGTGTCATACCGGAGGCCGCCCGGTTCTCTGCGCACGTCGTGACCATGCGGAATCTGTTGGCGGTACCCGTGCGGTGGGCGCGCCCGGCATGGCGCTGGGGGCGGTCGTGGTGGGTGCCGACCGTCGCGGCCGTCTCCCTCCTCGTGATGAGCGAGATCTCGCAGCTCCTCGGGGCGCTCTCCACCGGTGCGCACTTCTCGTACGACATGGGCGCCCTCACCGGTCCTCCCGGCCTCGTCCCGAACGATCCGAGCGAGCGGATCGACGCGATGAGGGCCTGGACCGCCTGGGCCGAGGCGGCGACGTCGAGCGACTCGGGCAGCGAGGGTCATCTCGCCACGTGGCTCGCCACCCACCTCGCGCTCGACTTCGTCTTCTTCGCTCCCGCCGTCGCCTACGGCCTGTACCTGCTGCTGCACCGCATCCGGCGCTTCCGTGAAGGGCAGGGCACTCCCGGGGCCGTTCCCTGCAAGCCCCGCCACATCAACGTCCTGGTGCTCCTGTTCCTCCTCAGCGACCTGGCCGAGACGGCCACCACCGGCGGGCTCGTCCACGCGGGCCTGGAGGGCCGCGAGGGCGAGATGACCCCCTGGGCGTGGGCCGTCACCGTGCTGTCCTGGCTGAAGTGGGTCTTCCTCGGGGCCGCGGTGTTCCTCGCCGTGGCGGTCCTCCTCGTCGACATCCTGCCCGTCAGCCTGACCCGCTGGTTCGTCCGCTGGCGAAGGGGTGTCTCCGCCCGCTCCCGAGCCTGGACACGGCACCGCGTCCAACTCGCCGCCGTGGTCTTCCTGGCGGCGCTGGTGGTCCTGCCCGCCGGCGGCCCCATGGAGCAGTTCCCCGACATCCAACGCGCCTGGGTCCACCAGGGGGACGACCTGTTCCGGATCGGCGATGTCGCCGGCCCGGCGATCACCCTGCTCGGGCTCTCCCTCGCGATGTGGGTGGCCGGGCGGTGGGCGCTCCTCGACGGCGAGCCGCGCGAACGCCGCAAGGCCCACAGTTCCCCCACCCTCTGGATCGTGTGCGGCGCCTCACTCGTCGCCGTCTGCGGTCTCTGGCCGGTCTTCTCCTCTCAGCCCTGGCAACAGATGATCGGCGCCGCCGCGATCCCCCTCGTCGCGCTGTTGACCGTCCTCGCCGGTCGGGTCGTGAGCCGGCCCGACCCGGAGCCCGGCATCGTGCGGGCGCCGACCTCGAACCGGGCGCGCGTCGAGGGCATCGGACGCGCGCTCGCCATCGTTCCCCTACTGATCGCCGCGCTCGGCCTGGTCCGGTCCTTCGCCCGGCCCGTCCTGCTCGGCTCGCTTGTCGAGGGCGCCGGCATCTCCACCCTCGGCGTGCGGTGCTGGTTCGCTGCCGGAGTCGTCCTGGCCCTGGTCGTGCCGCCCGTCCTCCACGGGCTCTTGCGGCGGTGGGACACGCGCCTGTTCGGAACGGCCGAACCCGCGACCCGGGGCGAGACACGCCGCCGCCGACTGGTGCCGTTGCTCACCGGCGGTGGCCTCCTCGCCGTGACCGCCCTCTTCGGCGTCCTCACCGCGGTGGACCCCGTGGGCTGGGGCTCCCGGCTGCGTACCCTCGGTGTCTTGGCCCTCTTCCTCACCACGGTCGTCCTCCTGTGCGCCGCCTTCGTCCGCCGCGCCGAGGCCCGGATGCCGTACCGCGCGTTCCGCGCGCTGCGTTTCCGCTTCACCCCGATCTGGCTGCCGGTCCTCGCCGTCCTGGCCGCCCAGTCGATGCTCGACACCACGGGCGTCTACCACGCCGTACGCCTCAAGGACCCGCGCACCCTCGAGTCCCCGCCCGTCCCCACGCCCGCACGGCCCTTCTCTTCCGGGGCCGAGTTCGAGGACTGGTACAAGCGGGCCGCGGGGTGCCAGGACGCTCTGCCCGCGAACCTCACGGGCAACGCGCTCCCCCTGCTCCTCGTGGCGGCGGCCGGCGGCGGCATCCGGGCCGCGTACTGGACCGGCTCCGGAATGGACCGCCTCGCCGGCGCGTCCCCGTGCGCCGCGACCTCGGTCTTCGGACTCAGCGGCGTGTCCGGCGGCAGTCTCGGCCTCGCCGCGTACACCCTCGACCAGCGGAGGGGCGGCGAGGGAGGACGTACGACCGCCGGCAGGGGAACCGGCCGGAAGATCGTCCGCCGGCTCGCCGACGAGGACGCTCTCGCCGCGAACATCGCCGCCCTCCTCTACCGGGACGGCACCCGTGCCCTCCACGGTATGAACCGCATGCTCGACCAGGTGGTCGGCGACCGCGCCTCGGTCTTCGAGCGCGCCTGGGAACGGTCCTGGGCCGGCGAGGACAACGCCTGGGAGCAGGACTACTTCGCCGTCACCGCACAGGCGCCGCACGAAGGGGACCAGGCGGGGGCGGCCGGTCCGGTCCTCATCCTGAACGGAACGGACGTGCGCTCCGGCTGCCGGATCGCGGTCTCGGCCCACCGGGCGGCCGGCGGGGCGGCGGGCAACGGCGCCCTGCGCTGCCAGAAGGCGGTGGTCTCCCACACGGAAGCGGATCCCCAGTTCACCACCGCGACCGTCGACGCCATGGGCTACACCGACGCCGCGGACTGTGACACCGGCGGCGCGGGGCTCCGCATGTCCACCGCCGCCCACCTCTCGGCCCGTTTCGCCTATGTCTCGCCCAGCGGCACGATGTACCGCTGCGTGCCCCGCGCGGCCGACGGCGACGGCACCGAGGCCGAGGCCAAGGTCCTCTCCTCCATCGACGGCGGCAATCTGGAGGGCAGCGGCATTTCCGCGCTCCTGGAGCTCTGGGCCGCCGTCGAGCCCACCGTCGCGGAGCACAACCGGCAGGTCACCAGGGAGAAGGGCGCCGGCAGACGGTACGTCGTCCCGCTCCTCGTGTTCCTCGACAACCACTACTCCGTGAAGACGCCCGCCCCCAGACTCGTCCCGGTGGACGAACTGCTCGCTCCCCTGACCGGCCTGAAGGCCGCCAAGGTCGCCGCCCGCTCGACCACGCTCCAGCAGGCGGCGCTGATGCGCTTCTCCGGCCCGCCGCCCGGCCTCGGCCCGGACACCGAGGTCACGGTCGGCGGGGAAGCGGCCTCGGACGCCCGGAGCTTCCTCGTCGCCCCGCGCTCCCAGCCCGAGGTGACGGCGCCGCTGGGCTGGGTCCTCTCCGATCTGACCATGGCTTCGATGGACAGTCAGATGGGCACGCTCGCCCGCGAACGGAACCCGCGCGCCCCGGACATGACGGCCGACGCCACCTCGCTGACCGCCGGTGACCTCTACGCGGCTCGGGACCTGCTCGCCAAGCCTCTCGACGTCTCGTGCCCCTGGCATGCTCCCCTCCTACCCCCTCGCTGTTAGGCCGTCCCGTGGTGTCCGGTCAAGGCTTCCGCGGGTCGTGAAGGGTGTGCTCTCCGGTCAACTCCGCCACGACAGGTAACGGATCGGTCACGTTCCGTGCGGGCCTGTCTCGTCGTCGGAGAGGCTCACCGGCGCCGGCACCACTCCGCGCGCCGGCACCCCGCCGGAGGCGCGGGCGCCGAGAACCGGGCGTCCTCGCCGCCGGAACCGGACCGACGGAGGACCGACCTTGACCCGCACACGCCGCAGGACCGCCCGCGCCCTCCTCACGGGGGCCATGGCCCTCGGACTCGTCACCACGGCCACGGCGGCCGTCCACGCCGGGGCGCCCCGCGCCGCCGCGAGCCCGAGCACCTTACGCACCGCGTCCGCGGACGCCGACTGCTCCGGTTCCGTCTCCCTCTACGGCGCCCTCGCCGACGGCCGCCTGACGTACTCCCAGATCGACCCTTCCAGCGGCAACCGCGTCAAGACCCACATAGGCCCTGATCTCGGCTTCCGGCCCAAGGCCCTCGCGACGCTGAACTTCAACACCGTCCTCGCCACCGACGCGTCCGGAACCCTGTACCGGATCGACGTCAGGACCAACAACCTCTCCCTCGCCCTGATGAGCGCGCCCACCCCGATCGGGACGGGCTGGACCCATGACAAGCTCGTCTACGACGGCCACGGACATCTCTACGGCACCGCCGACGGCGTGCTGCTCCAGTACCTCGTCTCTCAGCCCAAGCCCGCCGGATCCCAGCACATCGGCCAGCGCCGCGAGATCGGCGGCGGATTCGTCCTGAAGGCGCTCACTTCCACCGGGGACGACCGGCTCCTCGCGAACACCGCCGACGGGCGGCTGCTGGAGTACCGGATCGACGCCGCGGGCGACTGGACCGGGAAGCAGCTCATCGCGTCCGGCTGGTCCGGCTTCGGCAAGCTCCTCTCGCCCGGCGGTGGCCTCTACTACGGCGTCACCTCGGCGGGGGGCATGTACTGGTACCAGGACCTCAACCCCGACGACGGCTCGGGCAGCGACATCGTCTACCACAACGACGATCCGGTCGACGTCTCCGGCTGGGCGCAGACCCTGCTCTCCGCCGAGCCGGAGACCGCCGAATGCGTCGGCCGGCAGTACGCGTACGTCCTCCCCCGGTCGGCCGTCGCCCGCGGCGAGCTGGACGACCCGCACCACGACTACGCGGCGATCGACATCCAGGTCCCCATCGGCACCCCCGTGTACGCCGTCACGCGCGGCACCGTCGGACACATCGACGGCGGCTTCGGCAACGGCATCACCCTCACCGACGCCGACGGCGTGACGTACATATACGGCCACCTGGACTCACGGGCCGTCGCCTCCGGAACCACCGTCACCCCCGGCCAGTACCTCGGCGAGTCCGGCAACACGGGCCAGTCCACCGGGCCGCACCTCCACTTCGAGATCCGCATCGGCGGCGTCAAGCACTGCCCGCAGCGACTGCTTCTCGCCCTCTACGACGGCACCACACCACCGGCCCCGAACTCCCTGCCCACCGGGGGATGCTCCTACTGACCCCGTTCGCCGAAATGAGTGGTTTAGACGGTAATTCTCTCACTGGCGAGACGACCCTGTTACGTTGAGTGACGATCATGTCACGCAGATGTTCGAGGTGGTACGGGCGGCGGGAGGTTCGGGGTGCTCAGGGTTCGGCTTGGGGTGTGCCATGTGCTGCTGTGGACGCTGACGCTGATCGTCCTCGTCGGGTGGGAGCCGTCGCCCGCGATTCCGGTGGCGCTGGGGCGTCCCGCCTCGGAGGCGACGGCGGCCGGTTCCACGGCGGCGGACGCCTCGGTGCGGGCGCGGTCGAGCGGGCGGCGGGTGGAGGTGGTCGGCGAGCGGACGGCTACGGGGCAGGTCTTCGCACAGCCGGACGGGACCTTCACGCTCGAACAGCACCTGCGGCCGGTCCGGGCCCGTGACGGGTCCGGGTGGCGTGCTCTCGACACCACCTTGCACGCCCGGCCCGGAGGGTCGGTCGTACCGCGCGGTGCCGCCGTCGGCCTTGAGTTCTCGGGCGGTGGCACCGGACCGCTCGTCCGTTACGAGGCCGACGGCCGATGGTTGGAGCTGAGCTGGCCGGCGCCGCTGCCCCGGCCCGAGCTGAGCGGGGACACCGCCACGTACCGTGCCGTCCTGCCAGGTGTGGACCTCGGCGTACGGGCCACCAGCGACGGGTTCTCCCATGTGCTCGTCGTACGTGACCGGGCGGCGGCGAGCGATCCAGCGCTGGCGGAGCTCCGCTTCGGGCTGCGGACCGAGGGGCTCGATGTGAGCGCCGACGCGGCCGGCAATCTCACCGCCGCCGACGCCGACGGGCGGCCGGTCCTCCGCGCGCCCGCACCGCAGATGTGGGACGCGCTGGGAGCCGATCGCGTGGGCCCGCGCGATCAGGGCACAGCCTCCGCGACCGGGCGTCGGGCGACGATGCCGGTGAGGGTGAACGACAGGACGCTCACCCTCTTCCCCGACAGGAAGCTGCTCGCCGACCCGGCGACCCGGTTCCCGGTCACCATCGACCCCGAGTGGTCCTCGGGCCCGGGCGGCTGGGCGCTGGTGTACGGCGTGCCGGACGGATACCGGAACCAGTCGTACTGGCTCGGCGACGGGGACGGCGTCGCCAAGGTGGGGTACAGCACCTGGGAGCGCCCGACGGTGCTCGCCCGGTCGTTCTTCCAGTACGACCTCCGCGCGCTGGCCGGGAAGCAGGTGGTGCGGGCGGAGTTCAACGTCTTCGAGTCGTACGCGCCCTCGTGCTCGCCCCGGAGCGTCCAGCTGTGGCAGACTGGGGTGGTCGAGCCGTGGACGACGTGGGAGAACCAGCCGTCCGGCATCCGCAACCTGGGCTCTCACCATGTGGCGCACGGTTACTCGGCCTCCTGCCCGGCCAACTGGATCGGCTTCGACGTCACCCCGGCGGCGGTCGACGCCGTGGGCGGCGGATCGTTCGTGACGCTGATGCTGCGGGCCGAGGACGAGGGCGACCGGTACGCCTGGAAGAAGTTGCGCACCGACCCGACGCTGATCGTCACCTACAACTCCCTCCCCGACCCGCCACAGCGGCTGTCCACCGGTGATCTCGGCTGCGGGCTGCAACCCGACGAGCCGTACACGAGGAGCGCCACCCCCACCCTGCGGGCCACCGTGGCCGATCCCGACGCGGGTCCGGTGGCGGCGGAGTTCGAGTGGTGGGTGCGCGGTGAGCAGCGGGTGGATGCCCGTACGACCGTGATGCAGGAGTCCGGTACGCCGTTCTCGGTGACCATCCCGCCCGGGGCGTTCACCGACGGAGGCAAGGTCGGCTGGCGGGTGCGCGGCTGGGACGGCCGGGTTCACGGTCCCTGGTCGCAGTGGTGCGACGTGACGATCGACCAGACCGCGCCCCAGAAGCAGCCGGTGGTCACCTCCGCCGTCTACCCGCCCGACGCGCTGGGCGGCGGGGTGGGTCAGACCGGTGGCTTCACGTTGTCGGCCGACGGCGATCCGGACATCGTGCGGTTCCGGTACGGCCTGGTCACTCCCCCGACCCGGGAGGTGGCCGTGGTGGACGGAAAGGCCCAGGTGGAGGTGACGCCCGGCCGGGGGGAGCCGCACGACCTCTACGTCGTCGGTGTCGACCGGGCGGGCAACGAAAGCAGCCCGACGACCTACCACTTCCTCGTGCGCACCACGCGCTTCCCTCCGGTGCACCACTGGCGGATGGACGGCCGGCTGCCCGCCACCGCGGTCCCGGACGCCGTCGGCTCGGGCGCGGACGGGACCCTCACGTCCGGCGCGACGGCCTGGACCACCGGGCGGGAGGGGGACGCCGTGCGGTTCGACGGCCTCGCCGGGCACCTCGCCATGGGCGAGCGGTCCACTATCCACACCGGTGGCAGCTTCTCCGTCGCGGCCTGGGTGAGGCTGGACCGGCTCGACGGGCCCTGGCGGACGGCGGTCAGCCAGGACGGCGACCGTGCCAGCGGGTTCTACTTGCAGTACCGCAGTGACACGAAGCAGTGGGCCTTCACCGTCCCGGTGGCAGACATGGACCACTTCGGCGGCGACCGGGTGTCCTCGGACATCCCCGTGCGCGCGGGCGTGTGGACCCATCTCGCCGGGGTGTACGACGCGGGCGAGCAGGTGATCAAGCTGTACGTGGACGGCAGGTTCGCCGGGCAGGCCGAGCACCGGACCAAGTGGCACGCGAGCGGGCAGGTCCAGCTCGGCCGCGGCCGGTTCAACGGTGCGCCGGTCGACCCCTGGCCCGGTGCGCTGGACGAGGTCCGGCTCTACGACCGGGTGCTGAGCGACGGCCGGATCCACGTCGGGGACCGGGTGGCGGTCGACAGCGACATCCACGCGCTCGCCACCAGGCCGTCGGTCGAGGAAGGGCGCTGGACGTTCGAGGAGAACAGCGCCGACAGCACCGCCGACTCGTCCGGCATGCGCCGGCACGGCGAGCCCCAGGGCGGCGCGGCCTGGACGTCCGGGCACGCCGGGGGCAGCGCGGTGGCGCTCGACGGCGTCGACGACCACGTCGGCACCGCCGGTCCGGCGGTGCGCACGGACGGAAGCCTCACGGTCAGCGCCCGGGTCCGGCCGAGCGGGCAGGACGTGCCCGCGATGACGGCGGTGAGCCAGGACGGGGACCGCGTCAGCGGCTTCCGGCTCCGCTACGACGGTCCGCGCCGGCGCTGGGCGTTCACCTTGGCCGGGTCCGACACGGACGCCCCCGTGACGTACGAGGCGTCCGCTCCGGCCGGGGCCGTGTCCGGCGCGTGGACGCATCTCGCCGGGGTGTACGACGCCTCGGCCGGCGAAGTGCGGCTGTACGTGAACGGCGTACTCCAGGCGGTGGGGCGTTCCGGTGAGCCCTGGCATGCCTCGGGGCCGCTGCGGATCGGCCGGGCCAAGGACCGGGGAGCCGCGGCGGAGCACTGGGCGGGGTCGGTGGACGACGTCCGGGCGCACTCCGGGGTACGGACCCCGGGGCAGATCGAGGAGGAGGCCGGGGACCCGCAGGAGGGCCGGCCGTTCGCCCGCGACGGGCTGAACCGCTACCTCGGGCACAACGGGGAACACGTCACCACCGGTGGCCGGACCAGCGGCGGTCTCGCCCCGCCCGGCTACCACATGGAGCACGAACTCGGCTGGTTCGCACCGGCGGACGCGCCCGACACCACCCTGCTCTACTCCTGCCTGACCGGTGAGGACCAGTTCAGCTCCGTCGACCCGCTCTGCGAGGGACACCGTCGTCTGGCCGTCCTCGGGCCGGTGTACCGGAACGCGCCGGCCGATGAGGCGACCGTGGCGCTGTACCGGTGCCGTACCCCGGCCGGGGAGCACTTCGACTCCTGGCACCCCGGCTGCGAGGGCCAGGAGACCGAGTTCCTGCTGGGCCATGTGCGGGCGTACGCGCCCCTGGTCCGGCACGTCCAGCCGGACCTGCCGGGGGACCACTGGAGCAGCGTGGGCGGTGTCCCCGCCGGCTACCGGGCGGAGGGCCGTATCGGTGTCCTCTCCCTGGTCGAACTGCCCGACACCCGCCCGTTGTACGCGTGCCTGGACGGCGCGGACGCGTTCAGCTCCCTCGCCGCGGACTGCGAGGGGGGACGGCAGGTCCGGCTGCTCGGATGGATCCGGACCCGGGCGCTGCCCGACGAGACGAGCTACGAGCTCAGACGCTGCTTGGTGACCTCCACCGGGGAGCGCTTCGACTCGACCGATCCCTCGTGCGAGGGCCAGACCCTCGACCTGTCGCTGGGGCACCTGCTGCGCCGGCTGTGAGAGCACCCTCCCCCCTCAGTTGCTGATCGTTCGCTGGAAGGAGAACCGCGATGGACCGGGCCGTCCCGACGCGCAGGCCGTGGGCGTGGCACCGCGCCCGCGCGACCGTGCTGGCCGCCGTGATGCTGAGCTCCCTGCTCGGCGCCCTGCCGGCGGACGCGACGCCGCCGGGGCCGGGCAGGGCCGGGCGGGGTACGCCCAGTCCGGTGCAGCATGACGCGCCGGTCGAGGTCACTCCGGTGGAGGTGCTGCCGATCGCACCCGATCCGGCCGCCGCCGACCAGGTGACGGGAACACCGACGGTGACGTGGCCGGACGCCGAGGTGGCCGACGTGGAGCTGCCGGTCGGGGTGTCGGACCGTGCGCCCGCCCCCGTGCGCGCGGGCGGGACGCCGGTGTGGATCGGCGGGGTCGATCCCGCGTTCGACGGGCCCTCGCCCGCCGGGGTCGGCGTCACGGTGCTCTCCCGTGGGGCGGCGGCCTCCGCCGGACTGCCGGCCGCCGTGCTGTTCGACCTGCGCGCGACGGGCGGCGGCAGCGGAGCCGCTCCGGTGGCGGTGGAGGTGGACTACTCGGCCTTCCGGCACGCCTACGGCGGGGACTGGGCCTCGCGGCTCCGGCTCGCGGCGCTGCCGTCCTGTGCGGCCCGGACGCCGCACCGCGCGGAGTGCCGCACGCTGACGCCGGTCGCCACCCGCAACGACCTCGACGCGGGCCGGGTCTCGGCGCGGCTCGACGTCTCCGCCTCCTCCACCCGCTTCGCTCTGGCGGCTACTCCCGAGGGGGCGACCGGTGACTACAAGGCCACTCCCCTGTCGCCGTCCTCCAGTTGGCAGGTGTCGGCGAACAGCGGGACGTTCACGTGGAACCATCCGATGCGCGTTCCGCCGGTCCCCGGAGGTCTCCAGCCCTCGCTCTCGCTGAGCTACTCGACCGGCGCGGTCGACGGCCGGGTCGCCGCCACCAACAACCAGCCGTCGTGGGTCGGCGAGGGCTGGGACCTCTGGCCCGGCTACATCACCCGCTCGTTCGCGTCCTGTGTCCACGACACGACCGACGAGCGGAAGAAGACCGGTGACCAGTGCTGGGCCGGTGACCATCACGTGTCGATGGTGAACGGCGGCCGCGCGACCGAGTTCGTCCACGACGCGTCGGGCGCGTGGCGGCCCAGGGACGACGACGGTTCCAGGATCGAGCTGCTCACCGGAGCCTCCAACGACGACCGGTTCGGCGAGCACTGGAAGGTGACCACCACCGACGGCACCCAGTACTTCTTCGGGTCCCGCCCGGAGCGCCAGTCCACCTGGACGGTCCCGGTGTTCGGCAACGACGCGGGCGAGCCGTGCCACACCGGCACGTTCGCCACCTCGTGGTGCCCCCGGGCGTGGCGCTGGAACCTCGACCACGTCGTCGACCGCCACGGCAACACGATCTCGTACCACTACCGCAAGGAGACCAACTCCTACGGCCTGAACATGGCCAAGGCGAAGGCCGAGTACGTCCGGGGCGGTCAGCTGGAGCGGGTCGAGTACGGCACCCGGGAGGGCGTGGACGGTCCCGCCCCCGCCCGGGTCCTCTTCGAGGTGGCCGACCGGTGCGCGCCGCAGGCGGACTGTACGCAGCACACCTCGCAGAGCTACCCCGACGTGCCCTGGGACCAGGACTGCGCCGCCACCGCCGCGTCCTGCCCGGAGAAGTACGCGCCGACGTTCTGGACCACCAAGCGGCTGGCCAAGGTGACGACCCAGGTGCGCGGCGGCGCCGGCTACTCCGACGTCGACTCCTGGTCGCTGCGCCACATCTTCCCGCTTCCGGGTGACAAGACCAGCCCGGCGCTGTGGCTGAGCGACGTGACCCGCACGGGGCTGGTCGGCGGGCGCGTGAGCACGCCGCCCGTCGAGTTCCACGGAACGGCGCTGGCGAACCGGGTCGACTCCAGTCCTGACGGGCTTCCGCCGCTGAACAAGTTCCGTCTCCTCGCGGTGCACAACGAGGCCGGCGGTGTGCTGAGTCTGAACTACGCGCCACCGGACTGCCGTCCGTCGGCCCTGCCCACCGCCGAGACCAACACGCTGCGCTGCTTCCCGGTGCACTGGTCCCACGACCAGGGGCAGGCGCGGGACGACTGGTTCCACAAGTACGTCGTCGCGCAGGTGGCGCAGTCGGACCCGGTGGGCCACGCGCCGAGCCAGGTGACCACGTACGACTATCTCGACGGCGGCGCGTGGCACTACAACGACAGCGAGCTGATCCCACGGGAGCGCAGGACGTGGTCGCAGTGGCGCGGCTACGGCAAGGTGCTGGAGCGCAAGGGAGACCCGACGGACCCGGAGGTGGTCCGGACCGAGAAGGAGTACCGCTACTTCCGGGGCATGCACGGGGACCGGCTCAACCCCGCCGGGGGCACCAAACCGCCCGTCCTGCTGGACGACACGGACGGACGGCGGGTCGAGGACACCGACGGTCTCCAGGGCTTCCTGCGCGGCGAGATCACCCGCCGGGGACCGGGAGGCCCGGTGGTCACCGACGTCATCACGGACGCCTGGCGCAAGCAGACGGCCGCCCGTGGCGGGCAGATCGCGGCGATGGTCCGGCCGGGCCGGGTGGTCACCAAGACGGCGCTCGACGAGGGGCGGTGGCGGCGCGCCGAACTCCACACCCGCTACGACGAGCACGGGCTGGCCTCCGAGACCGACGACCTCGGGGACTCGGCGACGGCAGCCGACGACCGCTGTGTGCGCACCAGTTATGCCCGCGATTCGGCGAGCTGGCTGCTGTCCCTGGTGAGCCGCACCGAGACGGTCGCCGTCGCCTGCGGCACGCCCGCCCGCTACCCCGAGCACGCCGTGTCGGACGAGCGCACGTTCTACGACGGGGCCGCGTGGGGTGCCCCTCCCACGGCCGGTGACCCGACGAGGACCGAGCGGGCCGTCTCGTACCGCGACGGCGTCCCCGAGTACGCCGTGCGGCAGCAGGCGCGGCACGACGTGCACGGCCGGGAGGTGGAGACCACCGACGCGCTCGGGCAGCGGACCACCACCGTCTACGACCCGGCGACCGGGCCCGCGAACAGCACCACCGTCACGAACCCCCTGGGCCATACGACCACCACCGCCCTGCGGGTCGAATGGGGCGAGCCGCAGACCGTGACCGATGCCAACGGCCGCCGTACCGATCTCGCGCACGACCCGCTGGGCCGGCTGACCGGCGTGTGGAGACCGGGGCGCGCCAAGGGCGCCGAGGAACCCCACCTGCGGTTCCAGTACCTCCTGCGCAAGGACGGGGCGAGCGCGGTCACCACGGAGAAGCTCGTCGGCTCCGGCGACCACACCTCGCAGATCGACCTGTACGACGGGCTGCTCAGGCCGCGTCAGACGCAGAAGGCGGCCTGGGGAGGCGGCCGGGTGGTCACCGACACCCAGTACGACTCGCGCGGGCTGGCCGTGCACACCAACAACCCGTACAACACGACGGGGCAACACGGCCCCGACCTGGTGGAGGCCGACCCGATCGCGGTGCCGTCCCAGGTGCTCACCGAGTACGACGGCGCCGAGCGGGTGATCGCCTCGGTCGCCAAGACCCCCGGCCACGAGTGGCGCACCGTCACCCGCTACCACGGGGACCACACGGACGTCGTCCCGCCGGAGGGCGGCACCACCACGTCGACGTACACCGACGCCAGGGGCCGTACCACCGAGCTGCGTCAGTTCCACGGTGTGGAGCCGCTCGGCGCGCACGACACCACGACGTACACGTACGCGAAGGGCGGCGAGGTCGAGACGGTCACCGACGCCGCGGGGAACGTCCTGCGGTACGGCTACGACCTGTCCGGGAACCGCGTCGAGGCGCGCGACCCGGACAAGGGCACCACGCTGACGACGTTCGACGCCGCCGGGCAGGTCCGCACGCGCACCGACGCGCGCGGCGAGACGACGGTGCACTCCTACGACCCGCTGGGCCGGCGGACCGCCGTCCGCGCGGGCTCGGAGACCGGACGGCTGCTCTCGGAGTGGACGTACGACACCGTCCCGGACGAGGGCGGACGTCCGCTCAAGGGCCTGCTCGCCTCCTCCGTCCGCCACACCGCTGACGGTGCCTATCGCACCGCCGTGACCGGGTACGACGCCGGGAACCGGACGACGGGCACGGTGCTGACGCTGCCCGGGGGCGAGGCGGGGCTGCCGGGCAGCTACGAGACGGTCACCGGCTACCACCCGGACGGGAGCCTGGCCACGCAGCGCCTGCCGAAGGTCGGCGACCTGCCCGCGGAGACGCTGGTGTACCGCTACGACGCGCTCGGTCTACTCAAGACGCTGACCTCGTCGGCGGGCCAGTACGTCAAGGACATGCACTACACGGCGTTCGCCGAGCCCGCCCGGCTGTCGCAGGGCCCGGAGGGCGGCTCGCTGTGGCAGAGCACGTACTACGAGCCCGGCACCCGCAGGGTCGAGAGCACGCTGACGGAGCGGGAGAACGGTTCGCTGAGGGTCGACGAGACGAACTACGGATACGACGCGATCGGCAACGTGACCCGGATCCGCAGCGACTCGGCGGACGGCGTGGACACCCAGTGCTTCGTCCACGACCACCTGAGGCGCACGAAGGAGGCGTGGACGCCGACCGACGACTGCCAGGGCGCGCCCGGTGCGACGGTCGGCGGACCGGCGCCGTACTGGGTCGGTCTCAGCTACGACCCGGCGGGCAACCGGCGCACCGAGACCAGGCACGGTCTGGGCGGCACGGCCGACACCGTCCGGACCTACCACTACCCCGAGCCGGGTTCGCCCCAGCCGCACACCCTCCGGTCGGTGACCACGACCGGCCCTTCGGCGACCGCGTCTCCCGTCGCGGGTTCCGGGGGCGTGGCGGAGCGGACCGACTCGTACGCGTACAGCCCCACCGGAGCGACCATCCAGAGGCCCGGCGCCTCCGGCACGGCGCAGACGCTGACGTGGGACGTGGAGGACCGGCTGGTCGGCGTGGAGCAGGACGGCCTGACGACGTCGTACGTCTACGACACCGACGGGGTCCGGCTGGTCACCCGCGACGCCGGCGGACGCACCCTCCACCTGCCCATCGGCGAACTGCGCGCCGACACGGCGGGCGGCCCGCTGCGCGGCACCCGCTACTACTCGGACGGCAAGGACCGGACGATCGCCGTCCGGGTCGGCAGCCGTCTCAGCTACCAGGTCAACGACCTGCACGGCACGGGCACCGTCGCCGTCGACGCGGTGATCCTCGCCCCGACCCGGCGGAGGCTCGACGCCTTCGGGCTCCCCCGGCAGGCCGCCGCCGGGCCGGACAGCGGGCAGCGGGCGCTGCCGGGCCGCCGGGGCTTCGTGGGCGGCACCGAGGACGCGGTCACCGGGCTGACCCGCCTGGGCGCCCGCGACTACGACCCCGGGACCGGCACGTTCCTGTCGGTCGATCCGATGGTCAACCCGAAGGACCCGCAGTCCCTGAACGGCTTCTCCTACGCGAACAACAACCCGGCCAGCTTCAACGACAAGACCGGCCTGTCCAACTGCGCGCTGGTCGACTCGCCCGGCGGTGCCCGCTGCATCGTCACCGGCCTGACGCGCCCGCCCCTGAGGATCGAGAACGTGCCGCCGTCGTCGAGGGACGGTCACCGCTGCCTCGGGCCGCTGCGCTGCGACAGCCCCCTGGACAGGAAGCCGGGCGTCCTCGGGCGGATGGATCTCTGCTCCGAGGAGAAGGCGGGCTGTGCCGCCATGCGCGCCCGTGACCAGGAGGCCGAGAAGCGGCGACGCGCCCTCGATGCGGCCAAACAGCGCGAGGCCGACCTGAAGAACATGAAGGGCAGCGTGATGGAGTGCACGTCCTTCTCCGTCTCGCTCTTCATCGTCGGCTTCGGGTTCGAGTACTGCACCGGCCACGACGCCTCAGGGCCGGGCGGGAGCTTCTCCGTCAAGGGGTCGGTCGGCTGGGGTCTCCCGGGCGTCGGCGTCGCGAAGATGGTCAAGGGCAGCGAGAGCGGCATCGACGAGCCGGGCACCCTCACCGTCAGCAAGGACATCTCCGCGACCGCCGGCCGCCTCGGCGTCGGCCTCGACGGCTCCGTCACGATGGCGACACGCGACGGCTCCCTCACCGGCGGCACCGGAATGTCCTGGGGAATCGGAGGCCCACGGGTGTCGGCGGGCGTGGAGTTCGGCTGGAGCTTCCGCTGACGGCGGCGGGCCGCGTCGCGGCGAAGGGAGGACCGCGAGCGGCGGTTCAGCGGGACGGAGTCAGTGTCCAGACCGTGCCGCGCGCCTCGTACTCCAGCATCGCCTCCAGGCTGGTCGCGGTGTCCGGGCCCAGTTCGCGGCGGGCCAGCCAGAGGGCGAGTTCCAGGCCGGAGGTGACGCCCGCGGCGGTGACGAGGTCGCCGTCGTCGACGACGCGGGCGGGCTTCAGCAGGCCGCCCTCCCGGTGGAGGTCGGGCCTGGCCTTGTGGTGGGTGGTGCAGGGGCGGCCTCGGGTGAGGCCGGCGGCGGAGAGGAGCATGACGCCGGTGCAGACGGCGCTGAGGGTGAGTCCGGGGCGGACGGCGGAGGCGAGGGCGCGGGGCAGGGTGCCGCGGTCGATCTCGGCCCGGATGCCGGGGCTGCCGGGGCGGGCGTAGCCGCCGCCCGGGACGACGAGGATGTCCGCCTCAGCCGGTGCCCAGGGGCGGATGCCGCGGAGGGTCGTGCCGTAGGCGGCGGTGACCGTGCGGGCTCCGGTGGCCGAGACGTAGCGGACCTCCACCGGGCGCGGGGTGAAGAAGCCGGACGCGGAGAAGACCTCGTACGGGGCGGCGAAGTCGAGTTCCTCGACGCCGTCGAACAGGGTGATGTGGACGCGGAGCGGGCGGGGCGCATCCGTGGCGGACGCCGGGGCCGCTATGGTGCCCGCGAGGGTGCCGGTGGCGCCGAGGGCTGCGGTGGCGTGGAGTAACTGCCTGCGGTTCATAGGGGCTCCTGTCCCTGGGGGGGCGAACGGAGAGGTCGTCGGGCGGGGGTGGTCCGTGGTTCCCGACGCCGTGCGGGAACTCGGCGGTGTTCCCGTACGACTCCTTCAGCGCACGGCACAGCGCGGCGGCGGAAGGGCAGAGGATGGGCGGACTGGACATACGCATGCGCGGAGTCGCCTGTCGGCACGGCCGTACCGAAGCCGTGGTGGGGGTGGATCTGGAGATCGCCGCCGGTGAGCGGATCGCGCTGACCGGGACGAACGGGTCCGGGAAGACGACGCTGCTGCGGGCGGTCCTCGGGCTGCACCGGCACGTGAGCGGCGCCATCGAGGTCGGCGGGCGCGAAGCGCGTTCCGCCGCCGAGTGGGCGTGGCGGCGGCGGTCGTGTGCGTGGATTCCGCAGAAGCCGGCCGCCGGACGGTTTCCGCTGCGCGGGGACGAGCTCCTGGCGAGCAGTGGGGCGGCGGGCGAGGCCGCCGAGGCCGCGGAACGACTCGGCGTCGGTTCCCTGGTCGCACGGCCGGTGGACACCTTGTCCGGTGGGCAGTTGCAGCGGATGTATCTGGCGCGGGCGATCGGGTGTGTGGCGGCGGGCGCGCAGGTGTTGCTCGCCGACGAGCCGACCGCGGCCCTCGATTTCGAGGGGCAGGAGGAGGCGGCCGACGCGCTGACCGCCTTGCCGGTCACGCTCCTGGTCGTGACGCATGACCGGGCGCTGGCGGAACGGTGCGACCGGGTCCTGGAGATGGCCGCCGGGCGGCTGCGGGAGGTGCGGTGAACGCGCTCGCGGGCGCCGATCTCGGCGCCATGCTCCAGCTCGTGCCCGTGCAGCGGGCGGGGGTGGCCCTGCTCCTGGCGGCCATCGGGCTGCCGGTGATCGGAGTGATCATCGTCGGGCTCGACATCATGCCGGTGCGGTTCGCGATGATGCACGTGGCGCTCCTCGGGATCGCCGTCGGCCTGCTGACCGGGCTCGATCCGATGCTGTGCGCCCTCGTGGCCTGCGCCCTGTCGGGGGCGGGCGTCGCCCCGCTCGCCCGGACACCGGCCGGACTGTCCGGGGCGATGGGCCTGCTGATGAGCCTGGCCATCGCCGCCGCGCTCCTCCTCCTCGCCGTCTCCGGTGTCAACGCCTCGGGCGCCTTCGCCCTGCTCTGGGGGTCGATCCTCTCGGTCGGCACCGCCGACCTCGTGGTGCTCGGCGCGCTCGCCGTCATCGTGCCCGCGCTGTTCTGGTGGCGGCGCCGCGAGGTGGGCCTGCTGCTGTACGACCGTGAGCTCGCCCAGTGTTCGGGCGTGCCCGTACGCCTCCTGACCACCGCGCTCCTCGTCCTCGTCGCCGTCGCGGTCGCCGGTGCCATCAAGCTGACCGGTGCGCTGCTCGTCGACGCCCTGACCCTGCTGCCGGCGCTGGCCGCCCGCCGCCTCGGCCACTCGCTGTGGTCGATCACCCTGTGGGCGGTCGGCATCGGCGTCGCCGTCAACGCGACGGGTTTCCTCCTGGCCCTGTGGCTGGACTGGCCTCCGGGCCCGGTCCTCGTCCTGACGGCGGGGGTCGTGGTCCTCGCCGTCCATCTCATTCCCGAACGGAGAACCAGCTCATGGCGCGCACCCGCGTCCGTCACCCCCGTATCGCTCCCCTCGTCGCACTGAGCGCGGCCCTGCCGCTGCTCACCGGGTGCGGCGGCGAGGAGGCCGCCTCCTCCGGCACCTCCGACGCCAAGAACGGCAAGCCGGTGGTGGTCGTGACGACCACCTGGGAGGGCGCCTTCGCCAAGGCCGCCGGGGCCGAGGACATCACGGTGATCGTGCCCCAGTCGGTGCACCACGCCCCCGACTACGACCCGAAGCCGTCGGACCTGGCGGCCGTCGCGAAGGCCGACTTCGTGCTGTACGCGCCGTTCGAGCCGTACGCCGCCAAGATCAAGGAGGCTGCGGGCTCGAAGGCGAAGCTCGTCGAGGTGAACCTCGACAACGACCCGGCGAAGGCCGGGGCCGAAGTGGCGCGCCTGGGCGCCCTGTTCGGTACCGAGGACGCCGCCGCCCAGTGGAAGACCCGTCTCGACGCCGAGGTCACGAAGCTGAACGGCGAGCTCAAGTCCGCCTGGCCGGACGGGAAGAGCCCGGCCGTCGTCACCCAGGTCTTCACCGGCTGGGCGGCCGCTCTCGCGGGTGCCACGCCGGTCGGCACGTACGGCCCCGAGCCGGTCACCCCCGCCCAGCTCGCCGAACTCTCGGCGAAGAAGCCCGCGTTCGTCCTCGACAACGCGCACATGTCGACGGGCACGGTGCTGCCCGACGCGGGCGCCGAGCAGATCGCGATCGTCAACTACCCGGGCGAGGACCTGGATCTCCTCGCCGTGTACCGCAAGGCGGCGGCCGAGGTGAAGAAGGCCATGGGCTGAGCCCTGGGCCACGTACGGGGGGAGGGGAGGGACGCCGGCGGGCGTCCCTCCCCTCCCCCATGCCGTCACGCCTCGACGAGGGCAGACCCCCGCTCGACGATCTGGCGTCGCAGCGCGGCGCGATCGGGCTTTCCGGCGGCGGTGAGCGGCAGTTCGGGGAGGACGAGCAGGTGCTCGGGGTGCTTGTGCCGGTCGAGCCCGCGCCCGGCCAGGTACTCGCCGAGCTCCGTCAGCGTCGGCACCTCGGGGCCCCTGCCCACCAGGCAGGCGGCGAGCCGCTCCCCCATCAGCGGGTCCGGCACGCCGACGCAGGCGACGTCCCGCACCTGTGCGTGCGCGACGAGTTCGCGCTCGACCTCGGCGGGGCTGATGTTGGCACCGCCGCGTATCACGACGTCCTTGAGACGCCCGACCACGTGGAGGACGCCCTCGTCGTCGAGGAAGCCGAGGTCGCCGGTCCGGACCCAGCCGTCCGGGGTGCGGTAGCGGGCGTCGAGCTCCGGGGCGGCCACGTAGCGGAGGGGGGTCATCGGCCCGCGCGAGACGATCTCCCCGATCCGCCCGTCGGGCAGGGGTTCGTGCGTGTCGGGGTCGGCGATGCGGATCTCGGCGACCCGGGGGTCCGGACGGCCCGCGACGACACCCGAGCGGTCGGTGGGCGGCACGGAATGACCGAGTCCCGTATGACAGTTGACGCCGTCCGCCGAGCCGTAGAGGTTGACGACCGGGCAGCCGAACGCCTCGGACGCGGCCGAGGCGGTGGCCTCGTCGAGAGGTGCGCCGCCCAGGACGAGCGCGGTGGGGGTGGGCAGCGGGCCGTCCGTCTTCTCCAGGGCCTCCAGCATCATCCGGATCATGGTGGGCACGCCGAGGATGTGGGTGGGCTCGTGCTCCCGTACGGCGGCGAGCGCGGCCTCGGGCGTGAAGTGGTCGAGCAGGACGAGGGTGCCGCCGTGCCGGGCGAGCGTGACGGCCGTGCCGTTCGAGCCGAAGGCCGAGCCGAGCGGGACGAGGAAGAGACAGCGGGGCGGTGTGCCGTCGGGCATGAGGGAGGCGAGGAAGTTGCCGCGCCCTCCGGCCAGCGCGTTGTGGGAATACGCCACCATCTTCGGCTCCGCCTCCGACCCGGAGGAGACGAGGATGCGCGCGGCGCTGTCGGGATCGGGGCGGGCCGGGACGAAGCCGGTGGGGTCTCCGCGCAGGAGCCGGGCGAGGGGAATCGTTCCCTCGGGTGCGGTGCCACGACCGGCGGCGATCACGTGGCGCAGGGCGGGCAGCGCCGGGGCGAGGGTCTGGAGGTCGGCGGCGTGGTGCTGGTCGCGGTGTTCGATCGCGGCGATGACCGCCACCGCCTCCGCGCGGCGCAGGAGGCTCTCGGCCTCCGCGGCGCCGCGCCCGACGGGGAAGGGGAGGGCGACGGCGCCCAGGGCGGCGAGGGCCAGGTCGGCGATGACGGCGTTGCGGTGGTTGGGGAGCTGGACGGCGACGACGTCCCCGGTACCGATGCCGAGCCCGCGCAGGCCCTCGGCCAGACATCGGACCTTACGGTCGAGAGCCGTGTAGCAGAGCGTGCCCTTGGCGTCGATCACGGCGGTGCGGTGCAGGTCGGCGATCTGTCTCGCCCGGTAGAGGCTGTAGAGGTCGAGGTCCGGGCAGGTGCCGTCGACCACCCAGGAGCGGCGGAGTCCGGCGGGCAGCAGGTCGGTCAGGGTGACGGTCACGCGAGGCTCCAGGGGTCGGGAACGGCCGGGGCACCGTGCGCGTCCCGGCCGATCGAGCCGGACAGGCGCGGGTCGTGGTGAAGGGCGGACAGGTCCGTGGTGACGGCGGTGGCCGTCAGGCCGTGGCCGCGCAGCTGGTCCAGGGCGTCCTCGGTACACATGCCCGAGAGGTCGTACGCCGCCGCCGCGGGCGCGCTGGTGTCGCTGGGGGCGATCCAGCCGTCGGAGGTACGGAGCGGGTGCCGGAATCCGGCGGGGCGCCGGGGGTCCGCGCCGGAGGCGGCCTCTCGCAGGGCGGGGGCGAGGAGGGTGTCGGCCGCGCCGAGCAGCGAGGAGTCGACCCGTACGCCGTGGCCCGTGCGCTCGCGCAGAAGCAAGCCGGCGAGGACGGCCTGGGTGCCGTGCAGACCGCCCAGGACGTCGAGGAGCGTCATGAGGGACGGCACGGGCGGTTCGCCGGCGGGGTGGACGGCCTCCCCGACACCGGTGCGGGCCTGCACCATGAAGTCGGTGCCCATGGGGGCGTCGTCGAGCCGGTCGGCCCAGCCGCCGGTGTAGGCGTAGACGAGGGAGGGGTTGACGGGGGTGAGGTGCTCGGCGTCGAGTTCGAGTGCGGCGGCCTTGCCCGGGGCCCAGTTGTGGACGAACACGTCGGCGTCGGCGACCAGTTCACGGAGTGCTCTGCGGTCACCCGGCGCCTTGATGTCGATCTCCACCGCTTCCTTGCCCCGGTTGAGCGCGAGCCAGCGGGCGGAGATCCCGTCACAGGCGGGCGGCATGCCCCGGAGCGGGTCGCCGCCCGGCGGCTCGATCCGGATCACACGGGCGCCGAGCAGGCCCAACAGGTGGGCGGTGAGGGGTGCTTGGATCCGACGGCCCGCTTCCAGGACGGTCAGGCCCGCGAGCGGTCGGTCGAGCGTTGCGGCTACGGGGGTCGCGGCGGTCACCGGGCGGCCCGGACCGAGCGCGCGTAGGGTCCACGGGTCGGCGCCGTCGTCCTCGGCGGCGCGCTCGGCGAGCGTACGCAGCCGGCACACCTCGGCTCCGGAGAGCGCGGCGGCCTGCCGGATCCGTGCCCACGCGTGCCGACGGGTCACCTCGTGCAGCTCGGCCGGGAAGGGCGCGCAGGCGGTGGCGTACCGGAACTGGAAGGGCCGCCAGCCCGCTCGTGTCGCGTCGGCGGGAGCCTCCAGCGCGCGCCAGAACTCCGCCCAGGCCCCCGGATCGAGCGTCTCCAGCTCGAACAGGAGGCCGTCAGAGGAGGTGAACGGCGGTCCCCCGGGGGCGGGTTCGACGGCTTCCGGCTCGTCGGCGCCCGCGGCGGCGAGGTACTGGGAGACGGTGAGGAGCCCGGCCCGGTCGGCCGTCGTCGTGCGCACGGGGGCCGGCAGGCCGCCCCGGACCTGGCCGACGAGTCCGGCGAGCAGGCCCTGGACGGTGAGCATGCCGGTGGCGGTCGCCAGGTAGTCGACGCCGAGGCCGCGCGGGGTGCCGTGGCGGCGGCCGTGGACGGCCATCACGCCCGTGACAGCCTGGGCGGTGGCCTCGTCCTCGATCCCGGAGCCGGCCGCTCCCCAGGCGGTCCGGGCCGCGACGGGCGCGAACCCGGCGCCGCCGAGCGCGATCTGCCCCGGGCCGCTGTCTCGCACCGTCGCCCCGAGCCGTCTCAGGTGGTCGGAGACGACGCGGGTCAGGGCCGTAGGGCCGCCGAGGTCGCACCGCAGGGCGTCGAGGGGGCGGGCTGCGTCGAGCGGACGGCCGACTGCGGTACGCGTGGTGCGCGCGGTCGCTGGTGACGCCATGGCTCTCCTCTCCTGGCGCGGCGGCGCAGGCCGCCGCACGGGGACTTTCGTTTCACGGTCACGGGAACTGGAGAGCCGGTGCGGCCGACCACTTCCACGGGCAGGCAGTCGGACGCGTGTTCTGTCGAGTTCCCGAGATGGAGGAAACTAGTGGCAGATCATGACGTAACGGCGCAGGATCGAGCCGCTCTCGACCTGCTGCGGAGGAAGGTCTCCGGGTTCGTGCGTGACCGCGTCTTCCCGTCCGAGCCGGAACTCGACGCCGGTGGTCCGGCCGCCAGGGAGCTCCGCCAGCGCCTGCGCGCGGAGACGCGGGAGTCCGGCCTGTGGGCCCTTCCCCTTCCGGCCGAACTGGGCGGCGGCGGACTACCCTTGAGCGCGTACGCGGCGATCGCCGAGGCCGAGGGCGCCAGTGACCACGGTCCTGCGGCCCTGGGATCGGCGTCCCTCCTCGACGTGACCATGCTGTCCCGGCACGCATCGGCGCGGGTGCGCGCGGAGTACCTGCCGCGCCTGGTCTCCGGCGATCTGCGCACCTGTTACGCGATGACGGAACCAGACGCGCCCGGGACCGAGCCCGCACTCACGGCGACGCGCGCGGAGCAGCGGCCGGGCGGCGGCTGGCGCGTCACCGGCCGGAAGTGGTTCGTGTCGCACGCGGGCGACGCGGACCTGGTGACGGTGCTCGCCCGCACGAGCGGATCGGCGGGAGACCGCACCGGTCTATCCCTCCTCCTCGTGCCGACCGACTCCCCCGGGTTCCGCGTCGTACGGGAGCTGCCGATCCTGGGCGCGACCGGGCAGTACGAGATCGCGTTCGACGGTGTGGAGGTCGAGGAGGATCACCTCGTCGGCGACACCGGGCAGGCCCTGGCCGTCGCCGGTGAGCGCCTCCAACTGGGGCGGACGCTGCGGGCGTTGCGGTGGATCGGCCAGGCCCAGCGGGCGTACGACCTCCTCTGCGACCGCGCGACGGCACGCCAGGGCGCACGGGGACCGCTCGCCGACCGCCAGCTCGTCCAACAGCACGTCTTCGAGGCACTGTTGGCGCTCAGGACGGTACGGCCGCTCGTGTACGAGGCGATGGCGCTGGTCGCGGACGGACGCGACGCCCATGTGGAGGTCGGGCTGGCGAAGACGGCGGCGGCCCGGACGCTCCAAGAGGTCGCGGACCGGGCCGTCCAGGTCTTCGGCGCCGCCGGACTCGGCCCGGACACGCCCCTGCCCGCGCTGTTCCGTACGGGACGGACGGCCCGGATCCTCGACGGGCCGGACGAGCAGCACGTCTCCTCCGTCGCCCGGCGCGTCCTGCGGAGCCGTCAGGGCTCGGCCGTCACACCCGTGTGAGGTCGGCGCGGCCGAGGAGTGCCGCCAGGCCGAGGGCCAGGAAGAAGTCGCCCCAGACGAGTTCGTGGCGGACGGCCGTGCCGCTGTGCGGGTCGTAGCAGCCGTCGAGCAGCATGCCGGCCGGGCGCGGGCCGCCCGGGCGGGTGAGGTGGGCGTGCGCCAGCCGGTGCAGGACGGCCTCCGCGCGGGACGCGCACGCCGTGGCCCACGCGGCTCCGGGGACGCGCGCGAGCTTCAGGAGGGCGCCTGCCGTGATCGCGGCGGCGGAGGTGTCGAGCGGGCCGTCGGCGTGATGGGCCTCCGCCGGCGGGACCAGGGGACCGTCGAGCAACGCGCATTTATCCAGCAGGAGTTCGACCGTTCGGATCAGCCGGTCGGTGGGCCGGGACGCGGGCTCCGCGAGGAGCAGGGCGTCCGCCACGGCGAGGAGGAGCCATGCCTCTCCCCGGGTCCAGCCGGGTGCGGGATCGGCTTCGGGCGTCCAGCCGTGCGTGTCGTCCCAGCGCCATGCCGGGCGGGGCCGCCCGGTGGCGCCGCCCTGGGGCAGGCACAGGTCGAGGTGGCGGTGGAGGTGCGCGGCGGCCGCCGCCTGCCCTTCGGGTCCGGCCGAGGCCAGGAGCCGTACGAGGCCGGGGACGCCGTCCGTACGCGCCCGCAGCCGTGCGCCGCCGAGGGCCGCGCCCCACGGGACGAGGCCCCGTTCCGGATCGAAGGCGCCGGTGGCGGCCTTCGCCGCGCGCTCCCGCAGGGCTTGCGCCGCCGCGTCGTCGGCGGTCAGAGCCGTGCCGTACCAGAGGATCAGGCCGCGGGTCGCGGTGTCCGCTTCGGCCCACGGGGCGAGCCGGGCGGTGACGGCGGCAGCCGCCTCTCGATCAGTGTGGCAACCGGTGTGAGCGGCCCGGAGCCACAGAAGCCCCGCCCAGAAGCCGCCCGTCCACGATCCGCGCCCTGTGGTCGTCCAGCGGCCGTCGGCGGGATCGGCGTACAGGGGGAAGCGGTCGCCCACCCGCTCCGAGGTCTCCCCCGCGCGGCGGAGCACGAGGCCGAGGGCTTCCTCGGCCCAGCCCGGGCCCGGCGGCGCGGTCATCGGGGTCCCTCCGCGCGCGTACGGCGGTCCCGTACCGCCCAGGCGAGCGCGACGGCCCCCGCGACGGCGAACTCCACGGCGACCAGGACCCAGCCCTCACCGTACCGCCCGCGCTCCGCGAGGAGACCGAACAGGGGCGGGCCGACCGCGAATCCGGCGAAGAAGCCGGCGGCGACCAGGGCGGAGTCCTGACCGGCCCGGCCGGGCGCGGAGCGCTGCATCACGAGGACCATGGAGACGGCGTTCCCGGACACGGCGAACACGCCGACCGCCACGGCGGCCACCCACACCAGCGGGTCGACGCGGACGGCGGCGGCCAGGAGCACGGCCGCGCCCACCGCTCCGCCCGCGAGCAGGCCCGGCAGCCAGGGGGCGCGGCCGGGGGTGGCGGCCCGGGACCAGCCGACGCGCCCGGCGATCCCGGCGACACCGAGGACGGCGACCAGCGCGCCCGCCACCGTGGGTCCCATGCCGAGGCGCTGGGCGCCGAACAGGGCGAGGTAGGTGTTGACGGAGGCGATCCCCGCTCCGAGGAAGAGCGAGAAGGCGGCCAGCCAGCGCACGGGACCGCCGGGGCGGGACGGCCCCAGACCGCTCGCCGCCCCCTTCGGCGGCGGAGGCGCGTCGGCCGGGAGCGCGCGCCAGGCCCACAGGGCCGCGAGGAGCGCCGCACCGGCGGCCACCCAGACCGCGCCCCGCCAGCCGATCGCGCTCGCGGCCGCGGCGAGGGGCAACCCGGCGACGAAGGCGCCCAGTTGGACACCGGACTGCTTGGTGCCGGTGACCGCGCCCCGCCTCGGTGGCGGGACGGACGCCAGGATCGCCTTGTTCGTCGCCGGGTTGGCGAGCGCCTGGGGCAGGCCGCCGAGCGCGACGGCCACGAGGAGCAGGCCGGATCCGGGCGCGGCGCCGATGAGGCCCAGGGCCACCGCCGAGAGGGCGAGCAGGGCCACGAGGGCGCGGCGGGGGCCGACGCGGTCGACGATCCGGCCCCCGGCGGGCGAGAGGACGGCCGCCGTGCCGAAGCCCACGGTGGTGGTCAGGCCCAGTACGGTCTCCGAGACCCCGAGCCGGTCGACGAGGCGGGGGCCCAGCGCTCCGAGCAGGAAGAGCTGCATCATCGAGAAGGCCATGGCCGTCGTCAGGAGCGCGGTCAGCCCTCGGGCCGGCTTCTCTCCGGGACCGGCGGGTGCCTCCGCCGCCATACCTGCGCTCGTCACCGCGCACCCCTCCCCCGTCGGGCGCCCGGGCCGAACGCCGTTGCTGTGGAGGAGTCGTGGCGACCGTGCCGGAAGTTCCCGAGGCGCTCTTGTGGGACGGGTCACAGTCGCGTACTCATGTCCCGACAGGTCGAAGGGGCTGCCGCGGGACGGCCAGCACCCGCCCTCATGCCTCCGGGGAGGGGTGCAAGGATGGGCGCGCCATGACACCAGGCCGATGTTCGCGAGGAGTGCGGGCCGCGATGTTCGCGGCCGTCTGTGTGCTGCTCGCCGCCACCGGTCACATCCTGATGTCGGGGCGGGGCGTGCCCGTCTGGACCCTCGCCCTCGCCTTCGCCGCCACCGTGGCGGCCACCTGGGTCCTCGCGAGCCGCGAGCGCGGGCTCCTGGCCGTGATCTCGGCGAGTGTGGTCGTGCAGAGCACGCTGCACACGGTCTTCTCGTGGTCCCAGCCGACGACTCCACAGACGACGAGCACGGCGATGCCGATGCCGATGGACGACGTGCACGCGGCGCACGCGCACATGGCGCACGCGGCCATGGGACACGGCGACATGGTCTCCGCAGCTGCCCCGACAGGGCACGACATGACAGACATGTCGTCGTCCTTCGGCATGTTTTCGGCCCATCTCCTGGCCGCGCTGCTGAGCGGGCTGTGGATGGCGTACGGCGAGCGGGCGGCGTTCCGTCTCCTGCGGGCCGCGTCCCTGCGGCTCTTCCGCCCCCTGTGTCCGCTGCTCGCGTCCTTGGTCCCCGCCGTACGGAACCGGCCTCGTCTCCGGCCGGTTCGGGCCGGTGACGAGCGCGCTCCTCGGCGGCTCCTCCTCGCGCATTCCGTCATCTCCCGAGGTCCTCCCCCGGCACTCGCTGTCCTCTGACAGCCGGCTCCCCGAGCTCGACGGCTCCGTTCCGTCGCTCGGGCATCGGTCATGCCGCTTCCGTCCGGTCGCGGCCCGGCCGTACCAGTCACCGGCGCGGCGCCGACCTCATCCGCGCGCCCGGCCGGATTCCCTTTGCCTCGTAAGGACTTGTGGCGATGACTCCTGCCCACGACACCCTCCTTCAGCGACGGACGGAACCTTCTCGCTCGGCGTACGTACCGGATGCCGACACCGACGCGACGACGACCCGGCTCGCGCTCGCCGCGCGGGACGGCGACCCGGCCAAGGCCGACCTCTTCGTCCGTGCGCTGCACCGCGACGTGCGGCGCTATGTGACCTATCTCAGTGCCGACCGCCAGGCGGCGGACGACCTCACCCAGGAGGTGTTCCTCCGCGCGCTGGCCGCGCTGCCCCGGTTCCAGGGGCGTTCCTCGGCCCGCACGTGGCTGCTGTCGATAGCCCGCCGGACAGTGGTCGACAGCCTGCGGCACGCGGCCGCCCGGCCGCGTCTTTCCGATCGTGACGACTGGCAGGCGGAGGCCGAACACTCTCAGCCCCGGGGGCTTCCGGGCTTCGAGGACGGGGTCGCCCTCTCCGAGCTCCTGGCCGCCCTCCCGGCCGAACGGAAGGACGCCTTCGTCCTCACCCAGCTCCTGGGCCTGCCCTACGCCGAGGCCGCCGAGGCCATCGGCTGTCCCGTCGGCACGGTCCGCTCGCGCGTCGCGCGGGCCCGGACCTCCCTGGTCGCCCTGGTGCAGGACGCCGAGGAACCCGTACCGTCACAGGCTCCTGCCCCGGGTGGCGGCGTACCGGTGCGCAGGCGGTTCACGCGGGCGCGGGCGCTCGCCTGACCGCCCCCCTCCCCTCTCGCGGGAACCGGAACGCACCGCCGTCCGACTTCTCCGGGGACACGGCCCGATCCCTCCGGAGCCGTCCCGCGCGCCCTGGAGAGACGAACGATGGACAAGCCACGCAAAGCCCCGCCCACCGTGGGAGCCAGAGGACGGCTCGGTTCTCCGCCGGTCGTCCTCGGGGGCTTTCTCCTGTTGCTGGCCCTGGTCTTCATGGGGTCGTACGCGCTGGGAGCGGCGGTCGGGCCGATCGGTCCCGCGTCGGAGTCACCCGCGACGACGAGCCCGACGCCCTCCCCTGGCGGCTCCCACCACGGACATCACTAGCTGGTCACTCCAGAACTGGTCACTCCAGCAGGCGGCCGACCGCCGCGCGGCCCGCTTCCAGGGCCGCGCGGAGGCTCTTGCCGTCCCGGGTGAGCCGTCCGACGCGCGGCGCGTCGAGCGCGGGGCGTACGGAGAACACGGTGGCGTCCTGGCGCGCGAGGAAGGCGTCGTCCTCCAGGAGGCGTCGGGGCCGGTCGAAGTAGGTGTCGTGCAGGGCCTTGGGGTAGCCGCGCAGGGCGGTCGCCGCCACGAGGCGGGCGCCGTACGAGGGGCGTACGGCGGCCTCGGCGGCCGGTGTCGCCGTCGTGGCCTCCGTGCGGGAGCGGAGGACCAGGACGTGGGTCGCGCCCTGCGCGAGCGCCGTGCGGTAGGGGATGGACTCGGCGAGTCCGGCGTCGTAGAAGCGCCGTCCGCCCAGTTCGACCGGCGGGCCCGCGAGGAAGGGCAGCGCGGCGCTGGCGCGGAGGGCGAGGCGGAGTTCGACCGGGCCCGTCAGCAGGGGGCGCAGGTCGGTGGAGGTGCCGGTGTGGGCGTCGGTGGCGAGCGGATGGTACTCGACGGGGTGGGCCAGGACGTGGTCGAAGTCCATGCGGGCCACCTCGCAGTAGAGGTGTTCGACCAGGTTGTGGACGTCCACGACGGGGCGTCCGCGCCAGAAGTTGACGGGGCGGATCATCGCCTTCGCGTAGGCGGGTTCGGCCCAGCCGGTCAGCAGCTCCGGGGTGCCGCTGAGGAACCAGGCTCCGGTGATCGCTCCGGCGGAGGCGCCGTAGACGGCGTCGAACGCGTCGGCGACGCCCGCCTCGTGCAGGGCGAGGGCCATGCCGGCGGAGATGGTTCCGCGCATGCCGCCGCCTTCGATGACGAGGGCGACGCGCAGGCCGTCGCCGCGTTCGCCGGGGCGGCTGCCGTCGCGCGAGCGCTCGGTGATGACGCGCAGCACCTCGTGCCGGGCTTCGGTGACGGGGTTGTCTCGGCGCATGCGTCCTGCCTCTGTTCTTCTCTTCTCGTACGGTGGCACCCGCTTCCGTGCCGCGGGGCCGCCCTGGGAAACGGTAGGTCCGAACCGCCGCGCCTGCGGACGGATCCACGGGTTCCGTGAGGACGCCCGCCGGCACGGGTGGCGGCGGGCGTCCGGGTCTTGCGGCGGTGCGGTCCTAGTGTGTCGGCTGCCCGGCGGGGCCGAGGAGGCGGGCGTTGCCGTCGAGGAAGCGGTGTCCCGCGGCGAGGCCGAGGTCGTAGGCACTGGTCAGGCCCTCGGGGGAGGCCGCCGCGTAGTCGACGCCCAGGGTCTTGAGGTCCTCGTCCGGCTTGATCACGTGGACGGTGGCCCCGTCGAGGGTGGAGCCGTCGGCGATCTCCTCGGAGGCGTAGATGTCGCGGAAGACCGGGAAGGGGTCGGCGCCGATCACGATCAGGTCGGTCACGCCGGTGGCCGCGACCTCGCGCGCGGGGCACGCGCAGGTGTAGGAGGCGTCGACGTACGCTTCGCCGGCGACTTCGGCCGGGACGGCCCAGGCGTGCAGCATGCGGGTGGAGGCGTACGACACGGCGTCGAAGTTCTCCGGCGTCAGCGGCGGGCGGCCGCCCGGGGCGTCGGCGTGCGAGGAGAAGACCACGGTCGCCAGGTTCTCCTCGACCCAGGCGCGGTCCCCGGTGAAGATGTTCCGCAGCAGCTGCCTGCCGAGCTCCTTCGCGCCCGGGCCCTGGGTGACCTCGGCCGCCTCGGGGGTGGTGACCTTGCTGGTGGCCAGGAGGAATTCGGGGGCCTCCGCGCGGAAGAGGCCGGCTCGCAGCGTGGGGCCGTACTCCTCGATGCTGCCGAGGACGACCTGGCTCATGCCCTTCTCGGCGGCTCCGGCGGCGGCCTTGTGCCAGTAGTCGACGCCGGTCGCGCGCGCCTCGCCCACGGCGGCGAGACCGCCGGAGAGCACGGCGGACGAGGCCGTGCCGTACGCGTCGGCGCGCAGTCCGCGCTCCTCGAAGGCGGAGAGCACGCCGTGTCCGAACACGCCCTTGAGCATTCCGGAGGCGACGGCGATGCCGATGCGCCCGCCCGTGCCGGTGGGGGTCATAGCAGTCCCTTCTCGAACTGTTCCGTCATGTGGGTGCGGGCCGGTTTGCCGCTGGCCGTACGGGTGATCGCGCTGCGCGGGACCTCGATCACGGAGTGGGGCGCGACGCCGAAGTCGAGGGCGACCTGGGCCGCGACGCTCTCGGTGTCGAGGGTCTGTCCCCGCTGGGGCACGACGAGGACGGCGAAGGACTCGCCGTGCGGCAGGACGACGACCTCGGAGACGGCGTCCAGGGTCGACACGACCTGCTCGATGTCGGTGGCGAAGACGTTCACGCCGTTCACGGAGATCCGGTCGCCGTGCCGGCCGCTCAGGTAGAGCCGCCCGGAGCGCACGTGTCCCAGGTCGCCGGTGTCGAACCAGGTGGTGCGGTGGTCGGTGGCCCCGTCGTAGCCGTCGAAGAGGGTGGGGCCGCGCAGTTGCACGGCGCCGGTCGTGCCCGGCGGGCAGCGGCGCCCCACCTCGTCGGCGATCCGCAGGTCGAGGCCGGGGACGGGTACGCCGAGGCAGGCCGCTTCGACGGCCCCGGCGGCCGAGAAGCTGGTGGCGGCGTCCACGTAGCGGTGCGAGGTGGCCATCAGGGTCGCTTCGGCGAGGCCGTAGCAGAACACCAGCGAGGTCGGGTCGAAGCCCCAGGGGCGGACGGCGTCCAGGAAGGTGTCGACCGTCCGTCTGCGGATCGGCTCCGCCCCGCAGAAGACGGTGCGCCAGGCGCCGAACAGCTCCGGGTCGCGGGTGCCCTGGCGGGCCGCCTCGCCGATCCGCGCCGCGAGGTAGCGGAGCATGAAGTCGGGCAGGGCGCTGTGGACGCTCTCCGTGTCCCGCAGGAGCTGGAGCGCCGCCATGGGGCGGCGCAGGAACGTGCCGGAGTCCTCGACGACGAGGTCGATGCCGTGGACGAGCGAGGTCAGCACGCCGACCAGGCCCATGTCGTGGTGGAGCGGCAGGGCGATGAGCCCGGCGTGCCCGTGCTTCATCCCGGAGACGCCGCGGATGGCCTCGATGTTGCCGAGCAGCGCGCGGTGGCTGAGCGGGATCGGCCGGGGCATTCCGGTGGAGCCGCTGGTGTACTGGACGAACGCGAGGTCCTCCGGAGCCGCGGCGGCCGGCTCGCGCACGACGCCCGGGCGTGCGACGAGGTCCAGTTCGCGCAGCCCCTGGCCGGGGATCCTGAACGTGTGCCGGATGCCCTGCTGGCGGGCCACCATGGCGAGGTACTGGCGGGTGATGGCGCCGGGGACCTTCGGTTTCACCGAGACGGGCACCGCCCCCAGGTGGACGAGGCCGAGGAGCGCGACGACCGCCTCGCGGGTGCTGTCGACGCGGATCATCACCCGGTCCGAGGGGCGTACGCCCTGCTCGGCGAAGCCGCCCGCGGCCGCCGCGATCCGCTCGGTGAACTCGGGGTAGCCGAGCGTCTCCCGGCGGGCGGACGTTCCGAAGACGACGTGCGCGTCCGCGCGGCCGGCCTGCGCGGCGACGGCCTGGCCCAGGGTGCGCGCGGTCATGCGGCCCGCCCCCGCGTGTCCAGCAGGGCTCCGAGGTCGGCCCGGTGGATGGCCTTGGTCTCGCGGTCGACCAGCCCGAGGCGCACCCGGCCGCGGGCCGCGACGGTCCCGTCGGCGAGTTCGATGTCCTGGGCGAGGGTGAAGCTGTACGCGGTCTGCCCGGCGAGCGAGGTGCGTACGAAGAGGCGGCCCACCGGGTCCCAGTCGACGGCCTTGAGGTAGTCGAGCTGGAGCTGGAGGACCACGGCGACGAGGGTGCTGTCCCGCAGGTCGACCTTGTTGGCGAGTCCCCACTCCCAGCGCCCGGTCTCCATGAGCTGGGGGTAGACGCTGTTGTTCAGGTGCCCGGCCCAGTCGAAGTCGTTGGGGCGCAGGCCGACTTCGGCCCGGTGCTCCACGAGTGCGGGCGGTGCGGTGTCGTCCCCGGCGCGGCCTTCCGTGCCGTCGCTCGTCATGACGCGGCCTCCCCTTCTCCCTCTCGCCCCTCCGGAGGAGCGGAGAGGAGTACGACGACGGCGCCCGCGAGGCCGCCGGTGTGGCTGATCGACAGTTCGACGGCGAGGTGGCGCTCGCGGGCCCACGCGGCGAGCCGGCCGTGGGGCCGGATCCGGGGTTGGCCCGCGGGGCCGTGCACCACCTCGATGTCGGGGAAGGTGTGGTCCGGTGCTCCGCCCAGGGAGCTCAGGGCCTTCACGCACGCCTCCTTCGCCGAGAACAGGCCGGCGAGGGAGGCGTACGGGTCGGGCCGGGTCCGGACGTACGCCCGTTCGGCGGCGGTGAACAGCGCACCGCTATCGAGCAAGTGCGGCTTCCTTCTCAGCTCCTCGACGGACTGCAGATCGAATCCGGTCGACATCGTTCGTCCGAAGGCTGGCGAAGTAGGCACGCTTGAGGTCCTCGTAGGATGTGACGGCGATCCCGGTGGCCTCGCGCACCAGCGCGAAGACACTGCTGAGCTTCCTGGAATGCACCGAGCCCTCGTGCAGCGCGACGTCGCCGAGCCCGAACTCCTCCTCGCCGCCGCGCAGGTGCTCCCACCAGTTGACGTAGCCCTGCCGGTCTGTCTGGGCCTCGCGGGAGGAGCCGTAGGTCTCGCCGCCGTCGGGACGGACCCAGGTGTACGCCATCGAGAGGACGTCCTTGATGGGGTACACCCCGGACTCCACGAGGGCCTTGGCGAAGGACACGAAGTACTGCCGGTGCTGCACCTCGTCCTTCATGACCGTGTGGAAGACGTCGCGGACCAGCGGGTCCTCGGTGGTGCGGGAGACGAAGCCGTACGAGACGCACGCCTCGATCTCGACGCACGCCTGGAGGACGCAGACGCGGGCGTAGTTGTCGGTGGGGAAGGGTCCCCGGTGGTCGACGACCTCGTCGTGGCCTATGGGGTCGACCCCGGCCATCTCCATGAGGCGTCCGAAGGAGACCTCGTGGTGGGCCTCCTCCTCCAGCCAGTAGCGGGCCGACCAGGCGGCGGCGATGTGCAGGACGTCGGCGCCGAGGGGGTTGGACTCGCGGATCTCCTGGGCGAGCTTGACGCCGTCGACGGCGAGGCGGATGCCGGCGGGCTGGGTGGTCAGCTCGGCGCGCGCCGCGTGCCACAGGGCCGCCCGGTCCTCGGGGGCCGGCCGGTCGAGCCGCCGGCCGTCGAAGAGCTTGTCGGTCGACCAGCGGCGGTACTCGTGGTAGCTCTGCTGGGAGCGCAGCACATCGCTGATGGTCGCTCCGGCGCGGAGCTCCTTGACGATGTCGGTCATGATCAGCACGGGGACACGCCTTCCGTTCAGGAGGAGGGAGCGGAGTCGAGCTGGCCGGTCAGGGCCGCCACGACGTCGCCGGCGGTGTGGTCCAGCGTCATCGTCGGCAGCTCCACGTCGTCGTCGAGGCCGACGTCGGCGAGGGCGCCCGCGAACGCGTCGAGCAGGTCGATGGAGTTGATGGCCACCGGCGAGGCGACGAGGACGGCGGACAGCGGGCGCCCGTCGAACACCTCGTCCTCGGTCAGTTCGAGCCGGCGGGCGATGTTCGCCCTGAGGTCAGCGGTCATGGTGGTCCTCCTGGAGGGTGCGGTCGGTCGGTACGGCCCCGGCGGCGGGCCAGTCGGGTGAGCGGCCGAGCGCGGCGAGGGCGAGGTCGAGCGACCCCGTCCCGCGGGCGGTCGGCAGGGCGGGCGCGAACTGAGCCTCGGGTCCCAGGCGCCGTTCGTCGTCGGGGACCCGCAGGGCGAAGAGCAGGGCGGCCTCGGCGGTCTCCTCGGACAGTTCCAGCTCCACGCCGAGGGTCCGGGCGACGTCCCAGCCGTGGACGACGTAGTCCAGGAAGTGGAATCCGATGGCGACGGTGGCGGGGAACGTGAGGTCGGTGCGAATCTCGGGAAGGACGAACTCCCGGGTCAGGACGCCCTGTTCGGCGAAGGACCGGAGGACGAGGCCGGCCGACTCCCGGTAGACGGCGAGGCCGTCGTCGCCGAGGGGCCGGTCCCGCCAGTCGGCGAGGTCCGTGCCGCCGCCGGCGGCGGAGGCGGCGAATCCGTGGTGCTGGCCCGTCATGTGGGCCACCAGGCGGCGGAGATTCCAGCCGTCGCACGGAGTGGGGCGTTCCCAGTCCTCGGGCTGTGCGTGCTCCAGGAGACGGATCGTCTCCAGGACGGCCGTGCGGTCGAGGTCCAGGATGTCCACTCGACCCCCCTTTCGGTCGGTGACTTCAGCCGTCGCCCTGTTCGTCGGTCGGGGCGGCGGCGAGCGGAGCGGGCCCGTGGGACGGGCCGTGGGTGTGGTCCGGGACGGACGGCATCAGGAGCTCGTCGATCACGCGGTCGAGGTCGTCCTTGAATCGCTGGTTGGGGCCGGGATAGCGGTCCTGGGCTCCGGGCCCGTGCGAAAGAGACAAGTCATCCTCCAGAACGGGAGTGCAGACGGAGCAGACAGTAGCACGACCGTACGTATACTTTCAGGACTCGGCAGGACTGGCGGGACCCGCAGGTTCGCCAGAGGCCCCCGGCCCCTGCGGCCAGGGATCCTGGCCGGTCAGGATCCGCTGCACCGCCTCCCAGACCGCGTCCGGAGGGGACGCGGCCGCGCTCCAGGTGGCGGAGCGCAGCTCGCCCTTGCCCCGGAAGGCGCGCACGATCCGCAGGTGGTCGGGCCGGACGACGAAGCCCTGCAAGTGGTCACGGTCGCGCCAGAGGGAGACCGAGCCCGAGCGCGGGCGCAGCGAACCGGCCTCCATCCAGAGCCACATGCCGAGGGCGCCGTCCGTCCGGGGCCAGCTCCGGCGGAGCATGACCCCGGCGACGAAGACCTTGGCCGCGTCCAGCGGGCGGTGGGCCGTGAACTCGGTGATGTTCACCGTCACCGGGTCCGAGCCGCCGGTCGGCACCGCCTCGGGGCCGGGCTGCCAGGGAGTGCTCCAGATGGGGCGGGACACGGCTCGATGCCTCCTGATCGCGGGCCGGAACGGGCTCGTGGGGATGAATATACGCGAACGATCGTGCTAGATTCTCCCGCATCCTGGCAGAACCAGAAGGGCGCGTGACATGGATCGCTCTACGGCAGTCGTACGTGCAGCGCTGAACAGCACGTCCTACGCTTCGGGCAAACTGGCCGGCAAGGGGGCGTTCAACCTCTTCCGGATGCCCAAGGGCCGCAGCAGGCCGAGGCCCGACGAGGCCCCCGTCTTCGACACCGCCCGGCGCGGTGAACTCCGGCTCGGCGACGCGACCGTGGTGACCTACGAGTGGGGCGACGGGAAGCGCAAGGTGCTCGTCGTCCACGGCTGGGAGTCGCGCGCCTCGCGCTTCGCGAAGATCATCGGCGAACTGGTCGAACTGGGCTACAGCCCGGTCAGCTTCGACGCGCCCGGACACGGCGACTCCACGGGCCGCACCACCAACATCGCCGAGTACCTGAAGATCCTCACCCGGCTGCACCGTGAGCACGGGGACTTCGAGGCGGTCGTCGCCCACTCCCTCGGCGTCACCGCGACGTTCCTCTCCATCCAGCACGGGCTGCGCGCGGGACGGATCGCGGCGATCAGCCCCGTACCCGAATTCGCCTACCTGGTCGACAAGTTCTGCGAGCAGCTGGGCCTGCGGGACAAGCTCAAGGACGAGCTGCGCGGGCGCATCGAGCGCGAGATGTTCCCGGACGAGGAGGACATCTGGCACCGGTTCTCCGTGTTCGCCGGGTCCGACGAGGTGAAGATCCCGATCCTGGTGATCCACGACGATGACGACGACATGGTCGACCCCCCGCACGCCCGCCGGGTCCTGGCCGCCTTCGGCGACAACGCCCGGCTGGTGACCACGGAGCGGCTGGGGCACCGCCGGATCATCGGCGCGCCGCAGGTCGTCCGGGAGGTCGTGGACTTCGTGTCCGTCGACGACGTCCGGCAGACGAACGGGCTCGACACGAAGGCGGCGCAGTGAGCGGCATTCTCGCGGGGAAGCGCGTTCTGGTGACCGGGGTCCTCATGGAGTCCTCGATCGCCTTCCACGCCGCCAGACTCGCCCAGGAGCAGGGCGCCGAGGTCGTGCTCACCGGCTACGGCCGCCTCAGCCTCGTGGAGCGCATCGCCAAGCGGCTCCCGGAGCCGGCCCCGGTGCTCGAACTCGACGTCCAGAACCCGGACCACCTGGCGACCCTCGCCGACCGGATCCGGCAGGAGGCCGGCGGCGACGCGCGGCTCGACGGCGTGGTGCACTCCATCGCCTTCGCCCCGCAGGACGCCCTGGGAGGCAACTTCCTGTCGGCGGGCTGGGGGTCGGTGGCGACCGCGGTCGAGGTGTCCGCGTACTCGCTCAAGTCCCTCGCCATGGCCTGTCTTCCGCTCATGGAGGAGGAGGGCGGCGCCATCGTCGGCCTGGACTTCGACGCCCAGGTGGCCTGGCCCGCGTACGACTGGATGGGGGTGGCCAAGGCGGCCCTGGAGTCCACCTCCCGCTACCTCGCCCGGGACCTCGGCCCGCACGGCATCCGCTGCAACCTGGTCGCGGCAGGTCCGATCAAGACGATGGCGGCCAAGTCCATCCCCGGCTTCGAGACCTTCCGGGAGGTGTGGACCACGCGTGCCCCGCTGGGCTGGGACCTCTCCGATCCCGAGCCCACGGCGCGCGCGGTGGTCGCTCTGCTCTCTCCGTGGTTCCCCAAGACCACGGGTGAGATCGTGCACGTCGACGGCGGAGTCCACGCGATCGGCGCCTGAGCACGGACGAGAGGGGGGAGGGGAGGGGCCGGATCCGGCCCCTCCCCTCCCCCTTTTTCTCTGTCCTGGGTCCTACGCGTCCGTCTCGGCGATCCGGGCGTCGATGAACGCGGCCAGCCTGGCGATCCCGTCGACGATCCCCTCCGGCCGCAGGGCGCTGCACGAGAGCCTGAGCTGACGCAGTCCGCCCCCGTCGAGGTAGAAGTCGCTCATCGGGGTCCAGAGCACGCCGAACTCCCGGGCGGAGCGCTCCAGCGCCTTGTGGTCGGCGAGGAACGGGACGTCGACCACGAGGAAGAACCCGCCGTCCGGCTCGTTCCAGTCGATGCCGAGGGCCGCCCGGCGGTCGGCGGGGAAGTGCCGGTCCAGTTCGGCGAGCAGGGTGTCCAGATTGCTCCGGTAGAAGGCGATGGCCTCGGTGTTCGCCTCGCGCAGCCGGCAGTCGGACGCGATGAGCAGTCCGCCGATGACGGCCTGGCTCACCGCCGAGGTGTTGACCGTGGTCATGCTCTTGATCTTGGAGAGCTCGTCGGCGAGCAGCGAGGTACGTCCTCCGGGCCCGATGACCTCCTGGTCGGCGATGACGTAGCCGACGCGGGCCCCGGGCAGCGCGGTCTTCGCGAAGGAGCCGAGGTGGATGACCCGGCGGTGGTGGTCGAGCGCCTTGAGGGTGGGCCGGCCGGTCCCGGTGCGGACGAAGAACCCGTACGGATCGTCCTCCAGGATCAGCAGGTCCTCCTCGGCCGCGATCTCGAGGAGCCGTTCGCGGGCCTCCACGGTCATGCTCGCGCCCGACGGGTTGGCGAAGTCAGGCACGACGTACAGGGCCCGCGGCCGTCCGCCCGCCTCGCGGGTCCGGCGGACCGCCGCCAGGACCGCCTCGGGGTCCGGGCCCGTCGGCCCCTCCGGTACGGGGCACAGGGGGACGCCCAGCAGGCGCGCCGCGCCGGTGATCCCGACGTAGCAGGGCGAGCTGACGAGCAGGGTGTCCTCGGGAGCGGCGAAGAGCGCCCGCAGGGTGAGGAGCATCGCCTCCTGGCAGCCCGTGGTGACGACCACGGCCTGCGCCGGGACGTGGATCCCCTCGTCGTTGGCCACCGTGCGGGCGATCAGCTCGTGGATGATGCCGTTCGTCCGCCCGTACTGGAAGAGCTGGGTGCGCACGCGCTCGGGCGACCAGCCCAGTTCGCGCTCCAAGTAGTCGGTGTACGTGCGCAGATGGCGGAACAGGTCCTCCGTCTCGAAGCCGCCCTCGGACGGCCTGCCGGGGGCGAAGGAGATCGCCTCCGGGAAGCGGTTGACGACCTCGTTGAGGAAGTTCATCGCGTCGAGGAGCGGGTCGGAGAGCGAGGCGTGCAGTTCGCCGAGGGGCAGGGCCGGTACGGGCGTGGCGGTGGTGTCCGGCATCGGTCAGGCTCCCGTCGAGGCGTCGGCGAAGACCGTGCGGAGGTGGGCGGCGGCGTGGGCCACGGCGCGCCGGCCGGCGTCCAGGGTGCCGGCCATGGCGAAGAAGCCGTGGGCGACGCCGGGGTAGCGGACCGACTCGACCGCGACGCCGCTCTCCCGCAGGCGGTCGGCGTACCGCTCGCCCTCGTCGCGCAGCGGATCGTACTCGGCGGTGATCACGAGCGCGGGCGGCAGGCCGGAGTGGTCGGCGGCGCGCAGCGGGGAGGCGTGCGGGTGCGTGCCGTCCTCGGGGGTGGCGAGGTAGTTGTCCCAGTACCACTGGACGGACTTGTCGTTGAAGAGGAGCGGGTCGGCGTTCTCCCGGCGGGAGTCGGTGTCCGCCCGGAAGTCCGTGTTGGGGTAGACGAGCAGCTGGGCGAGGAGGGCGGGGCCGCCGGCGTCCCGGTTCCTGAGGGTGACGGCCGCGGCGAGGTTGCCGCCCGCGCTGTCGCCCGCGACGGCGATGCGGGAGGCGTCGCCGCAGTACCGGCCGACGTGCTCGGCGATCCACCGTACGCCCGCCTCGCAGTCGTCCACGGCGGCGGGGAACTTGTGCTCGGGCGCGAGGCGGTAGCCGACGGCGATGGTCAGGCAGCCGGCCGCGTTGGTGAGGCTGCGGCAGATCGCGTCGCCCGTCTCGATGCTGCCCAGGGTCCAGCCGCCGCCGAAGAAGTAGACGAGGACGGGCAGGGGCCCCTCCGCGCCGGCGGGCCGGTAGACGCGGAGCGGTATCGGCCCGCCCGGTCCGGGGACGGTCGTGTCGAGGACCTCGCCGACCGCTTCGGGCTCGCCCGCGTCGGCCTGGATCGCGGCGAGGTCGGCGGCCCGGGCCTCCTCCAGGGTCATGGTGTAGAGCGGCCGGACGCCCCGCGCCGCGCGCTGGTCGTAGAAGGCTTGGAACTGCGGATCGAATGGCATGGTGTCTCCGGTCCGGGCCCGCGACCGTGGCGGCGGCGGGCGGCGTCAGGGTGTTTCGGGAAGCAGCGAGGGATCGGTGGCCACGCCGCGCAGGCGGGACAGGATGCCCTTGGCCGCCTTGTGGTAGCAGGTGAAGTCGTTGTGCAGGACGGATTCGGCGTTGGCCGTCTCCAGGAGCGCGACGATCTCGAAGACCAGCTGGGGGATGTCGATGTCCTGCTGGGCCTCGCCCACCCGCTGTGCCTCCTCGACCGTCTGGCCCAGGAAGGAGAACCAGTTGGCGTGGGCCGCGGCGATCGTGTCGTGCACCTTGCCCTCGCGGGCGTCGTACTCGGCCGACACCGAGTAGAAGAAGCAGCCTCCGGGGAAGACGCGCTGCTCGGAGTAGGTGAGCCAGGCGGTGCAGATGCCCCACAGCCGGCGCAGGCCCGGCGGGATCTCGCGCGTGGGCTGCACCACGTGTTCGAGGTAGATCTTGATGGCGGCGCGGACGGTGGAGAGTTGCAGTTCCTCTTTGGAGCCGAAGAGGGCGAAGACCCCGCTCTTGCTCAGCTTGAGCTCGGTCGCCAGGCGTCCCAGGGAGAGACCTTCCAGTCCCTCCACTGACGCGATCTCGACGGTGCGCTTGAGGACCAGCTGCCGGGTCTGGTTCCCGCGTGCGATCCGCCCGTCGGGGTGCGTCGCTGTCATGGTTCGGCCTCTTCTCGTTCCTGGACTACAGGTCCCCCAACATCATTTCGTACAGCATCTCCCCCGATGCCATAGGTGCAGCATACTAAGAACATGGACGACCGTGCGGTCAGTATGCGAGAGTAGTAGGACGGTCGTGCGGTTGGTTGGCTCGGCCGAAGCAGATCACGGGGGGTTGGACCGCGGTGACGTTGACACTGCACGAGTACGAGGCCATGGCCAGGGAGCGGCTGCCCGCCCCCGTCTGGGACTTCCTCGAAGGGGGAAGCGGCACCGAGTCGATGCTCTCGGCGGGCCGCCGGGCACTGGACCGGATCACGCTGCGGCCGCGCTGCCTCGTCGACGTGTCCAGCCGCGACCCGCGGACGACCCTGCTGGGCGCGCCGCTGGCGGCGCCGCTCGGCATCGCCCCCATGGCGTACCACGAACTGGCCCACCCCGAGGGGGAGCTCGCCACCGCGCGGGCGGCCGGCGAGGCGGGCGCGCTGTTCACGGTCAGCATGTTCGCGAGCCGTTCGCTGGAGGACATCGCCGCCGCGGCGAGCGGGCCCCTGTGGCTCCAGCTGTACTGGCTGAGGAGCCGGGACCAGCTGGCGGCTCTGGCCAAGCGGGCGGAGGCGGCCGGCTATCGGGCGCTGGTGCTGACGGTGGACGCACCCAGAGTGGCCCACCGCCCGCGCGACGCGCGCAATGGCTTCAGCATTCCGCCGGGCATTCGCGCGGTGAATGTGGATCCGGCGATGATGGCCGCCTCGCACGGTCACACGCCCGGCGAGTCCGCCATCGCGCGCCATTCGAGAGAACAGTTCGACGCGTCGATCACCTGGAAGGATCTGGCGTGGCTGCGGGAGCAGACCTCGCTGCCCCTGGTGCTCAAGGGAATCCTCACCGCGGAGGATGCCGCACTCGCCGTCGAGCACGGCGTCGAGGGAATCGTCGTGTCGAATCACGGCGGCCGTCAGCTCGATTTCGCGATCGCTGCCCCTGATTGTCTTCCGGAAATAGCGGAAGCGGTTTCCGGACGATGTTCGGTCATTCTCGACGGTGGAATCAGACATGGCGCCGATATCGCGAAAGCCCTGTGCCTCGGCGCCGACGCCGCTTTCGTGGGGCGCCCGGTCCTCTGGGGTCTCGCGCAGGCCGGCAGTACGGGTGCCGCCGGGGTCCTCCAGCGCCTGACCGATGAGTTCGACGAGGTCATGGCCCTGATGGGGGCGCCCACGCCGCAGGACTTCACGCCATCCGGAATTTCCCGGTCCGCCACCTCCGGCGCGTAGCCGAGCCGTAGCCGGCGCGTAGCCGACCCACAGCCGGCGCATAAACCGGCCAGCCGTCGAAATTCAGCCAGACCCCGCTCACCCGCGACACCGAGGGTGTGCGGGGTATTTGGCGTGTCCGTAAGGGGTCGGGAATCGAAACCATTAGGAAACCGTCAGACTGTTGCGAGGATCACTTTTGTTCGCTTGCCTACTCATGAGTACTAGGAGAGGGTGAAGTCGTCGCCGCCGAACGAATGCGCGACAAGCCTGCCCGACCGTTTTCCGAACAGTGCGGTTCCGAATTTACTGCCGGGTAATCAAGAATTTCGATAGGTGGGGGATTCCAGTGGGGGAAACGGTGCCGAACAGGCCCGTTTGCGTCGACGGCTCCTGGGTCGACGACATTCTGCTTCAAGGGGACGGCCGCGACGTCGTCCTGCACCTGGACGCGCCGGTGACCCGTGCGGCGCTCCGGGGCCTGGTCGCGGCCCGCCGCACCGAGCTCGAAGGGGCCGGCCTGACCGCCGGCGGATCCCTCGCGGTGCGGCTGCCACCGTCGCTCAGCTGTATCGTCACCATGCTCGCCGGCTGGCGGACGGGCGCCCAGGTGATCCTGCTCGACTACCGGCTGACCCCGCACGAGGTCGGCCAGGCCATCGCGCGGCTCACTCCCCAGCTCGTCGTCGAGTCCACCGAGCAGGTCGGCGGAGGACTCCGGGGCTTCTTCCACGTGGACGTCCGCCTCACTCCGCTGCGCGGCGGCCGCCCGGCCGCCACCGAGCACGCCCTGCTCCAGCTCAGCTCGGGATCGACCGGTCCGTCCAAGGTGATCGGCCGCACGGTCGCGAGCCTCCTGGAGGAGATCGGCCGGTACGGACAGCTGGACGGCTTCCCCCGCCGGGGCGAGCGGACCGTCGTCCTGGCCTCCATCGTCCACGTCCTCGGTCTGGTCGGCGGGCTGCTGTACGGCCTCGCCAGCGGGACCCAGGTGGTGCTGCCCACCAGCCAGACGCTGGACGGCATCCTCAAGGCCGTCCAGGCCGGACCGGAACCGACGACGATCCTCGGCGTCCCCTCCCAGGCGGCCCTCCTGGCCGCCGCCCAGTCACCCGCCCGCCCCCCGCAGCTCCGTCAGATGATCACCGGGGGCGAGCTGATCAAGGCGTCCGTCCGGGAGCGGTTCACCAACGGCTACGGCGCCGGCCTCGGCGCCATGTACGGCATGACCGAGACCGGTGTCATCGCCGTCGACCTCTCCGGCACGGCCGCCGGGCTGACCCCGGTGCCCGGCATGCGGGTCCGCGTCGACGACGAGCAGATCCTGCTGGGCCTGCCCACCTCCCCGTACGTCGGGAAGATCGACCCCACCCGGTACGTCGACGGGTGGCTGTACACCAAGGACGCCGGCCACTACGACGAGACGAACGGCCTGCTGACCGTGCACGGACGGCTCGACTCCCAGGTCTCCGTCGGCGGACTGAAGGTCGACCTCTCCGAGGTCGAGGCGTCGATCGCCTCGCTCCCCGGCATCACGGACGCGGTGGTCGTGCACGGCACCGGCATCGAGGCGTACGTGACCGTCGCCGAGCAGTCGGTGACCGAGCGGCTCGCCGAGTCCCTGGCCACGCGACTGGCTCCCTACAAGCGGCCCAGAGCCGTGCACGTCCTGGCCGAACTCCCCCGCACGGCCACCGGCAAGCCCGTACGGAACGCGCAGACGCTCCGCTCGGCGGCCCGCGCCACGGCCGGGGCGGCTCCGGCCGAGAAGTAACGACGTCTCAGCCGGGCGCCGGGGCGTCCACCCGGCGCACCTGGACGGGCACGCCACAGTCGCCGTGCCCACCGTCCACGCAATGCCTCGCGACACCGAGAACGTAACGGCCTCCGCCGGTGAAGCCGGCCGCCGACCGGATGTCCGGATGCCCCGGCAGCCGGCGGGGCGTCAGGAAAGCGGCGTCGCCGGGGGGCCAGGACTCGGGCAGCGGGACCCGGCGGCTCATCCCGCCGTCCCGCAGCCCCTGACCGAGCGCCTTCCCCGCCGACTCCTTCTGCGTCCACAGCCAGAGGAAACCCGTCGCCTGCTCCGCCTCGGGCAGCGCGCGGAGCCAGTCCGTCTCCACAGGATCCAGGTAGGCCCGTGCCAACGCGCCCGCGTTGAGCCGACGCACCACCTCCACATCGACCCCCACGGGGCAGCCCGCGCCCAGCACGAGGGCCAGCACCCCGCGGGCATGGCTGACGCTCACCGCCAGCCCCTCGCCGGCGCCGCCCAGGAAAGGGCGCCCGCCCGGCTCGTGCTCCACCCGAAGCTCGGACACCGGGACAGCGAGAAGCGCGGCCGCGCTCTGCAAGAGCAGCCGGTGCGCCTGCGCGCGCTCGTCCCCGTCCGTGGTGCACCACAGCACCGTCACCCTGTCCGGGTCCGTACCCGGCCGTCGTTCCACACAGAGGAGTCAATCAGATGTCCGCCGAGGTCACCCAGTTTGTCATCGAGGCCCTCCAGAACATGAACTACGACGTCACGGATGTCACCGGCGAGACCCCCCTCGGTCCGGCCGGCCTCGACCTCGAGTCGCTCTCCGTCGCGGAGATCGCCATCCAGGTCGAGGACACCTACGGCGTCAAGTTCGAAGAGGACGAGATGGAGACGGTCGCCCTGCTCACCGTCGCCGGCCTGGTCCAGGAGATCGTCAAGCGCGCCGCCACCGCCGCCGCCCCGGCCCAGTAGCCGCGCCGTGCCCCGGCGCTCCGCGACCTGTCCGCCCGCCGCCGTGGCGGCGGGCGGACAGGTCCCGCGGACGCCCGGGGCGGCCGTGTGCGGGAAGCCGCGCCGAGGACCCGCAGCCAGCCCGTCCAGACTCAGAACATGGAGAGACCGAAGGATGAAACCGAAGAACGAGCGCGCGGAACTCGCGGCCGACCAAGCGCTGGGCATCGGCAATCTGCTGACCGCGCTCGTCGCCCGGGGCGACGGCCTCGACCTGCCGACGCTGACCTTCGACACCGAGGTGGACGGGCACCCGGCCTGGCGCCCCCTCTCCCTGGGCGAGCTGGGCGAGCGGGTCGCCGCACGGGCCGCCTCCCTGCACGCGCTGGGCATCAAGCCCCGTGACCCGGTCGCCGTGTTCGTGTCGAACGCCGCGGACCAGGTGCTCTCCTACCTGGCGCTGGCCCGCCTCGGCGCGATCCCGGCCCTCGTCAACGGCAAGGTCCCCGGCGAGTCGGCGGCCGAATACATCAAGCGGCTCCGCGCGGTCGGCGTCCTCACCGACGCCGCCCACCGGGCGGTGCTCGACGGCCACGAGACGCAGACGCCGCTGCTGCCCGACGTCTCCGAGCTCGGCAAGGGCGACCCGGCCGAAGCCCCCCGGCCCTACCGCCACCACGCCGACGAGCCCGTCGTCATCACGCACTCGTCCGGCACCACCGGCCTGCCCAAGGCCGTGGCCCACTCCCACCACAGCCTCTTCGCCTCCATCCGGCACCGGCTCTCCCTCCCGAAGGGCCAGGGCCTCGACCGGATGCTCGGCGCCCTCCCCTCGGCCCACGCCGCCACCGTCATCGCGGTCAACCTCGCCCTGGCCAACCGGGTCGAGCTCGCCCTGGTGTCGAACCAGAGCGGCACCGTCGTCCTCGACGCCATCGAGAGCTGGCGGCCCCAGAGCGTCCTCGGCTTCGCCGCGACCTGGTCGGAACTGGCCGGCGAGGACCTCACCGCCCGCGACCTCGAATCCGTCAGCGTCTGGTGGAACACCGGCGACTGCGCCCACGAGGCGCACGTACGCAAGCTCATCGCCGTCGGCAGCCGCGCCGCGGCCCGCGCGACCCGCCGCCCGGGGTCGTACTTCGTGGACGGTCTCGGCTCCACCGAGATGGGCCACTCCCAGTTCTTCATCACCCACACCCCGGAGACCAGCCGGTACGGGCGCTGCATCGGCAAGCCGCACGCCTTCACCGACGCCGCCATCCTCGACCTGGACGGGGAGAAGCTCGGCCCGGGCCAGGTCGGCGAGCTCGCCATCGCCGCGCCGACCCTCGCCCTCGGGTACTGGAACGACTCCGTCACCACCTACCGCACCCGCAGGGACGGCTACTTCCTCACCGGTGACCTCGTCTTCCGCGACGAGGCCGGGTACTTCTACCACGTCGACCGGGCGGTCGACGCGGTCGAACTCGGCGACGGCCGGAGGCTGTTCACCGCGCTCTCCGAGGAGCGCGTCCTCGCCGCCTGCCCCGCCGTCCGGGAGTGCACCCTCGTCGCCGTGAAGGGCGACGACGGGAAGGTCACCTCCTCCGTGCTGCTCGTCCTCGACGAGGGCGCCGACCCGGTGGCCGACCACGGCGCCGAGGTGCTGGCCGCCCTCGAACCCCATGTCGCCGAGACCGTCGACCGCGTGATCGTCGTCAGCCCCGACCTCATCCCCCTCGGCCCGACCGGAAAGGTCCGCAAGGTGCTGCTGCGCACCCGATTCCTCGCCGGAGAGCTGCTGGGCACGGACGCCGCGGCGGTGGCGGCATGAGCGGGCGCGGAGCGGCGCCCGCCGCCGTCGTCACGGGCATCGGCACCTTCACCCCGCTCGGCCGGGGCGCCTCGGACACCTTCGACGCGCTCTGCCACGGCAAGTCCGGGCTTCGCAGGCCGCCCGAGGGCCATCTCCTCGCCGGCACCGTGGACGTCGCCGGCATCGCGCCGGACATCGAGGCGAGCGAGGTCCTGCCGCCGAGCGAGGGCCGGCTGGTCGACCGGTACGCCCTGATGGCGCTCGCCGCCGCGGACGACGCGCTGGCCGACTCGGGCATCGTCGTCGGCCGCGACGTCGACCCGCACCGGGTCGCGGTGGTCGTGTCCAGCGGCGCCGGCGGCCTGACGACGTACGAGGCGCAGTCCCTGGCCCGGGCCGAGCGCGGGCCGACGGCGGTCAGCCCGTACCTGCTGCCCGGCATGCTGCCGAACATGGCGGCCGCCCGTATCGCCATCAAGTACGGCATCCGCGGCTGGAGTTCGGCGATCGCCACGGCGTGCGCCGCCGGCGCCCACGCGGTCGTGGAGGCCGCGCGGCTGATCCGCTACGGCGAGGCCGACGTGGTGGTCTGCGGCGGCGTCGAGGCGCCGCTCAACCCGACCTCCGCGCTGGCGTTCCACCACGCCAGGGCGCTGGCCACCCGCTGGGACGACCCGGAGGCCGCCAGCCGCCCGTTCGACCGCCGCCGCAACGGCTTCGTGCTGTCCGAGGGGGCGGGTGTGCTCGTCGTCGAGCGGGCCGGCCTGGCGGACGCGCGCGGCGCCGCCGGCTACGCGGACCTGCTGGGCTGGGGCGCCACCACGGACGCGTTCCGTCCCACGGCGCCGCGCCCGGACGGCGAGGGGGCGGCGGCCAGCATGCGCGGGGCGCTCGCGACGGCCGGGCTCGTGCCCGGCGACATCGACTACATCAACGCGCACGGCACCTCGACCAAGCTCGGCGACGTCGCCGAGACGAAGGCCGTGCGGGCCGTCTTCGGCGACCGGTCCCCGGCCGTCAGCAGTACGAAGTCGATGACGGGCCACCTCCTGGGCGGATCCGGTGCGGTCGAGGCGGCGTTCTGCGCGCTCGCGATCTCCCGCGGGCAGCTCCCGCCGACCCACAACCTCGACGAGGTCGACCCCGCCTGCGACCTGGACCACGTCCGCGGCGGGCCCCGGGAGCAGCGGGTCCGCGCCGTCCTCTCCAACTCGTTCGCCTTCGGCGGCCACAACGTCAGCCTGCTGCTCGGCGAGCCGACCACGCGCGAGAAGCGCTAGCGGCGCCCGAGGCGCCAGAAGAAAGGGGACTCCGTGAACATCGGGGCCGTAGATCATGTCGAGTTCTATGTCGGGGACGCCCAGCAGTCGGCGTTCTACCTGTGCACCGCGTTCGGCTTCCGCCTGTGCGGTCAGGCGGGTCCCGAGACGGGCCTGCCCGACCGGCGGTCGCTGCTGCTGCGCCAGGGCGGCATCTCCCTCGTCCTCACCTCCGCGCTGACGCCCGAGCACCCCGCGGCCGCCTATGTGGCGCTGCACGGTGACGGCGTGGCGAACATCGCCTTCGAGGTGACGGACGCCGCGAAGGCGTTCGAGACGGCGGTCGAGCGCGGTGCCACCGCGGTCGAGGAGCCCGCGACGCACAGCCGGGGCGGCACCGAGGTCGTCACCGCCTCCGTGCTGGGCTTCGGGGACGTCGCGCACCGGTTCGTCCAGCGGACCGGCGACCGGGACGACTTCCTGCCCGGGGTGATGGACATCTTCGCCCCGGACCCGGACGAGGCCGAGCAGGTCGTGCACACCGTGGACCACGCGGCGATCTGCCTGCCGGCGGGGCAGCTGCGGGAGACGGTCGCCTTCTACGAGAAGGTCTTCGGCTTCTCGCAGATCTTCGAGGAGTTCATCGAGGTCGGCACGCAGGCCATGGACTCCAAGGTGGTCCAGAGCCCGTCCGGGCAGGTCACCTTCACCCTGATCGAGCCGGTGACCGACCGCGAGCCCGGCCAGATCGACGGCTTCCTGGCCCGCCACGGCGGTGCCGGCGTGCAGCACCTGGCCCTGCTCTCCGACGACATCGTCGCCGCCGTCGAGACCCTGGAGGGCCGGGGGGTGCGGTTCCTGGAGACACCGGAGACGTACTACTCCGAGCTGGAGAAGCGTCTCGGCACCCCGGAGCTGAAGATCGCGGACCTGCGGCGCACCAACGTCCTGGTCGACCAGGACCACTGGGGCCAGGTGTTCCAGATCTTCACGCAGTCCCCGCACGTCCGGCGGACCTTCTTCTGGGAGGTCATCGACCGGCACGGGGCCCGCACCTTCGGCAGCGGCAACATCAAGGCCCTCTACGAGGCCGTCGCCCGCGAGAAGGCCACCGCCTGACCCGGCCCTCTCCGCCTCCCTCCCCAGACCCCTCAGAACAGCGCCGCACCCGCACTCGCACCCGTACCCGAAGGAACACCGTGACTGTCCAGGAATCCGAGCTGTTCACCCTGACCGAGGAGGAGCGGGCGCTCCTCCCCAGCGACGAGGACGTCGCCTTCTACGCCGAGCACGGCTGGTACCTGTCGAAGAAGCTCTTCACCGACGAGGAGATCGACCTCCTCGAGGCGGCCAGTGAGGACTTCTACGCCGGCCACCGCGACCGCACCCTGCCCACCCGCCCGCCGAAGCTCGCGTACTGGGAGCCCGGGCACGGCCCGGTGCAGCGGCACAACGACTACATCCACTACGAGGACGACACGATCGGCCGCATCCTGCGCAAGCCGCTGCTCGGCGCGGTGGCCGCGCGGCTGGCCGAGGCCGAGGAGATACGGGTCTTCCAGTCCACCCTCATCTTCAAGCCGCCGGTCGCCCAGGAGCGGTCGAACATCGTGCCCTGGCACTTCGACCGGCACTACTGGTCGACGTCCACCTCGGAGCGGATGCTGACCGCGTTCATCCCCTTCCACGACTGTGGCGAGGAGATGGGCACGATCACGATGGTCGACGGCAGCCACCGCTGGAAGGAGACCGCCCAGAACGACGCGACGTCGCTGCACTTCGCCGAGCGCGACCGCAGCGAGCTCGACGTCATGCTGGAGGAGAACGCGGCGCACAACGGCACCGAGGTCGTGAAGATCCCGGTCCACATCCCCAAGGGCCACGTCAACTTCCACCACTGCCGCACCTACCACGGCAGCGGGGCCAACGTGAGCGACCGCCCGCGCCGGGCCATCTCCTTCCACCTCCAGGACGGCGACAACCGGTACCGGGACTTCCGCCGCTCGGACGGCACCCAGGTCGCGTACAACCACGACGTGCTGGTGCGCCGGACCGCCGAGGGGACCCCGGACTACAGCGACCCCGAGTACTGCCCTGTGTTGTGGAGCAGCCGCTGATGTTCAGTGCGGCGGTGGTCGGAACCGGCCTGATCGGTACGTCGATCGCGCTGGCCCTGCGGGACCGGGGCGTCGTCCCCCATCTGCTCGACAGGGATCCCGAAGCGGCGCGCACCGCGGCCGATCTCGGCGCGGGCGTGGTCGGGTTCCCCCGTGAGCCGGTCGACCTGGCCGTGCTCGCGGTTCCGCCCCAGCATGTCGCCCAGGTGCTCAAGGAGTACCAACTGCTCGGTCTGGCCGAGGACTTCACGGACGTGGCGAGCGTCAAGGAACGGCCGCAGCGGGAGGCGGCCGAACTGGGCTGCGACCTGTCGCGGTTCGTGGGCGGGCACCCCATGGGGGGCCGCGAGCAGTCGGGGCCGCTGGCGGCGCGGCGGGAGCTGTTCCACGGGCGGCCGTGGGTGCTGACGCCCTCGCCCGCCTCCCGTGAGGCGGCCGTCGGCCGGGTCACGGAGCTCGCCGAGCTCTGTGGCGCCCATCCGGTCGTGATGGCGCAGGGCGATCACGACCGGGCCGTGGCCCTCACCTCGCACGCCCCGCACGTGGTGGCGACGCTGCTCGCGGCCCGTCTGCTGTCGGGGGACGAGTCCCAGCTCCGGCTGTCCGGGCAGGGGCTGCGGGACACCACGCGGATCGCCGGCGGCGATCCGGGGCTGTGGACCGACATCCTCGGCTCCAACGGCGCGGCCGTGGCGGACGTCCTCGCGGAGTTCGCCGCGGAGCTGGAGTCGGTGGTCGAGGCCCTGCGGGACCTGGGGACCGGGGCACCGGAGGAGCCCTGCGCCAGCACGGCGCGGCTCACCGCGGCGCTGGTCCGGGGCACGCAGGGCCGGGCCCGGATCCCGGTCGCGGGCTCCGGCGCGCTGCGCCTGAGCGGGACGGCCGCCCGGGGCTGACCGGGCCGGCCGGTGCGGGCGGCCCGGGGTCGCACCGTATGGACACGCCCTGTTCGCCGGCAGGGCTTTTAAATGCACGGACGGTCGTTTAGTTTTGGTCCGGCGCATCGACCGATGGAGGAAACCGTCATGACAACCGCTTCACCGCACTCACCCAGCGAGGGCGCGACGGCCCCGGACGCGGAGGGCGGCGGGCAGACGCCCGCGAGCTCCGCGGCGGCGTCGGCCACCGCGCGGCTGGCGCTGTTCGTGGCATCCGGGGCGACCTTCCTCGCCGTGCTCGACACCACGGTCGTGAACATCGCGTTCTCCGACCTGCGGGCCGACTTCTCGACCGCCTCCCTGACCCAGCTGACCTGGGTCGTCACCTCGTACACCGTCGTGTTCGCCGCGCTCCTCGCCGTCGCCGGGCGCGTCGCCGACGTCGTGGGGCGCCGGCGGCTCTTCCTCTGGTCGACCGTCCTGTTCACCATCGCCTCGGTGCTGAGCGGATTAGCGCCCAACGTGGAGGTGCTGGTCGCCGCCCGCGCCCTCCAGGGCGTGGCGGCGGCCGGCATGATCCCCTCCGCCCTCGGGCTGGTGCTCCAGCACACGCCCGCCGCCCACAGGTCGGCCGCGGTCGGCGTGTGGGGAGCGGTCGGCAGCATGGCCGCGGCCGTGGGGCCCAGCCTCGGCGGGCTCCTGGTGGACGCATGGGGCTGGCGCAGCGTGTTCCTCATCAACCTGCCGATCGGCCTCGCCGTCGCCCTGGTCGCGGCCCGGGGGCTCTCCGGTGACCGGCCGAGCGGGCGCCGGATGCCCGACCCGGTGGGAACCGCCGCGCTGGCCCTCGGAGTCGGCGGCCTCGTCTTCGGCGTGACCCAGGGGACCGAGTGGGGCTGGGACAGCGGCCGGGTGCTCGCCCTCCTGATCGGCGGCGCGGTGCTCACCGCGGCCGCGCTGCTGCGCTCCCGCCGGCACGACGCGCCCGCCATCGAGTGGGACCTGTGGCGCAGCCGCACCTTCGCCGCGAGCAACGTCGCCTCGCTGCTGTTCGGGGCGGCGATGTACGCGTACCTCCTGAGCACGCTCCTCTTCCTCAACGCGGTGTGGGGCTACTCCGAGCTGAAGGCCGGCCTGGCGGTCACGCCCGGCGCCTTCAGCGCCGCGATCGGCGCGATGGTCGTCGGCAAGCGGGTCGGACCGCGCGGGCAGTGGGCCGGGGTGTTCATCGGCTCCGCGCTGTTCGCGGTCTCCTGCGCCGCGATGTACCTGCTGCTCGACAGCGAGCCCCGGTACCTCGCGCTCTGGCTGCCCATCGGCATCGTGGCCGGCGTGGGCATCGGCGCGGCCCTCACCGGAATCTCCAACGCGGCCACCATGGCCCTCGAACCGCAGCGCTTCGCCTCCGGCACCGGTCTGCTGATGACCATGCGCCAGGTCGGCGGCGCGCTCGGCATCGCGGTCCTGGCGGCGATCCTCGGACGTCACGACGTCCTCGACGACCAGGGCTACCTCCAGGTGTTCCTGGCGTGCGCCCTCGGCTCGGTCGCGGCCGCCGCGGCGGCCCCGGCGATCCGGGCCCGCGCCGGGAAGTCCTGAACTCCCCTGCCGCCGCACCCTGCCGGGAGACGCCCCGGCAGGGCACCCGAACCGACGACCCGATCGACACGAAGAGTGGCAGGACATGGCACCGATCGACCGTTCCGACCGCTCCGCCGCACGCGCGGAGCACTCCCTGCTCGCCGAGCTCCAGCCGGTGGTGGAGGAGAACCTCCACCGCCACCTGGACGTGACCAAGGAGTGGTTCCCGCACGAGTACATCCCCTGGGGCGAGGGCCGGGACTTCGAGGGGCCGCTCGGCGGCGCGGCGTGGACGCCCGACGAGGCGACCCTGCCGGACGTGGCCCGCACCTCGCTCGTGGTGAACCTGCTGACCGAGGACAACCTCCCCGGCTACCACTTCGCGGTCGCGCAGTTCGGCAGGGACGGGGCCTGGGGCAACTGGGTCAACCGCTGGACGGCCGAGGAGGCCAGGCACGGGACCGCGCTGCGCGACTACCTCCTGGTCACCCGGGCCGTCGACCCCCGGGCCCTGGAGCGCGCCCGGATGGTGCACATGTCGACCGGGTACGAACGCCCGGACGGATTCAGCGCGTTGCACGCCATCGCGTACGCGGCCTTCCAGGAACTCGCCACCCGCATCTCGCACCGCAACACCGGTCACGCGAGCGCCGACCCGGTGTGCGACGCGCTCCTCGCCCGCATCGCGGCGGACGAGAACCTCCACATGGTCTTCTACCGGAACCTGGTCGAGGCCGCGTTCGAGCTGTCGCCCGACGTCACCATGGAGGCCGTACGGGACGTGGTGACCGGGTTCGAGATGCCCGGCTCGACCATCAAGGACTTCGGGCGCAAGTCCGCGGAGATCGCCATCGCGGGCATCTACGACCTCCGGCTGCACCACGACAGCGTGGTCATGCCGGTCCTGCGCAAGCTGCGCGTCTTCGAGCGGGAGGGCTTCGGTCCGGCCGGCGAGCGGGCGCGGATCGAACTCGCTGAGTTCGTCGCGCGGTTGGACACCCAGGCGACGTCCTTCACCGACCGCCGTGAGGGCATCCGGGCGTCCCGGGCCAAGAGGGCGGCCGCGCTCGCGGGCATGCCCGCCTGAGCACGGCGTCCGTCACGTACTCGTTCACTTCACCGGAATCAGCGGGGGCTGTCGCATGGCTCGGTCATTGGTCGACGTACTGTCCTCCCACGCGGCGGACCGGCCGGACAGGACCGCCTTCCGGTTCCTGGCCACGGGCGCGTGCGACGGGGACATCGAGGAGCTGACGTACGCGGAGCTGGGCCGGCGCGCCCGCGCCATCGCCGCCCACCTCCAGGAGCGGGGGCTCGCCGGGGCCCGCGCCCTGCTGCTCCACCCGCCGGGCGTGGAGTTCGTCTCCGGGTACATGGGCTGCCTGGCGGCGGGGGTCGTCGCGGTGCCGAGCGTTCCGCCGCAGGGCCGGACGCAGAACCTCCGGACGCTGTCACGGATGCGGAGGATGATCGCCGACGCCGACGTCAGGGTGATCCTGGCGACCCGCCCGGTCCTCTCCGCGCTGGACGCCGCGTCCGATCGCTTCCCCGAACTGTCCTCCCTGGTGTGCGTCGCCACGGAGGAGATCCCCGACGCGGCGGGCGACTCCTGGCGTGAGCCCGACATCGCACCGGATGCGGTGGCCTTCCTCCAGTACACGTCCGGATCCACCTCCGCGCCGCGCGGGGTGATGGTGACGCACGCCAATCTGATGCACAACCAGGTGGCCCTGACCGAGCGGATGGGACACACCCCGGAGGTGCTGGAGGAGTGGGGCGGGGAGCTCTACGTGAGCTGGCTTCCGCTCTACCACGACCTGGGTCTCATCGCCCCCGTCCTCAACAACCTGTACGTGGGCGGGACTTCGACCCTCTTCTCCCCGCCGCACTTCCTCCAGAGGCCCGAGCGCTGGCTGGAGGCGATCTCGCACTACCGCCCGCACACCAGCGGCGGCCCCAACTTCGCGTACGAGCTCTGCCTGCGCCGCGCCACGCCCGAACTGCTGGACCGCCTCGACCTGAGCCGGTGGCGGGTGGCGCTCAACGGAGCCGAGCCGGTGCGGGCCGGCACGATGCGCCGGTTCGCCGACGCGTTCGCGGCGGCCGGGTTCCGGAGGGAGTCCCACTTCCCCTGCTACGGGCTCGCCGAGGCGACACTGATGGTGACGGGAAGCTCGGTGGACCGGGCGCCGACGCTGGTCGACCGAGCCGAGGTGCCGTCGATGTCCGGTACGGCGGAGGACGCGGAGCTCGTGAGCTCCGGCCGCCCGGGGATCGGCATCTCGGTGGTGATCGCGGACCCCGAGCGGCAGGCCGAGTGCCCGGAGGGCGAGGTCGGCGAGATCTGGGTCGCCGGGGAGAGCGTCACCCACGGCTACTGGCGCAACGTGCGGGCCACGCGTGAGGTGTTCCGGGCGTCCCTGGCGGACGGCAGGGACGGATTCCTGCGGACCGGCGACCTGGGGTTCATGCGGGACGGCGAGGTGTTCGTCACCGGCCGGCTCAAGGACCTGCTGGTCATCGGCGGACGCAACCACTACCCGCAGGATCTCGAACTGACCGCCGAATCGGCCCATCCCGGGGTCCGGCCGGGCTGCATCGCGGCGTTCTCCGTCGACGACGACACCGCGGGCGAACAGCCGGTCCTCGTCGCCGAGGTGACCCCGGAGACCGCGCACGACGCCGAGGCGATCCGGGCCGCGATCCGCGGAGCCGTCGGCGAGGCCCACGGCCTGACGCTGCGGGACGTCGTGCTGATCGCCCGGGGCACCATCGCCAAGACCTCCAGCGGAAAGATCCAGCGCAAGGCATCCCGGGCCGCCTACCTGGACGGAACCCTCTCCGTCGTCGACCGGCCCGTCCCCGCCACCAGCCACGCCGCGCGGTAGGCAGCCCGCCGACGGGCTCAAGGAGATGGGTTCCGACATGTCTACGAAGAAGTCCGGCGAGCCCTCCGCCGCCGCGCTGCGGGGGTGGCTGGTGGAGGCCGTCGCCGGCGGTACCGGACTGGACCCGGACCAGATCGGGGTGGACCGGCCGGTCACCGAATTCGGCCTGGGATCGGTGCAGTTGGTCGCCCTGGCCGCGCACCTCTCCGACCGGCTCGGCCGGCCGCTGGATCCGACCCTCGCCTACGACCATCCCACCATCGCGGCGATGGCGGAGGCGCTGTCCTCCGGTACCCCTGCCGTCCGGCCCTCCCGGAGCACGGCGGGCACGAACGCGGTCGCGGATGAGGTCGTGGACGACGTCGCGATCATCTCCATGGCCTGCCGCTTCCCCGGCGGCGCGGACGATCCGGAGAAGCTGTGGCGGCTGCTCGCGCGGGGCGAGGAGGCCGTCTCCGAGGCCCCCGAGGGGCGGTGGGACACCGAGGCGCTCCTCGACCCCGATCCGGAGGCCGTCGGCAAGGCGTACACCCTGCGCGGCGGGTACCTCACGGACATCGACCGCTTCGACGCCTCCTTCTTCGGGATCTCCGCCCGCGAGGCCGCCGCGATGGACCCGCAGCAACGCCTGCTCCTGGAGACCTGCTGGGAGGCGTTCGAACGGGCCGGGACGGTGCCGGAGGAGCTGAACGGGAGCGCCACCGGCGTCTACGTCGGCCTGTACGAGAGCGGCTATCCGGACTCGACCCGCCTGGAGCTGCTGGACGGGCACGTCGGCACGGGTTCGGCGGCGAGCGTGGCCTCCGGGCGGCTCGCCTACGCGCTGGGCCTGGAGGGGCCGGCGGTGACGGTCGACACCGCCTGTTCCTCCTCGCTCGTCGCCCTGCACCTGGCCGTGCGGGCGCTGAGGGACGGCGAGTGCGACCTCGCCCTGGCCGGGGGCGCGACGGTGATGGTCAGCCCGCGCGGCCACGTCGAGTTCAGCAGGCTCCGCGGGCTGTCGCCGTCCGGGCGGTGCCGCCCGTTCGCCGACGACGCGGACGGCGTGGTGTGGGCCGAGGGCTGCGGCCTGGTGGTGCTGAAGCGGCTCCGTGACGCGCGGCGGGACGGCGACCGGGTCCTCGCGGTCGTCAAGGGCTCGGCCGTCAACCAGGACGGCCGCAGCCAGGGGCTGACCGCCCCGCACGGCCCGGCACAGGAGCGGGTCGTGCGCGCCGCGCTGGCCGCCGCCCGTCTGCGGCCGGACGACCTGGACTACGTGGAGGCGCACGGCACCGGCACGACCCTCGGGGACCCCATCGAAGGCCGCGCGCTGGCCCGCGTCTTCGGGCCGGACCGCCCGGCGGACCGGCCCCTCGCCGTCGGCTCGCTCAAGTCGAACCTCGGCCACACGCAGGCCGCGGCGGGCATCGGCGGCGTCATCAAGACCGTCCTGTCCCTGCGGCACGAGCTGCTTCCGGCCTCCCTGCACGCGCAGACCCCCACCGGGCACGTCGACTGGGCCGGCGGCGGCCTTGAGGTGTGCGGCCGGCCGAGGCCGTGGCCGCGAGGGGCCCGGGTGCGCCGCGCGGGCGTGAGCGCCTTCGGGATCAGCGGCACCAACGCGCACGTGATCCTGGAGGAGGCCGCCTCGGAGCAGGCTCATCAGGCGGAAGAGGCGGACCGTACGCCGGCCGCGACGCTGTTCCCGCTCTCGGCCCGGAGCCTGCCCGCGCTGCGCGCACAGGCCGGCCGGCTGCTGGACGCCCTGACGGACGACCCGGCGCAGGCGCTGCCCGCTGTCGCCCGGACGCTGGCACGGCACCGTACCCACTTCGAGCACCGCGCCGCCGTGGTGGCGCGGCACCGCGAGGACCTGACGGCCGGGCTGCGCGCCCTGGCCTCCGGACAGCCCGCGGCGGGGCTCGTCGTCGGGCCGCGCCAGGTGATCCCCGCCGGGAAGCTGGCCTTCGTCCTCCCCGGTCAGGGGTCGCAGTGGGCCGGGATGGGCCGCGAACTGCTCGACCGGTCCCCGCTGTTCGCGGACGAGATCGACCGCTGCGACGCGGCGCTGCGCCCGCACACCGGATGGTCGGTGGGGGCGGTGCTGCGCGGGGACGCCGGTGCGCCCTCCCTGGACCGCGTCGACGTCGTGCAGCCCGCGCTGTTCGCCGTCATGGTGGCCCTCGCGGCGGTGTGGCGCGCCCACGGCGTGACACCGGACGCGGTCGTGGGCCACAGCCAGGGCGAGGTCGCCGCGGCCTGCGTCGCCGGTGCGCTCGGCCTGAACGACGCGGCCGCCGTGGTGGCCCTGCGCAGCCGGGCCCTGAAGACGGTCACCGGCACCGGCGGGATGGCCGTGGCCGCGCTGCCGCTGGAAGAGGTCGAGGCGAGGCTCTCGGCGCTGGGCGCCGAGCCGGACAGCGAAACAAGCCCCAAGCCAGGGTCTGGGCTGTCCGTCGCCGCCGTCAACAGCGGCATGTCGACGGTGGTCTCCGGTGACACGGAGGCGCTGGAGTCCTTCCTGGCCGGGCTGGAGCGGGACCAGGTGTTCGCCCGGCGGATCCCGGTCGACTACGCCTCCCACAGCGCGCGGGTGGAACCCGTACGCGAGACGATCCTGGCCGAGCTGGACGGCATCGTGACGCATCCGTCGTCCGCCGCGTGGTACTCGACGGTGACCGGTGAGCCGGTCCACGAGGAGCCGCTGGAGGCCGACTACTGGTACCGCAACCTGCGCGAACGCGTGCGCTTCGCCGACACGGTGCGGCGGATGCTGCATGACGGCGTCCGGTACTTCGTGGAGCTGAGCCCGCATCCGTCGCTCGTCCCGTCGATCGAGTCCCTCGCCGCCGAGGCCGGGCTCGACGTCGCGGCCGTCGGCTCGCTGCGCCGGGACGAGGGCGGACCCGAGGCCGTACCGGAGCGGCTCGGGGAGCTGTACGCGGCGGGCCACAGCCCCCGCTGGCCGGCGCTGTTCCCGGCGGGAAGCCCGGCCGACCTGCCCACGTACGCCTTCGCGCGGGATCGCCACTGGCTGTCCCTCGCTCCCCCGCGCCCGGCCCGGCAGAGCACGGCGCCGCTCGTCGACACGCACGTCGAATCCAGCGACGAGCCGGACCGGCACGTCTTCCAGACCGACATCGACCTCGGCGACAGCCGGTTCGCCTACCTGCTCGACCACCGCGTCTCCGGGGAGGTCTGGCTGCCCGCCGCCGCGTTCCTGGAGCTGGCCCTCGAAGCGGCGTCCGCGTCCGCGCTCGGGCCCGCCGGGGAGCTCCAGCTCACCGGGGTCCGCTTCGAACAGCCGCTGCCGCTCGACCCCGACACCCCGGTCCGGCTGCAACTGGTGCTGCGGACGGATGCCGAGGACGGGACGGGGCGCTTCACCATCGCGTCGAGGGCGGGGCTGGACGACCGACGGACACCATGGGTGCGGCATGTGAGCGGAACCCTCGCCGCCGTCGAACCCGAGAACACCGCGAGCGCGTCGCCGGACGCGCTGCGGGAGCGCTGCCCCGAACCGGTCGACGTGGCCGGTGTGTACGCCGCGCTTGCCTCGGCGGGCATCGACTACGGTCCGGCCTTCCGCGGGCTCACGGAAGGCCGGCGCGGGCGGTCCGAAGCCCTGGGCAGGCTCGCGCGGATGCCCGGCGCCGGGCATCTGGTGCACCCCGCCGTCCTGGACTCCGCCTTCCACACGGCCGCCCTTCCCGGCGACGCCCCCGCAGGGAAGGCGTTCGTGCCCGCGGGGATCGGCCGTCTGCGGTTCACCGGGCTCCGTACCGCCCCCGTCTGGGTCGCCTGCACCCTGCGGGACCTGGACGGGGACACCGCCACCGTCGACCTGCGTCTCCTGGACGAGGAGGAACGGCTGGTGGTCGAGATCGAGGCGCTCGAACTGGCCGCCACCTCCCCGCTGGACGCGGCGCTCTTCGAGGTGCGCTGGCAGCCCCGGCCTCCCGCCGGGGAACCACCGGCCCGGGGCCCCTGGCTGATCCTGGCCGACGACGCGGGCGTGGGGGCCGAGATCGGACGCCGACTCGGTCCGGTGCCGTACGTGCTCGCGCGGAAGGGAGACACGTACGCCGCCGAGGCACCCGGGCGCTATGTGATCGACCCCCAGGACCCCGGGCACCTGGAGCGCCTGCTCGACGAGGCGTTCACCACGGAGCCGCCCGAGCGGGTGGTCCAGCTCTACGGCCTGGACGCCCCGGCGATCGACTCGGCCGAGACCGCCGAGGAAGCCGCCCGGCTGTGCTGCGTGAGCAATCTGCATCTGGTGCGGGCGCTCGCCGCTCGCGCGCACGGTCCGGCCCCTCGCCTTTTCCTCGTCGCCCGGGGCAGCCAGCCCGCCGGGGACAGCACGGACGTGACCCGCCCCGAGCAGGCACTCGGGTGGGGCTTCGGCAACGCGGTGGCCCTGGAATACCCGGAGCTGCGCACCACCCTGGTCGACCTCCCGGCCGACGGGGGGACGGACGCGCTGTGGACCCAACTGCGGCACGCGGACGACGAACGGCTGGTCGCCCTGCGCGGCACGGGCCGGCTCGTGCCGCGGCTCGCGCCCACCCGCCCGGACCGCGCCGGCGACGCGGGGATCCGCCCCGGCGGCACGTACCTGATCACCGGCGGTCTCGGCGGTCTCGGCCGGGTTGTCGCCGACCGGCTGGTGCGGGGAGGGGCGCGCCGGCTTGCCCTGATGGGCCGGGGCGCGCCCTCCTCGGAGGCGGAGCGGTGGATCGCCGCCTTGCGGGAGCGCGGCGTCACCGTGCACCTCGCGCGGGCCGACGTCACCGACCGGGCCGGTCTGACGGCGGCGCTGGACCTGCTGCGCCGGGAAGCGTCCCCGATCGCCGGCGTCGTCCACGCCGCGGGCGTCCTCGACGACGCGACCGTCCCGAACCTGACGCCCGAGCGGATCCTCGGCGTCCTGGCGCCCAAGGTGCTCGGCACGGCACTGCTCACGGAGCTGGTGCCGGAGGCGGAGTCCCTGGTCCTGTTCTCGTCGGCCGCCGGTCTGCTGGGCTCGGCCGGGCAGAGCCCGTACTGCGCCGCGAACGCCTTCCTGGACGCCTGGGCCCACCACCTTTCCCGCGCGGGACGGCCCGCCCTCAGCCTCGACTGGGGCACCTGGGCGGAGGTCGGCATGGTCGCCGCGTCGGAGACGCGGATCACCGGCACGGCGCGGTCGGGCCTCCTCGGCCTCTCGGCGGAGGAGGGAGGCGAGCTGTTCGAGCGGGTGCTGTCCACGACACGCCGTCAGCTCGCGCCCCTCGCCTTGGACTGGACGGCTCTCGCCCTCGACGCGGACGCCCGGGCGCGTCCGCTCCTGCGCGATCTCCTCCCCGCCTCGCCGGGCGCCCCGGGCTCCGAGGAGCTCGTCGCCCGGGTGCTCGCCCTCTCCACGGCGCGGGAGCAGACCGAGCTGCTGGAGACGTACGTGCGGACGACGGTCGGCGAGGTGGCCGGCGGCCCCGTCACGGGCCTCGCCCCGGCCACGTCGCTGAAACAGCTCGGGTTCGACTCCGTGATGCTCGTCAGGCTGCGCAACGCCTTCGTCCGCGAGCTGGGCATCGAACTCGCGGCGTCCGCCGTGTTCTCGGCGACGGACCTGCGCGGCCTCGCGGGCGACCTGCGCGACGCGCTCGTCGCGCGGGCCGGCTCGGTGGAGCCCGCTGGGCACGAGGAGCGGCCGTCGCCGTCGGAGAGCGGCGCCGCCGTGCCCGCGTACGAGCTGCGGCCCGCGACCCGGGACGTGGTACGTCTGCTGCGCAGCGCGCAGCCGGGCGCGCCGAGCGCGGCGCACGCCATCGGGCTCGCGGTACGCGTCACCGTGCCCGTGACGCGGCAGCGGCTGACGGACATCCTCACCCGGCTCGCCGCACGGCACGCGGCGCTGCGTACGGCGATCCTCGCGGGCGCAGGGCAGGAGCGGCGGCTGCGCGTGGTGCGGGACCTCGACGTGCCGCTGCTGCGGTGGACCGACCTCGGGGACGGCGTGGAACCGGACGTCGACCGGCGGCTCCGCGAGCTGCTGGAGCCGCCGTTCGACCTCGCCGCCGCGCCCCTGTGGCGTTTCGAGCTGCTCGACCGCGGCGCCGGGGGCAGGACGCTGCTCATCGGCGCCCACCACGGCGTCAGCGACCTCCAGTCGCTGCTGCTGGTGGCCGCCGAGATCGACACCGAGCTGTCCGGGACTCCGCTCGACGGCACCGTCTCCAACCGTGGCATCGACCTCCTGATCCAGGCGCAGACCGCGCGCCCCGACGGCGTGCCGGACGGCGCGGCGGCCGCCTGGCGGGAGGAGTTCACCGGGAGTCGGCGCCTCGACCTGACGCTCAGTCACCCTCGTCCCGAGACGCGGTCGTTCCGGGCCGGCAGCGTGCCGCTGGAGCTTCCCGACGGGCTCATGGAGCGGGTGGCGTCGCGGGCGAGCCTGCTGGCCATCACTCCGGCGGCCTTCTGCCTGGGCGTCCTCACGGTCCTCCTCGCCCGGCTGCGGGAGCGCGACCGGTTCGTGCTCGCGGTCCCCGTGGACACCCGGATGCACGTCGGCGCGTTCGACGCGGTCGGCTTCTTCGGTGTGCCGGTGCCGTTCCCGGCCCGCGCGGTGCCGGGTGAGCGGATCGACGAGGTGCTGCGCCGTACCGACGAGCACTTCGACCGGGTGCTGGCCCAGGGAGCCATGTTCTCCGACACACTGGCCGCGCTCGCAGCCCAGGAGCTGTACCGGAAGAACGCGCCGCTGGTCGAGGTCTACTTCAACTACATGCGGCCCTCGAAGGACCAGCCCGTCGCGCTGGAATTCCTCCCGTCCGGGACCGGGTACTCCGACGTCGACCTGATGGTCACCCTGACACCCGGCATCGGCCGGCTGCGCCTCGACCACAACCTGGACATCATGGACGAGGCGGCTGCCGCCGGGATCGGGAAGGAGTTCCTGCGCCTCCTCGCCGAGGCGGCGGACGATCCCACCTCACCCGCCCGGATCCCGACCCAGGCGCCTCCGGTGCCGGTGCCGTCGGCGGCCCACGGCTCGCTCGCCCTCGCCGCCACCTTCGCGCTGGGGAACCTGCCCCTGATGTGCGGGGCCGCTCTGGGCGACGGGCCTTCGCGCGAGCCGGGGAGCCCCGGGGCGGCGGTGGTGGAGGCCCCGTACCACCACGTGCTGGCGAGTCTCCGGGATCCCTCCGGCGTCTTCTCCCAGCCCTCGACGGCCGTCGGTGCCGTCCTGCTGCGGGCCGCCGACCTGGAACGGTTCGGGCCGGTGACCGACGAGCTGCTCGACGGACTCCGCACGGAGTACCCGGCCGCTCTGCGGGCGCTGTCCGAGCGGACGCGGGTACCGCTGATCGTGGGTTTCCCGCCGTCCGCCCGCCGCGACGAGCGGCTGGAGCGGTGGGAACGGGACGTGGCGGCGCGGCTGTCGGAGCTGCCCGGCATCGCCGTGCTGCGGCCCGACGACTGGACCCGTCACCATGCCGTCGCGGAGCCCTTCGACGGCAGGACCGAGGAGCTCGCCCACCTGCCGTTCACCCCGGAGTTCCAGGCGGCCGTGGCCCTCACCCTGGCCGAGGTCGTACGAGCCGTGCGCCGCGTCCCGCCGAAGGTGATCGCCGTCGACGGCGACGAGACCCTGTGGAGCGGCGTCGCGGGCGAGGCCGGGCCGGACGGGGTGGACCTCGGCGGCGCCCGCGCGCTGCTCGCCCGGCGCCTCCTGCGATGGCGTGCCGCCGGAACCCTGCTGGTCCTGGTCAGCAACAACGACGAGGCCACGGTGCGGGCCGTCCTGGAGCGCCCGGACAGCGTCCTGCGGGCCGAGCACTTCAGCGTGATCTCCGCCGCGTGGGGCCGCAAGGCCGAACGCGTGGAGGAGGCGGCTCGCACGCTCGGCCTCGCGCCGGAGAGCTTCCTCTTCCTCGACGACAACCCGGTCGAGATCGCCTCCATGCGCGCCGCGCTGCCCGAGGTGCTGTCCGTGACCTGCCCCGCCGTCGGCGAACTGGAGTCCTTCCTGGCCCGGTTGTGGCCGCTGGTCCCCCTGCCGGCGACGGCCGAGGACGCCCTGCGTCCGGAGTTCTACCGGCAGGAGCGGGTACGGGACGCCGCCCGCGCACACGTCGGCTTCGAGGAGTTCCTCGAAACCCTGGGGCTCGACGTCGACATCCGGCCCGTGTCCGGGGACGACCTCGACCGCTGCGCCCAACTCGTCCGGCGCACCAACCAGTTCACCCTGCGGGCGCGGTCGGCCGACGGCGGCGACCTGGAGCGGTGGCAGGAGCGGGGTGAGGTGTGGACGGCCTCGGCCCGCGACCGGTTCGGCGACTACGGGCAGATCGGACTCCTCGCGGTGTGCCGGGACGGCGACCGGCTGGACGTCCTGGGCTGGGCGCTCAGCTGCCGCGCGCTCGGCCGCGGGGTGGAGGAGCGGCTGCTCCAGTGGCTGGCCGACCGCTGTGACGCGCTCGGCTGCGACGCGGTACGGATCACGGCGGAGCGTACGCCGCGCAACGCGCCGGCCCGGCGCCTCGTGGCCGCGCTCGGCGGAGGCGACCCGGACGACGAACGGCTGGGACTCGTGACGACCCCGGAGCACCTGCGGGCGTTCCGGTCCTGGCGGCCCTGATGGCGGAGGAGAGAGCAGACGGTGGGAGGCACCCCATGGGTGAGGTGAACGCGGAGACGCCGGTGAGCGGCCCCGGCGACGGGCAGCACCTGACAGGCGTGTCGATCGAGCGGGGTGGCGGGCAGCTCGGTGTGGCCGATCTGCTGGCCCTGGTCCGGCCGACGGCCCCGGCCACGGCCACGGCTCCCTCCCCTCCCCCTGTCCCGGCCGGTACGGCGGGAGATGTGGAGCGACTGGCCGAGGCCATCTCCGCCGTGGCCTCCCGGTTCCTGCCGGACGGCGCGATGGGCCCCGAGACCGACTTCTTCGACGCCGGAGGGACGTCGGTCGACGCGGTCGAACTCGTCGCCGCGCTGGCCCGCGAGCTCGGCGTGGAGGTCGGTCTCGACGACGTCTTCGCCGATGCCAGGCCCCGCCGCCTCGCCGAGCGCCGGCTCGCGGCCGAGGGAACCCGGCCGGCGCCGAGCCCGTCGACCACCACCCACGCCCCCGCCCTCGCTCCCGCCGCGCGTGCCGTGCCGGCGGGCGCCGCCGACGAGGATCTCGGGCTGATCCTCGCCGACCTCGCCCGCGCCGACGGGCTGCCGTGGGCCGGCCCGCCGGAGGCCGTCGTTCCGCGCACGATCCTGCTGACCGGGGCGACCGGCTTCCTGGGCAGCCACATGCTCCTCGATCTGCTGCGGTACAGCGACGCGCACGTGCTGTGCCTGGTGCGCGCGGCGGACGAGGAGGAGGGGATGAAGCGGCTCGGCGCCGCCCTGGCCACGTACGCCCTGCCCTGGTCCTCCGAGGTACGACGGCGGGTCACGGTCCTCCCCGGCGACATCCGGCAGCCGCGGCTGGGGCTCTCGGAGGAGCGCTGGAGCGCGCTGGCGCACGAGGTGGACTCGGTCGTCGGCGTGGCCGCGGCGGTGGACTTCCTGCGCGGCTACCCGTCGCTGCGGCAGAGCAACGTGATGGGTCCGCTGACGCTGGCGGAGCTCGCGGCGACCGGACGGCCGAAGCCGCTGCACCACATCTCGTCGGTCGCGGTCTTCAACGAGGTCGGCATCTCCTCCATGGGCGAGGACGACCCCGTCGCGCACATCGACCGGCTGGTCGCCGGCTACGACAAGTCGAAGTGGGCCGCCGAGGCGCTGCTGCGGCGGGCCCGTGACCACGGGCTGGTCGTCACGGTGCTGCGCCCCGGAGGCATCGCCGGGCACACCCGGACGGGCGCCTACAACGCCCAGGACCTCAGCAGCGGTCTGACCTCGGCGATCGCCCGCTTCCGTCGGGTGCCCGCGTTCCGCCACCTGAACAGCGCCCCGGTGGACTGGGTGAGCCGGGTGGCGGTGGGCGTGGTCCTGGAACCCGGCGCCTGGGGCTACAACTACCACCTGACGGGCAGGCCCAACACGCTGCCGGACCTGGTGCGCGAGCTGGCGCTCGGCGGCATGAACGTCCGCGTGCAGGAGTGGGAGGAGTGGCGGGCCGACACGGTGGCGCGGTTGAAGGCCGATCCGGTGCCCGAACTGGACTTCCTGGCCCGGGTGCTGGAGAGCCCGACGGCCGTGAAGCTGTGCGAGGCGACGCTGAAGGGACCGGCGTGCACCAGCGAGCGCACGGACGCCTTCGTCGCCGCGCTGGGGCTGCCGCCCGCGACCCGTTACGACGCTCAGGCGCAGCTGAAGACCTTCGAGAAGCTGGCGCGGGACGGGCTCGGCCGCCTGCCCGAGCAGGCCGATCCGCCGTACCTGTGGTTCCCCGAGACGCTGGAGGGCGCCCTCGGGGCGGTCGGCGGGCCCGCCGACAGCGCGTGCGCGCTGAAGCTGACCCTGTCGATCGCGAGCATGTACCAGCTCCAGCGGGAGCGCAGGGTCGACATCCGGGGCGAACTCTCCTGCGCCCTGCTGCATCCCGAACCGCTCGTGGTCGAGAGGGGCGACCTGTGGGTCCGCCCCCAGGAGGGGATCCCGGAGGCGCACGGTCTGCGCCACACGCTGCTGCGCTACCGGCTGCGGCTGCGCGACCGCGACGGCCGGGAGTGGTGGCTGGAGGGCCGGAAGTACGCCCGCGCGCGCCGGGACCTGTGGCGGCAGACGCGCACGCTGAGCGTCGCGCTCGGGCGTGAGGGCGAGCCGGCGTGCCTGGAGGGCGAGGTCGTCGTGCCCGGCGACAGCTACGTACGCGAACAGGTCGACGGCATCCGGGTCGATCCGCGCCTGTCCGCTCAGGAGAAGCGGGCCGCCAAGCTGACCTGGCTCGCCTGGTTCGGCATGGAGGTGGGCCGTGGCCTGCTCGGCCCGTTCGCCCGCGTCGGCGCGGACCTCCTCGACCTGCGCCGGACCCCGGCACCGACCCCGACCCCGAGGGAGCGCGACCGATGACCCCGCGAGCCACGACCCGGCGGACACCGGCTCAGCGAGCGCTGGCTCAGCTGGCGCTGGCCCGGCGGGCGACCACGACCCTGCGCCCGCTGCACGCCCGCCTCGACGGGGCGACCGTCGAGGAGATCCCCTTCCGGGCCGGGGACGGCACCCGGATCGGCCTGAGCAGGGTCTCCCGGGGCCACGGCGACCGGCCCGCGGTGCTGCTCCTGCACGGTCACACGGCCTCCTCGGACATGTTCGTGCAGCCCGAGACCCGCAACCTGGTCGAGGTGCTGCTGGACGAGGGCTACGAACCGTGGCTGCTGGACTGGCGGGGGAGCTGCCGCCTGCCGTACAACGCGACCGGGCGCACGTACACGTACGACGACGTCTCCCTGTACGACATCCCGGAGGCGGTGGCGCACATCCGGCGGCGGATCGGCGATCGGCCGCTGTTCGCCGTCGCGCACTGCATGGGCGCGGTCACGCTGTCGATGAGCATGGCGGCGGGCCTGGTGCCGGGGCTGGCCGGGGTGGTGGCGCAGGGCGCCTTCCTGACGCCCAGGTTCGCGGGCACGACGTCGCTGCGGATGGCCCTGGGCGGCGAGCTGCTCCGGTCCCGCGTCGACCACATCCCGGTGGACTTCCGCGAGGTCGGGCTCTGGTCGAAGTACACCCCCCTGTTCGCCCTGGCGTCCAGGAAGGCGGGCTGCCCCGACCCCACCTGCCAGATCCTGCACAACTCCGCCTGGGGGATGGGCGCTTCGCTGTACGTGCACGAGCACCTGTCCGCTGCCACGCACGGCCGGCTGGCGGAGCTGTTCGGGCCCGCGCCCACGTGGATCGTGCCGCACCTGCGGCGGATCGACCTGGCGCGCAGCGTCGTGCGCTGGCACCACGGCGACGACCGTTACGCGGCGCTGCCGGAGAACGCCCTGGACCAGGCCGGCCGGATCGACTGCCCGGTGCTGCTCATGTCCGGCAGCGAGAACAGGACGTGGATGGACTCGCAGAAGCTCTGCCACGAGGTCCTCACCGCCCGGCAGCCCCAACTCGACGTCCGGTACGCCGAGATCCCCGGCTACGGGCACGCGGACACGTTCATCGGCCGGGCCGCCGCGCTGGACGTCTTCGGCCACATCCTGGACTTCCTGGGCGAACAGCGGTGAAGGGGGCCGCCGCGCGGGCGGCCGTGAGTACGCGATCCAGAGGCGGGTTCGACCATGGAGGCAACAGACGTGACGGAAACGACAAGAACGACAGGAACGACGGCGACAGAGGCGACAGAAGCGGCGGGGGCGCGTAGCGGGGCGGAGATACCCCGGCTCGCGGGCGTGCCCGTGCTCGGCTCGCTCTTCGACATGAAGTCGGACTCGCTCGGCACGTATCTGCGCGCGATGCGCGCGCACGGCGACGTCGTGCGGATCACCGCGGGGCCGCCCGGGCTGCGCGCCGACATGCACTGCGTGTTCTCCGCGGCGGGTGCCCACCAGGTGCTCGGGTCGGAGGCGGCCAACTTCCGCAAGGACAACCACTTCTACCAGGAGATCCGGGACTCCTTCGGCAACGGCCTGCTGACCAGCCAGGACGAGGACTACCTGCGCCAACGGCGGCTGGTGCAGCCGCTGTTCACCAAGCGGCGGGTGGACGGGTACGCGGGCGCGGTCGTCACCGAGACGGAGGCGACCCTCGCCTCCTGGGAGCAGGCGCCGGACGGGGTGGTCGAGCTCTCCGACGAGATGATGCGGCTCGCGCTGCGCGCGGTCGCCCGGATCCTCTTCGGCGCCGACGTGGAGGCGACCATCGACGTCGTCGACCGGTGCTTCCCGGTGATCACCGAGTACACGATGCGCCGCGGCTACTCCCCCGTGACCATCCCGCGCGACTGGCCCACCCCGGGCAACCGGCGGGCGGCCGCTGCGGTGAACGAGCTGTACGGGGTGTGCGACGCGATCGTCGCCGAGCGGCGCGGCGGGACGGCTCCCCAGGGGGACGACCTGCTGTCGCTGCTCGCCGCCGCGACGAACGCGGAGGACGGCGAGCTCGACGCCACCGAACTGCGCGACCAGATGCTGATCTTCCTGCTCGCCGGGCACGAGTCGACCGCCACCTCGCTCGCGTTCGCCCTGCATCTGCTGGCCTGCCACCCCGAGATCCAGTCCCGGGCCCGGGAGGAGATCACGCGCGTCCTGGGTGACCGGACGCCCGAGGCGGCCGACCTGGACCGCCTGCCGTACCTGATGCGGGTGCTCAAGGAGGCCATGCGCCTCTACCCGGCGGCTCCCGTCACCGGCCGGCGCGCGGTCGCCGCGAGCGAGGTCGACGGCCACGTCATCCCGGCGGGCGCGGACGTGATGCTGGCCCCGTGGGTCACGCACCGGCACCCGCGCTACTGGCCGGACCCGGAGCGCTTCGACCCCGACCGGTTCACCCCGGAGGCGGAGGCGACCCGCCCGCGCTACGCCTACTTCCCCTTCGGCGGGGGCCCGCGCGCCTGCATCGGGCAGCACTTCTCGATGCTGGAGTCGGTGATCGCGCTGGCGATGATCCTGCGGGCCTACGAGTTCGAGGCCGTGGACACCGAGCTCACGGTCGCCGCCGGCATCAGCCTGCGCATCTCCGGCACGGCGCGCTGCCGGATCCGCCGCGCGGGCTCCTGACGGAACGGGCGGCCGCCGTCGTGACCGGCGGCCGCCCGCCTCGCTAGAAGAGGCCCCCGCGTTCTCCGGGCCTGCGGCCGCGTTCGTCGGAGGCCGGTGCGGGGGTGTCGCCGTAGGTGTAGGCGGTGCGGATGTGCCCGTCGCGGGCGTGGACGACGACCTGTGCGGGGGTGTGCTCCTTGGCGTGCCGCCGTGCGGAGTCGATCGCGTCCTGCTGGGTACGGTGCGGTTCGTGCAGCAGCCGGCGGCCTTCCCGGCCCTCGACCTGCCACTTCACGCCCGCGGCAGCCGCCCGGTCGCCGGACGGTGCGACGTGGTAGACGGTCCGTTTCGCTGCCATGATCCTTCTCCTCGCGTTACGTCTCAGGCCCGGGACTCGCACGTGATGCGGGCGCAGTGGGTGACCACCGAGGTGAGGCTGCCGTGGGTGCGGCGGAGCTCGCGCTGGACGCGCGCTCCGTTGCCCCGTTCCAGCAGCAGGGCGATGCCTTCGCGGACCCGTTCGTCGTCGCCGCTCTCGACCAGGGCCTCCCGGACGTGGGCGTACAGCGCCTGGACGACCTCCGCCGCCGGTGCGCCCCGCATGGTCGCGGGGTGGAGGAGGGGGCCGTCCAGGCCGGACCGGCCGGCCCGCCAGGCCGCGAGGCGCAGCAGGTCCGTGCCGACGCGGGAGGGCGGTTCCCCGGCGCGCCAGGCCCGGGCGGCGGTCTCGACGAGGGCGCGTACCAGGGCGGCGAGGAGGACGGGCGTCGACGCTTCGAGGCACACGTCCGCCACTCTGACCTCCACCGTGGGGTAGGTGGCCGAGAGGCGGGCGTCGAAGTAGATCATTCCCTTGTCGCGCAGGACGCCGGTGTCGAGCATGGCGCGGACCTGCTCGTGGTAGCGGTCGGCGGAGCCGAAGACGTCCATCGGTCCGGCCGAGGGCAGCCTGTTCCACACCCGGCTGCGGTAGCTCGCGTACTTGCTGTCCTGTCCCTGCCAGAAGGGCGAGTTCGCGCTCATCGCGGTCAGGACGGCGAGCCAGGGCCGGATCCTGTCCAGTACGGCCACTCCTTCCTCGTCCGACTCGACCGCGACGTGGACGTGGCAGCCGCAGGTGAGCTGTTCCTGCGCGGTCAGGCCGAACTGTTCACCCAGCCAGGCGTACCGCCGGCCCGCGTTCAGCGAGGGCCGGGCGGGGAGGGGCGAGGTGGCGAGGGCGGCCACGAGGGCGCCCGCGGAGGCGGCGTGCCGGCCGGCCTCGGCGCGGCACCGGGTGATCTCGTCCGCGAGTGCGCCCATCTCCGTCACCGGTGCGGTGGCGAACTCCACCTGTTGCTTTTGCAGTTCCTTCTCGAAGGCGTGACGCGGGGTGCCGTCGCCCCGCGGCCGCTGCCGTGCGCACCGGTCCGCGGCCGCGAGGACGGCACTGGCCAGAGCCAGGGGCTCCCCACTGCGGGCATGCACGAGAAGCAGCTCCTCTTCCACGCCCACACTTCTCATGCGGTGACCGCCCGGCCGTCCACTGTCAGCTCTTGAAGACGTCCTTCATCTTCTCCTTGGCCTGGCGGGCGTGCCCCTTGGCCTTCTCGCCACGCCCCTCGGCGGTCATGCTCTCGTTGCCCACCGCACGACCTGTCGTCTCCTTGAGCTTGCCCTTGGCCTGCTCGGCCTTGGCGCGGCTCTTTTCCTTACCCGACATTACCGACCACTCCCTCGAATCAGATAACACGGTACATATCGCTTCTGACCGTCATCCGGACCGCTAAACCCCCGGAAGCCCTCCGGCGGCGAACGGGCTGGAGGCGAGGCGGGCCAGCAGGTCGGCCGGGTCGCGGTAGACGGCGGTGGCGCCGGCCTCTTCCAGGTCGGCCCGGGGGATGCCGCCGCAGAGGAGGCCGACGGCGGTCACCCGGGCGCGAGTGGCGGCCTCCATGTCCCACACGGTGTCGCCGACGAAGACGGCTCGCTCGGGTGCCACCTGGGCCAGCCGGAGGGCGTTCCGGACGGGTTCCGGCGCGGGTTTGCCCTCCTCCACGTCATCGGCGGTCGTCGTCTCGGCGATGGCGTCGTCGGCGTCGATGGCCCGGCGCAGGGCCGAGAGTTCGCGGTCCCGCGCCGAGGTGACGAGGACGACCCGCCAGCCGCCGGCGGCCAGGGTGCGCAGCAGGTCGGCGACGGACGCCAGGGCGGGCAGGCGGTCGAACCAGGTGGCGTACAGGGAGTCGTGCGCGGCGCCGAGGCGGTCGTCCTCTTCGTGGTCGTGGTCGTCTCCGAGGAGGTGGTCGAGCAGATCCTCGCCGGGAAGGCCGATCGCCCGGTGGACGGAGTGCATCGGCACCTGGTGCCCGGACTGGCGCAGCGCCTCCCACCACGCCACCACGTGGAGGTAGTTGGTGTCGGTGAGGGTGCCGTCGATGTCGAAGAGCGCGGCGCGGTCCATGGCCGCCCTCCTCACAGTTCCCGCAGGGCGGGGAGGAGTTCGGCGCGCGCCCAGTGGAGGAAGGGCTCCTGCTGGTCGCCGCCGATCTGGATGAGGGCGATCTCGGTGAACCCCGCGTCGTGGAACGGGCGTACCGCCTCGACGAACGTCTGGACGTCTTTTCCGCAGGGGATGGCGTCCGCCACGTCCTCGGGCCGGATGTGCGCCGAAGCCTGGGCGAAGGCGGCGGGTCCGGGGAGTTCCGCGTTCACCGGCCAGCCGCCGAGGGCCCAGCGGAACTGGTCGTGCGCCCGCGCGACGGCCGCGTCGCGGTCGGGGTCGTAACAGACGGGCAGCTGGCCGATGCGCGGCTTGCCCGCCCCGCCATGCCGGTCGAACGCCTCCAGCGGCTCCCGGCGGGGTTCGGTGGCGATCAGCAGGTCCCCGTACCGGCCGGCGAGGCGGCAGGAGCGCTCGCCGGAGGCCGCGATGCCGATCGGCGGGGGATCCTCGGGGAGGTCCCAGAGGCGGGCGTTGTCGACGGCGAAGTGAGGGCCCCGGTGACTGACCGTGTCGCCCGCCAGCAGGGCACGGATGATGCCCGTGGCCTCTTCGAGCATCGCCAGGCGCACCGGGGCCGCGGGCCAACCGGTGCCGACGACGTGCTCGTTGAGGTTCTCGCCCGAGCCGAGGCCGAGCCGGAAGCGGCCCCCGGACAGGATCTGCATCGTCGCGGCCTTCTGGGCGATCACTACCGGGTGGTACCGGAAGGTCGGGCAGGTCACGAAGGTCATGAGCGGCAGCGTGGACGTGGCCTGCGCGGCGGCGCCGAGCACGCTCCACGCGTACGGCGCGTGCCCTTGCGACTCCAGCCAGGGAAACGAGTGGTCGGAGATGACGGAGAAGTCGAAACCCGCCCTCTCGGCGCCCACCGCGTGGGCGACCAGTTCGCGGGGACCGGCCTGTTCGGTCATCATCGTGTATCCGAAAAGCGCCATATCCACCACCTTGCCACGCCTTCCCGCACCCGGCCCGGCGCGCGGACGCGCCGCACAAGCGGACGAGGTGCCTTCGCGCCACAATGGAGCGAGGAGTTTTCGTCTCCTCCCGCACCCACGCCCCCAGAGATCCGGAGGCCCCCTGGTGCCCCCTACGGCTCTCGGCTTCGCCACGCTTCCCGGACGGCTCATCGCCCTGCCCGGCGTCTACCGCCCGGGAACCGACACCTGGCTGCTCGCGGAGGCCCTGTCCCAGGAGCGGGTGGACGCCGACACCGACGTCCTGGACATCGGCACCGGAACGGGTGCCCTCGCGCTGTCCGCCGCACGGACCGGAGCCCGGGTCGAAGCCGTCGACGTCTCGTGGCCCGCCGTCGTCGCGGCCGGTCTGAACGCCTTCCGGCAGCGGCTGCCCCTCAGAGTGATGCACGGCGACTTCGCGGCCCGCACCCGCGGCCGGCGCTTCGACGTCGTCCTCACCAACCCGCCGTACGTGCCCTCGGCGCGCGCCCGGCCGCCGTCGCACGGGGCCGCCCGCGCCTGGGACGCCGGACCCGACGGGCGGAGCGTCATCGACCGCGTCTGCGCGTGCGCGCCGGACCTGCTGCGGCCCGGAGGCGTCCTGCTGATGGTGCACTCCGGGATGTGCGGCCCGCCGGCCACCGTGGCCCGTCTGGAGGCGGGCGGGCTGACCGCCGAGGTGACGGCGCGCGCCTCCGTCCCGTGGGGCCCGGTCCTGCGGGCGCGGCGGGCCTGGCTGCGCGCGCAGGGCCTGGCGGGCGACGGCGACGCCAACGGCGACGAGCGCGAGGAACTGGTGATCATCCGTGCCGCGCACCCCTGACCGTACGCCGCCGGGCGCCCTCCCCCCGGCGCCCGCCGAAGCACCCACCCCCTCCGCGACCCCGCCGGTCCCCTCGCGGCCCGCCCGCCGGATGACCGTCGATCCGCAGGGCCCGATCCTGGTCGAGGGCCCCGTGGAGATCGTGCTGCCCGACGGGACCCTCGCCCGGTCCGACCGGTTCGTGGTCGCGGTCTGCACGTGCCGCCGCAGCCGGACGTACCCCTGGTGCGACACCAGCCACCGGTCCCGCGGGCGAGCCGCCGCGCGCACCGAGGACAGGAGCCCCCGATGACCCCTCCCCCTCCCGGCCCGACCGCCCCGGAGACCACCACCGGACCCCGCCTCGTCGCGGCGCGGGGCGACCTGTCGGGCGCCGTGGAACGGGCGCTGCGGAGCGACCGGCCACCCGCGTACACCGAGGCCAGCGTCCGCAGGGCGGACCCCTGGGGAGACGACCTCCAGCTCGCCCTCTACCTGCTGTACGAACTCCACTACCGGGGCTTCGAGGGCGTCGGCGACGACCGCGAGTGGGACCCGGACCTGCTGCGCCTGCGGCGGGAGTCGGAGAACCTCTTCCTCCACGCGCTGCGCACCGCGCTCCCCGACGCGCCCCGGTCCGTCGAGGACGCCTTCGCCCCGCTGCTCGTCGAACAGGCGGATCCGGCCGACAGCGTCAGCCACTACCTGGAGACCGAGGGCGAGCTGTGGCAGCTGCGCGAGTACGCCGCCCTGCGCTCCCTCTACCACCTCAAGGAGGCGGACCCGCACGTCTGGGTCGTCCCCCGGCTGACCGGCCGGGCCAAGGCCGCGATGGCCGCCGTCGAGTACGACGAGTTCGGCGCCGGTCGGGCCGACCGCGTCCACGCGCGGCTCTACGCGGAGCTCATGACCGACCTCGGCCTGGATCCGGCCTACGGCCACTATCTGGACCACGCCCCCGCCCCGCTGCTCGCCACCGTCAACCTCATGTCCCTCCTCGGGCTCCACCGGGCCCTGCGCGGGGCGCTCGTCGGCCACTTCGCCTGCGTCGAGATCACCTCCCCGCCCGGCGCCCGGAGACTCGCCGCGGCGATGCGGCGCTGCGGCGCGGGGCCCGCCGCCGAGCGCTTCTACACCGAGCACGTGGAAGCGGACGCCGTCCACGAACAGGTCGTACGCCGTGAGGTCGTCGGCGGTCTCCTCGATGCCGAACCCGCGCTGGAGCCGGACATCGCCTTCGGGTGCGCGGCCACCGTCCTCCTGGAGGACCGGCTCGGCGCCCACCTCCGCGCGGCGTGGTCGGCCGGGCACTCGGCGCTCCGGAGCCCCCTGGACCCGCCCCCGCCCACTCCCCCGCGGCCTGAGGAGTGACCGTGGCCGACCTCGACGGCTTCACCGGCGTGCTCGACTACCCGATGTACGCCGTCACCGCGGCGGCGGACGGCGAGCGGGGCGGCTGCCTGGTGGGCTTCGCGTCCCAGTGCTCGATCGACCCGCCCCGCTTCATGGTGTGGCTCTCCGTCGCCAACCGCACGTACCGCGTCGCCCGCCATGCCTCCCACCTCGCCGTGCACGCCCTGCGACCCGACCAGCAGCAGGTCGCCGAGCTGTTCGGCGGGCGGACCGGCGACGACATCGACAAGTTCGAGAGGGTGGCCTGGCGGCCGGGAGCGGGCGGAGCACCGGTACTGGACGACGCCTGCGCGTGGCTCGTCGGCCGGGTCCAGGGACGCGTCGACGGGGGCGACCACGTCGGCTTCCTGCTCGCCCGACGCGTCGACGGGGGCGACCACGTCGGCTTCCTGCTCGCCCCCGTCGCCCAGAGCCCGCCCGGCCCGGTGAGGCCGCCACTGCTCCGGTTCAGCGACGTAGCGGACCTCTCGGCGGGGCACGCGGCCGACGACCGCCCCACCTGACGCGTCGGCCTGGAGGTCTGCCCGTCTGGCGGTCAGAACGCGTTGCGGCGCCGCAACCGCATCGGGCGGCCGTCCGGGTCCACCAGAACCCTGTGCAGAGGCGCCGCCAGCATCCGCTGCGTACCGGACAGGTCCGGCGGTGTGTACCGGCGCAGGCGGCCCGCCGGGCGGGGGCCGGTGCGGCCGGACTCGTGCCAGGCGTCGAGCGCGGCGGCGGCCTCGGCGAAGGCGCCGAACGCGGACGCGGGGTCGCACAGCGCGGTGCCCCGCCCGTCCAGGTGCTCACGCATCAGGCCCAGGCGCAGCTCTCGGGCGAAGACGCGCGCCCCGTCGCCGAGTCCTCCGGGGTCGGTCGGCTGCCGCGGGTCCAGGCTCTCGTCGACGACAGCGCAGCTGAGTTCGGAGTCGTGGGTCCACGAGCGGAGGTTGATGTTGTCGGAGCCCACGGAGGCCCACACGTCGTCGATCACGCACACCTTGGCGTGGACGTACACGGGGGTCCCGGCGTGGTTCTCCAGGCCGTAGACCGCGACCCGGTCGCCGCCCGCGCGGCGCAGCTCGTCCAGGGCCGTGATCCTCCCGACCAGGTTCATGGGCCGGGTGATCCGGCCGTCCTGGTCTGGGATCGTGGGGATGACGCCGATCATCAGCAGGCGCGGGTGTCTGGCGAGGGCGCGGGCGAAGCAGGCGACCACCCTGGGTGACCACAGGTACTGGTCCTCGACGTAGATCAGGGCGCGGGCCCGGATCAGCGCCTTGAGGTATCCCCGCGCGATGCTCCGTTCCCCGTCGGGGGCGAAGGGATAGCCGCGCAGGAGCCGGTTCGGGTACGTCCGCAGCAGTTGCACGGTGTGCGTGCCGCGCGGCTCGGGGTCGGAGGTCTGGGGCGGCAGGTGGTCCGCGACGGTGTCCTCCCGGTGCATCAGCGCGCGCAGGCGGGTGGCGGGGCTGCGGCTGAGCGGGGCGGGGTCCTCCCAGCGTTCGCGGAACACGGCCTCGACGTCGCCGACGACCGGGCCGCGCAGGGCGAGCTGCACATCGTGCCAGGGCGGGTGCGGTCCGTAGGCGGCGGCCAGGGGCAGGGACTGGCGGTCGCCGGAGTGGCCGGCGTCGTCGTTGCGGTTCCGGCAGAGGTCGATGCCGCCGACGTACGCGACGTCCAGCTCGGGGCGGCCGGCGTGCCGCAGCACCACCAGCTTCTGGTGGTGCGAGCCTCCGGGCCGGACCCGCATGTCGAGCAGGCACTCGCCGCCCGCCTCCTCGATCTCGGCGCCGAGGCGGCGGTTCTCCTCCTCGCTGAACCGGAGACCGTCCAGGTGGGAGCGCCACAGCAGCCCCTTCACGACGACGTGGCGCAGGGCCGCCTCCCGCAGCACCGTGCCGATCTCGGTGCCCGGGCCGCCGAGCCGCTCGTCGCGGTCGCCGCGCCAGTCGGTGAACAGGACCAGGTCTCCGGCGCGCAGGCCGCGAATGCCCTCCAGAAGTTCCTGGAAGTACGTGGAGCCGTGCACCAGGGCGCGTGCCTGATTCCCCTCGGACCAGGCGTTCCCGTCCTGGTGGCGGGTGTCCAGGCGAGTGGCGGGGTTGCCGCGTTCGCCGGGCGTCAGAAGCCACTCCGCGCGTGTCACGTCGTCGGCCCTCCAAGCACCCCCTCGTCGGCACCCTCACCTTTCAGCCTCCCACTCCGGGGCGGTTCGCGTCTCAGGTCTCCTCCTCCATGCCGATGGCCTCCTCCAGGGAGTCGTACACCTCGCCGGTCGTCCGTTGGCGTTCCTCCAGGAGCGCCATCGCGATCGCGTCGAGCTTGCGCTGGATGGCGCGCTCCGCCCGCCGCTCGGCGTTCTTGAGGAGGGCCAGGAGCAGCAGGGTCACCGACACCATGGTGTCGGCGACGAGAATCTGCCAGCTGACTGGCAGCCCCGCCGCGTGGACCGCGATGAAGGCGACGACGAGCAGCAGACAGAACGAGAAGAACAAGGGGGAGCTCGTCAGGTTCGACGCCCGCTCCGCGAGGCGCTCGAACGCGCCTCGTCCTTTGCTTCCCCGTTCGGAAGGATGCTCCAGGGTCATACTCCGTGGTACCGCAGGGGGGCCCGGACCGCACCTCGCCGGAGCGGTCAGGACGCCGGACCGGGCGCCCCCTCGCCGGAGGAGGAGCCGAGGTACGCCTCCCGTACCGCCGGGTGGGCGTGGACCTCGGCCGGTGTCCCCTCGGTGAGGACCCGGCCGAGGTCGAGCACCACGACGCGCGAGCACAGCTCCATCACGAAGGCCACGTTGTGCTCGACGAGCAGCACCGCGCAGTGCTCCTCCTCGGCCGTTCGGCGGATGACGGCGGCGAGCCGCCGGCGCTCCTCGGCCGTCGTCCCGGACGCGGGTTCGTCCAGGAGGAGGACCCGGGGCGGGTCGGCGAGCGCGCGGGCCAGCTCGACCATGCGGGCCTGTCCGACGGGCAGGCCCCCCGCGTACGTGCCGGCGAGCGCGTCGACTCCGCACGCGTGGAGCACGGCGGCGGCCCGCTCCTGGTGGCGGCGCGCCCCGGGCCGGAGTCCGCCCCGCCAGTCCTGGGCGACGACGAGGTTGTCCGCGACGGTCAACTGGCCGAAGAGCTGCTGGCGTTGGAAGGTGCGCCGGATGCCGTGCCGGGCGCGCCAGGCCGGGGGCCGGCGGGTGATGTCCGTGCCGTCGTACGCGATCGCTCCCGCGTCCGGCCGCCGCATCCCCGACAGCACGTCGAAGAGCGTCGTCTTGCCCGCGCCGTTCGGCCCGATGAGGCCGCAGATCTCTCCGGGGCGTACGGAGACGGTCACGCCGCGCAGGGCGTGGACGCCGCCGAAGCGGACGTCGATCCCGCTCGCGTGGAGCAGTGGGTCGCTCATGGGCGGGCTCCCGTCCCCAGGTACGCCTCGGCGAGGCGGTCGCGGTCCACGGCGGACCGGGGTCCTGACCAGGCGATCTCGCCCTGGGCGAGGTACGCGACGGTGTCGGCGATGCCGAGCGCCTCGGCCGCCTTCTCCTCGACGAGGACCAGCGCGGTGCCGCGTCCGCGCAGTTCGGTCAGGAGGTGGAAGACCTCGTCCACGACGCGCGGGGCGAGCCCGAGGGACGGCTCGTCGGCGACCAGGACGGCCGGTGGCCGCTGGAGGAGCGGGGCGAGGGCGAGGAGCTGCTGCTCGCCGCCCGACAGGGAGCCGGCGACGACGGTGCGGCGGGCGGCGAGCGCGGGGAACCGCGTGTACACGGCATCGCGGTCCTCGGCTTCCGTCAGCTGAAGGGCCAGGTTCTCCTCGATGGTGAGCCCGGCGAAGATCCCCCGGCCCTCGGGGGCCAGCCGGACCCCGCGCCGCGCGCGGGCGACCGCCGCGTCGCGGGTGGCGTCCTCCCCGCGTACCCGTACGAGCCCCTCGGCCGGGCGCAGCAGGCCCGCCGCCACCCGGCAGAGCGTCGACTTCCCGGCCCCGTTGGGCCCGAGCAGCACCAGCGCCTCGCCGCCGCGCACCACGAGATCCACGCCGCGCAGGACGGAAGCGCCACCGTATCCGGCGTGTACGCCGCTGAGTTCGAGCGCGGCGACGACGCCGCCCGGCGCGCTGGCCGTTGCGGGCACGGCGCCGCCCGTTTCGCTGCCCGCTGCGGGCACGGCGTCGCCTGATCCGCTGCCCCTTGCGGTCGCGGCTTCGCCCGGTCCACTGCCCGTTCCCGAGGCGAGGCCCGGGGCGGCGCCGCCGCCGTCCGGATCCGCCGAAGGCCGTGGTGGCGGAACCGCCCCCGGCGGGGCGGGCCGGAGCGGCGTGGTGGCCCGGGTCTTCGCCGCTTCCGCGGCCCCGCGCCGGGCCGCTCGTCTCGACGGCAGTGCGGCGCAGTAGCCGTCGGGGTCGTTGGCGAGGGCGAGGCCGGCCAGGCCGAAGAGGATCACCGGCAGGTGGGCGGACTCCGTCACGTACTCCGTCATCAGATGAGGGACGACCGCGAAGACCAGTCCGGCGACGACCGCGAACTGCGGTCTGCGGACGCCCGCCGCGACGACGACCGCCAGCCACACCAGGCCCGTCATCGCCGTGAAGTCGGTGGCCGTGATGCGGGTGTTGTACGAGGCGTAGAGCACGCCTCCGAGGCCCGCGAGGCCCGCCGACACCGTGAAGAGCAGGAGTTTCGTGCGTACCACGGACACGCCCGAGGCCGCGGCGGCGTCGGGGGCCGAGCGGACCGCCAGCATGGCGCGGCCCCAGCGGGAGCCGCGCAGCCAGGTCAGCGCGGCGACGGCCACGGCGCTGAGCAGGACGAGGGCGAGGCCCAGGGCCCGGTCGTCGCCGAGGTCCACGGGGCCGGCGACGGGTCGCGGGATCTCCCATCCGGTGTCGCCGTTGCGCAGCCAGCCGATCTGGAAGAGGACCTGGTCCGCGAGGAAGGCGAGGGCCAGGGTGGCCAGGGCCAGTGATCGGCCGCCGAGCCGCAGGGCGGGGAGCGCGACCACCGCGCCGAGCAGGGCCGCCGCCGCCGTGCCGACCGCCGCGGCGGCGACGAAGGGCCAGCCGTGGCTCATCAGCAGTCCCGCGACGAGGGCCGCGCCGGTCACGAAGGTCGCCTGGGCGAGGGACACCATCGCGCCGAGGCCGGTGACGACGGTGAACGACATGAAGACGAGCCCGATGGCGAGTCCTTGGGCGAGGATCCCGCTCCAGAAGGGTGTGGTGACCGTGTAGAACGCCGCGCCGAGCAGGACGCCCGCCACCACCCACGCGCCCCAGCGGCGGCCCCATCCCTGTCCGGCGAGGTAGTCGACCGGGGGCGGGTCCGCGGCGGCCGTGCCCGCCGCGCGCTGCCGCCGCACCAGGATCACGAGCCCGGCGAAGAGGATGAGGAAGGGGACGGCGGTACGGAATCCGGTGATGTCGTCGGTGAACGACGCGTACCCCGCCACCAGGTTTTGCAGCACCCCGAGCCCGAGGCCGCCCGCGAAGGCGAGCGGCACCGACAGGAACCGGCCGAGGACCGCGGCGGTGGCCGAGACGAACAGGAACAGCGTGTAGTCGTGCGCGGAGAGCCCGAGGAGCGGGGTCGCCAGGACACCGGCGAGGCCCGCGAGGCCGGACGACAGCATCCAGGCGATCGAGGACAGCCGGTCCGCGCTGATGCCCCGCAGTTCGGTGAGCGTGCGGTCGTCGACGGCCGCCCGCAGGCGCAGGCCGAGCCGGGTGTGCCGCATGAGGACCCACAAGGCGGCCGCCGCGAGGGCGGTGGCGATCCAGGTGATCAGCTGGTCGGAGTCGATGCCGACGCCGTCCAGCGGCTGCCAGGACACGGCGGGGCTGGGCCCGACGCCCGGCAGGCCGAACTGGTTCTCGGCGGGCTGGACGGGGGCGCCGGCCCGCTCCAGGAGCTCGACCAGCCACAGTCCGGCCGCGGGCAGCGCGACCAGCAGGCCGATGGTGGCGACGATCTGCGCCGTCTCCCCGACCCTGGCCAGCTTTCTGAACATCAGCCGGTCCAGGGCCCAGCCGAGGCCGGGCGCCACCACGAACACCAGGAGCAGGGCGGTGGGGACGGCCGGCCAGCCGAAGCCGGAGTGGAGCTCGTAGAACGCCAGGGCGCACAGGTAGGCGGTGGCGCCGTGCGCGAAGTTGAAGAGGCCGGAGGCGGAGTAGGAGAGGACGAGGCCGGTCGCGAGCAGCGCGTACAGCGCGCCCGAGACCAGCCCGCTCAGGACGAAGCCCAGCAGGTCACCCACGTGACGTGCCTCCTCAGCCGAAGGGGATCGGCGGGTAGCACTTGAAGGGCACCGCCACCTCGTACCGGCCGTCCTTCAGCCGGACGAGCGCCCCGCAGCCGAAGCTCTCCTTCTTGCCCTTGGGCAGGGCGCGGTCGCCCACGAGGGTGCCGGTGTCGGAGAAGCCGTCGGCGGCCTTCTGGAAGGACTCGACGGTGAGGTCCTTGCCGGCCTTCGCGGCGATGGAGAGGAAGAGGTCGGCGCTCATGTACCCGGTGAGCATGTGCATGTTCAGGGGGACTTCCTGGCCGCCGGCGGCCTTCTTGACGTCCTCCTTGAACTGGCGCATGGCGGGGGTGTCCGCCTCGAAGGGCTGGAACTGGAGCAGGACGTGCACGCCGTCGAGGGCCTGCTTCGTCGCGTCCTTGGCGAGCAGCCCGGGGTCGTAGTCCGTCGGGTCGGAGATGAGCCCCCGGTAGCCGGAGCGCTTGAGCGCGGTGAACAGGCCGATGTTGTACGGGGTCTGCATCACGGAGATCACGGCGTCGGGCGCTCCGCCGGCGGGGCCGGAGCGGAGGATCTCCTTGGTGTACGCCGACCAGTCGCTGGGCATCGAGGTCGCGGGCACCACGGCCTTGGCGTACGCGACCTGGAAGCCGGCGGCCTTGAAGCCCTGGGTGAAGGTGCGGATGCCGAACTTTCCGGCGTCGTTGTCGCCCGCGATGAGGGCGACGGACTTGCCTTGGGCGCCGCCGAGGACGGAGGCGAGGCTCTCGGGCCAGGTCTGGTTGAGGGTGCCGCCGGGCATCGGGACGAGGCAGCCGTTGAAGCCGTAGATGTGGGCCGGTCCGCAGAACGAGGGGAGCGTGCCCCAGCCGACCGTCGGGACCTTCTGGGCGTCGAGGAAGTCGGCGCCCGCGAAGGTGACGGAGCTCATCGGGGAGACGGCGAACACCTGCTCCTGCTGGACGAGTTTGCGGGCCGCGGCCAGGTTCCTGGACGGGTCCTGGCCGTCGTCCTCGGCCCCCAGGTACTCGATCTTCCGCCCGTTGATCCCGCCCTCGGCGTTGGCGCGGTCGTAGCGGGCGCGGGCGCCGAGGTCGGTGTCCTTCTTGGAGTAGCCGCTGGCGGTCGTCATGGAGACGATGCCGCCGACCTTGATCGTGTCGGCGGTGACTCCGCGTACGGAGGACGGGCTGCTGCCGCCGGTGGAGGCGGAGTTGCAGGCGGTGACGAGGAGCAGGGTCAACGCGGCGGCGAGGACGCGCAAGGGTCGGGGCACGGGCGATCCCTCCATCGGGTGACCGCATTCTGTGACTGACCTGATGAACCGTCAATAACTGACGCATCGTCAATTCCTGTATGCGCGGGGACGGGTAGCCGGGTGGTATGGACCTGACAAGGCCGGCCCGCTAGCGTGTCGAGCGCACCTCTTGAGAGCGCTCTCAGCGTTTGGCTCCCCCACACCTGGAGGTCCCGTGAAACGCACCACCCCCCTGCGTACGCCCCCTCTGCGCGCCGCCGTCGCCGCCCTGCTCCTGACGGTCGGCCTGGGCGCCGCTCACGCCGGCGCGGCGGGCGCCGCCCCGCTTCCGGGGCCCGCAGCTGTGCCGTCCGCCTCGGCCGGACTGCTGGACGCGATGAGCCGGGACCTCGGGCTCACCCCGGCCCGGGCCGAGGAGCGGCTGCGCGCGGAGAAGGCCGCCGCCGAGGTGGAGAGGACTGCCCGGGAGCGTACCGGCGCCGCCTACGGCGGTTCGTGGTTCGACCCGGCGAGCGGCCGGCTCGTCGTCGCCGTGACCGACCGCGCCGAGGAGGCGGAGGTACGGTCCCTCGGCGCCGACACCCGGCTGGTGCGGCACAGCGCCGCCGCGCTGGACCGCGCCAAGGCCCGCCTGGACGGCCTGCGCGCACCCGCGGGGGTGGCCGGCTGGCACGTCGACCCGAAGGCGAACAGCGTCGTGGTCGACGTCGTCCGCGCCGAGCGGCAGCACCCCGCCGTCCGCGCCTTCGTGGACCGGGCCGTGGCCGGCGGGCTCGTCACCGTCGCCGAGACGGACCAGGCTCCCCGTACGTACGCGGCGGGCACCGTCGGCGGCGACCCGTACTACACCGGCAACGTCCGCTGCTCGATCGGCTTCTCCGTGCACGGCGGCTTCGTGACGGCCGGGCACTGCGGGCGGGCCGGCGCGGCGGTGCGCGGCTGGGACGGCTCCGCGATGGGCACCTTCCAGGGCTCGTCGTTCCCCGGCGACGACTACGCGTACGTCTCGATCCACAGCGGCTGGTGGACCGTGCCCGTGGTCCTCGGCTGGGGCGCCATCCCCGACCGGCTGGTACGCGGCTCGGCCGAGGCACCGGTGGGCGCCTCGATCTGCCGCTCCGGCTCGACCACGCACTGGCGCTGCGGCACGGTCCTGGCCAAGAACGAGACGGTCAACTACAGCCAGGGCGCCGTCCACCAGATGACCAGGACGAGCGTCTGTGCCGAGGGCGGCGACTCCGGCGGCTCGTTCATCAGCGGCGACCAGGCCCAGGGCGTCACCTCCGGCGGCTGGGGCAACTGCTCCTCCGGCGGCGAGACGTGGTTCCAGCCGGTCAACGAGATCCTCACCCGCTACGGCCTCCGGCTCCACACCGCCTGACCCCGGAACGCCGAACGGGTCCTTCCGGGCGCCACCGCCCGGAAGGACCCGCCGCGCCGACAGGCAGCCGGCGCCCCTAGTCCCGCTGGGACGGGCCGAAGGGGGGCGGGTTCACGTCCTCACCGGCGGGGCCGAGGTCGCCCTCGGTCCACGCCGGGTCGTAGGCGCAGGGCACGCTGGCGCCGCCGGAGAAGTACTCCCGGTCCGCGTACCAGGTGAAGGACATCCGCTCGTCGCCGCCGTCCCGCTGGACGAACAGGGACCAGTCCCGGCCCTGCTCGCCCTCGCGGTAGGAGGAGATCTTCCAGCCGTCGTCCTTGAGGGCCTGGTGCAGACGGCGGAGGCCGGGGACGGCCTGGCTCTCCGGCACGCGGTCCAGCGCCCACTTGTGGCTCATCGAGTAGGCGCCGTCGATGGTCTCGTCCTCCAGCCCCAGCAGGCCCCCGTCGTAGCAGAAGCTGGAGCCGAGGGTGTTCTGCGTGCTGACGCCGATGTCCTCGACTCCGGGTGCGATGGTCCGCTCGAAGCCCAGGACCTCGTACGCCTTCTGGGAACGCTGGAGGGCCCGGTCCGCCATCTCCTCGGGTGCGACGCGGGGGAAGTCGGTCGACCCCCACGAGCCCCACGCGAGGACGCCGACCAGGGCGAGGACGCCGACGAGCGCGGCGCCGCCGCATCCCAGGGCGCCGAGGAGGCAGGAGGAGGCCCTGGAGCGGGGCGCGTCGGGCGTGGTGGTGCTGGGCACGTTCTCGTCGGGCATGCGAGGACCGTACGCGGTCGGGGCCGCCCGGCGGATGGGTGCGATCACCGGGTGGGGAGTGAGTACGCGTACTCACTCCCCACTCCGTCAGGTGGGCGTGTGGGCGATCTTGTGCGTGGTGGTGCCGTCCTCGTCCGGGGACTCCGGCTCGGCGGGCTGCTCGGGAGCGGGCGGGGTGCGGACCAGCAGCGCGATCAGCACGGCGACGGCGCCGATCACGGCGCCGACGCCGAATCCCCAGCGGATGCCGGTGGCCAGCGCGCCGGTCGCGTCGGCCCCGTCGGCCGCCGCCGAGACGGCCTGTCCCGACATGACGCTGATGACGAGGGCGGTGCCGGCGGCGGCCGCGACCTGCTGGAGCGAGCCGAGGATGGCGGAGCCATGGGGGTAGAGGTGCGGCGGCAGGACGGACAGGCCGGAGGTGAAGACGGGGGTGAAGACGAAGGCCATGCCGGCGCTCAGGGCCACGTGGAGGACGAGCACCAGCCACGGCGAGGTGTCCTCGCCCGCGAAGGCGAACAGCGCGAGGCACAGCGCGGTCAGCGCGGCTCCGGGGACGACCAGGCGAGGCGCGCCGATGCGGTCGTAGAGCTTGCCGACCTGCGGCCCGAGGAGGCCCATGGTCAGACCGCCGGGGATCAGCAGGAGCCCGGTCTGCAACGAGGTCAGGCCGCACACCTCCTGCAAATAGATCGGCAGCAGGATGAACGCGCCCATGAGAGCCATGAAGGACAGGCACATCAGGCCAAGCGCTACGGAGAAGTGACGGAAGGTCAGCGCGCGCAGATCCAGCAGGGGCGTCGAGGAGCGCTGGAGGAAGAGCTGCCGCCAGACGAACAGGCCGACCAGCACGGCACCGGCCAGCGTCGTGGCCGCCGGGGGCACGGCGGCCCGCGCCGCGTCCTCGGCGCCAAGCTCGCTCAGGCCGTAGACCAGCGCGCCGAAGCCCGCCGCCGCGAGGGGGACGGACAGCCAGTCGATCGGTCCGGCCTGCGGCTCGCCGATGTCGACCAGCTTGAGCCGGCCGAAGACGGCCATGGCAGCGGCGATGGGCAGCACGGCGAGGAACAGCAGCCGCCAGGACCCGAGCTCCAGCAGCACGCCGGAGACGGCGGGGCCGAGGGCGGGCGCGACGGAGATGACGAGGGTGATGTTGCCCATGACACGGCCCCGGTCGTGCGGGGGCACCAGCGTCATCAGCGTCGTCATGAGCAGCGGCATCATGACGGCGGTGCCGCTCGCCTGGATGACGCGGGCGGCCAGCAGCACGGAGTAGACGGGCGCGGCGGCGGCCAGGGCCGTACCGGCGAGGAACAGGGCCATGGCGAGGCTGAAGGCGGTCCGGGTCGTCACACGCTGGAGGAACCATCCCGTCACGGGGATGACGACGGCCATGGTGAGCATGAAGGCCGTGGACAGCCAGCCCGCGGCGGCCGCGGTGACCTCGAACTCGCGCATGAGGCGCGGGATCGCGTTGACCATGATCGTCTCGTTGAGGAGGACGACGAACGTGGACAGCACGAGGATCCGCAGCACGGCGGTGACGCGTGCGGGCGAGAGGGTGGGCGTTACGAGCGGTGCGTGCATGGCGCCTTCCGTGAGGTGAGTGTCCTCCGCAGGTGGCAGGTCACATCGTCAGACCGGGGCGCAGGGAAGAACTCATCGGTGTCCCCCGATCCTGTCGGTACGGACGTCCGAGCTCAAGCCATTTTTTCGACCGGCGCCGCTTGGGCGGGAAGGGGGGTGCGTCTGTCAAGGGGCGTCACTGGAGTGGGGGTTCGGGGCGGACGATGCGGTCGCGGGCCACGAGTTCGAGGGTGAGGGCGGCGGCGACCGCCTGGACGAGCAGCAGCGCGACGAGGACGAAGAGCTGCACCGCGCCCGCCTCCCACGGGGACGCGCCTCCGAGGAGCATGCCCACGAAGGCTCCCGGCAGGGTGACCAGTCCGACGGTACGCGTCTGGTCCATGCCCGGCAGGAGCGCGTCGGCCGCGGCGGTGCGCGCCACCTCCATACGGGCCTCCCGGTCGCTCAGGCCCAGCGCGAGACCCGCCTCCACCTCGCCCCGGCGGGACGCGAGCTCGTCGAGCGCCCTGCGCCCGGCCAGCACCGTCGCGGTGAGCGCGCCCCCGATGAGGATGCCGGTGACGGGCACGAGCGCGATGCCCCGCACGGGTACCACTCCCGTGGCGAGCAGGACGAGGACCACGGGCACGACCCCGGCGGCGATCGGAACCGCCACCCACGGCCAGGAGCGCCCCGGCGCCGGGACGACCCGCCGCCCCGCCGTGCGCACCGCGACCGCGAACATGAGCAGGAGGAAGCAGAGGAGCAGCGGTACGACGCGGACGACCCAGCCGATCACGAAGGAGACCGCGACGAGCTGCGCGGCGGCGCGGGCCCCGGCGAGGAGGGTGTCGCGGGGGCGACCGAGCCGGGCGACCGTGACCACTCCGGCCGCGAGGGCGAGGAGAACCGCCAGAAGCACCGCAAACGTCACGTTCACGTCGAGAAGCACGCGCCAACCCTACGATCACGCGCGAGCCGGGCGGCGCACGACGTTCGGCGTTCGCCCTCATTACTGGTCGTGAAACTTTGGCTGGAATGGGCGCGCCTCGGAAGGATGAATTCGGTCCGGGTTTTGATCTTGGCGCATTCCGTTCCCTATCCAGCGCATTTCGGCCTTCCGCTGTTCTGGCCAGAAATCTAGGAAGGTAGGTCGCGGAGGCCGCGGAGAGGGGTGACGAGAAGGAATGCGCCGGCGGACACCAGGGCGGCGGTCACCACCCACATCGTGGGGCGGGCGCCGAATAGGGAGGCGAGGGAGCCGGCCAGGAGGGCGCCCACGGGAATGGTGCTGTAGTTGAGGAACAGGGTGGTCGCGGTGACGCGGCCGCGCATCTCGGCCGGGCAGTACGCCTGCCGGAAGCTGACGATGACGACGTTGCAGGCCACGACCCCGGCGAACAGCACGACCGTGCCGAGCACGAAGAACGCCAGCCTCGGCCCGGGGCCGGTGAGCGCGGCCAGCAGGCCGAAGGGCGCGGCGGTGAACTGGACGACCAGCAGGGCGCGGGCCGTGCCCAGGCGCTTGGCGAGCCGCCCGGCCACGAGGCCGCCGAGCACCCCGCCGAGACCGCCGCAGGAGACGAGCCAGCCGAGGGTGTCGGAGCCGACGCCGACCGTCCGTACGAGAAAGACGATCTGGACGGCCTGGAAACCGGCCATCGCCAGGTTGACCGCCGCGCCGAACGCGGTGACCGCCCGGACCAGCGGATCGCCGACGACGAAGCGCAGCCCGTCGGCGATCTCACGGCTCAGACGTCGGCGGGGCGCCGGGGCGGGGCGCGGCGCGTCGGAGCGGATGGCGAGGAGACAGAGCGAGGACACCACGAAGGAGGCCGCGTCGAGCAGCAGACCCGGCACGCTGCCCACGGTCTGGGCGATCAGCCCGCCGAGCCCGGGACCCGCCACCCTGGCCGCCTGGTCACCGGCCTGGAGCTGCGCGTTCCGCCCCATCAGGTCCTCCGTGGGGACCAACTGGGGCAGATAGGCCGAGTAGGCCGTGGAGAAGAAGACGGAGGCGGTGCCGGCGACCAGGGCGGCCGCGAGCAGGTGCCCGATGGTCAGGACTCCCAGCCACCAGGTGGCCGGAACGCTGACGAAGACCGCCACGGAGACGGCGTTGCACACCAGCATCACCCGGCGCGCCGGGAGCCGGTCGACCCACGCGCCGGCCGGCAGCCCGATGACCAGCCACGGCAGCCACGGCGCGGCGGTGAGCACCCCCATCACGAACGGCGAGGCGTGGAGGGTGGTGACGGCGACGAGCGGCAGCAGGACGGACGTCACGCTGGTGCCCAGCTTGCTGGTGGTCTCACCGACGAGCAGCAGACGGAAGTTCCGGTGCGGGTGTCCGCCCCGGCCTTTCTCGGTCTGCGCGGCAGTGGGCGCGGCGGATTCCAGCGCAAGCCTCCGGACGACTTCGACAACCGACGGTTTTCCGGCGCGCGCACAGAGCGGGTACAGAGCAGGTTCGGAGCAGGTACAGAGCAAGTGCGGTGGCCGTGAGTTCGCGCTGGATCGTACAAGTTCATCGCCCGGGAAACCAGGGTGGCCATTTCCCACCGGTGCCGCTTACGCTCTACCCCGCCCATTGCCAGCGCACCATGCCTCATGGGAGGGTCGAGCCCGGATGATCAATCCGTTCGAGAATGAGAGTCCGGCCCATTCCTCGCCCTCATCCCTCACGAGGACCAACACGCTCACCGGCCCCTGGAATTCGACATTCCGGCCGGATGGGCGACGCTCTGCGGGCCGGAGCGGCAGGCAAGCGGACGGCGGCGTGGAAGCGGCCCGGCGTCTGTAGTCCTCCGCCGGTATCGGGCTCCGGCCGACCCGTCCGCCTCCGTCCCCGTCTCTGCCTCCGTCCCCGTCTCCGCCTCCATCGACAACCCCCTTTCCGTGCAAGGAGCTGTCCGTGGTCACCAGCGCGATCGATCTCCTCACGCGTTTCCTGCGGGAGGCGGACCGGCACCCCGAGCGCGCAGCCGTGGTCACGCCGTCGGAGTCGGTGACCTTCGGCGAGCTGCGCGAACGGGTGGAGCGGACCGCCCGTTCCCTGAGCGAGGCGGGCGCGGGGCCCGGCACGACCGTCTTCCTCGAACTCGCCTCCGGCGTCGACCTGGTGACGGCGATGCTCGCGGTGTGGCGGGCCGGAGCGGCGTACGCGCCGCCCGGTCCTGGCCTTCCGGTGGTGGAGGACGGGCGGCACGTGCTCGTCGGGGACGGAGGGGCACGCCTGGTGGTCGCCTCGGGAGCGGTCGGCCGCCCCCGCGCGGGAACCGTCGGCCAGGCCGATGCCGCGTGCCACGTACGGGAGTTGGAGGACCGGGGCGCGTATCCCCCGGCGCCGTCCCGGGTGGCGGGGCACGCGGGTGCCGGCCTCGACGCCTCCGTACGCCACTGGGCCCGGGTCTGTCGCGGCGACACCCTCCTCCTCCCGACAGACGAACTGTGCGCCGACCCAACCCTGTTCGCGCGGTTCCTGCGGGAGGCCGGGGCCACCGAACTCGACGTCACCCCCTCCCAATGGGAGGCCCTGCGCTCCAACGTCCTGTCCGCCGTGCCGCCGGACGCCCCTCCGCTGCGCCTCCTGCTCGACGGGGAGCCCGTCTCCCCGGCCCCCACCGCCCCCGTACGGCCGCTGCTCGACCTCTTCGAGGAGTACGCCGGGAGCACGCCCGACGCCACGGCCCTGGTGTTCGGGGAGGACGAGGTCCCGTACGGCGAACTCGACGCCCGCGCGAACCGGCTGGCCCATGTGCTGGCCGCGCGGGGCGCCGGGCCGGAGACCCTGGTGGCCTCGGCGCTCGACCGTTCGGTGGACCTGGTCGTCGCGGTCCTGGCGGTGATGAAGACCGGGGCCGCCCACCTTCCGGTGGACCCCGGCTACCCGGAGCGGCGGATCGCCCACATCCTGGGCGACGCGGCCCCGGCCCTGCTCCTCGCGGACTCCGGCACGGTCCTCCCGGACTCCGGTACGGTCCTCCCGGCCGGCGCCGCAACACCCCGGATCGACCTGGACGCCCCGGAGATCCGCGCGGCGCTGCGGCGCGCCCCGGCGTCCGGGCCGCCGGCCGGCGCCCAACGCGCGGCGGGCGCCCTGCCCGCGTACGTCATCTACACCTCAGGGTCCACCGGCCTGCCGAAGGGTGTGGTCGTCACCCGCTCCGGGCTCGCCCATCTGGCCGCCCATCAGCGCGGGGCGCTCGCGGTGGACGCCGACAGCCGGGTCCTCCAGTTCGCCTCGCCCAGCTTCGACGCGTTCTTCTGGGAGCTGGCGATGGCGCTGTCCGCCGGGGCCGCGCTCGTCCTGGCGCCCGCGCGCGGTCTGCTGCCGGGGCCGGGGCTGAGCCGTCTCGCCGACGAGCGGCGGATCACCCACGCGACCTTGCCCCCGTCGGTGCTGCGCGTCCTGCCGGCCGACGCCCTCCCCCACGTACGCGTCCTGGTCTCCGCCGGCGAGGCCCTGGACGCGGAACAGCGGCGGCGCTGGGCTCCCGGCCGGACCCTGATCAACGCGTACGGGCCGACGGAGACCACGGTCTGCGCCACCATGAGCGCGCCCCTCGCGGAGGACTCCGGAACCCCGCCGATCGGCGAGGCGATCCAGGGCACGCGCCTGCGTCTCCTCGACGACGCGCTGCGGCCGGTGCCCGTCGGCGTGGTGGGTGAGCTGTACGTCGCCGGGGCGGGGCTGGCGCGTGGCTACCTCGACCGGCCCGGCCTGACGGCGGAGCGCTTCGTCGCGGATCCGTACGGCCCGGCCGGGACGCGGATGTACCGCACCGGCGATCTCGCCCGCCGGACGACCACGGGCGAACTGGAGTTCGCTGGTCGTACGGACGACCAGGTCAAGGTGCGCGGGCACCGGATCGAACCGGGCGAGATCGAGGCGCGCCTCGCGGGCCACCCCCGGGTGTCCGCCGCCGCCGTGACCGTGCGGGAGGACCGGGACGGCGACCGGCGGCTCGTCGCCTACGTCCGCCGCGAGCCCACAGCGCCCGCGAGCGCCGACCGGCCCAGTGACGCTGAGCGTGTGGCCGCATGGCGGCGCGTCCACGACGCCGTGCCGGCGGAGGACGCGCCGATGCCCTTCGGCGAGGACTTCCGTGGATGGAACAGCAGCTACGACGGCAGCCCTCTCCCGCCGGAGCACCTGCGGGAGTGGCGCGACGAGACGGTACGGAGCATCCGCGCGCTGCGGCCCCGGCGTGTCCTCGAACTCGGCGTGGGCAGCGGCCTGTTGCTGTCGCAGCTCGCTCCGGAGACGGAGAGCTACTGGGGGCTCGATCTCGCGCCCCGGGTGATCGAGCGGCTGCGGCGGCAGGTGGAGGAGCGGCCGGAGCCGGCCGGGCGGGTCGTCCTGCACAGCCGTCCGGCCGACGACCACGAGGGCGTCCCACGTGGGTACTTCGACGTGGTCGTCCTCAACTCCGTCGTCCAGTACTTCCCCAGCGGGCGCTATCTCGCGCGCGTCCTCAAGCTCGCGGCGGACGCGCTCGCCTCCGGAGGCGCGGTGTTCGTCGGCGACGTCCGGCACCTGGGCCTGATGGATACCTTCCACGGGGCGCTCGCGAGCCACTCGCCGGACACCGTCCCGGGCAGCGGCGAGCACCGCCGGGCAGTGGCGCGCGGCATGGCCACGGAGCCGGAACTGCTGGTGGATCCCGCCTACTTCCGCACGCTGACGGCCGGGGAGGAGGGCCCCGGTCCGCTCTTCGCGTCGTGCGACGTCCGCCTGAAGCGGGGCTCCCACCACAACGAACTGACCCGCTACCGCTACGACGCCGTCCTGCGCCGCACCGACGACACCCGCCCCCACATCGGCGCGGTGGCGGAACTCCGATGGGGTACGGACGTCCGCACCCCCGAGGCCCTCGCCGACGCCCTGTGGGAGCGGGCGCGGAAAGCGGTCTCCGTCCGGCTCACCGGAGTCCCCAACGCCCGTCTGGCCGGGGACCTGCGCGCGTCCGGCGGGACACCCGACACAGGCCCGGACCCGGAGGGCCTGGCCTGCCTCGGCGAACGACTGGGCTACCGCGTCGCGCTGCGCTGGTCCGCGACGCCGGGACCCGACCACCTCGACGCCGAGTACACCTTCGGGGAGCGGCACTTCCCGGCGGCGCCCGGGAGCGAAAGCCGGGCCGGAGTGGGTCCCGAGCAGTACGTCAACGTGCCCTTCGCGGCGTCCGGCGATGCGGAGCTCGTCGCGTCGGTCGCCGCGTGGGCGGCCGCGTACCTCCCCTCCCCCATGGTGCCGTCCGAGGTCGTCGTCCTCGACGAGTTCCCGCTCACTCCGCACGGCAAGCTCGACCGGGCGGCCCTGCCTGCCGCGTCCCGCGCCCGGACGGCGAGTGGCCGCCTTCCCCGGACTCCGGGAGAGGCGGCGCTGTGCCGGATCTTCGCGGAGGTGCTCGGGCTCGCGGCGACGGACGCCCCGGGAACGACGGACACCCCGGGCGCGACGGACACCCTGGGCACGACGCACGCCGTCGGTATCGACGACGACTTCTTCGCCCTCGGCGGCCACTCGCTGCTCGTGACCCGGCTGGTGAGCCGTGTGCGCGCCGAGCTGGGGGTGGAGCTTCCGGTGGGCGCGGTCTTCGGGGCGCCCACGCCGGCCGGCCTCGCGCCCCGGCTCAGCGACGCCCGGCCGGCGAGACCGGGGCTGCGGAGGATGGCCCGCCCCGGCTGACGGCGGCACGGGACAGCACGGGGACAGCACGGGACAGCACGGCCCAGCGCGGTACCGACAGGGTGATCGAAGGAATCCCGATGGACTTCAGCCTCTTCTACTTCGCCGACGACAGCACACCCGCCGGGGACGCCGGGCGGTACGAGCTGCTGCTGGAGGGCGCCCGCTTCGCCGACCGGCACGGCTTCCGCGCGGTGTGGACGCCCGAGCGGCACTTCCACCCCTTCGGCGGGCTCTACCCGAACCCCTCCGTCATGGGCGCCGCCCTGGCGATGGTCACGCACACCGTCGCCATCCGCGCCGGAAGCGTCGTCGCGCCGCTCCACCATCCGCTGCGGATCGCCGAGGAGTGGTCGGTCGTGGACAACCTCTCCGGCGGCCGGGCCGGGGTGTCCCTCGCCTCCGGCTGGCACCCGGTGGACTTCGCGCTGAGCCAAGTGCCGTACGAGGACCGCAAGCGCGTCCTGACCGACAGCATCGCGCGGCTCCGGGGGCTGTGGCGCGGCGACGGCCACGAGGTCGTGGACGGGAACGGCTCCCCGGCGACCGTACGCGTCTACCCGCCGCCGGTGCAGCGCGAGCTGCCGCTCTGGGTGACCAGCGCCGGCGACGCCGCCACCTTCCGCACGGCGGCGGAGGCACGGGCCGGAGTCCTCACCCACCTGCTCCAGCAGGACAGCGACGAACTCGCCGGAAAGATCGCCGACTACCGGCGCACGGCGCGCGAGACGCACGACGGCTGGGACGGGCACGTCGTCCTCATGCTGCACACCTTCCTCGGCACCGGCCGGGACGAGGTGCGCGCCACCGTCGAAGAGCCGCTGCGCGCCTACCTGAGGAGTTCGATCCATCTCATCGCGCGCTCTTTCCGCTCCGTCGACCCGGACTTCGACCTCGACGCGCTGGAGGAGGAGGACATCGACTTCCTCCTCGACCAGTCCTTCGAGCACCACTTCGAGCAGCGGGGGCTGTTCGGGACGGTGCGGAAGGCGACGGCGACGGTCGAGCGGCTGCGCGGCATCGGCGTGGACGAGATCGCCTGCCTGATCGACTTCGGCATCGACACCAAGACCGTCCTGGACGGGCTGCGCCACCTGAACGCCCTCCGCGAAGCATGCCAAGCGGACTGACCCGAGAGGCCGGTACCACCGTGATCCCCCTGTCGTTCGCACAGTCGCGGTTCTGGTTCCAGCGGGAGATGGGACCCGGCGGCACCACGCCCAACCCTTCCATGGCGCTCCGGCTGACGGGCCCGCTGGACGTGACGGCGATGCGCGACGCCCTCCGGGACGTGGTGGCGCGGCACGAGAGCCTGCGCACCCTCTTCCCGGTCGTCGACGGGGTGCCGGGGCAGCGGATCCTGGAGGCGGTGTCGGTCGAACTACCCGTGCGCCAGGTCGCCGAGAAGGACGTCGAGGCGGCGGTGGCCGACGCGGCCGAGCACCTCTTCGACCTGGAGCGCGAACTCCCTCTGCGGGCCGTCCTGTTCGCGGTCGACTCCCCCGGGCACCACGTGCTGGCGATCACCGTGCACCACATCGCCTTCGACGGCTGGTCGGTCGCGCCGTTCCTCCGCGACCTCGCGCACGCCTACACCGCACGCCTCGACGGCCTGCCGCCGTCCTGGGAGGAACTCCCCTTCCAGTACGTGGACTTCACCCTCTGGCAGCGCAAGGAGCTGGGCGCGCCCGACGACCCCGGCAGCGTCTTCGCCGGGCAACTGGCGCACTGGACGCGCATCCTCGCCGATGCGCCGGCCGAACTCCCCCTCCCCACCGACCGTCCGAGGCCCGCCACCGCCACCCACCGGGCGGGGACCGTCCCCTTCCATCTGCCGCCCGACAGCGTCCGGCAGCTCTCCCGGCTCGCCCTCCGGCACGGCGCCAGCACCTTCATGGTCCTGCACGCGGCGCTCGCGGGTTTCCTCCGGAGGCTCGGCGCGGGCACCGACATCCTGGTCGGCAGCCCGGTCGCCGGGCGCACCGACGTGGGTCTCGACGACCTCGCCGGCTGCTTCGTCAACACCGTCGTCGTCCGCACCGACACCTCCGGCGACCCCGACTTCCACGACCTGCTCCGGCAGGCGCGGACGGGCGTCATGGCCGCGCTCGACCACCAGGACGCGCCCTTCGAGCAGGTCGTGGAGGCCGTCAACCCGCCCCGGTCGGCGGGCCGGCACCCGCTCTTCCAGGTCATGCTCAGCCTCCAGAACAACGCGGGCGCCGCCGTGCGCCTCCCCCACCTCGACACCCGCCTGCTGGCCCCGCCCGAGCACCGCAGGCTCGCGTTCGACCTCCTCCTCGACCTCACGGAGACCGAAGGGGCGCTCGACGGCTCCCTGGTCTACGCCCGCGACCTCTTCGACCACGCCACCGCCGAGCGTCTGCTCCGCCACTTCACCTCCTTCCTGACCCAGGCACTGGCCGCGCCGGAACAACCCATCGGCCGGCTCGAACTCCTCGACCCCGCCGAGCGCCGCACGACGCTGGAGACGGGGAAGGGACGGGAAACGGCGCTTCCGGCCGACTCGGTGCCGGAGCTGTTCCGGCGCCGCGCGGCCGCCGCGCCCGACGACCTCGCCGTCGTCTGCGGCGCGACCCGGCTCACGTACGCCGCTCTCGACGCGCGGGCCGACCGGCTCGCCCGCCGTCTGTGCCGTCGCGGCGCCGGTCCGGAGCGGCTGGTCGCGGTGGCCATGAGCCGCTCGGCCGATCTCGTCGTCGCCCTGCTCGCCGTCCTCAGGACGGGGGCCGCGTACCTGCCCCTGGACCCCCGCAACCCGGACGAGCGCCAGCGTGCCGTCCTGGCGGACGCGCGGCCCTGCCTGCTCCTGGCGGACGCGTCCACGAAGGAGCGGGCCGCAGCCCTCGCGGGCGAGGCGCCCGGTCTGCCGCTGGTCCTGGCCGACGAGGATCCCGACGCGGACGGTGACGGGATGACGCATACAGGAAAGTGGCCGGTCGTCACGGGCGACCGGGCCGCATACGCGATGTACACGTCCGGGTCCACCGGCCGCCCCAAGGGCGTCCTGGTGACCCACCGGAACGTCGTCGCCCTCGCGTCCGACCCCTGCTGGGCGGCCGACGGCGGCCACGCGCGCGTGCTCGCCCACTCGCCGCACTCCTTCGACGCCTCGACGTACGAGCTGTGGGTGCCGCTGCTCGGCGGCGGCACGGTCGTCATGGCGCAGCCCGGCGACAGCTCGCCGCAGGCGCTGGAGCGGGCCGTGGCCGAAGGGGGCGCGACCAGCGCGTTCCTCACCACCTCGCTCTTCAACCTGCTGGTCGCGGAGGGCAGTCCGCTGCTCGGCCGCCTCGACCACGTCTGGACGGGCGGGGAGCAGCCGTCGGCCGGTGCCGTGCGGCGGATGCTGACGGACTTCCCCGGCACCGCCCTGACCCATGTCTACGGGCCGACCGAGAACACGACGTTCACCACCTTCGGGCGCCTGGAGCCGGGCGGCCGGGACACGGATCCCGGCAGGCCGCCGATCGGGCGGCCGATGGCGAACACGCGGGTGTACGTGCTGGACGAGCGGCTGCGGCCGGTGCCGGTGGGCGTGCCGGGAGAGCTGTACGTCGCGGGCGCCGGGCTCGCCCGGGGCTACCTCGGCCGTCCGGCCCTCACGGCCGGGCGCTTCGTCGCCGACCCCTACGGCGCGCCCGGCACCCGCATGTACCGCACGGGCGACGTCGTGCGGTGGACCGCCGAGGGCGAGCTGGACTTCCTGGCCCGCGCCGACGACCAGGTGAAGATACGGGGCTTCCGCATCGAACCCCGCGAGGTCGAGGCCGCCCTGGAGCGCCATCCGGCCGTCGGCCGCGCCGCCGTCCTCGTGCGCGAGGACGCGCGCGGGGAACGCGGCCTCGTCGCCTACGTCGTCCCCACCGGGGACGCGGGCAGTGGCACCGACATCACGGGCGAGATCGCCGAGCACGCCGGGCGAACCCTGCCCGACTACATGGTCCCCCTCGTCGTCCTGCTCCCCGGCGGGCTTCCCCTCACGCCCAACGGCAAGCTCGACCGGGCGGCTCTGCCCGCCCCCTCGGAGGCCGCCGCTCGCTCCGGCGCGCCCCGCCCGCCCCGTACGCCCGCCGAGCGGCTGGTGTGCGGGCTGTTCGGCGAGGTCCTCGGGGTGCCAGCGGTCGGCGCGGACGACGACTTCTTCGCGCTCGGCGGGCATTCCCTGCTGGCCATCCGCCTGGTGAACCGGCTGCGCGAGGTGCTGGACGGCGGGGTCGGGATGCGTGACGTCTTCGAGGCGCCGACGCCCGCCGGTCTCGCCGGGCGGTTCGGGTCCCCGGGTGCCGGGCGTGGCCCGCTGCGGCCCCGGCCGCGCGGTGACGTCCTGCCGCCGTCGTTCTCCCAGCTCCGGTTCTGGCTTCAGGGCGAGCTGGCGGAGGGGGCCGCCGCGCACACCGTGACGACCGCGCTGCGCCTGTCGGGTCCGCTGGACGCCGGGGCGCTGGCGGCGGCGCTCGGGGACGTGGTGGCGCGGCACGAGAGCCTGCGTACCGTGTTCCCGGTCACGGACGGAGTGCCCAGTCAACTCATCCTGGAGCCGACCGAGTTCGAGCTTCCGGTAAGGGAGGTCGGGGAGCGGGACGTCGCAGCGGTGGTGGCCGAGGCGTCGGAGCACGGCTTCGACCTGGCCCGTGAGAGACCGGTGCGGGCGGAGCTCTTCGCCTGCGCCCCAGAGGAGCACGTCCTCGCCCTCACGATCCACCACATCGCGTACGACGGCTGGTCCGCCGCTCCTCTCCTCCGCGACCTCTCCGCGGCCTACGCCGCCCGCCTGTGGAACCAGGCTCCCGAGCTCCCCGAACTCCCGCTCCAGTACGCCGACTTCACCCTGTGGCAGCGGGAGGCACTCGGCGACCCCGGCGACCCGGACAGCCCCTTCGCGCGCCAACTCGCCCACTGGGCCACCACTCTCACCGGCGCGCCCGACGAGACCCCGCTGCCCGCCGACCGGCCCCGCCCCGCCACCGCGAGCCACCGCGCCGGTACGGTGCCGTTCCGGCTCGCCCCGGAGGACCACGCGCGCCTCACCCTCCTGGCGCGCGGCCACGGCGTGAGCGTGTTCATGGTGCTGCACGCCGCCCTGGCGGGGCTGCTGCGGCAGCTCGGGGCCGGGACGGACGTCCTCGTCGGCAGCCCGGTCGGCGGGCGCTCCGACAGCGGGCTCGACGAGCTCGTCGGCTGCTTCGTGAACACGGTGGTGGTGCGGACCGACGTCTCCGGGGATCCGGACTTCGGCGGCCTGCTCGGCCGCGTCCGCGCCGGCGTCCTCGCCGCGCTGGAGAACCAGGACGTGCCCTTCGAGCGGGTCGTGGAGGCCGTCGACCCTGTTCGGTCGGCGGCCCGGCACCCGCTCTTCCAGGTCATGCTGAGCCTCCAGAACAACGCGGCCGGTGCCGTGGAGCTGCCCGGCCTCCGCGCCGAGGTGCTGGACCACGGGCAGTACCGGTCCGTCCCCTTCGACCTCCTCTTCGACGTCACCGAGTCCGGCGGGGGCCTGGACGGCACCCTCGTGTACGCGCTCGACCTCTTCGACCACGCCACGGCGGAGCGGCTCGCCGGGTGCTTCACCCGCTTCCTCGCCGACGCGGTCGCCCGCCCCACCCGACCGGTGCGGGAGCTGGACGTCCTCTCCCCCGCCGAGCGGCACACTCTGCTCGCCGAGTGGAGCGGCCCGGCGACCGGTGCGCCGCCCGTGAACGGTTCGGTGGCGCGGTGGTTCCGGGAGCAGGCCGCCCGGACGCCCGACGCGGTGGCGGTGCTCCACGGGTCCCGCAGGGTCGCGTACGGGGAGCTCGACGCGCGGGTCGACCGGCTCGCCCGGCACCTGCGGCAGCTCGGCGCGGGCCCAGAGCGGCTGATCGCCGTCGCCATGGACCGCACGCCCGACCTGCTGGTCGCGCTCCTCGCCGTACACCGGACCGGTGCCGCCTACCTCCCGGTCGATCCGCACCACCCCAGGGACCGGGTGACGGCGGTGCTGTCCGAGGCCGCGCCGCTCCTGGTGCTCACGGACCGCGCCACGCGCGACGCGCTCGGCGCCGCCGAATGGCTCGCGCTGGACGAGCCCCCGCTCGCCACGGCGCTCGCCGCCGCGACCGGGGGCGAGGAGCCGGAGCCGGACGCGGAGGCGGACCCGGACGCGGAGGCGGACCCGGAGGCGGACCCGGACGCAGCGATCCCGGACGACCGCACGGCGTACGTCCTCTACACCTCCGGTTCCACGGGCCGGCCGAAGGGCGTCACGGTCTCCCACCGCAACCTCGCGCATCTGCTGGCCGCGATGCGCGACCGGCTGCCGCTGGGCCCCGCCGACCGGCTGCTCGCCGTGACGACCGTCGCCTTCGACATCGCCCACCTGGAACTCCTCCTCCCGCTGCTCGGCGGCGCCGCCGTCGTCCTCGCCGCGCCCGACGAGGTGCGCGAGCCGCAAGCCCTCGGCCGGCTGATCCGGCGGCACGGGGTCACCGCCGTCCAGGCGACGCCGTCCCTGTGGACCGGCCTCGTGGCCGAGGTCCCCGAGGCGGTCCGGGGACTGCGCGTCCTCGTCGGCGGCGAGGCGCTGCCGCCCGCCCTGGCCGCCGGTCTCACCGCCCTGGCCTCCAAGGTCACCAACGTGTACGGACCGACCGAGACGACCATCTGGTCCCTCGCGGCCCCGATCGGCCCGGACGACGCGGAGCAGCCGCCGCTCGGCTCACCGCTCGGCGACACCCGCGTGTACGTCCTGAACGAGGCCCTGCGGCCGGTGCCCGTCGGGGTGCCGGGCGAGCTGTACATCGGGGGCGCGGGCGTGGCCCGGGGCTACCTCGGGCGCCCGGGGCTGACCGCCGAGCGGTTCGTCGCCGATCCGTACGGCCCGCCCGGCGCCCGCCTGTACCGCACCGGAGACCTGGTCCGGTGGACGGCGACCGGACGACTCGGCTTCCTCGGGCGCGCCGACGACCAGGTGAAGCTGCGCGGTTTCCGGATCGAGCCGCGCGAGATCGAGGCGGTCCTGGACCGCCACGCCCGCGTCGTCCGCAGCGCCGTCGTGGTGCGCGAGGACCGGCCAGGCGAGCGGCGGCTCGTCGCGTACGTGGTCCCCGTCCGGGCCGCGACCACCACGGAACCCACCGCCGACGGCCTCGTCCCCGAACTCACCGCGTGGGCGCGGCGGGCGCTGCCGCCGTACATGCTCCCCGTCGTCGTCGTGCTTCCCGACGGGCTGCCGCTCACGCCGAACGGGAAGGTCGACCGGGCCGCGCTGCCCGCCCCGCTCTCACCCGCCGCGTCCGGTGCCGGGGAGAGGCGGGGGCCGGAGACGCCCGCCGAGAAGATCCTCTGCGAGCTGTTCGCGGCCGTCCTCGGGCGGACCGAGGTCGGCGTCGAGGACGACTTCTTCGAGCTCGGCGGCGACAGCATCGTGTCGATCCGGCTGGTGTCCCGGGCCCGTTCACGCGGTCTGGCCCTCTCCACGAAGGACGTCTTCCGGTACCGGACCGTCGCCGCGCTGGCCGTCCACGCGAAGGTACGGCCGCCCAGGGCGGGCGCGTCGACCGGAGCCGCCCCGGCGGAGCCGCGAGCGTCGTCCGACGACGTGCCGCTCACCCCGATCGTCCACTGGCAGCGCGAGCGGGGCGGCCCCGTCGACGGCTTCCACCAGTCCGTGCTCGTACGGACCCCGGCCGATCTGACCCTGCCGAGCCTTCGCGCGCTGCTCCAGTCGCTCCTCAACCGGCACGACGCCCTGCGGATCCGGCTGACGCGCGCGCCCGCGTGGCGCCTGGAGGTGCTGCCGCGCGGCGCGGTCGACGCTGCCGGGCACGTCGTACGGATCGACGCGGCCGGCCTCCCCGCAGGGAGGCTCGCGGACCTGGTGCGCGCCGAGGCGGACGCGGCGCGGCGGCGGCTGGCGCCCGGCGAGGGCAACATGCTCCAGGCCGTGTGGTTCGACGCGGGTCCCGGCGCGCCCGGACGGATGCTCCTGATGATCAACCACCTGGTCGTGGACGGCGTTTCGTGGCGGATCCTCCTGGAGGATCTGAGCACGGGCGTGGCCTCGCCCCGGACGGCGGGGCCGGACTTCACGCCCGTGTCGTTCGCCGACTGGGGCCGCCGCCTGGAGCGCGAGGCGCGCGCCCGCGCGTCCGAACTCCCCTTCTGGCAGGGGCTCGTCGAGGGGGCGCAGGCTCTCGTCGCGGGCGCGGACCTCGTCGCCGGCCGTGACGTCGAGGGCTCGAAGCGCTCCGTCACCCGCGTCCTGCCCGCCGACCGGACGGAGCCGCTGCTGACCCGGGTGCCCGCCCGGCTCGGCGTCGGCGTGAACGCGGTGCTGCTCGGCGCGCTGAGCACGGCCGCGAGCCACTGGCGTACGGCCTCCGGCCCTGACCCCGCGTCCGGGGGCGCCGCGCCGTTCCTCGTGGACGTGGAGGGGCACGGGCGCGAGGAGATCGCCGGCGGCCTCGATCTGGCGGCGACCGTGGGCTGGTTCACCAGCATGTTCCCCGTACGGCTCCCGGGGCGGCCGGACGACCCGGAGGGCACCGTACGGGACGTGGACGCCGGGCTGCGGAGCATGCCGGACAAGGGGCTCGGCTTCGGGCTGCTGCGTCATCTCCATCCGGAGACCGCGCGGGTGCTCGCGGCGGGGCCCCGGGCGCAGATCCTGTTCAACTACCTGGGCCGGTTCGACCGGCCGGGGGAGGCCGACTGGGGGCTCGCGCCGGAAGCCGGCGCGGTCTCCGGGGGCGGCGACCCCGAGATGCCCCTGACGCACCTCCTGGAGGTGTCGGCGGTCGTCCACGACCGTGGCGGCGCCCGGCCGGAACTCCACGTCACCTGGGCGTATCCGGAGGCCCTGCTGGGGCGGCCCCGGGTGGAGGCGCTGGCCGACGCCTGGTTCGAGGCCCTGGAGACCCTGATCGCACGCACCGGAGAAGCGGGAGAGACGGCGTGACCTCATCGGATCGCACGTACGAGCACGCCCAGGAGCACGCCCACGAGGATGCCCATGGGCTCGCCCACGGGCACGCCCACGCGCGGACGTCGCGCCCGGCGCCGCTCCAGCAAGGGCTGTTCTTCCACACGGCGTTCGACGCGGACGGCCAGGACATCTACACCACCCAACTGGCCCTGGACTTCGAGGGTCCGCTCGACCCCGTCCTCCTGCGGGAGGTCTGCGAGGTGCTCCAGGACCGGCACGACAGCCTCCGGTCCGGGTTCCGTACGGACGCGTCGGGGGCACCCGTACGGTTCGTGCCGTCCCGGGTTCCGACGGCGTGGCGGACGGCCGACGTCACCGGGACGGCGACGGACGAACGGGAGGCCGAGGCCGCGCGGCTGGTCGAGGAGGAGCGGCGGCGGCGCTTCGACACCGCCCGGCCGCCGCTCATCCGCTACCTGCTGATCCGTCTCGACGCCACCCGCTGGCGCTTCGTCCTGACAAACCACCACATCATCCTGGACGGCTGGTCCACCTCGATCCTCCTCGACGAACTCTTCCGGCTGTACGACGCCGGGCGCGGCGCCCGCGACGGTGCCGCCGCCGCTCTCCCGCTGCCTGCGGCCCCCTCGTACACCTCCTACCTGGACTGGCTCGGCACGGTGGACGAGGAGTGGTCCCGGCAGGCGTGGGCGGAGGCGCTGGCCGGGATCCAGGGGCCGACGCTGGTGGCGCCCCGGGCGCGGGGCACCGGCACGGTGGTGCCGGAGCGGGTGGTGCGCGCGCTGCCCGCCGCGCGGACGGCCGCGCTGGCGGACCGGGCGCGGGAGGCGGGGGTCACGCTCGGCACGGTGACGCAGCTGGCCTGGGGGCTGGTGCTGCGGCAGCTGACGGGGCAGGGCGACGTCCTGTTCGGGATCACGGTGTCGGGGCGGGCCGCCGACGTCGACGGCGTCGAGACGATGGTCGGGCTGCTCATCAACACCGTTCCGGCGCGGGTGCGGATCGACCCCCGGGACACGCTGCTCGACCTCCTCGAACGGGTCCAGGACGAGCAGCTCGACCTCTTCGAGCACCATCACGTCGGGCTGACGGAGATCCAGCAGCAGGCGGGGTTCGGGGCGCTCTTCGACACCACGACCGTCTTCGACAACTATCCGGTGGGCTCGGCCGAGCGCCGCCTCGGCGAGGCCGTTCTCGTCGGCGCCACGGGGTTCGACGCCACCCACTATCCGCTCTCCCTGATCTGGACACCGGGCGAGGAGCTGGGCATCCGGCTCGACTTCCGGCCCGATCTGCTCGGGCGCGGGGCGGTGGAGGAGATCGCCGACCGGCTCGAACGGATCCTGGAGACGATCGCCGAGGACCCGCACCGCACGGCGGGCAGCCTGCCGACCCTGTCGGACGGTGAGCGCCGGCGGGTGCTGGAGGAGTGGAACGCCACCGCCCGCCCGGTGGCACCGGCCACCCTGCCCGCCCTGATCGAGGACCGGGCCGCACGGATCCCGGACCTGCCCGCCGTGTCGTACCAGGGGCGTGATCTCCGCTACGGCGAGCTCAACCGCCGGGCGAACCGGCTGGCGCGCGTGCTGCTCGCCGAGGACGCGGGGCCGGAGACCCGGGTGGCGCTGGCGCTGCCGAGGACCCCGGACATGGTCGTCGCGCTGCTCGCCGTGCTCAAGACGGGCGCCGCCTACGTGCCGGTCGACGTGCGCTACCCGGCCGACCGGGTGGCGCGGATGCTCGGCGACGCGCGGCCCCGGCTGGCCGTGGTCACCGGGGCGACCGGGGGCGCGCTGCCGGAGGGGACGGCCGCGCTCGTCCTGGACGACCCCGCCGTGGCACGGCGGATCGAGGCGCAGGAGGGGACGGACGTCGTGGACGCGGAGCGGCCGGTCCCGCTCCTCCCCCGGCATCCGGCCTACGTCATCTACACCTCGGGCACCACCGGGGTCCCCAAGGGCGTGGTCGTCGAGCACGCGAACGCCGTCAACTTCGTGGCGACCGTCGAGGACCACTTCGGCGCCGAGGGCATGGCCCGGGTCCTGGCGTCCACGTCACTCAGCTTCGACGTGTCGGTCTTCGAGATCGTCACGACGCTGGCACTCGGTGGGCAACTGGAGCTGGTCGACGACCTGTTCGCGCTGCTCGAACGGGACGGCTGGGAGGGGAGCCTGATCAGCGGCGTCCCCTCGGCGATGGCGAGCATGGCGGGCATGGCGGGTACGGCTGGTCTGGCGGGCTCCGCGGCGGGGAGTGGCTTCGCGGCGTCGGCGCGGCACGTGGTGCTCGGCGGGGAGGCGGTGCCGCACGCGCTGCTGCGCGAGCTCGGGGCACGGGTGCCCGGCTGCGTGGTCACCAACATCTACGGCCCCACCGAGGCGACCACCTACTCGACGTGGTGGCGCGGCGCCGCCGAGGACCCCGGCGGCGATCCGCCGATCGGCCGGCCGGTGCCCAACGCCCGCCTGTACGTGCTGGATCCGTGGCTCCAGCCGGTCGGCGTGGGGCGGCCCGGTGAGCTGTACATCGCCGGGGCGGGCGTCACCCGCGGCTATCTGAACCGGCCGGCGCTGTCCTCGGAGCGCTTCGTGGCCTGCCCGTTCGGCGCGCCCGGCGGCCGGATGTACCGCACGGGCGACCAGGTGCGGTGGCGGGAGGACGGGCAGCTGGAGTACCTGGGCCGGCTCGACGGGCAGGTGAAGGTGCGCGGCTTCCGGATCGAGCTCGGCGACGTGGAGGCCGCGCTGCTGCGGCACGAGGGCGTGGGGCAGGCCGTCGCGGTGGTGCGGGAGGACCGGGCGGGCGACCGCAGGCTCGTCGCGTACGTCCTGCCGGCCGGGCCCGGGGCGCCGCTCGACGGCACGGACCTGCGGCGCTTCGCCCGGGAGGCGCTGCCGGACCACATGGTGCCGTCGGCGGTGGTCGTGCTGGAGCGGTTCCCGCTGATGCCGAACGGCAAGCTGGACCGGTCGGCGCTGCCCGCCCCCGCGTACGGGGCCGGCGCCCGCCGGGAGGCGGCCCACGCGCACGAGGAGCCGCTGTGCGCGCTCTTCGCCGAGGTGCTCGGGGTGGAGCGGGTGGGTCCGGACGACGGCTTCTTCGATCTGGGCGGGCACTCGCTGCTGGCGACGCGGCTGGTGAGCCGGGTGCGCGCGGTCCTGGGCACCGAACTGTCCGTCCGGGCCCTGTTCGAGGCGCCGACCCCGGCGGACCTCGCCCGCCGGCTCGACGGGGGCGGGGACGGCTCCGGCCTGGACGTGCTGCTGCCGCTGCGGACCGGCGGGCGTCTCAGGCCGCTGTTCGCGGTGCACGCGGCGAGCGGCCTCGCCTGGCCGTACGCCCGGCTGCTGCCGCACCTGGACCCAGACGTGCCGCTGTACGGGCTCCAGGCGCCGAGCCTGGCCGATCCGGAGGGCGGCGCGCGCAAGCCGGAGGAGCTGGTGCGGGAGTACGCGCGGCGGATCCGGGAGGTGGAGCCGGAGGGGCCGTACCGGCTGCTCGGCTGGTCGGTCGGCGGCACGCTCGCCTACGGGGTGGCCGCGGAGCTGGTGGAGTCGGGACACCCCGTGGAGTTCGTGGCGCTGCTCGACTCGTACCCGGCGCCCGAGGAGGGTCTGCCCGGCTGGGAGGCGACGCACCGGCACGTGGCCGGTTCGGCCGGGTTCGCCGAGGACGGCACGCCGCCGGAGCAGATCGCGCTGCTCGGGGAGCGGGTCGTAGAGGGCGCGCGGCTCGCGGTGCGGTCGGCGGTGGACGCGCTGCGGGCCGCTCCGGCGCGGACCCACGGTGTGGACGTGATCCACTTCCGGGCCGCGTCGGACGCCGCGAGCACCGCGCCGGACGCCTGGCGGGCGTACGGCGGCGGGCGGCTCGCGGCCTTCGACGTCGCCTGCGGCCACTACGAGATGCTGGATCCGGCTCCGCTGGCCACGATCGGCGCGGTGCTGTCGGCCCGGGCCACGGAGGGGGCGGCGGGACGATAGGGAGCCGCGGTCTCAGAAGTCCCAGCCGTCGTCGGCCTCGGTCTCGGCGGCGGGCTCGGCCGGGGCGGGGGCGGCGAAGGACGCGCCGACCATGCCCGCCGTCAGGGTGGTGCCGTCGCCGGGGTCGATGAGGATGAAGGAGCCGGTGCGGCGCGAGGCGGCGTAGGGGTCGACGGGCAGCGGCTCGGCGGTACGGATCCTGACGCGGCCGATGTCGTTGGCGACGAGCCGGCCGGAGTGCGGGCGCAGCGACAGGTCGTCGAGGGTGAGGCGGGAGGGGATGGACTCGACGAGGGCCTTGACCGTGCGGGTGCCGTGCTTGAGCAGGACCCGGTGGCCGACGGTGAGGGGCTGGTCGGCCACGTGGCAGACGGTTGCCTCGATCTCCTGGGTGGTCGCCGGGGCGTCCGTCGTCGGCACGATCAGGTCGCCGCGCGCGACGTCGATGTCGTCCGCGAGGAGGACGGTCACCGACTGTCCGGCCACGGCGGTGTCCACCGGTCTGCCGAGCAGGTCGATGCCGGTGATCCGGGTCGTGCGGCCGGACGGCAGGATCGTGACCGGCTCGCCGACGTGGAGGGATCCGGCCGCGATCTGGCCCGCGTAGCCGCGGTAGTCGGGGTGTTCGGCGGTCCGGGGGCGGATGACGTACTGGACCGGGAGCCGGGCCTGGAGGGGCGCCGGGTCGCGGCCGGCCGGGACGGACTCCACGTGCTCCAGCACCGTCGGGCCGCTGTACCAGTCCATGACCGCCGACGGCTCGACGACGTTGTCCCCGGCCAGTGCCGAGATCGGGATCGCGGTGACCTCGGGGACGCCGAGCTCGGCCGCGTACGCCGTGAACTCCGCCACGATCGTGGCGAACACCGGCTCGCTGTAGCCGACGAGGTCCATCTTGTTGACCGCGAGGACGACGTGCGGGACGCGGAGCAGGGCGGCGATGGCGGTGTGGCGGCGGGTCTGCTCGACGACGCCGTTGCGGGCGTCGACCAGGATCACGGTCAGCTGGGCGGTGGAGGCGCCGGTGACCATGTTGCGGGTGTACTGCACGTGTCCGGGCGTGTCGGCGAGGATGAACCGCCGCTTCGGGGTGGCGAAGTAGCGGTAGGCGACGTCGATCGTGATGCCCTGTTCGCGTTCGGCGCGCAGGCCGTCGGTGAGCAGGGCGAGGTCGGGCGTGTCCTGGCCACGGCCGGCCGACGCGCGCTCCACGGCCTCCAGTTGGTCGGCGAGGACCGACTTGGAGTCGTGGAGCAGCCGGCCGACCAGGGTGGACTTGCCGTCGTCGACGGAGCCGGCGGTGGCGAACCGCAGCAGGGTGGGGGCCGGGAGCTCCGTGGCCGTGGTGACGGTGGTGGTGGGCATGCTCAGAAGTACCCCTCGCGCTTGCGGTCCTCCATGGAGGACTCGGAGAGCTTGTCGTCGGCGCGGGTCGCGCCCCGCTCGGTCAGCCTGGACGCGGCGATCTCCGCGATCACCTGCTCCAGGGTGACCGCGTGGGAGTCGACCGCGCCCGTGCAGGACATGTCGCCGACGGTGCGGTAACGGACCAGCCGCCGCTCGACGGTCTCGCCGTCCCCCGGGTCGCCCCACGCCCCCACGGGCAGCCACATCCCGGAGCGGCGGAAGACCTCGCGCTCGTGGGCGAAGTAGATGCGGGGCAGTTCGATGCCCTCGCGGGCGATGTACTGCCAGACGTCCAGCTCGGTCCAGTCGGAGAGCGGGAAGACGCGGACGTGCTCGCCGGGGGCGTGCCGGCCGTTGTAGAGCTGCCACAGCTCGGGGCGCTGGCGGCGCGGGTCCCACTGCGAGAACCGGTCCCGGAGGCTGAACACCCGCTCCTTGGCGCGGGCCTTCTCCTCGTCGCGGCGGCCGCCGCCGAGGACCGCGTCGAAGCCCTCGGACTGGATCCGCTCCGTCAGCGGCAGCGTCTGCAACGGGTTGCGGGTGCCGTCCGGGCGCTCCTTGAGGGTGCCCCGGTCGATGTACTCCTGGACGGACGCCACATGGAGCCGTAGTCCGTGCGCGGCCACCACGCGGTCCCGGTACTCCAGGACCTCCGGGAAGTTGTGCCCGGTGTCGACGTGGAGCAGCGCGAAGGGCACGGGGGCGGGCGCGAACGCCTTCAGCGCGAGGTGCAGCATGACGATGGAGTCCTTGCCGCCGGAGAAGAGGATCACCGGCCGTTCGAACTCGCCCGCCACCTCGCGGAGGATGTGCACCGCCTCCGACTCCAGGACGTCCGCGTGGGTCAGCGCGCCCGGATCGTGGGCCGTACCGGGCCGTGTCGTCGCCGTCGTCATGCCAGCCCCTTCTCCCGCAGCAGGGCGATCAGCGCCCGCGCCGACTCCGTCCCGCTCTGCTCGTGCGCCGGGATCCGCAGGTCCGGTGCGGCCGGCGGCTCGTACGGATCGTCCACCCCGGTCAGCCCGGAGATCTCGCCCCGCGCCTGCCGGGCGTACAGCCCCTTCACGTCGCGCGCGGCGCACACCGCGACCGGGGTCGCCACGTGCACCTCGACGTAGGGGGTGCCGGCGGCCTCGTGGCGTACGCGCACGGCCTCGCGGGCGTGCGCGTACGGGGCGATGACGGGGACCAGCACGGTCACGCCGTGGGAGGCGAGCAGCTCGGCGACGAAGCCGATCCGCCCCACGTTGGCGCACCGGTCCTCGCGGGAGAAGCCGAGGTCGGCCGTCAGGTGGGCGCGGACCTCGTCGCCGTCCAGGATGTGCACGCGGCGGCCGGCGGACCGCAGTGCGGCGGCGGCCGTCCGCGCGATGGTGGTCTTGCCCGCGCTGGGCAGCCCGGTCAGCCACACCGTCGCACCGGCCCCGCTCATGTGCCGGACCCCGTCGCCTCGGTGCCGGTCCCGTACTCGGCAACCGCCTCGACAGCGGTCTCGATGGCGGTGACGGCGATCAGCTGCCCCGTCGCCGTGTCGCGCAGGGCCATGTCGGCCACCTCGGTCTGCGGGGACCGGGTGCTCCGCCATCGGCGGACGGTGACCTCGAAGACCGTGCCGGGGTCGGCGTTGCCGAAGTAGCCGATCTTCTGGTCGGTCACCTTGCGCCGCAGGAACTCCTCGTCCGTCCGCCCCAGCGAGCGCCACAGGCGCAGCAGCATCGTGTCGAAGACGGCGAAGTACGAGGCGAAGTACATCAGTCCGGCGCCGTTGAGGTCGCGCACGACGTCCAGGGTGTAGGCGTACGTCTCGGGCTTCCCTGCCTCGTGGAATCCGGGCGGGCCCTCGGGGTGGAAGCTTCCGGTGGCCCGGGCGCGGCCCACGAGGGAGCGGGGGGAGTAGGCGTTCGGCAGCGGTGGCAGCTCCTGGTAGGCGAAGTCCGGCGGGGTCACCTGGGCGAGGCCCTGGTTGCTGCCGGCGGTGGTGCGGGCGATCCACCGGTTGAAGTTCTCGGCGTAGAGGCACTGCGGGTGCGGGTGTTCGTAGACCTCCGCCGGGTCCAGGGGTCCGTCGGGCAGTTCCAGGCCGGCGGGGGCGAGCCGGTGGAGGGTGATGACCGACTGGCCGCCGAACCGGAAGGACCGGGAGTCGACCCGGAGTTCGTCGCCGAAGGTGAGTCCGTGCGGGTGGACGACGTCTCCGCCGCGCACGTGGAAGTAGTAGAAGGACAGGTAGGCGGGGTCTCCCTCGGCGGTCCGCGCCGCGTGCACGTTGATGCGGCAGGACGCGCTGACGACCTCCCAGGTCCAGTCCCCGATCTGGCCGAACACCAGGGAGCCGCCGCTGCACATGCCCGGCGCGACGACCACGTGGCGGGAGACCCCGTCGCCGACCGGGACGAGCGTGCCGCGCTCGGTGGGAAGAGTGGTCATGCCCCCGCCTCCTCAAGCACCTGCCGCGCCTGCGGCGCCTGCCCGTCCCCGGTCGCCTGTCCGCCCCCGGTCGCCTCCGCGTCCGTCGCCGTCCCGTGCGCGGCGTGCCAAGCGTCCGCCGCCGCCAGGAACTGGTCGTCGTCCTCGGTGGAGCCGATCGACACGCGCACGCCCACGCCCGGGAAGGCCCGTACCGCGAGGTCCCGCTCCGCGCACCAGGCGCCGAACTCGGCGGCGTACGGGCCCAGGGGCAGCCAGAGGAAGTTCGCCTGGCTGTCCGGGACCTCCCAGCCCTGGCGCACGAGGGTGTCGCGGACGCGGGTGCGTTCGGCGACCGTGTCGTCGACGCGCCGCAGGAGTCGGTCCTCCAGAGCGAGGGCGGCGACGGCCGCCGTCTGGGCGACGGAGTTCACCGCGTAGGGGAGGCACGCCTTGCGCAGCCGCTCGACGATGTGGGCGTGCCCGACCAGGTAGCCGGTGCGCAGTCCGGCCAGCCCGTACGCCTTGGAGAAGGTGCGCAGCACGACGAGGTTCGGGTGCGCGTCGCAGAGCGGCAGGGCGCTTGCGGCGGCCGGTCCGCGGACGTACTCGTGGTACGCCTCGTCGACGGCCACCAGGCAGGTCGGGGGGACGGACGCGAGGAACGCCCGGAGTTCCTCGGGTCCGACGACGGTGCCCGTGGGGTTGTTGGGGTTGCAGACGATGACGAGCCGGGTCCGGTCCGAGATCCGGTCGGCCATGGCCCGCAGGTCGTGTGCCTCGGCGACGAGCGGGACCTGTACGGGTTCCACTCCGGCGAGGGCGGCGAGCGTGGGGTAGACCTCGAACGAGGGCCAGGCGTAGACGGCTTCGGCGCCGGGGTCGGCGACCGCCTGGAACAGGGTCTGGAGGAGGGCCACGGAGCCGGCGCCGACGGCGATCCTGTCCTCCGTGATCCCGTGGGCGCGGGCCAGGGCCTGGATCAGCTGTCCGCAGCCGGGGTCCGGGTAGCGGTTCACGGTGGTACCGGCGTCGGCGATCGCCTCGGCGATGCCGGGGAGCGGGGTGTGCGGCGACTCGTTCGCCGACAGCGGGCGAGTCCGGGCGGCCGGGCCGTGGAGGCCGTCGGACGGTTGGTAGGAGGCGACGGTCTCCAGGACCGCGCGCAGGGGTGGGTAAGCCATGGGGACTCCCGATGGAGTGGACGCCGCCGCGCCCGGTCGTGCGGGCGGGCGGGCGGCGCCCGGGTCGACTGGGGGGCTCAGCCTCCGGGCCGCCGTTCGGCCATCAGACGGGCCACGTCGGCCAGGGTGTCGGCGTCCAGCAGTTCGTAGTCGTGGACCTCGATGCCGAGCCGTTCGTGGAGCGCGGTGGCGAGTTCCAGGACGGCCAGGGAGTCCAGCCCGACCTCCTCGCGGGTGGCCGTGGGCGTGACGTCCTCCTCGCGCACGTGGAGGTCGCCGACCAGGATGTCCTTCAGTGCGTCGTACACGGCTGGCTCTTCCCTCTCTCTGTCCTCGCCCGGCCGGGGGCCGCGGGTTCGCGGTTCTCACGCATCGCGTCCCGCCTTCAGGGCGAGGGCCACCTCGACGATGAGGTCCTCCTGGCCGGCCACGGCCTGCCTCTTCCCCAGTTCGAAGAAGACGTCGCGCGGGTCGACGTCCTCGCGGCGGGCGATGTCGAGGACGCGGTTCTTGAATCCGGAGAAGACTCCGGCGAGGCCGCTGACGACGCTCACCGAGTCGATGGTGGGCGGGGACGGCATGAGGGAGCGCTCGGCGAGGTCGGCCGCGTCCAGGAGGCCGTACAGGTCGATACCGGTGGGGTAGCCCATCCGTTCGAGGACGGGCACCAGGACCTCCAGCTGGGTGTTCCCGGCGCCGGCTCCGAATCCGCGGGCGCAGGCGTCGAGGATGTCCGCGCCCGCCTCGACGGCGGCGACCGAGTTCGCGACGGCCATGCCGAGGTTGTTGTGGGCGTGGAACATCACCGGTACGTCGACGGCCTCGCGCATGGCCGCGATGCGTTCGGTGACGTCGTCCGGGAGGTAGTGGCCGGAGGAGTCCATGATGCCGACGGCGTTCGCGCCGAACTCGACCAGCCGGGCGCACTCCCGCGCGAGCCGGTCGGGGCTCGCCATGTGGCTCATGAGGAGGACGGCCTGGGCTTCGACGCCCTGTTCGCGGAGGAAGCCGAGGTGCCGTTCGGCGAGGTCGCCCTCGGTGCAGTGGGTGCCGATCCGCACCACGTCGACCTGGTGGGCGATGGCCCGCTCCAGGTCCCGGGTGGTGCCCCAGCCGGGCAGCATGAAGACGGCCATCCGGCTGTCGCGCAGGGACTCGCGCACGATCGACAGCATCTCGTCGTCGCCGAGGCGGGCCTGCCCGACCTGGAGGGAGGAGGCTCCCAGACCGTTGCCGTGTCCCACCTCGACCATGGGGACGCCGGCGGTGTCGGCCGCCCGCGCGTAGGCCCGCAGCTGTTCGGCGTCCAGCTGGTGCCGGACGGCGTGGTGGCCGTCGCGGAGGGACGCGTCGTAGAGGAGGACCGGCCTTCCGGCGCCGCCGCCGGGCGGTGCTGCTGCGCTCATGAGGTCTCCGTACCGATGCTCGCCAGGCCGACCGCCGCGCACTGTTCGGCGACGTGGACCGCGGCGGAGTTGATGATGTCGAGGTTTCCGGCGTACCGGGGGATGCGTCCGCCGGACGAGGTGACCTCGGCGGCGACGAACACCTTGCCCTCCTCCACGACGCACGCGGTGATCCGGTAGCCCTGGACGAAGGAGCGCACCCGGTCGGCGGCGGCGGTCACGGCCGCGGTCACCGAGGCCGTGCCGAAGCCCTCCCCCAGCATCGACATGGCGACCCGGAAGGTGGCCGGCGGCCGGGCCGGGCTGATGTTGAGGATGGCCTTGACGTCCTTGACGCCGGTGAAGTCGCGTACCGCGTCCTGGGTGGTCTCGACGTACTCGTCGAGGTTGAGCCGGGTGGAGCGGCCGACGCTCGGGCTGGCGGCCGTCGTGACGACCTCGACGTACTCGACCCGGTGCGTCTGGGTGAGGGCGTGCAGGATCGGGATCGACGCCTGGCCGCCGCAGCTGATCATGTTGATGTCGTCGCAGTCGAGGACTTCCGCCCCGTTCACGCTCGGGATCACCATCCGCCCCACCTTGCTCGGCGTCAGGTCCACGAGCTTGACGCCGGACAGGCACAGGCGTTCCGCGTGTTCGGCGTGGGCCATGGCGTTGGTCGCGTCGAACACGATGGCGAACGGTTCGGGGGCGTCCAGGAGGGACTCGATCCCGCGTGTCCCGATGGGAAGGCCGAGTTCGGCCGCCTGGCGCAGGCCGGGCGTGTTCTCGTCGCGTCCCACGACCAGACGGCAGTCGAGCACCTCCGAACGCATGATCTTCTCGGCCAGATCGACTCCGATGAGGCCGGCGCCGAGGACGGCCACGGGCAGGCGCCCGTTTCGCTTCATGGCTGCATCGCCCTTCCCTCTCTAGAGATTCGCCTTGGGCGCGCCGGTGGTCTACGCGTCGCCCACGTGAAGAGTGATGGTGCCGAGCCGGTCGAACTCGGCCACGAAGCGGTCGCCGGGGGCCATCGGGACCGCCGCGTGGAGGGCGCCGGTCATGATCAGCTGACCCGCTTCGAGGGTCACTCCGTGCTCGCCGAGCACGTTCGCCAGCCACGCGACCACCGCGACCGGGTCCCCCAGGGCGGCGGCCCCGGCCCCGGTCGCCACGAGGGCGCCGTTGCGGGAGAACGCCATGCCGACGAGGCGTACGTCGCAGTCCTCGGGCAGGACGACCGGGGGGCCGAGCACCACCGCGCCGTTCGACGCGAGGTCGGCGATGGTGTCGGCGAGCCGGATCCTCCAGTCCTCGATCCGGGAGTCGACGATCTCCAGCCCGGCCATGACCTCGGAGATCGCCTCCCGCGCCGCCGCCACGGTGACGCCGGGCCCCTTGAGGGGCCGTCCGAGCCGGAAGACGATCTCCGCCTCGACCTTGGGCGCGATGAACGCGCCGCCCGGCGTGGTGGCCCCGTTCTCGTACACCGTCGATCCCAGCACCGGCCCGTAGTCGGGGGTGCCGACACCGAACAGCGCCTGCATCGGGGCGGAGGTGAGTCCCGCCTTGTAGCCGACGACGCTGTCGCCGGCCGCCGTCAGCATCCCGACCAGTTCCCGCTGGATGGCGTAGCCGTCGTGCATGTCCAGCGCCGGACTGTCGTCGGTGAAGGGGGGGATGGGGCGGCCCGTGGCCCGCGCCTCGTACAGCGCCTTGGCCTTGACCCTGGCATCGTCCACCGAGATGTTCACGCTGCTCCTGTCAGAACACATCGCGCCTGCCTCATGGCCCGTCGGAATTCCCGTGCGCGGACCTGCCCGTGTTCCGACGCGTCGGCGTCGTCCGTGCCGCCCGCCCGCCCCTGACGGGCGGCCACCGGCACTCGGGGAACACGAGGTCCGTGACGTGCGGACCGCGTCACTCGGACCGCGTCACTCTCGGACCGCGTCACTCGGATCGTTCGAAGGGATCCGGGCGAGGGGGGCACGGCCGCCGGGCCCGGGGCCCACCGCCTGCCTCCCTCGTTTCGCGCCTCACCGTAGCCACGAAGTGAGCCCCGTAGAAGGCTTCCCGCTGCTTTCTCATCTTCGCCGCCTTCCTCTGGAAACGCGGTCTCAACGGACCGCCCGCCAGGGGCCCTTCACCGGATCGGTCTGCTGGAGCCCGGTGGCCAGCCGCTCCCACTCCCTCGCGTAGTGGCTCACGACCTCGGTGAGCGCCCCGGCGCAGTGCGGCGGGACGGCGGCCAGCAACTGCTCGCCCGCCGCGAGCCCGTGGGCCTGGCCGTTGAGCCAGCGCAGCAGGGCCCGGCCGCTGTCGGTGAAGCGGAGGGAGGGGTCGTTGGACAGGACGTCCATGGCCCGGACCCGGACGCGCGCCGTCCCCCGCGCGGTGAGGTCGGCCGGGGCCTGACGGCTCACCAGGCCGGGACAGCGCGCGGACCCGGCGACCACGAGCGGGGCGGGGTACGCGTCGGTGTCGGGCGTGCCGGACCGCAGTTCCCGCCGCAGGCGGTGCGCGGTGCTGACCGAGACGCCGGCCTCCTGGGCCACTTCGCGCAGGGTCGCCCTGGGCCGCTCCGTCAGCAAGGACCGGGCCTTCTCGCGCCGCTCGGGCATGTCGGCCGGGCGGGCCCGGCCGTCCCTGCCGACGCGCGGCACCGGGGGGTTCGACTGAGGAGATTCCTCAGTCGAACGCCGCCCCCGTACAGCCCCTACCGTCTTCGGCGACACCCCTGTGACGGCGGCGATGGCCCGGTCCGACCAGTGCGGATGGGAGGTGAGGATGCGCAGGACCGCCGCCTTGCGGTCCCCCAGGGTCAGGGGGAGGCCATGGCGGATGTTGGCCTGCACCGAGCGGATGAACAGGTCGGCCGCCGCGCCCTCGACATAGCGGACCGCGATGTGTCGTTCCCCGCGCAGGACGGCGGCGCGGAGCCGGTGCATGCCGTCCACGACGCGCCCCGACTCCCGGTGCACGAGGAGCGGTTCGAACGCGGTCCCGCTCTCCGCCAGTGCCCGCGCGTGGTCCTCGCTCAGCCCCGACAGGCGCGGTGAGTCCGCCGGCAGCAGGGAGGCGACCGGCACCGTGTGGATCGTCGACTGCGCTGGGTCGGACAACGTGTTCCATCCCTTCTGCTGGCGGGGCTCGTACGGGAACGGGTGGGGCTGTCTGGCGGACCTCAGGCGTTCTCGGGCGTCGTCGTCCGGGGGGCGAGCCCCCGGTAGGTGGTGTACGAGAACGGGCTCAGGAGCAGCGGAACGTGCAGGTGACCCGGGTCGCCCTGGTAGTGGAGCGAGACGATGACCTCCGCGTACAGGCTGTCGACCGCGCGCTCGGCGAAGTACTCGCCGGTCTCGAAGACCAGCCGGTAGGAGCCGTGCGGCAGGGCCCGGTCGCTCAGCGAGCCGATCCGCCCGCCGCTGTCGGTCCGCGACCGTGCCACGGCGGGCCAGGCCCCGTGCTCCCGGGCGTGCAGGGTGACGACCAGATCCTCGACGGGGCGGCCGCTGCTGGAGTCGATGACCCGAACCGAGATGCTCATCCGCCGTCACCTCCCCGCCGGCCCGCGCCGTTCGCCGGCCGTTCCTCTCCTGCCATCAACACCGCATCACATCCCGCGTCATCAGTACGTGAGGGCACTCGCCGGCCGCATGCGGTCGCGACCCGTGCCCGCGCCGGCGGCAGCCGTGTGCCGGCCGGCGGAAGGTCAGCCCCAGATGGTGTCGTCCGTGGCGTAGAAGCCCGCGAAACCGGCCAGGGTGCAGAGCAGAGCCAACATAGGGATCTCCCGTGGGGAATCTCGTGACCCGGAGGTCGGGTGGACTCCTCCAGTTCTAGCGAGTCCTCTTTTCGTCCCCCTACCGGAACGCTAAGTCCTCGCTAAGCGCCGGGCGTCGGGAGCGAAGGCGCCCTTGTGGGGCGGTCGTCGGCGCGGGTCGGCGGGGGTCACCGCGCCGGGGGTGCGACCCGGGTGGGGTCGCCTTTCCTGGTGCTTCACACGGGGGCCGCGGCTACGGGGCGACGGCGGACACCGCGTATCCGTGGGGGGCGATCACGATGGGGATCTCCTGGTCGGACTCCCACGCGGCGAACGCCACCACGATGTGACTGTAGAACGGGCGCATCCCGAGCGTCGTGAAATACCGCTCGGTCTCCAGGACGAGACGGAACGGCCCGGGCGGGTCGTCCGGCAGCGACGGGCGGTCGAGGCGCCCGTCGCTGCCGGTCAGCCCCTGCCACACCGTCTCCCACGCGTCCGGGCGGGGCCGCTCGACGCGGATCAGCAGCCCGTCGACGGGCCGCCCGTTGGTTCCATCGGAGACAGACACTCCCAGCTTCACGTGACACCGGCCCATCGATCGCATCCTGTGGGACGGAACACCGGACGCGTCCCGTCTACGAGCATCAGCCCGAGCTCAGCCGCGCGTACGCGGCGGCCCCGGCCGGGTCGCCGGAGGCCGCGCAGACGTCGCTCAAGAGGCGCGCCGTCTGCTTCTGCCACCTGGTCGCCCGCATCCTGCCGAAGATGTCCAGGGCCGCCGTGAGGTGCTCCTTGGCACGCTCGTGGCTGCCCCGGTCCGCGGCGACCTCGCCGAGCGAGAGCCGGATCCGGCCGAGGGCCAGGTACTCGTGGGCCCGGGAGGCGATCCCCATGGCCTGCTCCAGCATCTCGTAGGCCGCGTCGTCGCTCCCCTGGCGCGCCCGCACGATCGCCAGGCCGCGGAGCGCGTAGCACTCGCCCACCGGGTCGCCGACGGAGCGGACGGTCTCCAGCGCCCCGGCGTACGCGGACTCGGCCTCGGCGACCTCGTCGAGCTGGAGGTGCGCCTCACCGAGGCGGACCAGGATCTGCGCGCGCACCCGGCGGTTGCCCGAGCGCTCCACGGCGGCCAGACCGGCCTCCATGGTCCGTTTGCCCTCCGCGATCAGGCCGCGGTCCAGGTGGATCTGCGCCATGTTGCTGAGGACGTGCGCCTCGGCGGTCGAGTCGTTCACCTCGGCGAGCATGGCCAGCGCCTTCTCGTAGCCCGCCATCGCCTCGTCGAGGCGGCCCTGGATCCGGTCGACGAACGCGAGGTTGCGCAGGGCGAGCCCTTCGCCGTGGACGTCGCCGACCCGGAGGAACAGGTCGCGGGCGAGCCCCAGCCGTCCCCGCGCGTCGTCCAGCTTGTACTGGAACATGTGGAGGGAGCCGAGGGAGTACAGCATCGCGGCCTGGCCGCGCCGGTTGTCGTTGTGCTGGGTGACCGCGAGCGCGATCTCGTGCGTGGTGCGCCAGTCGTCGAAGTAGCTGTACATCTCGAAGAGCGTGACCAGCGTCAGCGCCAGGTCCCAGCACAGTTCGTCGAGACCGGCGCCGGCGGCCTGTCTGACCGCCGTGATCAGACTGGCCCGCTCGTCCTCGAACCACCGCAGCGGATCGGCGAGTTCGCGGTCGATGACCGACTGGTCGAGCGCGAGGCGCGGCGCCTCGCCGTGGATCAGCGTGTGGTCCCCGCCGTACGCCCGCCGGTGCGCCTCCTCCACCAGGAAGAGCCAGGTGCCGAGCACGCGCCCGAGGACGACCGACCGCTCGGCGGTGCTCTCGTGCTCGGCCAGGCACTCCTGCGAGTAGACCCGCACCAGGTCGTGGAGGCGGTAGCGGGGCCGGCTGCCCTTCACCACCTCGACGTCGACGAGCTGGGCGTCCACGAGGAACTCCAGGACGTCCTCCGCCTCCGTCACGGCGATGTCGAGCAGGGGCGCCGCGACCCAGCCGGCGAACTCCGCCGCCTCCAGCATGGACAGGCGCCGGAAGAGGCGCTGCGCGTCGGAGGGCAGGCCCTGGTAGGCCATGGCGAGTCCGGCGCGGACGCCGACGCCTCCGTGGGTCAGTTCGTCCAGCCGCTGGCGTTCGTCCCGGAGCCGGGACACCATCTTGCTCAGCGGCCAGTGCGGGCGGGCGGCCAGCCGCGCCGCGACGATCCGCAGGGCCAGCGCGAGGTTGCCGCACTGCTTGATCAGCAGCAGGGCGCTGGACATCTCGGTGTCGATCCGCTCGGCGCCGAGGATGCGGCTGAGCAGTTGGAGCGCCTGTTCGGTGGAGAAGACGTCGATCTGGACGGCGCTCGTGCCCTCCAGACCGGCCAGCCGGGACCGGCTCGTGATGAGGACCGGGCAGTTGGAGGAGCCGGGTAAGAGCCAGCGCACCTGTTCCTCGTCGATCGCGTCGTCGAGGACGATGAGCATCTGGCGGTCGGCGACGAGGTTGCGGAAGAGCTCCGCCCGTTCCTCGATGCTCGACGGCACGGCCGGGCCCGGTATGCCCAGGCTGCGCAGGAAGCGTTCGAGGATGCGGGTCGGCAGGATCGGCTGGGCCGACGGGCCGCGCAGTTTGGCGAACATCTGACCATCGGGGAAACGATTCGCCAACGAGTGCCCGAGGTGCACGGCGAGCGTGGTCTTGCCCACGCCGCCCTTGCCGGTGATCGCGACGATCCGCAGGGCGTACGGCGTCTCCGCGGCTTCCTCAAGGCCCGCTCGGAGCCGGGCGAGCAGGTCGTCGCGTCCGGTGAAGTCCGCGATGGCGCCGGGCAGCAGGCGGGGCACGGAGGGCGGCTCGACGAACGCGGCGGCCGCCGGGGGCGCGGCCGGCTCCGGCGCGGGTGCCTCCGGAGGTGCCGGTGTCGGAGCGGGGGCCGGGGCGGGGGCGGGCGCCGGTACGGGGGACGGAGCGGGCGGCAGGGGCGGTGCGGGCAGCGCGGGCGGCGCTGCGGCGGGCTGTCCGCCGTCGAGCCGGCCGGACAGGATCGCCTCCTGGAGCCGGCGGAGCTCCTCCCCCGGTTCGATGCCGAGTTCGTCGATCAGCTCGCGCCGGCCGCGCCGGTAGACCTCCAGCGCCTCGGCCTGGCGGCCCGACCGGGACAGCGCCACCATGAGCTGGGCGCGCAGGTGTTCCCGCAGCGGGTTCTGCATGACGAGGTCGATCAGCCGCGCCACGAGCCGCTGGTGCAGGCCGAGGGCCAGCCGCGCGTCCACCCACTGCTCCACGACGGCCAGCCGCTGCTCGTCCAGCCGCGCGGCCGGCGCCTGGAGCGCCGTACTGGTGACGCCGCCGCCGAAGGACGAGGACCCGCGCCAGAGCCCGAGCGCGGTCTCGAAGGCGGTCGCCGCCTCGTCGAAGCGGCCGGCCTCGGCGGCGGTGCGTCCCGCCGACGCCGCCCGCTCGAAGACGTGCAGGTCGAGCTCGTCGTCACCGACCTCGGCGAGATAGCCGGGCGATCTGGTCTGGATGACGTCGGCCAGGCCGACCTTCGCCATGCTGGCGCGGACCATGGAGACGCAGATCTGGATCTGGGCCCGCGCGGTGGGCGGCGGGGACGCGCCCCAGACCGCGTCCACAAGCCGGCCCATCGGCACGATCCGGTTGGGCTCCAGCAGCAGGACCGCCAGAACGATGCGCTGACGCTCGGCGGTGATCAGCGCAGGGCCACCGGGACCGGTCACTTCCAACGGCCCGAGTAAACGAAAGCGCATGACCGTCCTTCACATCCGCGACACATTTCCCGCCGGTCAGCTACGCAGCGACACCATATCTACCTAACCCGATCGGCTCTGTCCAGAGAGCCGTGTTTGGGAAGTGACCGGGGATTCGGCTGCGGAAGCGACTGGGGGATTGGCCGCGAGTTCGGAGAAGGCGATCGGGCCCTGTTGCCGGAATTAGCGGAGTTGGCGGAATTTCGACTGCGGAACGGGACCGGTGGGACCGGTGGACGGTCCGCCCAGGAGGGACGGCAGATCCGCGCGCCGGCTGATGCGCAGCTTCCGGTAGGTGCGCGTCAGGTGCTGCTCGACGGTGCTGACGGTGACGTGGAGGCCCTCGGCGATCTCCCGGTTGGAGCAGCCGACGGCGGCCATCGCGGCCACGCGGCGCTCCGCCTCGGTGAGCCCGTCGCCGCCGTCGATCCGCTCCGGCACCGCCGTGGCGGACTCCACCGCGAGCCCGCGGACCAGGGCCTCGGCGTGGCAGTCGGCGGCCACGATGACCGCGCGGCGCTCGGCCGCCGCGGCCCGGCGGAACTCTCCCAGGGTCCGGTAGGCGCGGGCCAGGTCGGCGAAGGCCAGGGCCAGTTCGTAGCGGTCGCCGTCGTCGGACTGGAGCAGTTCGGCCGCCTGGCGCAGCAGTGCGGGCCGGCGGGCGGGGGCGCCGGTTCCGGCCAGGACGCGGGTCGCGGCGCCACGGGCGCGGTTCGGCATCACGGTGAACCGGGCCGCCTGTTCCTCCAGGATCCGCCGGGCGTCGTCGGGGCGGCCGAGGCCCAGGTACACCTCGGCGACGTCGGTGCGCCACGGGATCAGTCCGGGTGTGTCCATCCCCCACCGGCGCAGCGTGGCGCCGCAGCGGCGGAGGTCCTCCAGGGCCATCTCCAGGTGGCCGGTGGCCAGTCCGAAGCGCGCGCGGGCGTGGTGGTAGTGCAGGCCGTAGCGTGTCTCGAACATGGCCTCGGGGACGCGGTGGTCCAGGTGGCTCTGGGCCTCGTCGTAGCGGCCCATGGCGGTGGTGGCCAGGACCAGCGTGCTCAGGGGTGCGCCGACGGTGACGCCCCAGCTGGCGGCGGGCAGCGTGGCGAGCGCTTCGCCCGCGTACCTCCGGGCGTCGACGAGGTCGCCCCGGCGCAGGGCTATCTCGGCCCGTACGGCTCCGAGTCGCGCCCGCCGGCTCGGTGTGTGCCGGGTCCGCATCTGGTCCAGGAAGACGTCGCACCAGGCGGCGGCCCGCTCGGCGCGGCCGCTGTAGGCGAGGGTGAGGAGGGCGCATTCGACGGTCTCGGTGGACAGTTCGTCGGGCCGGGTGCCGTGGAGCACGCGCTGCGCCACGCCGACGGCCTCCTGGTGGGGGCCTTCGGCGAGGACGGCGGCGAGCGCGGAGACGGCCTGGAGCCGGCGGTCGGCGCTGACGGAGTGGGTGGGCGGGCGTCCTGCGGCGGGGCGGGGGCCGAGGGCCGCGAGGAAGGACGGGTAGGTGTGGCGCAGCCGGCGCCGGGTGATCTGGAGCTCGGTGGCCGTCTCGGGGTCCGTGGCCTGGGCGGATCCGGCCAGGTGGCCGAGGACTTCATGGGCCTGTTCGAAGCGGCCGTGCCAGAGCAGGGCCCGGACGAGGGTGAGGGCGTCGGCGCCGCGCAGGCGGCCCTGGCGCATGGCCTCGACGAGTTCGCCGAGTCTGGCGCCGGACACGCCCGGGTTGATGCGCCACTCGGCGCGGACGAGGGCGGCGGTGACGCGGGCGCGGCGGAGCGGGTCCGCGCAGACCAGCAGGGCCAGCCGGAGGCAGTCGACGGCGCGGCCGGCGGCGCCGTCGCGCAGGGCGTGGGCCGCGGCGTCCTCCAGGGCGGGCAGGGCCCAGGGCTCGGCCGGGGCGCCGCCGTCGGCGGGTGCCCCGGCCTGGAGCAGGTGGTCGGCGATCACGTCGGTGCCCGCGCCGCGCTCGTGGGCGAGGACGGCGGCGCGGGCGTGCAGCCGGGCGAGGTCGTCGGCGTCGAGGGCGCCGGCGGCCGCGTCGCGGGCGGCCTCGTGCCGGAATCCGTCCATGGTGAGCACGCCGCCGGCGATCAGCGCGTGCACGGCCTCGGTGGTACGGGACGGGCTGAGGTCCACCAGGCCGTCGACGTGGTCCAGTTCGCCGAGGACCAGGTAGCCGCTGAGCGCTCGGGTCATGTCGGGGCAGCCGCGGCGCAGGCAGGACAGGACGGCCTCGCGGAAGCGCGGGCCCGCCTCGTCGCCGCCGAGGTGGTCGCGGACCAGGGCCTCGACGAGCAGCGGGTTGCCGCCGCTGTAGGCGTACCAGTCGGCCGCCCGCTCGTCGGCGGTGGTGTCGCCGAGGTGCTGGGCGATCAGCCGCCGGACGCCCGCCGGGGAGAGGGGTGTCACCTCGACGCGGTGGCAGTTGGGCTGGCGCAGCAGGTCGGCGCCGAAGCGGAACTCGGTGTCGCAGCCGTGGCCGCTGTGGGTGAACACGGCGAGCACCCGGGCGCTGTTGAGGCGCCGGGCCAGGTAGGCCAGGCAGGTGAGCGACGCCTGGTCGGCCTGTTCGACGTCGTCGACGGCGAGGTACAGCGGGCGGCGTTCGGCCAGTTCCAGGAGCACGGTGCAGAGCCCGTGCACGATGCCGGCGTCCACCGGTTCTCCGGCGCCCCGGTGCCGGGCGGTGCGTACGCCGTCCTCGATCAGTGCGACGGCCCGCGCCCGGTCCTCCGGTTCCAGGGGCGCGTCGTCGACGAGTTGGCGTACCACCCCCAGGGTCAGGTGCCGTTCGTCCTCCGATCCCAGCGCCGACAGGGCGAGCATGCCCCGACTCGGGGCGTGATCGGCGAAGGTGTGGACCAGCACGCTCTTGCCGGCCGCGACCGGTCCGGAGACCAGGACGGCGCGTCCGTGTCCTTCCCGCGCCTCCTCGGCCAGCTCGGTCAGTAGTGCCAACGGTGCTTCGCGCTCCACCAGTTCCACCGCGAACTCCTCCTCCCATGGGTCAGTGAGAAAGACGATCACCGACGTGACTCATGGTTCCGGCCGGGCTCATCGACCGGCTATCAGCGGGCTATCAGCTGTGCCGGACGGCGGCCCTCCGCCGTGGGAGGGCGGGGAAACACGACGGCCAGGGAGCGCTCCGCCGGGCGGTGCGGTCCCTGGCCGTGGAGGGGGAAGGCGCGTCAGCCGGTCCGGCGCATCGCGTCGACCAGGCTCTTGGGGCGCATGTCGACCCAGTGTTCGTTCACGTGGTCCAGGCACTTCTGCCGGGTCGTGCTCGGCAGGACGACGGTCCAGCCGGCCGGTACCTCCGCGAATGCGGGCCACAGGGAATACTGCTCCTCCGCATTGACCAGAACGCAGTAGGAGGCATTTTCATCCTCGAACGGATTACTCATGAGCCGTCGCACTCCTTCATTTCTTCCGAAATACAAAGCCGCCCGCATTCTGGTCGGGCCGCTCCTCGCTGACAACCCCTACGAACCCGTACGCAGCGAGGTCAGGACCGCGTCCACCGCGGCGACCGCCTTGTCCAGTTCGCCGAGCCCGATGGTGAGGGCCGGGCGGAACCGTACGGCGCGGGCGCCGCCGGGGAGCAGCAGGACCCGGTGGTGGCGGCGCAGGCGGTCCAGGACCTCCTTGCGCAGGCCCGGGTCCGGCAGGTCGAACGCCCACATCAGGCCGAGGCCCCGCACGTCGTGCACGAGCGCGGGGTGGGCGGCGGCGAGGTCGGCGAGGAGCCGTTCCAGGTGCCGGCCCTTGGTCTCGGCGGCCTCCACCAGGCCGTCCTGTTCGATGATCTCCAGGATCCGGGTGGCGCGCACCATGTCGGCGGTGTTGCCACCCCAGGTGGAGCCGAGCCGGTCGGGCACGGCCAGCGCCCCCTCGGGCACCTGGTCGACCCGGCCGCCCGCCATGAGGCCGCACACCTGGGTCTTCTTGCCGAAGGCGACCACGTCCGGGGCGAGGCCGAGGCGCTGGTAGGTCCAGGGCGCGCCGGAGACGCCGCAGCCGGTCTGGACCTCGTCGAGGACGAACAGCACGTCGTGCTCGTGGCAGAGGTCCTGCATGCGCAGCAGGAACTCCCGGCCGAGGTGCCGGTCGCCGCCCGCGCCCTGGACGGGTTCGGCGAGGAAGCAGGCGATGCGGTCGCCGCGTTCCTCCAGGTGGCGTCGCGCGGTCTCGACGGCGTCCCGTTCGGCGCCGGGCCGGGGCAGCGGGACGCGCGGCCAGGTCCAGGCCGGGAAGCGCTCGGTGACCGTGGGCGAGGTGTTCGTGAGGCTGAGCGTGTAGCCGCTGCGGCCGTGGAAGGCGCCTTCCATGTGGAGGACTTCGAGGGGTGCCGCCGTGTCGGTGCGCGGGCGTTGTGCCCGCCAGTCGAAGGCGACCTTCAGGGCGTTCTCGACGGCGAGGGCGCCGCCGTCGATGAAGAAGAGGTGCGGCAGCCGCGGGTCGCCGAGCACACGGCTGAAGGCGGCCGTGAAGCGTGCGTACTGCGCGGTGTAGATGTCGGAGTTGGTCACCTTGTGGAGGGCGGCGCGGGTGAGTTCGGCGAGGAAGGCGGGGTCGCCGGCCATGCCGGGGTGGTTCATGCCGAGGGGCAGGGAGCCGTAGAAGGTGAGCAGGTCGAGGTACTCCTCGCCGCCGCGCGCGTCGACGAGGGTGCTGCCGCGGCTGCGTTCCAGGTCCAGGACGAGGTCCAGGCCGTCCATGAGGACGTGCCGGGACAGTTCCTCCAGGGCGTTGTCCGCCGTGATCTCCATGTCACACCTCGTCATGCCGGTAGTGCCGCAGGTCCAGTCGGTCGAGTCCGGTCAGCACCGTGTCGGCGCCTGTCAGGGTGGCCGCCCCTCCAGGCTCCCAGGGCACGGCGACGCAGCGCAGGCCGGCGGCCCGTGCGGCGTGGACGCCGGTCGGGGAGTCCTCGACGGCGAGGGCCTCGGCGGCGGTCACTCCGGCGCGTTCCAGGGCGAGCAGGTACAGGTCCGGTGCGGGTTTGTGCCGGTCGGTGTCGTCGCCGGTCACGAGGAAAGCGAAGCGGTGCCGCAGCCCGAGCCGCGCGAGGTGGTCCTCCACCCAGGCGGCCGGGCTGCTGGACACGATCGCGGCGCGTTCGGTGGTGGCCAGCAGCCGCTCCACGCCGGGCCGGGCGGGGGCGGCGGCGCACCGGGTGGTCCGCCGCCGCCGCTGCCAGGCCCATTCGGCGTCCCCGACGGGCCGGCCCAGCCGGTCGGCGAGGTCGGCCAGGGCGACCCGGGCTCCTGCGGAGTTGCCGAGCATCGCGGCCCGTACGTCCGCGCTCAGAGGGACCCCGAGCCGGTCGTAGAGGTCCTGCCAGGCCAGCAGGGCGGCCCGTTCGGTGTCGCAGACCACGCCGTCGAAGTCCAGCAGGAGGAACGGCTGGGGCATCAGTGGTTCACCGGGCCCCGGTCGAGGGCGGTGAGCCGGGTGCAGTAGCGGGCGAGGGCGTCGGTCCAGTGGGGCATGGCGTGGACGAAGGCGGCGGCGCGGGTGCTGTCGAGGCGTGAGTCGCGCGGCCGGCCGCCGACGAATCCGGCGTCGTCCATGGACATCGGGACCGGGTGGGCGGTGCCGAGCCGTTCGGCGAGTGCCATGCCCACCTGGTACCAGCTCGCCCGGCCCCGGTTGGCGATGTGCAGCAGGCCGCGGACGGCGAGGGCGCCGGGCAGCAGGCGGACGAGGGCGGACGCCAGGTCGGGGATGTAGGTCGGGCTGCTGAACTGGTCGTCGATGAGCCGCGGCCGGCCGCCGTCGAGGAACGCGTGGGCGGCGGCGAGCACCTGGTCGAGGCGCGGGTCGGTGCCGCCGTACAGCCAGGAGGTGCGGACCACGAGGTGGTCGGGGACGGCCTCGACGATCCGTTCGCCGGCCAGTTTGCTCAGGCCGTAGACGCTGACCGGGGCGGGGATGTCGTCCTCGTTGTAGCCGGCGGGTCCGGGTGCGCGGCCGTCGAAGACGTAGTCGCTGGAGATGTAGACCAGGCGGCTGCCGTGCCTTCGGCAGGCGTCCGCGACGTGGTGGGTGCCGCCGACGTTGACGCGGAGGGCCGCCGCCGGGTCGCGTTCGCAGGAGTCCACCACGGCGTTCGCGGCGGTGTGCACCACGACGTCGGGGCGGAATCCGGCGATCGAGTCCCGGACGGCGGTCTCGTCGCCGATGTCGAAGTCGGCGAGGGAGACCCCGAGGACGGGCCAGTCGGCGGTCTCGGGCCGCGCCGCGAGCTCCTGGCGCAGCGCGGTGCCGAGCATCCCGTCGGCGCCGGTGAGGTAGACCCGCATCACAGGTGTCCGAACTCGGCGATCAGTTCGGCGACCGACAGGCCGGAGGCGATCTTGTCGCGGATCACCCGTTCCCTGTCGATGTTCATCCGGGTGTGGGCGAGCACGGTCTCGGCGTCGCCCTGGGGGACGACCGCGATGCCGTTCTCGTCGGCGACGACGATGTCGCCGGGGTTGATGACCTGGCCGTCGATCACGACGGGCACGTTGACCTGGACCGGCTCGGTGCGGTCGTGCACGGCGGTCGGGGAGGGGCGCGGGACCGTGCTGCGGTACCAGACGGGGAAGTCCAGGTCGCGGATCTCGTCGACGTCGCGGATGGCGCCGTCGACGATGCCGGCGGCGATGCCGATCTGCCGCGACAGGGTGGACATCAGGCCGCCCCACATCGCGGTGCGGGTGGTCTCGTGGCAGGCCACGACGATGACGTCGCCGGGGCGGGCGCGGGTCAGCACCGGCATGCAGTCGACGAGGTCGTCGATCGAGAGGTTGACGGTGAGCGCGGGCCCGGCGATCTTGTGGTGGTGCTTCACCGGCAGCAGTCCGCCGATGGCGCCGACGCGTCGGCGGGCGTCGGTGACGAGGCAGCTCGGGCTGTACTCGGCGAGCACGGCGCGGAACGCCTCGACGATCTCCTCGGGCGGGCGGTTCAGTTCGTTGCGGACAGTTTCCACGGTGTGTCTCCCGTCGGTCGGGGGGTGGGGGCGCGGTCCAGGAGGTCCGCGCCGATGATGCGCGCCAGGTGGGGCGCGTCCATGCCGTGGGCGGCGAGCACTTCCGCGTCGGTGCCGCAGCGCGGCACGTCGGTGAGGCCGAGGCCGCGGAAGGCGGTCCCGTGCCAGGTGCCCGTCTCCACCAGCTGCCGGGCGATCAGGTCGGCCTGGCCGCCGCTGCCGTACTGGTGCTCGACGACGTACACGTGCCCGATGCCGTTCAGCAGGTCGCCGAGCCACGCGGGGTCGACCCGGTTGTGCCAGGGCAGGTCCACCACGGTCAGCGCGAGGCCCTGGGCGGCGAGCAGGGCGGCGGCGCCCAGCAGTTGGGCGAGGACCACCGGTCCGGCGCCGAGGGCGACGGCGTCGCCGCCGGCCCGCAGGACGTGGCCGCGGCCGGGCACCAGGGGCGCGGGAGGCAGGTCGGCCAGTTCGGCGGGGACGGGGGTGCTGGCGAGCCGCAGGTAGACGCTGTCCGGGGTGGAGCGGCAGTAGCGCAGGGCGGCGTCGAGCTGGGCGGGGTGGGAGGGTTCGAGGATGGTCAGGCCGGGGACGGCGGCCAGGGCCGACACGTCGCGGACCGCCTGGTGCGAGTGGCCGGGCCCGGCGGGCAGCAGTCCGGCGAGCGAGCCGACGTAGACCACCGGCCGCCGTTCGGTGGCGTTGTTGTAGATGTGCTCGTTGGGCCGGGCGTGCAGGAAGCAGGAGAAGGAGTGGACGAACGGCCGCAGGCCGCCCGCCGCCAGTCCTCCGGCCATGGAGACCATGTCCTGTTCGGCGATGCCGCATTCGACGAACCGGTCCGGGTGGGTGTCGCGGAACGGGATGAGGCCGGTGTCGAGCACCAGGTCGCCGTCGAGCGCGACGATCCGCGGGTCCTCGTGCGCCGCCTCGGTGAGCAGCCGCCCGTACAGCTCGGGCAGCCGTACCCCGGACGGCTTCGCGGGCAGGTCCAGCGTGAGCGCGACGGGCCGCAGGGGCGGCAGTCCGTGCCGGACGAGGATCTCGTCGGCGGTGGCCGTGAGTTCCCCGTACGCGGCGTGCTGGTCCTGCGCGTTCGGCGCGCCGCTGTGGTGGCGGTAGCGCCATTCGCCGGGTGCCATCGAGGTCGCGGCGAAGGTGGCGCATCCGCCGCCCTTCACGGTGTCCGCGATGATCACCACGGGCCGCTCCGGGTAGTTCTCGGCGCGGCGGGTGAACGCCTTCTCCAACTGCCGGGGGTCGTGCCCGTCGCAGTGGAGCACCCCCCAGCCCGCGGCGGTGAACTTGCCGGCCAGGTCGCCGAGGTCGCTGACGTCGGTGACGTACGTGTCGGACTGGAGGCGGTTGTGGTCGACGACCACGGTGAGCTCGCCCATGCCGTAGCGGGCGGCGCTGGGCAGGGCCTCCCAGTTCTGGCCCTCCTGGAGTTCGCCGTCCCCGGTCATCACCACGACCCGGGAGGTCCGGCCGGCGAGGCGGTGGGCGAGGATCAGGCCCTTCGCCTTGGAGATGCCCATGCCGAGGGAGCCGGTGTTGAACGGCATGCCGGGGGTGCCGACGTCGGGGTGTCCGGGCAGCCCGTCGACGCGCCGCAGCCGGTGGAGGAGGTCCTCGTCCAGCCGGCCGAGTCCGATCATCGCGGCGTACAGTCCGGGTGCGTCGTGGCCCTTCGAGGAGAAGTAGACGTCTCCGTCGGGATCGAAGGGCCGGTCGAGCTCCTCCAGGAGGAGCCAGCTGACGACGTCGGCGGCGCTGAAGCTGGAGCCGATGTGCCCCGACCCGGCCCGCGTGATCATGTAGAGGGTGTTGATCCGGGACATCGCCGCGAAGGCGAGGGCCCGGTCGTACGGGTCGTCGACGTGGTCCAGGACGCGCGCGAACTCGGCGCGCGGGATCCATGCCAAGGACCTGTCCATGGCTTCTCCTCGGAGAGGGGGCGGTGGAGAGGGGGCGGGGTCACCAGCAGCCGAACCCGCCGTCCACGGTGAGTTCGGTGCCGGTGACGTAGCGGCTCAGGCCGGACGCGAGGAACAGCAGCGGCCCGGTCAGGTCCTCGGCGCGGGCCATCCGCCGCAGCGGCACCCGGGCGTCGAACTTCTCCCGGAACACGGGGTCCTGCGCGCCCAGCACACCGCCCGGCGACAGGGTGTTGACCCGCACCCCGGCCGGTCCCCAGAGCGCCGCGAGGTAGCGGGTGAGCGCGGCGACACCGGCCTTGGACATGCCGTAGGCGGGCGGTTTCAGGAACGGCGGCTCCACCGGCAGGTGCTCGTACATGCGCGGGTCGGGGGCGAGGCCGCCGTACATCGATCCGATGTTGACGATCGAGCCGCCGCCCCGCCGGGCCATCCGCGACCCGAAGACCTGGCACATCCGCAGCGTGCCCTGGGCGTTGACGGCGAGGACGCCGCCGGACACCTCGTCCGGGATGTCCTCGAAGCGCCAGCTGGCGCCCTGGGCCGACGGCGGGCTGTCGACGCCGGCGTTGTTGATCAGGACGGTCGGCTCGCCCGCCAGGTCGAGGCAGGCGTCGAGCGCGCGGCGCAGCCCGTCGGTGTCGGTGACGTCGGCGACGAGCGGCACGAACCGCTTCGGTTCGTGCCGTTCGAGCACGGCCCGCAGGTCCGGTCCGTCGTCGTCCCGGACGTCCAGGCCCACCACATGGGCGCCCGCGCCGAGCAGGGCGTCCACCCAGACGGCTCCGAGGCGTCCCCGGACTCCGGTCACGACGGCGACCTCGCCGGTCAGGTCAATCGCGGTCGGCATCGCCGTCCACCAGGTCGTCCAGGACGATGTCGTCGTCGGCGGACAGCGCCCGGCCGAGGGGGCGGCCCACGACGTCGGCGAGCCGGTCGGGGGTCAGCCCGTCGCCCGGCGACTTGATCGCCACGTCCTCCAGGGTGAGACGGTGCCCGGCGGGCAGGTCCCGGTGGGCGACGAGCTTCTTGCCCATCTTGGCGATCGCGGGCCGTTCGGCGGCCAGGACCCGCTTGTCCGGGCTGCCCAGCGAGCGGCGCACCCGGCGCAGCCCGTCGACCAGTTCGGCGATGTCGGCCTGCTCCAGGGAGAACGTGTGGTCGCTGCCGGGCGCGGTGCGGTCGAGGGTGACGTGCTTCTCCACCACCCGGGCGCCGAGCGCGTACGCGGTCCACGCGGCCCAGGGGCCGAGGTCGTGGCCGGAGAAGCCGATCACCGTCTCGGGGAACTCGGCCCGGTAGGTGTCCAGCACCGCGAGGTTCAGCTCCTCGGGCTCGGCGGGGTAGGTCGCCGTGCACTGGAGGAGCGCGAGCTCCGGGTTGATCGGCAGGATGGTGCCGCAGGCGCGCCGGACGGCCTCGATGTCGGCGCCGCCGGTGCTCACGATCAGCGGCTTGCCCGCCTTCGCCGCGTAGGCGAGGAGGGGGGTGTTCCTGATGTCCCCGGACGCGATCTTGAGGGCGGGTACGCCGAGTTCGGCGAGGAAGTCGACGCTGGCGAAGTCGAAGGCGGTCGCCATGAAGTCCACGCCCAGTTCGGCCGAGAGCCGCTGGAGGTGGGTGTACTCGTGGACGCCGAACTCCAGGAACTCGCGGTGCGCTCCGTACGTCGGGCCGAAGCTGTTGCGCCCGGTGTAGGGGGAGTCGTACATCGCCCGGGTGTACAGCGAGCGGTTGTCCCGCTTCTGTAGCTTGACCGCACTGGCGCCGGCCGCGGCGGCCTGCCGCACCAGCTCCTCCGCCTTGCCCAGATCGCCCTCGTGGTTGTGGCCGATCTCCGCGATCACATAGGCGTCGGTCTCGTCGGAGATCGTCCGACCGTTTACCGTCAGCGCTCTCATGGTTCTCAGGTCCTCTCCAGAAGATCGGTCACCAGCGAAGCGAACCGGTCCAGACCGAGGTCGATCTTCTCCGGCGTGAGCGAGCTACAGGACAGGCGCAGCTGTCGCCGACCGCCGCCTGCCGCGTAGAAGTGGTGCATCGGCGTCCAGATGACCTGGTGCCGCTGTGCCGAGTAGGCGAGCAGGTCGTCGTCGGCGACGAAGGGCACCGTGACGACCAGGAAGAATCCGCCGGCCGGCCGGTTCCAGGCGACCGGCGACGTCGTGGGGAACCGTGCGGCCAGCCCGTCGAGCAGGTGCCGCAGCCGCTGTCCGTACCGCGCGGTGGCGTCCCGGTTGGCCTCGCGCAGGGCAAAGCCGCTCTCCAGCAGCCGGCCGCCGATGACCGCCTGGGCGATCGGCGGGGTGTTGACCGTGATCATGCTCTTGATCTTGGAGAGCTCGTCGGCGAGGGTGCCGACGACCGCTCCGTCCCGGACGACGGGCTGGTCCGCGACGACGTACCCGATGCGGGCGCCGGGCAGGGCGGTCTTGGCGTACGAGCCGAGGTAGACGACCCGCTGCCCGGCGTCCAGCGACTTGAGGGTCGGCCTGGGGGCGGCGCCGTCGCCGAAGAAGCCGTACGGGTTGTCCTCGATGAGCAGGATGTCCAGCTCCGCGGCCAGGTCCAGCAGCCGCCGCCGGGTCGGCACGTCGAGGCTGAGCCCCGTCGGGTTGGCGAAGTCGGGCACCAGATAGCAGGCCCGGGGCCGCAGTCCGGCCTCGCGCGCGCCCTTCACCTTGGCCGCCAGGTCGTCCAGGTCGATGCCGCCGTCGCCGCTGTCGACCGGCACGACCGGCAGGTCGACCAGACGGGCGGCGCCGGTGATGCCCACGTACGCCGGCGAGGTGGCGAGCAGGACGTCGCCGTCACCGGCGCGCAGCGCGCGCAGCACCAGGACCATCGCCTCCTGGCAGCCGACGGTCACCACGATCGACTCCGGGTCGGCGTGGATGTCCTCGTCGGTGGCGAGGTTGCGGGCCACCAGGTCCTGGATCACGCCCTTCGTCCGCCCGTACTGGTACAGCCGGTTGCGGGCCGTCTCCGCTCCCCCGGGCCCGCCGTCGGTGACGTGCGCGGTCCAGGTGCGCAGGAACCGGTGGACGTCCTCGACCTCGAATCCGCCCGGGTCCGGGCGTCCGGCCGCGAACGACACCGCGTCCGGGTAGCGCTCGGACACCTCGTTCAGCAGGTTCATCGACAGCAGCGCCGGATCGGACAGCGACCCGTGCAGGTCGGCGAGGTCCATCACCGCCCCGGGCCGTGCGGTCCGGGCGTGGGGCGACTCGGTCATCCCGCCTCCCGTGCGTGCGTCCCGGGCGCCCAGCGCACGCCCAGCCGTCCGGCGGCGGTCACGTCGGGCGCGCCGGCGAGGGCCATCGCCACCTCTATTTCGGTACGCAGCAGTTCCAGCGCCCCGGTCACGCCCGGCTCGCCTCCGCAGGCCAGCCCCCACAGGACCGGCCGGCCGAGGAGCACCCCGGACGCGCCGAGGGCGAGCGCGCGCAGCACGTCGGTGCCGCCGCGGACGCCGCTGTCCAGGAGCACCTCGCAGGCGTCGCCGACCGCTTCGCGGATCCCGGGCAGGGCCTGGAGGCTGGGGACGGCGCCGTCGAGCTGCCTCCCGCCGTGGTTGGACACCACCAGGCCGTCGGCGCCGAGGTCCACGGCGCGGCGCGCGTCCGCCGGGTCGAGGACTCCCTTGAGCACCAGCGGCAGGCGGGTGCGCCGCCGGAGCCAGGCGAGGTCGGACCAGGACAGGGTGGGGTCGATCACCGCCGCCGCGTGTCCGCCGACGCTCTGCCCGCCGCCGCGCTCGGTGTCGGCCAGGTTCACCGGCGCGGCGTGTGCCGGCACGGTGAACCCGTTGCGCAGGTCGCGCAGCCTCCGGCCCATGAACGGCACGTCCACGGTGAGGAACAGGGCGCGGGCGCCGAGTCGTTCGGCCTCGTCGATCAGCCACTCGGTGCGGGCCCGGTCGCGGAGCCAGTACAGCTGGAAGAAGAGGTCGCCGCCGGTGCGGGCGAGTGCGTCGAGCGGGTGCCCGGCCAGGGTCGCCGCCGTGAAGGGGATGCCGGCCGTGGCGGCGGCGCGGGACACCGCCGGTTCGCCGTCCGGGTGCACCAGCGCGTGGAACGCCATCGGCGCCACCGCGACCGGCATCGAGGCCGGTACGCCGAGGAGGGTCGTGGTGGTGTCGGCGGTGGCCGCCCCGGACAGGACGCGGGGGACGAGCCGGCACCGGTCGAACGCGGCACGGTTGGCGTCGAGCGTCGACTCGTCGCCGCTTCCGCCGGCCACGAAGTCGTACACCTCGGGCGCCAGGACGGCGCGGGCCCGGTCCTCAAGGTCGGCGAGGGTGAGCGGATCCGCCGCCAGGGCGGCCCGCCCGCCCGTCATGTCCGGTCCTGTCGTTCGACCGCCTCGTACAGCTTGCGGATGTTGTTGCTGCCGAAGGTGGTCGCGCCGCGCCGCTCGATGATCTCCATGAAGAGGGTGCGGCGCGGGTGCTCGGAGCGGGTGAAGATCTGGAACAGCTCGCCGTCGTGGTCCCGGTCGGCGAGGACGCTGTACTTGCGCAGCTCCGCCACCGGATGGCCGGACTCCCCGAGCCGCTCCTCCAGGTTCTCGTAGTACGTGTCGGGCGTGGCCAGGAACCGTACGCCGGCGCTGCCGAGGTCGGCGACCGCGTCCACGACGTCCGGCACCGCGAAGGCCAGGTGCTGCACACCGCTGCCGCCGTGCTTCTTCAGGAAGTCGTCGATCTGGCCCGGGACGGCACCGGTCATCGGCTGGAGCAGCGTCAGCGTCACCTGCCCGCCGGGGCTCTGCACCACCTTGGACTGCATGGCCTGGGCGCCGACGTGGATGTCCTCCTCGAACACCACGCGCCAGCCCAGGAGGGTCCGGTAGGACTCGACGGTCCGGTCGAGTTCGCCGTTCTCCAGGCAGACCGCGACGTGGTCGACGCGGAGCAGGTGGCTCCTGGCAGTGGCGGTGGTCCCCGTGGTCCCGGTGGTCTCCGCGGCGGGGACCGGGTCGATGCCGGGGAGCGACCAGGGCGCGTCGGCGGGGCGCCGGCCCACGAAGGAGTGGGTCACGTCGCCGAAGGCTTCGAGCGCGGTACGGTCCGGCGCGTCCACGCTGAGGGCGATGTCGCTCACGCCGTCGCCGTGCCGGGCGGTGTACAGGGTGGCCGGATGGTCGTCGGTGCGGCCCTCCAGCAGCACGAGGACGACGTCCCGCTGCCGCACCGCCACGGCGGCGAACTCCGGGGTCTCCCCGGCGGCGATCACCGCGAAGCCGTAGCGCTCGACGAACTCCGCCGCGCGGGCGTGGGCGTCGCCGACGGAGAGGGTGATGTGGTCGATGCCGGCGTCGACGGGGTGCTGATCTCTGGAATGGGGTGCGGACGACACGAATTCCCCCAAGGCTCGATAATCGGTTTCGACTTCGGGAACGAGAATTTCCGGATCCCGGTACCGCGACGGAAAAACGCTATGGACGGCGGGGGAAGCGTGTCAACGAAATCCCGTCCCGAGCTGCCCGACAGTACGGAATCCCCCTGTCCGCACCCGGGTGTCGAGGCGGGCGCTATGGGGTTCGTAGGGGTTGCACGGCCCGTCGTGACAGGCGAATATGCGGGCGATCGAAGCTGCGGACAAGGAGCGGTACGTGCTGATTCATCAGGCACTCGACGAGCGCGCGGCACAACACGGCGACGATATTGCGCTGATTGACGAAAAGGGCCCGGTCACCTATTCCCGACTCGTTTCCGCGGCGGACGCTTATGCCGCCGCACTGGTCGCGGCGGGGGTCGGGCCGGGCTGCCTGGTGCCGGTACGGATCACCCGCTCGGCCCGGATGGTGACCCTGCTGCTGGCCGTCCTCAAGACGGGCGCGGCCTACTGCCCCATCGACGTGAAGTGGCCCGACGAGCGGGTGCGGGAACTGCTGCGCCTGCTGCGGGCACCGCTGTTCGTCACCGACACCCCGCTCGCCGGCGCACCGTGCTGGACCCCGCCGGACGAGCCCGCCCCCGGGTCACGACCGGTCGGGTACGCCATCGGGCCGGTCGACCCGGCCTGTGTCTTCTTCACCTCCGGCAGCACCGGCGCCCCCAAGGGCGTCGTGACCCCGCACCAGGCCGTGCTGCGGCTCTTCGACGGCGGCCCCCTGGCGGCCCTCGGCCCCGGGCGGGTGCTGCCGCAGCTCGCCCCCGTCGGCTGGGACGCCTGCGGCCTTGAGCTGTGGGGCACGCTGTGCCGGGGCGGCACCGTGGTGCTGCCGGACGAGGACCACCTGCTGCCGGACGCCCTGCGCGACCTGATCGCACGGCACGGGGTCAACACCCTCGTCCTGGTCGCGTCCGTGGTGAACCTGCTGGTGCGGCTGGACCCCGACTGCTTCCGCGGGGTCGACCTGATGTTCATCGGCGGAGAGCGGCTGGCGCCCGAGCCGGTCCGGGAACTGCTGCTGCGCCACCCGGACACCACCGTCCACAACTGCTACGGCCCGGTGGAGAGTTTCGCCTTCGCCACGATGCACCACATCCGGCCCGAGGACTGCGACCTGCCGCACGGCGTGCCCATCGGACGCCCCGTGCCCGGCACGGAGGTCCACCTCGTCGACGGCGAACTCTGCGTCGCCGGCGCGGGACTGGCCCAGGGATACCTCCGCGACCCGGAACGGACCGCCGAACGGTTCGTCACCGTCGACATCGACGGGGTGCCGACCCGGGTCTACCGCACCGGCGACCGCGCGACGCGGGACGCCGAGGGAGTGCTGCACTTCCTCGGCCGCGCCGACCGGCAGGTGAAGATCCGCGGCTACCGGGTGGAGCTGGGCGAGGTCGAGAGCCACGCCTCGGGGCAGACCGGTGTGCGCGACTGCATGGCGGTGGCGCTGGCCGGCCGGAGCGGCGCGTACGAACGCCTCGCGCTGGCCTTCACCGGCGACGCGGACCCGGACCGGGTGCGCGCGGCGCTGCGCGACCGGCTGCCCGGCCACCTGGTACCCGACCTGGTGCGCCGCCTCGACGCACTCCCTCACAACGCCAACGGCAAGGTCGACCACCGAGCCGTGACGGAGCTGCTGCGCGTCCCGACCCCCGGAAGCGTCCCGACCCCCGGAAAGGGCCTGACGATGACCACGTTCGCCGAGACCACGAAGACCACCCCCGCGGAGGCCGCTCCCGCGGGAACGGCCACTGCCGACGCCCGCTCCGCCAGGACCACCGCCGCGATCGTGGAGGACTACCTCACGCTCGTCGACGACAGCATGGTCGCGGTCCTGCCGCACGCCCTGCGCATCGCCGTCGAACTCGGCGTCGCCGATGTCCTGGACCCCTCGGCGGCGCGGCCCGTGGCGGCCACGGCCGCCCTGATCGACGCCGACCCCGACGCCCTGGGCCGGCTGCTCTCCGCCCTCGCCGCGGCCGGGTTCTTCGCCGGGGACGCCGCCACCGGCTTCCGGCTGACCGCGCTCGGCGCGCGGCTGCGCCGGGACGACCCGCGGAGCCTCTCCGCGTCGCTGGTCAACGCCGAGAGCCAGGTCGCCTGGCTGCGCGCCACGGACACGTTCCGTACCGGCGCGGCGTCCTTCGACGGCGACGGCGGCGGCGACTTCTTCGGCGTCAAGAACTCCAGACGCGGCGAGAACGTCGCGTTCCTGCGCCGGATGCGGGAACGCACCGGCCGCCTCTACCGGCAGGCGGCCGAGGCCGTCGACTGGTCGGGGTCCGAGGTCATCCTGGACATCGGCGGCGCCGACGGCTTCCTCCTCGGCGAGATCCTCTCGGTGGCCCCGCACGCGAGCGGCGTCCTCTTCGACCGCCCCACGGTGATCGACGAGGTCGAGCTGCGCGGCGGGGTCCCCGGATGCCGCGCCGTGCCCGGCGACTTCTTCGTCTCGGTGCCCACCGGCACGGACACCCACCTCCTGTGCAGCGTCCTGCACGACTGGACCGACGAACAGGCCGTGGACATCCTGCGGTCGAGCCGCCGCGCCCTGCCGGCCGGCGGCCGGCTGCTGGTGATCGAGATGCTCGTGCCGGAGGACGGCTCCCCGCACCTCAGCCGCTGGAGCGACCTCGGCATGATGGTCCTCACCGGCGGCCGGGAGCGCGACCGGGCCGGGTTCGGACGGATCCTGGAGGCCGCCGGCTACCGGATGGAGCGGGTCGCGGACATCGCCGGGTCGCCGTTCTCCGTGATCGAGGCGCGCTGACCGGCGATGGACATCGACCTGCTCACAGCGGAGGTCTTCGCCGGGAACCGGCACCTGGACCAGCTCGCGGCCGCCCGCGCCCGCCCGGGCCTGACCTGGCATCCGGAACCCGACGGTCCCGGGTTCTGGGTGGCCGCCCGGTACGACGACGTCCTGACGGTCCTCGGCGATCCGGGCACGTTCAGCTCCCGCTCCGGCATCAGGCTCGGCGGCTCGGACGAGGCGGCCCGGCTGGTCGCCGACCGGATGATGGTGGTCAGCGACCCGCCGCGGCACGGCCGGATCCGCCGCGTGGTGGGCGCGCCGTTCACCCCGGCGGCGCTGCGCCGCTGGCACGACCGGATCGTCGACGGCGTCACCGACCTGGTGGACGAGATGATCGGGACGAGTACCGGCGCGCCCCCGTGCGGCGGAGCGGACGAGGCGCCCGGGCCGCTGGTCCGGGACGCCGTCACGGACCTCGCCCAGCGGCTCCCCAACCAGGTCATCTGCGCCATGATGGACCTGCCCCGGGCCGACTGGCCGCTGATCGGCCGGCTCACCACCGACGGCCTGGACTCCCCCGACCCGATCGACCGGCTGGACGCCAACGCCGAGATCTTCGGCTACTTCGCCGAGCTCATCGACCGGCGCCGCGCCCGCCCCGGCGACGACCTGATCAGCGAACTCCTCGCGGCCGGCGGCGATCTGACCGACGAGGAGCTGATCGTCAATTGCAGCGGCGTGCTGACCGGCGCGAGCGAGACCGTCCGCTACGCGGCGGCCGGAGCGCTGCTGGTCTTCGGCGACCGGCCCGAGCTGTGGACGGCGCTGCGCGCCTCGCCGGAGCTGCTGCCCACCACCGTCGAGGAGATCCTGCGCTGGACCAGCCCCGGCCTGCACGCGCTGCGGACGGTGACCCGCCCGGTGACGGTCGCCGGTACGGCCCTGGTCCCCGGCGAGCGGGTGACCGCCTGGATCTGCTCGGCCAACCGGGACCCGGCGGTCTTCGCCGACCCGGACACCTTCCGGCCGGACCGCGCCCCCAACCGGCACCTCGCCTTCGGCTGGGGCCCGCACGTCTGCGTCGGGGCCCGGGTGGCGCGGCTCGAACTGACCGCTCTGCTGACCGCGCTGATCCGCCGCGTGCGCGCGATCGCCCCGGCCGGGCCGCCGGTGTGGAGCACCGGCAACTTCATCCATGGACTGACCAGTCTGCCGGTGCGGCTCAGCCCGGCGTGATCCCGTCAAGGAGCTGATGGAGATGGGTACCACCGCAATCGCCGAGATCTGGCAGGAGGTTCTGGGCGTGCCGGTCGCGGACGACGACGACTTCTTCGCCCTGGGCGGCCAGTCGCTGGCCGCCATGGAGGTGGTGGCCGCGGTACGCCGGCGCCTCGGCGTCTCGGTCAAGGTCCGGGTCCTGCTCGAACACCCCGTGCTGGCGGACTTCGCCGAGCAGCTCGCCCGGTCCGGGGAGCGGTCCCCGGACCGGCCCTGACGACCGTACGACAGCCGACACAGGCAACAGGACGGCGGGAGCGAATCCATCGCTCCCGCCGTCCTGTGCGTGGGCCGGGCGGGGGCTTACGGCCGGCTCAGCCGGTCCAGGACGCTCTGGAGGCTCTGCGCCAGGGTGGTCAGGTGGGGCTGCTGCATCATCGTGTGGTGGTCGCCCGGGACGGTGTGGAGTTCGAAGCCGGCACGGGCGAGGAGGCGCCAGGGCCGGGTCTTGGGCCTGCGCGGCTGCTGCCGCGCCGACAGCAGGACGAGGCGGCCGTCGACCGGGCCCGGGCGGTGCCGCAGCAGGGCGCGGGTGTTGGCCTCGAAGACCCGTATCCGGTCCCGCATGTCCTCGCGGATGCCCTCCGGGACGAGGGCCGCGCGCTCCAGGAGGTCGAGCAGCGCCTCGTCCTGGCGGTCCGGCGACAGGCCCCGCAGCGCGGTCTCGTCGTACCCGGGCGCCGGGGCGCCCGAGAGGCCGGCCAGGTCGTGGACGAAGCCACCGAGGAGCACCGCGCGGTCGGGCGTCTCGTCGCCGAGGTACGGCGGCATGCCGGTGTCCAGCATGACGACCAGTGCCACCTCCTCGCCCGCGGCGGTGAGCCGGCCGGCCATCTCCGCGGCGACCATGCCGCCCAGGGACCAGCCGCCGAGGTGGTAGGGGCCGTGGGGCTGGACGGCGCGGATCGCGTCGACGTACCGCTCCGCCAGGGTGGTGAGCGAGGTGGTGACCGGGCCGCCGTCGAGGCCCGGGTCTTCCAGGCCGTAGAGCGGCTGTTCGGGGTCGACGAGGCGGGCCAGCGGCAGGTACGGCACCACGGATCCGCCGACGGCGTGGACGAGGAAGAGCGGCGGCCGGCCGCCGGTGGGCTTGATGGGCACGAGCGGCGAGGACTGGGGCCGCTGTTGGCGGGACGGGTCGAGGAGCATCGCGGTCATCTCCACCGTCGGTGCCGAGTACAGGTCGCGCACGCCCAGTTCGACGCCGAACGCGCGGCGGATCTCGGCCCGCAGCCTGGTCAGGTCGAGCGAGGTGCCGCCCAGGTCGAAGAAGCTGTCGTGGACGCCGATCCGGTCGGTGCCGAGCAGACCGGCCCAGACGCGGGCGACCGCCCGCTCGGTCTCGGTGCGGGGGGCGGTGAACTCGCCGGCGCGGCTCGGTTCCGGTGCGGGCAGGGCAGCCCGGTCCACCTTGCCGTTGGCGGTCAGCGCGATGCGCTCCACGGGGACGAGGGTGGAGGGGACCATGTAGTCGGGCAGGCGCGCGGCGAGGTGTGCGCGGAGCTCTCCGAGGTCACCGGGACCGAGGTCTCCGGGGCCGAGATCACCGGGACCGAGGTCGCCCCGCTCGTCCGCGCCCTTGGCCACCACGTAGCCGACGAGGCGGTCGTCGCGGACGGTCACGCACGCGCCGGAGACGCGGGGGTGTTCGGCGAGCACGGCCTCGATCTCGCCGAGTTCGATGCGGTAGCCGCGGATCTTGACCTGGTGGTCGATGCGGCCCAGGTACTCCAGGCCGCCGTCGGCGCGCCGCCGGGCGAGGTCGCCGGAGCGGTAGAGGCGGGCGCCGGGTGTGCCGCCGAACGGGTCGGCGACGAAGCGCTGCGCGCTCAGGTCGGGCCGGTGCAGATAGCCCCAGGACAGGCCGGCGCCGCCGACGAGGAGTTCGCCCGGTACGCCGATGGGGGCGGGGTGTCCGGCCGCGTCGACGACCCACAGGGAAAGGTCGGGGATCGGCTCGCCGATGGGTCCCGCGTTGTCGCGCAGGAGCTCCCGGGTCAGCGGGCAGTAGGTGACGTGGACGGTGGTCTCGGTGATGCCGTACATGTTGACCAGGCGCGGGTGGTCCTCGCCGTGCCGGTCGAACCAGCGGCGTACCGCGTCGGCGTCCAGCGCGTCGCCGCCGAAGATCACGTACCGGAGGGAGAGTTCCTCCGGGCGCTCCTCGTCGGCCGCGACGAGCTGCCGGAAGGCGGCGGGGGTCTGGTTGAGCACCGTGACCTTCTCGCGGGCCAGCAGGCGCTGGAACTCCTCGGGCGAGCGGGTCTGCCAGAACGGCACCACGACGAGCCGGCCGCCGTGGGCGAGGGCGCCCCACAGTTCCCAGACGGAGAAGTCGAAGGCGAAGGAGTGGAACAGCGTCCACACGTCCCGCTCGTCGAAGCGGTACCAGTGCTGGGTGGCGCGCAGCAGCCGGACGACCTGTCCGTGCGGGACGGTGACCGCCTTGGGCGCCCCGGTCGAGCCCGACGTGTAGATGAGGTACGCCAGGTCGGCGCCGGTCACGGTGACGTCGGGCACCGGCAGGTCCCCGTCGGTGTCGGAGTCCAGGGTCAGCGCGGTCGCGGGCACCTCCAGTCCGCGCTGGGTGACCACCAGGTCCAGGCCCGCGTCGGCGGCCATGTAGGCGAGCCGCTGCGCCGGATGGTCGGGGTCGAGCGGCACGTAGGCGGCGCCGGCGCGCAGGATGCCCAGGATCCCGACGACGAGGTCGGTGTCCCGGCGGACGCAGAGGCCGACCAGGCTTCCCCGGGTGACTCCCCGGGCGGCCAGCCGGGCGGCGAGGCGTTCGGCGCGCCGGGCGAGCTGCCGGTACGTGGTCCGCTCCTCGCCGGCGATCACCGCGACCGCGTCGGGGCGCGCCCGGACCTGTGCGGCGAAGAGGTCCCAGAGGGAGGCGTCGGCCGGTACCTCGCGGGAGGCGGCGCTCCACCGGCGCAGCAGCGCCGCCTCGTCGGGACCGGGCAGGACGAAGTCGCGGACGGCCGCGTCGGGTCCGGCGACCGCGTGGGTGAGGACGCGGCCCAGGTGTTCCAGCAGGCGGCTCATCCGGTCGGCGTCGAACAGGTCGGTGGCGTACTCGGCCTGGAGGCGCAGTCCGCCGTCGGCGGTGACGGTGGCGTGGGCGGCGAGGTCGAAGCGGGCGACCGATCCTGCCACCGGCAGGGGTTCGGCGGTGACGGGGCCGAAGGCCGGTCCGGCGGACGCGACCTCGTCGGCGTGCAGGGTGAGGCTGATCTGGAAGAGCGGGTTGCGGCCCGGTTCGCGGACCGGCCGCAGCTGTTCGACCAGGGTGCTGAAGGGGAGGTCCTGGTGTTCGGTGGCGCCCCGGACGGCGCGTTCGCAGCGGCGGACCAGCTCCCGGAAGGTCGGGTCGCCCGCGAGGTCGGCGCGGAGCACGACGGTGTGGGCGAAGTAGCCGACGAGCGGTTCGAGTTCGGGTCGGTCGCGGCCGTAGAGCACCGAGCCTATGCCGATGTCGTCCTGTCCGGTGTGCCGGGAGAGCACCACGAGGAATCCGGCCATCACGACGGAGAGCAGCGAGGCGCGTTCGGTGTCGGCGAGTGCGCGCAGGGAGGCGCCGAGGCCGTCGGGCAGGTGGAGGTCGACGGTGGCGCCGGGGTGTCCGGCTCCGGTGCCGCGCGGGCGGTCGGTCGGGAAGTCCAGTCGCGGCAGGGCGTGGAGCTGCTCGCGCCAGTAGCCCAGTTGCTTGTCCAGGACGGCGTCGGCGAGCCGGGCGCGCTGCCAGACGGCGTGGTCGGCCGGCTGGATGGCGAGTTCCGGGAGGGCGGTGTCCGGTGCGGTGTACAGGGTGGACAGTTCGTCGAGCAGGACGCCCGCCGACCAGCCGTCGGCGATGATGTGGTGGGTGCAGAGCACCAGCACGTGCTCGGCCGGGCCGAGTCGCAGGAGTTCCGTGCGCAGCAGCGGGTCGGTGGCGAGGTCGAAGGGGCGGGTGGCGGCCTCGGCGAGGAGCTGCGGCACCGCGTCCGGGTGGGTCGGGACGACCGTGAGCGGCCGGGCCTCGGGTGCGGGGTCGGTGACCTGGACGGGGGTGCCGTCCACGGTGACGAAGCGGGTGCGCAGGCTCTCGTGGCGGGCGACGAGCCGGCCGAGGGCGTGGGAGAGCCGGTCGACGTCGAGGCGGCCGCGCAGGCGCAGGGCGAGCGGCACGTTGTAGACGGGTGAGGTGGGGTCGAGCTGGTGCAGGAACCAGAGGCCCTCTTGCTGGTACGACAGGGGGAGCGCGTCGGTCCTCGGGACGGCGGGGATGCGGCGGGCGCTGTCGGGTGCGCCGAGCCGGGTGGCGAGTTCGGCGACGGTGGGCGCGCGGAAGAGGGTGGCGACACCGAGGTCGGCGTCGAAAGCGGTGCGGATCCGGTTGACCAGGCGGATCGCGAGGAGCGAGTGGCCGCCGAGCGCGAAGAAGCCGTCGTGGACGCCGACGCGCGGGACCCGCAGGACTTCGGCGAACAGGGCGCACAGGGCGCGTTCCCGGTCGTCGCGGGGGGCGACGTACGCGGTGTCGGCGGTGTCCTGCTCGGGTTCCGGCAGCAGTTTCCGGTCGATCTTGCCGTTCGGGGTGAGCGGCAGCTGGGCGAGCGGGACGAGCGCCGAGGGGACCATGTACGGCGGCAGCACCGCGGCGGCCGCGGCGCGGATCCCGGCGAGGTCCGGGGCGGGCACGGCGGGCACGAGGTAGCCGACGAGGCGCTTGTCGCCGGGCCGGTCCTCGCGGGCGTGCACATGGGCCTGGGCGACGTCCGGGTGGCGGAGCAGCGCGCTCTCGACCTCGCCGGGTTCGACGCGGAAGCCGCGGATCTTCACCTGGGTGTCGGCCCGGCCGGCGAATTCGAGGGTGCCGTCGGCGCGCCAGCGGGCAAGGTCGCCGGTGCGGTACATCCGGGTGCCGGGCGGGCCGAAGGGGTCGGCGACGAAGCGTTCGGCGCTCAGTCCGGCGCGCCCGGCGTATCCGCGCGCGAGGCCGGGCCCGGCGCCGTACAGCTCGCCGACGACGCCGACGGGTACGGGCCGCAGCCGGTCGTCGAGCACGTAGACGGCGGTGTCGTCCATGGGGCGGCCCATGGGCACGCTGTCCGGCACGGCGTCCGGGTCGCGCAGGGGCATCTGCACGGAGCACATGGTCAGTTCGGTGGGGCCGTACGTGGCGCGGATCCGCAGGCCCGGGTGGCGGCGCAGGACCGCGCGGACGGCGGCGGGGCTGATGACGTCGCCGCCGGTCATCACCTCGCGCAGTCCGGCGAAGCAGTCGGGGTCCTCCTCGGCGACGACCTGGAAGAGGCCGGAGACGAGCAGGACGTCGGTGAGGCCGGCGGCCCGTACGACGGCGCCGTCGACGTCGCCGGGCGGTGCCACGACGACCTCGCCGCCGGACAGCAGCGGCACCCAGATCTCGCAGGTCGACGCGTCGAAGGCGTGCGGTGAGTGCAGGAGCGCGCGGCGGGGGCGCTCGTCCTGCCAGCATTGGTCGCGGGCGAAGGCGAGCACGCCGCGCTGGGTGGTGACGACGCCCTTGGGCGCGCCGGTCGAGCCCGAGGTGTACATGATGTACGCGGCCTGGTCGGGGTGCGCGAGGCCCACGGGCACGGCGGCGCGGTCGGCGTCGGTCGCCTCGAATCCCGTCACCGTCAGGAGCCGGGCCCGGGTGGCGGCCGTCAGTTCGTGGTCGCGCAGCGCGTCGTCGACGAGGAGGAGTTCCGCCCCGGACCCGTCCACGATGTCGTGGAGCCGTTCGGTGGGCGCGGTCAGCGGCAGCGGTACGAAGCAGCCGCCGGCCTTGAGGATGGCGAGCATCGACACGAGCAGGTCGGCGGAGCGCCGCTGGAGGAGGGCGACGGGGGTCTCGGCCGTGACGCCGAGGCGGTGGAGGCGCCCGGCCAACAGGTCGCTGCGGCGGTCGAGTTCGGCGTAGCTGAGGGAGCCGTCGGGGTCGGAGACGGCGGGCGCGGCGGGGGTGAGGGCGGCCTGCCGGGCGAACGCCTCGGCGAGGCCGGTGGTCGGCTCCGGGCGCGTCGTGCCGTTCCCGTCGCGGAGCACGGCGGCGCGTTCGCGGGCGTCCAGGAGGTCGATGTCGCCGAGCGCCCGGTCCGGGTCGTCCGCCACCGCTTCGAGCAGCCGCACCAGGCGGTGGGCGAACGCCGTGACGGTCTCCCGGTCGAAGAGCTCGGTGCGGTGGACGAGCTGCACGGACAGCTCCAGCGGCGTGCCGTCGGGGGCGTACCGGTCGGTGAAGGAGACCGACAGGTCGAAGTGGGCGGCGATGGTCCGGTTGCGCAGCTCCGTCACGGTCAGGCCGTCGAGGGTGTACTGGGCGGCGGCGTTGTTCTGGAGGACGAGGGCGACCTGGAAGAGCGGGTGGCGGTTGAGCGCCCGGCTCGGGTTGAGCGCCTCGACGAGCCGGTCGAAGGGCAGTTCGGGGTGGGCGAGGGCGGCGACGTCCGTCTCCCGGGCCCGCGCGAGCAGGTGCCGGAAGGTCGGGTCTCCCCCGGTGTCCAGCCGCAGCACCAGCGTGTTGACGAAGAACCCGATCAGGTCCTCCAGGTCCTCCTCGGCACGCCCCGCGTCCATGGTGCCGAGGGGGATGTCGGTGCCGGCTCCGAGCCGGGTCAGCAGGGCGGCGAGGGCCGCGTGCACGACCATGAACAGGGAGGCGTCGGCGTCGCGCGCGAGCCGCAACAGGCGCGCGTGCAGGGCCGCGGGCAGGTCGATCCGCACCTCGCCGCCGTCGTCGCCGGAGACCTCGGGCCGGGGCCGGTCCAGCGGCAGCGGCAGCTCGTCGGGAAGGCCGGCGAGCCGCCCGGTCCAGTGGGCGAGGAGGTCGGCGCCGTCCGGGCCCTCCAGGAGTTCCCGCTGCCACAGCGCGTAGTCGGCGTACTGGACGGGCAGCGGCTCCCAGTCCGGCGCGGCACCGGCCCTGCGGGCCGCGTAGGCGCGGCCCAGGTCGCGGCCGAGGACCGCCATCGACCAGCCGTCGCCGACGATGTGATGGAGCACCAGATACAGCGTGTGGCTCTCCTCGCCGGTACGCAGCAGCCACACCCGCAGCGGCAGGTCCGCCGTCAGGTCGAAGGCGTGCCGCGCCAACTGATCCAGAGTGGCGGGCAGTTCGGCCGCCGTGACGTCGAGACCGGTAAGGAACTCGGTGACCTCCACGGTGTCGCGTACGAGCTGCCGCGGCTCGCCGTCGATCTCGGGGAAGACGGTGCGCAGGCTCTCGTGCCGGGCGACCAGGTCGCCCAGGGCCGCGCGCAGGGCCACGGTGTCGAGCAGCCCGTCCAGCCGGAGCGCGAGCGGCAGGTTGTAGGTCCAGGCCGAGGTGTCGAGGCGGTTGAGAAACCACAGGCGTTGCTGCGCGAACGACAACGGGAACACGGATCCTCCTGCGCCTGCGAGACATCGACGGTCGTCGGCCGCACACGCTAGGACGGCTCCGGTGAAAGCAAGGTCACCGGCGCCCAAATGGCCCTGTCTCCAGGGGTTTTGGCGGTCTCATCTAGGGGTTGTCGCAAAACTTTTCGTACGCCCATCATGAGCCAGCCCGCATGGGACCACCGGCACACAGGGACATGGAGAGCCGCGATGCCGTTTTCGCCGGAGCGCTTGCCGTCAGCCGACACCGACGTGTCCGAGTCCTTGCACGGCCTGGTGGCCCGGCACGCGGCGCGGCGCGGTGACGCGCCCGCGCTGCGCTGCGGCCCGGTCGCGTGGGACTACGCCGAGCTGGACGCGCGCGCCAACCGACTGGCCCACGTGCTGCGCGGGCGCGGCGTCGGCGCCGAGGACGTGGTGGCCCTCGCGCTGCCCCGCTCGGCGGAGCTGATCGTCGCCATGCTCGCGGTCGGCAAGGCCGGCGGCGCGTTCCTGCCGGTGGACGTCCACCACCCCGCCGAGCGGATCGCCTTCATGTGCGCCGACAGCGCGCCCCGCGCCCTGCTGGCCGCGGAGGCGGTGCTGCCCGGGCTGCCGGACACCCCGGGCACGGCGCAGTGGTCGCTGCCGGAGCTGCTGGCGGAGGCGGCCGGGGCGCCGGTGACCGCGCCGGACCCGGTGGACCATCCGCTGTCCCTGGCGTACGTCATCTACACGTCCGGTTCGACGGGCCGGCCGAAGGGGGTCGCGGTACCGCACCGGGGGATCCCGCCGTTCGCCGCCGACCTGGCCGGCCGGATGGCGGCGGGCCCCGGCTGCGTGGTGTCGCAGCTCGCCTCGCCCAGCTTCGACGCCATGATCATCGAGGTGCTGCTGGCGTTCGGGCCCGGCGGCACGCTGGTCGTCTCGCCGCCCGACACGCTCGTCGGCGAGGAGCTGGCCGGATTCCTCGCGGACGGGGCCGTCACCCACGCGTTCGTCCCGCCGTCGGTCCTGGCCACCGTGCCACGGACCGAACTGCCCGCCCTGAAGGCCCTGATGGTCGGCGGCGAGGCGTGCGGCGCGCGGCTCGTGGACACCTGGAGCCCCGGCCGCAGGATGGTCAACGGCTACGGGCCCACCGAGACCACCATGGCGATCACGCTCTCGGAGCCGCTCACGCCGGGGCCGGACGCGCCGCCGATCGGCTCCCGGGCCGGCGACAGCCACCTGTACGTGCTGGACGAGGAGCTCCGCCCGACGCCGCCCGGCGAGATCGGCGAGCTGTACAGCGGGGGCGGCGGCGTGACGCGGGGGTACGTCGACCGCGCCGGACTCACGGCGGAGCGGTACGTCGCCGACCCGTTCGGGGCGCCGGGCACGCGGATGTACCGCACCGGCGACCTGGTGCGGCGGCTGCCGGACGGTCAGCTCGCCTACTGCGGCCGGGCCGACGACCAGGTCAAGATCCGCGGTCTGCGGATCGAGCCGGGCGAGATCGAGACGGTCCTCACCGGGCACCCGGGGGTGGAGCAGGCCCGGGTCCTGGTGCACGAGGACCAGGCCGGCGAGAAGCGGCTCGCCGGGTACCTGGTCGCCGCCCGGACACCGGACGGCGACGACGGTGACGACGGCGGCGCCGCGTCGCACGTCGACGAGTGGCAGCAGATCTACGACTCGTTCTACGACGGCTCCGACCGCTCCGCCTTCGGAACCGACTTCACCGGCTGGAACTCCAGCTACACCGGCGAGGGCATCCCGGTCGAGCAGATGGCCCGCTGGCGCGAGGCGATCGTCGCCCGGATCCGCGGCTTCGCGCCGCGCCGTGTCCTGGAGGTCGGCGTCGGGTCAGGACTGATCCTGACGCCGCTGGTCGGCGAGGTGGACGCGTACTGGGGCACCGACTACTCGGCCTCCGCGATCGAGGGACTGCGCGACCGGCTCGCCGGGGAGCCGGACACCGCCGCGAAGGTCACCCTGCGCGCCCAGGCCGCCGACGACACCACCGGCCTGCCCCGAGGCCACTTCGACACGATCGTCATCAACTCCGTCGTGCAGTACTTCCCCCACGAGGAGTACCTGCGGGACGTCCTGACGAAGCTGCTGGACCTGCTCCGGCCGGGCGGCCGGCTGTTCGTCGGCGACGTGCGGTGCCTCCCGCTCGTGGACGGCATGTGGACCGGCGTACGCCTCGGTCAGCTCGGCCAACCCGACCACGACCCTGCACCTGAGGTGCTGCGCCGGGAGATCGAGCAGGCGGTGGTCCTGGAGAAGGAACTCCTGGTCGACCCGGGCTTCTTCGGCACCGTCGGCGCCGGCGCGGTCGACCTGCGGCTCAAGCCGGGCGCCGACCACAACGAACTCACCAAGCACCGCTACGACGTCGTGCTCCACAAGGACGGCACCGGCGCGCAGGACCTGACGGCGGTCCCGGCCCTGCGCTGGGGCAGCGACGTCCGGTCCACCGGGGACCTGGCCGCCCGGCTGGCCGACGGCACCGCGCTGCGCCTCACCGGGGTACGCAACGCCCGCGTCGCCGGCGAGGTCGCCGCCGCGCGGGCGGTCCGGGCGCACGCGCCGGTGGACACCGCGCGCGCCGCGCTCGCGGGGCCCGGCGACCAGATCGACCCCGAGCAGTGGCCCGCGCTCGCCGCCGAGCACGGACGCACCGCCGTCGTGACCTGGTCGGCGGAGGGCCCGGACCTGCTCGACGTCCTCTTCCCGGCCGCCGACGGCCCGATGGTCCTGGACGGCGTCTACCTGCGCGGCGGAGCCGACGGTGCCACGACGTCTTCCGGATTCACGAACGACCCGATCGCCACCCGCCGCCGTGGGCTGCTCGTCGCGGCGCTGCGCGACTGGGCCAAGGAGCGCCTCCCCTCGTACCTGGTGCCCTCCGCGTTCGTCGTGCTGGACGGGCTGCCGCTGACGGCGAGCGGGAAGCTGGACCGGCGGGCGCTGCCCGCACCCGACTTCCGGGGCCAAGGGACCGGCCGGGCCCCGCGTGACGCGCGGGAGAGGCTGCTCTGCGAACTGGCCGCCGAACTGCTCGACCGGCCCTCGGTCGGCATCGACGACGACTTCTTCGACCTCGGCGGCCACTCGCTCCTCGCCACCCGTCTGCTCAACCGCATCCGGGGCGCCCTCGGCGTCCGGCTCGGGCTCGACGCCCTGTTCGCCGCGCCCACCGTCGCGGGTCTCGCGGCCGCCATCGCCGAGACCACCGGGCAGGAGGCGCCCGCCCTGGCCTCGGGCCCGCGACCGGACCGCGTCCCGCTGTCCTGGGCCCAGCAGCGCCTGTGGTTCGTCAACCGGACGGACCCGCTGGGCTGGACCTACAACCTGCCCGTGGTGCTGCGCCTCTCCGGCCCGGTGGACCGGGCGGCGCTGGCCTCAGCCGTCGAGGACCTGATGGCACGGCACGAGTCGCTGCGCACCGTCTTCGACGAGCGGGACGGCCGGCCGTACCAGCGGATCCTGCCCCACGTCCGGGCGGACGACGACCTGATCCGTGTGCGGGACGTCGAGGAGTCCGAGCTGGACGAGGCGGTACGGAGCGCCTGCCGGCGCCCCTTCGACGTCACGGCGGAGGCGCCGGTGCGGGTGTGGCTGCTGCGCACGGCGCCGGACCGGCACGTCCTGGTGCTGGTGCTGCACCACATCGCGGGCGACGGCTGGTCGATGCGGCCGCTGGCGCGGGACCTGTCCACCGCGTACGCGGCGCGGGTCACCGGCTCCGCGCCGGAGTGGCGGCCGCTGCCGGTGCAGTACGCCGACTACGCGCTCTGGCAGCGCGACCTGCTCACCCCGGCGTACCAGGAACAGCTCTCGGGCTTCTGGCGCGCCTACCTGGCCGCTCTCCCGGAGGAGCTGGCCCTGCCCTACGACCGGCCCCGCCCCGGCGGCGCCGACCACGACGGCGCCCTTCTCCCCCTGCGGATCCCCGCGTCCCTGCACGCGCGTCTGGCAGCCCTGGCGCAGCAGAGCCGGACCACGCTCTTCATGGTGCTGCACGCCGCCCTGGCCGCGCTGTACACGCGGCTCGGCGCGGGGACCGACATCCCCATCGGCACGGTGGTCGCCGGGCGCGGCGACGACCAACTCGACGATCTGATCGGGTTCTTCGTCAACAACCTGGTGCTGCGCACCGACACCGGGGGCGACCCGACCTTCCGTGAGCTCCTGGAGCGCACCAGGACCGACGACGTGGCCGCCCTGAGCCACCAGGAGCTGCCCTTCGACCGGCTCGTGGAGGCGCTGAACCCGGCCCGCACGCTGAGCCGGCACCCGCTCTTCCAGACGATGCTGGTCCTTCAGAACAACGCGGACGCCGCCTTCGACCTGGCCGGTCTGGACGTCGAGGTGGTGCGGTCGACGCCGTCCGCCGCGCAGCTGGACCTCTTCGTGAACCTCACGGAGCTGTACGGGCGGGACGGCGGCGCCGACGGCATGGTCGGCGAGATCGTCTACCGCACGGGGCTCTTCGACGCGGACACGGTCCGGTCGCTGGCCGACCGGTTCGTCCGGGTCCTCGACGCCGTCGCCACCGACCCCGACCAGCGGCTGGGCGGGCTCGACGTGCTCGGGAGCGGCGAGCGCGACACCCTCCTGCGGACCTGGAACGACACGGAGCGGCCGCTGCCGGAAGCCTCACTGCCGCGCCTGTTCGCCGCGCGCGCCGAGGCGACCCCCGACGCGGTCGCGGTCACCGGCCCGGTCACCCTGACGTACGCCGAACTGGACCGGCGCGCCAACCATCTGGCGCACCGGTTGATCGAGGCGGGCGCCGCCCCGGACCGGCCGGTGGCGCTGCTCCAGCGGCGTTCGGCCGACCTCATCGTGTCCATGCTCGCGGTGCTGAAGGCCGGCGCGGCGTATCTGCCGCTGCCGGAGAACTCCCCCGAGGACCGGCTGCGCCAGATGGCCGGCCAGGCCGGCGCCACCCTGCTCGTCACCGACCGGCCGGACGAGTCGGCGGGCCTGACCGTGCTGGCGCCCGGGGACGGCGAGTCGCCCGAGCCGCCCCCAGCGGACCCGCACCCGGACCAGGCCGCGTACGTGATGTTCACCAGCGGCTCGACCGGCACCCCGAAGGCCGTCGTCCTGACGCACCGGAACACGGCCGGCTTCGTCCGGGACGGGCTCTGGAGGGCGGGCGGCACCGTCCTGATGCACTCCGCCACCGGGTTCGACGCGTCGGTGCACGAGATCTGGACGCCGCTGCTGACCGGCGGCACGGTCGTGGTGGCCCCCGAGGGGATCCTCGACGCCACCGGCCTGGCCCGCGCGGTGACCTCGTACGGGGTCGACCGGATCTGGCTCACCTCCGGCCTCTTCGGGGCCCTCGCGGAGGACCCGGGCTGCTTCGCGGGCGTCCGGGAGGTCCTGACCGGCGGCGACGTGGTGCCGCCCGCGGCGGTCGCGCGGCTCCTCGACCGCCATCCGGGGCTCACGGTGAGGGCCCTGTACGGGCCGACCGAGACCACCACCTGCTCCACCCGGTTCACCCTGTCGGACGCGCAGGCCGTGCCCGTCCGGGTGCCGATCGGCACGCCGATGGACAACACCCGCCTGTACGTCCTCGACGCGCGGCTCCAGCCGGTGCCGACGGGGGTGCCGGGCGAGCTGTACATCGCCGGCTCGGGACTGTCGCGCGGGTACGCCGGCCGGCCCGACCTGACCGCCGAGCGGTTCACCGCCGCCCCGTGGGGGCCGCCGGGGAGCCGGATGTACCGGACCGGTGACATCGCCCGGTGGCGCGCCGACGGCACCCTGGACTTCGTCGGGCGGGCCGACGCCCAGGTGAAGATCCGCGGCTTCCGGGTCGAACCCGCCGAGGTCGAGTCCGCGCTCACCGCCCTGCCGGAGGTCGGGCAGGCGTTCGTCACCGCCCACGAGGACCGGGGCGGCGAACGCCGGCTCGTCGCCTACCTGGTGCCCCAGGAGAGCGGCCTGGACGTCGCCCGCGTCCAGGACCGGGTCGCCGCGGTCCTGCCCGACTACATGGTGCCCGGCGCCTGGGTCGTCCTCGACCGGCTGCCGCTCACCGGCAACGGCAAGGTCGACCGGCGGGCCCTGCCGGAGCCCCGGTTCGAGACCGGTACCGGATACACGGCGCCGCGCACCCCGGCCGAGGAGATCCTCGTCGCGCTCATGGGCGAACTCCTCGGCAGGTCCCGGGTCGGCGTCCACGACAACTTCTTCGACCTCGGCGGCCACTCGCTCCTCGCCACCCGCCTGGTCAACCGGATCCGCACCCACCTGGGAGCCGACCTGGGCATCGCGGACCTGTTCGAGGCCCCGACGGCGGCGGCACTCGGCGCCCGGCTCGGCGCGCGGCTCGACTCCGGCGACGGGGCGGGCCGCGCCCACGGCCCCCTGCTGCCGGCCGTCCGGCCGGTCCCGATGCCGCTGTCCTACGCCCAGGAGCGGCTGTGGTTCCTGTCCCGGTGGAACGGCCTGGGCTGGCCCCTGGTGCTGCGCCTGGAAGGGGCCCTGGACACCGGCGCGCTGCGCGCCGCGGTGGGCGATCTGCTGGACCGCCACGAGACGCTGCGCACCCGGTTCCCCGAGGTCGACGGCGCGCCGCGCCAGCACGTCCTGGCCGCCGCCGACCCGGACGAGGTGCTGCGGATCTCGGCGGTGGACCCGGCCGAGCTGGACCGGGAGCTGACGGCCGCCGCCGGGCACCGGTTCGACCTCACCACCGACCTGTCGCTGCGGCTGCACCTGTTCACCACCGGCCCGGACCGGCACACACTGCTGCTGCTGATGCATCACATCGGCGGCGACGGCTGGTCGCTGGCCCCGCTGACCCGGGACCTCGCGCAGGCGTACGCCGCCCGCGCCGGCGGGGACGCGCCGGTCTGGCGGCCCCTGCCGGTGCAGTACGCCGACTACACCCTGTGGCAGCGCGCCCTCCTCGAAGGCCCTGCCGGGAAGCGGCTCTCGGCGTACTGGACCGAGCGGCTCACCGGTCTCCCGCAGGAACTGGCCCTGCCCTACGACCGGCCCCGGCCCGACTCCTCCGACCTGCCCGGCGCGCTGCTTCCGGTGACGCTGCCCGCACCGCTCCACGCGCGGCTGCTCGACCTGGCCCGGTCCACGCACACCACGCTCTTCATGGTGCTGCACGCGGCGCTCGCCACGCTCTACACCCGGCTCGGCGCGGGCACCGACATCCCCGTCGGCACCACCGTCGCCGGGCGCAGCGACGACAGCCTCGACCACCTGGTCGGCTGCTTCGTCAACAGCCTGGTCCTGCGGACCGACACCGCCGGTGATCCGAGCTTCCGCGAACTCCTCGGCCGGGTGCGGGAGCTGGACCTGGCGGCCTACGCCCACCAGGAGCTGCCCTTCGACCGGGTCGTGGACGCGCTCAACCCGGCCCGCAGCCTGAGCCGGCACCCCCTCTTCCAGACCATGCTGGTGCTCCAGAACAACGCCGAGTCCGCGTTCGCGCTCGCCGGGGTGGACGTGTCGCCGGCCCCGGCCGAGGGCGCGGTCGAGGCGATCCGGGTCGGTCCGGTGGACTTCGACCTCAACCTGAGCTTCGTCGAGCACCACGGGGACGGCCGGGCGCCCGAGGGCATCACCGGCGAGGTGCGCTACCGCACCGACCTGTTCGACCGGGACACCGTGGCCGCCCTCATGGACCGGCTCCTGCGGGTCCTGGACGCGGCCGTCGAGGACCCCGACGCGCCGATCGGACGGATCGACCTGCTCTCCGACACCGAGCGGCGTACCGCGCTGGCGGGCGAGAGCGACACCGCGCGGCCGGTCGTCGACGAGGACCTCGCCGTCCTCTTCGCCCGCAGGGCCGCCGCCACCCCGGACGCGGTCGCCGCCGTCGAGGGCGACCGGTCGATCGGCTACCGGGAGCTCGACCGGCGCGCCAACCACCTGGCACACGCGCTGGTGGCGGCGGGCTGCGCGCCCGACGACCCGGTGGCGGTGCTCCAGCCGCGCGGCATCGACTACCTCGTGACGGTGCTCGCCGTGATCAAGGCGGGCGGCGGCTACCTGCCCCTGCCCGGGTCCGCGCCGCTCGCCCGGCAGCAGCGCATGGTCGACCACATGCGGGCCCGACTGCTCGTCACCGACCGGCCCACCGAGCTGACCGGGGTCACGGTCGTCACGCCCTCCCCCGGTTCCGAGGAGCACGCGCCGTCGACCACGAGCCACCCGGACCGCACCGCGTACACGATGTTCACCAGCGGCTCGACCGGCACCCCCAAGGCGGTCGGCGTCTCGCACCGCAGCGTCGCCGAGTTCGTCACCGACCGCGCCTGGGCGGCACTGCGGCCGGCCGACGCGCTCATGCACTCCCCGACGTCGTTCGACCCGTCCACGTACGAGATCTGGCTGCCGCTGCTGACCGGCGGCCGGGTGGTGATCGCGCCCGAGGTCGACCTGGACACCGACGTCCTGGCCCGCACCATCGTCGAGGGGAAGGCCACCACCGCGGTCTTCACCTCCGCCCTGTTCAACCTGATGGTGGCCGAGGCCGGACCCGCCCTGGCCGCCCTGGACCTCGTCTGGGTGGCCGGTGACGTGGTGTCACCCGCCTCGGTCGCCGACCTGCTGGCCGCCGCGCCGCGCACGGCCGTCGCGGCCGCCTGGGGCACCACCGAGACCACCGTCATCTCCTCCTGGTACCCGATCACCACGGCACCGTCCCGCACGGTGCCGATCGGCCGGGCCATGGACAACACCGGTATCTATCTGCTCGACGAGCGGCTGCGCCCGGTACCGCCCGGCGTCCCCGGTGAGGTGTACGTGACCGGGACCGGGCTCGCCCGCGGCTACGCGCACCAGCCGGACGTGACGGCCGCGCGGTTCGTCGCCGACCCGTACGGCCCGGCCGGCGGGCGCATGTACCGCACCGGCGACCTCGCCCGGTACCGGCCCGACGGGATCCTGGAGTTCGACGGGCGCGCCGACGCGCAGCTGAAGGTCCGCGGCTTCCGGATCGAACCGGCCGAGGTCGAGGCGGCCCTGACGGGCCATCCGGACGTGGCGCACGCGACGGTCACCGGGGACGGCGAGCGGCTGATCGGCTACCTGGTACCGGCGGACGTGGACGTGGCCGCGGTACGGGCCCACGCCGCCCTGACGCTCCCGGACCACATGGTGCCGAGCCTGTTCGTCACCCTGGACCGGCTGCCGCTGACCGGCAACGGCAAGGTCGACAGGAAGGCGCTCCCGGCGCCCGACCCGAGCGCGTCCACGAGGGCGTACGTGGCGCCCCGGGACGAGCGGGAGGCGGCGCTGTGCGCCCTGTTCGCCGAGATCCTGAAGACCCCTCGGGTCGGCGTGGACGACAACTTCTTCGACCTCGGCGGCCACTCGCTGCTCGCCACCCGCCTGCTCAACCGGGTGCGCACCCGCTTCGGCGCGAGCCTCAGCGTGGCCGTCCTCTTCGAGTCCCCGACGGTCGCCGCCCTCGCCGCGCACCTCGGCCAGGCCCCGACCCGCACCCGCCCGAAGCTCCGCAGGCGCACCGGCCCCAGCGGCCCCGCTGCGCCCGACAGGCCCAGCGGCTCCAGCGGCGAGGACGCGGACTCGCGATGAGGCCAGGGGCGTACCCCTCGCGTGGCCGTGCCGGCCCGACCGGCTCGCACGGCCACCACCCCGCCGGCGTGCCGTGCGGCGCGGACCTCGACGGACCCGACCGGTCCGCGCGCGCCGCCGCACCCGCCCTCCCCCGCCGTCCCGCGGCGGGCGAGCCGTGGCAGGCGAGCCGTGGCGGCGGGACTCAAGACCGGCTCGGCGCCGACGGTGCCGCGCCCGCCGGCCGGGCACGCACCCGGCCCGGCCCCGTGGAACCCGAGTTGATCGTCGAAATGGAGTGGGAGAGCGCGATGTCACCCATCAATCGCCCTGAGACCGCGGCCGATCTCGCCGCCGTCGCCGCCCTGCTGGAGATGGCCGACCGGCTGGGCATCGTCCCGCTGCTGGAGCGCGGCGAGCCGGTCACCTCGGCCGAGCTGGCGGCCGCCGCCGACGTGCCGGAGGAGGGCATGGACGCCTTCCTGTCCGCCCTGGTCGCCGCCGCGCTGCTGGTGCCGGCGGGCGTCAAGGAGTTCCGGATCGCGGACGACTTCGCCGACCGGATCCACGAGTCCGGCTACCTCATCTGGTCGCTGAGGGCCAACCAGCCGTACGTCCAGAACCCCGCCGAGTTCCTGCGCGACCCGGCCGGTGCCGGGGCGCGGTACGAGCGGAACGGGCGCGAGGTCGCGGTCAGTTCCCGGTGGATCGGCAGCCAGGGCTTCTACCCGGCCGCCACCGAGGCGATCCTCGCCGCCCGGCCGCGCAGGATCGTCGACCTCGGCGCCGGCGCCGCCGGTCTGCTGATCGACCTGCTGGGCCGGCTGCCGGAGAGCACGGGCGTGGCCCTGGACATGAGCGCGGGCGCGTGCCGGGAGGCGGCCCGCGCGGCGCTGGCGGCGGGCGTCGGCGACCGTCTTGAGGTGGTGGAGCGGCCGATCCAGTCCGTGGCCGACGACCCCACGCCGGTGGAGGGCGCCGACGTCGTCCACGCCGGGTTCGTCTTCCACGACATCGTGCGGGAGGGCGACGTCTTCGACCGGGTGCTGCGCGCGTGCCGGGAGGCGCTGCGCCCTGGCGGCATCATGGCCATCACCGACTCGGTGCCGTACGCCTCCGGTGAGCGCGAGCGCAGGTTCAGCGCCCTGTTCACCTATCTGCACGCCGGGTTCATGGACGTACCGCTGCCTCCGGAGGAGGACTGGCTGGCCCGCTTCCGGCAGGCCGGTTTCGAGCAGGCCCGGTGCGTGCCGCACCGCTTCCCCGGCGGCCGCCTCTTCATCGCGGCCAAGTGAGCCGCGGGGGACGCCCGTTGCCCGTACCCGTACCCGGGTGAGGCGTCCCCCCGAACGACCCGCACGACGGTGACCGCGCCGAGACGTCCGGAAGGGCGTACGGCGCGGTCATCCGCATGCCCGGCCTGGGAAAGGTGGGACTGCTACGCCGACGGCTCTCCGGCGGGCTCCTTGGGAGCCCAGAACATCATCAGGAACTCGACGGGCACGACGGCGTTCTCCTCGTCGTCGGGCCGGTTGAACTCCTCCATGAGCGCGGACAGTCGGGACCGGAACTCGGTGGCCCGCTCCGGCGACAGCCGGCGGTCCAGCGCCACGACCATCGGGCCGAGCGGGTCCGGCTTCTCCTCGGTCTCCGGGTCCGCCTCGGGCTGGAAGCGACCGCTGATGATGTCCCGGACGAGCCGGTCGCGGAAGTCGTTCAGCGTCGCGGCGAACGCGTCGGCGAGGTCGCCCGCGTTGCCCGGCGCGGCCAGCAGGTCCCGGCTCAGCCGCAGGGCGAACTGCGCCACCTGGTACTGGCTCTCCTGGATCCCGGAGACCATCCGGGTCTGCGCCACCTTGATCAGGCCCGCCGCCTCCAGCACCTTGATGTGCCGGTAGAGCCGGGTGGGCGGCTGGTCCAGCAGCCGTGCGATGTCCTTCACCCGGTGCCCCGCGCGCACGTCGCTCATCATCGTGCGCAGGATCGCCAGCCTCAGCGGGTCGGACAGGGCCTTCAGCGTCTCCACGTCGTCCACTTCCCGGACGACCGCCACCGCGTCGGCATCGTCAGCCATTGCCGCACTCCGTTTCCTCGTAGCGAACCATTCACCAACATGCTACCGTTCACGCATGAGTGAACGCTTACGTCAGAGTGATAGCGAAGCTCCCGCCACGCCAACACCCCTGCGCCGCAACCGGCGTTTCCAGATCCTCTGGATCGGGGCGGCCGCGGCCAACCTCGGTCTCGAAACCGTGGAGGTCGCGTATCCCCTGCTGATCATGCACCTGACCGGGTCACCGGCGCTGGCAGGTCTCTTCGGCTTCGCCCAGATCGGCACCGCTCTCCTGGTCGGACTGCCGGCCGGCGCGGTGGTCGACCGGTGGGACCGGCGCCGGATCCTGCTGATCTCCGAAGCGGTCCGCGCGCTCACTCTCACGTTCATCGTCGTCGGCCTGATGGCCGGTTGGGCCGACTTCGGCCTGCTGATCCTCGCCGCCGTCGTCCTGGGCGCCGGAACGGCCTTCGGCGCACCGGCCAGGATGCTGCTGATCCGCGCCGTGGTGCCGGACCATCAGCTCACCGCGGCGCTCAGCCAGGACGAGGCCCGCAGCGGCGCCGCCGCCCTGGCGGGACCGCCCCTGGGCGGCGCGCTCTACCTGGTCTCCCGCACGTTCCCGTTCGTCGCGGCGATCGCCGGATTCGTCATCTCGTTCGTCTGCGCCCTGGTGATCCGCGTCCCGAAGACGGAGCCGGTCACCGAGCCGGCGGGCGACGAACGGAAGAGCGCGCTCGGACCGCTCACCCATGCCTTCTCCGGGGTGGTCGAGCTGCTCGGCGACCGGCTGCTGCGGTCCGCGCTCCTCCTGATCAGCGTCTTCTACTTCAGCGTCACCGCCGCGATCCTCATGGTGATGGTGGCCCTGCAAGACCAGCACCACTCCGCCGGCACCATCGGTCTGGCCCTGTCCGGCACCGCCGTCGGCATGCTCGTCGGCTCGGCTCTGGTGCCGCGCCTCAACCGCCTGCTCAGCCCCGGCGCGCTGCTGCTCTCGGCGTCCACGCTGACCACCGCCGCGGTCGCCCTGCTGGCGCTCCCGCTCGGACCGGTCTGGGTCTTCGCCATGCTGACCCTGGCCGCGCTCGGCCTGCCGGCGCTGAAGATCCTCGTCGACATCATGATCTTCCGGCAGACCCCGGACCACCGGCGGGGCCGCGCCATCGCCGCGACCATCACCCTCATCGGCGCCGGATCCCCCCTCGGCTCCCTGGCCGGCGGCCTGGCCCTCCAGTTCCTCGGCGTCACCGGCGCGATCGTCCTGATCGCCGGCGTCCAGGCCCTGATCACCGTGGCCGGGCTCGCGAACCGGCACGTCAGGTCCGCCCGCTGGCCCGCCTGAGCACGCACCCCCTTCTCGCGCGCGCCCTCCGCACTCCCCTCCTCACGAACTCACGACTTCACGACTTCACGAAGGCGAGCTCTCACCCATGCTCAAGCAGCCCATCTTCATCGTCGGCCACCCCCGCTCCGGCACCAGCCTGGTCCGCAGTCTGATCGAGCGCAGCGAGCACGTCTGGAGCATCGGCCGCGAAGGCAAGCCGATATGGGAGCGCGGCGACCTGCACCCGAGCCGGCGCGGCTGGCACTCCAACGCCCTGGACGCCTCCGACGCGACCCCCGAGGTGGCGGCGCGGCTGACCGCCGACCTGCTGGCCGCCGCCCGCAGGCCCGGTGCGGAGTGGTCCGTCGGCGACAAGCTCGACTACCTCGACTTCATCAGCGCCCAGGGCCTCCAGCCGTACTACTACGACGTGCCGCTCAAGGCCCTCAAGGAGCGCTTCCCCGGCGTCCTGCCGGAGGGCCCGCCCACCACGCGGGACGGCGGCGAACTCGACGAGATCACCCCGTTCTGCTTCCCGCCGCGCGGCCCGCGCCCCACCGAGGCCGAACTCGCCGACGGGATCCGGCTGGTGGAGAAGAGCATCCAGTCCTGCTTCCGCATCCCCTTCCTCCAGGCCCTCTACCCGGACGCCACCTACGTGTTCGTCGTCCGCGACCCGCGCACCAGCGTCGGCTCCCTGATGGACGCCTGGCTCAACCCGCGGATGTTCTTCTCGTACCCGGTGCCGGAGCCGCTGCGCATCAAGGGCTACTCGGACGTGTTCCCGTGGGGCAAGGAGTGGTGGAACCTCAGCCTGCCGCCCGGCTGGCGGGAGTGGGTGGACCTGCGCCTGGCCGAGGTCTGCGCGCACAACTGGGTCGCCCACAACCGGGCCGTCCTGGACGCCGCCCGGAGCATGGCCCCCACCGGCAACTCCGTCCTCGTCCGCTACGAGGACGTCCAGGCCGACCCGGTGGCCACCATGGAGGCCGTCGCCGACGCCGTGAAGCTTCCCTTCTCCGACGCCTGGGGCCGCCGCGACCTCCCCGTCGTGATGACGCAGACCGTGCCCGACCCGGACAAGTGGCGCCGTCACGAGTCCGAGATCCGCCAGGTCCTGCCGGTCGTCCGCGACCTCGCCGAAGAGGCCGGCTATGACCTCCGCTGAGGCGGCCGTGGCTCGTACGGCCCTGGACGACCCCCGTACGATCCCCGCCATGAAAGCCATTCAGGTCAGCCGGGCCGGCGGGCCGGACGTGCTCGAACCCGTCGAACTGCCCCGCCCGTCACCGCGCGAAGGCGAGGCGCTGGTACGCCTCGCCGCCGCCGGGGTCAACTACGTCGACGTCTACTTCCGGTCCGGCCTCTACCCCCAGGAACTGCCGTTCGTCCCCGGGCAGGAGGGCGCCGGCACGGTCGTCGAGGTCGGCCCCGGGGTGCGCGAGGTCGCCGTCGGCGACGTCGTCGCCTGGGCGAACCTGCCCGGCGCCTACGCGGAGTACGCCGTGCTGCGCGCCGACCGGCTGGTGCCGGTCCCGGACGGACTGGCCCCCGAACTGGCGGCGGCCACCCTGCTCCAGGGCATGACCGCGCACTACCTGTGCCACGACACGTACCCGGTCCGGCCCGGCGACACCGTCGTCGTGCACGCCGCGGCGGGCGGCGTCGGCACGCTGCTGACCCAGCTCGTGCGGATGCGCGGCGGCACGGTGATCGGCACCGCGTCGACCGCGGCCAAGGCGGAGGCTGCGCGTGCCGCGGGCGCCGCCGAGGTCGTCGACCACCGGCCGGGCGCGCTGCTTGAGGCCGTACGCCGCCACACCGACGGCCTCGGCGCCGCCGCGGTCTTCGACGGCATCGGCGGCCCGACCTTCGACGAGAGCCTCGCCGCGCTGCGCCCGCGCGGAGTCCTGGCGGTCTACGGGCAGTCCGGCGGCGCGGTGCCGCCGCTCGACCTCCAGCGCCTGAACGCCGCCGGATCCCTCTACGTCACCCGCCCGAACCTGACGCATCACATCCAGGACCGGGCGGAACTCCTCCGCCGGGGAACGGCCGTGCTCCAGCTCGTCCGCGAGGGGCGGCTGCGGGTCCGGATCGGGCAGCGCTACGCCCTGTCCGACGCGGCGGACGCCCACGCGGCCCTCGAAGCCCGCGCCACGATCGCGAAGACCGTCCTCATCTGCTCCTAGCTTCCGGCTCCTGACGCCTGGTGCCCGTCTCCTCCGTGGCCGTCCTTCAGGAGGGCGCAGACGAAGCGCTCCTCCGTCGCGCGCAGGCGGGCGAGCAGGGCGGGGTCGAGGGGGACCTGGCTGGTGACGGAGACGGTCACGGTGCGCCGGCCGTCGCGGGTGGCAGCCGCGAACTGGGTGTAGCCCGGGGTGTTGCCGGTGTGGCCGAGGACCGTGCCGCAGCGGGTGGTGTACCGGAAGAGGCCCAGACCGGCCGCGTTCACGCCGGGGCCCGCCGGCTGGGACTCGCCGGGCACGAACCGCGTCTGGGCGCGGCGGGTGCGCGGCGACAGCAGCGCGGGACCGGCGTAGCCGCCGAAGAAGGCGCCCAGGTCGGCGGGGGTGGAGACGACTCCGCCCGAGGCCCACGCGCCGGAGGCGCTGATCGCCTCGCTGACGTCTTCGGGCTCTTCGCCCGGGGCCGTGGCGTAGCCGTGGAGGAGGGGGCGGGGCAGCCGGAATCCGGAGGGGAGGCTGGTGTCGCGGAGGTCGAGCGGGCGGTAGACCAGGTCCCGCAGAAGGTCCTCGTAGCGTTCTCCGGTGGCCTGTTCGGCCATCAGGGCGACGGCGATGTTGTCCGAGTTGGAGTAGGCGTAGCGGCTGCCGGGCGGGAAGGCGAGGCCCTCGCCCGCGGCGAAGTCCAGCAGGCGCCGGGAGTCGAAGCGGTGGCGCGGGTCGGCGCGGACGATCGCCTGGAAGCGCGCGGTCTTGCTGTAGTCGGGCAGGCCGCTGGTGTGCTGGAGGAGCTGGCGCAGGGTCACGGCGTGCCATGCCTTCGGGAGGCGCGGCAGGCGCTGGCCCAGGGTGTCGTCCAGGTCCAGTGCCCGCCGGTCCACCAGGCTCAGGGCGACGGCCCCGCTGAACGCCTTGGCGACGCTCGCGATCCGCATGTGGTCGTGCGGGCGCGGCGGCCGGGCGGTGCCCACCTCGGCCGTACCCGCGCGGTAGACCTTCGGCACGCCGTCACGGGTGAGGACGGCGATCGCCCCGGGTGGTCCGCCGGGGGCGGCGACGAGGTCGGCGAGCGCCTGCCGCAGCTCCCGTTCCGACCCGCCGCTGCCGTGCGCCCCGGACGGGGCGCTGCCGGTGTCGCCGGCGCTGGCGTACGGGAGGGCGGGGCCGGTCAGCGCGGCGGCGAGGAGCAGGGCGGTGACGGCGGCCCGGCGCGGTCGGTACGGGTGCGGGGCCGGGGCGGATCGGGGCATGCGGGACCTCCTGGACGGACCGGCGACCGGGTGGCGCCGACCCGTCCAGCCTCTGCGGAGGGCTCCGGGGCCGCCGGTCGGCGCGCGCGATCCTGCGCCACCCGGCCGTGCGGAACCCCCCGGCAGGATCACCGCGTCCGGGGTGACGCTCAGCTCGAACCGGACCGGTAAGTCGGTGGTCTCGGCCTCGGCGGTCTCCAGGCAACGCTCGATCCTGGCGAGCGCCGTGCGCGGCGCGGAGGGGTACAGAGGAAGAACGCGAGGCCGTAGACGGCGGGCAGCACAAGGCCCGTGACGATCAGCGACGCCTCCTCGGCGACGCATCCGCCGATGAAGGCGGTCAGCGATCCACCGATCACGCCGCCCGTCAGGAAGCCGAGGGCGAGGTCGGCGGGCGTGTCGTGCGCGGGCGGCCCGCCCGCGGTGGTCGGCATGCGGCCGATTCTGCCCGCCCCGGGTGACGGCCGACAGCCCCTCTGACCGCCGCCGTCGGATAGCGTCGGAGGCGGAGCTGGAACGTCCGGCTCCGTCGCACCCTCCCCGAAAGGCGAGCACCCATGCCGCTCACAGGCACGTACGAGCCCAGCACGAACCAGCTCGTCCGCGACCAGGTCGCCCTCTACGAGTCGTCCGGCGGCGCCGAAGGCACCACCATGCGCGGCCTGCCGGTCGTCCTGGTCACCAGCGTCGGCGCCAGGAGCGGCAAGCTCCGCAAGACGCCCCTCATGCGGGTGGAGCACGAGGGCGCCTACGCGCTCGTCGCCTCGAACGGCGGCGCGGTGAAGCACCCCGTCTGGTACCACAACCTCGTCGCCTCGCCCCTCGTCGAACTGCGCGACGGGCCCCAGCTGTGGGACATGAAGGCCCGCCTCGTCGAGGGCGAGGAGCGCCGGGTCTGGTGGGACCGCGCCGTCGCCGCCTTCGCCGACTACGCGGACTACCAGCTCCACACCGACCGCGAGATCCCCGTCTTCGTCGTCGAACGCACCGTCTGACCCACCGGCCCGAAGGGCGGGGCGCCGTGAGGGGCTGCTACGCGCCGGCCTTGGCCCGTACCCCTTGGGCGATGCGGTCGCCGAGTGCCTTGTCGATCTTCCTCCAGTAGGCGAGGGCGCGCTCCAGGACGGGCTCGCCGACGCCGTCGAGGAGGTGGCCGACGACGTTGTCCACGAGGCGGTCGCGGGCCGCGTCGTCGAGCACCTCGCGCACGAGGGTTCCGGCCTGGCCCCAGTCGTCGTCCTCCGGATGGGAGACGTAGGCCGCCCGGGTGATCTCGCCGTCCGCCGCCCAGCTGGGCGGGGACCCGTACCGCTCGGTGTCGGCGGCGGGTCCGCCCTTGGAGTTCGGGGCGTAGACCGGGTCGGCCGTCTTCCGGTAGGCCATCGCCCCGTCCTTCGAGTACGAGTGGACGTCGACGATCGGCGCGTTCACCGGGAGCTGCTGGTAGTTGGCGCCGATGCGGTGCCGGTGGGCGTCCGCGTACGAGAACAGGCGGGCCAGCAGCATGCGGTCGGGGCTCGGTCCGATGCCCGGCACCAGGTTGTTGGGCTGGAAGGCCGCCTGCTCGATCTCCGCGTGGTTGTCGGTGGGGTTGCGGTCGAGCGTCATCCGGCCGACGGGGATGAGCGGGTAGTCGCCGTGCGGCCACACCTTGGTCAGGTCGAAGGGGTTGAAGCGGTACGCCGCGGCCTCCGCGTACGGCATGACCTGCACGTGCAGCGTCCACGAGGGGAAGTCGCCGTCGCGGATGTGCTCGAAGAGGTCCCGCATGTGGAAGTCCGTGTCGCTGGCCGCCATCCGGTCGGCCTCGTCCTGGGTGAAGAACTCGACGCCCTGGTCGGTCTTGAAGTGGTACTTCACCCAGAACCGCTCGCCGGAGGCGTTGATCCACATGTACGTGTGGGACGTGTAGCCGTTCATGTGGCGCCAGGTGCGCGGGATGCCGCGGTCCCCCATCAGCCAGGTGACCTGGTGCGCGGTCTCCGGCGACAGCGTCCAGAAGTCCCACTGCATGTCGTGGTCGCGCAGGTTGCTGTCGGCGCGGCGCTTCTGGGAGCGGATGAAGTGCTGGAACTTCATCGGGTCCTTGACGAAGAAGACCGGCGTGTTGTTGCCGACCATGTCGTAGTTGCCCTCGCTGGTGTAGAACTTCACCGCGAAGCCGCGCGGGTCGCGCCAGGTGTCCGGGCTGCCGCGCTCGCCCGCGACCGTCGAGAAGCGGATGACCAGATCGGTGCGGGTGCCCGGCTGGAACAGGGCCGCCTTGGTGAAGCGGCTGATGTCGTGGGTGACCTCGAAGCGGCCGAACGCGCCGCTGCCCTTGGCGTGGGGCTGCCGCTCCGGAATCCGTTCGCGGTTGAACTGCGCCATCTGTTCGATGAGATAGGCGTCCTGGAGCAGGATCGGCCCGCCGGGGCCCACGGTGAGCGAGTGTTCGTCGCTCTCCACCGGGGCGCCGGAGTCGGTCGTGGTGGCGGGACGGCTCTCGGTCATCGGTACGTCTGCCTTTCGTCGCTCCGTCTGGTGACTCGGCCGGGCGCGGGGGCGGGGGCGAGGGCGGGCAGGGGGGCGTCCCGGCCGTCCCGCGCCGCCGCGCACGCCTCCCAGCCTGGGCGCAGTCGGCCGAAGCCACCACCCGAGGGCGTCCTGCCTGGTCGGAGCGGCGATACCGGAAGCGCCTTTCATGTAAAGATTGACGCATAACAGCGGGAAGCGGACACTCGGATTGGGACCTCCGACCCAGGAGGAAGCATGACTCCACGACCCGCGGAACCCCGGCCCCCCCTCCTCGCCCCGGACTGCCCGGCGGCCGCCGGACGGCGGCGGGCGCTGGCAGGGCTTCCCGAGCTCGCGCACCCGGCCGCCGTGTCCACGGACCGGGCCCGGACCCTCTCCGTGTCGCTCTTCCAGCGGCTGCGGGAGCTGGACGAGGGGTCGGAGGAGCACGCGTACGTCCGCGACACGCTGATCGAGCTGAACCTCAGCCTCGTGAAGTTCGCCGCCCGGCGCTTCCGGGGCCGCCCGGAGCCCGCCGAGGACATCCTCCAGGTCGGGACGATCGGCCTGATCAAGGCGATCGACCGCTTCGACCCGGGGCGCGGGGTGGACTTCTCGTCCTTCGCGCTGCCGACCGTGGTCGGGGAGCTGAAGCGCTTCTTCCGCGACACCGGCTGGGCCGTCCACGTCCCCCGCCGGATGCAGGAGCGCCGCATGGCCCTCGCCAAGGCGGCCGACGCGCTGCTCCAGAGCGCGGGCCGCCGGCCCAGCCGGTCGGAGCTGGCCGCCCTGCTCGACCTCACCGAGTCCGAGGTCGCCGAGGCGGAGCTGGCCGCCAACGCCCACACCGCCCAGTCCCTCGACGCCCCCCTCGGCGACGACGAGACCGGTGCCTCCGCGGGCACCGCCGGGCGTCGCACCGCCGTCACGGAACCCGCCTACGCGCTGATCGACGACCTGGAGTCCCTGAAACCGCTGATCGCCCGCCTCGACGCCCGCGACCGGCAGATCCTCGGCCTCCGCTTCTGCGAGGAGCTCACCCAGGCCGAGATCGGCCGCCGCGTCGGCCTCTCCCAGATGCACGTCTCCCGCGTCCTCGCCCGCATCTACGGCGAACTCAGGGCGGGCCTGCTGGCCGACGACGGGACGGCGGACGGGGCCGCGGACGGACCGGCCGACGAGGCGGCCGCCTGACGCACCCGGCCCGGTACGGCTCAGTACGGCGTGTCAGCAGCGCACGTCGGTGGCCGGCCGCTCGCCGGTCAGCAGGAAGCGGGTCACGGTCCTGTCCCCGCAGGCGTTCCCCGCCCCGCCGGCGGCGGTCAGGTACACGCCGTGGCCGCCCCGGTCGACCGAGACCAGCCGGGCCCGGTCGCCGAACGCCCCGCGCATCTTCAGACCGGAGGAGTACGGGGTCGACGGGTCCCGCAGGTTCTGGATCATCAGGATGTTCGACGGCCCGTCGTCGGTGAGCCGGACCGGCTTCTCCACCGCCCCGCCCTTCCAGAAGGCGCAGGGCGTGACGTTGGCGGGCATGCCTCCGGTGAGCGGGTGCCGGACCCGGTCGGCGGCGACCGCGCGGGCGTACGCCCGTACGGAACGGGGCCAGTCGACGTCGTTGCAGATCACCCCCACGGCGACGGCCGCGGCCTCGTCGGGCATCGCTCCGGACAGCTCGGGCGGCAGCACGGGAACGGCCTGCGGATCGAGGGCCTGGCCGACGAGCCGCGCGAAGGCGGGGAAGGCCGTGTCGGAGTAGAGCGCGAGCTGGAGCGCCTGCCGGAAGGAGGCGCCGTCCAGCGGCGCGCCGGGCACGCCGGTGGCCCTGGGGGCCCGGTCGAGCCGCGCGGCGAGCGCGAGGACGAGCGCCCGTACCTCCCCGGGGGTCCCGGCCAGCCGCAGCCCCTCCCCCGCGCGGTCCGGGTGGGAGGCCCAGGCGGCGAAGTCCGGGAAGCGGTCCTCGGCCCCCTTCGCCATGTCCGCGAGCCAGCCGTACGCGACGCGGCGCGGGTCCGGGTCGGCGCTGCTGTCCAGCACCCAGCGGTCGGTGCGCCGCGGGTGCTCCTGGGCGTACCGGGCGGCGACATAGGTGCCGTACGAGGTGGCCCAGGCCGACACCTTCTCCTCGCCGAGCGCCCGCCGCAGGAGTTCCATGTCCCGCACCTGGTTGGCGGTGGTGAGGCCGCGCAGCATGGCGCCGCCGTCGCGGGCGCAGGCGTCGGCGATCCGCCGCGAGCGCTCGACGTTGGCGCGGATCGACCCGTCGGCGGCGGGCCAGGACCGCAGGGTCACCATCCACCGGTCCTCCGCCGCGAGCCCGCAGCGGGCCTTGGCGGAGCCGCCGACCCCGCGCGGATCGAAGGCCACCAGGTCGTACGCCCCGCCCGTCTCCCCGGCGAGCGCGGCGCCCTTCTGCGCGAGCCGCTGCACCCCGGAGCTCCCGGGCCCGCCCGGGATCACGAGCAGCGTCCCCCGGCGCGCCTCCGGCCGGGCGCTGGGCAGCCGGGAGACGGCCAGGTCGATACGGGGCCCCGCGGGGTCGGCGTGGTCGAGCGGCACGGACAGGACGGCGCACCGCTGCCCGGGGACCGCCTTCACGGATGCGGCGCACTCCTCCCACCGCAGCGCGCCCCCCGCAGCGGCCGCGCTCGTCCGCACGGTCGCGGTCGCCGCGGTCGCCGCGTTCGCGGAGGCTCCGGTTGCGGAGACGAGGCCCACCGAGGCGAGGACGGCGGCGGAGAGGAAGGAAGCGACGAGGGACGTACCAGTGGAAGTGCGAGTACCAGTAGAAGTAGCAGTACCAGTGCCAGTGCCAGTGCCAGGGCGATGTGTTGTCATGCCCTCACCCTGCCGCCCGGCGGCACGGCGACCCATCCGGCCACCCGGCACGTCCAGGGTGGGGCCAACCCCCTCCCGCGTCACACCCGTTGTCCCCAGGCCGTTCCGGTGCCACGCGGGCCGCGCCTTCCCCGCCCTCGGCCTGTCGCCCGGCGCGAGCGCGGTCGGCGGTGGCACAGTGACGGGATGTGCGGCCGATACGCTTCCACCCGCAGCCCCCAGGAGCTGACCCGGCTCTTCCAGGTGACCGACTGGCAGCCGGAGGAGACCCTGGAACCCAGTTGGAACGTCGCCCCCACCGACCAGGTGTACGCCGTCCTCGAACGCGCCGGCCGGGAGGGCGACGGCCAGGTGCGCCGCGAGCTGCGGGCGCTGCGGTGGGGTCTGGTGCCGTCGTGGGCGAAGGACCCCGGGTCGGGCGCCCGGATGATCAACGCGCGGGTCGAGACGGTGCACGAGAAGCCCGCCTACCGCCGCGCCTTCGCCAAGCGCCGCTGCCTCCTCCCGGCCGACGGCTTCTACGAGTGGGACCCGGTGAAGGACGAGGCCACGGGAAAGACCCGCAAGCAGCCGTACTTCATCCATCCCGCCGACAATGACGAACCGCTGGCCATGGCGGGCCTCTACGAGTACTGGCGCGACCCCGACGTCGCGCAGGACGACGATCCGGCCGCCTGGTTGCTCACCTGCACGGTCATCACCACGGAGGCCACCGACGCGGCCGGCCGCGTCCACCCCCGCATGCCGCTCGCCCTCTCCCCCGACCACTACGCCGCGTGGCTCGACCCCCACCATCAGGACACCGGCGACCTCCGCGCCCTGCTCACGCAGCCCGCCGGGGGCCGGCTCGACGCCCGGCCGGTCTCCCCGGCCGTGAACAACGTCCGCAACAACGGCCCCCACCTCCTGGACCCGCCCGACTGAGCCCGGCCGACGGAGCCGGCCGACGGAGCCCGGCCGACCGAGCCCGGCCGACTGGACCCGCCGGCCGAGCCCGGCCCGTCTCAGCTCACGAACTCCTCGTCGCCGTACCGCACCTGAGCCGTGTTCCAGTCGACGCCCAGGTCCTTGGTGAACTTCCGGGCGAGGGGCAGGTCGGCGAGCGGGGCGACGAGGATGAGGCGCCCGTCGAGGGTGGTCGAGCCGCCGCCGAGCCGCTCGCGGGCCTCGGGGTCGGCGACGAGCGCGTCGTGCAGCCGGGTCGCGCCGACGCCGTCGGCCTCGATCCGCACCGCGTCCGCCTCCGGCGACGTCCGCGGCAGGCAGCGGAAGGTGAGCACCGCCTCCTGGCGGTACTGCTTGGCGATGACTCCGGCGAGGTGGTTCAGTCCCTCGCGCCCGATCCTGTCGACGTCGAAGTCCCGGGAGCGCTCGTAGGTGGCCCGCTGGAGGTCGGAGGACCAGAAGACGCCCTCCAGGAGGGTCGAGGCGCCGGGCTTCGCGCCGTGGGCGCGGATGATGCGGCGTACCTCGCGGTCGAAGCGCGTGAGGCGGGTGTCGAGGCGGGGATCGGACGGATCCGTGATGATCGCGGTGTTGTCGGTGGCGAAGATCTCCGCCTCCGACGGGCACGGCCCGCCGTCGGTGCCCGCCTGCGCGTTCCCCACGCCCGAGAGGCCCAGCGTGAGGGCGGTGACCAGGACGACGACGGAGGCCCGCCGGTGCATGATGGTGTTCTCCATGCCGCGCTCAACGAGCCGGACGCGACATGGTGTCACTCCCCGTCATGACACCCGGCGTGTCACGGCAACGAGCGCGTCAGCCAGACCACTTCGCCGTTCTCCTCTGTGGACAGGTGGTCCCGCTCGAATCCGAGCTTCTCCAGGACGCGCAGCGAGGGCGCGTTCCAGGTGCCGACCGTCGACCAGAGCCGCTTGCGGCCGGTCGCGATCGCGGCGTCGAGCACCGCGCCGGCCGCCTCGGTGGCGTAACCCCGCCCGTGCGCGTGCCGGAACAGCTCGTACGCGATCTCGGGCTCGTCGAGCGAGGCGCGGCCGATGATCAGCCCGCAGTAGCCGATGAAGTCGCCCTCGTCGCGGCGCTGGACGGGCAGCAGGGCGATCCCCGTGGCCTCCGTCGAGGCGAGCAGCTCCACGATCCCCGCGCGGGCCTTCTCGACCGTGGGCGACCCCTTCTCGCGCTCGCGGAGCAAGGCGGAGAACTCCTCCGCGTCCGACTCGGCCCAGGGCCGCAGGATGAGCCGCTCGGTCTCCAGGTGGTACGCCATCGTCTCGTAGCTCGTCATGGGGTCACTCTGCCGCACGGGTCTCCGCATTCCGGGACCGGCCTCGCGCCCTGCGGACCCGTGCCCCCGGGCACGTCGAGCATGGCCGAAAGTATCGGGACATAATGGACGGTGGCCATGCAGGGGGAGCCCGGGCGACGGAAAGTGAGGGTCCGGTTTCCCACCGACTCGGACGCGCTCCGGCGCAGAGGTAGCCATGACCCCACCCTCACTCGGGACCGGGGATCCGGTGGAACCGGTGGAACCGGCGGAGCCGGTGCGACCGGCTCGTGACCGGGCCGCCCGCAAGGGCCGTGTTCTGGCGCTCGTCTACGGTGTCGTCGCGACCGTCGCCACCGTCACGTATCTCGGTGTTCCGTCGCGGCACACCACCACGTGGGCCATCGTCGGGCTCGGCGGCGTCGCGATGATGTTCGCCGGGGTCCACCTCTACCGGCCGGCGCACCGCTGGCCCTGGTGGGTCCTCGCCTGCGCCAACATCACGTTCGTCGCGGGGGACTCGACGTACAACATCCTGGAGACCTACCTGAACCAGGACAACCCCTTCCCGTCCCCTGCGGACGTCCTCTACCTCGCGACGTATCCGCTCTTCGCCGCCGGCATCTTCGGCTTCCTGCGGTACCGCTACCAGGGGCACGACCTCTCCGCCCTGCTGGACGCGCTGCTGCTCACCACCGGTCTGGCGGTGCTGTCCTGGGTCTTCCTCATCAGTCCGCTGCGCATGTCCGAGGGGCTGACGTGGGTGGAGCGGGCCATCTCCATGGCCTATCCGCTGGGGGACATCCTCGTCCTCGCCATGCTCACCCGCTTCGTCCTGGCCGGGCTGCGCGAACGGGCCGTGCAGCTCCTCGCGCTGGGCGCCGTCGGGCTGCTCGCCTCGGACGTGCTGTACGGGTACCTCCAGCTCCAGGGCACCTGGCAGGTGGGGACGCCCATGGACCTGGGGTGGGTGCTGTACTTCACCGCCTGGGGGTTCGCGGCCCTGCACCCGTCCATGGTCCGGCTGACCGAGCCGAGGCAGGACCCGCCCGGCATCCGGATCCGGCGGCGCCTCGCCCTGCTCGCCCTCGCCGCGCTGGTGGCCCCGGGCGTCCTGCTGGCCCAGTCGCTGGGCGGCACCGTCAGGGACGCGCCCGTCATCGCCGCCGTCTCCGCCGCCATGTTCCTGCTGGTGCTGCTGCGCCTGTGGCTGCTGGTGGTCGAGAACCGCAAGACGCTGGCCCGTGAGCGGAGCCTCCAGGTGGCGGCGGCGCTCCTTGTGGCGGCCCGGACCCGGAGGGAGGTCGCCACGGCGATCACCCGGGCGGCCGACGCGCTGTTCGGGTCGACGGAGCACGTCGCCCGGCTGCTCGTGCTCGACCGCGGGCGGGGGCTGCGTTCCGTACCGTCCCCCAGCGAGATCGGGTCGTGGCCGCTGGGCGACGGGGCCGGCGCCTCCGCCGCGTCCGTCGGGTCCGAGATCCGGCACCTGCCGGTCGACGAGCTGGGGCCCGACGCGCGGGCGGCGCTCCGGCCGTTCCGTACCGCGCTGTTGTGCCCCCTGCTGCCCGGAGGGGCCGGTGTGCCGACCCGGCCGCCGCTCGGCGCGCTCGTCCTCGCCGCGCCCGCCCCCGAGCTGCGGCAGGTCCTCGGGCCGATGCGGTCCCTCGCGTTCCAGGCGGCGCTCGCCCTCGAACGCGTCGAGCTCAGCGAGGAGATCACCAAGCGGGACAGCGAGGCGTACTTCCGGGCGCTGGTGCACAACGCGTCGGACGTGATCCTCATCCTGGGCGACGACGACACGGTGCAGTACGCGAGTCCCGCGGCGGAGAGCATGCTGGGCGCCGTCCCGCCGTCCGACGCCGTGCTGAGCGAGTTCGTCCACCCGAAGGACCGCGTGCGGGCGGCGGGCACCCTCACCCGGGCGCGGAGCCCCCACGAGGGCCAGGTCCTGGACAGCTGGAGCATGCGGGGGTCGAACGGCTCCACCCCCGAGGTCGAGGTCCGTTGCAGCGACCTGCGCGACGACCCCACGGTGGAGGGCCTGGTGCTCACCCTGCGCGACGTCACCCAGCAGCGGACGCTGGAACGGGAGCTGACGCACCTGGCGTTCCACGACGCCCTGACCGGGCTCCCCAACCGGATCCTGCTGGTGGAGCGCATCGGGCAGGCCCTGCTGCGGGACCGCCGCAAGTCCGCGGTGACCAGCGTGCTCTTCATCGACCTCGACGACTTCAAGCTGGTCAACGACATGATGGGGCACTCCGTCGGCGACGAGCTCCTCGTCGCCGTGGCCGGGCGGCTGACCTCCACCCTGCGCCGCAGCGACACGGCGGCCCGGATCGGCGGCGACGAGTTCGCCCTCCTGGTGGAGGGCGCCCGGCAACCGCGCGACGCCGACGCCCTCGCCGAGCAGATCGTCCGGGCGCTCGACCGGCCCTTCCCGCTCTCCAACGGCTCGGCCAGCATCTCGGCCTGCGTCGGGGTGGCCACGGCGACCCGCGCCGACGACGCGGAGTCCCTGATCGGCCACGCCGACCTCGCCCTGTACGCCGCGAAGTCGGCGGGCAAGCGCCAGTGGCAGAGCTTCCGTCCGGCCCTGCACGCCCGCATGGAGGCCCGGCACGACCTCCAGGCCGGTCTGTACGACGCCATCGCCGAGGAGGGCTTCGAGCTGCGCTACCAGCCCATCGTGGAGATCGGCAGCGGCGACGTCACGGGATTCGAGGCGCTGGTGCGGTGGCCGCGCCGGCGCGGCATGGTCCCGCCCGACCAGTTCATCGCCCTGGCGGAGGAGACCGGGCAGATCCTCCAGCTCGGCGCCTGGGTGCTGAACCAGGCCGCGCGGGACGCCGCCCAGTGGCGGCGCGCCCGGCCCGACGCGCGGCGGCTGCGCGTCAACGTCAACGTGTCCGCGCGCCAGTTCCGCGACACCGGCTTCGTCGGCAACGTCCGGCACGTCCTGGAGCGCTTCGGCCTCGGCTCGGGCTCGCTCACCCTGGAGCTCACCGAGTCGGTGCTGATGCGGCGCGACGAGCAGATCCGGGACACCATGAGGTCGTTGAAGGAGCTGGGCGCCTCCATCGCGATCGACGACTTCGGGACGGGCTTCTCGTCCCTCAGCTACCTGCGGGAGTTCCCCCTCGACATCCTGAAGATCGACAAGTCGTTCATCGACCAGATCGTCACCGACGGGCAGCAGGTCGCCATCGTCGAGGGCATCGTGCGCCTGGCCGACGTGCTGGGGCTCCAGGTCATCGCCGAGGGCATCGAGACCAAGGCGCAGCGCGACCTGCTGACCGCCATGGGCTGCGGCTTCGGGCAGGGTTACCTCTTCGCCGAGCCGATGACGGCGGCCGAGGCGGTGGACTTCCTGGCGGTGCCGGCGGGGCGGGCGGCGAACCCCGCGCCGGTCCTCGAACCGCTGACCCGGCGGGCGTCGGTGCCGGTGCGGCGGCACCGGCAGCGGTGGGAGGACCTGGGGCGGCTCCAGCACACCGCGCGGATGTGCGACGCCGTGATCGACGAGATCGACGGGCGCCGCATCCGCAGCGGCGGGCAGTGGCTCACCGACTTCGCGTCCTGCAACTACCTGGGCCTCGACCTCGATCCGGAGATCATGGACGCCATCGATCCGCAGGTGCGCGCCTGGGGCACGCATCCCAGCTGGTCCCGGCTGATCGGCAACCCCCGGCTGTACCCGCAGATCGAGGAGCGGCTGACGGATCTGCTCGGTGCCCCCGACGCGCTGCTGCTGCCGACCATCACCCTGATCCACACGTCGGTGATCCCGGTGCTCGCCGAGGGCGGTCACCTCTTCGTCGAGCACCGGGCCCACCGCACGGTGTACGACGGCTGCCTCGTCGCGCGGGCGAACGGGGCGGCGGTACGGCGCTTCCGCGCCGAGGACCCCGGGGAGCTGGAGACCCTGCTGCGGGCGGCGCCCCGGTGGGGGCCGCGGCTGGTGTGTCTCGACGGCGTCAACAGCATGACGGGCAATCTGCCGAACCTGCGGGAGCTGACCCGGATCTGCGGCGAGCACGACGCGACGCTGTACGTCGACGACGCGCACGGGTTCGGGATCATCGGCGAGCGCCGGGCGGACGAGAGTTCCCCGTACGGCAGCCGGGGCAACAGCATCGTGCGGCACCTGGGGCTCGACTACGACCGCACCGTCCTGGTGGGCGGCTTCTCCAAGGCGTATTCGTCGCTGCTGGCGTTCCTCACGGTCCCGACGGAGGTGAAGGAGCACCTGAAGGTCGCGGCGGGCCCGTACCTCTACTCGGGTCCCTCCCCGACGGCGTCCCTGGCCACGGCGCTGGCCGGGCTCGACGTCAACGAGCGGCGGGGCGACGCGATCCGGGCGGACCTGTACCGCAAGACGCGGCGGGTGCTGCGGCATGTGCGCCGTCTCGGCGCCGCCACGCCGAACACGGACGGCCTGCCCATCGTCGAGCTGCCCCTCGAACGCCCCGAGGACCTGGGGCGCGTGGCCGAGTACCTGTGGGAGCGGGGCGTGTACGTCACGCTGGCCGCGTATCCGCTCGTCCCGCGCGACCAGGTCGGATTCCGGATCCAGATCACGGCCGCGAACACGGACGAGGAGATCGACGGGCTGCTGCGGACGCTGACCGGGCTCGACGAGCGCTTCCCGCTGAAGCGGGTGGCGGGCGGGGCGGAACGGCGGTGACGGCGCCGCGGCGCAACGCCGACGCGGACTGGGACCGGTGGCCCGTCCAGGACTATCTGGCGGAGAACTACCGGCGGCTGCACCCCTGCGACATCGCGGTCATCCGGCACCACGCGGCCCTCTACCGGCGGCTCGGGCCCGGCAGCGTGGCGCGTTCCCTGGAGTTCGGGGCGGGCCCCAACCTGTACCCGCTGATGCCGGCGGCCACGGCGTGCCGGTCCATCGACGCCCTGGAGCCCGGCGCGGCGGGTCACGCCTATCTCAGCGGGCAGTTGCGGAACGGCCCCGATCCGAGCTGGCAGCCGTTCTACGCGCTGTGCCGGCGGCTCGATCCCGCACTGCCGCGCACGCTGTCGGCGGCGCTGCGGGGGGTGACCGCCGTGCGGGGGGACGTCCACGCGGTGGAGCGCCACGGCTACGGGCTCGGGTCGATGTCCTTCGTCGCCGAGAGCGTGACGGAGGACGCCGGGGAGTTCGCGCGGGTGTGCCGTGACTTTCTCGGCTGCGTGCGGCCCGGCGGGCATCTGCTGGCGGCGTTCATGGAGAACATGCCGAGCTACCGGATCGGCACGGGTCCGCTGTGGCCGGCCTGTCCGGTGGACGCGGGCGCCGTCCGTGAGGTGTTCGCCCCGTACACCCGGGACCTGGACGTCCGGCGGGTCGACAAGGACCCCACGCTGCCCGACTACGGGGACACCGGCATCCTGCTGCTGCACGCCGTCCGGGCGGACCGCTGACCCCGGGAGGCCGTCCGGATGTCGTCGAGCACGAACGCCGTGTTGACCACGGCGACGTGGCTGAACGCCTGGGGCATGTTGCCCAGTTGACGCCCCGCCACCGGGTCCCACTCCTCGGAGAGGAGGCCGACGTCGTTGCGGACGGACAGCACGCGGTCGAAGACGTCGCGCGCTTCGTCGCCGCGCCCGATCAGGGACAGCGCGTCCGCGTACCACAGGGAGCAGGCGAGGAACGCCCCTTCGCCGCCCGGGAGTCCGTCCACCTCGTGGGTCCCGCCGGAGCGGGCGGCGTCGTCCTCGTACCGGCGCAGGAAGCCTCCGTGGTCGAGCCGGCGCACCGCGTCGACGGTGTCGCGCACGCGCCGGTCGGCGGGCGGCAGGAAGCCCAGCTTGGGCAGCAGCAGGGCGGAGGCGTCGATGCGGCGGGAGCCGTAGTACTGGACGAAGGAGCGCTGGCCGTCGTCCCACCCCTGGTCGCACACCTGGCGCCGGACGAGGTCGCGCATCAGCCGCCAGCGCGGTTCGCGCGAGCGCAGGCCCATGACGCGGGCGAGGCGCAGGGCGCGGTCGGCGGCGACCCAGGACATGACCTTGGAGTGCACGAAGTGGCGGGGTGGGCCGCGGACTTCCCACAGTCCTTCGTCGGGGTCCTGCCAGCGCTTCTCCACGTGGTCCATGAAGGAGACGATCAGGCTGCGCATCCGGGCGTCGAGGGTCACTCCGGACCGCAGGGCCGAGTAGAGGGTGTTCATCACCTCGCCGTAGACGTCGAGTTGGACCTGGTCGGCGGCGGCGTTGCCGATGCGGACCGGCGAGGAGTCCTCGTAACCGGTGAGCCACGGGGCGGAGCGCTCGCCCAGCCGCCGCTCGCCGCAGACCCCGTACACCGGCTGGAGGTCGGAGGGTTCGCCGGCGATCGTGCGGATCAGCCAGGCGTTCCAGGCGGTCGCCTCCTCGTGGTAGCCGCTGCGCATCAGGCAGGAGAGGGTGAACGCGGAGTCGCGGAGCCAGCAGAAGCGGTAGTCCCAGTTGCGCTCGCCGCCCGGGTATTCGGGGAGGGAGCAGGTGGCGGCGGCGACGATGCCGCCCGTCGGCGCGTACGTCAGCGCCTTCAGGGTGATGAGGGAGCGGATCACCGCCTCGCGGGCGGGGCCCTGGTAGCGGCAACGGGCCGACCAGGCACGCCAGTAGCGGAGCGTCTCGGCGAGGGCCGACTGGGCGTCGGGGACGGGGACGTCGCTGTCGACGAGGTGCGAGGGGGTCCAGCGCAGGACGAATCCCAGGCGCTGTCCCGCCGACACCGAGAACCGGAGCGCCGCCCCGGCCGAGGTGACGGACATGGCCACCGGCTGCTCGCAGAGGAGGGACATCGCGTCGGGTCCGGCCACCGAGCGCATGACGCGCTCCCCGGCCGCCCAGTTCCGCGGCACGACCCGGCCGTGGTCGAAGCGCGGCCCGAACTCGCCGCGCATCTGCACGTGTCCGGAGATTCCCTCCACGATCCTGATCACGTAGGGGAACTGACGCCGCGGCGGCATGAAGTCGGTCAGCCGCACGGCGCCGCCGACGGTCTCCCACACGGTGTCCAGGACGAGCGTCTCGCCGCGGTACGCCCTCCGGCTGGAGAGGGGGCGGTCGGCCGGGCCCATCCACCACTGCCCGTTGGAGGCGGTGCCGAGGAGTGCCGCGAAACTTGCGGAGGAGTCGAATCGGGGCACGCACAACCAGTCGATCGCCCCGTCCCGTCCGACGAGTGCAGCCGTCTCGAGATCACCGATCAGGGCGTAGTCCTCGATCTTTCCGGCCATGATGGAGATTCTAGTACCGAATGCGGATCATTGACCGTTCGTCGGCCGAGGAAGCATCATGGAATGGCTCCGCACCTCGGGGCCGGAGGTGTTCCGATTGGTCACTCATCCGTTTCGCCGGTCCACGGACCGTCGCCGGACGCCGGGTCAGGAAAACACCGTGACCCTGGTCGTCCTCGTCGATCACGACGATCCCGTCCCCGAGAGGTTCATCGATCAACTGCCCGGTTCCGTGGACGACGTGGTGACGGTGGAATCGCCCGGAGCGGGCCGGCCCTATCGCTGGCCGGACATCTCCTGGGGAGAGCGCGTCGTCCTGATCCAGGCCGACGGCAGCATGTCCCCCGAGGACATTCCGCATTTCCTTTACTACCTCGACAACGGATTCGACTTCGTCAAGGGGTCCCGTTTCATCGCGGGCGGCGAATGCGGCACCTATCCGGCGATCCGCAGAATGGGGCACCGCTTCCTGCTCACGGCGGCCCGTTTCCTCTACGGGCAGCAGCTGACCGATGTGTGGTACGGATTCTGCGCCTTCCGCAGGGAATTCCTGCCCCTCCTCGAAGAGCAGGAGGAATCCCCTGAGCTGGTGGGCCCGGAAATCGTGGTGCACGCCCTGCATTACGGCCTGCGGATCGCCGAGGTGCCCAGCCGGGAGGCTCCGGAAGCCGTACGGAAGACGACCGCGCGGACCCTTCGGGAAGGGCGGCGCATCCTGCGCGTCCTGTGGCGGGAGCGCCCCCGGAACGCGGTGCTGAGGACCGCCACCCGGCATCGGCGCGGTTGACGCCGGACATAACGTGCCTAGAGTGGAGAAGACAGGCCCGCAAGTCCCGTGACGACCCTCCGGAAGAGGCGCTCGGTGTCCTCACTCCAGGAAACCCGCTTCGCGTCACCCGCCCCGCACCCGCTGCGGCGAGCGACCGACTGGCCTGTGCGCACCTCCCGCCCCGGCGGTCCGCAATCCCCCACCCGTCACCCCGGCCGCCCGGTGCGCCGCGCCTCGGACCGCGTCCTGCGGGCCGCTCCCGTGGTCCGCACCCTGACCGGCCGCCCGCGGGTCACGGCCCGCCGCCGCAGGCGCGCCCGCTCCACGGGCGCCCGCTCCGGAGCCCGCCGCCGCTCGTCCGGCCCGGGCGCCGCCGACGGCGCCCCGCCCACACCCCCCTCGCTCCCGCCCCCACCGCGCCGTCCGCGCGGTGGGGCGCGTGCGCGGACCCGCTTCCCGGTGCCGACGTCACCGGTTCCCACCAGAGGGAGGCGGGTCCCGATGACGCCCGCACTGCCCGTCCACACGCCCGCCCGCCGCCCGTACGCCACCGCGCCCCCCACACGCCCCGTGCCGCGGCCCGCCGACCCGCGGGTCCCGGCCTCGCTCCGGCGGCCCCCGGTCGACCTCGAACTGATCATCCCGGCGTACAACGAGGAGGGGCGCCTGCCCGGCACCATCGACGCCACCGTCGCCTTCCTCGCAGGACGCCCCTGGTCGAGCGCGGTCGTCGTGGTCGACAACAACAGCTCCGACGCGACCGGCGACATCGTCGAACGCTTCCCGCACCCCCGGGTGCCGCTCTACACCATCGGATGCAGCGACCCCGGCAAGGGCGCCGCCGTGCGGCGCGGCCTCCTCACCTCCACGGCGCGCTTCGTGGGCTTCGAGGACGCCGACAGCGCCACCCCCATCGGCACGCTCGACCAGGTCATGGCCCTGCTGACGGCCGGTCACTCCGCGGTGATCGCCTCACGGCTCGCCGCCGGCGCCCGCTACGAGATCGAACAGCCGCTGCTGCGCCGGTGCGGCGGCTGGGCGTTCCGGGCGCTGGCGCACCGGGCGCTGCCCGGCATCGCCGACACCCAGTGCGGGTTCAAGTTCTTCGACGGCCCGCTCGTCCGCGCGGCCGCCGTGGGCTGCCGGATCGACGGGTTCGCCTTCGACGTGGAGCTCCTCGCCCGGCTCGCCCGCCGGGGCGCGGACATCGTCGAAGTCCCCGTCGCCTGGACGGACATGCCCGGCTCGACGTTCTCCGCCCGCCGGGACGGACTGCACTCCATGGCCGATCTCGTCCGCCTCTCCCTCACGAGGTGACGTCATGACCTCGAAGAACCTGTCCCAGCTCGCCCGGGCCGACGTGCTCCTCCTCAACTGGCGGGACCCCTGGCACCCGCAGGCCGGCGGGGCCGAGGCGTACTGCTTCGAGATCGCCCGGCGGTTCGCCGCCGCCGGCGCCGACGTCACGCTGCTCACCGCCCGCTACCCCGGCTCCGCCCCGGCCGGCATGGCCGACGGCGTACGGATCCTGCGCCGCGGCGGGACGTACGCGGTCTACCTCGCGGCCGCCCGCCACCTGCTGCGCCACCGGCACGCGTACGACGCGGTCGTCGACTTCCAGAACGGGATCCCGTTCTTCTCGCCGCTGTTCACCAGCCGCTGGACCGCCGACGTCTGCGTCATCCACCACATCCACCAGCGGCAGTTCGACGACCGCTTCGCGTGGCCCCTCAACACGCTCGGGCGGCTCCTGGAGAAGCAGGTCAGCCGCGTGGTCTACCGCGGCCGCCCCGTGGTCGTGGTGTCCCCGTCGACCCGCGAGGGCACCCGCCGCGACCTGCACCTCGCCAACCCCGTGTACGTGGTCCCCAACGGCAGCCCCGCGCCCCCGTCGCGCCCCGTCGCCCCCCGCGCCGACACCCCCACCCTCACCGTCGTCAGCCGGCTGGTCCCGCACAAGCGGGTCGAACTGCTGGTCAGGGCGGTGCCCGCGCTGCTGCGCCGGTTCCCCGACCTCCGGGTCCACGTCTGCGGCGACGGCGACGAACTGGGGCGGCTGCGCTCCCTCGCCGACCGCACGGGCGTGGCCGACGCCGTGGAGTTCCACGGGCACGTCGACGAGCGGAGCAAGCAGGAGTTCCTGGCCCGCGCCTGGCTGACCGTCGTCCCCTCCTCCGCCGAGGGCTGGGGCCTCACCGTCATCGAGGCCAACGCCGTCGGCACCCCCGCCGTCGCCTACGACGTACCGGGGCTGCGCGACGCGGTGCAGAACCGGCGCAACGGCTGGCTGCTGCCCGCCGACGCCGACCTGGCCGAGGGCATCACGGACGCCCTGGAGGAGCTGGCGGACCCGGCCGTGCGGGAGCGGTTCGCCGCCGGCTGCCGCGCCTGGGCCGCCCGCTTCTCCTGGGACGCCAGCGCCGAACGGCTGGCCGCCGTGGTGCTGGAGGAGAGCCACCGGCTCCGCAGGCACCGCAGGTCCCGGCGGCGGCCCAACGACCTCACCGCGGCCGGCCGCTTCCGGGCCGCCGACGGCGACGCGATGGAACGGTCCATCGCCCGCGTCCTGCGCCAGACCGACGACTACGCCCGCCAGGGCGACGACTTCCGACTGCTCCTGCACGGCTGCGACGAGGTGCGGGCCCTGCGCGCCCTGCGCCGGCTCGGGGTCCTCGACGGCTCCGTGACCCTCGCCTCCCGGCGGGACGTGCTGGTCGGCAGCGGCGGGGAAACCACGCCATGACCTCCGTACGGCAGCCGCTGACCGAGGAGCGCACCGGGCCCGAGGAACACCGGGTCGAAGCCGGAGCGCGCTGGGTCACCACGGCCGCCGTCCTGGTCGGCACGCTCAACTACGCGTACGCGCTGGTGCTCACCCGCCTCCTCGACGTGGAGGCGTACGCCACGTTCGCGGCCGGCCAGGCGCTCGTCCTGTGCGCCGCCACGGTCGCCGTGGTCGTCGTCCCCTGGGTGCTGGCCCAGGCGCTGGCCCGGGCCGGATCGCCGGAACAGCGCGCGGAGGCCGTCCGCTTCGCCCTCGTGCTCGCGACCGGCGGAGCGATCCTCGCGGCGGCGATCGTGGCCGCCGTCGCCACCCGCTTCGCCACCGGGGGGACGGTGGCCGTGCTGGCCGTCTGCACGCTGCTGATCTACCTCACCCGTGTGACGGTCGGCTGGCTCCAGGGCAACGAGCGGATGCGGACGCTCGCCTGCGTCTCCACCGGCGAGGCGGTGCTGAAGCTCGTCGCCGGACTGCTGATGGTCGCGGCGCTGGGCATGGGCGAGACCGGCGCGCTGGCCGCCATCGGCATCGGCGTGCTCCCGTTCCTGCTCTGGTGGCCCCGCCACACACGGACGCCCGGCCGCCCGCTCCTCGCCTCCTTCCGGGACTCCACCGCCGACCGGTACCTGTGGCGCCGGGCCTTCGGCACGGCCTCCGTCCAGGGCCTGATCGCCCTGATGGCCGCCACCGACGTCGTGCTCGTCACCGTCCTGCCCGCCGAACCCGCCGCCTCGGCGAGCTACCAGGCGGCCGTCATGGTCGGCCGCGTCCCCCTCTACGTCGCCGGGGCCCTCGCCATCGCCTTCTTCCCCGCCCTCTCCCGGAACCGGTCGGCCCCGCCGCTGACCGCCGGGGCCGCGCGGATGTACGCCACGGCCGCCCTGCCGCTCGCCCTGGTCTGCGCCACGATCCCGGGCGCGGTGCTCACCACCGTCTTCCCCGCCGAGTACGCCCTGATGGGCGGCCTGCTGCCGCTCGTCGCGATCTCCGGCCTGGCACTCGGCGCGGTCCTCATCACGGCGACGTTCAGTCAGGCCGTCGGCGACTTCCGGTGCGTGCGCGTCCAGATCGTCGGGCTGGGCGTCTACCTCGTCGCCCTGCTCGTCGGATGGGGCGCCGGCGGGATCACCGGGCTCGCCGCAGGCGCCGCGGCCGGCCACATCGTCGCGGGCGTCCTGCTGGGCACGCGCCTCGTGCGGCGGCAGGGCGCACCGGGCCGGTCCGGGACCGCGACGGCGCGCCGCGCGGCGCGCGCGGCCCTGCCGTTCACGCTCGTCCTCGCGGCCCTGCTCGCGACCCGCCCGGTGCCCGCCCTGTGGCTGGTGGTCGCCGTCGGCACCGGAGCCTGGGCGGCCTACGGCTTCTTCCGGCGGCGGGGCGCGCACGCCGCTCCGGCACGGTCGGGACGGCGTACGGCCGCCGGGCGGGCGGCCGCCCGGCACGCCGCGGACCCGGACACCACCCGGCTGCTCACGGAGGCGGTCTGGCACCGGGCCGCACCGCCCGCCGCCGACGGGCAGCTCGCGCGGGCCCTCGTCCTGGCCCGCCGCAACGGCACCGAGGGCGGCTTCGCCCGCGCCTATCCCGCCCAACTCGCCTCGACGCGCTCCGAGGTCGAGGCGGCCACCCTGCGCTTCCGGCGCAACCTCGCCGAGGTCACCCGCCGCCTGCACGCCTCCGGCATCCCCGTCGTGCTCATCGGGGCCGACCCCCACGGCGACCACGTGGACGGCGACGTCGACCTGGTCGTCCTCCCCCAGCACTGGCGGGCCGCGCACGCGGCGCTCTCAGGCTGGTACGCGCACCGCTCGGGGCACGGGCCCGCGCGCTCCGGCGAGGCACTGCTGGTGCCGCCCGAGGGACCGGCGGCGCACCTGCGGGACGCCGTGTCGTGGTGCGGCGTCCCCGTGATCCCGGCGGACCGGCTGCTGGCCTGCGCGGAGCCCTGCGACGGCCTGCCCTGGCGGGTGCCGAGCGCTCCGGACCGGCTGCGGATCCGGCTGGCGCAGGCCCTCTTCCGGGACCTGTCCTTCGACCTGTCCGAACTGCTGGCCATCCGGGGCCTGTTGCGTCCCGAGGTGATCGCCGGGGCCGGTCGCGAGGCGGCGCGGGAGGGCTGGCCGCTCGGCTTCCGCGCCGCGCTCGACGCCGCCGCCGACGCCGTCCACCGACTGGACGCCCGCCATGCCGTGCCGCTGCCCGTGCCGCTGCCCGCCCGGGTGTCGCTGCGGGCCGGGGCCGAGCACGCGGGACATCTGCTCCACCACGGCCGGCCCGGGGCCGCCGTGCGCGAGGCGGGCCTGCGGGTGCCGCTGGTCGTCGCGAAGAAACTCAGGAGGACCGTCTCATGACCAGGGCCGCAACCCCGTTCCTCGTCGCCGTGTCGGGCCCCGACGGCGTCGCGAGGACCACCCTCGTCCACCGGCTCGCGCCGATGCTCCGGGAGCACGGGCTCACCGTGGTCACGGCCCCCTGCGACGGGTGCGTCCTGTGCCGCCGCCGGTACGCCCCCGCCCGGTGGCGGAACGGCTCCGGAGACCGTTCGGAGCCGGGCCGCTCCGGCCGCGCGCTCCTGGACCGGGTCCACGGGTCCGTGGACGCCGCCGAACTCTCCCTGCGCGTCGCGGCGGCGCGCCGCCTCGCGGCCCTGCGGTCCCGGGGGCGGCGCCCCGCCGTGGTCGTCACCGACCGGGGCCCCCTCGACGGCCTGGCCGCCTTCGATCCCTCCCCCGGCACCTCCCTGGCCCGCCGCCTCCGCCGCCTGGCCGACCGCTGCGACCTCACCCTCCTCCTGGAGCCCGACGTGGTGTCGTCCGACGCCATCACGGGCACCCGGCCGGACGGGACCGAGCGGCGCTACCGGCGCTGGGCCGACGATCCGGGGACGGCTCCGGTCCGTCTGCGCCCCGGCCCGACCCCCTCGGCGACGGCGGGCGACGCCCTCCGTCTCGTACGCGACCGTCTCGTACGCGCGCACCTGCCCCGGACCGGCCCGACGAACAGCCGCCCCCGGGTGGTGCTGTCCGTCTTCGACGACCTCGGCAACGCCAACTACAGGGGCGGCGGCGCGGTCGTCGTCGGGGAGATCGCCCGGCGGCTCGCGGAGGAGTTCGACGTCACCGTCGTCACGGCCGGTGCGCGCGGAGGCGTGTCGACCGACGACCGGGTGACGTACCGCCGGCTGCCCGTCTGCCGGGCCGGCCCCCGGGCGGGCCAACTGCTGTTCCAGGCGCTGCTCCCGCTCGTCGCCCGGCGCGTCCCGCACGACCTGTGGCTGGAGAGCTTCACCCCGCCGTTCTCCACCAGCTTCCTGCCGCTGTTCACCCGGGCGCCGGTCGTCGGGATCGACCAGGTCCGCAGCGGCGACGCGATGTGGCGCAAGTACCACATCCCCTTCTTCCTCGTCGAACGGATCGGCCTGCGCTTCTACCGGGACCTCGTCGTCCTCAACGACGCCGACGCGGCGACCGTCCGGCGGTTCAGCCCCCGGGCCGACGTCGAGGTGATCCCCAACGGCGTGGCCCCGCGGCCGGACGGCGAACGGACCGGCGACGGCGGCTTCGTCCTCTTCCTCGGCCGGGTCGACCTCTGGCAGAAGGGGATCGACCTGCTCCTGGAGGCCCACGCCCGCGCCGACACCGGCCTGCCGCTGGTGCTCGCGGGCAGCGGCACCAAGGCCGAGGAGCACCGGCTCGACCTGCTGCTGGCGGAGCGGGGGCGCGACGGCGAGGTCCGCCGGCTCGGCCACGTCACCGGCGCGCACAAGGAACGGCTGCTGGCCGACTGCGCCTTCGTCGTGATGCCCTCGCGGCACGAGACCTTCGGTCTGGTGGCCCTCGAAGCGATGGCCCACGGCAAGCCGGTCCTCCACTTCGACCTGCCGGCCCTGCGCTGGACCCGGATCGGCGGCAGCGTGCCCGTACCGGCGTACGACGTCGACGCGCTGGCGCAGGCCATGCGGCGGCTGACCACGGACTCCCCCTGGCGCCGGCGGCTCGGCGAGGACGCCCTCGCCACGTCACGGGCGTTCTCCTGGTCCCGGATGACCGACCGCTATCTGTCCCTGGCCCGCCGGCTCCTGGACGGCGCGCCGCCGTCCCCCGTGCCCTCCCCCTCCCCTCCCCCGTCCCCGCGTGAGGTGAGCTCGTCATGACCGGTCCCCGCCTGACCTCCCTCGTCGCGGACGGCCTCCCGGTGACGGTGCTCTCACCGCACCTGGACGACGCCGTCCTGTCCTGCGGGGCGTTCCTCAGCTACGCCGCCGACCGGGTGCCCGTCACGGTCGTGACCGCCTTCACCGAGGCGGGCCCGCCGCCGCACACCCTGTCGGGCCTGCGCTACCTGCACAGCACCGGGGACCTGAACGCCGCCCGCCTGTACGCGGCCCGCCGCGCGGAGGACCGGGAGGCCCTGGAGCGGCTCGGCGCGCGCTGGCACCATCTCGGCCTGGTCGACGGGCTGTTCCGGCGCAGGCCCCGGCGGCCGCGCGGAACCGCGGCCGGGCGGGGCGGGCGGGGCGGGCGGATCCACACGTACCGGCACGTCTATCCCACGTACCGCTTCCACCTCAGCGCCAACCGGCTCTCCCGGTACGACTCCGGGGTGCTGGCCGGGGTGATCGAGGCCGTGGCGCGGGACGCGCCGGGCGACCGCACGCTGCTGCTCGCGCCGATGGCCGTCGGCGGTCACGTCGATCACCTGCTGGTGCGCACGGCGGCCGAGCTCAGCCACCGATGGGTCGCCTACTACAGCGACTTCCCGTACAACGAGAGCCACCGGGCGGACGGCGCCTTCCTCCTGCGCAGCGGGCTGGAGAGCACCGTCTGGGACCGGGGCCTCGCCGGCAAGACCGGCTTGATCCGCTCCTACCGCACCCAGGTCGACGGCCTCTTCCCGGGCGGTCGCGTGCCGCTCCGTCCCGAGGTCTACCTGCTGCCCCGGGGAGGTCCGTGATGACCACGGTCGTGAAGGGCACACCGCCCACGACGCCCGGTGCGGGCGCGTCCGGGACCGCTCCTCCGGTACGCCGGCTGCCTGTCCTGCGGCGCCGCGCCGTACAGGTCCGTCTGGTCGCCGGAGCGGCCCTCGTGCTCACCGCGACGCTCAGGCTGGTGGGCCTGCAAGGCTCCGGGGACCTGTTCATCGACGAGCTGATCTACCGGGAGCTCGGCGCCAGCGTCGTGGACGGCGGTCTGCCCGCCACCGCGAGCGGACTGTTCTTCCTGCACCCGCCCGGCTACTTCTACCTCCAGGCGGCCTGGGCCTCGGTGTTCGGCCTCGGACCGGACGTCGTCTCCGGGGTGTACGAGTTCCGGGAGATCAACGCGCTGCTGGCCGGGGTGACCGCCGCGCTGCTCGTGCTGCTGGTGACGCGGGCCCGCTCGCTGCCCCTCGGGGCGGCGGCCGCCCTGCTGTTCGCCCTCGACCCGTACATCCTGCGCCAGAACGACCGGGTGATGCTCGACACCGAGGCGATGATGTGGGTGCTGGCGGGCTACCTCGTCCTCCTCCCGCTGACCCGGCGGCCCCAGCCGCGCCCCTCCCGGGTCGGGGCCCGGGTGTGCTGCGCCGGGCTCCTGTTCGGTCTCGCCCTCCTGACCAAGGACCACACCGCCCTGATCACCCTCCTGCCGCTGCTCCTCGGAGCCGCGCTCGGCTGGGGGCTGCCCCGCCGCCAGATGCTGCTCACCGCCGCCGTCGCGGTCGTCCCCTACGGCGTGTACGTCCTCGTCGTGACGCTCGCCGGGCACTTCGACGAGCTCTGGTTCACGAAGACGCACGGGGTGAGGCGCCTCCTGGGGCTCGTCCAGGAGACCGGCTTCAACGCCGAGCAGGGGCCGCCGCTGACGACCCGGCTGGCCGAGGAGGTGGCGACCTTCGGGACCACCTACCTGCTGCTGCTGCTCGGCGCGGTCGCGCTGGTCGTGCTGCTGCGCCGCAAGGACCCGACGAGCCGGCTGCTCGCGCTGTTCCAGCTGTCGGCCGGCTTCACCCTCCTGTACGCGGTCGGGTTCGGCACCCTGGAGGAGCAGGCGCTCTATCTGCTCGTGGTGCCGACCCTCGTGGCGGTCACCGTCGCCTGGCCCCGGTGGCCCGATGCCCCGCGGCGGGCGCGCCGGCGCCTCCAGGCCGTGGCGTGCGCGGGCGCGGGCGCGGTCCTCGTCGCCGTGACCGCGCTGTCGGGCGTCTCGTACGCGCAGGTCAGGACCGATCCCGACACGGGCTTCGCGCAGCTGCGCGCGTATCTGGCCGCGCATGTGCCGCCGGGGACGGCGGTGGGGGCCGCCGACGGGCAGCCGACCCCCGGGGTGACGCAGTGGGCGCTGAAGGACCAGTACCGGGTCGGCACGTGGATCACGCCCGAGGAGCGGTACGAGCACGGTGCCCACTACCTGGTGGTGCCGTGGAAGATCGTCCGTGACGGGTACGCGCCCCTCGACGAGGACGCCGTCGAGCGGATGGTCTCGCGGGGGCGGCTGCTCTTCTCCGTCGACGGGCGCACCTACGGCACGCTCGCCCTGTACCTCCTGCCGTTGCCCGGCCAGCCCTCGCCCTCCGCGCCGCCCGGGAGTCCCTGATGACCTCGGCGACCCGGCGGCCACGCGTCCTCCTCGTCACCAGCGGACCGCTGGACGGCCAGGACGGCGCCGACATAGGGCTGGCCGCCGCCGTCGCCGAGGTGATGACCGACGTGGACTTCGTCTGGTTCGCGCGCCGCCCGCGAACCTCCCGGCCGCCCCCCGTCTCCGGCGGTCGGCCCGTGCCCGTGTACTCCCGGGACGGCCTGCCGCACGTGCGGCAGCGGCTCCAGGTGGCCCTGCGCAGCGTGCCGCTGGCGCGCCGGGCGCACCTCGCGCACGTCGTGATGACCCTCGGCCCCGGCTATCCGCGTTTCTCCCGCGTGTGGCCGCGGCTGATCGGCGACACCCCCGTGCTGCACACCGTGCCCGGGGTCGTGGACCCGGAACTGCTGCACCGGGCGCGCCCGCTGGGGACGACGGTGGCGCTGTCCGACGTCACGGCGCGGCAGCTGAGCCGGGCGGGCTTCGGCGACGTGGGCGTGGTGCTGCCCATGATCCGGCTCGACCGGTGGCCGCTCGTGCCGCGGCCGGTCAACGGGCCGCCGACCGTCCTGGTCACCGGCCACCACGACGCGCTGGGCGGCGCGTTCGACGCGATCCGGGCCGCGGCCGTCGCCGTACGGGCGGGGGCGCGGTTGCGGCTGACGCTGGCGCTGCGGGGGCGGCCGGGCCAGGACGTGCCCTCGCTCGAACGGGCGCTGCGGGAGCAGGCGGCCCGGGAGGGCCTGTTCGGGACGGACGTCCTCGGCTGCGTCGACGACATGCAGGGGCTGCTGGCCGCCGCCGACGTGCTGCTCTTCGTGCCGCGCGCCCTGGGCGGCAAGGCCGACATCCCGCTGACGGTGCTGGAGGCGCTGGCCACCGGGCGGCCGGTCATCCTCAGCGACCTGCCGGAGTTCGCCGTCCTCCGCGACGCCGTGCTGCGCGCCCCGCCCGGCGACTCCCACCGCACGGGCCATCTGCTGCGCCAGTTGCTCGACCGCCCGTGGTGGTGGCAGGGCCTCGCCGCGCAGGGCAGGGCCACCGTGCAGGAGAACTTCACGCCCGAGCGCTTCCGGGCGCGTTACGAGGCCCTCTACCGGGAGCTGCTGCCATGACCGCCCGGCGCCGCACCCGGCTCCTCGTCCTCCTCGGCGTCCTCGCGGCCGTCCTCGCGCTCGTCCTGACCGCCCTGCTCGTCCCGCCGCGCGGCGATCCGCCCCCGTACCTCTTCGGCACCCTCCAGACGGATCCGGCGCGCGCCCGGACGGAGCACGAGCACGGTGTGCGCGTCGCGCACATGGAGATCCACTGGGACCGGTTCGAACCGGAGGACGGGGTGTACGACAGCGGCTACATCGAGCAGGTGAGGGAGGAGCTGCGGGTGTTCCACGCGGCCGGTGCGAAGGTCGAGGTGAGCCTGGGCCTCCACCATCCGCCGGCGTGGCTCTTCGAGCAGTACCCGTCGGCCGTCCTCACCGACCAGCACGGCGGCCGGACGGTGGAGGTGCCGAACATCGTCTTCAGCGAGTCCGTGCGCGACGAGGCGGCCCGGTACGTGAGCCGGGTCATGGAGGAGACCGGGCCGGAGGAGTTCTGGGCCGTACGCGTCGGGGTGAGCGAGACGGGCGAGTTCGCCTACCCGAGTCCCGCCGGCGACCCGGACACCGGGGGCGATCCGGCGGAGGAGGAGAGCGCCTACTGGGCGTACGACGCCAACGCCCAGGGCGACGAGTCCGACCGGCCGCCCGGTGTCCCCGCCTCGCCGCTCCCCGGATGGCGGCCGGGCGACCGCGACTACCGGGGCGATCCGGTCACCACGGCCCAGGTGACGGAGTGGTACGACTGGTACCTCGGCGCCCTCGCCGACGCCGTCAACTGGCAGACCCTGATGTACCGGTCGCTCGGCTTCGACGGCATCGTCAAGGTCCTGGTGCCCGGCTCCGGCTACTTCCCCGCCGACCACAGGGCCGCGATCCGCGCCCGTCTGGACACGTCGGTGACCACCCGGCTCATGGCGCGCGGGGCCGGGTTCTTCCTCACCGTCGAGCAGGTCCGCAAGGACGGCGAGGTCCACATCGTGCCCACCTCGCTGGTCGACGGCACCGGCGCACCGCGCGACAGCGGCTGCGAGCCCCGGGACGCGGCGGTCGACGTGCGCGCGCCCGACTCCTCGGTGCCGCGCACCTGGTCCTCGGTGCGCTGGGTCACCGCCATCGCCGTACGGAACGGCTTCCCGGTCAGCGGCGAGAGCGCGGGCCCGCAGGTGGAGCCGTACCGCCCCGGCGTCATGGAGCAGGCCGCCCGGCAGATGCGTTCCTGCGGCCTCGAAGGGCTCATGTGGGCCTTCGACGAGAACCTGTACGACGGGACGCCCGGGTCCTCCCTCCAGGACTACGCCCGGGTCATCGAACAGTCCCAGGACGAGGGACGGAGGACAGGATGAAGACCACCGTGGTCCGCCCCGGGGAACTGGACACCACCGCTCTCACCGTCTGGCGGTCCCTGCTGGGCCGCCAGGAGGCCGCCAGCCCCTTCCTGTCGCCCGAGTTCGCCCGGGCCGTCGGCCGGTTCAGGCCCGGCGCGCGCGTCGCCGTCCTGGAGGACGGCCGCGGCCCCGTCGGGTTCTTCCCCTTCGAGCGGCGCCCGCTGGGGCTCGGCCGCCCGATCGGTGACGGCGTCTGCGACTGCCAGGGGCTGGTGGGCGACGCCGGAGCCACCGGCCCGGACGGCGTCGGCGACAGCGCGGAACTGCTGCGGGCCTGCGGGTTGCAGGTGTGGCAGTTCGACCATCTCGCCGCCGGGCAGCCGCTGTTCGCGCCGGGCGTGGCGCGCCGCGCGACCTCGCCCGTCGTCGTGTGCGCGGACACGGAACCCGGCGCCGTCCTCGCCCACGCCTCCTCCGCCTTCCGGCGGGACGTCCGCACGAAGGAGCACCGGCTGGCGCGGCGGGCCGGGGACGTCCGCTTCGTCTTCGACTCCCACGACCCGGAGGCGCTGGAGGCGCTGATGGCCTGGAAGTCCGCCCAGTACCGGGCGAAGGGCCGCATCGACCAGTTCTCCCGCCCGTGGGTCGCCGCGACCGTCCGCGAGCTGCTGCGCGCCGGCTCTCCGGCCTGCTCGGGCACGCTGTCCGTGCTCTACGCCGACCACCGGCCGGTGGCCTGCCACTTCGGCCTGCGCTCCCGGTCGGTGCTGACCTACTGGTTCCCCGCCTACGACCCCGCGTGGGCCTCCTGCTCCCCCGGCATCCTGCTCCTCGTGGGCATCCTGCGCGCGGCGGCGGAGGCCGGTCTGCACCACGTCGACCTCGGCAGGGGCGACGACCGGTACAAGACCCAGCTGAAGACGGGCGACCTCGTCGTCGGCGAGGGCCAGGTGTCCCGGCCCACGGCCCGGGCGGCGCTGCGCAGCGCCGAGTCGGCCGCGGTCGGCCGGACCCGGAGCCTCGTGGCGGGGAACCCCGTCCTGCGCGGGGCCGCGGTGGGCACGCTGAACGCGTGGCTGCGGCGCGGCGCGTGAGGTCCGAAGGCCGGCCGGGATGTGCGTTTTCAGCCCCTCAGCAGGGTGAGCTGGTGACGGACGGCGTCGGAGACCCGCCGCTCGTCGTCCGTGGCGAGGAGGTCGAGCAGGGCGCCCCGCAGGACGGCGAGGGCCAGGGTCCGCAGGACGGTCCCGGACTCGCTGTCCCGCTCGGCCGGCGGCTGGCAGTCGGCCAGGGCGGCGAGCCAGTCCTCGACGGTCGCGCGGGCGAACCCGGCCCAGGCCCCGTCCGGCTCGACGAGGGACCGCGTGTACGCCTCGGCCCACAGCCGCAGCAGCGGCCGGTGCTCGCGCGCGGCGAGCCACGCCCACACCCGCTCGACGGCCGGCACCAGCCCCACCGGGTCGTCGGGCCGCCGGGCCCGGTCGAGGAGCGCCACCTCGTCGGCCCGGGCCCGCGCCAGGAGCGCCCGCACGAGCCCGTCCTTGCTGCCGAAGAGGAAGAGCAGGACCCGCGGGCTGGACCCGATGGCCTCGGCGAGCGGGCGCAGCGACATGTCGGTCAGGCCGTGGGCGAGGGCGTACGTGTACGCCGCCTCCAGCAGCTCGGTCTGCCGGGCGGACGGGGTTGGCGTTTCCTGGGTCACGTGGCTAGCCTAACGCAACTGAAACAAGTGTTTCAGTGGACCGCTCGATCGATCACGGGCCCGGGAGAACAGCGCATGGCACAGCAGGATCAGCGTCACGAACAGGATCAGCAGCACGAACAGGATCAGCGGCAGGTCGTCGTACGCCGCGCCGACCGCCCCGGCGACCTGGGGTGGGTGGTGATGACCCACGGCGAGAGCTACCACCGGCAGTTCGGCTGGAACACCGACTTCGAGGCCCTGGTCGCCACGATCGTCGCCGGATACGGCGAGCGCCACGACCCGGCCCGCGAGGCGGCCTGGATCGCCGAGCTCGACGGCGCCCGCGTGGGCTGCGTCTTCCTCGTCACGGGCGAGACCCCCACCCTGGCCAAGCTCCGCCTCCTCCTCGTCACCCCGGAGGGCCGGGGCCTGGGCCTCGGAACCCGCCTGGTCGCCACCTGCCTCGCCTTCGCCCGCGAGGCGGGCTACGAGGAGGTGACCCTGTGGACCAACGACGTCCTGGTCGCGGCCCGCCGCATCTACCAGAGCTTCGGCTTCACCCTCGCCGACGAGGAACCCCACCACAGCTTCGGCCACGCCCTGATAGGCCAGAACTGGACCCTCGACCTGCGCCCCCCCGAACCCCCCTCGCCCTCCCCGCCCGTGACGGTCTAGCGTCCCCTCATGCCCCTGCGCCCCGCCGCCGCCCACGACACCGACCTCCTCCTGCGCGTCCTGCTGGAGGCGTACAACTGGAACGGCGAACACCGCTTCCGCCCCGAGGACCTCACCACCGACCCGCACGCCGCCCGCTACCTCACCGGCTGGCCCCGCGAAGGCGACTTCGGCATCGTCGCCGAGACGGAAACCGGCGACCCGATAGGAGCGGTCTGGGCGCGCCACCTCCCCGAGGCCGAACCCGGCTACGGCTTCGTAGCCCCGGACGTCCCCGAACTGACCCTCGGCGTACTCCCCCGCCACCGCGGCCAGGGCCACGGCCGCGCCCTCATGACGGCCCTCATCCAAGCCGCCGCCGAGCAACCGACCCCGGTCACCCGCCTCAGCCTCAGCGTCGAGGACGGCAACCCCGCCGCACGCCTCTACTCCTCACTCGGATTCACCCGAGTCGGCCGCAACGGCGGCTCGGACACGATGCTCCTGCGCATCGGAGCGCCATAATTGACCGGGGGAACCCCCACGGAAGGAATGGCGCCGTGGACAGGAAAGGGAATTGGAAGACCGCGCCGGCGAGCGTCGTCGCGTACGCCGGCGTCCGCCTGCTCATACGGCTCGCACCCAGGCCGAACGCTCGCGCCGAGCCCCCCGTTCGTGCGGTTGCGCGCCCCCACCGGGCCGGTAGAGTGGTGATCGTCTGGTTTGTCAAGGTGTACCAGGAGTCTTTCCTCCGCGACCGTCTGAAGCAGGACGGAAGAACCTGTGTCTATCTCCCCACCTGCACGGACTACGCGCAACGCGCAGTGACCAAATACGGTCTTTTCCGCGGCCTGATGCTCACCGGTGACCGCTTTCGGCGCTGCACCGAGGGAGGCGGGGGCAGTTACGTCGATTTTCCCTAGGACGATTCCCTCGAGGAGGCAATCGTGTCCAGCTCAGGAGCGGAAGACTTCGGACCCCGCGAGTTCAGCGAACGTGTCGATCGTGCCGCGGCGAACGCCGACGTGAAGACCCTCACGGGATTCGCGCTCGGGCGCAGCGCCGACGAGGGCCGGTGGCGGGTCTACCTCAACTCGGAGCTCACGCACTTCGTGGAGTGCGAGGCGACGGATGTGCTGCACGCGGAGGAGACGAGGCCCGGTCACACGATGGTGTGGGTGAAGCGCGACGCGCGCATCACCGAGACCACCTCGCGCACCCTCCCCGTGGAATTCCTCCAGGGCGAGGTCCGCACCGGATTCCTCCGCGGGCTGTCGGGACTGACCGGCGTCAGGGCTCTGGCCGCCGAGGGCTGCCCCTGCTCCGGCTGCGCGCACTGCACCACCTCGTGCTCGTCGCTGCCGGGTGGCGACTCCGTGGGCCTGTCCTGCGGGTGCTGACGTGGCCATCGCCGCCGCGCCGCCCGCGGATGCCGTACGGGCGCGGCGCGACCAGGTGCGTCAGGGCACGCTCGACGCGACCGGCGCGGTCGGCCTGCTCCGCGAACTCGACCTGCTGACGGTCGCCGACGTCGTCGGCGGAGTCGTCGTGACCGACGTGTCGCGCCGCAACCGCAACTACCGGATCGTCACCACCACGGGCCCGTCGTACCTGGTCAAGCAGGCGGGCGACGCCGACAAGGTGCGTACCCTCGCCAACGAGGCGCAGACCTACGAGGCGCTCGCCCGCTGCGGATCCACGGCGCTGACGGCGGCGCTGCCACCCGTCGTACGGTTCCTGCCGGACCGCTCCGTCCTCGTACTGGGCATCGACCCCGACGCGGAGAGCCTGGCCGCTTATCACCGCCGCACGCGCCGGTTTCCACCCGGTGTGGCGGCGGCGCTGGGCCACCGGCTCGCGGCGGTGCACGCGCTCCGGGACGACGGCGTGCGCGCGCTCGTCCCGGTGGTCTCCGGCCTGCCGCTGGTGTTCTCCTTCGACTGCCCGGACGTCACCGTCTACTACGGCGCCAGCTCGGCCACCCTCCAGCTCTTCACCGCCGTCCACGGCACCGGCGACTTCGCCGAGCGCCTCGGGCGGCTGCGTGGGGAGTGGCGGCCCGGCTGCGTCGTGCACGCGGACCTGCGTCTCGACAACGGCATCGTGCGTCCGGCGCTGCCCGCGCGCACCGGCAAGGGGCTGCGCCTGGCCGACTGGGAGATGGCGATGTGGGGCGATCCCGCGTGGGACGTCGCCACCGTGCTCTCGGAGTACCTGTCCCTGTGGCTCGACCACGCGCCGGTGAGCGCCGCGACACCGCCCGAACGCTTCCTCGAGCACGGGCCGTTCCCGCTCGCGCGCTGGCAGCCGTCCGTCCACCACTTCTGGACGGCGTACGCCGCCACCGCCGCCGCCTCCACCGTCGAGGCGCTGTGGTCCCGGGCCGTCCTGTTCGCCGCCGCGCGCCTCGTACAGACGGCGTACGAGAGCACCCAGTTCCTCGCGGACCTGCCCGGCCAGGTGGTGCTCAAGCTGCAACTCGCCCACAACCTGCTCGCGGACCCGGACGCCGGGGGCCGCGCGCTGTTCGGGATCGCACCATGACCGCACGGGACCACGTCGCCGCCGCGGTCGCCGCGACCGCCATCGTCGGCGACCACGGGTTCGCCTGGTTCGGGAAACGGCCGCCCCGGCTGCCCGCGCGGCTGACCCGTTCGCTCGACGCGCAAGTGCGGCGCGACTACCTCGCCCAGGCCCTCGCCGAACACCTCTACGCCTACTTCTACGTCAAGGGCCATGCCTCGCCGATGCACTGGGAACCCCCCACCGTGGGCGGCGGATCCGCCCCGCTCGTGGAAGCGTTGCGCCGGCGCAACGCGGGCGCCGGCAGCTGGGAGGGCGGCTGGCAGGTCCACCAGAGCCCGCCGGGCGCGGGTACGGGCCCACCGCCGGAGGTGCGTCTGGAGCGGGAGCGCGTACGGATCAGCGTCCTGGACGAGCGGCTGCTGCGACCGCAGGGTGCGGTCACGTCCGCGCTGCGGATGCCCAAAGAGCTGCTCCACCGCTCCCCCGGCCACTACCTGGCCCTGTCCGACGAGCCGGTCGCCCCGGGCGCGGCCGTCGTGCGGGTGTACTGGAACTGCACGGCGCGCGGCGCGCTCGACCTCATGGGCGCGCTGACCACGAGCCTCAACGGCGCGGGCATCGCCTACCAGTTCAAGGTCCTCGACGACCCGACCGCGTTCGACCGCTGCGATGCGGCGGTCCTCTACCTCGCGGCCGACACGGTCGAGGCGGCGCACCCGCACCTGGACCGGGCGCACCGGCTGCTCGCGGACACGCGCCGCGCGCGGGGCACGCGGGTCCCGGTGTTCACCAAGGAGCTCGGCGCCGGTGTCGGCCTCGCCGAGGACACCGACCACGGCCGTTCGTTCGGCATGCACCGCTGCCGGCTGCTCGCCGAGGGCCTCGTCGAGGCGTCCGCGCGAGGGCGCCGAGCCGACCGGCTGGAGTGCGTCGGCGCGTACCTCGACACCCACGGGGTCTCCCTCGACACGCCGTATCTCCGCCCGGGTTCGGTCGACGCCTACCGGGTCTTCGGTCCGACGTCCACGGCGCCGCCGCCGTCTCCCCCGCCTTCGGTGGCCGCGTCGTCCGACGCCCTGCGCGACGAGGCACTGCGGCTCGGCGAGCGGATCGTGGCGGACGCGTTCCGGGACGGCGACGCCTGTACGTGGCTCGGTTCGCTCGTGCCGGACGGCACCGATCGGGTGCTCGCGACCCTCGGCCCGCCCCTGTACGACGGCCTCGCCGGGGTCGCGCTCGTCCTCGCCCAGCTGGACGGGCCCCGGTGCGCCGACACCGCGCGCGCCGCGCTGCGCCAGGCGGCCCGCCTGCGCGAGGACATCGCCCCGGAGCGCCGGCTCGGTCTCTTCGACGGCTGGACCGGGCAGGCGCTCGCGCAGGCGCGTGTCGCCCACCGGCTCGGTGACCGGGACCTGCTCGCGGCGGCGCGGACGGCCGCCCACGAGGCCCTGGCGCAGCCGTGCTCCGAGCACGACCTGATCAGCGGTGCCGCCGGGGCAGTACTGGCCGCGCTCGAACTGGCCGCGCTCACCGGGGACCGCTCCCTGATCGACGACGCGGTCCGGCTCGGAAACCTCCTCGTCGCGCACGCGGCACCCACGGGCGAGGGACTGGCCTGGAGCACCATCAACCGCAAGGGCGAGTACCACCTCACCGGGCTCTCACACGGCACCGCGGGCATCGCGCTCGCTCTGCTCGAACTCGCCGCGGCCACGGGCGACGCCCGGTTCCTGGCCACCGCCGAGGCCGGCTTCCGGCATGAACGCGGCTGGTTCGACCCGGTCGCGGGGAACTGGCCCGACTTGCGCGAGACCAGGGCCACCCGGCGTACGGACGGCGGCGCGCTGGCCTACTCCACCTACTGGTGCCACGGCGCGCCCGGCATCGCCGTGTCGCGGGTGCGGGCCTGGCGGCTCACCGGCGACCCGGTGTACCGAGACGAGACGGTCACGGCGCTCGCGACGACCCGCGCGTCCGTCCGTGAGACGCATCCGGCGGCGGACCATTCGCTCTGCCACGGCCTGCTCGGCAACGCGGTGGTGCTGGCCTTCGCCGGCCGGGCCGTCGGGGACCGGGAGAGCGAGCGGACGGCGCGGGACGCGGTCGCCCGCGCCCTGGCCGTGCACGGCGGTGGCCGGTGGCCGCTGGGCACCCCCTCCGAGAGCCCCGGGCTGATGCTCGGGAGCGCCGGAATCGCACACGCGCTGCTGTGGCTGCGCGACCCCACCGAGCCCATGGCCCTGCTGCCCGGGCTCGCCTGACAGACACCGGAGGAACCATGCCCGGTATCGCCACGCACTTCATCGTGCTGGACCGCACGCTCACACGGCTCAGCGCGTCGGGCGACACGGAGCTGATGGCCGTCGCGGACGCGATGCGGGCCCAGCCCGCGTACGCGAACCTCGGCGTGATCGGTCCCGCCCTCGCGGACTTCATGCCGAACGGACGCGTCGAGGGATCAAACATCACCGCCGACCCGAACCCGTACGCGTACGTCTGGAAGCAGGTCTTCGCCCTGCTGGGCGGCGACGAGTCCCGGTTCCCGGGCAGCGGCGTGGGACTGCACGCCGTGCTCGTCCGCATGCGGCGGATCCTCGACGAGTTGACGACGGTGGCCGACGCGGAGGACTGCGACCGGCTGGAGGACATCAGGGACGGCAACGTGCCGGGCATCAGCCTCAGCGACATCGAGACGACCGCCAACGACTTCGTGACGATCATCGGCGCGCTCGACCCGGCCACGAGTCCCGTCATCGGCGAGATCGCCTCGACGATCACCGAGCGGCTGAAGCCCGTGGTCGACACGGCGGCGCCGGCCGACCCCGTGCCGCCCGCCCAGGACTGGCACGCGCGCGACTTCCTGCACTGGCGCCGCACGGGCGCGTTCGTCGACGCGCTGCTCGACGAGGCGGCGGCGACGGGCGACGACCGCCTGCGGGCGTACGCCTACGGGTATCTGATCGGCTACGCGGCGAACGTGTGCGGCAGCCCGTTCGTCAACTCCTGCGTCGGCGGCCCCCACCGGACCCAGTGGTGGCGGCGCCGGTTCACCAACAACTTCATCGACGCCTGGGTCCACGGCCACTACTCGCAGAATCCGCTGCCCGCAGCCGTCGACTCGCCCACACCGCCCTACCCCCAGTGGCCGTCGCTGTGCTCGGCGAACCTCCAGAAGCGCATCGAGTTCCAGCCGATGGATCCCGCCGCGCTGCTCGTCGACGTCAAGAGGAACCGCGATCTGCCCGCCGGCGTGCTTCCCGACGACTTCGCCCAGTCCTGGTTCAAGGCCCTGACCGCCGCCCATCCCGGACCGCACCCCGCCGGGCTCGCCGCCGACCAGCTCAACGGCGCATACCAGATGACCTGGCTGATGCTCTGGGTGCAGACCAGCGGCGAGGTGATCGGCTGCAACTTCGGCGCTCCGGTGGAGCCGCCGGGCGACTGCGGTACGGCGCCGGGCGTGCTCGACCCGTTCGTGCCCGCACCCGGCGGCGGGCCGAGCCTGCCGCCGACCTTCGACAGCGACCTGGAGGACACCGCCGCGGCGGTGTGCGGCATCATCCTCGCGATCCTCGGCGGACTGCTGCTCCTGGGCGGCGCGCTCGTGGGAGGCGCCGTTGCGATCGTCCTCGCGGCGGCGCTGCTCGACTGCTCGAACGTCGTCGAGTGGCAGAAGCTGCGCTGCCAGCTGTTCTGGTACCGGACGTACCTCTACAACGGGCTCAAGGGCATGAACGAGCTGCTGTCGCTCGCGGGGTTCGTGTACCCCTACCCGGAGACGCTGGCCGAGGACGAGATCGTGTCGGCGACGTTGTCGGGTCTGCCGTTCGAATCCGGCCGCAACCTGGTCAAGTCGCGTGGCTTCGACCAGGAGTTCCCCTCCAAGCCGTGGGACGGAGGCCTGCTCACCTTCAACCAGCGGCCGACGGCGTCCAACCCCGGCTTCGAGAAGCCGAGGAGCGTCGCGTACCTGTCCGCGGTCTACCCGTCGTTCTTCGTCGACGACGACGTGAACAACCCGCTATCCAACGGTGACGTGGGCACGTCCGGTGCCTTCCCCGTCCGTCTCGACGCCCACGGCCAACCCGTACAGTTCGGCAACGCCGTCGCCAACGCGGTGGACCTGCTGTCACGGATCGGCGAGGCCCGCCCCGGCTGGAACCTGGACGCCGACCGTGGCCTCGCCCACCTGACCTGGGAGTTCCCCGGCGGTTACGACCCCGACGCGGTCTCGATCCAGCCGTCCCCGTGAGGGGCGGGCGGCGAGGAGGCAATCATGAGCATCGACCGGCGGTCGCCCCCGCTCGATCCCGGGATCGGGCTGGAGGGCGTACAGGACCTGAAGAACGGTCAACACGAGAAGCTGCGCCGGATCTGGGCGCGGCTCGCGGAGCAGCGGCGCACCTGGACGCCGTTCCTCGTCGTGCCGTACAAGCCGGTCGCCCCTGTGGTGGCCGGCCAGACCCCGGACCTGGGCCGGGTCCGGCCCGTCCCGGCCGGGGAGGCGTTCTGGGCCTCGCCGTACATCGTGGTCGAGAACAGCGGCGGCATCGGGCTGACCGCCCGCGCGGGAGAGGACAACTTCGTGCACGCGCGGGTGTTCAACTTCGGCAAGGCCACCGCCGCCCCCACCCAGGTCGACTTCTTCTGGGCGGACCCCTCGCTCGGCGTCGGTCCCGGCACGTGCGTGCCCATCGGCACCGAGTGGGTCGAGATCCGGCACGGCGCCTCGGTCGACGTGCGCTGCCGCACCCCGTGGGTCCCGCAGTTCGTCAACGGCGGCCACGAGTGTCTCGTCGTGAACACCGGCAATCCCACGATGGCGGCCGCTCCTGGCACGGTCTACGGCCCCTTCGACCCGATCCAGGTCCCCTTCGGACCGCGGCTCGACCGCCACGTCGGCCAGCGCAACCTGACCGTCCTGCCCGCCCCGGGCGGCTCCATGGCGCTCACCGTGAAGCTGACCAACCCGCTGCCGTTCTCGACGCGCATGTTCGTCACCCTCAGGGCCGGGATGTTCGAGATCGACCCCGGGTTCCTCGCCGAGCACGGCGAGGCCGTGGTGCTGACGGGGCTCGCGGCGCTCGCCGGCGACCCGCACGCGCCGAAGGAGGGCCCGGTGCGCGCCGTGGGCCGGCCGCCCGCGGTGAAGGTCGCCGTCGGCGAGGTGGTGGGGACGGTCTCCACCGAAGAGGCCCGGGGGTACGCCGCGACCGTGGTCGAGCACGTCGGCAGGGTCGAGGAGCAGCCGTCCGGGGAGGTCGTCGCGACCGCGCAGATGAAGCCGGGCGAGCAGCGCGGCGTCGAGGTCGTGGTCGACGCGGTGGATCCGAAGCCGGGCCGGTTCGCCGCTGTCGCCCTCGGGCAGCGCTGGGAGGACCTCACTCTCGGCGGCTACACGCTCGTCGGGGTCGTCGAGTGACCGCGACGACGTCGACCGCCACGGCGGCCGACGGCCTGACCCGGACGCTCGACGAGGTGAACCGCCTCGTCCTCGCCTCCTCGGGCGCGGGCATGCCCGGCGTGGACGCCGTGCTGCGGTACCTGCCGTCGCACGGGGGCAAGGGCGTACGGCCCCGGATGGCGCTCCTCGCCTCGGCCGCCGGGGGCGGCGGGGCGGCCGACGCGCCTCGGCCGGTCGGGGTCGCCGCCGGAGTCGAGCTGATGCACCTGGGCACCCTGCACCACGACGACGTCGTCGACGAGTCTGCCCTGCGGCGCGGGCACCCCACGGTCGCCGCCCTGTGGGGCAACCGCACGGCCGTCTTCGCGGGCACCTTCCTGCTGTCGCGGGGCACCGAGCTGATCGCGGCGGCGGGAGAGCGGGCCGCGGGGGCCGCGGCGGCGTGCACGGCCGAGCTGTGGCGCGGGCAGACGCGCGAGCTGGTCGCCACGTACCGCGTCGACCGCACCGAGGAGGAGTACCTGGACGTGATCGGCCGCAAGACCGGCGCGCTGTTCGGCCTCGCGGGCCTGGCCGGTGCCCTCGCGGCGCACGCCCCGACCGCGACCGTGAGCGCGCTTGAACGCTTCGGCCGGACCTGGGGCACGGCGTTCCAGCTCGCGGACGACCTGGCGGACCTCACGAGCACGACGGTGCGGCTCGGCAAGCCCGCCTCCGCCGATGTCCGGGCCGGCATCTACACCCTGCCGGTGATCCTCGCCCTGGCGACGGACGGCCCCGCCGGGGCGCGGCTGCGGACGCTGCTCGGCGTGCCGGGCATGGACGCGTCCGGGGCCGCCGAGGTCCGCGAGCTGGCTGTCGCCACCGGGGCCGTCGACCGGTCGGTCGTCGCCCTGCGCGGCCTGCTCGACCGCGCGCACACGGAGCTCGACGCGGTGCCGGACACGTGGGCGCGGCGGCAGTTGCACGCGATGGTGGAGGAGGTGGGTGATGTCGTCTGACGTGAACGCGGACGCAGGTGTGGGTGTGACCGTGGACGCGGACGTGGATGTGGACGTCGTCGTCGTGGGCGGCGGGCCCGCCGGGTGTTCCGCGGCGATGACGCTGGCCCGCCGCGGTCGTTCTGTCCTGCTGCTCGACCGGTCCGCGTCGCCCCGGGACAAGGCGTGCGGCGACGGCCTCACGCGTGCCTCGCTCGCCCAGCTGGGCGCCCTCGGGGTCGAGCCGACGCTCACGCCGTACCAGGCCGTCCGGGGCACCCGACTCTCCTTCGCGTCCGGCCCCGAGTTCACCCGGGCGTCCTTGGACGGGCGGGGAAGGGTGGTGCCACGCGCCACCCTCGACGCGCTGCTCGCCGCCGAGGCCCGCGCGAGGGGGGTGACCGTCGCCCCCTCGTGCCGGGTCACCGGCCTGCTGCGGGACGAGGGGCCCGCGGGGCGCACCGTCGGTGTCCGGTACGTCGACGGCGCGACGATCCGGGACGTGACCAGCCGTTTCGTCATCGCCGCCGACGGGGCGAACTCGGCCCTGGCCCGCGAGGCCGGCCTGGCGCGGCCCGCCGACCGGTCGGGCTTCGCCGTACGGGCCTACGTCAGCGGCCTGGGCGACCTGGCCGACGAGTTCCGCGTCTTCGTGCCGCTGGTCGACCCCGACTCGGGCCGTACCCTGCCCGGCTACGGCTGGGTCTTCCCGGTCTCCGACGATGTCGCCAACGTGGGCGTGGGCTGTCTGCGCATCCGCCCACAGGACTCGTCGGTGAACCTCCGCACGGTGTTCCGGAGCTTCCTCGGGTCCCTGGATTCGGCGGGTCCGCCCCGGCCGGGTCCTCTTCGCGGGGCGCCGCTGCCCTGCGACTTCGACCCCGCCCGGTGCGCGTCCGGCGCCCTGGTCCTGGTGGGGGACGCGGCGCGCCTCGTCGATCCACTGTCGGGCGAGGGGATCGACACGGCGCTGGGGTCGGGCGCGCTGGCCGCCGAGCTGATCGACCGTTCCCTCGCCGTCGGCAGGCGCGAGGTACCCACATACGGCGCTGAGCTGCGGCGGCGGTTCGGGCGCCGTATCGACGCCGCATGGTCGCTGGTGGAGCACCACGAGTTCGTGTGGGGTGTGGTGAACGGCATCGCGACGGTCGACCGGCCTCTCTATCGCGGGGCCCGACGCGCGGTGCGCACGTACGACTGCGAGGAGCCCGCGCCAGAGCGAACGGCGGAACCGGCCGAGCTGAGCCGGTGGCTGGCGGAGCACGAGCTGCTGAACGAGGTGCGGTCGGTGCAGCGGGCCGTACGGGAGGAGACGCGGGCCGAACTGCCCATGCTCGCGGGTGCGGTGACGGAGCTGCGCGACCCTGCGGCCGAGCAGGTCCGGATCGCGTCCCTGCTCGTGTGTGCCGGAGCCCTCGCGGCCACGCACCGGCGGCGGCGGGAGGCGGTCCGGCTGGCCGTCGCCTCCGAGCTGGCCTGCCTCGCGCTCGCCGCGCACGAGGACGTCCTGGACTCGCTGCCGGGCGGCGAAGGGCCGCGCTCCGCCAATCTGTTCGCCGTCTCGGCGGGCGACTACCTGCTGTTCCGTGCCCTGGAGCTGGCCGCGGGCGTCGGGGCGTGGGCGGTACGGCTGATGAGCCGCGCGAGCGCGGACGTCTGCGTGGGCACGCTGCTCGCCCGCCCCGACACCTCCGGCCCGCCCCCGGCGGCCCGCGCGGCCGAGGCCATCGCCCTGACCACGGGCACGGTCTTCGCCCTGCCCGTGACCCTGGGCGCCCACCTCGCCCAGGCCGACCCCGCGACCGCGGCCCGCATGTCCGCCGCGGCCCGCGCACTCGGCATCGCGTGGCACGCGGCAGGCCGAGGCGTCCGAACCTCTCCCGTCCTCCTGAAGGCAGCGTGCACCGCCCTGGGACAACACCCCACGGAACAAACCCTCCGTGGCCTCATCACCTCATGCACCCAGCTCGCCCCACCAGCCGCTCGCCGGAACGCTCCTTCACGAGGGTCGTAGGCGCAGGGGGCCACTCCGTGCGCTCAGGCGGTGCGGCGGTCGGCCGTCGGGGTGCCTGTGGTGTGTTCGCGGCGGGCGGCCTGGAGGAGGCCGGCCCAGTCTCGTACGGTGGGGCGGCGCTTCAGGAGGGCGCGGCGCTCTCGCTCCGTCATTCCGCCCCAGACGCCGTGCTCGATCCGCCGGTCCAGGGCGTACGCGAGGCATTCGGAGCGCACGGGACAGCCGACGCACAGCCCCTTGGCCTGGTTCTGGGCCGCCCCCTCGACGAACAGGTCCTCCGCGTCCGCCGCCCGGCAGAGCCCCGACGCCATCCAACTACCTTCCACGCACTCCCCCTTGACCACGCGCCACCGCTTCGATGATCGGTGGCGTTCACTGATCAGGCACGCTACGTAGGCATGTGCTCCGGGTCTACACCTCGCCCCTTCCTTCGCTCCATCGGGTGACGACCGCACACATTTCCGGCCACTCTGCGTCACCTTCCGGCGATCAGCAGAGGAGTTGGAAGGGGGCGTAGTCGGTGGTGGTGGCGGTCAGAGTGTCGGTGAGGGTGTCGGTGAGGGTGTCGGCGGTGGGTCTTCCGCTGGGGAGGACGGGGCGGCCGCAGGAGACGAAGAGGTCGTCGTAGCGGGTACGGGAGCGGTTCCGGTACGCGGTCGTGGAGCGGGCCAGCATGCGGATGACCTCCTCCGCGAGCATCAACTGGTACTGGCACGACTCGTCGTTGAGCGTGTTGAGGTCCCCGGTCGCGACGTGGTTCTCCTGCCGACAGCCGCCGCCGCACAGGTAGCGCGCCCAGCAGCCGCCGCACACCGGGTGCTGGTCGACGGTCCGCCGCCACTCGGGGTGCTCCCGGGTGATGCCCCGCTCTCCGGTGCCCACGTCGAAGCTCTCGTCGCCGACGAGCCGGTGGCAGGGGCTGACGCTGCCGTCCGGGGAGTGGGTGTAGTAGGTGCGGCCGCCGGAGCAGAAGGCGAGGGCCGCCGCGCCTTCGGTGATCATCTGCACCGTCCTCTCGTACTCCAGCACGCCCTTGAAGCGGTTGCCGGGCGCGAAGAGCTTCGGGTAGTGGACGAGGAACTCCTTGAACTGCTCGACGATGCCCGGCTGGAGGAAGTGGTTGATGTACCGGATCCCGCCCTGCGGCTCGGAAAGCGTGCGGTCCCCGAGGGTGAGCGCGATCGGGACCGTCGTACCCGTCCTGACCGGGTAGACGCCCGGGTAGATCTGGAAGTAGTCGAAGAGGTCGAGCTGCCACAGGTCGAGGACGCTGTCCTTGAGGCGGGGCTCGGCGGTGGCGATCGTCATCCGCGCGACGAGGGTCACGGCGTCGCCGCACTCCGCCCGCAGCCGCCGGAGGTTGCGGACGATCCTGTCGTACGACCCCTTGCCGTTCTTGGAGGGCCGGTTGGCGTCCTGCACCTCGCGGCCGCCGTCGAGCGAGACGGACACGATGAAGCGGTGGTCGCGGAAGAGCTCGGTGATGCCCGGCGGCAGGAGCGTCAGGTTGGTCGAGACCCGGTGCAGGAACCGCGTACCGTCGCGCTCGGCGACCCCCCTGGCGCGTTCGCAGACCTTGCGGATGATCTCGGCGTTCGCCAGGGGTTCGCCGCCGAAGAACTCGAAGCGGACGCGCTGCCCCGGGGCCGCGTGGGTCTCGATGAAGTCGAAGATCCACGCGATGGAGTGCTCCCCCATCGCCCCGGTGATCCTGCCGTAGTCGCCGCCCTCCGCGAAGCAGTAGGCGCAGGCGAGGTTGCAGGCGTTGGTCAGGTTGACGTTGACCGCGAAGTCCGCGCCGTCGGACAGCGCGCTCCCCGCGAGGAGGGACCTGTGGGTGTCGTCGCCGACGCCCGCGCCGGCCCGCAGGCGGGTCCATGCCCGCCGCTCGTCCGGCAGGAGGTGGTCCACACCGGCCTCCAGGCGCCGGGCGGTGGCGGCCGGGGCGAGCAGGAGCCGGTGGTTGCCGGTGATGAGGACGGCGGCGGTGTCGTCGTCGAAGGGCAGGACGCGGTAGTCCGTACCGTGGCGCATGGCCGATTCCGGGTGGTTGCTCTCACGGGCTTCGTTCCCGGTCACGGCCGTGTCCCCGGGCGGAAGAGGGGCAGCGGCGAGATGTCGCCGTTGAGCGTGCCGTCCGTCGCCTCGACGGTGGGGAAGTGGGCGCGGTCGAAGACCTGGTGGAGGGTGGACTCGCACTGCCTCGGTACGGCCACCTGCACTCCGGTCTCCCCAGGCGTACTCTTGGCGGCGATGTACCGGAAGCTCTCCTGCGGCGCGAGCTCGATGACCTCCCAGCCACGCCCGTCCCGCGATCCGGGGTCCCCCGCGGCGGGGTCGCCGTAGCGGCGGGTGTAGGCCCGGACGGGGGTGGCCGAGGTGTTGCGGAGCTGGATGTGGAGGGCTCGTACGTCTCCGTGCCAGTCGAAGCCGGCGACGTCGAGGTCCCGGCCGGGCGGGAGGTCCTGGATCCGGTCGCGGCGCCGGGCGTCCGGGAGGAGGGTGAAGCCCGCGTCGGCGCCGCAGCCGGCGCAGCGGGCCCCGGCGTCGAGCCCGACGAGGTCGGCGTTCAGGCCGTAGCGGGTGACCTGGAGCCGCCCGCAGCGGGCGCACCGGGTGTGCGTCGACTCGGTGTCGTAGACGTTGCCGAGGTAGACGTGGCGGAGCCCCATGCCGAGGGCGGTGCTCCGGGCCCGCTCCAGGCGGTCGACGGGGGTGCGGATGGTGTGCGTCATCTTGTAGTCGGGGTGGAAGCGCACGAAGTGCGTCGGCACGTCGGGACTGAGTCGCTCGCCGACGAAGGTGGCCATGTCCCGGGCGGTCTTCTCGTCGTCGCTGAGGTCGGTGACCATCAGCGTGGAGACCTCGACGTGCTTTCCGGCCCGGAAGACGCGCTCGGTGCCTTCCAGGACGGGCTCCAGCCAGCCCTTGGTGATCCGCCGGTAGTACTTCGGGTCGAGCGACTTGATCGACACCGAGAAGATGTCGATGACGGGGAGGAGTTCGTCGATCGCCTCGCCGGTGATGAAGAAGGCGGACTTGTAGAGGTTGACGATGCCGGCGGCCTTCGCGAGCGCGGCGGTCTCGACGACGAACTCGTGCCACACGACCGGGTCGTTGTAGGTCCAGGAGATCACCTTGATCCCATGGCGGAGGGCGATGCCGACGACCTCCTCGGGCGTGTAGCGGTGGACGTCCTTGTCCTCGACATAACGCGCCTGCGAGGTCTTCCAGTTGTGGCAGTAGTCGCAGTTGAGCATGCAGCCCACGTTGCCCATGGACAGAATCCGGGCGCCGGGCGCGTAGTGGAACACGGCCTCGGTCTCGATGGTCTCCTCGGTGGCGTGCACCGACCGCCCGTAGTTCAGGGTCACGAGCCGCCCGTCCCGGTTCGCCCGCACCCGGCAGAAGCCGTGCTGACCGGGCCGGATGCGGCAGTTCCTGGGGCTGAGGCGGCAGCGGACGACGTCGTCGTCCAGTCGCTCTTCCAGTCGTGCGGGGTACGCCTCGCTGTTCCAGTTCGTCTTCGTCACGTGCAGTCCTTCCGCGAGGGAGGGTGACCGGGAAGTACGGGGAGCGTGGAGTGTGGGGATAGCAGGCGCTATCAGTCAGAATCATCATCTGAGGATTGTTGAACATTCTGAGCGGCGCCTGGCGAAGAGCATGACCGAGCGCTCTCCCCGCCGTCAAGGACTCCGACCCCACCGCGAGACGACAACAGCCCTCTGTCCTCGGCGAGTTGATCGCCGAGGACAGAGGGCTGGACGGGAAGAGGGACGGGTCTCAGGCGACGGCGGTGCCCTCCAGCTCGACCAGCTGACCCGGAATCGCCAGGCGGGTCACGCCGAGCATGGTGGTGGTCGGGGCCACCCCGGCGGCGCCCAGCCGCGCCGCCAGCAGGCCGTAGTGCGGGAAGAGCGCATCGACGTCGGTCGTGTAGACGTTGAGCCGGACGAGGTTCGCGAGGGACATGCCGGCCTCGCGGAGTACGGCCTCCACGTTCTCGATGCTCAGCGCGAGCTGCGCCGCCATGTCGCCGTCGTGCAGCGGCTTGCCCTCCTCGCTCATCGCGGTCTGCCCCGAGATGTACAGGGTCCGGGTGTGCCCGGAGACGACCTCGCCCTGGTGGAAGCCCAGCGCCTCCGACCACGTGACCGGGTTCACGGGAGTGCGTTCCATCGTCATGACAGCTCCATTCGATCGAGGGGAGACGTGCGTACGTAGGGGTCCGTCGGTCCTCCGCACGCCGTATGAACGAGCCTGCCAACGAAACACGACATCTCTTGTCATGTATCTCGATACAGTTGTCGGATGCGTGCCGACCGGCTGGTCTCCCTCGTCCTCCTGCTCCGCCGCCACGGCCGGCTGACCGCCAGCGCGCTCGCCCGTGAGCTGGAGGTCTCCACCCGTACGGTGCTCCGCGACATCGAGGCGCTGTCCTCGGCCGGCGTCCCGGTCTACGCCGAACGCGGCCGGAACGGCGGCTTCGCGCTGCTGCCCGGGTTCCGCACGGAGCTGACGGGGCTGAACCACGACGAGGCCCTCGCCCTGCTGACGGCGGGTTCGGGCCGTGGCGAGCAGGCGTTCGGCCTCGGCTCGGCGCTCGCGTCGGCGATGCGGAAGGTGGTCGACGCGCTGCCCGAGAGCCACCAGGCCACCGCGAGCGACGCGGCGCGGCGCTTCCTCGTCGAACCGGAGACGGACCTGCTCGCCCGCCGCGCGGTCACCGACGAGCCGCCCGGCGCGACGATGCTCGAGGTCCGGCGCGCGGTGCTCGCCGGACACAAGCTGCGCATCCACTACGCGGCGCACGGCCAGGCGGCGCGGTGGCGGACGGTCGACCCGATCGGGCTGGTCACCGTACGGGACAAGGGCTACCTGCTGGCCACGCGCGCCGGCGAGGACCGCACGTACCGCCTGTCACGCGTCCTGGCCGCCGAGGAACTCCCCGAAGCGGCCCAACGCCCGAACCAGGTGGATCTGGACCGGATCTGGCGGGAGCGCTCCGCGCAGTTCCTCTCCGGCAGCGACCACATCACCGTCCAGGTCCGGGTGAACCCCGTACGGCGCGAGGAACTCCTGGACACCGCGCTCGCCGTCCGCGCGGAGGAACCCGACGCGGACGGCCGACTGCGCCTGGAGCTGATCTTCCAAGACGCCCGGCACGCCGAATGGGCCCTGTGGCAACTGGGCACGGAGGCGGAGGCCCTGACCCCCGAGTCGCTGCGCACCTCCCTGCGCGCCCGCGCCACGGCCCTGGCCACGCTCTACGGAGCGGACTAGCCAGTGCAGCGACAGTGCAACGGTGCTTTCCACGGAAGCCACGGAAGCCCCATCGACTTCCCCCCGGGGCGCGTGCCAGCATGACGCGGTGAATCAGATCATCAAGGGGGGAAACCTGCCGGCCCCCGGGCAGGTGTGGAAGATCGCGGTCGTCCGTGGGGCTTCCGGCGGCGGAGTGCCGGAGGTCGACGCCGCCGCGCTGCTCCTGGACGCGGCGGGCCGCGTCAGGGACGGCGGCGACCTCGTCTTCCGGGACCGGCGCGCCCACGCCTCCGGGGCAGTACAACTCTTCGGACAGGTACGGAGCGAGGGGCGGCGACGCGTCGCCGACTGGCTGGAGATCGACACCGCGCGGGTCGAGCCCGGCGTCCAGCGGATCGTGATCGTCGCCTCCAGCGACGAGGGGACGTTCGGGCAGGTGCCCGGACTGCACGTCCAGACGATCGGCGCCGGTACGGGGGAGCGGTTGGCGCTGTACGAGGTCGAGGGCGCGACGAGCGAGAAGGCGTTCGTCCTCGGCGAGTTCTACCGGCGCGACGGCGCGTGGCGCTTCCGCGCGGTGGGGCAGGGGTACGACTCCGGGCTCGCGGGTCTCGCGGAGGACTACGGCATCGCGGGCGGGGTTCCGGCTGGGGTCCCCGGTCCCGGCCCCGTACGCATCAAGGGCGTGGCCAAGGTCCCGGCGTCCGAGGCCCCTGCCCCGGGGTCCGAGCGGCCGGTCCAGACGCCGGCCGCCCCGGCACAGACTTCGGACCCGGCACCCGAGCCGCCCGCCCCGGCGCAGATTCCGGACCCGGCACCTGAACCGCCCCGCCTGACCAAGGTGCAGCCCTCCGTCAGCGCGCTCAGGAAGCCCTCCCCCGCTGCCGCGCTGTTCGGTGAGGACTTTCCGGAGTTCACCCTGGAGGGCAGCGGCTCGGCCGAGTTCACCGTCGAAGAGCCGCTGCCGACCACCTTCTTCGTGGTCGACACGGAGCGCTCGGGCGAGGGCTCCTTCATGGTGCAGGTCCTCGACGAGACCAAGCCCGGCCTGGACCTGGTCGCCCACACGCAACTGAAGGACTTCCAGGGCCGGGACCTGATGCGGCACGACCCCAGCAAACCGCTGCGTATGCGGGTCCGCGCGCGGGACAGCACATGGAAGCTCACGTTCCGCCCGGTGAGCGTGGTCGAGGAACTCGGCCTCGAGGCGAAGGGCCGGGGACGGAACGTGCTGCTCCACACGGGGCCCGCCGGCGAGCTGTCCGTCCGGCTGCACCCAGAGGCCGACCTCCCCTACCTCCAAGTGGGGCGCTACAAGCCCCGAGCCCGCGGCGTCTGGGACGCCGACCTGCTCATCAGCGAGCCGTACGAGGACCAGGAGTACCGCGTGCCGCTGCCGGAGGGCCCGATCCTGGTGAGGCTGGGAGAGGCCGAAGGGAAGTGGTCCCTGAAGCTTCGGCCCACGCCCTGACGCGTTTCGTCGGGATGGTCCGCCCCGAGCTCTACCGCGTCCAGAGCACAGCCACGTGGTCGCTTCGTCGCGGCGCCGGTCGCGGCACACCGTCCGTCCCGGCCGCGAACGTGAACGGCTCGGCCGGTTCCGCCGCCGAGCCGATCCGGCGCGCGCTCTAGTACTTCATCAGCGTCTCGAAGCCCACCGCGGAGCAGTACGCCGACACGCGGCCCTCCGCCACCCGGTCGTTGTGGGAGACCGCCTGGGCGGTGTCGTTCAGGATGTGGTGCCGTCGTGGTCGAGGTGTTCGCGGTCGATGACCTTCGCCGCGGCGATCACCGCCGCTGCGGTGAGGACGGGTTCGTTACCGTAGCCCTTCTCCGGCGGGTCGTGGGTGACCCGCTGCCAGGCCGCCAGATCCGAGCAGTAGTCCTCGCGCCAGGCCGCGACCCGCTCTGGATCGGGTTCCTGCTCGCCGCAGCCCGACAGGACCGCGGTCAGCACCACCATCAGGACGACGGCGGCCCGCGCCGACGCCGTCCGGCTGTTCGTCCGCCGCATGGCGACACCCCCCTGATTGTCAGGGACAGGCTAGGACACCGTCCGGCGCCGTCGGCCCGTGGGTCTGCCGGACCCCCTGGCCTGCTCCCGCGCAGGCCGCACGGGACCCCCGGCGCTTCCCGCGGCCCGCCGCTCGCCCGCCGGAGAACGCCGCCGTTCCTCAGCCGCCGCGAACCACCGATACCGCCCAGCCGTCGACCGGACCGGACCGGGGTTACGCTCGCACCGTGACAGGCGCATGGGAACCCACGACGGCGGGTGTGCTGCGGCTGCCCTCGGGCCGGCTCGTCCGGGGTCGGGGGTTGAGTCGGCCGCTTCCGCAGGGGCCGGCGCCTACCTTCGCGCTCTACCTGCTGGGCCACCGGCCACCGCCCGTCGCCTGGGAGAGCCGCTGGCTGCGGTGGCCCGACTTCTGGCTGCCGGCCGACCGCGCCGCGACCGCCGAGGCGTTGCGCGAGGCATGGGCACGCGCCGCGACCGAACGCGTCGAGATCGCCTGCGCCGGTGGGCAGGGACGAACCGGCACCGCGCTGGCATGCCTCGCCGTGCTCGACGGCGTGCCCCACCGCGAGGCCGTGGCGTACGTCCGGGCGCACTACGCTCCCCGCGCCGTCGAGACACCCTGGCAACGCCGCTACGTCTCCCGCTTCCCGCAGCCGCCGTCCACGCGGCGGAGCACGTAGACGCTGTCGACGCGGAGGTGCTCAGGGCGTGAGGAGGGTCTTGATGGCGCGGCGTTCGTCCATCGCCTGGTAGCCCTCGGCGACCTGTTCCAGGGGGAGGGTGAGGTCGAAGACCTTGCCGGGGTCGATGCTGCCGCTCAGGACGCGGTCGATCAGGTCGGGCAGGTAGCGGCGTACGGGGGCGGGGCCGCCGCGCAGGCCGACGTGGGAGAAGAACAGTTCCTGGTCGTCGATGGCGACCTCGTGGGGGACGCCGACGAAGCCGACGCTGCCGCCGGGCCGCGCCGCGTGCAGGGCCTGCCGCATGGCCTCGCCCGTACCGACGCATTCCAGCACGCTGTCGGCGCCGATCCCGCCGGTCAGCTCCTTGATCCGGGCCACGCCCTCCTCGCCGCGTTCGGTGACGATGTCGGTGGCGCCGAAGTCGAGCGCGAGTTTCTGCCTCGGTTCGTGGCGGGACATGGCGATGATGCGCTCCGCGCCCCTCTCCTTCGCCGCGATCACGCCGCACAGGCCGACCGCGCCGTCTCCCACCACCACGGCGGTCGAGCCGGGCTTGACCTCTGCCGCCTCGGCGGCCCACCATCCCGTGCCCATCACGTCGGACACGGCCAGCAGACCGGGCCAGAACTCCTCCCCCGGCACCTCCTCGGTGGCGACCAGGGTGCCCTCGGCGTTCGGGATGCGGATGTACTCGGCCTGGCAGGTGGACATGAACGCACGGTGCAGACAGTTCGAGGGGAAACCGTTCCTGCAATGCGCACAGGTGTTGTCCGACGTGGCGAACGAGCCGACGACGAACTGGCCCGCCCGAATCGACGTGACCGCGGACCCGACCTCCTCCACGAAGCCGACGTACTCGTGGCCCATCGGGTGGGGGTCGCCGATCGGCTCCGCGCCGCGGTACGGCCACAGGTCGGAGCCGCACACGCAGGTGACGGCCGTCCGGATGATCGCGTCGGTGGAGTGGAGGATCTTCGGGTCGTCCAGGGTCTCGAAGCGGACGTCGCCGGGGGCGTGGATCACTGCTCCGCGCATGAGTGGGGCTCCTTTACGTGAACGTAAACAAGTGCGTGTACGTGTACGTGTGCGTGTACGTGCTCTGGCGTCTGCCGGCTGGATGCGCCGAAGCGCCACGCCTTCCAGACAACCGTTTCTCCGCTCGCGCGACGAGGCACGCTCGAAGGGTGTACCGGCAGTACATCCCTCCGGCGGCGGGCGGGACGTACGGTCGAGGGGTGGACAACCGTGAAGAGGTCCGCGAGTTCCTGACCTCGCGGCGCGCGAAGATCACTCCCGAGCAGGCCGGGCTGCCCGCCGGTCCCCGGCGCCGCGTGCCGGGGCTGCGGCGCAGCGAGGTCGCGGCTCTGGCCGACATGAGCGTCGAGTACTACGCCAAGCTCGAGCGCGGCAGTCTCGCCGGCGTCTCCCCGGCCGTCCTGGAGGCGCTCGCGCGTGCGCTCCGGCTCGACGACGCCGAACGCGCCCACCTCGCGAATCTCGCTCATGCCGCCGACGGCTCCGACGCCCTCACCCGGCCCCGCCGCCGGCGTACCAAGGAGCAGTGGAGGCCGCACCGCAGCCTCCAGTGGACGCTGGACGCGATCACGGCGGGCCCGGCGTTCGTCCGCAACGGGCGCATGGACGTCCTCGCCGCCAACCGGCTGGCCCGCGCGTTCTACGCCGACGTCTACGCCACGCCCGGCAACCAGGCGAATCTGGCCCGCTTCAACTTCCTCGACCCGGCCTCCCGGCGCTTCTACCCGGACTGGGAGCTCTTCGCCGACGTCGCCGTGGCCATCCTGCGCACCGAGGCGGGCCGCAATCCCCACGACAAGGGCCTGCACGACCTGGTCGGTGAGCTGTCCACGCGCAGTGACGAGTTCCGCACCCGCTGGGGCGCCCACGACGTCCGCCACCACGGCACCGGCACCAAGCGCTTCCACCACCCGTCGGTCGGCGACCTCACCCTCGCCTTCGAGGGCCTGGAGATGGCCGCCGAACCCGGCCTCACCCTCACCGTCTACACGGCCGAACCCGGCTCCCCCTCCGAGGAGGGCCTGCGGCTCCTCGCCTCCCTGGCCGCGACGGAGGAAGCCGCCTCGGCCCCTTCCACCACCGGTTGAGCGGTCGCCCGGTACACGCTGGGCCGGCGGCCCGTGTGGCGGGCGAAGACGCCGGTGAACGTTCCCGGGTCGCGGTAGCCGACGTCCGCGGCGATGGCGGCGATCGTCCGGTCCGTCGTCTCCAGGAGGTGCCGGGCTCTGCGTACGCGAGCGCTGTGCAGGTACGTGAGCGGGGTCTGGCCCGTCTCGGCGCCGAAGCGGCGCAGCATGGTCCTGGTGCTGACGCCGAACGCGCGAGAGAGGGCCGGCAGGTCGTAACGGTCGGCGAGGTGCTGGTCGAGCTGGCGCATCACGGTCGCCGAGAAGGCGCGCCCGGACGTCGGGAGGAGGTCCGTGTCGACGTACGGGGTCTGGGTGGAGCGGATGTCGTCCAGGAGGGCGACGCGGGCGGTGGCCCGGGCGGTGCGGGGGCCGTCGTGGTCGCGGACGAGGCGCAGGGCGAAGTCGTACATGGCGCTGAACGCCGCCGTGGTCGTCACGCCGCGGTCGGTCACCACCAGGCTCTCCGCGCGGACCCGGACGTCCGTGTGGCGGCGGGCGAGGCGGTCCGCGTACAGCCACGAGGTCGTCGCGTCGCGGTCGCGGAGCAGTCCCGCCTCCGCCAGGAGGAAGGCGCCGACGCAGATCGACACCACGGCGCTGCCCGACGCCGCCTGCGCCCGGATCGCGGCGACCTCGGGCGCGAGCGCCGCGAGCGCCGCGTCCAGGTCGAGCGCGGGCGACAGCTCGAAGCCGGGCACGATGAGGACGTCCGACGGCCGGACCGCCGAGACGTCGATACGGGCTCCGCCGGACACGAGCACGCGCCGCCGCGGGGACACCACCGAGGTCTCGTACGAGGGACTTGTCCGTCCCGTGCGTCCCGTCCGCCCCTCGGCCGCCGTGACGTGCGCGGCCATGGTCAGGAGGTCGGGCACCCCGTAGACCTCGGACGCGAAGCAGCCGGGGTAGGCGAGGACGCTCACTCGCAGCGGGCTCATGGGGCTTCTCCGGTCGACGGTGGGCAGCGGGCAACGGACAACAGGCGGGGTGGCGGTATCTCCCGGTGAAGCGGCGATATCGCCGCTTCACCCCAGGGACAGAGTCTCGCCATGCTGCATGCCATGACAAACACGCAGGGGCAGAAGCAAGGGCCGTACGACGACCCGCTGGACGATTTCGAGTGCAGGGTCGTGGAGGTGGAGGGTGTCGGCAAGCGTGTGTACGTCTCCGGGGCGGGGCCCGCGGTCGTCCTCATGCCGGAGATGCCAGGCATCAGTCCTGATGTGGTCCGGTTCGCGCGGTGGATCCGGGACGCGGGGCTGTCGGTGTACGTACCGTCCCTGTTCGGCGTCGACGGGGCCTATCCGCTCGCCGAGGCGGCCGAGACCGTCATGCGGCGCGCCTGCGTCAGTGCCGAGTTCCGGGCGTTCGCGGGCGGCGGGACCAGCCCTGTGGTGACGTGGCTGCGGGGGCTCGCGCGGGTGGCGCACGCCGAGCGGGGCGGGCCGGGCGTCGGAGCCGTCGGGCTCTGCTTCACGGGCAATTTCGCGCTCTCCATGACGCTCGAACCCTCGGTCGTCGCGCCGGTGGTCAACCATCCGTCCCTCCCGCTCGACGATCCCGGCGGGCTGGAGCTGAGCGACGAGGACGCCGCCGCCGTGGCCGAGCGGGTCCGGCGCGACGGGCTGAAGGTGCTCGCGTACCGCTTCGAGAACGACCGCTGGTGCACGGGGCGCCGGTTCGCGGCGTACCGCTCGCTGCTCGGCGACGCGTTCGACGGCCGGGTCCTTCCGGACGAGGCGGCGAACCCCGAGCCGCCGCCCTTCTTCCGCGAGGTCGTCGGCTGCCCGCACAGCGTCGTCACCGCCCATCTCGTGGATGCCGCCGGTCACCCCACCGTGCGGGCGCGCGACGAGATCATCGCGTACCTGACGGAGCGGCTCGTACCCACGGCGCCGCTGCCGGACTGAAGCCCGGCCCGTCGGCGGGCATTGCCTTCGCGTTCACTCATTGCAACGGCTCGTTGCGTTCGAAAGCGAGCCATTGCACCAATTTCCTTCTGTGACCTCGGACTTCACCATTACGCGATTGACGAGATACTGAACGCAACGTAGCTTTCGGAAGTGTCGAACACGTCATATCGCGAGATGAGGAATGGTCATGAGTGAATCCCTCCACACCGTCGCGGCGCTTCCGACCGAGCGTCGGCCCGGCTGTCCCTTCGACCCGCCGGCCGAGCTGCTCGAAGCCCGTGAGCACGGGCCCCTCAGCCGCTTCACGCATCCCGGCGGGATACCCGGCTGGATGATCACCGGCTACGACCTGGTGCGATCGGTCCTGGCCGACCCCCGGTTCAGCTCCCGCAAGGAGCTGATGAACGTGGTGGACTTCGAGCTCCCGCCCGCGCCGCCCGGCGAGTTCCTGCTCATGGACGACCCTCAGCACAGCCGCTACCGCAAGCCGCTCGTGGGCAAGTTCACCGTCCGGCGGATGCGGATGCTCAGCGAGCGGATCGAGCAGATCACCGCCGAGTGCCTGGACGCCATGGAGGAGGCGGGCCCCTCGGCGGACCTCGTGACGGCGTTCGCCAAGCCCATCCCCACCATCGTGATCTGCGAGATCCTCGGCGTGCCGTACGAGGACCGCGCCTCCTTCCAGGAGCAGATCGACACGTTCATGGGCGGGGACGTGAGCGACGAGGAGCTCATCGCGGCCTACACGGCGACCCAGGAGTACCTCGCGACGCTGGTGGCCGCCAAGCGCGCGAACCCGACCGACGACGTGCTGAGCGAACTCACCGACAGCGACCTGACCGACGAGGAGCTCCGGGGGATCAGCCTGATCCTGCTGGCGGCCGGCTTCGACACCACCGCGAACATGCTGGCGCTCGGCACCTTCGCACTGCTCCAGCACCCCGAGCAGCTCGCCGCTCTGCGCGACGATCCCGCTCTCACCGACGGGGCGGTCGAGGAGCTGCTGCGGTACCTGAGCGTCGGCAAGACGTTCATGAGGACCGCGCTGGAGGACGTCGAGGTGGGCGGGCAGACCATCGAGGCCGGTACGACCGTCGTCCTGTCGTTCAACACCGCGAACCGCGACGCCGACCGCTTCCCCGACCCGGACGTCCTGGACCTGCGGCGCCCGTACGACGGCCATCTGGCCTTCAGCCACGGCATCCACCAGTGTCTCGGCCAGCAGCTGGCCCGTGTCGAGATGCGGGTCGCCTTCCGCGCGCTGATCGACCGCTTCCCGACGCTGCGCCTGGCCGTCCCGGCCGAGGAGGTCGTCCTGCGGCCGGAGACGGCGGACATCTTCGGGGTGAAGAGCCTCCCGGTCACCTGGGACGCGAAGTGACCGCGGCGCCGCGCCTGAGCGTCGACCGGGAGCGCTGCATCGGCGCGGGCATGTGCGCCATGACCGCCCCCGACGTCTTCGACCAGGACCCCGACGACGGGCTCGTCCTCCTCCTGTCCCCCGAACCCGCCCCCGCCCACCGCGCCGCCGCCCACATGGCCGCCGGCGTCTGCCCCTCCGGCGCGATCACCCTCCACGACCCGGCGGCGGGCGGCGGGCGGTAGTCGGCGTCAGGAGACGAGGCGGGTGTCCACCTCCCTCAGCTTCACGGTGCACAGGCCGCCGCGCTCGGCCTTCACGTCGGTGACCTCCAGTTGGGTGCCCGGGGCGAGGATGTACTCCTCCTCGCCGGTGAAGGCGGAGAAGCGGCGGATGCCCACGGCGCGGGCGGGGGTCACCTCGAACAGGGTCCGCTTGCCGCGGCTGCCGAGGAAGGAGCGGGCCACGCCCAGCTCGGAGGTGCAGGAGGAGACGCCCCACCAGGTGACCGTCGATCCCAGGGGGTACTGGCCGCGGAGGTCCAGGGCGACGCCGCGCCACAGGGGCTCGGTGCGGGTCGGGAGCGACTCCACCGCCGAGAACAGCAGCCGCAGGTAGGGCAGGTAGGGCACGACGCGGGCGCGGTCCGGCGAGCGGAGGACGGCGTTGATGTTCCGGTAGAAGCCGGACTCGCAGGTGTAGAGGAAGAGCGCGGCGATGGCGTCGGCGGAGAGCCCGGCCCCGCCCTGTTCGTCGGCGCGCCGCTTGCCGAACTCGCGGGAGCGGTCGATGTGTCCCCCGAGGCCGCGCAGGACCCGGGTGACCGGGGCGACGGCGTCCTCGAAGGGCATGAGCGGGGTGTCGAACACGCCGGTGAGCGGCGGGAGGACGTGGCCCTCGTCGCGGACGCTGGTGAGCCGCTCCAGGTACAGCTGGTGGAGCTCCATCGTCGAGGCGATGAAGGCGCCCATGCGGGCGGCGACGTCGGTGTCCGGTCCTCCGGCGCCCGCGGCGCCGTCCGCGCCCGTGGCCTGGCCGGCCGGGGGCTGGTTCCAGCCCTTGCTCGGCAGCCAGTCGATCGCGTCGGCGCCGAGGGACATCAGGGCGTCGTTCACGGTGGCGAGGTGGTCGCCGTCGCAGAAGAGGTCGCCCTGGGCCGCCGGGTTGGCGTGGTCGATGTGGCGGACCTCGACGCCCGGGTACTTCTTCTCCAGGCGCTGCACGGTCTTCTTGAGGCTGCGGGCGTGGGCGCCCCACCAGGCGAAGACGACGCCCCGGTCCTCCGGGTCCTCGGCCTCCTGCTTGGCGCGCAGGATCTCCTCGACGATCCGCTCGGCGACGGGCCGCCAGAACGCGGTGTGCTGGTCGGTGGCCATGGCGCCGTCGGCGCTGGCGGTCAGCGAGGCGTTCAGCAGCAGGACGCCCTGGGTGAGCATGGCCTGGAACCACTCGGGCGGCTGGACGGTGTCGCGCTCCTTGAGCAGGGCGCGGATGTCGGCGATCGGGGTCTTCTTGACGATGCCGTACTTCCACATCGCCGCCGCCTTGATCAGGCAGCGGATGCTGACGACCCGTCCGAACTGGCTGTCCTTCCAGTCGTTGAACGTGTTGTCGAACATGGCGATGCCGGTGGCGCTCTCCGGCCGCGGGTAGGGGTTCTGGCCGAAGACGACGACCTTCCACTTGTGCGCCGGATGCGGCTTGAGCGCCTGGAAGGTGAGCTCGCGGACCGGGACGACCTGCGGGCTGCGGCCCGCGCCGATGAACCGGTCGGCGTCCACGCGCGCCTCGATGACGGGCTTCAGCACCGGCAGCCACGGCTCGCCCCCGCCCGTGAACAGCTCGGCGAGCGCGAGCGGGTCGTTCGGGTCCGGCTGCGGCTGCGGCTCCGTGGAGGGCGTGGTGGTGTCGCTCATGGCGGGGGAACTCCCGGTGGTCGTACCTGCGGGGTGGACGGTGCCTGCGGGGTGAGCCGGGACGGCGGTCGGGGCCTCGACCGGCTCTGCCTCGTCAGGGGCGAAAGGAATGCCCTTTGGCAGGTGCTCCTTTGGCAGGTGCTCCTTTGGCGGCTGCCCCTTTGGCAGGTGCTCCTTCGGCGGGCGGCACGATCCGCACGCGCGTGGTGGGCGGTGCCTGGTCGATGCCGGCGAGCTGGGCGGTGACGGTGGCGCGCAGCTCGTCGTCGTCCTGGAACCAGTGGTCGTGGAAGAGCGTGTAGCCGGTCCACATCAGGTTGGCGCACACCCGGGCCGGGACGCGGCCGGTGCGGGCGCCCATCCCGACCAGGGCCACCGAGCGGATGCTGCCGGGCGCCTTGCGGTTCTGCCGGTGCACGGCCTGGAACGCCGCCGCGCAGGCCATGGCGACGTTGAGGGTCTCGCTCACGTTCTGCGAGGAGGAGACCATGGTCGGCGTCGAGATGACGAAGCGCGGCACGGTCGCCCCCGACGGGACGCAGACGGCGCTGCCGACGGGCATGCTCCCGTCGAAGCGGTCGCTGATCGCCCGCCGCACCCGCAGCTGGATCCCCGCGCCGAGGTGGCGCTTGATCGCGGCGTCGACCCCGCCGTCCATCCGGCCGGCCGCGTTCGTCGGCGTGACCCACGCGTCCACGTCCTCGTCGAGGATGGAACCCCGCCGGATCTCGATGCCGGGCACGTCGGCGAAGGCGGCGCGCCACGCCTCCACCACCCCCGCGTTGACATCCGTCAGCACCACCCGCAGCGCGGTGTCCACACAGCCGTCAGTCATCGAATCCCCCTGTCGGAACGGTCTCTTGCGACACCTCCGAAGGTAGTGGGCACCACTGACAACGCCCCTCGGCGAGCCTCCCGGCCCCCGGCGTCCGGCCCCTGCTCAGTCGGGCCGCCTGGCCATGACGACGACGCCCGGCCCGGTCGTCTCGTCGGCCGGCAGCCGGAGTTCGGCGACCGTGCGCAGCCCGGCCCCCTCGATCAGCTCCACGAGCTCCTCGGGCCGCCACTTGTGGGTCGTCCACCGGACGGGCACGCCGCCGTACGCCTCGGTGCGGACCAGGTCCTCGTCGCCGACGTGGGTCGCGGTGATGAAGTGTCCGCCCGGCTTCAACGCCCGTGCGAAGAGGGCGAGAACCTGCGGCAGCACGTCACGGGGGAGGTTGAAGAGCGACCACCAGCCGAGCACACCACCCAGCGACGCCTCCGCCAGGTCGAGGTCGGTGGCGGAGGAGACGTCGAAACGGCAGTGCGGGTACAGCCGGCGGGCGTTCTCGATCATCCGGGGCGAGAGGTCCACCCCGGACACGTCGAGCCCGCGTTCGGCGAGGTAGCCGGTGACGGTTCCGGGTCCGCAGCCGACGTCGAGGACGGGCCCGAGCCCGCTCACCGAGTCGGCGAAGGCGTCGATCGACGCCTTGAGCCAGGGGTGCGTACGGATGTCGCCGATTCCCGTCGTCAGCACCATGTCGACGTAGTTGTCCGCCACCCGGTCGTAGGACTCGCGCACGACGTCGAGGTCGGCCGGCCGCTCGATGGGACGGGGATGGGAGTGGGGGTATGCGCTCATCGGCCCACCCTAGATCGCCCGGACGGCCGCGTGACGCCCCCTGCCGCCCCGGCGAACCAGGTGGATCCAGCCGCGATCAGCGCGTAATGGCGCGTTGTCCTATGCCCGGGGCAACCTCTTCCGCCGAAAGCCCCTCGCACCCCGCCCCGTTGGTGTCTAGTGGGGGACGTCTGTGATCACCCCCGGCCGTGGGCACGACTCCGGTCCCGGGCCGTCGAGAACCAAGGGAGCACCTACTGATGGTGAGTGTGGAAACGTCTCTGAAGGAGGCGATGACCTCCATCGAGGGCAGTGTGGGGGTCGCGCTGGTCGACTACACGAGCGGTATGGCCCTCGGGACGCTGGGCGGGAGCAAGGACCTGGACCTGACCGTCGCGGCCGCCGGCAACACCGATGTCATCCGGGCGAAGCTCCGCACGATGGAGATGCTGGGCATCCACGAGGGCATCGAGGACGTCCTGATCACCCTGGATACCCAGTACCACCTCATACGCCTGATCAAGGGGCGGGGCGGCAACGGCCTGTTCCTGTACATGGTCCTGGACAAGAGCCGCGCCAATCTGGCCATGGCCAGGCATCGGCTCCAGCGCATCGAGGCCGATCTGGAGCTGTAGCCGGGCTCCCGCGGCCCGGCTTCGTATGCCCTCGACTTGAAGAACTCTTCAACTCGGAACATCTGAAAGTGATCAGTCGAGGGTGAGCGGGAGCCGGGACGCGGGAGAATGGGCGTCAGCCGTGGACAAGGGATGTCGCAGGTCGGGCCGTCGGTGCCCGGTCCTGCCGGCCCGGGGGGAGAGAGTCGTCGCATGCAGGTGCCGCTGTACCAGGCCAAGGCGGAGTTCTTTCGCATGCTCGGGCATCCCGTCCGGATCCGTGTCCTGGAACTGCTCCAGCAGGGCCCGCTCCCCGTACGGGAACTGCTCAAGGACATCGACATCGAGCCGTCCAACCTCAGCCAGCAGCTCGCGGTCCTGCGCCGGTCGGGGATCGTCGTCTCGATCCGCGACGGCGCCACCGTCAGTTACGCCCTCGCCGGCGGCGACGTGGCCGATCTCCTCAAGGCCGCCCGGCGCATCCTCACGGAGCTCCTGGTAGGCCAGAGCGAACTCCTCGCGGAGCTCCGCCACGCCGACACACCCGCTCCCCCGCACCCGGCGACGGAGGACCAGCCGGCGTAGACCGCCAGGGGCGGGCCCGCGCCCGCGCCCGCAGCACCGATCGTTTCCGGCCATCGCGGTCGGGCTCGGGGGCGGGGGGCGAATTCTCCGCGTGTACAGCGGGAAGTCACGGGGCGGCCGTGAGGCGGTAGTTCTCGGACGCTCTTCTTGGGGCGCTCCGCGCCGGTCACGGCCGGTGTTCCGTGTCCGTCCGCTCGTACTCCGGAGGATTACTCCCCATGGCCGACCTCGATCGCCGCCGGTTCCTTCAGCTCGCCGGTGGCGCCGTCGCGTTCAGCGCGCTCTCCGAGTCCATCGCCCGCGCCGCCGCCATCCCCGCCCAGGGGTCCACCGGCACGCTCCAGGACGTCGAGCACATCGTCGTCCTCATGCAGGAGAACCGTTCCTTCGACCACTACTTCGGGGCGATGAAGGGCGTCCGCGGCTTCGGCGACCCCCGTCCGGTCACGCTGCCCAGCGGGAAGTCCGTGTGGAACCAGTCGGACGGCTCGAAGGTGACCCTGCCCTTCCGGCCGGAGAGCGCGAAGCTCGGCATGGAGTTCCTCCAGGGGCTCAACCACGACTGGGCGGGTGGCCAGAAGGCGTTCAACAAGGGCCGCTACGACCAGTGGATTCCGGCCAAGTCCAAGGCGACGATGGCGCACCTGACCCGGGAGGACATCCCCTTCCATTACGCCCTCGCCGACGCGTTCACGATCTGCGACGCCTACCACTGCTCGTTCATCGGCTCGACCGACCCGAACCGCTACTACCTCTGGTCGGGCCACACCGGCAACGACGGCACCGGCGGCGGGCCGGTCCTCAACAACGCCGAGGCCGGATACGGCTGGAAGACGTACCCCGAGCGCCTGGAGGCGGCCGGGGTCTCCTGGCGGGTCTACCAGGACATCGGCGACGGGCTGGACGCCGCCGGCTCGTGGGGCTGGATCAACGACGCGTACCGCGGCAACTACGGCGACAACTCGCTGCTGTACTTCAACACCTACCGCAACGCCCAGCCCGGGAACCCGCTCCACGACAAGGCCCGCACCGGCACGAACGCCAAGGCGGGCGACGGATACTTCGACCGGCTGCGGGCGGACGTGCGGGCCGGGCGGCTGCCGCAGGTCTCCTGGATCGCCGCGCCGGAAGCCTTCTCCGAGCACTCCAACTGGCCCTCCAACTACGGCGCCTGGTACATCGCGCAGGTGCTCGACGCGCTGACGTCGAACCCGGACGTGTGGGCCCGTACGGCGCTGTTCATCACGTACGACGAGAACGACGGCTTCTTCGACCACGTCGTCCCGCCGTACGTGCCGGCCTCGGCGGCGCAGGGTCTGTCGACCACCCCCACCGCCCTCGACCACTTCCCCGGGAAGGTCGGATACGTCGCCGGGCCCTACGGCCTGGGCCCCCGTGTCCCCATGCTCGTCGTCTCCCCCTGGTCCACCGGCGGCTACACCTGCTCCGAGACCTTCGACCACACCTCGGTGATCCGCTTCATCGAGCGCCGCTTCGGGGTCCAGGAGCCGCAGATCTCGCCCTGGCGGCGGGCCGTCTGCGGCGACCTGACCTCGGCCTTCGACTTCGGCCGCTCGCAGCCGCAGCCGGTCGCGCTGCCGTCGACCGCCGGGTACTACCCGCCGGACCGGGACCGGCACCCCGACTTCCCGGCCACCGCGCCGGCCGTCGGCACGATGCCGCGCCAGGAGCGCGGGGCCAAGCCCACGCGCCCGCTGAAGTACGCCCCGTACGTGGACGGCTCCGCCGACACTGCGGCCGGCACCTTCCGCCTCGCCTTCAGCGGCGGCCCCTCCGCCGGCGCCCAGTTCTACGTGACGTCGGCGAACCGCACCGACGCCCCCTGGACGTACACGGCCGAGGCCGGGAAGTCGATCGCGGACACCTGGAACACCAAGTACTCCAAGGGCGTCACCGACCTCACCGTGCACGGCCCGAACGGCTTCCTGCGCCGCTTCCGCTCGCCCGGCAAGACCGCCGTCCCCGAGGTCACCGCCCGCCACAACGCCACCACCGCCACCCTGGACCTCACCTTCACCAACGCCGGCGCCGCGACGACGGTGACCCTCACCAACGCCTACGCCAGCGGCCCCCGGACGCTGACGGTGGCGCAGGGCGCGACCGTCACCCACGCGGTGCCGCTGTCGGCCTCGGGCCGCTGGTACGACGTCACGGTCACCTCCAGCGCGCACGCCGACTACGTGCGCCGCCTGGCCGGGCACGTGGAGACGGGCGCGGAGGGCGTGACGGACCCGGGCATCCTGACGTACTGACGTAGCGACTCGCCCGGGAGACGAGCGACGTGGCGGTTCAGCGGGCGTCGCGGAGGTGGCGGAGGTAGGTGGCGGTCAGGGAGACGGCGCGGTCCTCGTCGTGGGTCAGGTCCGCGAGCGCGCGGGTGGCGGTGGGGCCGGGGATGTCGGCGAGGGCCTGGGTGAGGCGGCCCCGCGCGGGGGGTCCGGTGCCGGTGTCGGCGAGCCGGGCGACGAGTCCGGCCGCGATCGCGTCGGCCGTGGTGGTGTCGGTGGCCAGGGCGCTGAGCGCGTCGGCCGCGTCCGTGTCGTTCCTGCCGTCCACGATCATCTCGACGAGCGTCGGGATCGCCTCCGGCTCCCCGCGATTGCCGAGGGCCAGGGCCGCCTGGCCCCGGACCACAGGGTCGGGGTGGGCGAGGGCGGTGCGGAGCCGGGAGGCCGCGTCGTCGCCGGGGAGCGCGGCGAGGGTGCGGACGGCCCGCTCGCGGACCGCCGCCGCCGGGGAGTCCAGAGCCTGGGCCAGGAGGGCGGGGCCGCCGTCGCCGGAGCGCACGAGCGCCCAGCGCAGGGCGCCCGCGACATTGGTCTCCGTCTCGTGCAGGGCCGCCTCGACCAGGGCCTCCACCGGTACGGGAACCTCGTCGGACGAGGAGAGCGCGGCGCGCTGGCGGGCGTCCTTGCTCGCCGACCCCAGGGCCTGGAGGAGCGCGACGACCTGGAGCGCGTCGTCCCAGCTGTCCGGTCCCGCCGCGTCGATGCGGCGCAGGCGGGTGAGCAGCTCCGTCTCGGCGGCGATGCGGGCGCGGGTCTGGTCGATGAGGTCGCCGACGAGCTGCGCGGGCGTGAAGCCGGGGTCGTCGAGGGCGCGGCCGATCTCCCGCAGCGACAGCCCCAGCGAGCGGAGGCTCTCGATGTGGAAGATCCGCCGGATGTCCTCGTCCCGGTACTCCCGGTAGCCGGAGCCGGTGCGGCCCGAGGGCCGCACCAGGCCGAGCGACTCGTAATGCCTGAGCATGCGGGCACTGACACCGGAGCGGCGTGCCACCTCACCGATCAACACGCCCTAGTGTCCCTCCTGCCCGGACCCGCCCAGTGCCACGACGCGCTTCGCCTCCTCGATCGCGTACGCGAACCCCGTGTCGGGGTCGCGCAGGATCCGCTCGGTGGCGAGCGCGTGCGCGCGGACCCCCGGGTCGGGGTGCGTCGCGGCGGCGCCGAGGACCGGCTGGATCACGTCGCCGAGCTCGATCAGGGCGCGGCTGAGGCTCAGCTGGGTGTCCTGCCCGCCGCGCCCCAGCTGTGTGCCGAGCACGGCGGCGAGGGCGGCCTCCTCGCCGTCCGGAACGAGCAGCACCGCCGTCCGCCACGCGGCGCGCGCCACCTCGTCGTCCGCGTCGGTCAGGTGCCCGTGCGTGATCGCCGGCCACGCCACCCGCTCCCCCAGCTTGGACAGCGTGTGCAGGGCCTGGCTCCGCGCCTGCGCCCGCTCCGAGCGCAGCTCGGCGAGCATCCTGGGCAGTATCAGGCCCACGGGGTGGCGGGTCAGCGCCCAGGTCAGCATGTCGCGGACGAAGAACTCGGGCTCGACCGCGCACCGCTGGACGAGCGCGTCGACGAACCGGTCGTCGGGCGTCGTCCCCACCGCGAGCGCGGCCCGCAGCCGCACCGACGCACGCTCGTCCGCCAGCGCCTGGAGCGCTCGCCGTACATCCGTGTCCTGATACGTCGTGGTCATCGGGACCACCTCCTCGACCGGCAGTCAAAGCCTTGTCACCGTGTCAAGGTCAAGCGCTCCCCACCGCACCCCGATGACTCTCCGCAATCCGCGCCCCGGCCTCCGCCCACCGCAGCGGCCCTTCCACCGGCCCCCCGTCCTCGTCGGCGTCCTCCCGGTACCAGCCCCTCCCGGCAAGCCAGGTCTCCAGCCACCCCTCCAGACTCGGGGCATCGAAAAACCACGCCTGCGCCCCGTCGTCGTCCATCGGGTTCGGATCGAACAGCAGGACCGGCCCGCCCTCGCCACGACAGTCGACGGCCGCGTACATCCCGCACCCCCAGTCGAGAACCGGCAGCACACCGGCAGGCCAGTACGGGGTCTCCTCCTCCGCCGACTCCGCCCGCGCGGAGGCGTACTCGGCAAGCACCGTCCGCCCCTCCCCCGTCAACGGAAGCAACTGGTAGTCGGGGCCGAAGCCGCCGTTGGCCACGTCCCGGTACAGGCTCACGAGCAGCGCAGGGAGGCGGAAGCCGAGCGCCCGCTCCGCCGCGGCCACCTCTTCCCCGCTCACGGCCGGGGGCAGCGGCCCCGATTCTGCTGTGGCCCGCGCCGCCACCCGGGAGACAAGATCCTTCACATCGCTCATGCGGCGATCCTGACAGGCGCCTCTGACAACGCCCTCCCTCCCGGGAAGACATGACGATCAAGAGGGGTTGTGCTCGACGTTGTTGTGCGTCGTTGGGCGTCGAGACGGAGGAGCGGTCATGGGTGGGGCGTTGGTCATCGGGGCGGGGCCGGGGATCGGGCAGGCCGTGGCGCGGCGGTTCGCGCGGGAGGGGCTGGCGGTCGGGCTGGTCGCGCGGTCGGAGGAGACCGTGACGGCGGCGGCGGAGGCCGTGGGGGCGCTGGGGGTGCGGGGCGTGCCGCTCATCGCCGACGTGGCCGACGAGACGGCCCTGCGGGCCGCGCTCGACGCGGCCGTCGGTGAGCTGGGCGAACCGGACGTCGTGGTCTACAACGCGGCCGTCATCCGGCCCGACGCCGTCGGCGAACTCCCGCACCGCGCCCACCTGGAGACGTACGCGGTCAACGTCCTCGGCGCCCTCACCACCGCCGCGCACCTCCTGCCCGGGATGGCCCGGCGCGGGCGGGGCACCTTCGTCGTCACCGGCGGGATGCCCGAGATGAAGCCGCCGTACGTGAGCCTGTCGCTGGGCAAGGCCGGGGTACGGGCCCTGGTCGAGCTGCTCGACACGGAGTACGGGCCGTCGGGCGTGCACGTCGCCACGGTCACCGTCGGCGGCGCGGTCGCGCCCGGGACGGCGTACGACCCCGAGGACATCGCCGAGCACTACTGGCGTCTGCACACCCAGCCGCGCGAGCGGTGGGAGCGCGAAGTGATCCACTGAACGCGGCCCGACCTCTTCTGACACTTCTCTGTCGCGGGGTTTGCGGGGCGCCGACGTTTCCGAGGGAAGCGGCGGGAAGCTCACCGAGTCCTGGAGCGGCGCGTCTTGAGGGGGCGGGCGGCGCCTGCCAATGCTGGAGGGGTCGGTTCTTCGGTGGCGGGTGGGAGGGGGAGGGCGGATGAGCGTCGTGTCGTCGCGGGTGTCGTCGCGGGTGTCGTCGCGGGTGTCGTCGCGGGTGTCGCCCGGGGTACGCCGGGTGACGCTCGGGTCCGGTCGGGGGGCGCCCGTGACGGGGCTGCTGGCCGAGCCGGAGCCCCAGCCCGACGCCGGGCCGGCCCGCGCGCTGGTCGTCGCGCTGCACGGCGGCGGGATGAGCGCCGGGTACTTCGACGGGCAGGCCCACCCGGACGTGTCCCTCCTCGCGCTCGGGGCGCGGCTCGGCTACGCGGTGCTCGCCCTTGACCGGCCGGGGTACGGGCCGTACGCCGGGCTGGAGCCGGACGGGCGGGGCGTCGCCGACCAGGCCGGGGCCGTCGGAGAGGCGCTGGAGGGGTTCGCCGAGGGGCCGGTGCTGCTCCTCGGGCACTCCTTCGGCGGCAAGGTCGCCCTCGCCCTGGCGGCGGACCGGCCGCCGCCCGGGCTGGTGGGCGTGGACGTGTCGGGGGTGGGGCACCGGCTGGCCGTACCGGCCGGGCGCGCCGCGCGGGAGGCGGGGTTCGGTGCGCGGCGGCTCGACTGGGGTCCGACCTTCGGGCTCTATCCGCCGGGTACGTTCCGTGCCAGCCGGTCGGTGGTGGCACCGATGCCGAGGCGGGAGGTGGAGTCGGTGGGCGGGTGGACCGGTGGCGGCGCGGACGTCCTCGGGCGCGTCACGGTGCCCGTGCGCTTCACGTTCGCCGAGTACGAGGCGTGGTGGCGGCACGGGCCCGACGACGTGGCCGACCTGACGGGCCTGCTGGCCCGGTCGCCGCGCGTGGTGGTGGACCGGCTGCCCGGGGCCGGGCACAACGTGAGCCTCGGATGGGCGGCCCGCACGTACCACCTCCGGGTCTTCGCGTTCCTGGAGGAGTGCCTGGCGGCGGGCGCCGCGCCCGCGGGGCCGGAGTCGTGAGCGGCGGCCTCGGCGAGGTCTTCCGCGCCCTGCGCGTCCGGGACTTCCGGCTGTTCGTCCTCGGCCAGATCGTGTCGGTGGCCGGGACGTGGATGATGGTCGTCGCACAGGACTGGCTCGTCCTCGGCCTCACCGGCGGGTCGGCGAGCGCGCTGGGCACGGTGACCGCCTTGCAGTTCGCGCCCCTGCTGCTCTTCACGCTGTACGGGGGCCGGCTCGCCGACCGGTACGACAAGCGGGCCCTGCTGACGGTCGCGAACGTGCTGTCGTGCGTCCTGGCCCTGGCGCTCGCGGTGCTGGTCCTGGCGGGTGAGGTCCGGCTGTGGCACGTGTACGTCTTCGCGTGCGCGCTCGGCGTGGTGAACTCGGTCGAGGTGCCCGCGCGGATGGCGTTCGTCGGGGAGCTCGTCGGATCGGACCTGCTGCCCAACGCCTCGGCGCTCAGCGCCGCGTACTTCAACGTCGCCCGCGTCGTCGGCCCGGCCCTGTCGGGGCTGCTGATCTCGGTGGCCGGCGTCGGCTGGGTGATGCTCCTGAACGCGGTGAGTTACGCCGCCACCGTCGTCGCCCTGCGCCTGATGCGGGGCCGGGCGGGCGGGGCGGCGCGGCGCGGGGACCGGGTGCGGGTGCTGGACGGGCTGAAGGCGGCCGGCCGGTTCGACCTGGTGGTGCCGCTGGTGCTGGTGGCGGTGGTGGGGCTGTTCGGCCTCAACTTCCAGCTCACGCTGCCGCTGCTCGCCGCGCAGGTGCATCACGCCGGCGCCTCGACCTTCGGCGTCGTGACCGCCGTCTTCGCGGCCGGATCGCTGGTGGCCGCGCTGGCCACGACCGTGCGGCGGGGCCGACCCTCGGCCCGTCTGGTCGCCGGGGCGGCCGTCGGCTTCGGCGTGCTGGAGGCCGGGGTGGGGGTCGTGTCGTCGTACGGGCTGTCCATGGTGCTGCTCTTCCTCACCGGCGGCGCGTCGATCTTCTTCGTGCAGGCCGCCAACCACCGGGTGCAGTTGGGCGTCCCGCCCGAGCTGCGCGGCCGGGTCCTGGCCCTGTACACGCTGATCCTCCAGGGGTCGACGCCCTTGGGGGCACTGCTCGTGGGCGCGCTCGCCGACCGGTGGGGGGTGCGGTGGGGGTTCGTGGCCGGCGGGCTGGTGTCGCTGGCGGCGGGGCTCGCGGCGGTCGTCGTCGGGCGCCGTGGCGAGCGGGGAGACGGGGGCAGGGGTAAGGGCGAGGCCAAGGACGGGGGCGGGTCCGCCGAGGTCGTCGCGCGGGGGCGGGAGTCGTCCGGGGAGCGGGCGCGGCCGTGAGGGAGCTGCCCGGGGCGGGGGCCGTGGAGGTGTGGCTGACGGGCGTTCCCGGCGGGGCTGCGGGGGCGGCCTCGGAGGCGTACGGGATTCTCGACGAGGAGGAGCGGCGCCGGGTCGGGGAGTTCGTGACGACGGGCGGCCGCGACCGGTACGTCTGGGCGCACGTGGTGCTGCGGCGGGTGCTGGCCTCGTACACGGGGGTGGCTCCGGCGGAGCTGCGGTTCGGCCGGGAAGGGCGCTACGGGCGGCCGGTGTTGCGGGACGCCGGGGCGCCGGTCGGGTTCTCGCTGTCGCACAGTCACGGGCTGGTGGCCGTCGCCGTGGCAGCGGGCGCCGTCGGCGTGGACGTGCAGCGGGAGTGCCCGCCGGGGACGGTGGAGGCGTGCCTGGCGAGGCTGCATCCGCGCGAGCGGGCGGAGCTGGAGCGCCTGGGCCCGTCGCGGCGGGCGGTGGAGTTCACCCGGCTGTGGGCGCGCAAGGAGGCGTACCTCAAGGGCCTGGGGACGGGGCTCGGGCGTCCGCCGCGCGCCGACTACCTGGGGGACGGGGAGCCGGCGGCACGGCCGGCGGGGTGGGGTGTGGGCGCGGTGGCCGCCCAGGCGGGGTACGCGGCGGCGGTGGCCGTGCCGGTGCCCGCCGGGGGGACGTGGTCGGTGCGGACGGTGGACTCAGTCGGCGTCGTGGGGTGAGGGGTTCCGGGTGGGGTCGGTCCGGGTGGAGTCGGTCCGGGTGGAGTCGGTCCGGGTGGGGTCGGTCCGCGTCGGCTCGTCGAGGGCGAGCTTCCGGCCGGGGATCGCGGCGAGGAGTTCGCGGGTCCAGGGGTCCTGGGGCTCGGTGAAGACGGTCTCGACGGGGCCCGTCTCGACGATGCGGCCGTGCCGCATCACGGCGACGCGGTGGGCGATCTGGCGTACGACGGCCAGGTCGTGGGTGATGAAGAGGTAGCTCAGGCCGTCCTCCCGCTGGAGTTCGGTGAGGACGTCGAGGACGCGGGCCTGGGCCGAGACGTCGAGGGCGGAGACGGGTTCGTCGCAGACCACGAGGTCGGGGCGGAGGGCCAGGGCGCGGGCGATCGCGACCCGCTGGCGCTGCCCGCCGGAGAGTTCGGAGGGGCGGCGGCGGGCGACGGTCGCGGGCAGGTGGACGCGGTCCAGGAGTTCGGCCACCCGGCGGGAGCGTTCGGCGCGGTCGGCCACGCGGAACGCGCGGAGGGGTTCCGCGACGATCTCGGCGACGGGGAGCCGCGGGTCGAGGGAGGTGTAGGGGTTCTGGTAGACGATCTGGAGGCGCCGGCGCAGGGCGCGCAGGGCGGGGCCCCGGAGCCGGGTGATGTCCTGGCCGTCGAAGGTGATCCGGCCCTCCGTCGGGGTGGTCAGGCGCAGCAGCAGCCGGGCCGTCGTGGACTTGCCGGAGCCGGACTCGCCGACCAGGGCCAGGGTCTCGCCGCGCGCGATGCGCAGGCTGACGCCGTCGACGGCGGGGGGTGTCGGGCCGTGGGGGCCGGTACGGCGGCGCGGGAACGCCTTGACGAGTCCCTCGGCGGTCAGCAGGTCGGGGGCGTCGGCGCTCCGGCGGGCGGCGGGGAGGGTGACGCGGGCGGGGGCGAAGGCGGGGGCGGCGGCCAGCAGGGACTGGGTGTAGGGGTGCTGGGGTGAGGTGAGGACGTCGTGGGTGGGGCCGGTCTCGACGATGCGGCCCTGCGCCATGACGGCGATCCGCTGGGCCCGGTCGGCGGCCACGCCGAGGTCGTGGGTGATCAGCAGGACGGCGGTGCCCGAGGTGCGGGTGAGCGTGTCGAGGTGGTCGAGGATGGTGCGCTGCACGGTGACGTCGAGGGCGCTGGTGGGTTCGTCGGCGATGAGGAGGCGGGGGCGGGCGGCGAGGGCGATGGCGATGAGGGCGCGCTGCCGCATGCCGCCGGAGAGTTCGTGCGGGTACTGGCGGGCCCGCTCCCGCGGCCGGTCGAGACCGGCCTCGCCGAGGAGTTCGGCGGCCCGGTCCAGGGCGCCGGCGCGGTCGGGTACGAGGCCGTGCAGGAGGAGCACCTCGGCGACCTGGGCGCCGATCCGCTGCACGGGGTTGAGGGAGACGGCCGGGTCCTGCGGGATGAGCCCGATGGCCCGGCCCCGGTGCGCCCGCAGGACGCCCTCGTCGGCGCCCGCCAGCTCGGTCCCGTCGTACCGGATCGAGCCGCTGTCGATACGGGCACCCGGCGGGAGCAGGCCGAGGACGGCGTGCGCGGTGGTGCTCTTGCCGGAGCCGGACTCACCGACGAGGGCGAGGACGTCGCCGGGCCGGACGGTGAGATCGACGCCCCGGACGGCGTGGACGGGGGCGGCGCGAGTGCCGTAGGTGATGGTGAGGTTCCGTACGGAGAGGAGTGCGTCCTCACCGGTCTCCGTACGCGCGTCCGTGTCAGGGCCGGTTTCCGCGCCTGTCGGCGGGGTGGTGGTCATGGTGTCTCCCTCGCCTCGCCGTCGAGGGCGCGGGCGATGCGGTTGGCGGCCAGGACGGTGGCCGCGAGGGTGAGTCCGGGCAGGGTGGTGAGCCACCAGCCGGCGGCGAGGTAGTCGCGTCCGGAGGCGACGAGGGCGCCCCACTCGGGCTGCGGCGGGCGGGCGCCGTACCCGAGGAAGGAGAGGGAGGACACCTGGAGGACGACCGCGCCGAAGTCGACGGCCGCGTAGACGAGGACGGGGGCGGCGGCGTTCGGCAGGACGTGGCGCAGCAGCACCCCGTACCAGCGGACGCCGCCCGCCCGCGCGGCCTCGACGTACGGGGTGCGGGCGACGCGCTGGACCTCCGTGCGCATGATGCGGGCGAACATGGCGACGCTGGTGACGCCGACCGCGACGGCGACCTCGACCGTGCCGAAGCCGAGGGCGGTCACCAGCGCGAGGGAGAGGAGCAGTCCGGGGACGGCGAGCAGGACGTCGGTGAGGCGCATCAGGGCGGCGTCGGCCCGCCCGCCGAGGTATCCGGCGAGGAGACCGACGAGCGAGCCGGCGACGAGCCCCACGGCGACGGCGAGTCCGGTGGCGCGCAGGGTGAGGGCGCTGCCGTGCACGACGCGGGCGTACAGGTCGCGGCCGAGCTGGTCGGTACCGAAGGGGTGGTCGGCGCTCGGAGGCAGGAGCCGTTCGCCGGGGACCCCGGCGAGGGGGTCGCGGCCGGTGAGGAGGGAGGGGAAGAGCGCCGCGAGCAGGACGACGGCGAGGAGGGCCACGGACAGGAGGAGTCCCGGCCTGCTCAACCAGAAGGCGACCGCGCCGCGGATCCGGGTCCGGTTCCGGGAGCGGGGGGCGGGCAGGGGGCCGGGGGGCTTGGTGGCCGGGGTGTCGACGGGGTGGGTGGCGAGGTCGGTCACGCGGTCACCGCCGGGCGGTCGGTCGCCGCGATGCGGGGGTCGACGAGCGGGTGGACGAGGTCGACGACGAGGTTCGCGGTGACGTACACGACGGCTCCGAGGACCACGAGGCCCTGGACGACGGGGATGTCCTGGGTGGTGACCGCCGTGGCGGTGAGCCGGCCGACGCCGGTGCGGGCGAAGACCGTCTCGACCACGACGGAGCCGGCGAGGACGCCGCCGGTGAGGAGTCCGGCGACGGTGAGCGGCGGGGCGAGGGCGTTGCGGGCGGCGTGCCGGAGGTGGACGCGGGCGCGGCCCGCGCCCTTGGCGCGCGCGGTGTCGATGTACGGCTCCGCCAGCGCGGTCCGCAGGCTCTTGGCGAAGACCTGGGCGACCAGTCCGGAGGCGGGCAGGGCCAGGGTCACCGAGGGCAGGATGAGGGAGCTCCAGCCGTCGTTGCCGAAGGCGGGCAGCAGGCCCCAGCGGAACGAGACCAGTTGGACGAGGAGGAGCCCGATCCAGAAGGTGGGCGCCGACACGCCGGCGGCCGGCAGCGACAGCAGGAGCTGCCGCAGCCAGCGCCGCCGGGTGGAGGTGCCGAGCAGGGCGATCGCGCCGCCGAGCGGGAGCGCCAGGAGGAGCGTCGCGCCGGCGAGCTGGAGGGTGGCGGGCAGGGCCTCGGTGATGAGCTGGGTCACCGGCCGCCCGCCGTGGACCGAGGTGCCGAGGTCGCCGCGTACGGCGTTCCAGAGCGCGGTCGCGTACTGCTCGGGCACCGGCCGGTCGAGGCCGTAGCGGGCGCGCAGTGCGGCGACCTGCTCCGGGCTGACCGAGCTCGCGTCGCCGCCGCCCGCGGCCATGATGGTCACCGGGTCGCCGGGCAGCAGGTAGAGCACGGCGAAGGAGACCGTGTACGCGGCCCACAGCACGAACAGTGCCTGGGCCAGGATGCGCGGGAGGCGGCGCTTCACCGGTGCGTCTCCGTTTCGGATTCTGTTTCGGTTTCTGTTTCGGTTTCTGTTTCGGTTTCTGTTTCGGTTTCTGTTTCGGTTTCCGTGAGGCGTACGGGCCGGTGGTGGGCGGTCACGACAGCCACGTGTCGTGGAACTGGAGGCGGGAGGAGGAGTCGAAGGTCAGGTCGCGCACCTTCTTGGAGACCGCGAAGACGCTGGTCATCTCGAACACCGGGATCTGGTAGCCCTGTTCGAGGATGCGGCGCTGCGCGGCGGCGACGTGGGCGGCGCGGCGGGCGGGGTCGGTCTCGGCGGCCTGGGCGTCGAGGTCGCGCTGGAGCGTGGCGTCGTCGATGCGGGAGAGGTTGAGCAGCTTCGAGGAGAACGCGGTGCGCAGGATGTCGGGGTCGGTGCGGGTGCCGTTGCCCCACGCGAGGTCGTAGTCGCCGGCACCCCTGGCCTTCTGGTAGTCGGCGACGGACAGGACGCTCAGGGTGAGCTGGATGCCGGCCTTCTTGACCTGCTGCTGGATCAGTTCGAGCGCGGACTGGTTGGGGCCGAAGTTGGTGCCGAGGATGACCTTGAGTTCGAGCCGGCGTCCGTCCTTGACGCGTATCCCGTCGTCTCCGGCGCGCCAACCAGCCTCTTCCAGAAGGGACTTGGCGCGGTCGACGTCGTGGGTGAGGAGGGCCCGGTTGTCGTGGTAGGCGTCGGTGGTCTCGGCGAGGGAGCTGGTGGCCGGGCGGTAGCTGGAGCTGAGGACGGTGTCGACGACCTCGTCGCGGTCGACGGCGGCCTGGAGGGCGCGGCGGACGGCGAGGTCCTTGGCGACCGGGCTCGCGGTGTTGGCGCTGAGCGCCACGGGCACGCCGGGGCTGGAGCGGCCGACGACGGAGACCTGCTGCCCCTTGAGGAGGGCCTCGTCCTGGGGCGCCACACCGGCGAAGGCGTCGATCTGGCCGGAGGTGAGGCTGCCGGAGCGGACGCCGGACTCGGGCACGACCCGGAAGGTGATGCCGTCGAGGCGGGCCGCGCCGGGGCGCTTCCAGAGGGGTGAGCCCCAGGCGTAGTCGTCGCGGCGGTCGAGTTCGACGGAGGTGTCGGGGGTGTAGCTCGTCAGGGTGAAGGGGCCCGAGCCGACGAGGGGGCCGGTGCAGCGCTGCTCGGCGGTGCGGCGCAGGGAGGCGGGGCTGAGGAGGCCCAGGGTGGGAGTGGAAGTGGCCTGGAGGAACTGGGCGTTGGGGCCGTCGAAGCTGATCTCGACGGTGTGCGCGTCGACGACCCGGGTGGCCTTGTAGCCCTGGAGGAAGCCCGCCCCGAGGATCGAGCGGGCGCCGAGGGCGTGGATGGCGTCGAAGTTGGCCTTCACCGCCTTCGCGTCGAGAGGGGTCTTGTCGCTGAAGGTGGCGTCGGCGCGCAGCTTGAAGGTGAACCGGGAGGCGTCCTTCCCGACCTCCCAGGAGCTCGCGAGCCAGGGCACGATCTTCCCGGTCTTCGGGTCCTGGTCGGTGAGCGAGTCGACGATGCCCCGGGTCACGTACATCGCGTCGTTGGTGGCGGCCTGGTGCGGGTCGACGCAGGTGGGGTCGGAGGAGAGGGCGAAGGTGAGGGTGCCTCCGGAGCGGGAGCCCGCGCCCCCCTCGCCGTCGGAGCCGGCGGCGGTGCAGGCGGTGAGCGGCAGTGCGAGGAGGAGCACGGAGGCGACGGCGGCGTGACGTCTGGGCTCCGCGGGGGTGCGGGGAGGGGTCTGGGTGCGGGTGGCGGGCATGGCGGGGTGACTCCTGTCGTGCGGGTGATGAGAAGAGTGCGTGTGGTGAAAAGAGAGAGGGGTTACGAGGCCACCGGCGTCAGGTGCGGCCGAAGCGGAAGCCGACGCCGCGCACGGTGACGATCCAGTCCGGGGCCCCCAACTTGGTCCGGATGGCGCTGACATGGGTGTCGATGGTGCGGCTGGCCCGGGCGTCGGGGGCGTAGCCCTCGCGGTAGCCCCACAGGTCGGCCATGAGGCGGGCGCGGGAGTGCACGGTGTGCGGCTCGGCGGCCAGGCGGTGCAGCAGGTCGAACTCCTTGCGGGTGAGCTTGATCAGGCGCCCGTTGAGCCGTACTTCCCGGGTCGCGGGGTCGATGCACAGCGAGCCGCGCGCCAGCACGGCCGACGTCCGGCGGGAGGCCGCCCGCGCGGGGCGGGTCCTGCGGAGCACCGCCTCGATGCGGGCGATGAGTTCGCGCGGCCCGTAGGGCTTGGCGAGGCAGTCGTCCGCACCGGCCTGGAGGCAGAGGACGCGGTCGAGTCCGCGGTCGGCGGAGGCGAAGGCGATGAGCGGGATGTCGCTCGTGGCGCGCACGGCCCGGCACACCTCCAGACCGTCGATGTCGGGTAACCGCAGGTCGAGGAGGAGTAGATCGAATTCTTCATGCATATCCAGGGCTTCGGCCCCTGTCACGCATTTCATCGCGTCGAATCCATGGCGTTTCAGCTCGTCGCTGATGAATGAGCTCTCGGCCAGGTCGGAATCGACCACCAGTGCATGCATCAATTCCCCCGGTTCCATGCCGTGGCCGTACGAGTTCGCAGCCTGGCAGTGTCTGGCGTGTCGTCACAACCCCGGGCTCGGACAATTCACAAGCCTGTAAAGAGGACGGGGAGCGACGTCGATGGCGCTCCGCGACCTGTTCGGGGACAGGTGCCGAGGCTAGGCACACCTTGGGTTTCTGGCAGTGACCGGGGTCACAGGCAGGGCAGTTGGACGCTGCCGGCCCGGCCCGGTCCGGCAGATTTGCCGTTCCTCTGACATTCGCTTGTCGATTTCTTTGCGGGGCCCGCCGGGTTGACTCTCGCTTCACAACTCCTTTTGCCGGTCCTGAGATTCACGGGTTGAAAACGCCGGACGGCCGGGCCGACGATATTCATGGCCGTTCGACGGGCCGCCCGAAAAGGCGGCAGACCGCGGGGAACGGCCGGAATATCGAAGACCGGTCGCACGAAAGTCGTGAGAGGAGAGCCGTATGGACGTGTCCGTCGTCGTCGTGGGGGCGGGGCCGGCCGGTCTGGCCCTGGCCGGGGAGCTGCGGCTGGCCGGCGTCGGTGTCGTGGTGCTGGAGCGGCTGGCCGCGCCCACCGGCGAGTCGCGCGGGCTGGGACTGACGATCCGCACGATGGAGACGTTCGACCAGCGCGGGCTGCTGCCCCGCTTCGGCGACCCGGTGACGAGCCCGCAGGGCCACTTCGGCGGCATCCCGCTGGACTTCGGCGTCCTGGACGGCGCGCACCAGGCGGCCAAGGCCGTCCCGCAGTCGCTCACCGAGAGCGTGCTGGAGTCCTGGGCCCGCGGGCTCGGCGCGGACGTCCGGCGCGGTCACGCCTTCCTCGGCTTCGAGGAGGACGCCGACGGCGTCCGGGTGCGCGCCGAGGGCCCGGACGGGCCGCTGACCCTGGCCGCGCGGTACCTCGTCGGCGCGGACGGCGGCCGCAGCGCGGTCCGCAAGGAGGCCGGATTCGACTTCCCCGGTACGGAGGCGACCACCGAGCTCCTCCTCGCCGACGTGCGCGCGGTGGAGGTGCCGCCCCGGGGCATCGGCGAGCTGGTCCCCGGCGGCATGGTCATGTCCGCGCCGCTGGGCGACGGCGTCCACCGTCTGATCGTCGGGGAGCGCGGTACGCCGCCCCGCCGACGTACCGCCCCGCCCCGCTTCGAGGAGGTCGCCGACACCTACAAGCGCCTGACCGGGCACGACATCGCGCACGGCGAACCGGTGTGGGTCAGCGCCTTCACGGACGCCGCCCGGCTCGTCACCGAGTACCGGCGGGGGCGCGTGATCCTGACCGGCGACGCCGCCCACATCCATCTGCCGGCCGGCGGGCAGGGCATGAACACCGGCATCCAGGACTCGGTCAACCTGGGCTGGAAGCTGGCCGCCGTCCTCCAGGGGCGGGCGCCCGCCGCGCTCCTCGACACGTACCACTCCGAACGGCACGCCGTGGGCCGCGGGCTGCTCGCCAACACCCAGGCGCAGAGCCTGCTGATCCTCGGCGGTGCCGAGGTGGGGCCGCTGCGCGAGGTGCTGGGCGAGCTCGTCTCGTACGAGGAGGTGGCCCGGCACCTGGCCGCGAAGGTGAGCGGCGTGGAGATCCGCTACGACGTCGGCGCGGGCACCCATCCGCTGCTCGGCGTCCGGCTGCCCGCGCTGCCCCTGACCGTGGCCGGCCGGGCCACCGGCAGCGCCGAGCTGCTGCACCGGGGCCGCGGCGTCCTGCTCGACCTCGACGACAACGCGTGGCTGCGCCGCCGGGCCGCCCCCTGGCACGACCGCGTCGACGTGGTGACCGGTACGCCCCCGGGGCCCGTCCCGCACGGCAGCGCCGCCGTGCTCCTGCGGCCCGACGGTTACGTGGCGTGGGCGGCGCCCGGCAGCCACGACGACCTGCCCACCGCCCTGGACCGCTGGTTCGGACCCGCGGCGGCCCGGACCCGAGGGCCCCGCCCGACACCCGCCTGACCACCCACCCCACACCCACAAAGAACCCTTTCCGCACCGCACCGGCTCCCGAGAGAGGTATCGATGCACAGCACCCTGATCGTCGCCCGGCTCACCGGCTCGGACGACGAGGTCGCCCAGCTCTTCGGCGCGTTCGACGCGACCGAGATGCCCCACCTGATGGGCACCCGCAGGCGCCAGCTCTTCGCCTACCGCGGCCTGTACTTCCACCTCCAGGACTTCGACGACACCGACGGCGGCAGCCGCATCGAGGGCGCCAAGAGCGACCCGCGGTTCGTCTCCATCAGCGACGACCTGAAGCCGCACATCGAGGCGTACGACCCCGCCACCTGGCGCTCCCCCGCGGACGCCATGGCCCGCCGCTTCTACCACTGGAGCGCCCGGTGACCCGGCCCGACGACCGCCGGGTCGTGATCACCGGGATCGGGGTGACGGCCCCCGGCTCCCTCGGCACCAAGAACTTCTGGCAGCTGCTGACCGACGGCCGCACCGCGACCCGCCGGATCTCCTTCTTCGACCCCACGCCGTTCCGCTCCCAGATCGCCGCCGAGGTCGACTTCGACGCCGAGCTGGCCGGGCTGACCCCGCACGAGATCCGGCGCACGGACCGGGCCGCGCAGTTCGCGATCGTCACCGCCCGGGAGGCCGTGGCCGACAGCGGGCTCGACCTGGACGCCCTCGACCCGTCCCGGACCGGCGTCACCATCGGCAGCGCCGTCGGCGCGACCACCGGCCTCGACCAGGAGTACCGCACGGTCAGCGACGGCGGCCGGCTCGACGTCGTGGACGACACCTACGCGGTGCCGCACCTGTACAACTTCCTGGTCCCCAGCTCCTTCGCCACCGAGGTCGCCTGGGCGGTCGGCGCCGAGGGCCCCAGCACCGTCATCTCCACCGGCTGCACCTCGGGTCTCGACGCCGTCGGTTACGCGGCCGAGGTCATCCGCGACGGCCTCGCGGACGTGATGGTGGCCGGCGCGACCGACGCCCCCATCTCCCCCATCACCGTGGCCTGCTTCGACGCCATCAAGGCCACCACCGCCCGCAACGACGACCCCGAGCACGCCTCGCGGCCCTTCGACGCCAGCCGCAACGGCTTCGTCCTGGGCGAGGGCTGCGCCGTCTTCGTCCTGGAACGCCTGGACCGGGCCCGCGCCCGCGGCGCCCACGTCTACGCGGAGATCGCCGGCTACGCCACCCGCTCGAACGCCTTCCACATGACGGGCCTGCGCCCCGACGGCCGGGAGATGGCCGAGGCGATCCGGGTGGCCCTGGACGAGGCCCGGCTCGACGCCGACGCCGTCGACTACATCAACGCGCACGGCTCCGGCACCAAGCAGAACGACCGGCACGAGACCGCCGCCTTCAAGGCGAGCCTCGGCGAGCACGCCTACCGCACCCCCGTCAGCTCCATCAAGTCGATGGTCGGGCACTCGCTCGGCGCCATCGGCTCCATCGAGATCGCCGCCTCGGCGCTCGCCATGGAGCACCACGTCGTCCCGCCGACGGCGAACCTCCACACCCCCGACTCCGAGTGCGACCTGGACTACGTGCCGCTGACCGCGCGCGACCAGCTCGTCGACGCCGTCCTCTCGGTCGGCAGCGGCTTCGGCGGCTTCCAGAGCGCCGTCGTCCTCGCCCGCCCCGACCGGAGCGCGCGATGAGCGCCCGCGCCGTGGTGACCGGCCTCGGCGTCGCCGCCCCCAACGGCCTCGGCCTGGAGGAGTACTGGTCCAACACCCTCGCCGGGCGCAGCGCGATCCGGGAGGTCACACGCTTCGACGCCTCCTCCTACCCGTCGCGGCTCGCCGGCGAGATCGGCGGCTTCGAGGCCGGGGAGCACCTGCCGAGCCGGCTGCTGCCGCAGACGGACCGGATGACCCGGCTGGCGCTGGTGAGCGCCGACTGGGCGCTCGCCGACGCCGGGGTGGCGCCGGACGACCTGCCGGACTACGCCGCCGGTGTGATCACGGCGAGCCACTCGGGCGGCTTCGAGTTCGGGCAGAACGAGCTGAAGGCGCTGTGGAGCCGGGGCGGGCAGTACGTCTCCGCCTACCAGTCCTTCGCCTGGTTCTACGCCGTCAACAGCGGCCAGATCTCCATCCGGAACAAGCTGCGCGGCCCGAGCAGCGTCGTCGTCAGCGACCAGGCCGGCGGTCTGGACGCGGTGGCGCAGGCCCGCCGGCAGGTCCGCAAGGGGACCTCTCTGGTGGTCTCCGGCGCCGTCGACGCCTCCATCTGCTCCTGGGGCTGGGTGGCCCAGCAGGCCGGCGGGCGGCTGACCACGAGCGACGACCAGGAGCGGGCGTACCTGCCCTTCGACGAGGACGCCTCCGGGCACGTGCCGGGCGAGGGCGGCGCGCTGCTGGTCGTGGAGGACGAGGAGCACGCCCGGCGCCGGGGCGCGCCCCGGGTGTACGGCGAGATCGCCGGTCACGCGGCGACGATGGACCCCCGGCCGGGCAGCGACCGGGCCCCGGGCCTGCGGCGCGCGATCGAGCTGGCGCTGGCCGACGCGGGGGCGGCGCCGGGTGACGTCGACGTCGTCTTCGCGGACGCCGCCGCCGTCCCGGAGCTCGACCGGATCGAGGCGCGGACGCTGGCCGAGGTGTTCGGTCCGCGCGGCGTCCCGGTCACGGCGCCGAAGACGATGACGGGCCGGCTCTACTCCGGTGCGGCGCCGCTCGACCTGGCCGCCGCGCTGCTCGCCCTGCGCGACGGGGTCATCCCGCCGACCGTGGCCACCCGGCCCGACCCCTCCCACGCCCTCGACCTGGTCACCGGCGCGCCGCGCGAGGCCCGGCTGCGTACCGCGCTCGTCCTGGCCCGCGGCCAGGGCGGCTTCAACTCCGCGCTCGTGGTCCGCGCGGTGGACCGCTGAGCGCCGATCCCGACCCTCCGCGCCTTCCCACGCAACGTCCTAGTCAACGCCCTACGCAACGTCCTACGAGAGGCCATCCCCATGTCCACGAACCCCTTCACCCTCGACGATCTGCGCCGTGTGCTGCGCGAGGCGGCCGGCGCCGACGAGGGCGTCGACCTCGACGGCGACATCCGCGACGCCGAGTTCGACGCGCTCGGCTACGAGTCCCTGGCCCTCCTGGAGACCGCCGGGCGGATCGAACGCGAGTGGGGCATCACCCTCGACGACGACACCCTCGGCGAGGCCCGCACCCCGGGCGCGCTGGTCGACGCGGTCAACGCCCACCTGTCCGCCGCCAGCGCCGCCTGAGGGAGCCGGAGATGACCCAGCAGACCACCCCCGCCCCCCGCGTCGCCCTGGTCACCGGCGCCACCAGCGGCATCGGCCTCGCCGTCGCCCGGCTGCTCGCCACCCAGGGCCACCGCGTCTTCATCGGCGCGCGCAGCGCCGAGAACGTCACGGCCACCGTCAAGGAGCTGCGCGCCGAGGGCCTCGACGTCGACGGCGCCGTCCTCGACGTGCGCTCCGCCGACGAGGTCCGGGAGTTCGTGAGCGCCGCGGTGACGCGCTTCGGGCCCGTGGACGTCCTCGTCAACAACGCCGGCCGCAGCGGCGGCGGCGTCACCGCCGACCTCGCCGACGAGCTGTGGGACGACGTCATCGACACCAACCTCACGAGCGTCTTCCGCGTCACCCGCGAGGTCCTGAACGCCGGCGGCCTGCGCGCCAAGGACCGCGGCCGCATCATCAACATCGCCTCCACCGCGGGCAAGCAGGGCGTCGTCCTCGGCGCCCCCTACTCCGCCTCCAAGCACGGCGTCGTCGGCTTCACCAAGGCCCTCGGCAACGAGCTGGCGCCGACCGGCATCACCGTCAACGCCGTCTGCCCCGGCTACGTCGAGACGCCGATGGCGGCCCGCGTCCGCCAGGGGTACGCCGCCGCCTACGACACCAGCGAGGACGCGATCCTCCAGAAGTTCCAGGCCAAGATCCCGCTCGGCCGCTACTCCACCCCGGAGGAGGTCGCCGGCCTCGTCGGCTACCTCGCCTCGGACACCGCCGCCTCCATCACGGCGCAGGCCCTGAACGTCTGCGGCGGCCTCGGCAACTTCTGACCGCCCCCGGTCACCCGTCTCCCATGTCCAACCTCCGATATCCAACCTCCAACCCCCGAAATCCAACCCCCGAAATCCAACCCCCGAAATCCAACCTCCAACCTCAGATATCCAATCTCCAATCTCCAATCTCCCGGGAGTTCACCATGACCGTTCGTGAGGTCGAACACGAGATCACCGTGCGCGCCGCGGCCGCCGAGGTGTACCGGCTGCTGGCCGAGGTGGAGAACTGGCCGCGCCTGTTCCCGCCGTCCGTCTACGTCGACCGCCTGGAGCAGAACGGCGACGAGGAACGGATACGCATCTGGGCCACCGCCAACGGCGAGGCCAAGAACTGGACCTCCCGCCGGGTCCTCGACCCCGAGGGGCTCCGTATCCGCTTCTGGCAGGAGGTCTCCTCGCCGCCGATCGCCGAGATGACCGGCACCTGGATCCTGGAGCCGACCGCCGACGGCGGCACGCGGGTGCGGCTGCTGCACACCTACCGCGCCATCGACGACGACCCCGACTCGCTGACCTGGATCGACCAGGCCGTCGACCGCAACAGCCGGGCCGAGCTGCCCGCCCTCAAGGAGAACCTGGAGCGGGCCTCGCGCGCGGACGAGCTGACCCTGTCCTTCGAGGACAGCGTCCGCGTCGAGGGCGCCGCCAAGGACGTCTTCGACTTCCTCAACGAGGCCGACCGGTGGACCGAACGGCTCCCCCACGTCGCCTCGGTCGAGTTCGCCGAGCCCGCGCCCGGTCTCCAGACGCTGCGCATGGACACCCGTACCAAGGACGGCTCCACCCACACCACCGAGTCGGTACGGGTCGCCTTCCCCCACCACAAGATCGCCTACAAGCAGACCACGCTGCCCGCCCTGCTGGCCCTGCACACCGGGTACTGGCAGCTCACCGAGGACGCCGACGGCGTCACCACCGCCACCTCGCAGCACACGGTGATCCTCAACGGGGACGCCATCACCCAGGTCCTCGGCGCCGACGCCGGGGTCCCCGAGGCCCGCGCCTTCATCCGGGAGGCGCTCGGCGGGAACAGCCGCGCCACCCTGGGCCTCGCCAAGCGGTACGCGGAAGCGCGGCGCTGACCCATGGCCTCGCTACCGCGCCCCGCTCCCCCGTACGCCGGCGCGCCGGAGCGGACCGACGTGATCGTGGTCGGTGCCGGTCCGGTGGGTCTGCTGCTCGCCGGCGACCTGCGCCGGGCGGGGGTACGCGTCACGGTCCTCGAACAGCTCACCGCGCCGTCCACCGAGTCCCGGGCCTCCACGCTGCACACCCGCACCATGGAACTCCTCGCCGAACGCGGGCTGTTGGCCCGGCTCGGCCCGCTGCCGCCCGGCGGGCCAGGCCACTTCGGCGGCCTCCCGCTCGACCTGCGGGCCGCCGCGCCCGGGCACCCGTACGCCGGGCAGTTCAAGTGCCCGCAGCCACGCCTTGAGGCGGTCCTGGGCGCCTGGGCGACGGGGCTCGGCGCCCAGGTGCGGCGCGGGCACGCGGTCACCGGGCTGCGCCAGTACGCGGACCGGGTCGTCGTCAGCGGCATCGAACTCGGTTCTGGGCCACGGCGGTTCGCCGCCTCGTACGTCGTCGGCTGCGACGGCGAGCGCAGCACCGTGCGCCAGCTCGCCGGCTTCGACTTCCCCGGCGACGATCCGACGCTGGAGATGCTCCGCGCGGACGTGGCGGGCATCGGCGTGCCCAACCGGCGCTTCGAGCGCCGGCCCAACGGGCTGGCCACCGCCCACCGCTGGCCCGACGGCACCACCCGGATCATGGTGCACGTCCACGGCTCCACCCCCGCGCCCCGGACCGGTCCGCCCTCGTTCGACGAGGTCGCCGACGCCTGGGCGCAGGTCACCGGCGAGTCCATCGGCCACGGCACCCCGCTCTGGCTCGACGCCTTCGACGACACCAGCCGGCAGGCCGCCCGGTACGTCAAGGGCCGGGTGGTCCTCGCGGGCGACGCGGCCCATGTGCAGATGCCCGTCGGCGGGCAGGCCCTCAACCTCGGCCTCCAGGACGCGGCGGCGCTCGGCCACCGGCTCGCCGGCCACCTCACCGGCCGCACGCCCGGCGCGGGCCTGGAGGAGTACGAACGGCTGCGCCACCGCGTCGGCGCCCGCACCCTCACCGGCATCCGGGCGCAGTCCCGGCTGCTCCTGGGCGGGCCGGAGGTGGAGGGGCTGCGGAGCGTCATGGCCGAGCTGCTCCACCTCGACTCGGCCGCCGGCTACCTCGCCCGCATCATCAGCGGCGTCGACCACGAGCCCGACACCGCCACCGAGACACCAAGCACCCCTACCACCAGAGGAGTTGCCGCATGACCCGGCTCACCGGCAAGACCGCGCTCGTCACCGGCTCCAGTCGCGGCATCGGCCGCGCCATCGCCGTCCGCCTGGCCCGCGAGGGCGCGCTCGTCGCCGTCCACTACGCGGGGAACGAGGCCGCGGCGGAGGAGACCCTGCGGCTCATCGAGAAGGACGGCGGGCGCGGCTTCACCGTCCGGGCCGAGCTCGGCGTCCCCGGCGACGTCCACACGCTCTTCCTCGGCCTGGAGGAGGCGCTGAAGGAACGTACCGGCACGACGACGCTGGACATCGTCGTCAACAACGCCGGCGAGACCAGCCAGAGCGGCGTCGCCTTCGAGGACGTCACCCCGGAGCAGTTCGACCGCTTCTTCGCCGTCAACGCCCGCGCCCCGTACTTCCTCCTCCAGCGGGCGCTGCCGCAGATCCCCGAGGGCGGGCGCGTCATCAACATCTCGTCCGGCCTCACCCGGGTCGCCAACCCCGACCAGGTCGCGTACGCGATGACGAAGGGCGCGATCGAGCAGCTCACCCTGCACCTGGCCCGGCAGCTCGCCCCGCGCGGCATCACCATCAACAGCGTGGCGCCCGGCATCACCGACAACGGCAGCGCCGTCTTCGACATCCCCGAGGCGGTCGAGCAGATGGCGGCGCTCTCCGCCTTCCACCGGGTCGGCGAGGCCGGCGACGTCGCCGACGTCGTCACCTTCCTCGCCACCGACGAGGCCCGCTGGATCACCGGGTCCTTCGTCGACGCCAGCGGCGGGACCCTCCTCGGATGACGCCGCCGACCCCGCACGCACCGGAGGAACAGCACACCGTGGACGTCGGACTCCTCTTCGACCTGCGCAACCCCGACGCGTGGCACCGCCCCTGGGCCGACCACTACGCGCAGACCCTGGAGCTGTGCGAGGAGGCCGACCGGCGCGGTGTCGGCGGGCTCTGGTTCACCGAGCACCACCTCTTCGAGGACGGCTACCTACCGCAGCCGCTGACCTTCGCCGCCGCGGTCGCGGCCCGGACCCGCCGGGCCAGGATCGGCACCTCCGTCGTGCTGCCGGCGCTGCACCACCCGGTGGACCTCGCCGAACAGGCCGCCCTGGTCGACCTGATCAGCGGCGGACGGCTCGAACTCGGCCTCGGGGCCGGCTACCGGCGGCCCGAATACGCGCTGTACGACGCCGAGTTCGGGCGCCGCTTCCAGCACACCGAGCGGAACATCGCCGAGATCCTGCGGCTGTGGCGGGAGCGGGAGATCACCCCGGCCCCGATCCAGGACCCGCCGCCGGTCTGGGGCGGCTTCTACGGGCCGCGCGGCGCCCGCATCGCCGGACGGCTCGGCCTCGGCCTGCTCCACATCAACCCCACCGTCCACGAGCACTACCTGAAGGGGCTGGAGGAGGGCGGGCACCCGCCCGAGACGGCCCGCGTCTCCGACCTGCTGCCGATCATCCTCTCCAGCGACCCGGAGGCGGCCTGGGAACGGGTCGGCCCGCACCTGCTGCACCAGGTCAACTCCTACCGGCAGGGCGCCCTCCAGGGCACCGGCCTCGAAGGCCCCCCGCCGCTGACCCTGGAGGACCTGCGCGACCCGGACGCCACGGACACCCGGGGCCTCCTCGACATCCTCACCCCCGAGGACGCCGCCGCCCGGATCAAGCAGCTCACGGCGGGGCTGCCGGTACGCCACCTCATCTTCTGGGCGAGCATCGCGGGCATGCCCGACGACCTGGTCGCCGAGAACGTCGAGCTGATCACGGAGAAGCTGCCCCCGCTCCTCGCCGCCGGGACCGACTCCGGATCCCCCGCCCCCGGCTCCCGGTGAGCGGCGGCGCGACGGCGAAGGCCACCGGGCCTCCCCCCGCACGGGACGGCTGGGACGTGCGGCACCGGGCGGTCCTCCTGGTGCTGTCGGCCAACATGATCCTCGACGCCATCGAGGTCTCGGTCGTCCTGGTGGCCCTGCCGGACATCCGGGCGGAGCTCGGTCTGTCGCCGCTGACCGTGCAGTGGCTGATGAGCGGCTTCGCGCTGGGGTTCGCCGCCGCCCTGCTCACCGGCGCGCGGCTGGTGGCGCGGCTCGGCACGCGCAGGGTCTACCTGGCGGCGATGCTCGGCTTCGCCGTGGCGTCCGTGGCGGGCGGCCTCCTGGACGATCCGGCCCTGCTCATCGCCACCCGGGTCGTGAAGGGGGTGTGCGCGGCGCTGACCGCCCCGGCGGGGCTCGCCATCATCGCCACCGCGTTCCCGGAGGGCCCCCTCAGGCAGCGCGCGGTGTCGGTGTACTCGCTGTGCGGGGCGGCCGGGTTCACGGCGGGGCTGCTGCTGTCGGGGGCGCTGCTGGCGGCCGACTGGCGCTGGACCCTGGCGTTCCCGGCGCCGCTGGCGCTGCTCGTGCTGGTGCCGGCGCTGCGGGTGCTGCCGCGCGACGGGGGTCCCGGCGCCCCCGTCCGGCCCTCCCCGTCGGCGCTGCGGCTGCTGCACAACGGCACGCTGCTGCGGACGGCGGTGGGGGCTGCGACGCTCAACGGCACCTATCACAGCGTGCTCCTCCTCGTGACCCTGCACGTCCAGGAGCGGCTGGGCTGGTCCCCGTGGCTCAACACGCTGGCGCTGCTGCCCGCCTGTGTGCCGCTCGCCGTGACGGTGCCGTTCGCCGCGCGGACGACGGCCCGCTGGGACCCCGGGCGGCTGATCGCGCTCGGCGCCGCCGCGCCGCTCGCCGGATACGCCCTGCTCCTGGTCCGGCCCAACCTCTCCCCGTACGCCACCGGGGTCCTGCCGGTGCTCCTGCTCGTCGGCGCGGGCTTCGTCCTGTCCTTCGCGGCCCTCAACATGCGGGCCGCGTCGGCCGGTCCGGCCGCGGACCGGCCGGCGGTCGTCCGCGCCTATCAGGCCGCCGTGCAGCTCGGCGCCGTGGTGCTGCTGCCCGCGACCGGCGCGCTCGTCGCCACCGGGCACGGCGGGCGGCCCGCCTTCGCCCTGCTGACCGTCGCCGCCGCCGTCGGCCTGGCGGCGGCCCTGCCCCCACTCCTCCCGTCCTCCCGAAAGGCCCGCCCATGACCACCCCGCACCCCTCCAACTCCCCCAATTCCCCGGGCTCCCCGCTCACCGTGGCCGTCATCACGGCCAGCGTCCGTGACGGGCGGCTCGGACCCGCCCTCGCCGACTGGTTCACCACCCGGGCCCAGGCCCGGCCCGGCCTGGCCGTCGAGACCGTCGACCTGCGGGACGTACCGCTGCCGCTGACGCTGCCCGAGCCCGGCCAGGAGCCGCCGGCCGACACGGCCGCCGTCCGCGACGCCCTGCGCTCCGTCCTGGAGCGGGCGGACGCCTTCGTGGTGGTGACGCCCGAGTACAACCACAGCTTCCCGGCCTCGCTGAAGAACGTCCTCGACTGGTTCCTCACCGAATGGGCGGCCAAGCCCGTCGGCTTCGTCTCCTACGGGGGCCTGGCGGGCGGGCTGCGCGCCGTGGAGCAGCTGCGGCAGGTCTTCGCCGAACTCCACGCCGTGACGGTACGCGAGACGGTCAGCTTCCACACCGCGTGGGAGCGGCTCGACGCCGACGGGCGGATCCTCGACGACAAGGCGGCGGACGCGGCGGCGGTCACCCTGCTCGACCAGCTCGACTGGTGGGGACGGGCGCTGCGGACGGCACGCACGGAGCGCCCCTATGGGACGTGACACACCGCTCGCCCCTGCCGGCCTGGATCCTGATCTGGATCGCCCGGACGCGCACGCGGTGTTCGTGACGCAGTGGTACGTGGCGGGGCGGGCCGAGGGTACGCGGCTGCTCGACGAGGTCGCCGAGCAGTGGCGTACCGCCGCCCCGCCGGACGGCCTGATCGCCTTCCACTCCTACCTCAGCACCGACGACGACACCGTCCTCACCTATGTGCAGGCGCGGGATCCGAACGCCTACCGGCCCTTCGTCCGGGCGTTGCACGGGGCCGCCCGCGCCGAGCCGGTCGAGTACCGGCTGCGCCGCGGCGTCACCCTCGCGACGTCGGCGCGGCCGCCGGGGTGCGCGGTGGTGGCGAGCTTCGACGTGGACGGCGCCGAGCGGCAGGACCGGATCATCGAGTCCATCGTCGGCGCGCTCGGCGAGGCCCCCGCCGAGCAGCTCCGGGGCATGCTCAGCGCCCACTTCCACACCAGCACCGACGGCAGCCGCGTCCTCAACTACGCGCGCTGGACGAGCGACGAGGCCCACGAGGCGTTCCTGGCGGGCGCCACCCGCCGGGCCACCCTGCGGGCGACCGGGGCCACCCCGGGCGTCCGCCCCATCGGCTTCAAGCGGTACCACCCGCACCACGCCATCGACCTCGGCCGGTCCCGTACCGGCCACGACGGGAGCACCCCATGACCTTTCTGGTGACCGGAGTACGCGGGCGGGTGGGCGGTGCCGTGCTGCGCCGGCTGCACGAGGCCGACGTGAAGGCGCGGGCCGCGAGCGCCGCCCCGGAGTCGGCCGGGGCGGTGTCCGGGGAGCCGCCGGTCCGCCTCGACCTGGGCGATCCGGAGACCTTCGCCCCGGCGCTCGACGGGATACGGAAGGTGTTCCTGTACGCGCGCCCCGACACCGCCGAGCGGTTCGCGCGGGAGGCCGCCGAGGCGGGCGTCGAACATGTCGTCCTCTTCTCGTCGCTGGCGATCGACGAGGACGGCGCCGAGCACAGCCCCATCGCCCAACTCCACCAGGGCGTGGAGGACGCGCTGCGGGCCTCGGGACTCGACTGGACGTTCCTGCGGGCGGGGGCCCTGGCCTCCAACGCCCTCCAGTGGGCCGGCCCGATCCGCGCGGGTCAGGGCCTGCGGGTCGCCTACCCGGAGACGTACAGCGAGCCCGTCCACGAGGACGACGTCGCCGAGGTCGGTGCCCGCGCACTGCTGGACGACACGCACCGCGGACAGGTACTGCGGATCACCGGCCCCGAGTCCCTGTCGGCGAGGCAGCAGGCGGAACTGATAGCGACGGCCTCCGGGGTACCCGTCCCGGTGGAGCAGGTCGAACGCGCCGAGCACCGCGCCCAGTTGACGGCGGCGCTGCCGGGACCGATCGCGGACCTCCTGCTGGACTTCCAGCGGAAGCGCGACGGCCGTCCGGGGACACCGCTGCCCGACGCGGAGCGCGTCCTGGGCCGGGCCGCGGCGCCGTTCGCACAGTGGGCGCGGGAGCACGCGGCGGCGTTCCGCTGACAGCCGGGCCGGCGCCGACGGGTCCGGCGCCGGCCCTCCACCGCGACGGCGCGGCCCCCCTCGTGCGGGAGGGGAGTCGCGCCGTCGCCTGTTGTCGTGGTCACCAGGTCACGGGCAGTTCCTTCACCCCGCGCATCACACGGTTGCTCTGCCACACGACCTCGTCCACCGGCACGGCCAGGCGCAGTCCGGGGAGCCTGCGCACCAGCGTGGCGACGGCGGTGCGTAGTTCGAGGCGAGCGAGGGGGGCGGCCGGGCAGTGGTGGGCGCCGTGGCCGAAGGCGAGGTGCGGGTTGTGGGTGCGGGTGAAGTCGATCTCCTCGGGCCGCTCGAAGACCGACTCGTCCCGGTTGGCGGAGTCGTTCTGGGCGACGACCGCGTCACCTGCGCGGATCAGCTCGCCGCCGATCTCGACGTCCTCGACGGCGATACGGGAGAAGGGGGCGACGCTCGTCGCGAGCGGGGTGATGCGCAGCAGTTCCTCTACGGCGCCGGGCACGAGGTCCGGGTTCGCGACGAGGCTGTCCCAGAGGGCGGGCCTCGACAGGAGGGTGTAGAGGAAGTTGCCGGTCTGGTTGGCGGTGGTCTCGTGGCCGGCGGTGAGCAGGTCGACGGCGAAGATGGCCAGTTCGGCCTCGGTGAGCTGGTCGCGGCCCTCGCGCGCGGTGACCAGCCGGCTGAGGAGGTCGTCGCCGGGCGCGGCGATCCGCCGGGCTATCAGGTCGCGCAGATACGCGTCGAGACCGGCGCGCGCGGCCTGGATGTCGGTGGGGTCGGCCACGGTGAGGGCCATCATCGTGTCGGTCCAGGCACGGAAGGCGGCCCGGTCCTCCTCGGGGACGCCGAAGGTCTCGCAGATCACGGTGATGCCCATGGGCCAGGCGAGTCCGCTCGCCAGGTCGGCGGGCCGCCCGGTCGCCTCCAGGTCGTCGACGAGGCCCTCGACGATGGCCTGGACCCTGGGGCGTACGGCCTCGACCTGGCGCACGCTGAACGCCTTGGCGGCGAGGCGGCGCAGGCGGGTGTGTTCCGGCGGGTCCATGCTCAGCAGCGACTCGGGGTGCTGGATGAGCGGGCTGGAGCGGGGCACGTCCTTGCCGACGGTCGCGGCGCGGCTGAGCCGTGGGTCGGCGAGCGCCGCGCGCACGTCGTTGTAACGGGTCACCAGCCAGGCGTCACCGCCGTGCGGCATGGTGACCCGGCTGATGGGCTCCTCCTTCCGCAGCCGGGCGTAGACCGGGTCGAGGTCGAGGCGCCGCGAGGTGAACGCGGAGGCGAGGTAGGGGCAGGAGGGGGCCTCGGAAGGGTCCTGGTGAAGGCCCCGGGAAAGGTCCTGGGAAAGGGAATCGGCGGAAGTCATGGGTCCGTCTCCGTCGCTGAATAGGGCGGGCACTGACCTTTCGACTCTAGGTTGAATCAGCCAGGGCGATCGTCAGGAGAACGACCACTTATTCACAATTCACTGTGAAGCTGTCGACGCGCGGCGGCCTATCCGGCGCCGAGCCGGAATCCGACGCCGCGCACCGTACGGATCCAGGCGCTGTCACCGAGTTTGCTGCGCAGGGAGCTGACGTGGGTGTCGACGGTGCGGCTGGCGCGGGCGCCGATCTCCTCGCCGCGCGGGTCGCCCCATATCTCCTTCATGAGCTGTTGCCGGCTGACGACTTTCCCGGAGTTCTGCGCGAGGTAGTAGAGGAGGTCGAATTCCTTGCGCGTGAGATCCACGAGGCGCCCGCGCACCAGGACCTCGCGTGATTCCGCGTCGACCCGGAGAGCCCCTATCGAGACCACGGTGAGGGATTCCCGTACGAGTTCCCGAGGGCGGGTGCGGCGGGTGACGGCCTCGATCCGGGCGACCAGTTCGCGGAATTCGTAGGGCTTGTCGAGGCAGTCGTCGGCGCCGGCCCAGAGCCCGAGCACCCGGTCCAGTTCGGTGCCGCTGTCGGTGAACGCGATGACCGGGACCTGGCTGAGGGCGCGGATGCGCCGGCAGAGCTCCAGACCGTCGATGTCCGGCAGGTCCAGGTCGAGCAGGACGAGGTCCGCGTCCTGGTGCAGGGTGAGGGCCTCGGCTCCGGTCGCGGCACAGGTGACGTCGTGTCCGAGCCGTTCCAGCCGGGCGGCCGGAGAGCCGGATCCGTCCGCCGGCGTCCCCACGACCAAGACGTGCACGCTGCCTCCCCTTCCAACTGCCGTCATCTGTTTGATCATTCACCAGATCCGACGCCGTGGCGGGGCGCGGGCACCGTCTTAAAGGAGCGTTCACCCGCGTTCACAAAAAGGTTCAGGCCACGGGGCCGTACGCCGCCAGGAAGGTACGGACCGCGGCGCCGCCCACGGCATGGAGTTCGGCCTCGGAGACCCGGTGGGTGCCGAGGCGCGAGCGGGCCTCCATGGGTCCGGTCAGGAGGGCGAGGAGTTGTTCGGCCGCCTCGGCGGGGTCGCACGGGCGGAGGTGTCCGGCGAGGGAGAGGCGGGCGAGCCGGTCGGCGAGGGACTGCTTGAGCCGGCTCGCGCCCCGCCCCCAGACGACGTCGAGCAGGTCGGGGAACTGGGCGACCTCGGCGTACAGCAGGCGGCGCAGCGACCAGGAGCGCTCGTCGCAACATCGCAAGAGGAGTTGGTGCACGACACCGGCCAGGGTCTCACGCAACTCGTCCGGCCCGAAGGGGGTTTCACCCCCGACACCGACCCCATCCGCCGTCAACTGGTCGACGACGGCGAGGTTCTCGGCCATGACGGTGTCGGCGGCCGCCTCCAGGGCGCTGCGGAAGACGTTCTCCTTGTCGCCGAGGTGGTTGTAGACGGTGTGCTTGGCGACACCCGCCACCTCGGCGATCTCCTCCATGCACGCGCGGGCGTAGCCGCGGTGGGCGAACACCGTGAACGCGGCGCCGAGGATGGCCTCGCGCTTGTCGATACGGCCGCGGGACGCGCCCCGCCTGGCGGGCGCCGCCGCCTTCGTCGCATCGATCGCCTTCGCCGCCTTCGTCGCTGCACTGGTTCCGGTCACCGCGCCATCGTACCGCCCCGACCCAACTACTGCACTGGTGAGTGCAATTGAGCGCACACGCGGTTGCAGTCGCACCAGCCATCCCCATAAAGTGCACCCGCCAGTGCAGTTTGCTCGACCTCCGGAAGAGAGAGTCATGGCACACACATCCGACGGACGCCTCGATCCCGCCCTGCGGCGGCTGATCGGCGTCATCCTGCTCGGCGGGATCATGGGGATCCTCGACAGCTCGATGATCGCCGCCGCCGCCGACACCCTGGCCCGGGACCTCGACACCTCACTGGCGACGGTCAGTTGGGTGTCCACCAGCTATCTGCTGGCCCTGACCGTCTCCATCCCCGTCACCACCTGGGCCGTCGACCGCTTCGGCGGCCGCCGTCTCTGGCTCGTCGGCCTCGTCGTCTTCCTCGCCGGCTCGATCGGCTCGGGCCTCGCCTGGGACGCGCCGAGCCTCATCGTCTTCCGCGTCGTGCAGGGCCTGGGCGCGGGACTCCTCGACCCGCTGATGCTCACCCTGCTCGCCCGCGCCTCGGGCCCCGCGCGGGCCGGCCGCGTCATGGGTCTCATGGGCGTCGTCGGCTCCAGCGGTCCCGTACTCGGCCCGGTCGTCGGCGGCATCATCCTCCAGGGCCTCTCCTGGCGCTGGATGTTCCTGGTCAACATCCCGATCGGGATCGTCGCCCTGATCCTCGCGCTGCGGACCGTCCCGAAGGACGCGCCGGAGGCCGGGACCCAGGTCGCACGCCTCGACATCACCGGCATCGCCCTGATCGGCCCCGGTGTCGCCGCCGGTGTCCTCGCCCTCTCGCAAGCCGCCGAGCGCGCGGCCTTCGCCGCGTGGCAGGTCCTCGTCCCGCTCGCCGCGGCGGTCCTGCTCCTCGGCGGCTACGCGGTGCACGCGCTCGGCGCCCGGCGTACGGCTCCCCTGATCGACCTGCGCCTCTTCACCCGCCGCAGCTTCTCGGCCAGCGTCACGGTGGGCTCGCTGGTCGGACTCGCCACCTTCGCCTTCCTCTTCGCGCTGCCCCTCTACTACCAGCAGGCGCGCGGACACGGCACGTTCGCGTCGGCCCTGCTGCTCGCCCCGCTCGGCGTCGGGTCCGCCCTCTCGATGCCCCTCACCGGGCGGCTCTCCGACCGGCTCGGCTCCCGGCCCCTGGTACTGGGCGGCGCCGTCCTCGCCACGCTCAGCGCCCTGGCGTTCACCCGGGCGGGCGCACAGACCCCCGAGGTGCTGACGGCCCTGGCAGCGTTCACCCTGGGCCTCGGGCTCGGCGCGGTCGGCGCCCCGACCATCGCCTCCCTCTACCGGACCCTGCCGTCCGCGCTGGTCCCGCAGGGCAGCTCCGTCCTCTACATGCTCAACCAGCTCGGCGCCTCGGTAGGCATCGCGACCGTCGCCCTCGTCGTGCAGACCGCCGGCGACGGCGACGCCGTCCGCGGCTTCCGGGCCGCCGCCTGGACCGTGGCGATCGCCCTCGTCGTCACCCTGGCCGCCGCGACCCAGCTCCCCGGACGCCCGGAACCCCACAAGGAAGCCCCGGAGCCGACCACGGAGGCCGACACGCCTCCCACCGCGACGACCGCCGAGCCCGCCACCGCCACCGCCACCGCCACCCAGGGAGACAAGCAGTGAGCACCCTCGTCATCGCGGGCGGCACGGACGGCATCGGCAAGGCCCTCGCCGAGCGCCACCTCGACCGGGGCGACACCGTCTTCGTCATCGGCCGCGACCCCGCCAAGGGCCGCGCGTACCTGGAGCGCGCCCGGGCCCGCGGCGCCGGCGACCGGGCGCGCTTCGTCACCGCCGACCTCAGCCTGCTCGCGGACACGACGGCCGCGATCGACGAGATCACCGCCCAGACGCCCGCCGTCGACGCGCTGGTCCTCTGCGCCCGCCACTACCGCTTCCGCCGCACGGTGACACGGGAGGGGTACGAGGAGAACTTCGCGCTCTTCTACCTCAGCCGCTACCTCCTGGGCCACGGGCTGGTCCCCGTCCTGAGCAAGGCCGAGCGGCCCGTCGTCGTCAACGTCGCCGGGCCCGGCGCGCCGCTCGGCGTGGTCCGCTGGGACGACCTCCAGCTCCGGTACGGCTACCACGGCGGCGCGGCCCTCGGCCACGGCGGCAAGCTCAACGACCTCCTCGCCGTCGCCTTCGCCGACCGGTACGCCGCCACCACGGGCATCCGGTACGTCCTCATCCACCCCGGCGTCACCGCGACCGGCTTCTCCGGCGAGTACGACGCCGAGACGCTCCGGCACATCAGGTCGATGCAGCAGCGCGCGAAGCCCGTGTCGGCGGCCCTGCCCCCGATTGTCGACGCCCTCGACGACCCGCCCGCCGCACCCCTCAGCGCCTTCGTCGAGGGCCACCGCCTCCGCGTCGACTCCCCCGACTTCGACCGCGCGGCCGCACACCGCCTGGAGGACATCACCAAGCAGCTCCTGCAAGGGAATTGACGCGGGCCAAGGATCCGGAGACGGACCTTTCGAAGATCTGACGAAGACCTGAAACGGCGACTCTTGGGCGGCCCGTACGCGACACGGAGACTGGATCCGTCCCCCTGCCCCTCCCCCGTACCCCCCGGCCGCACGCCCAGGAGGCTCCTCGTGCCGCACCCGCAGAACCCCACCACCTCCCGCCCGGTCCTCGACAGCCCGGAGAGCGCCGTCGCGCTCGTCACCACCGTGCCCGTCGAGGGACCTGGCCGCGGGTCGGCCGTGGCCGAGGCGGTGGCGCGCCTCGGGGCCGACCCGGAGGCGTGGCCCCGGGGCCTGAGGTCGTTCACCGTCTACGTCGACAACACCGGCGACTCGGTCCTCACCTACACCCAGTGGGAGTCGGAGCAGTCCCTCACCGAGGCCGCCCCCGCCGCCATCTGGCCCGCCGGCCTCGGCGCCCTCCCGCACGCGGGCGTGCCGACGGCCACGCCCTTCCGCCACTACCGCGCGGTCCTGGGCACCGCTCCGGCCGACCCGGAGGCGCTCCCCGAGTCGTTCCCGGTCGCGTTCTTCGACACGGCGGACGAGGCGGCGGCCCGGGACTGGCTCGACGGCCTGCTGGCGGCGGAGGAGACCTCGGAGGGGGCGGACCGCGCCTACCCCGGCGCGGTCGCCGCGCACCTGCACATCAGCCTGGACGGGACGAAGGTCCTCAGCTTCTCCGAGTGGCTGTCGGAGGAGCAGGCGGCGGCGCACATCGAGGCGGTGTGGGAGGCGGTCCTCAAAGAGTTCGGGGGCACGGGCACCCTGTACCGGCACGTCGGGACGTTTCTGAAGCCGTGACACCAGCTGCCCCGCACGGCCGTTTCCGCCCCTGAGCGCGCGGCCGTGCGCCCTTGTGCGCCGGTCGCACCTCAGGGTGGGACAACTCCGGCGCGCGCTCGCCGGAACCGGTGAATCCGGCCCCCGGTATGTGGGCCCGACACGTGCGCCGGGCACGTTCCCGCCAGCGGTTCTCGCCGTTGAGAGGGATGGGCATGACGAGTCAGGCCACCGAAGCCGTACTGGAAGACCTCCTCCACAGCGCACTGCTCGCCACGGGCACGGGCGGGCTCTGGACGACCGAGTCGGACGACATGTGGTGCCGGGTGGCGCCCACGTCCGGCCAGCGGCGCCGGCAGGGATGGAAGCTGCACCTGTCCGCATCGGTCGCCTCGGCGCCCGAGGTCCTCACGAAGGCCCTGGAAGTGCTGCTGGCGGACACGTCGGGGTTCAAGTTCGCGCGCTCGCTGGAGCGGGTCAGCGCGCTCAACTCCCGTGCGACACCGCGCGGAAGCTCCGGCAAGTTCCTGACGGTCTACCCGCGCTCCGACGCCGACGCGGCCCGGATCGCCGGCGAGCTGCACCGGGCGACGGCGGGACTCACCGGCCCCCGGATCCTCTCCGACCAGCCGTACGCCGTGAACAGCCTGGTGCACTACCGGTACGGCGCCTTCGTCGGCCGGCGCCGCCTCTCCGACGAGGGCCTGCTGGTCTGGTACTACGAGGACCCCGACGGCAATCCGGTGGAGGACAAGCGGACCGGACAGTACGCGCCTCCGGAGTGGGCCGTGAGCCCGTTCCCGGCCACGGTGCCCGTCGCGCCGCGCCCCGCGGAGACGGCACCCCGCCCGGTGGTGGTCGGCGGCCGGTACGCGGTACGGGAGGCGATCCGGCACACCAACAAGGGCGGTGTCTACCGGGGCAGCGACGTCCGCACCGGCGCGCCGGTCGTGATCAAGGAGACCCGGCCGCACGTGGAGGCCGACGCCTCCGGCTCCGACGTCCGCGACTGGCTGCGCACCGAGGCACGGACCCTGGAGAAGCTGAAGGGCACCGGTCTCGCGCCGGAGCCCCTGGCGCTGTTCGAGCACGGAGGCCACCTCTTCCTGGCGCAGGAGGAGGTGCCGGGTGTGCCGCTGCGCACCTGGGTCGCCGAGCGTTTCCGTGACGTCGGCGGCGAGCGGTACCGGGCCGAGGCGACGGCCCAGGTCGCGCGGCTGGTGGAGCTGGTGGCGGCGGCACACGCGCGCGGCTGCGTCCTGCGGGACTTCACGCCCGGCAATGTGATGGTCCGGCCGGACGGGGAGCTGCGCCTCATCGACCTGGAGCTCGCCGTCCTGACGGACGACGTCGCGCTCCCGACCCGGGTGGGGACACCCGGTTTCAGCGCCCCCGAGCGGTTGGTGGACGCGCCGGTCTCGCCGACGGCCGACCACTACAGCCTCGGCGCGACGGTGTGCTTCGTCCTCACGGGCAAGGTGCCGAACCTGCTGGCCGAGGAACCGGCCGACAGGCCCGCCGAGGACCGCCTCGCCGACTGGCTGACCGCCTGCACCGCCTCCGTACGACTCCCCGACGGCATGCGGGAGCTGATCCTCGGGCTCATGCGGGACGAGCCCGCCGAGCGCTGGGACCCGACGAGGGCGCGGGAGGCCCTGACGCGGACGAAGGCGGCCCGTCAGGCTCGTACGGACAGCCGCACCGACCACGACCCTCGCACCGCCCCTCACGACGCGATCGACGCCGCCGTCACCGGCATCGTGAACCACCTCGTCGACACCATGACGCCGGAGGACGAGGGGCGCCTGTGGCCCGTCTCCACCAGGGCAGGCGAGACCGACCCGTGCACGGTGCAGCAGGGCGCGTCCGGTGTCCTGGCGGTGCTGACACGGTACTTCGAGCTCACCGCCGACCCCCGCCTGCCGGAGCTGCTGTCCACGGCGGGCCGCTGGATCGCCGACCGCACCGATACGCGCTCCGCCCGCCCCGGTCTGCACTTCGGCACCCGGGGCACGGCCTGGGCGCTGTACGACGCGGGGAGCGCCGTCGGCGACAAGGCGCTCATGGACCACGCGCTGGCCCTGGCGCTGGCGCCGCAGGAAACGACGCCCAGCCACGACATCACCCACGGCACGGCGGGCGGCGGGCTGGCCGCCGCCCATCTGTGGCAGCGCACCGGCGATCCGCGCCTCGCCGGGCTGGTGGCCGACGCGGCCGACCGGCTCGCCGCCGCTGCGCGCCGCGAGGCGTCCGGGGCGAGCTGGCCGGTTCCGGCGGAGGCGGTCGCGCAGGAGGCGGGGAAGCGGTATCTCGGCTTCGCCCACGGCAGTTCGGGCATCGGCTGCTTCCTCCTCACCGCCGCGTCCGTGACCGGCCGGGCGGAGGACCGGGAGCTGGCGCTGGCGGCGGGCGAACTCCTGGTGGCCCACGCCGTGGACGTGGACGGTGCCGCCCAGTGGCCGGCGCAGGCCGGGGACGTACCCACGGCCCCGTACTGGTGCCACGGCTCGGCCGGCATCGGCTCCTTCCTGGTGCGGCTGTGGCGGGCGACCGGTGACGACCGGTTCGGCGACCTCGCCCGCCGCGCGGGCCGGGCCGTCGTGGAGCGGGCCTCCCGCGCCGCGCTCACCCAGTGCCACGGCCTGGCGGGCAACGGCGACTTCCTCCTCGACCTGGCGGAGGCCACCGGCGACCCGGTGCACCGCGCGCGGGCCGAGGACCTGGCCCGCCTGCTCGTCGCCGAACGGTCCCACCGCGGCGGTCACGTCGTCTTCCCCAACGAGTACGGCGACGTCTCGACGGGCTGGAGCGACGGGTCCGCCGGAATCCTGGCGTTCCTCCTGCGGGTCCGCCACACAGAGCCCCGGCACTGGATGCTCCAGCGGCCGGTCTGAGCGGCGGAGAGCCCGCCGCCGGTCCCCAGAGATCCCCCAGGGACTCCCCAGGGATTCCCGTTCCCCGGGGATCTCGCAGATATCGCACCACGCATCCCCCAGCGACCCGCGGAGCACCCGCGGCGCCCCCCACGGGCGAACCGCTGGGATCCTCACCGAGAAGGAGAACGCCATGGAGAACCAGGACCTCGACCTGCTCGCACGCCTGCACGCCCTTCCGGAGACCGACCCGGTCGGCGCGGACGGAGCGCCCTTCGCCGCGACGTGCGAGTGCGTGGGCCTGCTCACGCTCCTCAACACCGTCTGTATCGGCATCAGCTGCGCGTAACCCTGCCGCCTCCCCCGGCCGGTGGCTGTCCCGGGACAGCCACCGGCCGGGGCGAGGCCCAGGCCCCGCCCGCCCGGCCCGACGCCCCCGCGACGAGGACCCGACGCATGCAGCTGCACACCGGTGACCACGAGTCCACCCGCACGGCCGCCCCGCACCCCAGGGCCGACCCTCCCGGGCCGGCGCACGCCATCAGCACGCGCGGCCTGGTCAAGAGCTACCGGTCCCCGGACGGCGCCACCACCCACGCGGTGCGCGGCCTCGACCTGGACGTCCGCCGGGGCGAGACCTTCGCGTTCCTCGGCCCCAACGGCGCGGGGAAGTCCACCACGATCGCGATGCTCTGCGCCCTCACCCTCCCCACCTCCGGTCACGCGACCGTGGCCGGCGCCGACGTGCTCACCGAACCCGACCGGGTACGGCGCAGGGTCGGCCTCCTCTTCCAGCACAGCGCCCTAGACCCGGACCTGACGGCCGAGCAGAACCTGCGCATCCACGCGCGCCTGTACGGGCTCCGCCGCGCCGAGGTCCGCCGCCGCACGGCCGAGGTGCTCGACCTCGCCGACCTGACCGACCGGCGCCGCTCCCCCGTACGCACCCTGTCCGGCGGCATGCGGCGGCGCCTGGAGATCGCCCGCCAGCTCCTGCACTCCCCCGGCGTGCTGTTCCTGGACGAGCCGACGACCGGCCTCGATCCCCACGCGCGCGCCCGCGTGTGGGAGCACCTGCGGACCCTGCGCGACCGGCACGGCAGCACCCTGTTCGTCACTACCCACTACCTCGACGAGGCGGAGCACTGCGACCGCCTCGCCATCATCGACGGGGGCAGGCTGGTCGCCCAGGGCACCCCGCACGGGGTGAAGGCCGCGATCGGGGACGACCGGGTCGCGCTGCGGACCAGCGACGACGAGGCCGCCCGGCGGGTCGTCCGCCTCCTCGCGCCCCCGGACCGGTCCGTCACCGTCGACGCGGACGGGCTCTGGCTGCGGGTGCCCGACGGCAGCGCCTGGATCCCCCGCCTGTGCGCGGCGCTGGTGGCCCACGGCATCGCCGTCCACGCCGCGTCCGCGACCCCGCCGACCCTCGACGACGTCTTCTTCCACCACACCGGCCGCAGCATGACCCCGGAGGGCGGCGGCCGATGACGACGCTCACCCTGCGGGAACCGGACGGCGTCGGCGCGGATCGCCTGCCCCGCCTGCGGCGCGAACTGCGCGCGATGCACGCCCTGATCCACCGCGACCTGCTCCGCCTCGCCTGCCAGCGGACCCCGACGGCGCTGATGCTGCTCCACCCGGTGCTGTACCTCTTCATCCTGGGCGGTGGCCTCGCGGCGCTGATCCCCGCCGCCTCGCTGGGCGTCGGCTACCAGACGTACCTCTTCCCCGGCATGCTGATGATGACCGTGCAGACCCCGGCCATCATGGTCGGGATCCGCCTGATCACCGACCGGCAGAGCGGCTATCTCCGCGAGCTCCTGATGGCCCCGGTCAGCCGCGTCACCCTCCTGCTCGGCAGCTGCGCCGGGGGCACCCTGGTCGCCACCGTGCAGGGCGCCGTGCTCCTCGGCCTGGCCGGCGCGGTCGGCCTCCCGTACGACCCCGTCCTGCTGGCGATGCTGCTGGGCGGCATGATCCTCGCCTCCTTCACCATCACGGCCATGTCCCTGGCCCTGGCGGTGGGGCTGCGCCGGCCGGAGACGTTCCACACGCTGCTGGGCCTGGTGATGATGCCGCTGCTCTTCCTCTCCGGCGGCTTCTTCCCCCTGGCGTCCCTGCCCGGCTGGGCGCAGGTACCGGCCGCGGCGAACCCGCTGGCGTACGGAGTGGACGTCCTGCGCCGCTCCATCACCCTGCGCGTGCCCGAGCAGGCGGCCGCCCCCGGCGTCGAATGGGCCGGACAGCAGCCACCCCTCCTCCTCGAAGCGGGCCTGCTGCTGGCGGGAGGCGTCCTGGCCCTGATGTGGGCGGCCCGCCGCTTCAGCCGCCCGGAGTGAGGGGCGCGCCCGAGTCTTGGCCCGCGCCCCCGCCTTCTAGTCGCTGTCGGGCTGGTGGTCGGCCCAGACGTAGCTGTCGGGCAGCAGCTCGGCGATGGGGACGGCGCGGGCGCGGTCTTCGCCGCTCACGATGACCCGGATGCGGGGGAAGTAGTCGAGCAGGACCTGGCGGCACCGGCCGCACGGGGGAACGACGCCCCGGCCGCCGTCGCCCACCGCGACGATCGTCTCCAGCTCGTACGCGCCCTGGGCCGCGGCCGTACCGATGAGGACCAGCTCGGCGCAGGGGCCTCCCGTGAAGTGGTAGACGTTCACCGCCGTGATGATGCGGCCGTCCCGGGCGCGGCCCGCGGCCGCCATGCTGTGGTCGTCGCCCCGGCAGCGGGTGCGGGCGACGTCCGCCGCGGCCCGGACGAGTTCGTCGTCGAGCGGGCCGAGGGTGTCGGGGTGGGGGTGCGTGGACATCGTTCTCCGTCTTGGTGAGGTGTCCGCCCGACCTTGTCCCGTACGCGGGGAACCCGCAAGCGCATCCCCGGCGCGGCGGCCCGCCACCCGAGGCACCGAGGCCCCGCCCCTGCCGTGTCAGCGGTAGCGGGCGGCCAGGGCACGCACGGTGGCGGTGATGCGGTCGCGGAGGTCGTCCGGGGCGAGGACCTCCACCTCGGCGCCGAGGGCGAGGAGGGTGTCGTGGGCGTGGTCGGGGCTCTCGACGGGGAGGGTGGCGCGGGTCCAGCCGTCTGGTTCCGGGACGCCGTTCTCGGCGAGGGCGCGGGCGGCCGCGCCGGTGAGGCGGGCGGCTCCGCGCGGGGAGATCCGGACGACGGCCTCGCCCTGGTGGAGCCGGGCGTGGAAGTCCCGCTGACTCGCGCGCCAGTGCGCGGCGAGGTCGAAGCCGGCGGGGATGTCCGCCTCCTCGTCGGTGACGGTCAGGCCGAGGATCTGGTCGACACGGTACGTGCGCGGGCCGGGCCCTGCGACGAGGTACCAGCGGCCCGCCTTGAGCACGAGGCCGTACGGCGCGAGCCGCCGGTCGACATCGGTCGGCTCCTTCCAGCGCCGGTAGCGGACGGCGAGCACGCGCCCGGCCCGTACGGCTTCGGCGACCTGGGGCAGGAACGGGGCGCCGGCGTCCTCCGCGTACCAGCCGGGGGCGTCGATGTGGAAGCGGGTGCGGAGCCGGTCGACGTGGTCGCGCAGCGGGGCCGGGAGGGCGGCGCGCAGTTTCAGCTGGGCGTCGGCGAAGTGGCCGCCGAGGCCGAGTTCGTCGGCGGCGACGGGCAGTCCGGCGAGGACGAGCGCCTCGGCCTCGCGCGCGTACAGGCCGGTGAGGCGGGAGCGGTGTCCGGCGAGCAGTTGGTAGCCGCCGCGGTGCCCGGCGTCGCCGTAGAGCGGGACTCCGGCGGCGTGCAGGGCCTCGACGTCCCGGTAGACGGTGCGGACGGAGACCTCCAGCTCTTCGGCGAGGTCGGCGGCGGTCATCCGGCCGCGGGTCTCCAGGAGGAGCAGGATCGACAGCAGACGGCTCGACTTCACTGACACAAGGTGTCAGTGAAGTCCTCCTACAGTCCAGCCATGGCTTTCGCGGAGAAGTACCTCGTCGCGCTGGAACCGGTCGACATCGGCGGCCGGCACATCAAGCGCTACCACGTCACGGCGGACCCGGCGGGCATCGAACCGGAGGTGGAGAAGGCGGCCTACGCCCTGCTCCCCGACCTCCTGCCGGAGCCGGACGGCACCCCGGCGGCGAGCTTCGTCGTCCTCCACCGGGGCGGCGACACGGGCGCATACCTGAACGTCTACAGCTGGGCGTGGGACAACGTCCTCCACTTCGCGGGTGCGGCGGCCGGGCAGCCGGCCCTCGACTGCCCCGACACCGACCCGACCCACTTCGTCCCCGTCACCGGCACCGCCCGCGACCGAGGCTGGATCGGCTGCGTCTGGGAACTGGCGCCGCTCGACCACGAGCGCACGGCCTGGATCCGCCACGTCCTCGCCCCCGACACCCCGGACCTCCCCGCCTACCTGGCGGACGCCCTCCGCACCGGCACGACAGCGACCCGCACCACGGACGGAGCACCCGCATGACCTCCCACGGCTTCGACTTCCTGGACGGCGCGTTCACCGTCCGCAACCGCCGCCTCGTCGACTTCCTGGACCCGGCCGCCGGCTGGGAGGAGTTCGACGGCCACACCACAGGCCGCCTCCACTGGGGCGGACGCGCCCACGTCGACGAGATCGTCTTCCCCGCGAAGTCGTTCAGCGGTCTGACCCTGCGCCTGTACGAACCGGAGACCGACGAGTGGACCCTGAACTGGTCCAGCACCCGCACCGGCCGCCTGGACCCCCCGGTCCGCGGCCGCTTCGAGGAGGACGGCACCGGCGAGTTCCACGGCGAGGACCACTACGCCGGCCACCCCGTCCACGTCCGCTTCCGCTGGTCGGAGATCACCCCCGACTCCGCCCGCTGGGAGCAGGCGTTCGCCCCCGAGGGCACGGAGGAGTGGCTGGTGAACTGGGTCATGGACTTCCACCGCATAAGCAGCCGGCTCGTCGGCCGCTAGCTCGCCGGGCCCGTCGCGTAGGCCAGGGGTGGGGCGATGGACTGGGCGTCCGCGCCTTCGCCCACCCAGAGGCCGATGAAGAGGGCGGCCGTGGCCTCCAGGAGGGCCGCGCGGGCCAGGTCGCCGGCGGGGACAGGGGTGCAGCCTGTGGCTCGGATCAGGGTGTGTACGTGGGACAGGGACGTTTCGTCGTCGCCGCAGACCGGGACGGAGAGAGGGCGGCCGTCGAAGACGGGGGGCCGCATGCGCCACACGTCTTCGTGGCAGAGGTTGAACGCCTTGACCACGTGCGCTTCCGGGGCCGCTGCCGCCAGGCGCTGCGCCGCGGAGAGGCCTCCTTCGGTCAGGAGCCGGAAGCCGGGGCCCACCGGGTTGGAGCAGTCGATCAGTGCCTTACCCGTCAGCGCCGTGCGCAGTTCGCTGACCACTTCCGTTCCCGCCTCGAAGGGGAGCGCGGCGAGTACCACCTCGCCTGCCTCGGCTGCCGTTCGCAGCGAGCCCGACTCCGTGCCTTCCCCTATACGGGTCGCCAGCCTCGCCGCCTTGTCCGTGCTTTGGCCTCCGATGGTCACGTGGTGTCCGGCTCGGGCCCAGTGGGTGGCGAGTGCGTCGGCCATGTTGCCCGTTCCCAGTACGCCGATCCTCATGTCGTGCCGCCTTTCCGTCGCCTGCTTCGACCTTGCGTACCGACGCTAGAGGGCCCGTCGGGCACCATGTGGTACGTGACCAGCGACCCGTTCCTCGCCGACTGCCGTGCCCGGCTCGCCTTCGACCTTCTCTCCAACACCTGGAACGCCGTGGTGATCTGGGCGCTGCGCGACGGCCCCAGACGCCCGTTCGAACTGCGGGAGCGGATCGGGGGCATCAGCTCCAAGGTCCTCACCGAGACCCTGCGCCGGCTCCAGTTCAACGGACTCGTCGACCGGCACCCCGAGCCCGGCGCCGTGCCCCCACGCGTCTCCTACGAACTCACCCCTCTGGGAAGGACGTTGCTCGCGCCCATCGACGCCTTCGGCGCGTGGGCCTTCGAGCACGGTGACGACGTCATGGCCGCCCAGGACGCGGCCCGCGGGCCTGATGGGTGCTGACACCCATTTCCTCTCCCCACCAGGGGCGAATATCCTGACATTAGCGCATACATCTCCCCTCCCTCTCGCGTGAAACGTTGAGCACCCCCAACCCTGCGAGCGAAGATCACGCAGGCGCGTCCAGGGCGCCGGCGGAAGCAGCGGGGAACGTACGGGGGAAGGGAAGTCTCATGGGCTGGGACGAGTGGGAGCAGCTCAAATCGGAGGCGGTCGAGCGGCAGTCGACGGCCATGCTGCTGAACGGGGTTCCGGACGAGGACCCCGGGGCCGCGGCGCCCGGAGGGGATCTGAAGGTCAGTCAGCGGGATCTGGCGGCCGTCGGTGACGCCGCGTTCCGGCTCTTCGACGACCTGGGGAAGTACGGGCGGGACGCCTGGTCCGTGAGCCAGTCCGCCTCGAAGGACCTGAGTACGCAGGGCTTCGCGCTGGGCGGGGCGCTGGATCACGTACAGGACCGCTGGGAGAAGCAGTTGAAGACGCTACTGGACGCCTGCGCGCACATCTCGAACCACATGGACTTCACGCAGAACGCCCACGCGGGCGACGAGCACTACATCTACGGGGTCGTGAGCAGTATCGCGACGCTGGACGAGGGCTTCACGGAGAGGACGCGGCGCTGATGGACTTCGAGTCGCTGCGGCAGGGCAGCTTCGGGCAGCTCGGGCAGGCCGTCACCGCCTGGAAGGGGGTCGCCGACAAGCTGAAGACGCTGGAGACCAGCGCCAGGGACGACCTCAAGGCGAAGGCGGACAAGGCCGATTGGGCCGGTGTGAACGCCACGGTCTCGCGCGGGTTCATCGGCAAGACGGCGGGTGAGTTCTCGGACGCCCACACCCAGGCGCAGAGCATTCACGACATCCTGAAGGACACCCACGACGAACTGGTCAGCTACAAGCAGCAGTTGGACCAGGCTCTGGAGCGCGGCCGCACGAAGAACCTCACCGTGACGTCCCTCGGGGGCGGCGGCTTCACCGTGACGATGCTCATCCATCCGGACCGGGCCGCCAAGGGGCACGACGTACCCGATCACTCGCCGCAGGACGCGCAGCACCTGCGGGACGACGTGCAGCGGATCCTGGACCGGGCGACGGAGAGCGACACGACCGCGGCGACCGTGCTGCGGGCGCTCGTCGACCAGGCCGAGACCGGCTTCTCGGGGGCGAGGTACGGGGACCGCGACGCGGCGGCCGACGCGCTCCGCAAGGCCGACGAAGCGGCCGAGCTGCTGAAGCGGAAGGGCGACGAGATGTCGCCCGAGGAGTTCCAGAGGCTCAACGGGCTGCTCGCCTCGTACCGCAACGACCCTTTGTTCCAGGAGAAGTTCGCCACGCAGGTGGGGCCGAAGGGGATGCTGGAGTTCTGGGCCGACCTGTCGAGCCCGGACAGCACGAAGGACCTCACCCGGACGCAGCTGAACCAGCTCGGCGACTTCCAGAAGAACCTCGGGTACGTGCTCGGCGGCGCCACCCAGTCGGACAGCCCCGCCATGCGGCAGTGGGAGAACGACATGCTGCGCCTGTCGGGCGAGCGGTACCGCACCCGGCAGGGCGAGGTGTGGGGCTACCAGATCATGAGCAACCTCATGCGCACGGGCGACTACGACGACCGGTTCCTCACGCGGTACGGCAACGATCTCGTCGCCAAGGAGAAGGAGATGAGGCTCCCGGACCGCTACTGGAACGGCGCGCAGATGCCGAAGATGAACTTCATCGGCGACGAGGAGTTCGGCCGCGACCCCCTGGCGGGGTTCATGACCGCCCTGGCCAACAGCCCTGACGCGTCGACGGAGTTCTTCAACGCCAAGCAGCCGCAGGACAACGCGGAGTGGGTCCTCAAGGACCGGGGGTACTTCGACGACTCGCCGCTGGACGACGGGCCGAACGAGGCCCGGGACGCCGCCGGCAAGGCGATGTTCGCGGCGGTCTCGGGGGTCACCGACCCGGAGGCGCCCGGGCAGAAGTACGCGGAGCACACGCCCGAGCAGCGGGAGGCCATGAAGCGCTCCCTCGCCATCCTCGCGAGCACCGGCAACGACTTCCCGCCGGAGCTGCGCGACAGCATGGCGTACGCGCTGGGCAACCACGGCGACCGGGTGCACCAGGCGATGAGCGATCCGGTCGGACGGCACGAGCTGGACGCCGGCCAGCTCATGGAGGTCAGCAAGCAGATCTCGCGGAACCGGGACGACTACCAGACCCTCACCCAGGTCATGCACCAGTCGGTCGTGGCCGACATCATGACGGAGAAGGGCCACCCGGAGGACAGCCTTGACCGTGCGGGACGCACGATCGGCTTCCTGGAGGAGGCCCGCTACCAGGCGACCAACACCGACAAGGGCGAAGCGCTCGCCGACGCCTCGTGGGAGAAGTCGTGGAGGTACCACATCGTGGGCGGTCTCCTCACGCCGTGGCATCCGGCCGGTGACGCCGTGCAGCGCGGGGTGGACATGATCACCGCGAAGATGCTGGAGGACGAGCAGAACAGGATCAACGCGCAGGCCACCTCCGATCACACCAAGACGTACGAGAACCGCAGCGAGGAGCTGCGCGGCCTGGCCGACCTCTGGTACCAGCAGAACAAGGAGTGGGCGGAGGACCCCGCGCACGAGGGCTACTCCAAGAACCACGGCATCTACTCTCAGATCGAGGGCGCCGCGAACGACGGCAACAAGAAGGCCGAAGGCGTGGGAGGCGTGCAGTGAGGACGACAGAGAACATGACGACGACACGAGGGCGCCTCATGGCCTCCGCCGTGCTCGCCCCCGCCCTCGCCCTGACCCTGACCGCGTGCGGCGGGGACGGCCGGGATTACACGGTGCCCGAGGCGGCCTGCGGGGTCCCGCTCGACGAGAAGGTCCTGTCGCCGTTCCTCGTCGACGGCGAGCGGCTGACCGTCACCGGCGACTCCGTCGTCGACCCGCCTCAGGGCAAGACCTGGAGCCGGTGCGAGCTCCGGGTCGACGGCGCGCTGGTCGTCGGTCTCCAGGTCGATCGCGTCGACAAGCTCTACGACCCGATGCACGCGTCGGAGGAGTACCGCTTCCGCTCCCGCGCGAAGATGACCGGCCTGCCGTTCTCCGGCCTCGGCGCCGTCGGCGACTCCAACTCCATGGTCGCCACGCCCTGTTCCGGCCCCGGGGTGGACCACCTCATCGCGTACGTGAGCGTGGACGGCGGCACGGAGGGCGGCTCCGGCACCGCCGAACGCCGCGAGGCGATCGAGACCTTCACCCTCGATTTTGTACCGAAGGTGAAGAAGGAACTCGGCTGCACCGCCTGACCCGTTGGGCAGGCGCGGGCCGCTGATCTACCCTTCCCCTCATGATCGCCCCATTGCAGTGCGTGGTGCTGGACTGTCCGGACGTCACGGAGCTCGCGCGGTTCTACCAGGCGCTCCTCGGGGGCGCGGTGAACCGGCCCGATCCCCGGTGGTCGCTCGACGACGACTGGTCGACGCTGCACACCGACGGCGGCCTCGTCCTCGCCTTCCAGCGCGTGGCGGACCACCGCCCGCCGCGCTGGCCGGACCCCGCTCACCCACAGCAGTTCCATCTCGACCTGGGCGTCGAGGACCTGGACCGCGCGGAGGCGGAGGCTCGCGCGCTGGGCGCGACCGCGCTCGACGGCGGTGACGGCGGTGACGGCAAGGGGGGTTGGCGGGTCCTCGCCGATCCGGCGGGGCACCCGTTCTGCCTCGTCCGTGACCGTGACTGAGCCCGGGGCCGTCGCCGCGCGGGTGATCGAGGACGCCTGGCGGCGCGTCACGCACTGGCTGAGCCGTCACGCCCCCGGCTCCCACGCCGCGCTAGCGCCCGGGGCGAGTCCGGAGCGGATCGCCGCGCTGGAGGCGGAGCTCGGCGTCCGGGTCCCCGCCGACCTGCGTGCGCTGTGGCTGCTGACGGCGGGCGACGGCGGTGTGCGGGGCGCGGGGTGCCTGCCCGGGAACGAGGCGCTGATGCCGCTCGACGCCGTCGCCGCCTTCCATCGGCAGCAGATGGAAGCCCAGCGGCACGAGGACGCCCTGAACGCGCGCCGGCCGGAGTACGACCGGTTCACCGTCTGGAGGGCCGCCTGGGTGCCGGTCGTCTCCCACGGAGCGGCCGACCGCACCTCGGGCTGGTACCTGGACACCGAGTCCGGGTACCTGGGCCGCTGGTCCCGCTACAACGAGGGGCAGCCGGACGAGCTCGACACCTTGGGCACGTACCTGGAGGAACTCGCCGACATGCTGGAGGCACCGGCCCTCGCCACGCGGGACATACCGGGCCTCGTGGGTGAGGCGCTGGTGTGGGGCAGCCGTCTCGACCCGGCGCAGGAGGCGGTGTGGCGGCCGCTGGTGGAGCGCCACCGGGCCGGGTGAGGACCTAGGCCGACGAGGCCGACGAGGCCGTCCCTCGCGCGGCGCCGTGGCCGGGATCGCGGCCGGGCGTCGCCGTGACGCCCGTGACGATTTCTCGACAGGAGCGGGCGGTTCCGCATGCGGGGTGCGCGTGCGGGGAGCCATGACGGTGTCCGTCGTCTCCCGTCCGCACCGCCAGGAGCCGCCATGTCCTCTCCGCCTCCGCCGCTGTCGCCGCCCGACGGTCCCCTGTTCACCGCCGACTTCGGGTCGGCCGCGCAATGGGTCGCCGGGCGTTCCTGGGCCTATCCCGGGGGCGGTCCGGTCAATCCGCTCGACAACAAGCTCGACCACCTGGTGGACGATCCCTCCTACAGCCGCTCCGGCGTCTTCCGGGCCACCCGCCGCCGCGACGGGATGTGGGACAACGGGCTGCTCACGACGGAGGGCAGCGACGAGGGCTTCGAGGTGCGGGCGGGTGACGTGCTGGAGGCGCGCGTACGGCTGCCCGTGGAGACGGGTGCCTGGCCGGCGATCTGGACGTGGCGCGACGGCGGACAGGAGGTCGACGTCTTCGAGTACCACCCGGACAACCCGGATCTCCTGGAGCTGTCCAACCGGGTGGCGGGCACCCACCACTACTACCGGTCGCCCGCCGTCCGCCCCGGCGGCTGGGTGGATCTGCGGACCGAGTTCGGCGCCGGGTCCGTGCGCTGGTGGGTCGACGGCACCGAGGTGTACGCGGACGGGCGGGGGGTCGGACCGTCCTGGCACGCCTTCCTGATCGTCAGCCTGTCCGTCTGCGCGGGCCGCTACCACCCCGCACCGGACCCGGGCACGAGCGAGATGTCCTTCGAGGTGACCGGCCTGCGGGTGACCCGCCCCGGCTGATGCCCGCGCGGCCCGGGCGGAAGCTTCTCCTCCCCTGCTGGGCCGCTCAAATGTGGCTCAAGTCGCTTGCCACGTCGGATCGGTAGCGGGCAAGGTCGCCGTACCGCCATCGACCAATGGCGCGATACGGGGGAATCATCAGCATGAAGAACACCATGAAGAACGCCCTGGCGGCGTGCGCGGCCACCGTCCTGCTCGCGGGCACGGCCGCCTGCTCGTCGGACGGCGACACGCGGCCCGCCGCGACCGAGCGCGTGTCCCACGCGGCCCGGAGCTCGGCGCCGACGGCGTGCTCGGGCGGTACGTACACGTGGTTCAACGTAGAGCGGCGGGACGTCCTGACGGGGGTCGCGGAGAAGGAGACTCTCGGCAAGGGCGGCGGAAGGCTCACGCGGGCGATCGCGCGGCTCCACTCGCCGCGTACCGCCGTGACGATGGAGACGGGCCCCGCGGTGGACGCGGCGGCCGCGCTGCGCTCGCTGGGCGCCCACATCGGGGGCGGCGGCGAGGACTCGTCGTTCGCCGAGGCGGGCCGCACCGCGCCGGACCTCGACCCGGGCATCACCGACGTCCAGGGCGCGGGCACCATCGTGCAGTACAGCTTCGTACGCCTGGCCACCGGCGACTTCCGTTACTCCTGCCCCGGGGGCAAGCCGTCCGCCGGCCGCGCCACGAGCTGGATCGTCGACGGCACGGGCATCCTCGACTGCGACGAGCCGGCGAAGGTCCTCAAGGACTCCGCGCCGGGCCGGGACGCGGCCCGCCTCTCCTGCGGTCCGAAGGCCCCGGCCACCAAGGGCTGAGCGCGGGCGGTGGCGCGGCGCGCGGCGTTCGGGCAAGATCACCGGCATGATCTCGGTGGTGCAGAACGTGGCGGTCGACTGTGCGGATGCCTATGAACTGGCGCGGTTCTGGAGCGAGGTGACCGGTGCCCCGCTGGACCCGGAGGACGCGCCGGGCGCCCACGAGACGCAGGTGCTGCTTCCCGGGGGCCCGGTCCTCTACTTCAGCCAGGTCCCGGAGCCGAAGACGGTCAAGAACCGCGTCCACCTGTGCCTCCGCCCGACGACCACGCGCGACGCGGAGGTCGAGCGCCTGCTGAAGCTCGGGGCGACCCTCGTGGCCGACCGCCGGGAGCCGGACGGCGCGGGCTGGGCCGTCCTCGCGGACCCCAACACCTCTGACTACCAGTTCTGAGCTTACGCGCACGTCAGAGAACACAGAAGCCCCGCACGACAGTTGAGCCGCACGGGGCGTTTTGCTGTCTGCGGGGGCTACGTGCCCGACCGGCCCTCTCCGGGCACCGGGGCGGGGGTCATGGCCACGGCGTGGCTCGGGCAGCCCCAGAGGACGACCCCGGGGCCGCTCTGACGCTCGATGTAGCCGACCTCCACGGGCGCGTACGTCCAGCGCTTACAGCGGCAGCAGAGCGCGCCTCGCCTCGCGGGGGCGGACTCGGCAGCGAAGGCTTCGCGGGTCATGCGGTCACCCCTGTAGCGGCGAGACCGGCGAGGGTTTCGAACTGGTCGCCCGCGTAGCCGTACGCGTAGTCCACGCCGAGCGTGGCGAGGACGGCAGCAGTGCGCCGTTCGCGGATCACACCGAGGTCCATGGTGGTGTCCATCCGGCAGTACGGGCGGGTAAGCGCCACGTCTTCCCCACGAAGCGGGGTGTAGAGCGCTCGAACGTGCTCGGGGGTCGGGGTGGGCCACGGCTTAGCCCACGGGTCCGCAGGGGCAGGCTCGGGCAGCTCGGCGAGGAATTCGGCGGTGTGGCGTCCGGGCCGGCGAGGGGCCATGGCACGGACGACCGCGAGGACGAGCACGGACCCGAGTCCGATAGCGGCGAGGGCGATAAGCTCACGCATGGTCGTTTCAGCTCCCTAAAGCTGTTTCGGCAAGCCCCGAGGGACCGGGCCTAATCGGTTCCTCGGGGCGTTTTTCGTTTCGACGGTAACCAACTCCTCTACCCTCGTCTACCTACGTATGGCTACGGCTCTCACTGTGGCTGGTTGTCTACGCTTCCCCCCATGAGCCCGAGCATTGATTACGAAGCCCCGACACCGCCGTACCAGCAGATCGCGGCGGAGCTCATCCGGGACATCGAGTCGGGCACGCTCGCGGTGGATCGCCCGATCCCCTCGGAGTCCGCGTTGATCCAGCGATGGGGCGTGGCCCGGGACACCGCCCGCCGTGCCGTGCGGCACCTGCGTGAACTCGGCTACGTCTACACCGTGCCGCAGCGGGGCACCTACGTACGCGACCGCAGCGCGGACGCGCAGTAGGCCCCTCCGCGCACCCTGGGGACGGGTGCACGAACAACGTGGGAACCGTTCAGACGGGCACTCCGGGGTCGAAGTACTCCGGCGTACGGAACAGGCCGGCGAAAGTACCGGGGCCGTGCCGGTCGTCCAGCCACCCCGAGAGGGCCCCGGTCGCTCCGCTGATCACCGAGCGCAGGACAAGGGTGTGTAGGTCTTCCTGCTCACCGGGAGCGAACTCGTCCAGGAACGACGCGTACCGCCGATTCACCCCCGCTTCGTAGCGCCAGAGCGCCCCGGTGTAGCGCGTGACCTCGTCCGTGGATGCATCGGCCGAAGCGGTCGCCTCCTCCCCCGCCAGGGTTCCCGTCACGTCCCGGAACGCGAGCCGTTCCGTCGCGTCCTCGGGTTCTCCGACCCCGACACGTGCAGCGGCCTCACGGGCGATGCGGCGGGCTTCCCTGTCGCACGCGCCCTCCATGACGACACCGAGGTTTCGGGTGTGCGGCGCGCCCTTCGGGTCAGCAGCGGAGTACGTACGCCCCGACGCGCGACGGAAGTTGATGCCGTACTGCGTCCGGACCAAGCGCCCGTCGACGTACACGTACCGGCGCCGGGATCCGTAGTGAAGACAGTCGTGGGCGTAGGCCCGCAACAGGTCGAGTAGGGCCAGGTTCGCCCGCTCGGGAACGTCGCTCCCCAACGGACCGTGCATGGTCACCAACGCGACCATCTGCAAGTGCCGGTAACCCTGGTCGGGGTGATGGAAGCCCCCGAACGCGCCGGGGCGCGAGGACTCCGCCCCGACCAGCACCCGGTGTAGCGGGAGCATCTGGGAGAGTCCCAGTTCCGCGTACCGGTTCCACGCCATGTAGAAGCCGGCGTGGAAGACCCCCGTGTCCAGACCCGCCGCCTGCCATCGGGCCAGACGTTCGGTGGCGGTGCGGAACACGTGGTCGGGGTGGGCTGAGGTGAGGACGGCGGTGTCGGCCCGCAGGGAGGCCAGAGCCTCTGACGCCCGCGCGCCGACCACCGTTTCGTTCGGTGCCAGAGGGGCTACGACGGGGTGGTGCCCCTGATGAGCTGCCGGTGGGATTCCTGCATCCCCTCCGGCAGGGAGTCCGGTTCGAACCACTGCGCCTCCAAGATCTCGAAGCCATCGATGGACAGCGTTCCTCCGGCGTGCAGTGCCTCGTAGGCGACTTCCACACGGAGCTTGTAACCGCTCGTCACGCTCACCAGACGACCGGGCTTGACGATGAGCCCGGTCTCTTCCTTCACCTCCCGGACGATGGTCGCCGGGAACTCCTCGCCCTTGATCGCATAGCCCGTGGGCAATCCCCACGGGCGCTCCGGCGGCCACATCCGGTGCTTGAGGAGCAGAACGCGCCCCTGGTCGTCGCGTACGACACCGGTGACGCCCACCATGAACTTGGCGTGGGCGAACCACAGGACGCGCCACTGCAACGGGCCCCGGATGAGCCGCCAGAGCCGGGCCACAACACGCTTCATGAGCAAGCCTTTCGAGGGGGACAGGTCCGCAGGGTTGCCGGATACGGCACCAACCTGTCAGACCGCGAGCGGGTCACGTCCGCTCTACGAAACCGACGCGCGCCGCGTCACTCCGCGAGGACGGCGACGACCAGAGAAAGCAGCAGGAGAACAGCGGTCACCGTGACGGCCACGGCTTCCTTCACTCACGGGTCACCAGCGCCACGTACTCCAGCGTCACGGCGAAGACGGTGTGTCCGGTCGTGACCGTGTGCGCTTCACACCCACCCGACGACATGTCGGCCGTTGTCGGCTCCGACTCCCAAGCACACCCGCCGTCCAGGCAGCGAGCCGTCATGGTGACCTCGGACTCCCGCCCGGGATGCTTGGCCATGCGGTACACCGGGACCGCGACAGCCGGCGCCGTGGTCACGGAGCACCCTCCCTGATCGTCAACTTCGGTTCCTCGTGCGGGTGATTGCGTATCTCGACGCGGTAGTCCGCAGCCGCCGACTCGTCGCGGACGCGGACGCTGTACCGCTCGCCCTCCGCCGCGAGCGCACATGTCGTGCAGCCCGGGACGGGCACGGCGGGCGGTACCGACGTCATCGGAAGGGTGATCGGGGACTCGGCATAGGTCCGCGCTCTGTCGGTCCTCACTCGGGCATCCCCGGGGTCCCGCTCCGGATGGCTCGGCGCATCCCGTTCTCCTCCGAGACCCGCGCCATGAGGGCGACCAGCACGGGCGAGTCATCGGTGGTGCCGGTCGGCACGGCCTGGTCGTGCCCGGCGTCGTCGATCCGGTCTCCGTCGGGCACCTGCGGGCGGTCCGCACTCGTTACCGGGTCTACCGGGGGGCCATTCATCGCGGCTCACCTCCTTTACGGGAACGGCTTGTTCCCGCCATGCGCTGATCTCTTGCGTACGAAGAGCAAACCGCGAAGCACGCTTGAACCGGTACCGTTGCGGGGAGGGCAAACCATAAGACTCATAAGCGCCGGGGGTTGTCGTGCCCAGAGCTTCCGAACGACCGCGCAATGAAGGACTCTGCACCCTCCTTGAACAGGCGGGATACTCGGAAACGAAGTTCGCCCATGCCGTGAACCGAGTTGCTGCCGAAGCCGGTCTGACGGTGGACTACCGCCAACCTTCCGTTTCGCAGTGGAAGCAGGGCGGGCAGCCGAAACCCCAGATCAGACCCGTGATCATTGCCGTACTGGAACGGAAGCTAGGGCGCCCGGTCTCTTACGCGGAAGCGGGCTTGCAGCGGCCTGCCGGGGTGGCTGCCGATCCCGGGCGTGACACCGTGGATTCTCTTATCGACCTCGGGAAGGAAGATATGGACCCGTCCCGCCGCAAGCTGCTCACGACGACTCTGTACTCCGCCGCCCTCACCGTTCCGGCCTTCTCCGCGCTGATGACCACGGCGCACGCAGAGGACCAGGGAAGGCTCACCAGGCCCACGGGCCGCATCGGTCAAGGTGAGGTCGAGACCGTCCGACGGATGACGGACAAGATCGCCGACATTCTCGATGATCTCGGGGGCGGACACGCCCGCCCGATGGCATCGGCGTTCCTCGTCAACACCGTTGGCGGGTACCTGCGCGCGGCAGCTCCGGACGCCGTACACCGAGACATGCTCTCCGCCGCGTCGGATCTCGTCTACCTCACCGGGTGGATGGCGATGTACGAACGCGCCCACGGTCTGGGGCAGACCTACTACCTGCACGCTCTCGATCTCGCTCGGGAGTCCGGCGACCAGCTCACGTACTGCCGGACCCTGCGCGGGATGAGCTTGCAGGCATCGCACCTGCGCTACGGCCGGCGAGCCCTGGAGTTCGCGGACTCTGCGGCGGAGGCGGCTCCGACCGGCGCGGCCGGTCCCCGTCTCGTGGCGTTCCTGCGGGGGCAGCAAGCCCACGCCTCCGCGATGGTCGGTGACCGACGGACGGCCGTCGTCCGACTCCGGGAGGCGGAAACCGCGCTCTCGCGGGCGGACTCGCGGCGCGACGCCGTGGGGGGCTACGACCGCGCCGCGTTCCTGTTCCACGTCTCGCACGTCCACTACGAGGGGCGGGACCTGGAAGGTTCGATCAAGGCACTCAAGTCCTCCATCCGGGTCATGTCCCCGTCGGAGCGTCAAGGCCGACTCCACGCACACGCGGTGCTGGCGCAGCGGCAGCACGAACACGGGCACCTCGAAGAGTCGTGCCGTACATGGGGGCGCTTCCTGGACGACTACGAAGTGCTGTCCACCGCGCGCGGGGACGAGCACTTCGGCAAGCTTCGGGCACTCACGATGCCGCGCAATTCTTCCGTCGTTCGGGAACTTCACGAGCGAGCGCGCGAAGTGGCCAAACTCAAGGCCGCGTGAATTCCTGCACACAGAAAGCCCCGCCAGCCTCGTGAAAGAGGACTGGCGGGGCGATCAGCGCTCCGCGCAAAAGCTGTAATCAGCCATGCGAGTTTTTTGCCTCACTGCCGATCTGGGGCGGGGGAAGTCGGGAGTACCCCCCTGGTCGGGCAGCCCCCACGCCGAGAGCCGGCGGTGACCGTCAGTCCGTGCCCGCAATGTATGCGTCCCGCTTATCGGTCAGTTCCTGGTCGAACTCGGCACCGAGTTCGGCAGCCTTTCGGTCAGCGTGCGACACCATGTCTTCCAACAGCCTTGCGTCATACCAGCGCTGTTCGGGAACGGTCTGCACCTCGCCCAATGCGGTCTGCGCGCGCTGCGCCTCGGTCAGTACATGCCCGCGCTTGTGGCGGGCTGCCCGGTATTCGACGTATGCCGCGAACCAGGGCTCTGCGGAAAGGGCAGCGAGGAAAGTTTCTCGCGCAGTGTCACCGGAGTTAGTCGCATCGTCGGCGCGCTCGCGCCACGTCTCGACAACCTCACGGTTGTACGCTGCGGCTCGTTCCGTACGCCGTGCCGATTCCGCCTCCTGCGCTGCCCGCAACTGTGCTTCGGCTTCCGCAAGCGGGGCGGATGCCTTCTCTGCCTGTGCCCGCAGCTTTGCGACTCGCTCGGCCGCCTTCTGAATGTCGGTCATCATAGTCAGTTACTCCCCTTCGTCACGTCGCGGCCGTGCTCGGCTGCAATCTTCTTGTCGTTCTCGTAGTAGCCAAGGTTCATCCGTACGGAAACGCCCAGCGTCTCGAATACCTCAGGGCGAGAGTCGCGCAGTTCGGCGAGCGCTTCCATGCGGCTATCCCGCTTGAACGCGGCGGCGCGAATCTGGCCCTTATCCCGCTTTCCATCCAGGAATTCGACCTGTCCGAGAAATTCATTCATGATTGTTTCCTTACATCGACTGCGCTTCCACCTGAGCGGCGAAAGCGAACATCGTCATTTGAAGTTCCGCCATGGGGTCCATGGGGTTGCGGAAGTCAAAGACGATGCGCCCGCCCCCGCCGATGCCCTCGGCGAACACGAGAACCTTTCGGTGCTCGCGGGCCCACTTCGCAAGCTCGTGCATGTCGGCCATGGACCGGATAGCACGGTCAAAACGCCACCACACCAGGGCGTCGAACTCGTCGGGTCGGGCGAGCCAAGCCCCGAGGGCGGGACGGTCGAAGGGGGACACCTTGGACGCGGACACGTCCAGGTCCACCGCTTCGCGGAGCTGGTCGCCCTCGGCGAAGCTGATGTTGTGCGCGGCTGCCGCTAGGTCGTCGGCCTCGCGCTGCCGCTCGGGGCTGGTGGTCTCGTCTGTGAGCACGGACAGCCGGACACACCGGACCCCGCGAAGGGTCTCGGTGTAGACCGTGCCCGCGAGAGGGTTCCGGGTTTCACGGGTGAGGGTGTTCATACCCCCTGTAGGGACCGGGGGTGTCCCGGAACCGCTCTTGACCAGCACCGACGTACCCACGGCAACACTCCAGAACTACTAGTTCCGTGTGTTGGGAGACCCCGAGGGCAACGAGTTCTGCGTCCTGCGCAGCGACTCCGACCGCGCGGCGGCCCACCGGGAGCCGTCGGCCGATTCCTAGCCGCCGGGGCGGGTGCAGGCGCGCGCCCTGATGTGCCGCTGCACCGCCCAGCCCTCCGTGTCGGCGCGCAGGCCCTCCCTGGCGCGTTCGTCGAGGCGGACGCGGTACCAGTCGCCCTTCTCCCGGAGGACGGTGATGTCGTCCCCGGGTCTGAGCACGCCGAGGGACGCGCGGGAGGTGCTCGGGCCGGTGCGGAGGTGGACCGGGCCGCCGACCTCGTGGCCGCACGGATCGATCCGCTCGGGCGCGGCGGGGGCGGGGGCGACGGCCGCCAGGAACACGGCGGTCAGGGCCACTCCGAGAATCGTCGTCATTCGCATGCCCTGGGCAACCGTCCGCACCCGTCCGGGTGTCACGGGCCCGGCGGGTCTGTCACCCCTTCGGCGGTACGGGCCGGGCGACGCATCCTCCTTCCGTCGCCCGGCCCGTACCGCTTCGCTCACGCCAGCCGGCGAAGGACCTCCCTGCTCGCGGCCGGGATCGGGCCGATGACCGGGACGGGGAAGCGGTGACGGAGGGCTTCGGCGGCTTCGCCGAGGGGGCCGCCGCCGATGATCACCGCTTCGGCGCCGTCCTCCCGCACGCACCGGTCGACCGCTTCGGCCAGGCGTTCCGTCATCTCCTCGGGGGTGGCGGCCAGCCGGTGGGGGTCGCCGGGGGTGAGGCGGATGCCGGTGTACTGGCCGGACCAGCCGAGGCGCGCCGCGCGGGCGTCGATCGCGGTGGCGAGGCCGGGGGTGGTGGTGGCGATGCCGAAGCGGCGGCCGTCCGCGCCCGCCTCGCGCATGGCGGCCTCGGCGATGCCGATGACGGAGACGGTGGTGCGGGTGCGGAGCTCCTCGACGCCGGGGTCCCCGAAGGCGCTGACGACGAGGGCGGCCACGCGGTCGGCGTCCGGGGCCGCGAGGAGCCGGTCGGCCGCGTCGAGGACGTGGCGGACCGAGGCGCGGAGGACCTCCTCGTCGGTGAGCATCGGCGGGCCTGCGGCGACGGTGACGCCCCGGACCTCGTACCCGTCCCCCGGGCGCAGGGTGCGGCGGGCGATGGCGGCCATCATCACGGTGGTGGCCTCGTTGGTGTTGGGGTTGATGAGCCCGATGAGGGTCACGCGTCCGTCTCCTTCCCGGCCGTGGCGGCCATGTCCTCCTCATCATCGCCCTCCATGGACCTGCCGAAGGTCTCCGGCGGGAACTGCACGAAGACGGCGAGGCCGACGAAGAGGGAGCCGAGAAGCGTGAACATGCCGGCGACGCCGTATCGGTGGACCATCGCGCCGATCTGCTTGTGCGCTCCGGTCACGCCGATCCGGTCGAGGCCGGCCTCCAACTGGCGGTGACGCGGGCTCGCGTCGGCTGGGGCGGTTCTGGTGGGGAGGGCTTCCATGGGGATCCTTCCTGGCATACAAACCCGCGGATCCGGCGGGCGTATCCACCGATCGGTTGACCCCCGCCTCGGCCTTCCGCCCTGACCATGGAGCCGTCGGGCCTACGGGAAGGCCCGGAAGTGGATCCAGGATGGAGTATCCGACCATGCGGCAGAGGTCACGGACGCGTACGGTCTCCGGGCCCGCGCGGCCCCCGCTCCTCGACCCCGCCCGGCTCCGCGCCGGCGTCCGGGGCGGGTTCGCGGTGGCCGTGCGGACGGGGCTGAGGACGACCCTCCACGTGCTGCGCCGCCCGATCTTCCTGAGGAGGAACCCCATGTCCGCCGCCGACCAGGCCCTTCGGGCCGCCGTACGGAACGACGACGCCGCCGCCGTGCGCGAGGCGCTCGCCGGTGGAGCCGGTATCGAGCACCGCGACGCGCACGACCGCACCCCGCTCCTGCTCGCCGCGGCCGAGGACCGCGTGGTGGCCGCCCGGGCCCTGGTCGCGGCCGGCGCCGACCCGAACGCGCGGGACGACCGCGAGGACACGCCGTGGCTGGTCACCGGCGTGACCGGCAGCGTCCCGATGATGCGGGTGCTGCTCACCGCCGTTCCGGCGCCCGACGTCACGCTCACCAACCGCTTCGGCGGCGTCAGCCTCATCCCCGCCGCCGAACGCGGCCACGTCGACTACGTGCGGGCCGTGCTCCGCGCCACCGACATCGACGTCGACCACGTCAACAGGCTCGGCTGGACCGCCCTCCTGGAAGCCGTCATCCTCGGCGACGGCGGCCCCGCGCACCAGGAGATCGTGGAGCTGCTCATCAGCGCCGGCGCCGCGCCCCACCTCCCCGGCCACGACGGCGTCACCCCGCTCCAGCACGCCGGACGCCGGGGCTTCCACGAGATCGCCGGTCTGCTGGCGGCCGTCCGCTGAGGCCCGCCCCCGGACGACGGGGGCTCAGCCGTTCTCGCGGCCCGGCAGGGGCGCGCCGGCCAGGAAGGCGCGGTAGGCGTCGGCGGCGGCCGGCTCGATCTCGGGGGCGTACCGGCCGTAGCGGGCGTCGGTGCGGTCCCGCTTGGGGCCGGAGAGCCAGAACTCCTCGCCGGAGTCGACGTCGTGGAAGTTGGCGTCGTACAGCCCGGCCGTCCGGCGCAGGGTCCTGCCGCGGAAGTGGGCGGTGCTCCAGGTCTTCGAGAAGTCCACCCAGCCGATCCAGGAGGGTCCCTGGTCGGTGGGGTGGCCGGTCTTCAGGTGGACGAACATGATGCGTCGGGGCATGGGGTCAGGGTGTCGGAGGCCCGTCGGTGCCGCGACTGGTTTTCTTCGGGGTGCCGGGGCGGCGGGCGGTCAGGGTGAGGGCGGCGGCCGTGGCGGCGAGGGCCGCGCAGAGGAGCCAGACCGTGACGTACGCCGACTCGGTCGGGGTGGTGGTGCCCCGCGGGACCGAGGCGGTGAGGACGGCGGCGATGACGCCGCCGGCGACCGCGCCGCCGAGGGTCTTGACGTTGTTGTAGAGGGCGGTGGTCACGCCCGTCCGGGACGGGTCGCTGGCCTCCGCGATGACGGTGGGCATGGCGCCGAGGGCGACGCCGAGGCCGAGACCGGCGAGGATCTTCGCGGCGACGAGCTGCCAGATCGCCGTGTGCAGGGCGGCCGTCGTCAGGAAGCTCGCCGCGACGAGGGCGAAGGAGACGGCGAGGGCGGGGACGTAGCCGGTCCGGCCGGCGATGCGGGCCGTGAGGGACGAGCCGGCGACGGCCGTCGCCGCCGCCGGGAGCGCCACGAGCGAGATCGACAGGGCGGAGAGCCCGAAGCCGTAGCCGGTGGTGGCGGGGTCGGCGGCGAGGAAGGTGGCGTCGGGCGCCTGGCCGCCGAAATAGACGACGCCGAAGGCGAAGGCGCAGAGGAAGAAGGGGGCGACCCGGCGGTCGGCCAGCGCCCGTACGTCCACCAGGGGTTCGGCGGTGCGCAGTTCGACGCGGGTCCAGACGGATCCGAGCAGCACGGCGAGGCCCAGCTGGACCAGGGCGGAAGCGCCGAGTCCGTCGTCCTTGACGGCCGAGACGCCGGAGAGGAGCAGCAGCATCGTGGCGCTGAGCAGGACGGCGCCCGGCCAGTCGAGGCGGCCGCGGGCGAGGCGCCGGGACTCGGGGATGGCGAGGAAGGAGACGGGGACGCAGGCGGCGGCCAGGACCACCGGGACGAGGAGGGTGAGGCGGACGTCGTCGGTGAGCTCGTGGACGGCGCCGGTGAGGACGCCGCCGAGCAGGGTGCCGAGCGCGAGGGCCCCGACGAGGCGGGCGATGGCCGAGCGGGCCGGGCCGAGCGGCAGCCGGTCGCGTACGAGGGCGATCTCCAGCGGCAGCAGGGCGGCCAGCGGGCCGGTGAGGACGCGGCCCGCGAGCAGCACCGGCAGGTTCGGGGCGAGGGCGACGAGCAGGGTGCCGACGGCGACGCAGGCGAGCGCCCAGCGCAGGACCCTGCGGTGTCCGTGGAGGTCGCCGAGGCGGCCGAGGACGGGGACGCTGACGGCGGCGGCGAGGAGCTGGGCGGAGATGACCCAGGTCAGGTCGGCGTCGGCGATGCCGAGTTCCCGCCCGATCTCCGGCAGCAGGGGCGCGATGCCGCCCTGGAGGAAGCCGCTGGTCAGCTCGAAGAGGACGAGGAGCCCGACGACGGCGCGCACGGAGCCGGAGCCGGAGTCGGCACCTGGGCCGGAGATGTCCGGCAGGTCCGGGGTGGGGGCGCCGGGGCCGGGGTGGTCGGTCGTGGTCATGCGGGGTCCTCGGCGGCTTCCTGGAGGCGGCGGGCGGCGAGTTCGGCGAGCAGGACGGCCGCGTCGAGGACGGCGCGGTCGTCGAAGACGGCCTGGGGCGAGTGGTTCATGGGGGCGGTGGCCGGGTCGCGGTCGGGCGGGCAGGCGCCGATGCCGAGGTACGCGCCGGGGACCTCGCGCAGGACGAGGGAGAAGTCCTCGGAGCCGGTGAGCGGGCGCGGCGCCTCGAAGGCGCGGTCGGCGCCGAGCAGCCCCTGGGCGGTGCGGAGGGCGAACGCGGCCTCGGCGAGGTCGTTCTCGGTGACCGGGTAGTTCTCCCGGTAGTCGAGCTCGGCCTCGACGCCGTGGGCGGCGGCGACCCCCTGGACGACGCGCTCGAACCCGGCGCGGACGGCGGACTGGGTGGCGGTGGAGAAGGACCGGACGGTCGCCTCCAGGACGGCCGTCTCCGGGATGACGTTCCCGGCGGTGCCGGCGTGCAGGGAGCCGACGGTGACGACGGCCGGGTCGAAGACGTCGACGGTACGGGTGACCATCGTCTGGAGCGCGGTGACGATCTCGCAGACGGCGGGCACGGGGTCCTTGGCGGAGTGCGGCGAGGAGCCGTGGCCGCCGGAGCCGCGGACGGTGAGGGTGACCGAGTCGGAGGCGGCCAGCATGGGGCCGGGGCGGACGGCCGCGTAGCCGGTGGGCAGCAGGGTCGAGGTGACGTGGAGCGCGTAGGCGGCGACGACGCGGCTCCCGGCCGCGTCGAGGACGCCCTCCTCGATCATGAGCCCGGCGCCGCCCATGCCCTCCTCCCCCGGCTGGAACATGAGGACGACGTCGCCGGCGAGTTCCTCGCGGCGGGCGGCGAGCAGCCGGGCCGCGCCGACGAGCCCGGCGGTGTGCAGGTCGTGGCCGCAGGCGTGCATGCGTCCGGGGTGCTCGGAGGCGTACGGGACGCCGGTGTCCTCCTGGACGGGGAGGGCGTCCATGTCGCCGCGGAGGAGGACGGCGGGGCCGGGGCGGCCGCCGCGCAGGACGGCCGTGACGGAGCTGAGCCGCTTGCCGAGGGTGATCTCCAGGGGTAGTCCGGCGAGCGCGTCGAGGACCCTGCGCTGGGTGTGCGGCAGGTCGAGGCCGAGCTCGGGGGCACGGTGGAGGTCGTGCCGCAGGGCGATGAGGGTGTCGGCGTGAGCCAGGGCGTCGCTGTGCGTGAACATGCCGGGTATAGTGCCGATCCGCCGGATGAACGGGATCCGCTTGCAAGGATCCACCGCTCTACGGTGATCGTTTGCGCGAATGAGCCGTTTCGGGAACGGGGTGGTGGGCGTGCTCGACGAGCTGGACTATCTGCTGGTGACGGCGCTCCAGGTGGCCCCGCGCGCCGACTGGCAGACGGTGGGCGAGGCGCTCGGGCTCGACGCCTCGACCGTGGCGCGCCGGTGGGCGCGGCTGACCCGGGCGGGGAACGCCTGGATCAGCGTCCATCCGGCGGTCCGGGCGCAGGCGCCCGCCGTGGTCGCCTTCATCGAGGTGGACTGCGCGGCCGGCCGGCTGCACGAGGTGGCGGCGGAGATCGCCGAGGATCCGCACGTGTTCAACCTGGAGCACGTCAGCGGCGGGCGGGACCTGCTGGTGACCGCCGTCTTCGCCGACCAGGCGGAGCTGGCGCGGTACGTGGGCTTCCGGCTCGGCGCGCTGGACGGGGTGGCCGCGTCGCGGACGCAGGTGGCCACGACCCTGCACACCGAAGGGAGCCGGTGGCGGCTCGACCGGCTGACCGAGGAGCAGCGGCGCAGGCTGGCGGGCCCGGACCGGCCCGCTCCCGCCCGTCCGGCGGGCGGCCGTCTCCTCGAAGGGCGCGACCTGGAGCTCGTACGCGTACTGAGCGAGGATCCCCGGCAGTCCGCCGCGCGCCTTGCGGAGCGCACCGGGCTCAGCCCGACGACGGTCCGGCGCCGCCTCGACCGGCTGGAGGCCGAGCAGGCGCTGGTGTACCGCTGCGAGGTGGCGCGGGCGCTGTCGGGCTGGCCGGTCTCGGTGTCGCTGTGGGCGGCGGTCCCGCAGAGCCAGGCGCCCCGGCTGGCGGAGCGGCTCAGCGCCCTGCGGGAGATCAGGCTCTGCGCCTCCCTGTCGGGGCCGTACAACCTCCTCCTGGCGGCCTGGCTGCGCTCGGTGGACGACATCGCCCCCTTCGAGTCCCGCCTCGCCGAACGCTTCCCCGAACTGAGCGTCGCGGACCGGGCGTTGACCCTGTGGCCGATGAAACTGGGCGGCCATCTGCTCGACCCCCGGGGGCGGCACCTGCGGGCGGTGCCGCTGGGGCAGTGGAGCGACACGCGCTCGGAGGCGGCGGAGGCGGCACTCCTGGACCGGTTGCGTACACCGCACCCCGGGACCTAGGGCGGGGGCTGTCGCTCGGCGGCTACTGGGCGGTAACGTGCAGGCCCGTCCACGGTCTTGGGGGAATCGCATGGGTGCAGTCACGGCTTTCGATCCGGTGACCGAGCACGAGCGGACGCGTGTCGCGCTGGAGGCGGCGGTCGCACGGGTGGTGGAACTGGTCGGCGGGGTGGGGGACTTGGAGGTTCGGTCGGGGGTGCCGGTGTGGTCCGTGGGGGATGTCGGGGCGCATCTCGCCGCCGTGTATCTCGCTTACGGGTCCGCCGTGGCCGGTGACGGGGGCGTCGACTGGGACGCGCTGCTGGCGGGGCGGGGACGGGAGGAGGGCTTCGGGGAGCGGATCGCCGCGGTGAACGAGCTGTCCATCGGGCTCATCACCGGGGCCGAGCGCCGGCGCCTGGGGGCGATCCTGGCCGCGCGGGGCGCGGAGTTCCTGCGCCGCTCCGAGGGGCTCGCGCACGACACGCCCGTCCCGGCGCCCTGGTACGGGCCGGGGCGGACGGTGCCGCTCGCGGCGGCGACGGGGCTGATGCTCAGCGAGACGCTGGTGCACGGGCTCGACATGGCGCGGGGCGCGGGGCTGCCGTGGGCCGTCACCCCGGCGGACGCCTCGCTGGTGATCGGGCAGGCGATGGTGACGATGATGCCGCTCGCGCTCGACGCCGAGAAGGCGGAGGGGGTGCGGATCGCCTTCGACCTGGCCTTCAAGGGCGGTCCCCGGCTTGCCGTGGTCGTCGAGGACGGCGCCGCGACCGTGACGCGGGACGCGGCGCCGCGCCCGTACGACTGCCGGATCACGGCCGACCCGGCGGCCTTCCTGCTCGTCTCCTTCGGGCGCATACCGATCTGGAAGGCGATCGCCCTGGGTCGGATGCGGGCCGGCGGGCGCAGGCCGTGGCTCGCGACGCGGCTGAGCGAGTTGATCACGGCGCCTTGAGGCAGCCGGGGGGCGTACGAGGTCAGGCTCCTGCGAACGGCCAGGAGTCGAGGTCCTGGTAGCGGACCGGGGCCGGGCCCCGGGCGTAGTCGCTGCCGACGAGGTGGAGGCGGGCGGTCGGCCAGGGGCGGCCCAGGAAGCCGTCGAGGACGCCGGCCGCGTCCGGGACGCTGGTGAGGTCGCCGCGCCGGGCGCGCGCCAGGGTCAGGTGCGGGCGCAGCGGACGGCCCTCGTAGGGGATGCCGGACTCCTTCACCAGGGCACGGACCTCGTCGGCGAGCCGGTGGAGACCGGGGACGTCGCCCGCGATGCCGCTCCACAGGACCCGGGAGTCGAAGTGGCCGCCGCCCACGAGGGAGAGGCCGAGGGGGCGGCAGGCGGCGGCGAGCTCCGCCAGGGGGTCGTGGAGGAGGGACACGGTGGTGGTGGGCAGCTCGCCGAGGAAGGCGAGGGTGATGTGCCAGTCCTCGATCCGGTTCCAGCGCATGCCGGGGTGGGCCGCGTAGGCGGGCGCCAGGGCGCGGGCGAGTTCGTCCTTGGCGTCGTCGGGCGGCGCCAGGGCGATGAAGACGCGGATGGTGGAGGGCTGGGTCGAGTCGTTCACAGGAGTCTTCGTATCGTGCCACGACCGAAGCCTCGCGAGCGGGTCCCGGTACGGGGGCGCCGGTCGCGGTACGAGGGGCCGGTCGCGGTACGAGGGGCCGGTCGTCGCGGTACGAGGGCCGGTCGCGGTACGGGGCACCCGTCGCGGAACGGGGGGGCCGGTCGCGGTACGGAGGCCGGCGCCGCCCCCGTACCAGCGCCGCCGCCCCCGTACCGGTGCCCGTGCCCCCCGTACCTGCGGGTCGCCCCGTACGGTTCACCAGTCGCCGTCCGCGATCGGTGCGCCGCCCGGTGGGGGCGGCGGGGGGCCGAGCGGCTTGACCTGGTGCGGGGAGGGCGGTGTCCAGGGGTCGAGGTCGTCGCCCAGCCACTCCCCTACGGGCTTCACGTCGGCGAGAGTGTCGGAGGGGGCGAGGTCGGTGCCGTCGGCGTCGAAGTAGTCGAACCAGGGCAGGCCCGCGCGGGTGTAGGCGGCGCGGTCGGCGGGGGACGGCGGGGGCTCCTCGCCGGTGATGCGGCGCCACTCCGGCGGGGTCACCAGGTGGACGAAGACGCGCGCCTCGGGGGTGTCGGACCAGTCGCGGGCCTTGCGGTCGTCCTCGTACACCTCCTGGCGCATCGTGCCGCCCGCGCCGATGCCCATCGCGGCGCCGGCGGGCGGCGCGCCCGCGGGGGCGGCCATCGGCATCGGGGGCGGAGCGCCGTACGCCATGGGCGCCGCGCCGAACTGCGGCGGGTTCGCGGCGCGGAACCGGGCGCGCTCCTCGGCCTGGCGCCGCCGCTCCTCCTCGATCCGCCGCTGCTCCTCGCGCCAGGCGGCGCGCGGCTCCGGGGCGAGCGGGAACGCCTGGAGCTGGAGGCCGCCGACGGTCTCCTCGCCGGTGACCTGGCCCTCGACGGTGGCGCCCATGCCGAGCGGGACGGCGACGAACTGGCGCACCGTGCCCTTGCCGGAGTTGATGCCGTCGAGCCACGGCTGGCGGGGCAGCACCACGTAGTTCTGCGGGCGCCGGGAGAGCCGGCCGGTCCACTTCTCGCCGGAGACCGCGCAGACCTTGCCGACGCCGACCTGGAGCGCGGTGGGTTCCGGGCTGCCGGCGAAGCTGAGCCACATCGCCTCGCGGAGGTAGACCGGCATCATCACGCCGCCCTTGGCGCGCCACTGCTCGGGCACGGTGTCGGGGTAGTCCTCGACCCGGCGGAGCGGGAAGGTGCCGAGCCCCGGGGGCAGCCGGTGCGTCCCGGTCTCCGGCAGCCGGAGCGTCCGTATGAAGCGGACCCGCACCCCGTCCCCCAGCAGGAGGCTGTCCCCCTCGATCCTCGCCTCGTTGGCGACCACCACGTCTCCCCTCGTCCCGTCTCGCGTCCGTCCCCCGTTACACGTTCGGCCACGGCGGCCGGTTCCCGACGGGTGCCCTGAGGGCCCGGCGGCGCGGCGCGGCTTGTCGCGGGCACCGGTCGGCGCTATCTTGCATTGCATGGTTCCTGGTAACGCAAAGAACGAGACCGAGGGCGGCAGAGTCCCCAGCCAGCTCCGCAAGGGGGTGCTGGAGTACTGCGTCCTCGCGCTGCTCAGGGACGAGCCGAAGTACGGGGTCGAACTCCTCGCCGAGCTCTCCGCGGTGAGCGTGATGACCACCAGCCAGGGCACGATCTACCCCCTGCTGTCGCGGCTGCGGCGGGAGGGGTTCGTCGACACCGAGCTGCGCGAGTCCCCCAGCGGGCCGCCGCGCCGCTACTACGCGCTGACGGCACTCGGCCGGACCGCGCTCGCCGAGTTCACCGGGGCGTGGCCGCACTTCCGGAACGCCGTCGACCACTTCCTCAACGACCCGCAGGGGGACACCGCATGAACGCCATCGACCACCCGCTCGTCGCGGCCTACCTCGACTCCGTGGCCCGCGAGACCGCCGAACTCCCGGCCGAGCGCCGGGCGGAACTCCTCGCGGACCTCCGCGAGCACATCGAGGTGAGCGACGCGCAGGACGACGCCGGGGTCCGCGCGGTCCTCGCCGAGCTGGGCGAGCCCCGTACGGTCGCCGCCTCCGCGCTCGCCGAGGAGGAGGGACCGCGCGCCGCCGGCACCTCCGCGCTCCCCGCGGGCATCGGCCCGCTCTCCGGCCGTCAGGTCGCCCGGCTCGTCGCGGCCCTGCCCGCGCTCGGCGGCCTGCTGGTCCTGGGCTCCCCGTTCGCGGGCACGCTGGTCCTGGCGATCGGGCTCGCGCTGCTGTGGAAGTCCCCACTGTGGGACGTCCGGCACAAGCGCATCGGCACGGCCACCTCCGTGGCCGTACCGGCGCTGCTCCTGCTCGGCGGGCTGCTTCTCTCCACCGGCCGGCTCGGCCCGGTGGAGGTGCTGCTGATCGGCCTCTTCGCGCTCGGCGTGCCGGTCGCCGGCGCCGTGGTGCTGCTGCGGACGCTGCGCGACTGACGCGCCACGTGCCCCCGAGGGCCCGAGCGGCCCGGTGCGGGGCTACTCCTCGCGTACGAAGTCGGCCTCGGCGCGCTCCGCGTCGAGGTCGGACTGCGCGTGGGCGTAGAGGTCGTGGACGAACGCCCTGGCGTCGTCCGGGGAGATCCCGGGACCGAGGCGGAGCAGTCGTCCGGTCCAGACGGCCAGCGGGTCGCTCTGCTCTTCGGCCATGACGTCTCCTTCGTCCTTCACGGCTCACGACGCGGGCCTCGGGGCACAAGGCTCACGGCTCCGGGCTCAAGGCTCGGGGTCAAGGCTCGGGGTCAAGGCTCCGCGCTCGGCCTCGGGGCTCGGTGGGAAGGAGGGCGGGCCGGGTGCCGCCGTGGCGGCCGGGACCGCCCTCCTTCCATCGTCCGCCGCGCCGGGACCGCCCGCAATCGCCGGGCTCAGACCCCGCCGCGCACCCGGAGGGCCGTGTCGCGGAGCCAGTGGGCGCTGCGCTTGGGCGTGCGCGTCTGGGTCGCGTAGTCGACGCGGACGAGGCCGAAGCGCTGGGCGTAGCCGTACGCCCACTCGAAGTTGTCGAGGAGCGACCAGGCGAGGTAGCCGCGGACGTCGGCGCCGGCCTCGCGGGCGCGGGCGACGGCGGCGAGGTGGGCGGAGAGGTAGGCGGTGCGCTCGCGGTCGTCGACGAAGCCGTCCGCGTCGGGGCGGTCGTCGTAGGCGGCGCCGTTCTCGGTGATCACCAGGGGGGTGCCGGGGTAGTCGCGGGCGATGCGGAGCAGCAGGGCGGTGAGGTCGTGGGGCATGACCTCCCAGTCGAGGCCGGTGACGGGCAGCCCGCCGTGCGGGAGGCCGCGGGTGACGGGGAGGCCGCGGGCGTCGGCGGTGGCGCCGTCGGGGCCGGTGCCGGAGGACTTCATGGAGCGGTAGTAGTTGACGCCGAGGGTGTCGATGGGGGTGGCGATGGCGGCCAGGTCGCCGTCGTGGACGGGGATCTCGACGCCCTGGGCGGCGAGGTCGGCGATCAGGTCGTCCGGGTAGGCGCCGCGCAGGATGGGGTCGAGGTAGAAGCGGAAGCCGAAGGCGTCGGCGCGGCGGGCGGCCTCGCGGTCGGCGGGGCTGTCGGTGGCGGGGGCGCTGGTGCCGAGGAGGTGGGTGACGGCGAGGTCGAGGGGGCGGCGGGCGGCGGCGCGCAGCCGCTGCGCGGCGAGGCCGTGGGCGAGGTGCAGGTGGTGCACGGCGGCGACGCCGTCGGCGAGGGAGCGGCCGCCGGGCGCGTGGACGCCCTCGACGTGTCCGAGGACGGCCGAGCAGAAGGGCTCGTTGAGGGTGGTCCAGTGGGTGACGCGGTCGCCGAGCCGGTCGTGGACGAGCGCGGCGTAGTCGGCGAAGCGGTGGGCGGTGTCGCGGGCGGGCCAGCCGCCGGCGTCCTGGAGCTCCTGGGGCAGGTCCCAGTGGTAGAGCGTCAGCCAGGGGGTGATGTCGCGGGCGAGGAGTTCGTCGACGAGCCGGTCGTAGAAGGCGAGGCCCTTGGGGTTGGCGGGGCCGCGGCCGCCGGGCTGGACGCGTGGCCAGGAGACGGAGAAGCGGTACGTGTCGAGGCCGAGGTCCGCCATGAGGGCGACGTCCTCGGGCATCCGGTGGTAGTGGTCGCAGGCGGTGTCCCCGGTGTCGCCGTTGTCGACCGCTCCGGGCACGCGGCAGAAGGTGTCCCAGATGGAGGGGGTGCGGCCGTCCTCGGCGGTGGCGCCCTCGATCTGGAAGGCGGAGGTGGCGGCGCCGATCCGGAAGCCGGGCGGGAGGCGGTCGATGAGGGCGTCGTCGTCGGGGAAGCGGTCGTGGGCAGGCATGTGTGGGAACTCCGGGGGTGGCGGCCGCCCCGTACGGGGTGGGCGGGGGTCAGGGGAGGCGGTGGTCGGCGTTCAGCACCTGGCCGCGCTCGGGGCGGTACAGGTCGAAGCCTCGCGTGTCGCACTGGAGGCCGCCGTTGATGCAGTGGTCGACGAGGGCCTTGAGGGTGCGCTCCTCCCACGCGTTGAAGAAGTCGTAGTGGAAGGAGTAGCCGCGGCCGCTGGCGAGGCGGACCTGGCTCATGTCGCCGTTGACCGGCCACGCCATCTTGAACTCGATCATCGGCAGGGCGACGGGGTGGGAGGCCGGGCACATGTTGTCGTTGGTGCCGGGCTTCACGACCGGGTAGGCCATGTGGCTCTTGTGGTCGGGGGTGTCGAGGTGGAGGCCGTTCCAGCAGCTGGGGGCCTGCATGCGCAGGTTGAGCTGCACGTCGGGCCGGCTCGGACAGTTCGCCGGGATGTCGGTGTTGAAGAAGCTGTCGCCGCACTCCCAGCCCTCGACGAAGCCCTTGTGGTTGCGGAACTCCTGCTCGGTCTGCATCGGGTTGCCGACCACGAACCGCAGTCCCTTGGGGAAGGGCCGCACGCTGCGGTAGTCGGTCACGCCCGCCTTGTAGTAGATGACCTGCGGGCCGACGGGCAGGATCTTCTGGTCGCCCTTGAACAGCGTGGGCATCCAGTACGCGGAGGCGTCCGCGGGCGCCTTGCAGGTGGTGGTGCCGCCGTAGAGCGAGGCGGTGGTGCTGGCGGCGTCGGTGGAGGTGTTGCCCATGAACGTGTGGTCGTGGGACTTGCCGAACTGGCCCGGGTAGACGATCGGGTCGTCCGGCGCGGTGTGGCTGGCGTCGCAGCCGGCCTGGAACTCGTGGTAGGCCGGGGGCGGGGTGGCCGTGGACGGGGTGACGCCGGTGACCGGCGGGACGGCCGGGATGTAGCCGTCGCCGTCGGCGTCGTCGCCCGACGCCTGGGTGGAGGCGGCCATCTTGTGCCCGACGTGGTTGGCGGCCGCGGCGACGGCGGGCGGGATGCCGGCCTCCGGGTCGGTGGCCTGGGCCATGGTGCCGATGCCGAGGGCGCCGGCGATGAGGGCCGTGCTGACGAGAAGTACCGAGAGCCGCTTCGGACTCGATCTCATGGGGATCTCCTCAGTGGGGTGGGAGGGGTGGTGCGGGCCGGTCAGCTGTAGACGCCGAACTCGTGGAGCGAGTAGCCCCAGCCGGTGCCCCGGGCCGTCAGCTGGAGCTTGACGTGGCGGGCGGTGGCGGGAGTCTCGATGGTGTCGACGTCGCCGTTGCCGGCGGTCTGGGTGTGGAGCGTGCGCCAGTTCTGGCCGTCGTCGGAGACCTGGACCTCGTAGGCGCGGGCGAATGCCGGGTCCCAGACGAGCTGGAGGCGGTTGAAGGAGCGGACCGAACCCAGGTCGACCTGGATCCACTGGGGGTCGCTCCAGTCGCTGGCCCAGCGGGTGGAGGTGGTGCCGTCGGTGGCGTTGCTCGCCGGGCACGGGCAGTCGCCGTACGACGCCTGGGAGGAGGAGGCGGTGGTGGGGCGGCCCAGGGCGAGGTTCGTGCCGGCGACCGGCGGGGCGACGACCTTCACGGACTTGGTCTCGATGCCGGCGTTGCCGCGTCCGTCCTCGGCCTGGATGTAGACCTTCCAGACGCCGAGCTTCTCGGGGGCGGTGACGGCGAGGGAGCCGTCGGCGTTGCGCCGGTAGGGGGTCTCCAGGAGGCGCTTGTCGCCGTTGGCGTAGTTGCCGCTGAGGAAGACCTTGGTGGTGACGGGGTCGCCGTCGGGGTCGCGGACGTCGGCGCGGACGGTGAACTCGCCGCCGGCCGGGGCGGATCCGGACGGGGTGACGGTCATGTTCGTGATGACGGGCGGGGTGTTGTCGCCCGCGGTGCTGCCCGTGTACGCCTTCTTGAGGGCGTAGTACGAGAGCCGCTTGAGGCCGTCGGGCAGCAGGTTGAACCAGACGCCGCCGAAGTCGTGCTCGGTGCCGTAGTGGAAGACGGTGGCGCCGAGCGCGACGCCCTGGTGGCCGGTGACGCAGTTCCAGGCGCGGGTGTAGCCCTCGGCCTTCTGCACGTCGGTGGGCTCCTCGGCGACGCCGTTGGCGTCCTTCGGGGTCTCCCACTCGCCCGCCGGGCCGGTCTCGGTGATGAGGTACGGCTTGGTGTAGCCGCCCTGCTCCCAGTCCTCGCGGACGCCGCACATGTCGCCGTAGGCGTTCATCGAGTACAGGTCGAGGTCGGGGGCGTTGCGCTTGTAGTAGGGCCAGGCGCCGGTCCAGGCGTCGGTGGAGGTCACCGGGTGGTCCGGGTCGATGGAGTGGATCTTCTTGGCGACGTCGTTGACGAAGGTCGTGTAGGCGTTGCGCTGGGCTTCGAGTTCGGTGCCGGAGTAGCAGTTCTGGAGGCCGAGGACGGACTCGTTGCCGACGTTCCACATGAGCGTGGCGGGGTGGGACTTGTAGGTCTCGACCCACTTGGCGAACTCGTTGAGCATGGTCGTCTTGTACGCCGTGTCGGTGACGTAGTTGGCGCAGCCACCGGAGCCGGGGCCGCCGCCGGGCTGGAGCCAGAAGCCGTTCATGACGCGGATGCCCTGGGCGGCGGCGGCGTCGAGGAGCGGCTTGGTGGAGCCGTCGGTGCCCCAGGTGCGGATGGTGTTGACGCCCAGGGACTTCACGTCGGGCATGTAGCGGCCGGCGTCGGCGACGGACGGGCCCCAGGTGACGCCCTTGACGGTGTAGGGCTGGCCGCCGACGGTCAGCTGCCAGTTGCCCTGGCTACCGGTGACGCGGACGGCGCCGCCGGACTGGGGCGGGGTGCCGCCCTCCTCGCCGTACACCTTGAACTCCCAGAGGGAGAGGCCGTATCCGCCGGCGCGGGTGACGCCCTGGAGGCGGACGTGGCGGCCGGTGCCGGTGACGGCGATCTCGTCGGTGCCGCCGTCGGAGCCGGTCACGGACTTCACGGTCCGCCAGTCGGTGCCGTTGTCGGAGAGCTGGATGTCGTACGCGGTCGCGTGGGCGGACTCCCAGCTGAGGACGACCCGGCTGACGGTGGCGGTGCGGCCGAGGTCGACCTGGAGCCACTGCCCGTCGGTCCACTGGCTGGCCCAGCGGGTGCCGGGGTCGCCGTCGACGGCGGCGGAGGCGGGGAAGCCGACGCCCTCGGTGGAGGAGGCGGTGGCCGTCCTGCCCTGGGAGAGCAGGGTCTCGGCGGCGGAGGCGGGGGCGGCGACGAGGGCCGTCAGGGAGGTGGCGAGCAGGGCGCCGAGGGAGACGAGCGAGGCGGTGGTGCGGGTGCGCTCGCGAACGCGGCTGGTCGTGGGCAGGTGGTGCGCGGTCATGGCGGCTCCAGGACGGACACGGAGGAGGGGGGAGGTGGTGCGGGTGGTGCCCTTCCGGGCGGCACAGCGGGACGGGTTGCCGCCCGGAAGGGGTCGGTGGCCGGGGCGCGGGGCGCCCCGGCCCGTCGTCACGGGAAGTTGACGACGGTGGACGGCACGGTGGAGGTGCCGGCGGGGATGGTGGACGCCCCGGTGTCGTTGATGACGTGGTTGTAGTGGCCCATTCCGCCGAGGGAGACCACCAGGAGGCTGTGGAACTTCACTCCCGGCTTGACGGGTGCCTTGAAGCCGTGGTCCTGGACGATCGTCGGGTCCACGTTGTAGTTGCAGTAGCTGCCGAGGCCCCATGCCTCGTGGGTGTTCACGGAGTCGTCGACCCGGTAGGCGGCGTACCCCTTGGTCGTGCCGTTCTGGATGGCGGCCTGGTTGGGGGCGTCGTACGCCTTCTCGTTCTGGTAGAAGATCGTGCGGCCGCGCTCGCCGTACCACTCGACGTCGTACTTGTTGAAGTGCTCGACGAACAGGCCGGTGGCCAGGACGTCGTCGCCGTTGACGCGGACGCCGTAGTCGGCGCGGTTGGTCTCCCAGCCCCAGCCCTCGCCGTGGTCGGCGCGCCAGACCCAGGTGTGGTCGATGATCGTGTCGTCGCTGTTCACGACCATGCTGGTGGTGGCCTTGCCGGCGCCGGCGCCGCCGATGCGGATGTAGACGTCCTGGACGGTCGTCGGGTTGGCGGCGTGGTCGGCGCCGGAGTTCTGCGGGCCGAGCTCCAGCAGGACCGGGGAGTTGACCGGGCCGGCGTCGATGAGGAAGCCGGCGAGGCGGACGCCGTCGACGTCGGCGACCTTCATCGCGGCGATGCCGTTGTCCGGGATGATCGTGGCGAGGCCGAGGCCGAGCACGATGGTGTTGGCGCGGTTCACGTTGATGGTCTGGTCGACGTGGTAGACGCCCGGCGTGAACAGCAGGTGCAGGCCCTGGGCCAGTGCCTGGTTGATCGTGGCGGCGGTCGCGCCCGGCTTGACCACGTAGAACTGGCTCAGCGGGATCGACTCGCCCTGCGGGGTGCCGTTGGCCCAGCTGGTGCCGCGGGCGTTGACGCGCTTGGCGGGGGCGAAGACCTTGTACTCGTTGCCGTCGAGGTAGAGGTACGGCTTCTCGCGGGAGATCGGCGTGGTGTCGAGCGTGGTGTAGCGGGGCTCGGGGAAGGAGGTCGCCGGAGCGCCCTCGACACCCGAGAAGGTCTGGTTCCAGACGCTGTTGGACCAGCCGCCGATGGAGCTCTCGCGGGTGTACCACTGCTGCTGGGAGTAGTTCCCGACCTGGCCGTCGATCTTCGAGTCGGCGATGTAGCCGCCGCTGGCCCAGCCGTAGCCGTTCGGCGCGAGGTTGAGGCCGCCCTTGACGTGCATGCGGCGGAAGGAGGACGCCTGCGAGACGGCCCAGCGGTTGGTGCCGTTCACCGGGTTGAGGGTCAGGCCCTCCGCGCCGCGCCAGAAGTTCTGGGTGGCGTTGCCGTTGAACCAGCCGGCGTCGACGGTCACGTCACCGTTGATGGTGGTGTCGCCGGGGCGCAGACCGAGGCCGGCTATCTGGGTGTAGAAGCCGATCTGGGCGTTGAGGTTGTTGTACGTGCCCGGCTTGAAGAGGAAGGCGTGCCGGCCGCTGCCGAACTGGGCCGACTCCTGCTCCTGGAACACCTGGTCCAGCTTGGCCTGGATGCCGGGCGTGGACGGGTCGAAGACGTGCACGTTGGGGCCGAGGTCGCCGCCGCCGGGCAGCGTCGGGCCGGTGCCGTCGGTGGAGCCGTACACCTGGAACTCCCAGAGGGAGTAGCCGTATCCGGTGCCCCGGGTGAGGCCGTTCATGCGGACGTAGCGGCCGGAGCCGGAGAGGGTGACGTCGTCGGTGCCGCCGTCGCCGGCGGAGACTGCGGTGACGGTGCGCCAGTCGGTGCCGTTGTCGGACGCCTGGATCTCGTAGCTCTTGCCGTAGGCCGCCTCCCAGGTGAGGACGGCTCTGCTGAGCTGCCGGCTGGCGCCGAGGTCGACCTGGAGCCACTGGGCGTCCTGCCACTGGCTGGCCCAGCGGGTGCCGAGGTCGCCGTCGACGGCGGCGGAGGCGGGGAAGACCGCTCCTTCCGCCGTCGAGGCGGTGGCCGTCTTCCCCTGGGAGAGCAGGGTCTCGGCGGCCTGGGCCGTGGTGGTGGGGACCACCGCGAGCAGGGTGCCGGCCAGGGAGGCGACGAGGGCGCCGACCGTGGCACGGCGGAGTGGGGAGGCGGGGCGCCGGCGGGGCGGCGGGGACCCAAAGGAGGACATGGATCTCCTCATTGAAACGTGGCGGACACATGGGAGAGCGCTCTCCCGAAACCTTGCCCGGGGTCGGAGTTGACGGTCAAGCCATGTGACACGACTTTTCTTTTGGCTTGCATTAAGCATCGATCACAGGGCGGGGCCCGAGCGCCGCCGACTGCACCTCCACCGGACACACCGCACCGATAAAGTGCGTGGATGGGGAATCGAGGACCGACGCTGGAGGACGTCGCACGCGAGGCGGGGGTGTCACGCGCGACGGTGTCCCGCGTGGTCAACGGCGTGCGGAACGTGGCTCCGGAGATCCAGGAGGCGGTCCGCGCGGCCGTCGACCGGACCGGCTACGCGCCCAACCAGGCGGCCCGCTCCCTGGTCACCCGGCGCACCGGCGCGGTCGCCCTGGTCCTCTCGGCGACCGGCGGCTCCTTCACCGCGCGCCTCTTCTCCGACCCCTTCTTCGGGCGCGTCGTCGACGGCGTGCTCCCGGTGCTGCGCGAGCGCGCGGTGCAGCCGGTGCTGCTCGTCGCCGAGTCCGAACCGGCCCGCCTCCAGCTCGTCGCCTACCTGCGGCGCGGCGGCGCCGACGGGGCGGTCGTGGTGCCGCTCGACGAGGAGGACCCGCTGCCCGGGATGCTGGTGGCGGCCGGACTGCCCACGGTGCTCTTCGGGCGCCCGCGCGGCGGGGTGCGCTGCGGCTGGGTGGACCTGGACAACGGCGCGGGCGCCCGGCTCGCGGCCGAGCACCTGTGGGCGGCCGGGCGGCGGCGGCCGGCGGCCATCGCCGCGCCGGTGTCGGCGCCGACCGCGCGCGAACGGCTCGACGGCTTCACGGCCGCCCTCGCCGCGCGCGGGGTGACCGAGGTGCCGGTGGAGCGGGGCCGCTTCACCGAGGAGAGCGGCCGGGACGCGATGGCCCGGCTGCTCGACCGGCACCCGGACGTCGACGCGGTCTTCGCCGCCAACGACCTGATGGCCCGCGGCGCCTGCCGCCTCCTCGCGGAGCGGGGCGTCGCCGTGCCGGAGGACGTCGCCGTGGTCGGCTTCGACGACTCGGTGGCGGCCCGGGACGCCGCTCCCCCGCTGACCACCGTGCGCCAGCCGGTGGAGGAGATGGCGGCCGCGATGACCGGGCTGCTGCTCGAACAGCTCGACACGGGCATGGCGGAGACCGGTTCGAAGGTCTTCGAACCGGTCCTGGTCGTACGGGAGTCGGCCTGATCCGGCGCGCGGCTCAGGCCCCCAGGGCGTCGAGCAGCGCGACCTGCCCCGTGAGGCGCTCGGCGGACCAGGTGTCGAGCCAGGCCGCGGACTCCCCGTCGTAGGCGCGCGGGGCGGCCTCCACGCGCATCACGAGGGTGAGGTAGACGCGGTAGAGGGCCAGGCGGATCCGGGCACCGGTGTCGAGGGTGAGGGTCGGTACGAGGGAGCGGTAGCCGGCCATCAGGTCGGGGTCGTCCTCGGCCGCGCCGTGCGGGTCGAGCGCGACGAACTCGGCCAGGGGGTCGCCGAAGAAGGCGCGTTCGCCGTCGATGAGGCCGCCGAGCCGCCACGGGCCGTCGCCGGTCCGGTCGAGGAGGACGTTGCCCGCCCAGGCGTCGAAGTGGACGAGGGCGGGGCGCTCGACCTCGGCGAGCCGGTGGCCGAACCGGGCGGGCAGTCCGGCGAGGACTCCGGCCGGGACGGGCAGGGCGACGCCGAAGCGGTCCGCGTCGGCGAGGATCGCGTGGAGCATGGCGGTGAACGCGGCGGGCCAGTCGGGCGCGCGGAGCCCGAGGGCGGGCCGCGGGTATCCGTGGGCCGGTCCGGTGACGGAGGCGATGCGGGCCAGGTCCTCCCCCAGCCGGTGGCGCAGCGCGGCGGTGTCGGTCGGGGTGAGCCGGGCGCGGGCGGCGTCCCAGGTGGTGCCGTCGAGGTAGGAGAGGAGCAGCCACTCGGCGGGGTTGTCCGGCCCGACGGGCTCGTGGTGGAGGACGTCGGGGACCCGGACCCCCGCCCGTGTGGCGAGGCGGTGGAAGAGCACCTCGGTGCCGAGGAGGTCCCGCTCGTGGGTGAGGGCGGGCACGGTCGCCTCGGGCGCGGTCTTGAGCACCAGCCGCCTTCCGTCCTCCAGTGCGATCAGGACGGCGGAGTTGTACATGCCTCCGGTGAGCGGTGTGCTCCGGGCGATGGTCACGGGGCCGAGGACCCGGCGTAACCGTGCGGCGGTGTCCTCCGGCACCGGCGGGCGGTGCGGAGCGGCGGTGTCGGTGTCGGCGTCGGCCATGGGGCTCTCCTCCTGTGTGGAGCTGACGGAGCGGAGCGGACTAGCCGCGGACGGCTGACCGGCGCACCGCAAACGCGCCGCCGGAAGGCCGCCCCGCCGTCGGTGGGGCGGCCTTCCGGACGGTCGCGGCTGCCGGCGGGTCAGCCGCGCAGCTCCCGGTGGGCGCGGATCAGTTCAGCGTAGCGACGGCCGCTGGTCTTCACGGTCCGCTTCTGGGTGGCGTAGTCGACGTGGACGAGGCCGAAGCGCTTGTCGTAGCCGTAGGCCCACTCGAAGTTGTCCAGGAGCGACCAGGCGTAGTAGCCGGCGAGCGGGGCGCCCTTGCGGACGGCGCTCGCGCAGGCGGCGAGGTGCTGCTCCAGGTAGCGGGTGCGGTCCGGGTCGTGGACGGCGCCCTCGGGGCCGACGGTGTCGGGGAACGCGGAGCCGTTCTCGGTGACGTACAGCTCGCGGACGCCGTACTCCTCGGTGAGCCGCATCAGGAGGCTCTCCAGGCCCGCCGCCTCGATCTGCCAGTCCATGCCGGTGCGGGGCACGTCGGGCAGGCGGACCTCGCGGGCGTGGGGGACGGGGCCCTCGGGGTCGTCGGCGACGGTGACCGGGAAGTAGTAGTTGAGGCCGTGCCAGTCGAGCGGGGCGGCGATGGTCTCCAGGTCTCCCGGCCGCTCGGGGAGCTCGACCCCGTACAGCTCGCGCATGTCGGTGGGGAAGCCGCGGCCGTACACCGGGTCGAGCCACCAGCGGTTGCTGTGTCCGTCCATGCGGCGGGCGGCGGCGAGGTCCTCGGGGCGGCTGGAGGCGGGCTCGACGGTGGAGTGGTTGGTCACCAGGCCGACGCGGGCGCCGGGGGCGGCGGCGCGGATCGCGGCGGTGGAGAGGCCGTGGCCGAGGAGCAGGTGGTACGAGGCGCGGACGGCGGCCGTCAGGTCGGTGAGGCCCGGGGCCATCCGGCCCTCCAGGTGCCCGATCCAGGCGGAGCAGAGGGGCTCGTTGAGGGTGGCCCAGTTGGTGACGCGGTCGCCGAGGCGCCCGGCGACGACGGAGGCGTACGCGGCGAGGTGTTCGGCGGTCTCGCGGGAGGTCCAGCCGCCCCGGTCCTGGAGGGCCTGCGGCAGGTCCCAGTGGTAGAGGGTGACGGAGGGGGTGATGCCGGCGTCGAGGAGGCCGTCGACGAGCCGGTCGTAGAAGTCGAGTCCGGCGGCGTTGACGGGTCCGTCGCCGCCGGGGACGACGCGGGGCCAGGCGATCGACATCCGGTAGGTGCCGGCGCCGAGCTCCTTCATCAGGGCGATGTCCTCGGGCCAGCGGTGGTAGTGGTCGCAGGCCGTGTCGCCGGTGTCGCCGTTGTCGATCGCGCCGGGGACGCGGGAGAAGGTGTCCCATATGGAGGGGGCGCGGCCGTCCGCGGCGACGGCGCCCTCGATCTGGTAGGCGGAGGTCGCCGTGCCCCAGGCGAAGGAGGGCGGGAAGGCCGCCAGGTCGAGCGGGGCGGCGGTGGGGTCGGACACGGGGTGCCTTTCTGCGGTACGGGGCTGGGAGGACGTCACTTGACCGCACCCGCGGTGAGGCCGGCGACGAGGTAGCGCTGGAGGAGGAGGAAGCCGACGACGACGGGCACGCTCACCACGAGGGAGGCGGCCATCACCTGGTTCCAGTAGACGTCGTTGAGGGTGGCGTACCCCTGGAGGCCGACGGCGAGGGTGCGGGTGCTGTCGTTGGTCATGACGGAGGCGAAGAGGACCTCGCCCCAGGCCGTCATGAAGGCGTAGATCGCGACGGCGACGATGCCGGGCCGGGCGGCGGGCACGATCACCCGGAACAGCGCCTTGACCGGGCCGCAGCCGTCGACCTTGGCCGCCTCGTCCAGCTCGCGCGGGATCGAGTCGAAGTAGCCGGTGAGCATCCAGATGGAGAACGGCAGCGAGAAGGTCAGATAGGTGAGGATCAGGCCCTCGCGGGAGCCGAAGAGTGCGATGCCGGTGGCGTTGCCGAGGTTGACGTAGATGAGGAAGAGCGGCAGCAGGAAGAGGATGCCGGGGAACATCTGCGTCGACAGGACGGTGACGGTGAAGACCCGCTTGCCGCGGAAGGTGTAGCGGCTGACGGCGTACGCGGCGAAGATCGCGACGATCACCGACAGGACCGTGGCTCCGCCCGCGACGACGATCGAGTTCACGAAGTAGTCGGCGAGCGGGACCGTCTCCCAGATGTCGAAGTAGGGAGCCACGGTGAGCCCGGAGGGGATCCACTCGAACTTGCCCGACACGTCCTCCAGCGGCTTCAGGGAGCTGGAGATCATCACGTACACCGGCAGCAGCACGAAGGCGGTGAGGAGGGTGAGGACGATCCGCCGGGTCCAGAGGAAGGAGCGGGGCGGGGCCATCGGGGAGCGGGGCCGGGCGGCGCGCGCGTGGGCGGCGTCAGACATCGGAGGTCTTCCTTCCGCGGGTGGTGAGCAGGAGGTAGACGCCCGTGACGACGAGGAGGAAGAGCAGCAGGAGCACGGACATGGCCGAGCCGGTGCCGAAGTTCCACGTCTGGAAGGACGACTGGTAGATGTGGAGCGAGATGAGGTCCGCGGCTTCCGGTGCCGCCTCGCCGAAGAGGACGAACGGCGTGTTGAAGTCGTTGAAGGTCCACAGGAAGAGGACCAGGACGAGGATCTGGTTGACGGGGCGCAGGGACGGCAGGGTGATGTGCCGGATCTGCTTCCACATGCCGGCCCCGTCGAGGGAGGCGGCCTCGTACATGTCCCGGGGGATGTTCTGGAGGCCGGCCATGACGGTGAGGAAGGCGAAGGGCCAGCCCTTCCACACCGAGACGATCAGCAGGGCCCAGAAGCTGTTGTCCCCGATGAGCCAGAAGGCGGGGCTGTCGCCGATGCCGAGCTGGTCGTGGAGGACGTGGTTGATGACGCCGTTGTCGCGCTGGAACATGAACGCCCAGGTGATGACGGCGGCGTAGACGGGGAGCGCGTACGGGACGAGGAAGAGGGTACGCAGGATGCCCCGGCCGCGGAAGTTCTCCTGGAGGAGGACCGCGGCGGCCGTGCCGAGGAGCCAGCACAGGCCGACGGAGAGCACGGTGAACTGACAGGTGGTCAGGAAGGACTTGAGCAGGGACTGGCCGACGGCCGCGTCGAAGTCGAGCGAGACCGAGAAGTTGTCGAGTCCTGACCAGGGGGCGGCGGCCCAGTCCCGGATGTAGAACTGGGTGAGCTCCTTGAAGCTCATGCCGATGCCCATGAGCATCGGCACGAGGTGGACGAGGAGTTCGAGGAGCAGGGCGGGCAGGAGCAGTACGTAGGGCAGTGCGAGGCGGCGACGCCCGGAGCGGCGTGCGGTGCGCGCCCCTCCGGGTGTGGCCTTGCGCACCGCCGGCTCCCGCGCGGGGGTGACGGCGGTCTGGGTCATGGGGCCGGTGCCTACTTCTTGGGCATCTGCTGCTGGGCCTTTTCGAGCTTGGCCTTGACGGACTCGGTGGTGACGGGCCGGCCGGCGGCGGCGTCGGCGAACAGCTCCTTGACGGCGGTGCCGACGACGGTCTCGAACTGGGACTCCTCCGGGACCTGCGGGAGGGCCGCGGCGCTGGAGGCGAGGGTGTCGCGGATGACGGCGAGTGAGGGTCCGGAGAAGGCCGCGTCCTTCTGGGCGGTCTTGACCGGCGGCACGGAGCCGTAGCTCTTGTTGAGGGCGATCTGCTCCTCGTCGCTGGTCATGTACTTCACGAACTTCAGGGCGCCGTCGAGGTTCTTGGTGTTCTTGAAGACGGCCATGTTGATGCCGGCGACCATGGAGTTGGTGGCGGTGCCGGTGCCCGGCTTGCCGGACGGGACGGGGGCGGGGGCGACGCCCCACTCCTCCTCGGACATGCCCTGGGAGGCGAAGGTCTGGGACGGGGTCTGCCAGAGGACCATGCCCGTCTTGTCCTTGGCGAAGTCGCTGAGGGACTGGTTCTGGGCGTACTCGGCGTTGCCCGGGGCGACGATCTTGTGCGTGGCCATGAGGTCGACGTACTGCTTGACGGCGGCGACGGCGCCGTCGGAGGTGAAGTCGGGCTTGCCGTCGGCGGTGAAGAAGTCGGCGCCGTGCTGCTTGGCGAGGACGAACACCTGGTGGATGTTGCTGGAGAGGTTGGAGCCCTCGACGCCGATGCCCGACTTGCCGTCCTTGCTGAGCTTCTTGCCGGCGGCGATCACCTCGTCCCAGGTCGTCGGCGGCTTGGCTATGCCGGCGTCCTTGAACATCTGCTTGTTGTAGTAGAGGGCGTAGGCCATCGAGTAGAGCGGGACGGCGGCCGGGTCCTGGCCGGGGACTCCGGTGGAACCGAGGGCCGAGTCGACGAAGCGGTCCTTGCCGCCGATCGCCTCGAAGTTCTTCGCGTCCCAGGGCAGCAGGGCGCCGGTGGCCTGGAGCGAGGCGCTCCAGGTGTTGCCGATGTTGAGGACGTCAGGGCCCTGGCCGGAGGTGGTGGCCGTGAGGATCCGGTTGAGCAGGTCGGACCACGGGATCACCTCCAGCTTGACCTTGACGCCGGTACGGCGCTCGAACTCGTCCAGCTCGGGCTGGAGGACCTTCTTGTCGACCTCCAGGTTGGAGCCCTGGTTCGTGGCCCAGTAGGTGAGGGTCTTCGACGCCTGGCCGCCGGTGTCCTCCCCGCCGCCGCCACAGGCGGTCGCGGTGAGAACGAGGGAGAGGGTGACGGCACCCGTGACGGCGGCTCTGATTCTGCGCATGGCTCCTGGTCCCTTTCAGGGAAGGCGGGAGTACCGACAGGGGGAGCGCCCGGACCGCTCTCCGCCGCATCGGCTTAATTTAGGATGTGAGTTAAACCCCATGAGAAGGTCGCGTCAAGGCTTGTCGTGCGGGTATGTTGCAGCCGACGACTACGACGGACGGGGACGAGAGTGCACGCGAAGAGTGGCCGCACGGTGCGCGACCTGCGGCGCGAGAACCGGACGGCGGTGCTGCGGAGGCTCTATTTCGACGGCCCGATGAGCCGGCTGATGCTGGGCCCGGCGACCGGGCTCAGCTCGGGATCGATCAGCAACGTGGTCGCGGAGCTGGTCACCGAGGGCCTCGTCGAGGAGGCCGGCAGCGTCGACTCCGCCGGCGGGCGGCCCCGCACCCTGCTGCGGATCGCACCCTCCAGCGGCTGCATGATCGGCGTCGACATCGGCGAGACCCGGGTGCGGATCGAGCTCTTCGACCTCGCGCTCACCGAACTGGCCCGCACCGAGCGCCCGCTGGCGACCTCGGGGCCACGGACCGGGCGGTACGAGGTCGGGGTCGTCGTGCGCCACTTGCGGGACGGGATCGCGGAGGTGCTGCGGACCGCCGGGGTGGACGCGGGACGGCTGCTCGGCGTCGGCATCGGCGTCCCGGGCATCGTGGAGCGCACCCCGGAGCGCGGGGCCGTGGTCCACGGGCAGACGATCGGCTGGGACGCGGTCCCGCTGGAGCGGCTGCTGCGGGAGGCGGTGGACCTGCCGCCGGAGGTGCCGTACCGGATCGAGAACGGTGCCAAGACCCTCGGCCAGGCCGAGATGTGGTTCGGCTCCGGCCGGGGCGCGGGCAGCGCCGTCGTGGTGCTCTTCGGCTCGGGCGTCGGCGCCTGCGTCGTGACCGATCCGCTGGGGCCCGGGCGGGCCCTGGAGTGGGGGCACCTGACCGTCCGGGTCAGGGGCCGCCGCTGCCGCTGCGGGGCGCAGGGCTGCCTGGAGGCGTACGCGGGCGCCGAGGCGCTGCTGGAACGGTGGCGGGAGGCGGGCGGCGAGCCGCCGGCCGGGGCCGACGAGGAGACCGCGCTGACCGCGATGCTCGCCGCCGCGTATCCCGGGGACGGCTCCCCCGACGGGGCGGCCCTCGCCGTCCTGGAGGAGACCGCCGAGTTCCTCGGCGCGGGCCTGGCGGACCTGATCAACCTCTTCCAGCCCGAGCGGATCCTCGTCGGCGGCTGGGCGGGGCTCCAGCTCGGCGCCCGCTTCCTCGCCGCCGTCAGCGCCCACGCCCGCGCGTACGCGCTCCGCCACCCCGGCGGGCGCACGGAGATCGCGCTCGGCACGCTCGGGCCCGAGGCGGTGACGGTCGGCGCGGGGCTCCTCCCGCTGGTCGACTTCTTCGCCCAGGGCGGCCGGCGCCCCGAACCCGCGCCGAGCATCCCGGCGCCCGCCTGGCAGACCGCCCTGCGGGACCGGGTCTCCACCTGAGGACAGGGCGCACGGGACAGGGCGTACGGGACGGGACGTACGGGACGGGACGTACGGGACGGGGCGTACGGGACGGGGCCTACGCGTAGGGGTCGAAGGGGATGCCGGCCGGCTTCGCCTTCGCCAGGTGGGCGGCGAAGTTGCCGTCCTTGAGCCCGAAGACGGCGCTGCCGAAGTCGGCCTGGCTCAGCTTCTCGCGGATGCCGGGCGGGTAGCCGTTCCAGCCCACCAGGGCGGGGTACTGCCAGGCGCCCTGGTGGTTCTCGGGCGGCTCGTCGTCGGCGTCGGCGGCACGGAAGCAGTGGGTGCCGATGCCGTCCTTGTGGTAGACGACCTTCGGGTGGGTGCCGTCCCAGCGGATCCGGTCCCGGGCGTGGACGGTGAAGGACCCGTGGTTCGAGGTGGAGACGTACTGCGCCTGCCCGTTCTGGATCCAGACGACGACGTGCTCCCAGTCGTGCCGGTGGCCGCCGAGCCCGCTGCCCCACACGGCCTGGTCCTTCTCGAAGTACAGGCCGTAGAGGACCGCGCACCACCCGTTGTCGCACAGCGAGCGGGCGTACCCGTTGGTGGCGGTCAGGTCCCAGGAGTCCCGGCACTGCCCGCTGACCGTCCCGGACGGGTTGAGCCCGGGATTGAGCGTGCCGTCCGGCCCGATCGCGGCCGTCGGGTAGCAGCCGTCGGTGTCGTAGTCGTACGCGGGCTGGTAGGCCCGCTCCAGGGCGTCGGCGTTCGCGGGGAGCGCGGCGGGCGGCGCGGCGAGGGCGCCGCCCGGGAACGCGAGGAGGAGGGCGAGGGCGCTGCCGAGCACGGCGGCACCCTTCGTGACGCGACGCGTGGTCTTCAACTCCGGCTCCCTGGTGGGGTCTCGTGGCGGGGCGGGGACTGGCGGGGCGCCCCCGCCCGGCGAACGACACGATCGCGCGCTGGCATGCCCACTCCAAGAGCCCACCAAACGGTCGGCAACCGCCGATCGGCCACGAACGTCCTGATCAGGGACGCCGGGGGAAGATCGCGGGACGACCGGGGAAAGGGCGGATGCACATGGCGGGGCGGGAAGGGAAACCGGCGGCGCGGTGGCCGTGGGCCGCGCGGCGCACTGCGGACGGCGGGCGCAGGCGCGGGTGGATGCTCTCCGGGGTCGGTGTAGTGACCGCCGGGGTGCTCGTGTTGCACCGGTTCGTGCCGAACACCCCGGGGCGGTTGGGCAGCCTGTTGGAGTCGTTTCTCTTCTGGCTCGGGCCCTTCACCGGCCTGCTCCTCCTCTGCGCGGTGGTCCGGCGGGCCCGTACCGCGCTGGTCGTGCTGCTCGTCCCGGTCGTCGCCTGGGGCGTCGTGTTCGGGCCGCTGCTGCTGCCCGCGCCCGCCGCCGGGGAGCGGGAACTCACCGTGGTCCAGCACAACGTGGCCGACGACAACGGCGATCCGGCCGGCACCGCGCGGGCACTCGTGGACAGCGGCGCCGACCTGGTCGCCCTCCAGGAGCTGGTCGATCCGGCGCTCGCGGTCTACCGGCAGGCCCTCGCGCCCGCCTATCCGTACCACTCCGTCCAGGGCACGGTCGGGCTCTGGTCCCGGCACCCGCTCAGCGGTGCCCGGGCCCTGGACATCCGGCCCCGGGACATCACGGAGCCGTGGCAGCGGGCGCTGCGGGCCGAGGTGCGCACGCCGTACGGGGAGGTGGCGGCGTACGTCGTCCATCTGCCGTCCGTCCGGCTGGGCCCCGGCGGGCTCGCCTCGGCGCGGCGCGACGAGAGCGCCGCCCGGCTCGGCCGGATCCTGGCGGCGGAGCCGTCCCGCCGGGTCGTCCTCGCGGGAGACCTCAACGGCACCGTCGACGACCGGGGCCTGGCCCCGCTGACCTCGCGCCTCGCCTCCCCCGAGCGCGGTCTCGCCCTCAGCTACCCGGCCGGCTTCCCCCTGGCCCGCATCGACCAGGTCCTCGCCCGGGGTGCCCATGTCCCCGCCGTCCGCACCCTTCCGGCCACCGGGAGCGACCACCTGCCGCTGCTGGCCCGGGTCGCGCTCGACTCCACGTCCTGAGCCGCCCCGACGCGTCTCGGCCGAGGTGGTTGGTCGGAAAGCGGCCATTGTTGCCGGACGGGACGAAGGGCCCGGCGCCTCTCCGGTGAGCGGCGAGATCCGCCTCCCCGCGTCCGGATACCGGGCGGCCTTGGCCATGACCTCACCACCTGCCGTCCCGGCCGGACTCCGCTTCCCCGCCCCCGCACACCCGGGCGGCCGCCGTCAACGGCGCGACGGCACATGGCCGGAAGCCCACGGCCCCTGGTCCGCGCCGGGCGCGCCGCCTGTACCTTCCGTGCTGGCCCCGCCGCCGACCAGGGCCATGCCCGCCCCCCACCCTCCGGCCGCCCCCCGGCCGCGACCGCCCAGCGCATCGCCCCGCCCCTCCGCTCCCCCGGTGGTTCCCCCATGCCCGCTGTCCCCGCTCGGCCCCCGACCCCGCTCCCCCACCGGCACGGCTCCGCCCGGCCCTAGGGCCCCGTCCGACCACAGCCGCGCACCCACCGGAGGGACCCGTCGCCGACCGCCGACGGCCCTTCGCACGCCCACGCATCGCCGGCCGTTCGATCAGCGGCCGGGTACGTCCCTCGGGGAAGACGGAGAACACGTGCGATTCCAACTGCTGGGGCCCCTGAGCATCACCGACGGGCGGGACGTCGCCGTGCTCCCGCCCTCCAAGCCGACGGCTCTCCTCGCGGCGCTGCTCGTCCGCCCCGGTTCGATCGTCTCCACCGACCGGCTGCGCGAGGCCGTCTGGGGCGAGGAACAGCCCACCACCGCCAAGGCAGCCCTCCAGAGCTGCGTCCTGCGGCTGCGCCGGCTCTTCGCCAAGTACGGCATCGAGGACCAGGCCGTCGTGGCGGTCGCGGGCGGCTACCGCATCGACGCCGACGCCGAGACCCTGGACCTGCTGCACTTCCGCCGGCTCGTCGAGCGGGCCGCCGCCGAGGACCCCGACTCCGAGCTCTGCACCCTGCGGAGCGCCCTCGCGCTCTGGCAGGGCCCGCTCCTCGCCAACGTGCCCTCCGACCTCCTCCACCGGGACGAGGTGCCGCGCCTCGCCGAGGAGCGGCTGCGGGTCCTGGAGCGGGTCGTCGACATCGAGCTGGAGCACGGCCGATGTCGTGAGGCCCTCGTCGATCTTTGGGAGGTTACGCGCGTATACCCGGCGCACGAACGGTTCGCCGAACAACTGATGACGGCCCTGTACCGGCTCGGCCGGCAGACCGAGGCGCTCTCCGAGTACCGGCGCGTCAAGGAGCACCTGCGCGACCGGCTCGGCGTCGACCCCCGGTCCGAGCTCCAGAGTCTCGAACTCTCCATCCTGCGCGGCGAACACCTCGGCCCGGTCTCCAGCGGGCGAAGACCCGCACCCGCCGGGCCCACCGAGCCCCCCATACCCGCGCCCGCCCTGCCGAGCCCCGCCCACCCGGCTCCCGCTCCGCACGCCCCGGCCGCCGCGCCCCTGCCGACGGTGCCGGGCTTCACCGGCCGCGCGGCCGAGGTCGCCGCGCTGGTCCGGCTGCTCACCGGGGGCGCCGGCGACGAGGGCCGCGCTCCGGTCGCGGTCCTCTCCGGCGCCCCCGGCATCGGCAAGACCGCCCTCGCCCTCCACGTCGCCCATCTGGTGGCCGCTCACCACCCGGGCGGCAGCGCGCTGGTGCAGCTCACCCACGCCGACGGCACCCCGCGCACGGCCGAGGACGCGGCGGCCGAGCTGCGCCGCGCGCTGCCCGACGCCGCCGGTGGCGTGTCCCGTGGCGTGGCCGGTTCCGGATCCGTCGGCGTCCCCGGTTCCGGGGCCGGTTCCGGCGCGGGGGCCGCGCTCCTCGTCCTCGACGACGTCGTCCACCCCGACCAGGTCCGCCCGCTGCTCACCGCGCACGCCGGGGCCTCCGCGATCGTCACCAGCAGGACCGGGCTCGCCGCCCTGGTCGCCACCCACGGCGGCGCCGTGCACCGGCTCGGCGTGCTCGCCCCCGAGGAGGCCGAGGCGTTCCTCGCCTCCGCCCTCGGCCGCGAGCGGACCGGCGCCGAACCCGCCGCGATCCGCCACCTCGCCGACGCCTGCGGCCACCACCCGCTCGCCCTGCGGATCGCCGCCGCCCGGCTCCTCACCCGGCCCCGGCTGCGGCTCGCCGCCTACGCCGACTGGCTGCGCCAGGACCCGGCCGGCCGGCTGAGCCTCGCCGACGACCCCCGGACCTCGGTGCCGCAGCGCCTCGACGAGGCCCTGCGCCGGCTCTCCCCCGCGCTCGCCGAGGCCCATCTGCGGCTCGCGGCCTCCCCGTACGACCCGCTCACCGCCGACCGCGCCGCCGGCGTCCTCGGCGTCCCGGCGGAGACGGCCGAGCTGATCCTGGAAGGGCTCCTGGACGCGGGCTTCCTGGAGGAGGGCCTGCCCGGGGACTTCCGCCCGCACGCGCTGCTGCGCGCCCACGCCCGGCGCGCGGCGGGCCCGCCCGGCGGCCCTCCGCAGGCGCTGCTGCGACCGCCCCGGCCCGCCGCCCTGCGCTGACGCACTCCCTCACCGGCCGGTCCTCCCCCTGACGGCCCGCCGGCCCCACGCACCGACTCCCCTCCCCCAGGCCCCACCAGCCCCACCCCGCCCCACCCCGCCCCCCGAGCGGCCGGCCCCACCACCCCGGGCCCGCCCGCACCGCAACGAGAGGTGTGACGCACGCATGACCTCCCCGTCGTACACGGAAGTCGCCGGAACCCGGCCCCGAGTCCGTCGCGATGTCCTGTACACCCGCACGCCCGACGGCGTCATCTTCCACAACGCCGACGGCGGTTTCCGGCTCACCGGCGCCTCCGGCTACCGCTTCGCCACCCTCCTCCTGCCGCACTTCGACGGCAGCCGGTCGGTCGAGGAGATCTGTACGGGCTTCGGCGACCGGCAGAAGGCGATGGTGGGCGGACTCGTCAAGGCGCTCTACGCGCGTGGCTTCGCCCGTCCCGTCCCCGCGCCCGCCGAGGACGCGGACGGCCCGGCGACCGACCCGGCCGCCGCCGCCCGCTTCGCCCCGCAGATCGCCTACGTCGACCATTACACCGACGGGGCCGACGCCCGTTTCGCCCGCTACCGCGCCACCCGGGTCGCCGTCCTCGGCGACGGGCCGGTGGCCCGCTGGTGCGTGCTCTCGCTGCTGCGCAACGGCTGCGCCGCCATCGGCGTCGAGCCCGCGCTCGCCGAGGGGACGGGCGCCACCGCCCCGGAGGACTTCGCCGCCGTACGGGCCGAGGCGGCCGAACTCGCCGCCGAGGGCTGCCCGGTGGACCTGTCCGTGCTCCCCGCCGGGGCCACCGGCTGGGCCGCCTACGAGGGGTACGACCTGGTGGTGGCCGCCGCCGGTCCGAGCGCGCCCGCCACCGTCCTGGAGCTGCTGCGCGCGGGTGTGCCCGAGGGGCGGGCGCTGCTCCCCGCCTGGACCTTCGGCGACCGGGTGGTGGCCGGGCCGGTGATGAACGACGGATCGGCCACCTGCTGGGCGTGCGCCGCGCTGCGGCTCGGCTCCGCGGGGGGCGCGGGGGACGCGGCGGACGCCGCCGAGCTGTGGAGCGGGCTCGCCCTCGGCGCCTCCGGGGCGCAGCCGACCGGTCCGCTGGCCGCGATGGTCGGGAACCTGCTGGGCTACGAGGTCTTCCGGCTCACGACGGGCGTGCTGCCCGCCGAGACCCGGGACAAGCTGCTGATCCAGCACACGGCGACGCTCGACGTGGCCGCCGAGCCGCTGCTCCCGCACCCGCGCTGCCCGTTCTGCGCCGGGCCCGCCGCCGCGCCGGAGCCCGTCGACCTCGGGTCGGCGCCCGCGCGGCCCGCCTTCCTGCCGACCGTGGCCACCGCGCCGGACGACGACGCGGCCCAGGGTCCGCTGGCCGAGCTGGAGCGCCGCTCGGCCCTCGTCCGCCCGCACGCCGGGGTGTTCCGCGCCTACGCGGACGAGCCGCTGACGCAGACGCCGCTGAAGGTGGGCTCCGTCGTCCTGGGTCTGGGCGCGCGGGGCACCCGTACGATCACCGCCTTCGACGTGCACCACACGGCCGGGGCGCGGCTGCGGGCGCTGTCCGCGGCGGCCTGCGTCTACGCCGAGCACGTGGTGCCGGCGGCCGTCCCCGGCGAGCCCTTGGACGGGCTGCCGGAGGTGGCCCCCGAGCTGCTCACCGTCGCTTCGGGGACGGGCGGTTCGGGTGGGGGCGTCGGCTGGACGGCCGCGGTCTCGCTGCTGACGAAGGAGGCGGTACGTGTCCCGGCCGGGGCCGTGCGGCCGTTCGGCCCGGCCAACGCCGACCGCCGTTTCGAGCCGACCCGGGCCGGGGCCGGGGCGGGTACGGACCTGCCGGAGGCGACGGCCGCCGGCCTCCTGTCGGCGCTCGCCCACGACGCGCTCCGCCGGGCGGTGGCCGGCGCGGGGGACGTTGCCGTCCTCGCGCCCGATGTCCTCGGCGAGGACCCGGAGTTGACCTTCCTGCTGCGCTCGGCGGCGCTCCTGGACCTCGACGTCGAACTCCTCGACCTCGGCGAGCGGGCCCGCTCGGGCGCCTCGGTGGTGCTGGCCCGCACGGCCGGAACCGGCGACGGCGCGGGCCGGTGGGCGGTCGGCGCCGCGCTCGACCTGCCGGGCGCGGCCGTGGACGCCGTACGGGATCTCCTGGGAGAGGCCCAACTGGCCGCCGAGGACGGCGAGTCGACGCTCGCCGCCGATCCGGGCGATCCGCTGCTGCGGGACCTCGACCCGGCGCTCGTCCTCGTCACCGCCGCCGGTCCGGCCGAGGGGAACGGCCCCGGGGTGGAGTGGACGCGGGTCCTGGAACGCCTCGCGGCGGCCGGGCGGGACGCGTTCGTCGTGCCCACGCACGCCGCCGACCTGCCGACGGCGGGCATCGTCACCGTCCGCGTGCTGCTGACCCGGGCGGCCGCCGATGCCGACTGACACCCTGCCACCTCAGGCGGACACCGCAGACCAGTTCTCCCTCCAACTGGCGTCATTTCTCGCGGAGTTCGATTGCGATCTCGCGACCGACGTGGCACCTCTGGGGCTGACCGACGCGTACGCCTCCGGTGGCGTCGTCGCGGACGGGCGGCTGCCGGTGCGGCTGTACGGGCGCCAGATCCTCGTGGGCCCCTGGCCCTCGGCGGACGGCGCGCCCGGCTGCGCGACCTGTCTGGAGCGGCGCTGGCAGGGCGTGCGGTCGGTGGCGCTGCGGGAGGGGCTGGAGCTGGGCGGCGGGACCCTGGCGGCGGGCGCGTGGCCGTACGGGATCCCGTTCGCGGCGACGGCGGTGGCCGCGCTGGTGGCCCGGGCGGCCGCACGGGGCCCGGAGCCCGGCCCGTACCCGACCGTCCGCCTGCTCGACCTGGACGCCCTCACCGTACGCACCCACCCGCTGGTCCCGGACCCGGAATGCCCCTCGTGCGCGCGGCCCGTGCCCGACACCGCCGAGGGCGCGGCCCTGATACCCGGTCCGGCGCCGAAGTACCGGCCGGGGGCCTTCCGCGTGCGGCCGGTCGGGGAACTCGGGCTGCCCGAGGACGCGTTCGCCAATCCGCACTGGGGGGCGGTCGGTCCGTCCGTGGTCTTCGACGTGGCGTCCACCACGACCTCGGCCACCGTCGGCTGCTTCTCGACCCGCTCCGGCGAGTATCTGCGCGAGACGTTCTGGGGCGGGCACGCCGACAGCTACGCGCGCAGCCGGAGCATCGGAGTGCTTGAGGGCCTTGAGCGGTACGCGGGGATGCGGGCGCGCGGGCGGTCCGGCCTGCTCGTCGCCTCCCTCGACGACCTGGGGCCGGTCGCCGTCGACCCCCGCGAGACCGGGCTGTACGACGCCGCCTTCTACCACGCCAACCCTCGGGTCACGCCGTTCTCGACGACGCGGCCGATCCCCTGGGTGTGGGGCTGGTCGCTGCGGGACGCGCGGCCCCGGCCGGTGCCGGAGGTGCTGGCGTACTACCACGCCCCCGGTCTGGAGCACCGGTTCGTCCAGGAGAGCTCCAACGGCTGCGCCTCCGGAGGGAGTCCGGAGGAGGCCGCCTACTTCGGGCTGATGGAGGTCGTCGAGCGGGACGCCTTCCTGCTGGCCTGGTACGGGCAGGCGCCGTTGCGCGAGATCGACCCGGCGACGAGCACCCGGCGCTCGACCCGGCACATGGTGGACCGGCTGGCGATGTACGGCTACCGGGCCCGGTTCTTCGACACCCGGATCGGCTTCCCGATCCCGGTCGTCACCGCCTGCGCCGAGCGCGTCGACGGCGGCACCGGACGCATGTGCTTCGGGGCGGGCGCGGGGCTCGACCCCGAGTCGGCGCTCGACTCGGCGCTGTGCGAGATCGCCACCGACGCGGTGAACCTGACCGGCCGCACCCGGCGCGACGAGGCCCGGCTGCGCGCCATGGCCGCCGATTTCGACCTGGTCACCAGCCTCCACGACCATCCGATCCTGTACGGGATCCCCGAGATGGGCCGGTACGCCGACTTCCTGCTGCGGCAGGAGTCACCGCGCCCGGCGCTGGCCGTGGCCGACCTGGCCTGGCCCGACGCCACGGGCGCGGTCGCCTCGGCCGATCTGCGGGACGACCTGCTGCGGGCGGTTGAGGCGGTGGCGGCGGCCGGTTTCGACGTGGTGGTCGTCGACCAGACCCTGCCCGAGCAGCGGGCCCTCGGCCTGCACACGGTGAAAGTCCTGGTGCCCGGCCTGCTGCCGATCGACTTCGGCTGGGCGCGGCAGCGCGCCCGCCACATGCCCCGGATGCGGGCGGCGCTCGGCCCCGCCGGGCTCAACCCCGCCCCGCATCCCTTCCCGTGACCGGCCGGTCCGCCCGCCCGACCCGCTCGCCTTCCGAACGTCCGAAAGGGGGCCGACCCCATGGGGTACGCCCATGAGTACGCCGACGCCGTGCTGCACCGCGGCCGCGTCCCGATGGAACCCGCCGACTTCGTCCCCGACTGGCCGGACGCCCCGCGCAAGGGGAAGTTCTACCCGGGCGTGGAGCCGTACGCCCTCCCGGACGGCGACGACCTCGCCGACGCCCCGGCCGCGGCCGGGCTGCTCCCGGCGCCGGGAGCCGCGGCGGGTGCCGCGGGTGCCGACGCGGACGCCGGCTTCACGCTGCCGCTGCTGTCCGCGATGCTCAAGGACTCCTACGGCCTGACCGGCCGCCGCCTGGGCATCCAGGCCAACAGCGACCTGCCCGGCCTGCCGCTGTACACCCACGCCAACTGGTCGCGCGGCACGGCGGGCGGCGGCGGCCTCTACCCGGTGGCCGTCCACTGGGCCTCGGGCCCGTCCGGCCCGCTCACCCCCGGCCTCCACCACTACGACGTGCAGCGGCACGCCGTGCAGCGGCTGCTCACCGGGGACGTGACCGACCGGGTCCGCGAGGCGCTCGGCCCGGACGCGCCGGCGGAGGCGCGGGAGACCGACCAGTACCTGCTGCTCTCCGTGAAGTACTGGCAGACCGCGTTCAAGTACAACAGCTTCGGCTTCCACGTGGTCTGCACCGACGTCGGCACCCTCGTGGGCACCTGGCGCGTCTGGGCCGCCGCCCACGGGATGGACCTCGACCCGCTGTTCTGGTTCGACGAGCCCCGTCTGAACGGGCTCCTCGGCGCCGAGAGCGAGGAGGAGTCGGTCTTCGCGGTGGTGCCGCTGCGGTGGAAGGGGGTGGGGGCTGGGGCTGGGCCCATGGGGGATGCTTCGGTACGCGCGCGGGCGGCACGGCCGGATCCGGCCGTGCTCCACCGGGACCTGGAGCGGTCCCGTACCGTCATCGGGTTCCCGACCGTGCGGGCCATGCACGCGGCGACGCTCGCCGGGGCCACCGCGCGGCCCGCGCCGGGGGCGCTCGCGGCGGCGGCCGTCCGGCCGCTGCCGGAGGGCGGGCCTCGGGTGGCACTGCCCTCCCCCGCGCTGCCCGAGGTACCGGTGCGGCGGGTGCTGCGCGACCGCCGCTCCAGCTTCGGGCGGTTCGACGCGGCCCGGCCGGTGACGCCCGCCGAGCTGTCGGCGGTGCTCGCCGCCTGCGCCGCGACCTCCCTCGGCGGCGAGGGAGCAGGCGGGACCGGGGGGCCGGACAGTGCGGGCGCCGATCGGCTCGTGCGGCTGTACGTCTTCGTCAACCACGTCGAGGGGATCGAGCCGGGCGCGTACGCCTACGACCCCGACAGCGGCGAACTGGTGCTCCAAGTCACGGGCGCACAAGGTGACTTCCTCCAGGAGAACTACTTCCTCGCCAACTACAACCTGGAGCAGGCCGGCGCCGTCCTCGTGCCGACCGTCCGCACCGAGGCCGTCCTGGACGCGGTCGGCGGCCGGGGCTACCGGATCGCCGTCGGCACCGCCGGCGCCGTCGCCCAGACCTTCTACCTCGCGGCCTCCGCCCTGTCGGTGGGCGCGGGCGTGGCGCTCGGCTTCGACAACGTGTCCTTCGTGGAGCGGCTGGGCCTCGCGGGCACCGGGGAGGCGCCGCTGCTGATCATGCCGCTCGGGCACGAGCGGCCCGCGCCGGCCGACTTCCGTCACGAGATCGCCTGAGGGGGCCGCCATGACACCGACGGATACACCGACCGAAGCGATGTCCACCACCCCCGCCCGTCCGGCGGACGGCTGGGAGGTGGGGCGGAGGTTCCTGCTGCGGGCCGCGGGCCTGCCCGTCGAGACCGTCCGGGGGCTGCGCTGTCCGCGCGCCCTGGCCTGGGCCGACGAGGTCCTGGAGCACGAGGCCCGGCTCGCCGGGGAGGGGGCCGGGCTGAGCGAGCTGCTGCACGGCCTCGTCGAGGCCGCCGACGCGCGCGGCGACGAGGCCCGCCGCGCCCTTCTCGCCCTGCGCCGACAGATCTTCAACAACCGGCTCCCCGCCGACCCGGACGCTGCGCGGCGGCTCGTCACCGGCCTCGACGCCGAGGCCGGGGCGCGCGTGGAGGACTGGCTGAAGGAGCGGGGCCGGTACGGAGAACTGCTCGCCGAGGGACCGGAGTTGCTCGCGGCGGAGCTCCGCGAGGCCCGGGGCGCGCTCAGGTCCGCGCTCGCGGAGGACCGGCTGCGGCACGGGCTGCTTCTCGCCTCCCCGACGCTGGACTCCCGCCTCGACGCGTACCTCGCGGACCCGGCGGCCGAGCCCGGCAAGCGGATGCGGAAGGTCGAGCGGTCCGCCCTCACCTACCTCTACCGGACGGCGTGCAAGACCAGCCCGTTCAGCACGCTGACCCCGGTGGCCTCCGGTGTCTTCGAGGACGGCGCGGAGCGGGAGCCGCGCCTCGCGGAGGAGTGGTCGGGGCACGTCCGGCTGACGGTCGTGGCGCTCGCCCGGATCGCCGAGCTGATCCTCGCGGACCCGGTCCTGCGGCAGGACCTGCCCGTCGCCCTCTCCCCCGGCTGGGGCCGCGACGAGGACCGGATCCGGTACGTCAGGCAGTGGGTGACCGCCGGCGACGACAGCGCGGCCGTCACCTTCGACGCCGTCCGCGACCGCCTGTTCTACCTGCGCGGCAGCGGCACCCTGGAGCGGCTGCTGGACTTCCTCGGCGGGCGGGAGGGGCTGCGCCACCGGGATCTGGTCGGGTGGCTGCGCGAGGAGCACGGGGCGGACCCGGCGGACTGCGAGCGGTACGCGGCGGCGCTGCTCCAGCTCGGCATGGTGCAGGTCCCAGCCCTGCGGACCGACGTGCACAGCCCGGACCCGCTGCGGTCCTTCCAGACGGCGCTGCGCGGCCTCGGCGTGCCGTGGGCGGACGCCGTCGCGGACGGACTGGACGCGCCCGCCGCCTGCCTCGCCGCCTACCCGTCGGCCGGGCTCGCCGAGCGGCGGACCCTGCTGCGCACGCTGCGGGAGCGCCTGCTCGACGTACAGCGGGGCCTCGGCGCACCGGAGCCGGGACTGCCGGCGACCCTGCTGTACGAGGACGTGAGCGCGGGCGACGCCGTGGCGGCCGACCCGGGGCTGCTCGGCGGAGAGACGGGACGGGCGCTGCGCAGGGTCGAGGGGGTCCTGCCGCTGTTCGACCTGACGCTCCCTCACCGGATCACCCTGCACGGCTTCTTCCTCGCCCGGTACGGGCGCGGCGGCCGGTGCGACGATCTGCTGGGCCTCGTGCACGACTTCCACGAGGACCTGTTCGACCAGTACCTGTCCTTCACCGCCGGGCGCGCCCCCTTCGACGCCGACGGGACGTACGTACCGGAGGAGAACTGGCTCGGTCAGCCCGCCCTGCGCAGTCTGGACGAGGCCCGGCGGCGGTTCGCGGCCGGGATGCGGGAGGCGTGGGAGCGGGACGGGGCGACGGAGGAACTGCGGCTGCCGGACGGGCTGCTGACCGAGGTCGGTGACGAACTCGCGCCACTGGCAGGTGACTTCGTGCCGCAGAGCCATCACCTCCAGATCGACCTGCGGGAGGACGGGCACCGGGTGGTGCTCAACCGGTCCTACGGCGGCCTGGCCTTCCCGTTCAGCCGCTTCACCCACGTGTACGACAGCGGGGCCGAAGGCCCGGACACGGCGGACGCGCAGGACAGGGTGGACGCGGCGGAGAGGCAGGACGGGCCGGGGCTGTCGGCGCGGCTGCGGGCGGAGCTGCGGGAGCGGCAGCCGGAGGGCGCGGTCTTCGCCGAGCTGACCGGCGGGCCGGTGACCAGCAACCTGAATCTGCACGGGCGGCTGACGGACCACCAGATCGTCTGCCCGGGTGAGACGTCGACCGTGCCGGAGGAGGCCCGGCTCGATCTGGACGACCTCTTCCTGGTGCACGACGAGGAGTCGGACCGGCTGGTGCTGCGCTCGCGGCGGCTCGACCGCCGGGTGATCCCCGTCTACCTCGGCTATCTGGTGCCGGTGGCCCTGCCGGCGATCCCGCGCACCCTGCTCCTCCTCTCGCCGAGCACCATGGCCCCGGCCGACGTGTGGGGCGGGGTGCCGGTGGGCCCGGCGGACGGCGGGGTGACCCGCAGGCCACGGGTCGTGCACGGCGATGTGGTCCTGGCCCGGCGGGCGTGGACGGCGGGGACGGCGGTGCTGCCGGTGCGCCGGCCGGGTGGCGACGAGGCGGCCTGGTGGCTGGAGTGGCGGCGCTGGCAGCGGGCCCACGGGCTGCCGGACCGGGTGTTCGCGACGCCGCAGCGGGACGGGCGGCGGGCGCCGGGCGCGAAGCCGCTGTACGTCGACTTCGCGAGCCCGCTGTCGCTGACGGCCTTCGACGCCCTGCTCGACCGGGATCCCGGGGCCTCCGTGGTGCTGCGCGAGATGCTGCCCGCCGAGGACGGGCTCCACGTCGTGTCCGGGCGCGGCCGGCACGTGGCCGAACTGGCCGTGGAGACCTTCACGTCCAGCCCTCCCCTCCCCTCTCCTCCCGCGCCCACCCATCCCACGTCGACCGAGGGCGGCCCGACATGCCGGAACTGACCACCCCGCACACCACGCCTCCGGGGCCGTGGCTGGCGCTGCACGTCTTCTACGCGGCCAGCCCCCGGCCTCTCCTGGTGGACTGCGTCCGCCCGCTGGTGGCCCGGCTCTCCGAGGAGGGGCTGCTCGCCGGGTACTTCTTCCTCAACTACTGGCTGGAGGGGCCGCACGTGCGGCTGCGGCTGCGCCCGTCGAGCGCGGCGGCGGCGCCGGAGGTGCGGCGGCGGGCCGAGGAGGCGCTCGCCGCGTTCCTGAAGAGCCGCCCGGCGCTGTACGAGGTGGACTCGGGCTTCCTGAAGGACTTCTACAACGCGCTGTTCGACATCGAGTTCCCGGGCGAGGACCGGGGCCGGTACATGGGCGAGGACGGCCGGATGCGGCTGCGGCCCAACAACACCTTCCGCGAGGAGCCGTACGCCCCCGAGTACGCGAAGTACGGCGGCCCGGCCGGGGTCGAGCTGGCCGAGTGGCACTTCCGGCACTCCAGCGATCTCGTCGTGGACGCCTTCCGCACGATGAACCTGCACCTGCGGACGGTGCTGCTGGGCACCTCGGCACAGCTGATGATGGTCATGGCGAGCTGCTTCCTGCCGGAGGAGGACCGGCTCGCCACGTATCTCGACGGCTACTACCGCTTCTGGCACCGGGCGTTCCCCGACAGCGGCTTCATCGGCTCGGAGGAGTACGAGCGCGGCTACGCGGAGCTCGCCCCGTCGCTGGGCCGCCGGTTCGCGGCGGTCCGCGCGGCGGTCGGGGCGCGGGAGCTGGAGCGGCTGCCGTCCTTCCTGCGGGGCTGGGCCGAGCACTGTCTGGAGCTGCGGTCGCGGGTGGAGGCGGCGACCGCCCGGGGCGACCTCGTCTTCCCGGTGTGGGACGGCCCGGCGCGGGAGGACACCGGGCAGCGGCGGACGGAGCCGGTGGACGCGGCGCCCCTGGAGCCGCTGACGGACGTGGCGGCGGTGCTGCCCCGGCTCCTCTCCCCGTACATGCACATGACCAACAACCGGCTGCATGTGACGATCCGGGACGAGGCGTACCTGTCGTTCGTGCTGGGGCGGGTGCTGCGGGAGGGCGTCGCGGACCCGGCGGCGGCGGGGGTGACGGCGTGACGGCGTCGTCCGCCGCCGTCCGCGCCCACCGGCCCGCGCTGCGGCCCGGGGTGCGGTTCAGTCCCGCGTTGCTGCGCGGGCCCCGGACCGTGCACCTGATCCGGCACCCGGTCACCGGGGCGGCGTTCGAGGTCGGCGAGAAGGAGTACTTCCTGATCACCCGGCTCGACGGGACGAGGAACCTGGACGATCTCGCGCCCGCCTACGCGGACCGGTTCGGCCGGCGGCTCGGCGAGGAGCACTGGACTCGGCTGCTGGGCCTGCTCGGCACGCGGGGGCTGCTGGCCGGCTCGCCCGACCCGGTCGTGACCGCGCCGCCTCAACCGCCCAACTCGCCGTGGCGGGGCACCCGTCCGATGGTGAAGGACGCCGGCGCGACCACCGCCCGGCTCCACCGGCTGCTGCGGCCCGTGCTGCGTCCGGTCGTCCAACTGCCGCTGTGCGCGGCCGTCCTGGCGCTGATCGGGCTGCTGGTCCTCCAGGCGGGGCCGCTGGTCGGCGCGGCGGGCGAGCTGACCGGGCAGCCGGGCGCGGTCGCCGGGATCGCGCTCTTCCTGTGGCTGAGCATCACCGTGCACGAGCTGGCCCACGGGGTCGCCGCCCAGCACTACGGCGGGCAGGTCACCGAGATCGGGCTGAAGTGGCGGCTGCCGGCCGCGCTGCTCTACTGCACGGTCGACGACTACCTGTTCCTGCCGGGTCTCCGGGCGAAGCTGGTGATCGCCGGGGCGGGCGCCCACCTCAACATGGTGCTGCTGCTTCCCTTCGGCGTCTGGTGGACGCTGCTTCCCGACGGCGCGCCCGAACGCCCTTTCGTGGCGGGCCTGTTGCTGCTCGGCACCATCCAGGGACTCGGTAACCTGGTGCCGCTGCCGCCGCTCGACGGCTACCGGATGCTGGGGCACGCCCTCGGCACCGTCCGGCTCGCCCCCGAGACCCGCGCCTATCTGGCGCTGCGCCGGAGCGGCGGGGCGGGGGCGGTGGCCGCCTATCCGCCCCGGGCCCGGCGGCTCTACACGGCGTACGCGGCGGGGGCGGTGCTGCTTGTGCTGCTCGCCGTCACCGCGACCGCCGTCCTGCTGTTCCTGCTGCTCCGGTGACCCGGACCCCCGCCCCGCCCCCGCCCCTTCCGACCTCCCGACCGCCGATCCGAAGGACCACGCACCACATGAGTGAGGTACAGGCCATGTCAGCCACATCCGCAGCGGGCGGTCCGCCGGCCCCCGCCGTCCGCGTCGAGGGGGTCTCCAAGCGGTACGGGGACCGGCTCGCCGTCGACGGCGTGACCCTGGAGATCCACCGGGGCGAGTTCTTCGGCCTGCTCGGGCCCAACGGCGCCGGCAAGTCGACCCTGGTGGAGATCATGGAGGGGCTGCGCAGGGCCGACGCGGGCACGGTCGCCCTCTTCGGCCGCCCGCCCTGGCCCCGTGACACGGCGCTGCTCCCCCGGATCGGGGTGCAGACCCAGTCCTCCGCGTTCTTCGTCCGGCAGACCGCGCACGAGCACCTGCGGACGGTCGCCGCGCTCTACGGGGCGCCCCGGGAGGCGGTCGACGCCACGCTGGAGGCGGTGGGGCTCACCGGGCAGCGGAAGGTCCGGGTGGAGAACCTGTCCGGCGGGCAGCGGCAGCGGCTCGCCATCGCCTCCGCCCTCGTCCACGGCCCTGAGCTGATCTTCCTCGACGAGCCGACGGCCGCGCTCGACCCGCAGGCCCGCCGGGCCCTGTGGGAGGTGCTGCGCGGGCTGAAGGCGGCGGGCCGCACCATCGTCTACACCACCCACCACCTCGACGAGGCCGAGGAGTTGTGCGACCGCATCGCGATCCTGGTGGACGGCCGGATCGCGGTGACGGACTCCCCGCACAACCTGGTGGGCGCCTCGCGCGCGCCGAGCCGGCTGCTGCTGCCGGTGGGCCGGCTCGACGAGCGGACCGCCGCCGGGATCGACGGCGTGGAGCGGGTGAGCGTGCAGGGCGGTTCGCTCGTCCTGGAGACCCACGCGCCCGGGCAGGTCCTCACCGCCGTCGACCGGCTCGCCGGTCTGGACGGGGTGCAGACGCGCACCCCGAGCCTGGAGGACGTCTACCTCGACCTGACCGCCCGCACCGCCGGCGCGCACGCCGCCCCTGAGACCGCACAGACCACGGAGCCGTGACCATGAGCGCCTACGCCGCACTGACCGGGGCGGGCTACCGCGCCCAGGTCCGCGACAAGACCACCCTGTTCTTCACCTTCGCCTTCCCGCTGCTCTTCCTCGTCGTCTTCGGCCTGATCTTCAAGGGCCAGGCGGTGGAGGAGAGCGGCCTGTCCTACCTCTCCTACACGGCGGCCGGAGTGCTGTCGTGGGGCGTGGCGAACGCCGCCGTCTTCGGGATCGCCTTCACCCTGATGCAGTGGCGGTCGGACGACATCCTCCGGCTCATCCGCATGTCGCCCGCGCCGCTGTCGGCGGTCATCGGCTCCCGGTACGCCATCGCGCTGGTGGTGGGAGCCGTGCAGTCGCTGCTGTTCGTCGGCGTGGCGATGCTGCCGGTGTTCGGGCTCCGGCCCGCCTCCGGCTGGCCGCTGCTCATCCCGGTCCTCGCCCTCGGGGTGACCACCTTCCTGCTCCTCGGGGTGATCATCGGCTCGTTCGCGGACACCCCGGAGTCGGTGGCGGCCGTCGCCAACTTCCTGATGCTGCCGATGGCGTTCCTGTCGGGCTCGTTCTTCCCGCTCGACTCGATGCCGGAGTGGCTGCGGACGGTGTCCCTGGTCATGCCGCTGCGCTACCTCAACGACGCCGTCTCGCACGCGCTCGCCGGGCGCGGCGACTCCTCCGACGTCCTGGTGGGCTGCGCCGGCCTGCTCGTCTTCGCGGTGGTCTTCGGCGCGGTCGCGGTGAAGACCTTCCGCTGGACGAGGTCCTCATGAGCGCCCCCGTGGCGGAGCGGCCCGTGGAGCAGCCCGCCGAGCTGCCGATGGACCGGGCGCGGGCCGAGCTGCGGGCCGCGCTCGCCGCGCGGCTCGGCGCGGACGTGCCGGTGGTGCCGGTCGGGGTCACGGACGCCGCCGCGCCCCGGGGCGGTCCCGGCGCGCCCGACCCGTGGGCGGCCGAACGCGCCGGGGCCCGGGTGCACCTCACCGCCTCCGCCGTCCTGGTCGGCCCCTGGGGCGGGGACGGCGGCACGCCCGCGTGCGGACGCTGTCTGGCGCTGCGCTGGCAGCGGCTGCGCAGCCGCAGCGAGCGGGACGCGCTGGAGACCGGCGGCCCCGAGGCCCCGCGTCCGGCCGGCGCCTGGCCCCCGCTCACCGCGCACGTGTACGACGCGGTGGCGGCGGTCTGCGGGGCGGTCCTGGCCCGGCCCGGCGTCCAGCCCCCGGCCGAGGGGGCGGCGGACCGGGCGCTGCCCCAGGTGACCCGGATCGACCTGGCGACGCTCGCGGTGCGGACGTATCCGCTGCTGGCCGATCCGCTGTGCCCGGACTGCGCCCCCGCCCCGGAGGCGGCCGCTCCGCTCCCGGTGGAGCTGGTGGAGCGGCGGAAGCGGGACCCGGGCGCGTACCGGCTGCGGCCGGCCGGCTCGTACCCGATCCCCGAGGAGGCGCTGGCCAATCCGGTCTGCGGGGCGCTGGGCGCCGGCACCTGGCTGAGCGTCACCTCGCCGACGACCGCGCCGGTCGCGGGCAGCGTCTTCGTGCGCGGCTACGCGGGGCTCAACGACGTGACCTGGAGCGGGCAGGAGAACGCCTTCGCGACCAGCCGGACCCTGGCCTTCCTTGAGGGCCTGGAGCGGTACGCGGGCACCCACCGGCGCGCCCCGCGCGCGCCCGTCGTCGGCTCCTGGAACGAGCTGCGGGAGCAGGCGGTCGACCCGGCGGAGTGCGGCTTCTACGAGGAGCGCACCTACCGGGAGGACCCGCTCGTCGACCCGTTCGACCCGGACCGGGCGATCCCCTGGGAGTGGGGCTGGTCGCTGCGCGACGAGCGGCCGGTCCTGGTGCCGTCCCGGCTCGTCTACTACAGCGCGGGCCTCCAGGCGGACAACTTCGTCTTCGAGTGCTCCAACGGCTGCGCCATCGGCGGCGGAATGGAGGAGGCGGTCCTCGGCGGACTCCTCGAACTCGTCGAGCGGGACGCCTTCCTGAACGCCTGGTACGGGGCGGCCCGGCTGCCCGCGATCGACCTGGCGACGGTGGGCGGGCGGGCGGCGGCGATGGCCGAACGGGCCGCGCTCCAGGGCTACGCCGTGCACGTCCTGGACCACCGCATCGACCTGCCGGTCCCGGTGGTCACGGCGGTCGCCGTGCGCCGGGACGGCGGCCCGGGGCTGCTGTCGTTCGCCGCGGCGGCCTCCCTCGATCCGCGCGCCGCCGTGGAGGGGGCGCTTTCGGAGGTCCTCACCTACATCCCGCACCTCTCCCGGCAGACGCACGAGCGGCGGGCCGAACTGGAGGCGATGGCCGACGACTTCGACCGCGTACGACACCTGAAGGACCACGCCCAGCTGTACGGGCTGCCGCGCATGGCGGCGCACGCGCGGGCCTTCCTGGAGCCGAGCGCCGTGCGCTCCTTCGAGGAGACCTACCGGGAGTGGGAGGCGTCGGGGCGGCCGAGGACGCTCGACCTGCGGGACGACCTGCGGGCGGTGACGGACGCGCTGACCGGGGCGGGGCACGACGTGGTCGTGGTGGACCAGACGACGCCCGAGCAGGTGCGGATGGGGCTGCGGACGGTCAGCACGCTGGTGCCGGGGCTGCTGCCGATCGACTTCGGCTGGAACCGGCAGCGGGCGCCTCTGATGCCCCGGCTGAGGACCGCGCTGCGGCGCGGCGGGCACCGGGCGGCGGACCTGACGGACGCCGAGATCCACCGGGTCCCGCATCCCTTCCCGTGACGCGAGTGCGCCCGGTGTCCGTGGGACGACGGACACCGGGCGCGCTCACCGACCCTGACGAGACGAAGGGTCAGGCGGAGCAGGAGGTGGTGCTGGTGGTGGAGCTGCACGTCGAGGTGGAGCTGGTGCTGGTGGAACCGGCCAGCACGACCTCGCTGGCGTCCGAGTAGTCGGAGATCTCGAAGGTCTCGGCCTCGAGCTCGAGGATCTCGTCGGCGAGGGTGCTCAGGTCCTTGTTCATGCTGCCTCCTCAAGGTCCGCGGCCCCTGGGCGGGGCCGCCGGGCATGGCTCCATTCCAGCGCCCCCCGCTCACCGTTCGGCCCGCCGCCCGCTGGCACTTCGCTGGCACGCGGCGCCAGCGCCCCGCACGTCCCCGCCGGACGTGTCCGTACCGAGACGAGGAGAGCCCGTGTCCGTCGCCCCCGCCGCCCTTCATCCCGCCCTCGCCCTCGCGCGGGCCGGGGAGGCGCTCCGCCCCGCCCTGACGCTCTGCCTGGACGTCCATGCCTCCCCCGAGCTGTCCGGGGAGGAGGCGCGGACGGCCCGGGTGTTCGGCGACCGGCTCGGGGCGCTCGGCCTGGAGGTGACCCACGGGCTGGGCGGGCACGGCGTGGTCGGGGTGCTGCGCAACGGACCGGGGCCGCGCGTCTTCCTGCGGGCGGAGCTCGACGCGCTGCCGCTGGTGGAGGAGACCGGGCTGCCGTACGCGAGCGACAACGGCGCCATGCACGCGTGCGGGCACGACCTGCATCTGGCGGCGGCGGCAGGGGCGGCGGAGCTGCTGGCCCGGACCCCGGCCGACTGGCGCGGGACGCTGGTGGTGGTCGGGCAGCCGGCGGAGGAGACGCTGACGGGGGCGCGGGCGATGCTGGCCGACGGGCTGTACGAGCGGTTCGGCGTCCCCGACGTGGTCCTCGCCCAGCACGCGGCGCCGCTTCCGGCCGGGATGGTGGCGCACGGTACGCCCCGGGCCCCTGTGACGGCGGCGAGCGCCGCCCTGGAGGTGACCGTGCACGGGCGGGGCGGGCACGCGGGCACCCCGCAGCTCACCGTGGACCCGGTGGTGACGGCGGCGGCGATCGTGCTGCGGCTCCAGGCGGTGGTGGCCCGGGAGACGGCGCCGGGCGAGCACGTGACGCTGACGGTGGGCACGCTGCGGGCGGGCACGGCGGTGAACGTCGTACCCGCCACGGCGTCCCTGGGCATCGGCGTGCGGGCCCTCTCCGAACCCTCCCTGGAGCGGGCGGTGGCGGCGGTGGAGCGCATCGTGCGGGCGGAGTGCGCGGCCTCGGCCTGCCCGCGCGACCCGGACATCACGCCGGTGACCCGTACACCGGCGCTGTGGGTGACGCCCGGGGAGACGGCGGCCGTCCGCGCCGCCCACACGGCCCTGTTCGGGCCGGAGCGGGTGACCGACTGGCCCCCGTCGACCGCGTCGGAGGACTTCGCGCTCTACGGCGGGGCGGGCGACGCCCTCCACGGCGCCGGTGACGTGCCGTTGGTGTACTGGATGACGGGCGTCGCCGGCCCCCGCCAGTGGGCCGCCACCGGAGGCCGCGTCCCCCCGAACCACTCGCCCCACTTCGCCCCCGACCTCCGCTCGGCCCTCCCCCCGGCGATCACGGCGCTCACGGCGGCGGCCCTGGTCCGGCTGGCGGGCTGAAGCCCGCAGGCGTGCCCGTGGGTGGGAGCGCCCGCTTCGGGAGTTGTACGCGGGAGGGGTTGACGGGGGCTGGACGCCTCCATAAGTTCACAGCTTGATAAAAGGCTTGCCGCCTTGCGGGACGCGTACGGGCCCGGGCGGGCCGGGTTCGTACGGCAGTGCGGTACGCCCTTGACGAAAGGGTTGTCAGGTGCAGCTCAATCTTCTGGGTGTGCGACACCGGGCGCGCTCACGCCCCCGCTCCCTCGCCGCCCTGCTCACCGGTGCCCTCGTGGCGACGGGCCTGGTCCTCACCGCGCCAGGCACCGCGCAGGCGGCCGGCGAGCGGGTGGACGTCTGGCTGACCACCACCTCCGACGCCGGAGGCCGTACCGTCACACGGGGACTCGCCCCCCAGGCTCCGCTCGCCTTCGGCCCCGCCGGCGGCGGCGCGAGCCACACCCTCACCGTCGACGAGTCCACGACCTATCAGCGGTTCGAGGGCGGCGGCGCCTCGATCACCGACACCACCGCCCACCTCCTGCGCGGCGGGGCGGTCGGCGCCGCCACCCGCGACGAGGTGGTGCGCAGGCTCTTCTCGCCGACCGAGGGCATCGGGCTCTCCTTCGTCCGCAACCCCATCGGCGCCTCGGACCTCTCCCGCCCCGGACACGTCTCCCTCGACGACACCTGCTGCGACCTGAACGACTTCGGCGCCAACGGCTACGACACGAACGTGCGAGTGCTGACCGCGCAGGCGAAGCAGCTCAACCCGGCGCTGCGGGTCAAGGGCGTGCCGTGGAGCGCACCCGGCTGGATGAAGGACAACGGCCGGATGGACCAGATGGGCTGGCTGAAGTGGGAGCACTACCCCACCTACGCCCAGTATCTGGTGAAGTACGTCCAGAGCTACCAGGCGGCGGGGATCAAGGTCGACTACCTCTCGGTGCAGAACGAGCCGAACTGCTGCCAGGCCGGCAACCCGACGGCGATGAACTACCCCGGCATGAGCTGGAACCCGTCCGGGCTGGCCGAGTTCACCAAGAACCACCTCTACCCGGCCTTCCGCGCCGCCGGGATCACCACCAAGGTCCTGGTGCACGACTGGAACTACGGCGACTACGCGAACTTCGGCGCGGGCGTCCTCGGCGACGCGGGCGTCCGCGAGGACCCGCTCTTCGGCGGCATCGCCTGGCACGGCTACTTCGGCGACCCGGCCGTGGGAAGCCAGGTCCACGCGCAGTACCCGTCGGTGCCGCAGTTCAGCACCGAGCACTCCGGCGGCACCTGGATCGGGAACCAGCACGACGAGGACCTGAAGGACATCGTCACCTACGCCCGTAACTGGAGCAGCAGCCTGGTCAAGTGGAGCCTCGCGCTCAACCAGGACATGGGGCCGCACAACGGCGGCTGCGGCACCTGCACCGGTCTGATCACCGTGCAGGAGGGCGGCGCGCGGGCCGGGCAGGTCGACTACACGATCGAGTACTACACGACCGGTCACCTCACCAAGTTCGTGAAGCCCGGCGCGTACCGCATCGCCTCGACCGACAACGCGACCGTGCGGAACGTGGCCTGGCGCAACCCGGACGGCTCCAAGGCGCTGATCGCGCACAACGGCGGCGGCTCCGCGCAGTCCGTCCGCGTCGACTGGGGCGGCCAGTCCTTCACGTACACCCTGCCGGCCCGCACCACCGCCACCTTCACCTGGGCCGGGACGCCCGGCGGCGGCGGGCCGGCCGGGGCGCTGACGGGGCTCGCGGGCAAGTGCCTGGACGTGGCCGGGGCGGCGACCGCCGACGGCACCGCCGTCCAGCTCCACGGCTGCAACGGCACGGCGGCGCAGCGGTGGACGCTCGCCGCCGACGGGAGCGTCCGCGCGCTCGGCAAGTGCCTCGACGTCACGGGAGGCGCGGTCGCCGACGGCAGCAAGGTGCAGCTGTACGCCTGCAACGGGACCGGCGCCCAGCGGTGGACGTACGACCCCGGCACCCACGACGTGGTCAACGCGGCCTCCGGAAAGTGCCTCGACGTGACGGGCAACGCGTCGGCCGACGGCACCCGGGCGCAGATCTGGGCCTGCACGGGCGGCGCCAACCAGAAGTGGACCCACCAGCCGTCGTGACCGCTCCCCCCACCCCGTCTCCAGGAGACCTCATGACGTACCCGCTCTACCGGCGCAGGGCCCGTAGCCGTGCTCTCGCCGCCACCGCCGCCGGCGCCGTCTCGGCGGTGCTGGCCACCCTGCTCGCCGGCGCCGCGCCCAGCGCCGCCGCACCCGGGGCCGACGGAGACCCGCCGCCCCGGGCCGTGGACCGCTTCGAGGGCGAGGTGCCCTTCGCGAGTCCGCCCGCCGAGGGGATCTTCACCTGGGGCAGCGACGCCGACGACCACCCGGCGCTCACGCTCGCCGAGCGGGCCGACGCCCCCGAGGGCACGAAGGTGCTCGAAGGGCGCTACGGCATCAGCGGCTGGGGCGGCTTCACCCACGACTTCGCCTTCGACCGCCCCGCCCAGGACTGGACCGCCCACCAGGGCATCCGGTTCTGGTGGTACGGGCAGAACACCGCACCGCTGCCGCCCGGCTCCGGACGGCGGATCGCCTTCGAGCTCAAGGACGGCGGCGCGAACGGCGAGGCGTCCGAGCTGTGGACGACCTCCTTCACCGACGACTGGGAGGGCTGGCACCTCGTCGAGCTGCCCTTCTCGTCCTTCCAGTACCGCGCCGACCACCAACCGGTCGGCGGCATCGACCAGGTCCTCGGCCTGAACCGGATGTGGGGGTACGCGCTGACACTGCCGACGGGCGCGCCGGGTGCCTTCGCGCTCGACGGCGTCGAGCTGTACGGCCGGGCCGATCCGGCGCTGACCACGCGGGTGGTCACGGGAGCGGCCGTCCACCCGGTGGCGGAGGGCTCCGCCGCCCGGATCGACGTCACGGTGACCACCACGGGCGCGGCGCCCACGGACCGGCCGGTCACCGTCGCCTACGCGACGGACGACAGCGGACCCGCGCGGGCGGGCGAGGACTACCGGCCGGTGTCCGGCACCCTCGTCTTCCCGGCCGGGACGCCGTCCGGCACGACGCGCTCGGTCACCGTGGAGACGCTGGGCGACCGCGCGGGCGAGGAGGCCGAGACGATCCCGGTGCGGCTGACCGTCGAGGGCGCCAAGGCCCCCGCCGAGGACCCGGTCGTCGTGGTGGACGCGCACGGGCTGCCGTACCTCGACCAGCGGCTCCCGGTGAAGAGGAGGGTCGCCGACCTGCTGTCCCGGATGACCCTGGCGGAGAAGGCCGGGCACATGACCCAGGCCGAGCGGAACGCGCTGCGCGCGCCCGGCGACATCGCCGGCTACGCGCTGGGCTCGCTGCTCTCCGGCGGCGGTTCGGTGCCCACCCCCAACACGCCCGAGGCGTGGGCGCGGATGATCGACGGCTACCAGTTGCGGACCCGGGCGACCCGGCTCCAGATCCCCCTGATCTACGGCGTGGACGCGGTGCACGGGCACAACAACGTGGCCGGGGCGACGGTCATGCCGCACAACATCGGCATCGGCGCCTCCCGCGACCCGGCGCTCGCCGCGCGGACCGGCGCCGTCACCGCGAAGGAGGTGCGGGCGACCGGCGTCCCATGGGACTTCGCGCCGTGCGTGTGCGTGACGCGGGACGAGCGGTGGGGCCGGTCGTACGAGGCATTCGGCGAGGACCCGGCCCTGGTCACCGCGATGGAGACGGTGATCAACGGCATGCAGGGCGCGGCCGACGGACGCGACCTGGACCGCAACGACAAGGTGCTGACCAGCGCCAAGCACTTCGTGGGCGACGGCGGCACGAGGTTCGGGTCGTCGACGACGGGCTCGTACACGATCGACCAGGGCGTCACCGAGGTCACCCGCGAGGAGCTGGAGGCGGTGCACCTGGCTCCGTTCGCGGAGGCGGTGGAGCGCGGCGCGGGCACGGTCATGCCGTCGTACTCCTCGCTCGACGTCATCGGCGACGACAAGGGTCCGGTGAAGATGCACGCCCACGCCGAGATGATCAACGGCGTGCTGAAGGACCGGATGGGCTTCGAGGGCTTCGTCATCAGCGACTGGCAGGCCATCGACCAGATCCCCGGCGACTACCCCAGCGACGTGCGGACCTCGGTCAACGCCGGCCTGGACATGATCATGGTGCCGACGAACTACCAGGAGTTCACCCGGACCCTGGTGGCCGAGGCGGAAGCGGGCCGGATCACGCCCGCGCGGATCGACGACGCCGTGGCGCGGATCCTCACCCAGAAGTTCCGGCTCGGACTCTTCGAGAAGCCGTACGCGGACACCACCCACCTGCCCTCGGTCGGCTCGGCCGCGCACCGGGCGGTGGCCCGCGAGGCGGCGGCCGCCTCGCAGGTGCTCCTCAAGAACGCGGGCGGGGTGCTGCCGCTGAAGCCCTCGCAGAAGGTGTACGTCGCCGGGTCGAACGCCGACGACCTGGGCAACCAGACCGGCGGCTGGACGATCAGCTGGCAGGGCTCCTCCGGGAAGCGGACCACCGGCACGACGATCCTCGAAGGGATGCGGAAGGCCGCGCCCGGGCTCACGTACTCCCGGGACGCCTCCGCACCCGTCCAGGGGTACGACGCCGGGGTCGTGGTGGTCGGCGAGACGCCGTACGCGGAGGGCGTCGGGGACGTCGGCAACGGGCACGACCTGGAGCTGAGCACCGCCGACAAGGCGGCGGTGGACCGGGTGTGCGCGGCGATGCCGTGCGCGGTGCTCGTCGTCTCGGGGCGGCCGCAGCTGATCGGCGACCGGCTGCCGGAGATCGACGCCCTGGTGGCGTCCTGGCTGCCGGGCACGGAGGGCGACGGCGTCGCCGACGTGCTCTACGGGCGGGTGCCGTTCACCGGGCAGCTTCCGGTGACCTGGCCCCGGTCCGAGGCGCAGCTGCCGGTGAACGTGGGCGACGCCTCGTACGACCCGCAGTTCCCGTACGGCTGGGGGCTCACCACCCTGACGGCGGCGCCGAAGGGCGGCGAGGCCACGCTGAAGGCGCTGGGGCTCGCGGCCCGGGTGGCGCAGGCCGCCGGGCGCGGCGATTCACCCGAGGCGCGGCGTCTGGTGGCCCGGGCCCGGCTGCTGGTGCAGGATCGCATCGGGCAGCGGATCACGGAGGCGGTGGCGAAGCCCTTCGCCGAGGCCGACCACCGACTGCTCTCCGGTGACCCGGCGGGCGCGGTGGCGAGGCTGATCACGGCGTACCGCGCGGCCGGCTGAGCGAGCGGGCCCGAGCCCGGGGCCGGTCCCGGGTTCGGGCCCGTACGGTCGCGACGAAGCATGGCGTTGCATAGCCATGCAGATTGATGCATACTATTGCCATGTCCAAGGTTCTCACCTCCCTTCCCGTCGGCGAGCGCGTCGGCATCGCCTTCTCCGGTGGTCTCGACACCTCCGTCGCGGTCGCGTGGATGCGTGACAAGGGCGCTGTCCCCTGCACGTACACCGCCGACATCGGCCAGTACGACGAGCCCGACATCGCCTCGGTGCCCGGGCGCGCCCAGACCTACGGCGCCGAGGTGGCCCGCCTGGTCGACTGCCGCGCCGCGCTGGTCGAGGAGGGGCTGGCCGCGCTCACCTGCGGCGCCTTCCACATCCGCTCCGGCGGCCGGGCCTACTTCAACACCACCCCGCTGGGCCGCGCCGTCACCGGCACCCTCCTGGTGCGGGCGATGATGGAGGACGACGTCCAGATCTGGGGCGACGGCTCGACCTTCAAGGGCAACGACATCGAGCGGTTCTACCGCTACGGCCTGCTGGCCAACCCGCACCTGCGGATCTACAAGCCGTGGCTCGACGCCGACTTCGTCACCGAGCTCGGCGGCCGCAAGGAGATGTCGGAGTGGCTCGTCGCCCACGACCTCCCCTACCGGGACTCCACCGAGAAGGCGTACTCCACCGACGCCAACATCTGGGGCGCCACCCACGAGGCGAAGACCCTGGAGCACCTGGACACCGGTGTCGAGACCGTCGACCCGATCATGGGCGTGCGGTTCTGGGACCCCTCGGTCGAGATCCACCCCGAGGACGTGACGATCGGCTTCGAGCAGGGCCGCCCCGTCACCATCAACGGCAAGGAGTTCGCCTCCGCCGTCGACCTCGTCATGGAGGCCAACGCCATCGGCGGCCGGCACGGCCTGGGCATGTCCGACCAGATCGAGAACCGGATCATCGAGGCCAAGAGCCGCGGCATCTACGAGGCCCCCGGCATGGCGCTGCTGCACGCGGCCTACGAGCGCCTCGTCAACGCCATCCACAACGAGGACACCCTCGCCCAGTACCACAACGAGGGCCGCCGGCTCGGCCGCCTCATGTACGAGGGCCGCTGGCTGGACCCGCAGGCGCTGATGATCCGCGAGTCCCTCCAGCGCTGGGTCGGCGCCGCCGTCACCGGCGAGGTCACCCTGCGGCTGCGGCGCGGCGAGGACTACTCGATCCTCGACACCACCGGCCCCGCGTTCAGCTACCACCCGGACAAGCTGTCCATGGAGCGCACCGAGGACTCCGCCTTCGGCCCGCTGGACCGGATCGGCCAGCTGACCATGCGGAACCTCGACATCGCCGACTCCCGCGCCAAGCTGGAGCAGTACGCCGGCATCGGCCTCATCGGCTCCGGCAGCCCCGCCATCGGCGCCGCGCAGGCCGCCGCCACCGGGCTCATCGGCTCGCTCACCGAGGGCGGCGCCGAGGTCATCGCCTCCCGCGGCGAGACCCCCGACAGCGAGGAGACGGCGCTCGACCGCGCCGCCATGGAGACCGGCACCGACTAGGGGTCCGGCGATCCGGACGACCTGAGGAGGGGCGGCAGCTGCCGCCCCTCCTCCGTCGTTCCCGGCGCTTCTCGCCCGCGGCTTCCCGGTGAGCGGGAAACGGCTCCTGCGCCGGGCCGCCCCCGCCTGCGAGGCTCCCTCCGTCGTGGATCCACGCCCGCGCCCCGGACGGGACGGGCCCGCAAGGAGGTCGTGACCGATCATGAGGGGCGCTGAGACTCTGGCCCGGCTCGCGGACTGGGCCGCGGAGACCTACGGGGACGAGGAGGCCCTCGTCCTCGGGCAGGACCGCTGGACCTTCCGGGAACTGCGCGACCGCGTCGACGAGATGGCGCGGGCGGTGATCGCCCGCGGGCTGCGGCCCGGCGACGCGGTCGCCGTCTGGGCGCCGAACAGCGCCCGCTGGGTGGTGGCCGCGCTCGGCGCGGTGGCCGCCGGAGGCGTCCTCGTCCCGGTCAACACCCGCTACCGGGCGGCCGAGACCGCCGACATCCTGCGCCGCTCCCGCACCAGGCTGCTCTTCACCGAGCACGACTTCCTGGGCACGGACTACCGCGCGCTGCTCGCCGACTCCGGCGAGGAACTGCCGCTCCTGGAGCGGACGGTGGCCCTGCACACCGAGGACTGGACCGACTTCCTCTCGGCCGCCGACCGGGTGCCGGCGGCGGAGCGGCTCGCCCGCTCGGCCGCCGTCCGCCCGGACGACCCCGCCGACATCCTCTTCACCTCCGGGACCACCGGCCGCCCCAAGGGCGTCCCCACCACCCACGGACAGAACCTGCGCGTGTACGACGCCTGGGCCCGCACGGTCACCCTGCGGCGCGGCGACCGCTACCTCCTGGTCAACCCGTTCTTCCACACCTTCGGCTACAAGGCGGGCGTCCTCGCCTGCCTGCTGCACGGCGCGACGATCGTCCCGGAGCCGGTCTTCGACGCGGAGACGGTCCTCGGGCGGATGCGGGACGAGCGGATCTCCGTCCTCACCGGAGCGCCCACCGTCTTCACCTCGCTCATCCACCACCCGGCGCGCGCCTCGTACGACCTGAGCGCCCTGCGCATGGCCGTCACGGGCGCGGCGAACATCCCGACCGCGCTCATCGAGCAGATCAGGAGCCTCGGCGCCCGGAGCGTCTCCACCGCCTACGGGCTCACCGAGTCGACCGGGGTCGTCGCGATCTGCCCGCCGCACGAGTCGCCCGAGACGCTGGCCCGGACCTCCGGCACCGCCCTGGAGGGCACGGAGCTGCGCGTCGACGCGCCGCCCGGCGAGCCCGGCGAGATCCTCACGCGCGGCTACCACGTGATGCGCGGCTACCTCGACGACCCGGCGGCCACGGCCGAGGCGGTGGACGCGGACGGCTGGCTGCGCACCGGCGACGTCGGCGTGCTCGACGCCCGCGGCTTCCTGCGGATCACCGACCGGCTCAAGGACATGTTCGTGGTCGGCGGGTTCAACGTGTACCCGGCCGAGATCGAGCAGGTCCTGCGGACCCATCCGGCCGTCCTGGACGCGGCGGTCGTCGGCGCGCCCGACGGACGGCTCGGCGAGGTCGGCGTCGCGTACTGCGTCCCCGCCGCCGGAGCCCGCATCGACGCCGCCGAACTGACCTCGTACACCCGGGAGCGCCTGGCCAACTTCAAGGCCCCGCGCGCCTTCCACACGCTCCCGGCCCTCCCGCACAACGCGGCGGGCAAGGTCGACAAGGGAGCCCTGCGACGGCTGGCGGAGAACCCCGCCGGCGGATGAGGAGCACGCACGTGAACGACAGCACCACCGCACCCACCGATGTCGATGTGATCGTCGTCGGGGCGGGTGTCACCGGCCTGTACGCCGTGCACCGGCTGCGCGGGCTCGGCTACCGCGTGCGCGGTTTCGAGCGCGGGGAGGACGTGGGCGGCGTCTGGTACTGGAACCGCTACCCGGGCGCGCGCTGCGACGTCGAGTCCGTGGACTACTCGTACTCCTTCGACGAGGAGCTCCAGCAGGAGTGGGACTGGAGCGAGCGGTACGCCACCCAGCCCGAGATCCTGCGTTACCTGGACCACGTCGCCGACCGCTTCGACCTGCGCCCCGCCTACTCCTTCGGGACCTCGGTGCTCTCGGCGGAGCTGGACGAGGAGGCGCTGACCTGGACGGTCCGCACCGACCGGGGCGAGACGGTGTCCGCCCGGTTCTGCGTCTTCGCCGTCGGCTGCCTCTCCTCCGCCCACCACCCGGACATACCGGGGGCGGCGCGGTTCGCCGGGACCGTCCACCACACCGGGACGTGGCCGCACGAGGGCGTCGACTTCACGGGGCTGCGCGTCGGCGTCATCGGCACCGGCTCCTCCGGCATCCAGGCGGTGCCGCTCATCGCCGAGTCGGCCGCGCGCCTGACGGTCTTCCAGCGCAGCGCCAACTTCAGCATCCCGGCCGGCAACCGCCCGCTCGACGAGGAGACCCGGGCCTCGCAGAAGGCCGGCTACGCCGAGCGGCGGCGGCTGTCGCGGCTCAGCGGCGGCGGCTCGCCGCACCAGGCGCACCCGGCGCGGACCTTCGAGGTGTCGGAGGAGGAGCGGCGGGCCGCGTTCGAGGAGCGCTGGCGGCTCGGCGGGGTGCTGTACTCCAAGACCTTCCCCGACCAGCTCACCGACCGGGCCGCCAACGACGAGGCCCGCGCGTTCTGGGAGGAGAAGGTCCGGGGGCTCGTCGAGGACCCGGCCGTCGCCGACCTGCTCGTGCCCACCGACCACCCGATCGGCACCAAGCGGATCGTCACCGACTCCGACTACTACGAGACGTTCAACCGTCCCGACGTCGATCTGGTCGGCCTGCGCGGCAACCCGATCGACCGGATCGAGGAGCGCGGCATCGCCCTGGCCGACGGCACCCTCGTGGAGCTGGACGCGCTGGTCTTCGCGACCGGCTTCGACGCGATGACGGGCGCGCTCGACCGGATCGAGGTGCGGGGGCGCGGCGGACGGCTGCTGAAGGACGACTGGGCCGCCGGCCCCCGGACGTACCTGGGTCTGGGGGTGGACGGCTTCCCGAACCTGTTCAGCCTGACCGGGGCCGGCAGCCCGTCCGTCATGGCCAACGTGGTCCTCTGCGCCGAGCAGCACGGCGACTGGCTGGTGGAGTGCCTGCGCCACCTCGACGCGCACGGCTACCGGGCGATCGAGGCCCGGGAGGAGTCCGTGGAGCGGTGGGTGGCGGAGTGCCGCGACCGGGCCGCGGCCACCCTGTTCCCGGCGGCGGACTCCTGGTACCAGGGGGCCAACATCCCCGGCAAGCCCCGGGTGTTCATGCCGTTCATCGGCGGCTTCGGCGTGTACGGGGAGATCATCGCCGGGGAGGCCGAGTCCGGGTACGAGGGCTTCGACCTCATCAAGGCGTGACGCGCCGGGGAAAGGACCGCGCCCCCTGGGCCCACCGGTCGGGTGGGCCCAGGGGGCGCGGGTGCGTAGCGGGTCAGGAGGGATCGAGCGCGGCGCGCAGGACGGCGAACGCGGTCGCGCGGGCCTCCGCCCCCTCGGGCAGGGCTCCGGCCATGGAGAGGAAGCCGTGGAACATGCCCGCGTAGTGGTGGCTCTCCACGGGCACCCCGGCGGCGGCGAGCGCCTCGGCGTAGGCGATGCCCTCGTCCCGCAGCGGGTCCAGGCCGTTGGTGACGACATGGGCCGGCGGGAGCCCGGAGAGGTCGGCGTGGGCGAGCGGCGCCGCGTACGGGTGGGTGCGGTCGGCCGCGTCGGGCAGGTACGCGTCCCAGTACCAGCGCAGGTGGTCGGCGGTGAGGAAGTACCCCTGGCCGTTCTCCCGGTGCGAGGGCCGCGAGCGGGTGGGGTCCAGCATCGGGTAGTACAGCGCCTGGAAGGCGATCGCGGGGCCGCCGCGGTCGCGGGAGAGCAGGGCGACGACGGTGGCGAGGCCGGCGCCCGCGCTGTCCCCCGCGACGGCGAGCCGGCGGCCCGGGTACGTCCTCGCGGCCCACTCCAGGGCCGTGTAGGCGTCCTCGGGGGCGGCGGGGAACGGGTGCTCGGGGGCGCGCCGGTAGTCGGCCGAGACGACGGTGGCCCCGGTGGCGTCGGCGATGCTCCGGCAGAAGGCGTCGTGGCTGTCGAGGTCGCACAGGACGAAGCCGCCCCCGTGGCAGAAGAGGATCACGGGGGCGTCGGCGCGGGTGTCCGGCTCGTAGACGCGGACGGGCACCCCGTCCGCGTCCCGGTTCGTGACGCGGGCGACGGGGAGCGGGGTGACGGCGGGCTTGGGGCGGGCGGCGAAGAAGGCCCGCACCTCGGCGATGTCCGTCATGGTGGTGCCCAGCGGGGGGAACTGGGCGGCGGCCCGGTCGATGAGGTCGCGGACCTCGGGGGCGGCACGGTTCACGCGTCGGTCTCCTTCGCGGGAAGCAGGGGCATGCGGCCGGCGGACGCCCCGCCGTCCACGGCGAGTTCGGCGCCGGAGAGGTAGGAGGACTCGTCGGAGGCGAGGAAGGCGACGAGCCGGGCGACCTCCTCCGGCTCCCCCACCCGTCCGAGCGGCGCGCCGGGGTGGGCGGTGGTGCCGAGGTGGGCGGTCATGTCGGTGGCGATGGCGCCCGGGTGGACGGAGTTGACCCGGATGCCGTCCGGGCCCAGTTCGAGCGCGGCCGTCTTCGTCAGTCCGCGCAGTCCCCACTTGGCGGCGCCGTAGGCGCCGTGGCCCCAGATGCCCTGGAGGCCGGCCTGGGAGGAGATGTTCACGATGGAGCCGCCGCCGCTCGCCCGCAGCGCCGGGGCCGCGGCGCGGATGCCGAGGAAGGGACCGGCGAGGTTGACCCGGAGGAGGGTGTCCAGGCGGGCCGGGTCCTCCTCCTCGATGGGGCACGTGGAGTAGACGGCGGCGTTGTTGACGAGGACGTCGAGCCGCCCGAAGGCGTCGACGGCGGTGGCCACGGCCGAGCTCCAGGACGGCTCGTCGGTGACGTCGTGGCGGACGAAGCGGGCGGCGGGGCCGAGGGACGCGGCGGTCTCCTCCCCCTCGGCCTCCCGCACGTCCGTGAGGACGACGCGGGCGCCGAGGGCGGTGAAGAGCCGCGCCTCGGCCGCGCCCATGCCGCGCGCGGCGCCGGTGATCAGCGCGACCTTGCCGGTCAGGTCGACGGGCATCAGCGGTCCTCCTGGAGGGGGGTCTGGGGGGCGGGTCCGGTGGTCCAGCCGCCGTCGACGGCGAGCTCGGCGCCGGTGACGTACGAGGCGGCGTCGGAGAGCAGGAAGACGACCGCCCGGGCGATCTCCTCCGGCGCGCCGACGCGTCCCATGGGCGCGGCGGGGAAGCCGCCGTCGCCGTCCGGGAGGCCGAGGTGGGCGGTCATGGGCGTGTGGATCATGCCGGGGTGGACGGAGTTGACGCGGATGCGGTCGGCGGCGAGTTCCACGGCGGCGACCTTGGTGAGGCCGCGGACGCCCCACTTGGCCGCCCCGTATCCGGCGGTGCGGGCCAGGCCCATGAGGCCGGCGGCGGAGGAGATGTTGACGATGGAGCCGCCGCCGTTCGCCCGCAGCACCGGGATCACGGTCCGCAGGCCGAGGAAGACGCCGGTCAGGTCGATGTCGACGACCCGGCGGAACTGCTCCGCCGTCTGTTCCTCCAGGGCGTGCGAACCGCCGGAGATGCCCGCGTTGTTGACCAGTCCGTCGACCCGGCCGTACGTGCGCCGGGCGAGGTCCACGACCGCGCGCCAGTCGTCCTCCGAGGTGACGTCGTGGCGGACGAAGCGGGCGCGGTCGCCGATCCGCGCGGCGAGCGCGCGGCCCTCCTCCTCCAGGAGGTCGGTGAGCAGGACGCGCGCGCCCGCCGCGGCGGCCGCGTGGGCGGCCGCCGCGCCGAGTCCCCGGGCGCCGCCGGTGACGATGACCGTCCGGTCGCGCAGCACGTCCGTGGTCAGGCCGCTCACGTGCGGTCGCCGGCGATGTCGTTGACGGCGAGCCAGCTGAAGGTCATGGCGGGCCCGATGGTCGCGCCGGGGCCCGGGTAGGTCTCGCCCATGACGGCGGAGGAGACGTTGCCGGAGGCGTACAGACCGGGGATGACCGTGCCGTCCTCGCGCAGGACGCGGGCGGTGGCGTCGGTGACGAGGCCGCCCTTGGTTCCGATGTCGCCGGGGTGGACGGGGATCGCGTGGAAGGGGCCCTTCTCCAGCGGCGCCAGATTGGGGTTCGGCAGGGTCGGGTCGCCGTAGTAGCGGTCGTACACGCTGTCGCCACGGTGGAAGTCCTCGTCCTTGCCCGCGCGGGCGAAGCCGTTGAAGCGGTCCACGGTGGCGCGCAGCCGCTCCGGGGCGGCCCCGATGAGCGGGGCGAGCTCCTCGACGGTCGCCGCCTGCTTGACGAAGCCGCTCTCCCGCCACGGACCGGGGAAGGGCTGGCCCGGGAAGAGCCCCATGAAGATGTACCGGGACTTGGCCGTGGCGTCGAGGATCAGCCAGGACGGTACGGCGGTGGCTCCGCCGCGCGCCTGGTGGGCGTACATGGCGTCGACGAACTCGTGGTACGGCGCGGCCTCGTTGGCGTACCGCTCCCCCTCCGAGTCGACGATCACCATGCCGGGGATCCCCCGGTCGGCGACGAGGAAGAACGGTTTGTCGTCGCCCGGGGGCACGACGGTCGGCGCGCCCCACACCTTGTCCATCAGGTCGAGGGCCGCGCCGAGCGCGAGGGCCGGTTCCAGGGCGTCGCCGGTCTGGCCCTCGGCGGCGGCGCTCCACGCGCCGGAGGTGGGCGCGGGCAGGTACTTCTCGCGGAGCGCCTGGTCGTGGGAGAAGCCGCCGGAGGCGAGGACCACTCCGCCGGTGGCCCGCACGGTGAGGTCGCTCCCGTCCCTGCGGACCCGGATGCCGGTGACCGTGCCGTCCTCCTCGACGAGGCCGGTCAGGGGCGCGGAGAGCCACAGGTCGCCGCCGAGCAGGTCGAGCGAGTGGCGCATCCGGGCGATCAGCGCCTCGCCGAGGGCGAGGGGCTTGCGGCCGGTGACGAGGGCCTTGGCGGCGCGGGCGCCGACCTTCACGGCGGTGCGCCGGCCGGCCCAGGTGCGGCCGACCATGTTCAGGTCGTGGAAGTCGCGGGAGGTGATGGTGAGGCCGTAGGTGGGGAGTCCGGCGCGGCGCATGGTGGCGCGCCGTTCGGCGCCGAGCTTGTTGAAGTCGAAGACCTCGGGTTCGACGGAGCGGCCCTGCGGGTAGCCGCCGAGCCGCTCCGGGTAGTAGTCGGAGTAGCCGGGGGTGTAGACGAAGCGGACGGCGGTACGGTCGTGGAACTCCCGGACCATGCGCGGTCCGTACCGTACATAGGCGTCCTTGCGGGCGTCGGTGACGCGGTCGCCGACGGTGGCGTCCAGGTAGGCGCGGGCCTTCTCCGGGGTGTCGCCGAGTCCGGCGGCGTCCAGGTGGAAGTTGCCGGGGACCCAGATGGCGCCGCCGGACAGGGCGGTGGAGCCGCCGTAGGCGTCGGTCTTCTCGACGATCAGGGCGGTCAGGCCGCGCAGCCGGGCGGTGAGGGCCGCGGCCATGCCGGCCGCGCCGGAGCCGACCACGACCACGTCGTAGGTGTGGTCCCAGGTGCTGTTCATCGCGTTCTCCCTCGTGTCTCGGGCTCCGGCGGGGCGGGGCCGGTTCAGCGGGCGGTGACGCGGGCGTCGGTGAGGACGGGGGCGTCGTCGCGGTCCGCGGCGGTGGCGGTGAGCCGGTGTCCGTCCGCGGTGTGCCAGACCCTCAGCCGCAGCGTCTCGCCGGGGAAGAACACCCCGGCGAAGCGGGTGCGGCAGCCGGTGACGGCGGTGGCGTCGCCGTCGAGCAGGTGGTCGGTGACGGCCTTGACGGCCATGCCGAAGGTGCAGAGCCCGTGCAGGACGGGCCGGTCGTAGCCGGCCCGCCGGGCGGTGCCGGGGTCGGCGTGGAGCGGATTCCAGTCGCCGGTGAGCCGGTAGAGCAGGGCCTGCTGGCGGAGCGTGGGCAGCTCCAGGACCAGGTCGGGTTCCCGGTCCGGGGCGGGGAGGCGGTCGGAGGGGCCGCGGTCGCCGCCGAAGCCGCCCTCGCCCCGGGCGAAGATCTGGTTGCGCTGGGTCAGGAGGGGTGCGCCGTCCTCGCCGAGGAGGGTGGACTCCTGGACGAGGACGGCGCCGCTGCCCTTGTCGTACACGTCCGTCACCCGGGTCACGGCGGTGGCGCGGGCGGCGGAGGGCAGCGGGCGGTGCACGGTGATCTCCTGGCCGCCGTGCAGGACGCGCGCCAGGTCGATGTCGACGCCGGGCAGGTCGAAGACCTGGAAGCCGACGCCTCCGGTGCCGCCGGCGACGACACCGAAGGTGGGCAGCGTCTGGAGGCCGTCCTCGTGGCCCTCGTACACGTAGCGCAGTTCGCGCGGGTCGGTCTCGGGGACGCCCGCGCCGAGCGCCAGGTGGTAGAGGCGCACGGCGTGGGCGTCCCAGACGACCTCGGTCCGCACCGGGGGCGCGGCCTTGGCCTTCTCGGGGTCGATGGGCATCAGAAGGCCCCGACGGCGTAGCGGCTGCGGTAGTAGAGCAGCGGGCGGCCGTCCTCGCCGGCGTCGAGCGCGACGACCTGGGCGGTGACGAGGTGGTGGTCGCCGGCCTCCAGGACGGAGTGCAGCTCGCACTCCACGAAGGCGAGCGCCCCGTCGATCCGGACGGTGCCGTGCTCGCTGAGGCTCCAGGGCACGCCGGCGAACTTGTCGGCGCCGCTGCGGCCGAGGGCGGCGCAGGTGGTCCGCTGGTCCTCGGCGAGGATGTTGACGCAGAAGCGGCCGGCCCGCTCGATCCTCGGCCAGCTGGACGAGGACTTGCCGACGGCGAGCATCACCAGCGGCGGGTCGAGGGAGAGGGAGGCGAAGGACTGGCAGGCGAAGCCGACGGGTTCGCCGTCGTCCTGGGCCGCCACGACGGTGATGCCGCTGGCGAAGCGTCCGAGGACGTCGCGGAAGAGCGCGGGGTCGATCAGCCGTTCCACTGGTGACCCCAGACGCTGTCGGCGGTGATCTCCTTGGCGACCCAGGTGGCGGGGTCGACGATCAGGCCGTCCCAGCCGTACTCGACCTGGAAGCCGCCGGGGGCCTGGGCGTAGAAGGAGACCATGCGGTCGTTGGTGTGGCGGCCGAGGCTGGAGGCGATGGGGATGCCGGCGGCCTGCATGCGGTCGAGGCCGAGGCCGACGTCGTCGAGGGTCTCCAGCTCCACCATGAAGTGCACGATGCCGGGGGGCAGGGCGCCGGGGTAGAGGCCGAGGCTGTGGTGGCGGCGGTTGGGGCTGAGGAAGTGCATCCAGTGGAAGTCGCGCTGCTCCGTGGCGGTGGGGACGGCCTGCGGCGGCAGCTTCATGGAGTCGCGGAGCTGGAAGCCGAGGAGGTTCTCGTAGAAGTCGAGGGCGGCCTCGATGTCCGGGACGGGCAGGACGACGTGGCCGAGGCCGAGGTCGCCGGTGACGAAGCGGTTGCCGTAGGGGGTGGCGAGCGGGGTGTGGTCCTGGGCCTGGCCCCAGTAGATCTCCAGCGGGTTGCCGCAGGGGTCCGTGAGGTGGATCAGGCCCTGGACGCGGCGCTCGGCGAGCTCGTCGGCGTCGGCGGTCTTGACGGCGACGCCGGCGGCCTCCAGTGCGGCGGCCGCTTCGGCGAGCGCGGTGCCGTTCGCGACCTCCCAGCCGGCGGCGAGCAGCCGGTCGCTGTCGCCCGCCTGGATGGCGAGGCGGTACGCGCGGTCGTCGACGCGCAGCAGGAGGGTGGTGTCGGTGCTGCCGGGGGCCTCGGCCATGCCGAGGATGTCGAGGGTGTAGCGGCGCCACTCGTCGAGGCGGGTGGTCTCCAGGCGCAGGTAGCCGAGTGCGCGGATGTCCATGGGACACCTCCGGGGTTCGGTGAGAGGGGTCGGGTTCGGGAGGGTCGGGGGGTTCGGGAGGTTCAGTGGGTGAAGAAGTCGACGGCGAGGCGGTTGAACTCGTCGGCCTGCTCGGTCTGGGCCCAGTGCCCGCAGTGCGGGAAGACGTGCAGGCGCGCGTCCGGAATGGCCTTGAGGGCGACGAGCGCGCCGTCCAGGGGGTTGACGCGGTCCTCGCGGCCCCAGGTGAGCAGCACCGGCCGGGTGATCCGGTGGGCCTCGCGCCAGAGCATGGTGGCCTCGGCCCAGGCGGGGTTGGCGAAGGAGGCGCCCATGCGGGCGCTGCCGAGCCGGGTGTCGGGGTCGGTGGCCGAGGCCCACCGCTCCTCGACGAGTTCGTCGGTGACGACGGACTGGTCGTAGGCCATGACGGAGAGGAAGGCGCGGAGCTGTTCCTTCGTCGGCTCGGGTGCCGCGTTGAACTCGAAGAGGCGCTTGATGCCTTCGGTCGGGTCCGGGGCGAAGAGGTTGACGGAGACGCCGCCGGGGCCCATGAGGAGGAGCTTGTCGGCCTTCTCCGGGTGGTCGAGGGCGATCCGGACGGCGGTCCCGCCGCCGAGCGAGTTGCCGACGAAGTGGGCGCGCTCGATGCCGAGTTCGTCCATGAGGGCGGCGACGGCGTGGGCGCTGTAGCTGAAGTAGTCCCGGTCGAGCACCGGCTTGTCGGAGCGGCCGTAGCAGGGCTGGTCGACGAGGAGGGTGCGGAACTCCCGGGCGAAGACGGGGAGGTTGCCGCCGAAGTTGCTCCAGCCGGAGGCGCCGGGGCCGCCGCCGTGCAGCATGATCACGACGGGGGCGTCGGGCCGGTCCGCCGGCCCGGCCTCGTGGTAGTGGAGGGTGAGTCCGGCCGCCTTGGCGGTGCGGGAGGTGGATGCGTGGGTGAGCTCGGTCATCTGCGGCTCCCTCTCAGGCCATGGTGTCTTGGATCTCGATGCCGAGGGCGCACTGTCCGTACATGACGAGGGCGCGCTCGGGGTCGTTGGCGGCGTGGCCGCGGCCGGTGTGGGCGTCGCGCCAGGCGCGCTGGACGGCGCCGGGGCCGGTGCGCATGGCGTTGCCGCCGGAGTTCTCCATGAGCAGGTCGATCGCGGAGACGGAGCGCTCGGTGGCGAGGACCTGGTCGCGGCGGGTGCGGGTGCGCAGCTCCATGGGGATCTCCTCGCCGCGCTCGGCGAGGGCGTACATGGCGCCGATGTTGCGGCTGAGCTGGAGCCAGGCGGCGTCGATGTCGCTGGCGGCGCGGGCGATGCGGACCTGGGCGAAGGGGTCCTCGGCGACCTGCTGTCCGTAGGAGACGCGGATCCGCTTCCGGGTGGCCTCGGCGTAGGAGTCGTAGGCGCCCTCGGCGATGCCGACGATCGGGGTGGCGATGGTGGTGGTGAAGACGCCGGCGTAGGGCAGCTTGTAGACCGGTTCGGGGTTGACCGCGTGGCCCGGGACGTCCAGGGCGGTGACGGGGCCGAAGCTGAGGGCGCGGTGCTCGGGGACGAAGACGTCGTCGACGACGATGTCGTTGCTGCCGGTGCCGCGCAGTCCGACGGTGTCCCAGACGTCGTCGACGCGGTACTCGCTGCGCGGGATCAGGAAGGTCCGCATGTCGACCGGCTGGCCCTCGGCGTCGGTGACCAGACAGCCGAGGAGGACCCAGCGGGCGTGGTCGCAGCCGGAGGAGAAGTGCCAGCGGCCGGAGAGGCGGAACCCGCCGTCCACGGCGGCGGCCTTGCCGGTGGGGGCGTACGAGGAGGCGATCCGGGTCCTGGGGTCGGTGCCCCAGACCTCCTGCTGGGCGCGGGGGTCGAAGAGGGCGACGTGCCAGGGGTGGACGCCGACGACGGAGGCGACCCAGCCGGTCGATCCGCACGCCTTGGCGATCTCCTTGACCGCCGTGTAGAAGCGCACCGGGTCGGCGGCGGCGCCGCCGAAGGTCTTCGGCTGGAGCAGCTGGAAGAAGCCGGTGTCCTCCAGTTCCTTGACGGAGGCGTCGGGCACGCGGCGCGACTCCTCGGCCTCCGCGGCGCGTTCGCGCAGGACGGGGGCGAGGTCACGAACGGCTGCCAGGACGTCATCGGCCATGGGGGCATCCCCTTTCGGGTCGTGGTGGGGGAATGCCAGGACCGTACGGGGAGCCGTCACCCGGGGAGAACGCGCCGCTCCCACTGAGCGGGAAGGCGCGCGCCGGTTCAGAGCATGGGGTCCTGGACGTCGAGTCCGACGGCGTCGCGGCCGAAGAGGGCGAGGGCGCGTTCGACGTCGTTGGCGGCCTGGCCGCGGCCGGTGTGGAGGTCGCGCCAGGCGCGGGCGAGGACGTCGCCGCCGCTGCGCAGGGGGCTGCCGCCGGCGTTCTCGCGGAGCAGGTCGACGGCGGTGATGGCGCGTTCGGTGGCGAGGGCCTGGTCGCGGCGGGCTCGGGCGCGCAGCGAGCGGGAGGGTTCGCGGCCGGCGCGGGCCACCTCGTACAGCTCGGCGGTGTTGCGGGTGAGCTGGAGGCGGGCGGCGTCGATCTCGCCGGCGGCGCGGGCGATGCGGACCTGGGCGAAGGGGTCCTCGGCGACGCGGCGTCCGTGCGGGAGGCGGGGGTTGGCGCGGGCGGCGGTGACGTGGTGCTCGTACGCGCCCTCGGCGATGCCGACCATGACGGTGGAGATGGTGGTGGTGAAGAGGGCGGCGTACGGCAGCCGGTAGACGGGTTCGGGGTTGACCTCGTGTCCGGGGCAGCGGAGCGCGGTGACCGGGGCGTAGCCGAGGGTGCGGTGGGCGGGGACGAAGGCGTCGTCGACGACGAGGTCGTTGCTGCCGCTGCCGCGCAGTCCGACGGTGTCCCAGACGTCGTCGACGCGGTAGTCGGTGCGGGGCACCAGGAAGGTCCGCATGTCGAGCGGGCGCCCGTCGGCGTCGCTGACGAGTCCGCCGAGCAGGGCCCAGCGGGCGTGGTCGGCGCCGGCCGCGTAGTGCCAGCGGCCGGCGAGCCGGTAGCCGCCGTCGACGGGGGTGACGGTGCCGGTGGGGGCGTGGGAGGAGCAGATCAGGGCGGAGTCGTCGTCGCCCCACACGTCGTGCTGGGCGCGCGGGTCGAGCTGGGCCACGTACCAGGGGTGGACGCCGAGGACGGCGGTGGCCCAGCCGGTGGAGCCGCAGGCCCTGGAGATCTCGTGGACGGCGGCGTGGAAGATGTCGGGGGCGGCGGCGAGTCCGCCGTACGCCGGGGGCCTGAGCAGCCGGAAGAAGCCGGCTCCGGCGAGTTCGTCGATGGAGGCGGTGGGCGTACGCCGCAGCTCCTCGGCCTGGTCGGCGCGGGCGCGCAGGGCGGGGGCGAGGGCGCGGACCGCCGTGAGGACGTCGTGGTCGCGCATGGGGGGCCTCTCGGATCCGGGGCCCGGATCTTGGGCTCCTCTTGGGTGACGAGAGGGAACCTACGCGTTACCGTTCCGAGACGGAACACCCCCTTCCCGTACCCGCTCACCTCTGGCAATCTCCACGCAATACCGGAGATTACGGACGCGGCTCGGCTACGGCCCGCCGCGCCGCCCGTGTGGGAGGTGTCGATGACGACCCGAGCCGCCGAGCCCGTCCACGACCTGTCGGCCGTCCATGACGGCTTGCGGGAGGGGGCCGAGGGCGCTGGTCCGCCGCTGTCGCTGCTGGAGAAGGCGGCGAAGGTGCTGAGCGCCTTCCAGAGCGCGGGCCCGCGTCTGACGCTCACCGAGATCGTGCAGCTGTCGGGGATCCGCCGGTCCTCCGCGCACCGCATCCTGGACCAGTTGGTGCAGTTGCGCTGGCTGGAGCGGGAGGGCCGCGACTACCGGCTGGGCATGGGCATGCTGGAGCTGGGCGCGATGGCCTCGCACCACAACCGGCTGCGCCGCGCGGCCCTGCCCCATCTGCACGCCCTGCACGAGGCGACCGGGCATCTGGTGCACCTCACGGTGCTGGACGGCCCCGAGGTGGTCTATCTGGAGCGGATCGGCGGGTCGGACGACTCCGGCGTGCCGTCGCGGACCGGCGGCCGGCAGCCGGCGTACTGCACCGCCTCGGGCAAGGCGATCCTGGCCTTCAGCGACGCCGCGGTGGTGGAGCAGGTGATACGGAACGGGCTGCGGCCCCGCACGCCCCGGACGATCACCCGCCCCGACCCGTTCCGCGCGGAGCTGGCCCTGGTGCGCGAGCGCGGGGTGGCCTTCGACCAGGAGGAGGGGTTCCGGGGGGTGTTCTGCGTCGCGGCACCGCTGCGCGGCGCGGGCCGGGCCGTCGCGGCGATCTCGGTCTGCGGTCACGGCGTGCACCGCGAGCTGGAGCGGATCGCCCCGGTGGTGCGGGGCTGCGCGCGCCAGGTGTGGCAGTCGATGTTCGGGCCCGGCCGGCTGTCGGAGCAGCGGGCGCGGCCGGCGGATGCGCCGGCCGCGCCCGGGGTCCCTCAGCCGTCGATGGACAACATGATGACGTGGCTGCGCTTCAGCGAGTGGATGTGAGCCGCTCGCGGAGCGCGGCGAGGCCCGTGGCGTAGACGCCGTCGCCGAAGGCGGCCTCGACCCGGGTCGCCACCTCGTCCGGCGCCGAGTAGGCCGCAGACCAGCGGACCTCGGCGCCGTCGGGGTGCGCTTCGACGGCGAAGGTCGCCACGTACTCCTCGACGGGCAGCGCGAGCGGGTCGAGGAGCTCGTAGCGGTAGCGCCGGGCGGCCGGGTCGTGGGCGAGCAGCCGCTCGCGGGCCACGACCGTGCCGTCCAGGGCGAAGGCCCGGACGGCTCCGGGCAGTCCGGGGTCGGCGCCGTCCTCCACGGTGGCCGGCGGGAGGTGCGGATGCCACGTGCCGAGGGTGGCGAAGCCGCCGGCGAGCGCCCAGACGGCGTCGGGGTCGGCGGCGATCACCAGGGAGCGTTCGAGGGTGCGCGGGTGCACGGGTGCCTCCTTGTCGGGGTGGCCGTCACCAGGTGCGGTCGCCGCGCAGGACGGCGTCGGCGCCGCCGTCCGCGAAGACCACCTGGCCGGTGACGAGGGAGTTCTCGGGCGAGGTGAGCCAGGCGATGAGCGGGGCGAGCTGTTCGGGCCGGGAGTGGCCGTGCAGCGGCATCGGCACGGCCCGCTCGACGAGGGCCCGGGTGGCGGGGTCGTCGAGGAGGGGCCGGGTCAGCGGGGTCAGGACGACGCCCGGGGCGACCGCGTTGAGCGGGATGCCCGCGCCGGCCCAGGCGTCGCCGGGGGCGGCGCGGCGGACCCAGCGGGAGACGGCCGCCTTGGAGGACGAGTAGACGAGGTGTCCCTCTCCCCGGTCGACGGCCGCCCGCGCGGCGGTCACCGCGGCGGCCTCGTCATCCGCGTCGACGGCGGCCATGATCGCCGGGTCGGTGGGGTGCACGGAGTCGATCGAGCCGATGACCAGGGCCCGCGGGTCGCTGCCCGCGGCGAGGAGCGGGCGGAGCCCTTCGAGGGTGGCCACGGCGCCGAAGTGGTTGACCTTGACAGTGACCGGGTCGAAGTGGGCGACGCCCGCGCAGGAGACGACGGCGTCGAGCCGGCCGCCGGCGAGTTCACCGGCGCGGGACGCGAGCGCGGCCCGTCCGTCGGCGGTGGAGAGGTCGGCCCGGATGTCGCCGTCCTCCAGGTCCGCGGTGAGGACGGTGTGGCCCTGCTCGCGCAGGAGGGCGGTGGTGGCCGCGCCTATGCCGGAGGCGGCTCCGGTGACCAGATACGTACGGGGCATGGGGGATGCTCCTCGTCAGGAGTAGGTGATCTCGACCCGGTCGGTGAGCGGGAGGGCCTGGCAGGCGAGGACGTAGCCGTCGGCGAGGTCCCGGTCGTCCAGGACCTCGTTGCGGACCATCTCCACCCGGCCCGACACGACCCGGCAGGTGCAGGCGCTGCACGCGCCCTCGCGGCAGGAGTACGGGGCGTCCACCCCGGCGGCCAGGAGGGCGTCGAGCAGCGGCGAGGACGGCGGCCAGGCGACCGTGCGGGTCTCGCCGTCGAGCTCCACGGTCACCGCGCCGCCGCCGTCGTCGGCGGGCTCTGGCGCGGGCCCGGCGGCGGGGACGTCGAAGACGTCCCCGGACAGCGAGAAGAACCGCTCCCGGTGGATCCGTCCGCCCGGGGCGCCGAGCGAGCGCAGCGCCTGCTCGACGGCGTCCATGAGCGGCCCGGGGCCGCAGACGAACGCCTCACGGCCGGCGTACGGCGCGAGCGCGGCGGCCAGCCGGTCGGGGACCGGCAGCCCCTGGAGGGTCTCCAGCCAGTGGAGGACCAGGAGCCGTTCCGGGTGGGCGACGGCCAGGGCGCGCAGTTCCTCCCGGAAGATGACCGAGCCCTCGTCGCGGTTGGCGTAGAGGAGGGTGACCCGGCCCCGGCCCGCCGCGAGCACGGACTTGGCGATGGACAGGACCGGGGTGATGCCGCTCCCTCCGGCGACGAGCAGCAGGTCGCGGTCGAGGGAGTCGGGGGTGAAGGTGCCGGCCGGGGGCAGCACCTCCACCTCGTCGCCCGCGGCCAGGTGGTCGCAGACCCAGTTGGAGCCGTACCCGCCGGGGACGCGCTTGACGGTGACCTTGAGCGCTTCGCCGGTGTGCGGCGAGCTCGCCAGGGAGTAGCAGCGGGCGACGGGCCCGCCGTCCGGGCCGGGCAGCTTCAGGGTGAGGAACTGCCCGGGCCGGTGGGCGAAGCGGTCCGCGCTCCCCGGCGGCGCCTGGAGCACCAGGGAGCACGCGTCGGGCGTCTCGGCGACGACCTCGACGATCCGCAGCCGGTGGGTGCGGGTCCCGCCGGTCACGGCCGCCGGCTCAGTGGTCGACACGGACATCGTCGACCTCCAGGGTGCCGTCCGCGACCGCGCGGTCGATGCTGGACCGCAGCGCCCGGCAGGTGCGTATCCGGGCGCTGGTCGCGCCCTGCCCCACCCGGTCGCGGATCTCGGCGCAGACGACGGCCGCCTCGGCCGTCCACTGCACGGAGGTGTGGGCGGGGCTGAACTTCTCGCACAGGACCTGGTTGCCGCAGGCCGCGCACTGGACGGGTCGCATGTCAGGGTGCTCCGGTTTCCGTCTCCGCCGCGCGGCGGGCCAGGTTCTCGTCGACCTCGGCGCGCCAGGCCGTGTTGGCCCGCTGGGTGTCGATCTCGAACTCGAAGCGCGTGGTCATCTCGTCCTTGACGTCGGCGGCGTCGACGTAGAACTGCTCGTACCAGCGGCGCAGCTGGTAGACGGGGCCGTCCTCCTCGGTGAGGAGCGGGTTGTCGATCCGGGTCTTGTTCCGCCAGATCTCGATGTCCTGCTCGAAGCCGGTCTCCAGTCCCCCGATCAGGCTCCGGGCGGCCTCGGCGGCCGCCTCGTCGGTCATGCCGGGCAGCTTCTTGACGATCGCCCCGTACTGGAGCATGAAGCTGTCGGCGCTGATGGGGTAGTGACTGTTGATCAGCACCATCTCCATCTCGACGCCGGGGGCCACCTCGGTGAACACGTAGTCGATCATGTAGGACGGGCCCCAGTACGAGGCGTCGGAGCGCAGCGGGGAGCTGAGGTTGCCCAGGTCCATGTCACCGCGCGGGGCGCTCTCCATGTACTGGGTGGCGACGTGCCCGTCGAAGACGTTCTTGAAGTAGGTCGGGAACGCGTAGTGGACGTAGAAGAAGTGCGCCATGTCCACGACGTTGTCCACGATCTCGCGGCAGTTGGAGCCGTCCACCCGCGCGGTCTTCCAGGTCCAGTCGCTCCACTCGCCCGCGTCCGGGCCGTGGATGCCCGCGATCTCGGGAATGGTGACCCCGTCCGGCGGCGGGTTGCCCTCGGGGTCGTGCCAGACGAAGAGCTGCTTGTTGCGCTCCAGGGTGGTCCAGGCGCGGGTGCGGGCGCGGGGCGGGACGCGGCGGGCGTACGGGATGCCGGCGCAGCGGCCGTCGCCGGACCAGCGCCAGTCGTGGAAGGGACAGGCGACGGCGTCGCCCTTGACCGTGCCGTGGGCGAGGTTGCCGCCCATGTGCGGGCAGTAGGCGTTCAGGACGTGCAGCTGCCCGTCGTCCTCGCCCTGGAAGACGACCAGCTTGGTGCCGAACCCCTCGATCTCGTGCGGCTTTCCGTCCTTGAAGCTGTCGGCGAGGCCGAGGCAGTGCCAGCCCCGGGCGAAGCGGGCGGGCACGTTGCCCGCCTCGATGACACGGACCTCGTCGTTGAGCGCAGTCATCTCGTCCCTCGTTCCTTCTGTCGGTACGGGTCGGTACGGGTCAGTACGGGTCGCTACGGGTCGGTTCAGTTCTGTGCGGCGAGTTCCACGGCGATGTCGATGAGCTGGTCCTCCTGGCCGCCGACCAGGCGGCGTTCGCCCGCGCGCAGCAGGATCTCGGCGCCGGAGACGCCGTACCGCTCGGCCTGCCGGTAGGCGTGCTTGAGGAAGCTGGAGTAGACGCCGGCGTGGCCCATGAGCAGGGCGAGGCGGTCGAGCCGGCACTCCTCGTCCATGACGGGGCGGACGACGTCCTCCGCCGCGTCGATGATCTTCAGGACGTCGATGCCGGTGCGGATGCCCATCTTGGCGCAGACGGCGACGAACGCCTCGACGGCGGTGTTGCCGGCGCCCGCGCCGAGGCGGCGGGTGGAGCCGTCGATCTGGAGGGCGCCCGCCTTGACGGCGGCGACGGAGTTGCCGGTGCCCAGGGCGAGGTTCTCGTGACCGTGGAAGCCGACCTGGGCGTCGTCGCCGAGCTCGGCGACCAGGGCCTGGACGCGGTCGGTGACGTCGTCCATCACCATGGCGCCGGCGGAGTCGACGACGTACACGCACTGGCAGCCGGCGTCGGCCATGATGCGGCCCTGCCGCGCCAGGTTCTCGGGGGTGGTGGAGTGGGCCATCATCAGGAAGCCGACGGTCTCCAGGCCCCGCTCGCGGGCGAGTCCGAAGTGCTGGACCGCGATGTCGGCCTCGGTGCAGTGGGTGGCGATCCGGCAGATCCCGGCGCCGTTGTCGTGGGCGGCCCGGATGTCGTCCTTGACGCCGAGTCCCGGGAGCATGAGGAAGGCGATGGTGGCGCGCCGGGCGGTCTCCACGGCGGCCTTGATCAGTTCCTGCTCGGGCGTCTTGGAGAAGCCGTAGTTGAACGAGGAGCCGCCGAGACCGTCGCCGTGGGTCACCTCGATCACGGGGACGCCGGCGTCGTCGAGGGCGGCGACGACGGACCGTACGTCCTCCGCGGTGAACTGGTGCCGCTTGGCGTGCGAGCCGTCGCGCAGCGAGGAGTCGGTGATCCGGATGTCGAGGGTGTCCGAGTATGCGGTGGAGGGCATGGCAGGGGCTCCTTACGCGCCCGGGGCGAGGAGCGCCCGGGCGAACTCCTCGCCGACCTTGGTGGCGGCGGCGGTCATGATGTCGAGGTTTCCGGCGTACGGCGGGAGGTAGTCGCCCGCGCCCTCGACCTCCAGGAAGATCGCGACGCGTGCCATGCCCCCGTTCTCCGGGCTGGGGCCGTCGAACTGCGGCTCGCCGCGCAGCCGGTAGCCGGGGACGTACGAGGCGACCTGCTCGGCGACCTCCTTGACGGAGAGCGAGATGGCGGCCTGGTCGGCGTCCTCGGGGATGGCGCAGAAGACGGTGTCGCGCATGATGACGGGCGGGTCGGCCGGGTTGAGGATGATGATCGCCTTGCCGCGCGCGGCGCCGCCGATGGTCTCGATGCCGCGGGAGGTCGTGCGGGTGAACTCGTCGATGTTGGCGCGGGTTCCGGGGCCGGCGGAGACGGAGGCGACCGAGGCGACGATCTCGGCGTAGGCCACCGGGACGACACGGGAGACGGCGTACACCATGGGGATGGTGGCCTGCCCGCCGCAGGTGATCATGTTGACGTTGGGCTGGTCGAGGTGGGCGCGGAGGTTGGCGGGCGGGACGACCGCCGGGCCGACGGCGGCCGGGGTGAGGTCGATCGCCTTGATGCCGAGCTCGGCGTAGCGGGGGGCGTTGGCCCGGTGGACGTAGGCGCTGGTGGCCTCGAAGACGAGGTCGGGCCTCTCGTCCTGGGAGAGCAGCCGGTCGACGCCCTCGTGGGTGGTCTCCAGGCCCAGCCGGCGGGCGCGGGCGAGGCCGTCGCTGTCGGGGTCGACGCCGACCATCCAGCGGGGTTCGACGAGGTCGGAGCGGAGCAGCTTGTACAGCAGGTCGGTGCCGATGTTGCCGGAGCCGACGATGGCGGCGGTCGCCTTGGTCTTGCGGGTCATCATCACCTCAGGTGAAGGAGAGGGAGACCGGGCCCAGCCCGGTGAAGTCGGCGGTGTAGGTCGCGCCGGGCACGATGTCGACGGCCCGGGTGCAGGAGCCGGGCAGCACCACGTGCCCCTTCTTCAGGGGCACGCCGAAGCGGGCGACGGTGCGGGCGAGCCAGGCGACGGAGACGGCCGGGTCGCCGAGGACGGCGTCGCCGCGCCCCTCGGCGAGGAGTTCGCCGCCGCTGCTCAGCCGGGCCTCGACCGCCTTGAGGTCGATCCCGCGCGGGTCGCGGCCCTCGCCGATGACGAAACCGGCGGAGGAGGCGTTGTCCGCGATGGTGTCGGCGATGGTGATCCGCCAGTCGCGGATGCGGCTGTCGATGAGCTCCAGGGCGGGCACGACGCGTTCGGTGGCGGCGAGGACGTCCTCGGGGGTGCAGCCCTCCCCCGGCAGGTCGTCGCCGAGGACGAATCCGATCTCGACCTCGACGCGGGGCTGGCAGAAGCGGGAGACGGGGACCGGGACGTCGGAGGTGAGCTCCATGTCGTGGAGCAGGTGGCCGTAGTCCGGTTCGTCGACGCCCATCATCCGCTGCATCACGGGCGAGGAGAGGCCGACCTTGTGGCCGCGCGTCTCGGCCCCGGCCGCGAGGCGGTGGCGGATGTTGACGAGCTGGATCTCGTACGCGTCCTCGGCGTCGATCCCGGGGTACGCCTCGCTCAGCGGGGCGATCGGTGTGACGGCGAGTTCGGCGGAGCGCAACAGCTCGGCCGCCTCGTGGCGCTGGCGGTCCGTGAGCATGACGGGTCCCTCCTGGGGGGCGGTTGGGCCTGTGTCCGGCGAGGCTAGGCCGCCCCCACCACCCCCAGGGAGCCCCCTTTCCCGGTGAGCGGGAAACCCCCCGGGGGCGACGCCCACGCGCCGGGTCCGCCCCCGCGCCGGGCCCGCCTGCGGGACGGCGCCCTTCCGCCGCACCTCCGTGTGGGCATGCGTCCCGCTAGGGGCGGGACGGGTGGGCACACGGGACGGCGCCCCTTGCCGGGCCAAGGCTTCCGAGCCTGAACCCGCACCCCGTGTGACGGCTCCGTACCGGTGCGGGTCAGGAACATGTGCGGAGGCACCCGCGAAGGGTGCCGTTCCGTTGTGCCCACCCGTTCCGCCCCAGCGGAACGATTGCCCACAACGAAACGGCGCGACGGCGGAGCGGAGGGCGTCGCCCTGGCGGCGGGACCGCCCGCAACGGAGCGGCGGCCGGTCAGGCCGTGCCGTAGACCGGGTGGGGGGGTTCCGCGGCGGACAGGAGCTTGAGGGTGGCCTCGCCGGCTTCCGCGGGGGTCCAGCGGGCCTCCTTGTCGGCGGTGGGGCCGGGGCGCCAGCCCTCCATCACCGTGATGCGGCCGCCCTCGGTCTCGAAGACCCGCCCCGTCACCCCGGCGCAGGCGTCGGACCCGAGCCAGACCACCAGCGGCGACACGTTCTCCGGAGCCATCGCGTCGAAGCCGGCCCCCTCAGGCGCCGCCATCGTCTCGGCGAACGTCTGCTCGGTCATCCGCGTGCGCGCCGCCGGGGCGATCGCGTTGACCTGGACCCCGTACCGCCCCATCTCGGCGGAGGCGACCAGCGTGAGCCCGACGATCCCCGCCTTGGCCGCCGCGTAGTTGCCCTGCCCGACACTGCCGAGCAGCCCCGCCCCCGAGCTCGTGTTGATCACCCGCGCCCGGGGCGTCCGCCCGGCCTTCGCCTCCGCCCGCCAGTACGCCGCCGCGTGCTTCAGCGGCAGGAAATGCCCCTTGAGGTGGACCCGCATGACCGCGTCCCAGTCGTCCTCCCCGAGGTTGACGAGCATCCGGTCCCGGAGGAATCCGGCGTTGTTGACGAGCGTGTCGAGCCGCCCGAAGGTGTCGACGGCGGTGGCGACCAGCGAGGCGGCGCCCTCGGTGGTGGCGATGTCGCCGCCGTGGGCGACCGCCTCCCCACCCGCCGCGACGATCGCGTCGACGACCTCCTGCGCGGGCCCGGCGCCACCCCCGCTGCCGTCGAGGCCGACGCCGAGGTCGTTGACGACGACCTTCGCGCCCTCCGCGGCGAAGGCGAGCGCGTGCGCGCGACCGAGGCCGCGCCCCGCGCCGGTGACGACGACGACGCGTCCGGCGCAGAGTCCTGTCGGTTCCGTCATGGTGAAGATCCTTCCGTGAAGTGGGGTTGAGTAGAGCGGCTGACTCAGTGGTTGGCGGTGGCCGCGTCGAGGAACGCGGGCCGCTCCCCTCCGCCGTGGACATGAAGCGCCGCGCCGCTGACGTACGCGGCCCGCTCGGACGCGAGGAAGACGCACGCGTCACCGATGTCGCCGGGCGCGGCGAGCCGCCCGAGCGGCACGGTGCGCCCGACGGCGGCGATGCCGTCCTCGTCGCCGTAGTGCAGGTGCGACAGCTCCGTCTGGACCATGCCGAGGACGAGCGTGTTGACCCGGACCAGCGGCGCCCACTCCACGGCCATGGAGCGGGCCAGGTTCTCCAGCCCCGCCTTGGCCGCGCCGTACGCGGCGGAGCCCGGTGACGGGCGGGTGCCGCTGACGCTGCCGACCATGACGATCGAGCCCCCGCCCTCCTGACGGCTCATCACCCGGTACGCCGCGAGGGAGGCGGTCAGCGGGGCCACGAGGTTCAGTTCGACGACCCGCGCGTGCTGGACGGGGTCGCCGTCGGCGAGCGTCCGGAAGGGCGTACCGCCGGCGTTGTTGACCAGCGTGTCGAGGCGCCCGTGCTCGTCCCGTATCCGCTCGAAGAAGGCGGTCACGGCGGCCGGGTCGCGCAGGTCGACGGGGAGGAAGCGGGCGGTGCGGCCGCCCGCCGTCACGGGTGCGCCGGGCGGCCGCCGGGCGCAGGTCACCACCTCCGCCCCGGCGTCGAGCAGGGCCCGGGTGATTCCGGCGCCGACGCCCCGGGTGCCGCCGGTGACGACGGCGACGGAGCCGGACAGATCGATGGTCACTGCCAAGGGACACCTCCCGCAGCGGGCGAACCGCTGCTATCTTCCACCTAACAAACGTTTGGTGGAAAGGTAGCTGATCTGCTCATGGGTGTCTCCACCTCCGCACCGGACGACGGCATCGCCGTCATCACGGTCGACTTCCCTCCGGTCAACGCCCTCCCCGTACAGGGCTGGTACGACCTCGCCGCCGCCGTCCGCGCCGCGGGCGCCGACCCGAAGGTCCGCTGCGTGGTGCTCACCGCCGAGGGCCGCGGCTTCAACGCCGGCGTCGACATCAAGGAGCTCCAGCGCGCGACCGGACCCGAGGCGATCCTCGGCGCCAACCACGGCTGCGCCGCCGCGTTCTCCGCCGTCTACGACTGCGAGGTGCCGGTCGTCGCGGCCGTGCACGGCTTCTGCCTCGGCGGCGGCATCGGCCTCGTCGGCAACGCCGACGCGATCGTCGCCTCCGAGGACGCCACCTTCGGCCTCCCCGAGCTGGACCGGGGCGCCCTCGGCGCCGCCACCCACCTCGCCCGGCTGGTCCCCCAGCACCTCATGCGGGCGCTGTACTACACCTCCCGGACGGCCACCGCAGAGGAGCTGCACCGGCACGGCTCGGTCTGGCGGGTCGTCCCGCGCACGGAGCTGCGCGAGGCCGCCCTGGAGCTGGCCCGGGAGATCGCCGCGAAGGACGGGCGGCTCATCCGCCTCGCCAAGGCGGCGATCAACGGCATCGACCCGGTGGACGTGCGGCGCAGCTACCGCTTCGAACAGGGCTTCACCTTCGAGGCCAACCTCAGCGGTGTCGCCGACGAGGTCCGCGACACCTTCGGCACGGACAAGGAGGAGCAGTCGTGAGCAGGGACAAGACGATGACCGCCGAGGAGGCCGTGGGCCGGCTCCGGAGCGGGATGACCATCGGCATAGGCGGCTGGGGCTCCCGGCGCAAGCCCATGGCGCTGGTACGCGCGCTGCTGCGCTCGGACCTCACGGACCTGACCGTGGTCTCGTACGGCGGACCGGACGTCGGGCTGCTCGCCGCCGCGGGGAAGATCCGCAAGCTGGTCGCCGCCTTCGCCACCCTCGACTCCGTCCCGCTGGAGCCGCACTTCGTCGCGGCCCGCCAGCGCGGCGCGTTCGAACTGGTGGAGCTGGACGAGGCCATGATGATGTGGGGGCTGACGGCCGCCGTGCACCGGCTGCCCTTCATGCCCATCCGGGCCGGGCTCGCCTCGGACGTCATGACCGTCAACCCCTCTCTGCGGACGGTCACCTCCCCGTACGGGGACCGCGAGGAGCTCGTCGCCGTCCCCGCGCTCCGCCTGGACGCGGCGCTGGTGCACGTCAACCGCGCCGACGCGCACGGCAACGGGCAGTACCTGGGCCCCGACCCGTACTTCGACGACCTGTTCTGCGAGGCCGCCGACACCGCGTACGTCTCCTGCGAGCGGATCGTGGACAGCTCCGACCTGCTCAAGGACGCCGGGCCGCAGACGCTGCTGCTCAAGCGGGCGTTCGTCGACGGGGTCGTCGAGACGCCGAACGGCGCGCACTTCACCTCCTGCGTCCCCGACCACGACCGGGACGAGGTCTTCCAGCGCCACTACGTCGAGGCCGCCCGCGATCCGGAGGCGTGGCGGGCCTTCACCGCCCGGTTCCTGTCCGGCGACGAGGACGCCTACCAGGCCGCCGTGGCGGCCTTCCACGAGGAGACGGCATGAGCGGCACCGACACGACCACGACGGCCGCGGCGGTCACGCGGGCCGAGTACTGCGTGGTGGCCTGCGCCGAGGCGTGGCGGGACGCGGGCGAGGTCCTGGCCAGCCCCATGGGTACGGTGCCGATGATCGGCGCCCGGCTGGCGCGGCTCACCTTCGCCCCCGACCTGCTGCTGACCGACGGCGAGGCGCTGCTCATGGGCGACGTGCCGGCGCTCGGCGGGGCGCCCCGGGTGGTGGAGGGCTGGCTGCCCTACCGGCAGCACCTGGCCATGGTGGCCACCGGGCGCCGGCACGTGATGATGGGCGCCAGCCAGCTCGACCGGCACGGCAACCAGAACATCAGCTGCATCGGCGACTGGGAGCGGCCCGCCCGCCAGCTCCTCGGCGTGCGCGGCGCGCCGGTCAACACCCTGAACAACCCGACGAGTTACTGGGTCCCCCGGCACTCGTCCCGGGTCTTCGTCGAGCGGGTCGACATGGTCTGCGGCGTCGGCTACGACCGGGCGGAGGCGGCCGGCCCCTCCGCCACCCGCTACCACCGCGTCCCGGACGTCATCACGGACCTGGGCGTCTTCGACTTCGAGACCCCGGACCGCGTGATGCGGCTGCGCTCGCTACACCCCGGCGTCACCGTCGAGCAGGTGCGGGAGGCGACCGGCTTCGCCCTGACCGTGCCCGACGAGGTGCCGTACACCCGGGAACCCACCGCGGAGGAACTGCGGCTGATCCGCGAGGAGATCGACCCCCGCGGGCTGCGCAACCGCGAGGTCCGCGCATGAGCGACGCCACCCTCGCCACCCCCCTCACCGCACTGGTCGGGGTCCGGCACCCCCTCGTCCAGACGGGCATGGGGTGGGTCGCCGGTCCCCGGCTGGTCTCCGCCGCCGCGAACGCGGGCGCGCTGGGCGTGCTCGCCTCGGCGACCATGGGCGTCGAGCAGCTCAGGTCCGCCGTGCGCGAGGTCAAGTCCCGTACGGACGCGCCGTTCGGCGTGAACCTGCGGGCGGACGCGGGCGACGCGGGCGAGCGGGTGCGGATCATCATCGACGAGGGGGTGAAGGTCGCCTCCTTCGCGCTCGCGCCCTCGCGCGAGCTGATCGCCCGTCTGAAGGACGCCGGGGTCGTCGTGATCCCCTCGATCGGCGCCCGCCGGCACGCGGAGAAGGTCGCCGCGTGGGGCGCCGACGCGGTCGTGGTGCAGGGCGGGGAGGGCGGCGGGCACACCGGCAGCGTCGCCACCACCGTCCTGCTCCCGCAGGTCGTGGACGCCGTCGACATCCCGGTCATCGCCGCCGGCGGCTTCCACGACGGGCGCGGGCTGGTCGCCGCGCTCTCCTACGGCGCGGCGGGCATCGCCATGGGCACCCGCTTCCTGCTCACCTCCGACTCGACCGTCCCCGAGGCGGTCAAGGCCCGCTACCTGGCGGCGGCGGTCGCCGACGTCACCGTCACCACGAAGGTCGACGGGCTGCCCCACCGGATGCTCCGCACCGAACTCGTCGACGCGCTGGAGCGCTCGGGCCGGACCTCGGCGCTGCTGCGGGCCGTGCGGCACGCGGCGGCGTTCCGGCGCGAGTCCGGCATGAGCTGGGGCCAGATGGTCAAGGACGGCCTCGCGATGAAGCACGGCAAGGAGCTGACCTGGAGCCAGATCCTGCTCGCCGCCAACACCCCCATGATGCTCAAGGCGTCGATGGTGGACGGCCGCACCGACCTCGGGGTGATGGCCTCGGGCCAGGTCGCCGGCCTGATCGACGACCTGCCGTCGTGCGCGGAGCTCGTCGACCGGATCATGGCCGAGGCGGCGGCGGCGCTGCGCGCGCTGCCGCGCCCGGACTGAGCGTCCCCGTACGCGCGAAGTCCGCCGGGGTGGAGACACCCCGGCGGACGCGTATCGTGCCCCTGCCCCTCCACGATCTCGAACGGACCCCTGCATGCCCATCCAGCGGCTGAACCACGCCGTCCTCTTCGTCTCCGACCTGGAGCGCAGTCTCGCCTTCTACCGTGACGTCCTCGGCTTCCGGCCCCTGCCCGGGGCCTTCCCCGGGGCGGCGTTCCTCCAGGCGGCCGGCTCCGCCAACGACCACGACCTCGGCCTCTTCCAGTCCCCCGAGCCCGGGGCGGGGCACCGCACCGGCCGGGTCGGCCTGTACCACCTGGCCTGGGAGGTGGACACCCTGGCCGAACTGCGCCGCGTCCGGACGCGCCTGGCCGAGGCGGGCGCCCTGACCGGCGCGAGCAACCACGCCTCCACCAAGGCCCTGTACGCCCGCGACCCGGACGGCATCGAGTTCGAGGTCTGCTGGCTGGTCCCCGACCACGCCGTAGCCGCGGAACTCACCGCCATGACCTCCCCCACGCTCCCCCTGGACATCGAAGCCGAGATCAACCGATACGGCGCGGAAACCCCAGGAGGCCCCCGCACCGACCACAAGGTCTGGCAACAGCTCTTCGGCCAGACACCCCCGCAGGCCACCCCGGGCCCGGAGGGCCCTACAGCCGCTCGATGATCGTCACGTTCGCCTGGCCGCCGCCCTCGCACATGGCCCCCTCGCGCCGCTCGGCCCCAGGGGGCCTCCCGGGCTTCGGGGACCTGCGCCAGCCTCCGGCCGGACGGTGGGGAGCGCCGCCCGCCCTCTACAGCCGCTCGATGATCGTCACATTCGCCTGGCCGCCGCCCTCGCACATGGTCTGGAGGCCGTAGCGGCCTCCGGTGCGCTCCAGTTCGTGGAGGAGGGTGACGGCCAGCTTGGTGCCGGTGGCGCCGAGGGGGTGGCCGAGGGCGATCGCGCCGCCGTTGACGTTGACCTTCTCCGGGTCGGCGCCGGTCTCCTTCAGCCAGGCGAGGACGACCGGGGCGAACGCCTCGTTGATCTCGACGAGATCGATGTCGTCGAGCGTCATGCCGGTCTTCTTCAGCGCGTACGCCGTCGCCGGGATGGGCGCGGACAGCATCCGGATCGGGTCCTCGCCGCGCACCGAGAGGTGGTGGATCCGGGCGCGCGGGGTCAGTCCGTGCTCGCGGACCGCGCGCTCGCTGGCCAGCAGCATGGCCGAGGCGCCGTCGGAGACCTGGGAGGAGACCGCGGCGGTGATCCGCCCGCCCTCCACCACCGGGTTCAGCCCGGCCATCTTCTCCAGGGAGGTGTCGCGGCGCGGCCCCTCGTCGGTGGTCACGTCCCCGAAGGGCACGATCTCGCGCGCGAAGCGCCCCTCGTCGATCGCGCGGATCGCCCGCTGGTGCGAGCGGAGCGCGAACTCCTCCATGTCGCGGCGGGTGATGCCCCACTTCTCCGCGATGAGCTCCGCGCCGTGGAACTGGTTCACCGGCTGGTCGCCGTACCGCGCCCGCCACCCCTCGGAGCCCGCGTACGGCCCCTCGGTGAGGCCCAGCGGATCCGCGGCCTGGCGGCTGGCGAAGGCGATCGGCACCATCGACATGTTCTGCACGCCGCCCGCGACGACGAAGTCCTGGGTGCCGGACATGACGCCCTGCGCGGCGAAGTGCAGGGCCTGCTGGGAGGAGCCGCACTGCCGGTCGACGGTGACGCCCGGCACCTCCTCGGGGAGGCCCGCGGCGAGCCAGCAGGTGCGGGCGATGTCGCCTGCCTGCGGCCCGACGGTGTCCAGGCAGCCGAAGACGACGTCCTCCACGGCCGCCGGGTCGACACCCGAGCGTTCCATGAGCGCCTTCAGGGCGTGCGCGCCGAGGTCGGCGGGGTGGACGGCGGACAGTCCGCCGTTCCGCCTGCCGACCGGCGTGCGGACCGCTTCGACGATGTATGCCTCGGCCATGGTCACTCCTTAGTCGTACGTACGGTGTCTGTCGCGGAGCGCGACCCCCTCCAGCACCATGGACAGGTACTGGCGGGCGATCTCCTCCGGGCTGTGCTGTCCGCCCGGCCGGTACCAGGACGCGGCGACCCAGACGGTGTCGCGCACGAAGCGGTAGGTGAGCCGGACGTCGAGGTCGGTACGGAAGTCCCCGGAGGCCACGCCGGACTCCAGGGTCCTGAGCCAGGCCCGCTCGAACCTCCGCTGGGCCTCGGCGAGATAGCCGAAGCGCGGCTGGTCCGTCAGGTGCCGGGACTCCTTCTGGTAGATGGCGACGGCGGCGCGGTGCCGGTCGATCTCCCGGAACGATTCGGTGACGAGGGCCGCCAGGGTCTCCCGGGGGCCGAGCGCCGCGGCGAGCACGGCGTCGTACCGGGTCCACAGGTCGTCCAGGAACCCGGCGAGGATCTCGTCGAGCATCGACTCCTTGGAGTCGAAGTGGTAGTAGAGGCTGCCGGCCAGCAGCCCGACGGCGTCCGCGATCTGGCGGACGGTGGTGGCGTCGTATCCCTGGGCGGCGAACACCTCGGCCGCCGTGTCCAGGAGTTCGCGGCGCCGTTCGGGCGCCGGTCTCACGGGTGCTGGCTGCTGACCGAGAGGACTTCGCCGGTGAGGTAGGACGCGTACCCGCTGGCGAGGAAGACGATCACGTTCGCCACCTCCCACGGCTCGGCGTAGCGGCCGAACGCCTCGCGGGAGGTGAGTTCCGCCAGGAGTTCGGGGGTGGTGACCTTCGCGAGGTGGGGGTGCATGGCGAGCGACGGGGAGACGGCGTTGACGCGCACGCCGTACGCGGCGGCCTCCAGCCCGGCGCAGCGGGTGAGGGCCATGACGCCGGCCTTGGCGGCGGCGTAGTGGGCCTGTCCCTTCTGCGCGCGCCAGCCGATCACCGAGGCGTTGTTGACGATGACGCCGCCCGCGTCCGCCGCCTTCATCCGGCGCAGCGCGGCGCGCGTGCAGCGGAAGGTGCCGTTGAGGGTGACGTCGAGGACCCTGTCCCACTGCTCGTCGGTCATGTCGACCACGTCGGCGGTGCCGCCGAGCCCGGCGTTGTTGACGACGATGTCCAGGCGTCCGTGCCGCTCCTCCGCGAGGTCGAAGAGGGCCGCCACCTGGGTCTCGTCGGTGACGTCGCACGGCAGGGAGGCCACGCGGTCGGCGCCGAACTCGGCGACGAGTTCCGCCTCGGACTCCTTCAGGCGGCGGGCGTGGGCGTCGGAGAGGACGACCCCGGCGCCTTCCTCCAGGAGGCGGCGGGCGGTGGCGCCGCCGATCCCGGCGCCCGCGGCGGCGGTGACGACGGCCGTCCGTCCGGCGAGCAGTCCGTGGCCGGGGACGTACGGGGGTGGTGTGCCGGTCACGGGCGGGCCTCCTTGGGCAGGCCGAGGACGCGCTCGGCGATGATGTTGCGCTGGATCTCGTTGGATCCGGCGTAGAGGGTGTCGGCGCGGGAGAAGAGGAAGAGGCGCTGCCAGTCGGTGAGGTCGTACGGGTCCCCGGCGGCGAGCATGCCGTCGGCGCCGCAGACGTCCATGGCGAGTTCGCCCAGTTCGCGGTGCCAGGTGGCCCAGAAGATCTTGTTGATGGACGCCTCGGGTCCCGGGGCTCCGGCGGCGACGCCGCTGAGCATCCTGAGGGCGTTGAAGCGGATGGTCTCCAGGCCGGTCCAGGCGCGGGCGATGCGGTCGCGGACGAGGGGGTCGGCGGCGGCGCCGTTCCGCTTGGCCAGCTCGATCACCGCCTCCAGTTCGCGCCGGAAGCCGACCTGCTGGCCGAGGGTGGAGACGCCCCGCTCGAAGCCGAGCGTCGCCATGGCGACCTTCCAGCCCTCGCCGGGGGCGCCGACGATGTTCTCCGCGTCGGTCCTGGCGCCGTCGAAGAACACCTCGTTGAACTCGGAGGTGCCGGTGAGCTGGACGATGGGGCGGATCTCCACCCCGGGGGCGTCCAGCGGGACCAGGAGGTAGGAGAGGCCGTGGTGGCGTACCGATCCGGGTGCGGTGCGGGCGACGACGAAGCACCAGTCGGCCTCGTGGGCGCCTGAGGTCCACACCTTCTGTCCGGTGACCGTCCACTGGTCGCCGTTCCGCTCGGCCCGGGTCCGGACGTTGGCCAGGTCCGAGCCGGCGTCGGGCTCGGAGTAGCCCTGGCACCACAGTTCGTCGACGGCGACGATCCGGGGCAGGAAGCGGGCGCGCTGGGCGGGGGTGCCGAAGGCGATGAGGGTCGGCCCCAGGAGCTGTTCGCCGATGTGGCCCACGCGTGCGGGGGCGTCGGCGAGGGCGTACTCCTCGTGGAAGGCGACCTGTTCCTCCAGGCTCGCGCCCCGGCCGCCGTACTCCTTCGGCCAGCCGACGCAGGTCCATCCGTGGGCGGCCATGTGCCGTTCCCAGGCGAGGCGTTCGGTGTGTGCCTCGTGCTCGCGTCCGGGGCCGCCGCGGCCTCGCAGGGACGCGAACTCGCCGGTGAGGTGGGCCCGCAGCCAGCCGCGGACCTCCCTGCGGAACTCCTCGACGTTGCTCATGGCCGTACGTTAACCTACCAAACACTTGTTAGGGAAGGAGGGCGGATGTCCGCTGCCCGCACCACGTCCGAGCCCGTCCGCTACGAACGGCGCGGCCCCGTCGCCGTCGTCACCATGGACCGGCCCGAGTACCGCAACGCCCAGAACTCCGCGATGACCTACGCCCTCGACCGCGCCTTCTACCGCGCGGCCGACGACACCGAGGTCAAGGTCGTCGTCCTCGCCGGGGCCGGGGAGCACTTCTCCGCCGGCCACGACATCGGCACCCCCGAACGCGACGCGCACCTGCCCTTCGAGCGGCGCGCCGGCCTCTGGTGGGACCACTCGGACAAGGAGGGCGCGGAGAGCCGCTTCGCCCGCGAGTCCGAGGTCTACCTGGGCATGTGCCGCCGCTGGCGCGAACTGCCCAAGCCGGTCGTCGCGTCCGTGCAGGGCGCCTGCGTCGCCGGCGGTCTGATGCTCGCCTGGATCTGCGACCTGATCGTCGCCTCCGAGGACGCCTTCTTCGCCGACCCGGTGGTCCGCATGGGCATCCCCGGCGTCGAGTACTTCGCCCATCCCTGGGTGATGCCGCCCAGGATCGCCAAGGAGTTCCTCTACACCGGCGACCGGATGAGCGCCCGCCGCGCCCACGAGGTCGGCATGGTCAACCGCGTCGTCCCCCGCGCCGAACTCCAGGACCGGACCATGGAGTTGGCGCACCGGATCGCCGAGATGCCCCGCATGGGCCTCGCGCTCACCAAGCGCGCCGTCAACCAGGCCGAGGACCTCCAGGGCCTGCACACCGGCATGGACTCCGTCTTCGGACTGCACCACCTCGCGCACGCGCACAACGCCGAGACCGCCCGCGACGCGCTCGGCGGCATGGACATCCACGCGATGAAGGCGGCGGGAGCCTGATGGACCTCGACTTCTCACCGGCCGACGAAGCCTTCAGGGCCGAGGCCCGCGCCTGGCTCGCCGCCCATGTGCCCGCCACCCCCCTGCCCTCCCTGGAGACCGCCGAGGGCTTCGCCGCCCACCGCGCCTGGGAGGCCGAACTCTCCGCCGACCGCTGGTCGGTGGTCTCCTGGCCCGAGGAGTACGGCGGCCGGGGCTCCTCCGTCCTGCGCTGGCTGGTCTTCGAGGAGGAGTACTACGCCGCCGGCGCGCCCGGCCGGGTCGCCCAGAACGGCATCAACCTGCTCGCCCCGACCCTCTTCGAGCACGGCACCGACGAGCAGCGCGCCCGGATCCTGCCCTCCATGGCGTCCGGCGAGGTCATCTGGGCGCAGGCGTGGTCCGAGCCCGAGTCCGGCTCCGACCTCGCAAGCCTGCGCTCCACCGCCGTCCGCACCGACGGCGGCTGGCTGCTCAGCGGCCAGAAGACCTGGTCGTCCCGGGCCGCCTTCGCCGACCGCGCCTTCGGCCTCTTCCGCAGCGACCCGGGCGCGGACCGGCCGCACCGGGGACTGACGTACCTGATGTTCCCGCTCGACGCGGAGGGCGTGACCGTACGGCCCGTCGGGCGGCTCGACGGCAAGCCCGCCTTCGCCGAACTCTTCCTCGACGACGTGTTCGTCCCCGACGAGGACGTCATCGGCGCCCCCGGCGACGGCTGGCGGGTCGCGATGAGCACGGCGGGCAACGAGCGCGGGCTGACCCTGCGCAGCCCCGGCCGGTTCTCCGCCGCCGCCGACCGGCTCGCCGCGCTGTGGGAGGAGCGGGCCGACCCGTCCGACACCGCCGTGCGCGACCGCGTCGCCGACGCCGTCATCGGCGCGAACGCCTACCGCCTGTTCACCTACGCCAACGCCTCCCGGCTCGCCGCCGGCGCCTCGATCGGCGCCGAGTCCAGCCTCAACAAGGTCTTCTGGTCCGAGCTCGACATCGCCCTACACGAGACCGCCCTCGACCTCCTCGGGCCGTACGGCGAACTCTCCGACGAGGCCCCCGACGCGCCCGCGCACGGCGGCTGGGCCGAGGGCCACACCTTCTCCCTGGCCGGACCGATCTACGCCGGGACCAACGAGATCCAGCGCGACATCATCGCCGAGCGGCTGCTCGGCCTGCCGAAGGGACGCCGGTGATGCGGTTCCTGCTCGACGACGAACAGCGGGAGTTCGCCCGCACCCTGGACGCGATGCTGTCGGCGGCCGACACGCCCCGGGCCGTACGCGCCTGGGCGGCCGGCGACCACGCGCCCGGGCTCGCCCTCTGGTCCCGGCTCGCGGAGGCGGGCGTCCTCGCGCTGGCCGTGCCGGAGTCGCACGAGGGGCTCGGGCCGCTGCCGGTGGAACTGGCCGTGGCCTTCACCGAACTGGGCCGGCACGCCGTCCCCGGTCCGCTGGTCGAGACGGTCGCCGCGGCGGCCCTCCTCGACCGGCTCGGCGACGGCGCCGACGGCGCGGCCGCCGCGTGGCTGCCCCGGATCGCCGCCGGAAAGGCCACCGTCTCGCTGAGCGTCCCCGCGCTCACCGGCCCCTACGCGCTGGACGCGGACATGGCCGACGCCGTGCTCGTCGTCGAGGACGACACCCTGCGCCTCGCCGACTCCACCGGCCCCGTCCAGCCCTCGGCCGACCCCGCGCGCCGGCTGTCCCGCCCCGCCGGCGGCACCGTCCTGGCCCGCGGCCCCGAGGTGGCCGCCGCGACCGCGTACGCCACCGAGGTCGCCGCCCTCGCGACCGCCGCCCAGTCCCTGGGCCTGGGCCGGGCCCTGCTCGACCGGACGGTCGCCTACGTCAAGCAGCGCACCCAGTTCGGCGTCCCCATCGGCTCGTTCCAGGCCGTGAAGCACCGCCTGGCCGACACCCTGATCGCCCTGGAGTTCGCCCAGCCCCTGCTGCACGCCGCCGCCCTGGCCCTGGCCGAGCGCGGCTCGGCGCCCCAGGAGATCGCCGCCGCCAAGGTCACCGCGGGCGAGGCCGCCCACACCGCCGCCCGCACCGCCCTCCAGCTGCACGGAGCCGTCGGCTACACCGAGGAGCTGGACCTCTCCCTGTGGATCCGCAAGGCACGCCCGCTCCGCGACGCCTGGGGCACCCCCGCCGCCTGCCGCGCCCGCGTCCTCGCCTCCTGACCCCCTCCCCACCGCACCAGGGAGCACCATGTCCGCCGCACCGTCCCCGCAGACCCCCGAAAGAGCGCCCGACCCGGCGCTGCTGCGCCGGGTCGCGCTGTCGAGCCTGCTCGGCACCGTCATCGAGTACTACGACTTCCTGCTGTACGGCACGATGGCGGCGCTCGCCTTCGGCCCGCTGTTCTTCCCCGGCGACGACCCGCTCACCGGCACCATCGCCGCCTTCGGGACCCTGGCCGCCGGCTATGTGGCCCGGCCGCTCGGCGGCGCCGTCTTCGGCCACTTCGGCGACCGGCTCGGCCGCAAGTCCATGCTCGTCCTGACGATGGTCCTGATGGGCCTGGCCAGCTTCCTCATCGGCGTGCTGCCGACGTACGGGACGATCGGCGTCGCCGCGCCGGTCCTCCTGGTGTTCTTCCGCGTCGTGCAGGGCCTCGCCATCGGCGGCGAGTGGGCGGGCGCGACCCTCATGGTCGTGGAGCACGCCGACCCCCGCCGGCGCGGCCTGTGGAGCGGTCTGATGCAGATGGGCTCCCCGCTCGGCTTCCTGCTCTCCACCGTCGCCGTCACCCTGGTCTCCCTGCTCCCCCGCGACGCCTTCCTGGAGTGGGGCTGGCGCCTGCCGTTCCTGTTCAGCGCCGTACTCCTCGCCGTCGGCCTGTACGTGCGCCTCTCCGTGACCGAGAGCCCGCTCTTCCAGGAGTCGGCCCGCGAGGCCCGCGCCGGGGCGAAGTCCGCAGTCCCCCTGGCGCAGGTGCTGCGCAGGCCCCGTACCCTCGTGCTCGCCTGCGGCGTGGGCATCGGCCCCTTCGCCCTGACCGCGCTGATCAGCACGTACATGCTCACGTACGCCACCGGCATCGGGTACGCGACCTCGGAGGTGATGACCGGTCTCGTCTTCACCTCGCTCGCCGGGCTCGTCTCCATCCCCCTGTTCTCCGCGCTCTCCGACCGCGTCGGACGCCGGGCCGTCGTGCTCGGCGGAGCCGCGGGCGTCGTCGTGCTGGCCTTCCCGGTCTACGCCCTCGTCGACACGGAGGTGCCCGCGCTGCTGATCGTCGGCATGGTCCTCGGGCAGGTCGTGCAGTCCGCGATGTACGCGCCCCTGGGGCCGCTGCTCTCGGAGCTGTTCGGCACCCGCGTCCGCTACACCGCGGCCTCGCTCGGCTACCAGCTGGCCGCCCTCATCGGCGGCGGGTTCACCCCGCTGCTCGCCGGCGGTGTGCTCGCGGACCTCGGCGGCAGCGGGCCCCTCGCCGTGCTCGCCGTCGCCTGCGGTCTGGTGACCGCGCTGGCCGTGTGGCGCACGGCCGAGACCCGGGGCCGGGACCTCTCGCAGGAGGACCCCGACTCCCCCACCAGCACCACCACACCCACCGCACCGACCACGCCCACCGTCGAGAAGGGAGCAGAGGCATGAGGTTCACCGACGAGCAGGAGGAACTGCGCACCGCCGTGCGGTCGTTGCTCCGGCGCCACCCCGGAGAGGCGGCCTGGCGTCCGCTGGCCGAACAGATCGGCGTCGCGGGGCTCGCCGTCCCCGAGGAGTACGGCGGCGCGGGCTGCGGGGCGCTGGAGGTCCATGTCGTCATGGAGGAGCTGGGGCGGGAGCTGAGCCCCGTCCCGTACCTCGGCTCCGCCGTCCTCGCGGTGCAGACGCTGCTGGCCGCCGGCGCGGCGGAGGAGTACGCCGCACTGCTGGCGGAGCTCGTCTCGGGCGGGTCGACGGCGGCCCTCGCCTGGGCCGAGGCCGGCTCCTGGGATCCGGAGGCGGTACGGGCCGAGGCCGTCCCCGGGCCCGGCGGCGGCTGGCTGCTCACCGGGGTGAAGGAGCACGTCCTCGACGGGGCGACCGCCGGGACGCTGCTCGTCGCCGCGCGGACGGCCGCCGGGGTGTCGCTCTTCGCCGTGCCCGGCGACGCGGCGGGGGTCGGCCGCGAGGAGACCGTCCCGATGGACGCGACCCGGGCGCAGGCGCGGGTGGTGCTCTCCGGGGCGGAGGGCCGGCTGGTCGGCGCGGACGGCGACGGCGGCCGGGTGCTGCGGCACGTCCTCGACCTGGCCTGCGCGGCGCTCGCCGCCGAGCAGGTCGGCGCCGCCTCGCGCTGCCTGGAGCTGACGGTGGCGTACGCCGGGGAGCGGGTGCAGTTCGGGCGCCCGATCGGCTCCTTCCAGGCGGTGAAGCACCGGCTCGCGGACGCCTACGTACGCGTCGAGTCGGCCCGCTCCGCCGCGCTGGGCGCCGCCTTCGCCGCGGCGGACGGCACGCGCGGCGAGGAGCTGACCCGGCTCGCGGCCACCGCCAAGTCGGTCTGCTCCGAGGCGTTCTCCGAGGTGGCGGGCGAGATGATCCAGCTGCACGGCGGGATCGGCATCACCTGGGAGCACGACGCCCACCGCTACTTCAAGCGGGCGCACGGCGCGGCCCGCCTCTTCGGCCCGCCCCACTGGCACCGCTCCCGCCTGGCCACCACCCTCGGCCTGCCCGCCCCGGCCCTCACCCCTCACTCCCTCCCCGTCAGCCGTTGATGGAGAAGAAGATGGTGTCGTGGGTGTACCAGTCGTATCCGCGCGCCTTGGTGGACTCCCACTCCTCGTGCTCGAACTCCAGCTTCTCGATGAGGAGATCGAGGTCGTAGACGAAGTCCGGGTCGATCCTGTCCCGGACCGCGCGGTACGCGTCGACGGCCGGCTTGGCCTGGGCGAGCGGCAGCATCCCGATGTCGGGGCCGTCGATGGCGTACGGCACGTAGAAGGGGATCTCGTCCGGCGGGCCGGAGAAGAGGTAGCCGTGCGGCAGCAGGTCGGCGGGCACGCCGTGCTGCTTCAACTGCTCGTCGAGGAGGCCGAAGAAGGTGCTGGGCTTGGAGTAGACGCCCAGGTCGGAGGGGTCGGATCCGCAGTAGTCGATGATGTGCTGGAGGGCCCTGGCGTACGCCTTGCCCGCGTACGTCCCCTCCGCGTCGGCGCGGCCCTCGATCAGGTGCTCCAGCGCCTCGGGGACGGAGAGACCCCAGTCGATGTCCTGGTGCTCCAGGTCGCGCTGGCTGGCCTGGGCCCGCTCGCGCATCATGCCGAGCACGCGCCGCTGCTCGTCGGTGAGGCGCTCGGCCGCGCCGAGGTAGGCGACGGCCTCGGCGCGGTCGCCGGTGGTGTACGAAATGATTCGGCTCATGATCGGCATGCTGTCACGCGGCACTGACAACGCCCCCTCGGCCGAAGCCGAGGGGGCGTCGCGGGCGGTGACGCCGGATCAGCTCGCGGCGAGCATCTCCAGGGTGTCGATGACGCGGTTCGAGAAGCCCCACTCGTTGTCGTACCAGGCGACGACCTTGACGTGGCGGCCGTCGACCCGGGTGAGGGCCGCGTCGAAGATGGAGGAGTGCGGGTTGCCCGTGATGTCGGAGGAGACCAGCTCGTCCTCCGAGTACTCCAGGACGCCGGCGAGCTTGCCCTCGGCCGCCGTGCGGTAGGCGTCGAGGATCTGCTCGCGGGTGACCTCGCGGGAGACGGTCGTGTTGAGCTCGACGATCGAGCCGACCGGCACGGGCACGCGGATCGAGTCGCCGGCGAGCTTGCCGTCCAGCTGCGGCAGGACGAGGCCGATGGCCTTGGCCGCGCCGGTGCTGGTCGGGACGATGTTGACCGCGGCGTTGCGGGCGCGGCGGGCGTCGCGGTGCGGGCCGTCCTGGAGGTTCTGCTCCTGGGTGTAGGCGTGCACGGTCGTCATGAAGCCGTGCTCGATGCCGGCCAGCTCGTCGAGGACGGCGGCCAGCGGCGCGAGCGCGTTGGTGGTGCAGGAGGCGTTCGAGACGATCGTGTGCAGCTCGGCGTCGTACGTGTCGCTGTTCACGCCGTAGGCGAGGGTGATGTCGGCACCGTCGGAGGGGGCGCTGACCAGGACGCGCTTGGCGCCGGCGTCCAGGTGGAGGCGGGCGTCCTTGGCGTTGGTGAAGCGGCCGGTGGCCTCCAGGACGATGTCGACGCCCAGCTCGGCCCAGGGGAGGTTGGCCGGCTCGCGCTCGGCGAGGACCTTGATGCGGCGGCCGTCCACGACGAGCGTGTCGCCGTCGACGGTGACCGGGCGGCCGAGGCGGCCGGAGGTGGAGTCGAAGGCGAGGAGACGGGCGAGCGCCTTCGGCTCGGTGAGGTCGTTGACGGCGACGACCTCCAGCGTGGTGTCGCGCTCCAGCAGGGCGCGGAGCACGTTGCGGCCGATGCGACCGAAACCGTTGATGGCGATGCGAGTCATGATGCGGTGTCCCTTCCGTTTCTTCGTCACCCAGCCTCGCCCGCCGGGGCGTCTCGTGGCAGGGGCGAGATCGCCATGGTCCGCAAGGATCGTGCCAAGATCTGGCCAGGCCGCCCGGAAGGGGGGTCAGTCGCCCTGGGTGAAGGTGCGCCGGTAGTCGCTCGGGGTGGTGCCGAGGATGCGCTGGAAGTGCATCCGCAGGTTGGCGCCGGTGCCGAGGCCGGTGTCGGCGGCGATCTGTTCGACGCCCCGCTCGGAGCGTTCGAGGAGCTCCCGCGCGCGGTCGACGCGGGCGCGCAGCAGCCACTGCATGGGGGTGTAGCCGGTCTCCTCGACGAAGCGGCGGGAGAAGGTGCGGGGCGAGACGGCGGCATGGCGGGCGAGGACGTCCAGGGTGAGGGGTTCGTCGAGGTGGTGCAGGACCCATTCGCGGGTGGCGGCGAAGCGCTCGCCGTGGGGTTCGGGGACGCTGCGCGGCACGTACTGCGCCTGGCCGCCGCTGCGGTAGGGGGCGGCGACGAGCCGGCGGGCGGCGTGGTTGGCGGCACCGACGCCGAGGTCGCCGCGGAGGATGTGCAGGCAGAGGTCGATGCCGGAGGCGGCGCCGGCGGAGGTGAGGACGCTGCCCTCGTCGACGAAGAGGACGTTCTCGTCGACCTGGACCAGGGGCCGCTTCTCGGCGAGGGCACGCGCGTAGTGCCAGTGGGTGGTGGCCCGCCGGCCGTCGAGGAGGCCGGTGGCGGCGAGGGCGAAGGCGCCGGTGGAGATGGCGGCCAGGCGTGCCCCGCGCGCGTGGGCGGCGATCAGCGCCTCGACGACGGCGGGCGGCGGGTCCTCGCGGTCGGGGAAGCGGTAGCCGGGGACGAAGACGATGTCGGCCCAGGCGAGGGCGTCGAGTCCGTGGGCGACGTTGTACGACAGCCCGTCGCCGCCGGTGACGAGGCCGGGGGTGGCGCCGCAGACGCGCACCTCGTAGGGCATGCTCGCGCGGGTCGTGAAGACCTGGGCGGGGATGCCGACGTCGAGGGGTTTGGCGCCTTCGAGGACGAGGACGGCGACGCGGTACAGACGGGTGGGTGGCACGTCACGAGCCTACGCGGCGCGGGTGGCCGGGCCGTCGGCCCGGCCACGCGCGCGTGGGGCGGGGTCAGCCGTTCGGGAGGATGACCGCGCGGCCGTTGATCCGGCCGGCGTGCAGCCGCTCGTACGCCTCGGGCGCCTCGTCCAGCGTGTACGTCTCGGTGTGGACGTCGACCGCGCCCGCGCGGGCCAGGTCGAGGACCTCGATGAGCTCGGCGCGGGTGCCCCAGTACGGGGAGGTGACGCTCACCTCGTACGGGAGGGCGCCGAAGCCGACGGGGAGGGTGCCGCCGCCGAGTCCGACGATGGTGACGTCGCCCTCGACGGCGGCCATGGCTCCGGCGGAGGCGGTGGTGGGCGGGGCGCCGACGAAGTCGAGGACGACCTCGGCGCCGCGCCCGTCGGTCAGTGCGCGGACGGTGGCGGCGGCGGAGGCGTCGGAGAGGACGGTCTCGTGGGCGCCGACGGTCCGCGCGAGGGCGAGCTTCTCCTCGGTGACGTCGAGGGCGACGACCCGGGCGGCGGTCATGGCGCGCAGCAGTTGGATGGCGACGTGGCCGAGACCGCCGGTGCCGATGACGACGGCGGTGGAGCCGGGGACGAGCTTCGGCAGCGAGCGCTTGATGGCGTGGTACGGGGTGAGGCCGGCGTCGGTCAGCGGAACGGTCTTCACCGGGTCGAGGCCGCCCAGCGGCACGAGGTGGCGGGGGCTGTCGACGACCATGTACTCGGCGATGGCGCCGGGGGCGCCGAGTCCGGGCGGGCGGATGCCGAGCTCGGCGGCGCGCAGGCAGTAGTTCTCCTTGCCCTGGGCGCACATGAAGCAGTTCCCGCAGCCCCAGGGGCCGTAGACGGCGACGGCGTCGCCCTCGGCGAAGCCGGTGACGCCGTCCCCGAGGGCCGCGACGGTGCCGACGCCCTCGTGGCCGAGGGTGAGGGGCAGCGGGAAGGGCAGTTGCTCGGCAGGCCAGCTCATCACGGCGATGTCGGAGTGGCAGACGCCGGCGGCGGTGACCTTGAGGAGGACCTGCCCGGGGCCAGGCTCCGGGTCGGGGACGGTGACGACTTCGGGGGCGGCACCCACGGTGCGGTACTGCAATGCCTTCATGGCGCTTTCCTTTCCGGCGTCGCTGGGGCGCCTCGGCCGCGGGACGGGAGGACACGCCTTCTCCAGGGTGCGGTCGGACCGGCGCACACGCGCGGTGGTTCCCGCCCGGCGGATATAGATGCAATCTACACCCACATGCCGGGCGGGCGTCGGGCCCCGGCGCCCGGTCAGGCGCGCAGCGTGTACCAGGGCCGGTCGGCGTGCTCGGCCGGCGTGCCGTCCAGGATCCGCGCGGTGCGGGCCGCCGGGTCGAGGAGGACGGTGGCGAGGCTGGCCCAGCGGCGGCCGAGCGGGGCCTCGGCGTCGGGCACGCAGGTCACGGGCGGCTCTCCGGGGCCGGTCACCAGGAGCCGCAGCAGGTCGTCGTGGGTGGCGCCGGGTGCGCGGCCGAGGCGGTCGCGGAGGAAGTCGTACCGCTCCCCGGAGTCGGGCTGGTAGAGCCAGGACTTCTCGCGGCGGGCGGGCACCGGGCTCAGGAAGTGGTTGGTGCGCAGATGGGTGGCGTCGGCGACGGGCGGCACCTCGAAGACGCCCTCGGGGCTGAGGTCGAGCAGGACGGCGCGCCGCTCGTCGAAGAGCAGGAAGGAGCCGGAGGAGGCGATCGGCGCGGAGCGGATCAGCTCGACGGCGTGGGCGGTGTCGCCGGCCTCCTCCAGGACGAGGGCGGCGAGCACGTGCACGGGGAGGCCGCCGACGCGGTCGTCCCGGTGGCCGAGGATGTTGAAGTGGAGGGCGAGACCGGCGCTGTTGACGCCGATCTTGCCGAGGATGCCGTGCTCGGTGAGGCCGACGTAGCGGTGGGCGCCGCCCGCGGAGTCGACGGTGTGCCAGGAGGAGCCGAGCTCGACGTGCCAGTCCCAGGTCTGGATGCCGAGGTGGGTGGTGCCGCCGCCGGGGGCGGGGACGCGGCGGACGACCGTGGAGCACTCGCCGGGCGGCACCGCGCGGCCGCGGGCGAGGATCTCGGTACGGGCGTTGAGCGCGGCGACCCGCCACAGGTCGGCGCCCGCCCCCTCGGCGATCCCCTCGATCTGCTCGCGCAGGGCGGGCCGGAAGGCGTCGACGGCGTCCAGGGCCCGGCGGGCGTCGTCCCGGACGGTCCCCTCGGGTATCTCCGCCAGGGCGAAGAGCCGGTCGTAGACGCCGAAGGCGGCGTGCAGCCCCTCGGCGAGCCCAGCCCCCCGCGCCCGCCCCCGTTCGCGCGGATCGGGGGCGTCGACGGCCACGTGGAGCCGGTTCTCGGGGCGGGGGAAGGCGGTGAGGGACATAGGCGGCTTCCTGGACGGGGTCGGGGCGGGGGCCGTATCGGACGCGGAACCTTTATTGAGCGTACGACCAATAAAAGCTGCGGCTCATCCAACAGCGCGAGCGCGCGACCGTCAAGCCCACCCCTCCCCCACCCCCGGACGACCCGTCAGGAGCCCTCCGCGACAGGGCTGTCAGTGGGCTGCGGCAGACTCGGGACCATGCTCACGGGGATCGACGACATCGACTGGACCACCCTTCAGCACGCCTACGGGGACGCCTCCGACGTGCCGGAGATGCTGCGCGGACTGCTCTCCGCCGACCCGGACGAGCGGGAGCGGGCCCTGGACGCCCTCCACGGCACGGTCCACCACCAGGGGGACATCCACGACAGCACGGTCGCCTGCCTCCCCTTCCTCTTCGAGATCGTCACCACCCCCGGCCCCGAGGGGCGCGGCGAGGTGGTCGAGCTGCTGCGGAGCATCCACGGCGACGGGCGCGACCCGGAGGAGATGGACTTCTGGTCGGACGACGACGAGGAGTACGAGGAGTGGTGCCGGCTCCTCGCACGCGCCGAGGCGGACGTGCGCTCCCGCGCCGGGAGCCTGCTCCCCCTCCTCGCCGACCCCGACCCGGGGGTGCGCCGGGCCGTGCCGGGCGCGCTGGCGCAGCTGCTCCCGGACCCGCCGGTCGTGCTGACGGCCCTGGCCGGACGGCTGACGGCCGAGACCGACGAGGCCGTGCTCCGCGCGGTGGCCGCCGCCCTCGGCGACCTCGGGGTCCGCGAGGCCCTGCTCGCCGGGGCGGCCGCGGACGCCCTGGTCCCCCTGCTCGACCGGCCCGGCGGCGGGCTCCCCCTCGCCGCGCTCACCGCCCTCGCGCGCTGCGCCCCGGACCGCCTCCCCGAGCCCGGCGCCACCGCGCGGCTCGCGCGGGCGGAGCTGCGTACGGCCGTCGAGGGGGCGCCCGACGCCGAGCAGGCGGCCGAACCGGCGGCGGCCGGGACCACGGACACGATGATCGGATACCTGCGCCGGCTCCGCGCGCGGCACACGGCGGGCGCGCGGGCCCCCTGGGCGACCGACCTCCTCGGCGAGCTGCACCGCGCGCTGGGCGACCGGATCGAGGAGCGGTTCGCGCTCGTCACCGGCCAGTTGGGCAGCCCCGAGCGCGGACAGCGCCGCGCGGCGGTCGACATGGCGGGCGCTCTGCTCACCGGCTGGCGCGGGCCGCACGCCGAGCCCGTACGGCTCCTGGGCGAGCTGGCGCTCCGGTCCGACCCCGTCCTGGCGCGCGAGGCGGCGGGCGAGCTGCGCTGGCTCGCCGTCGTCGGGGCGCCCGCGGCCGACGCCCTGGCCGAGCGCGTGGCGCGCGGACCGGGGCTGCCGCCGCAGGCACGCTGGCACGAGACGAGCTACGGGGCGGCGCTCTGCGCGCTGGCCGCACAGGGTGACCGGCGGGCCGTACCGGGCCTGGCCGAGGTCCTACGGTACGGGCACGTGCCCGAGGACCTGCCCGTGTGGCTGGAGCGCATGGACCCGGAGACGGCGGCGCGCCTCGCACCCGCCCTGACGGCACGGCTGGAGTCGATGATCGGCGCCGGGCGGAGCGCGTTCGCCGAGGCACTCCTCGGCGCGGCGGCCGTGGCCGCCCCGGACGCGGCGGCGACGGCCGCGCTCGGCTACCTCAGGCTGGACGGCAAGGCGCGGCAGCGCGCCGGGGGCCCGGCGCTGCGCACCCTGGCCCGGGTGGGCGACGCGGCGGCCCCCGCGCTCCCGCTGCTCCTGCGGCTCCACTCGGACGGGAGCGGCGAAGCCGGAGGCCCCACGATGGCGGAGGCCCTGCGGGCGGCGGGCGGCCCCGGGCAGACCGGACGCCTCCTGGAACTGCTCGGCGCGGGGCTGGCCGCCGAGCGGTGGTCCGACCGGCACGAGACCCTGCACGCGCTCGCGCGCGTGGGGCCCGCCGCGGCCCCGCTCCTGCCCGCGCTGCGCGGCCTCGCCGCCCGGCCCGAGGAGCACGGCGGCTGGCTGGCGGGATCGCTCGCGCACGCCCTGTGGCGGGTGGGCGGGGACCCCGAGGAGACCCTGCCCACGACCCTGCGGGGCTGGGAGCAGCACCGGGCCAACCGCCCGGACATGGCGGAGATCTGGGCCGGCATGGGAGCGGCCGCCGGCCCCGCCCTCCCCCTCCTGCGCGTGGAGCTGGCCTCGCCCCGGCGCCATGAGAACGAGGGCGCCCAGCGGGGCCGGATGCGCTACCGGATCGAGGAGGACGAGCGGCTGCTCCGGCACGCCCGCGCGGTCCTCACCGCCCACGGAGCCTGACGCCCCCGCGCCGCCCGCGCCCGGGGGTCAGGCCGCGCAGGACGGGCAGCGCCCCCGGAAGGTGACGTCGGCCTTGGAGACGGTGAAGCCGTAGCGCTCGGAGTCGGGGAGCACGGCCAGCGGGTCGCCGGTGGGGCGGACGTCGCGGATCGTGCCGCACTCCGTGCAGACCAGGTGCTGGTGCGGGTGGTGGGCGTTGGGGTCGTAGCGCTTCGCGCGCCCGTCGGTGGAGAGCTCCACCACCTCGCCGAGGGAGACCAGTTCGCCCAGCGTGTTGTAGACGGTCGCCCGGGCGATCTCGGGAAGCCGCTCCACGGCACGGGCGTGCACCTCGTCCGCGGTGAGGTGCACGTGCTCGCCGTCGAGGACCTCCGCGACGACACGCCGCTGCGAGGTCATCCGCCAGCCTCGGGCGCGCAGTCTCTCCAGCAGGTCACTCATAGGGCCCACCCGTTCCTTCTCGGCGAAGACCCGGAGGCGCGGAGGGTCGCATCCCCCGGGCCCGGCGTCTCCACTTTGACGTCGTTCTTGACTTGGACTTCGTCCATTGTAGGATCAGTTTTGTTGATGGCCAAGGGACAGGAAGAGTCCGGTACGGCGGGAGACGAGGACGTGACGTGCCGCTTCCGGGGAACACCCCGGGCGGTACCACCGCGTCGGGTCTCCGTGTCCGCGACCTTCCCGCGCGTGTCCGGAAGGAATACCCATGTCTGAGAACCTCGATGCACCCGGCGGCGACGTGAAGGCCGAGGGAGCGGGCGGCTGCCCCGTCGCCCACGGGCGCGCCGTGCACCCCACCCAGGGCGGTGGCAACAGCCAGTGGTGGCCGAACCGGCTCAACCTGCGGATCCTGGCCAAGAACCCGGCCGTGGGCAACCCGCTCGGCGAGGACTTCGACTACGCCGAGGCGTTCAAGGCGCTCGACCTCGCCGCCGTGAAGCAGGACATCGCCGAGGTCCTCACCACCTCGCAGGACTGGTGGCCGGCCGACTTCGGCCACTACGGCCCCTTCATGATCCGCATGGCGTGGCACAGCGCGGGCACGTACCGCATCAGCGACGGCCGCGGCGGCGCCGGCGCCGGCCAGCAGCGCTTCGCCCCGCTCAACAGCTGGCCGGACAACGGCAACCTGGACAAGGCCCGCCGTCTGCTGTGGCCCGTGAAGAAGAAGTACGGCCAGGCCCTCTCCTGGGCCGACCTCATGATCCTCACCGGCAACGTGGCCCTGGAGTCGATGGGCTTCGAGACCTTCGGCTTCGCCGGCGGCCGCGAGGACGTGTGGGAGGCGGACGAGGACGTCTACTGGGGCCCCGAGACCACCTGGCTCGGCGACGAGCGCTACACCGGCGACCGCGAGCTGGAGGAGCCCCTCGGCGCCGTCCAGATGGGCCTCATCTACGTCAACCCCGAGGGCCCCAACGGCAACCCGGACCCGATCGCCGCGGCCCGCGACATCCGCGAGACCTTCCGCCGGATGGCGATGAACGACGAGGAGACCGTCGCCCTCATCGCCGGCGGCCACACCTTCGGCAAGGCGCACGGCGCCGGCCCGGCCGACAACGTCGGCGCGGACCCGGAGGCGGCCCCGATCGAGGCCCAGGGCTTCGGCTGGGCGAGCAGCTACCGCTCCGGCAAGGGCGCCGACGCCATCACCAGCGGTCTGGAGGTCACCTGGACCACCACGCCCGCCCAGTGGGGCCACGACTTCTTCAAGCACCTCTTCGAGTACGACTACGAGCTCTCGAAGAGCCCCGCGGGCGCGAACCAGTGGGTCGCCAAGGACGCCGAGGCGATCATCCCGGACGCGTACGACCCGGAGAAGAAGCACCTCCCGACCATGCTCACCACGGACCTGTCGCTCCGCTTCGACCCGGTCTACGAGCAGATCTCCCGCCGCTTCTACGAGCACCCCGAGCAGTTCGCCGACGCCTTCGCCCGCGCCTGGTACAAGCTCACCCACCGTGACATGGGCCCGGTCGTGCGCTACCTCGGCTCCGAGGTCCCGTCGGAGGAGCTCGTCTGGCAGGACCCGCTGCCGGCCCGTACGCAGGAGCCGGTCGACGCGGCGGACATCGCCTCCCTCAAGGAGCGGATCCTCGCCTCGGACCTGACGGTCGCCCAGCTGGTCGGCGCCGCCTGGGCCTCGGCGGCCTCCTTCCGCGGCAGCGACAAGCGCGGCGGCGCCAACGGCGGCCGCATCCGCCTGGAGCCGCAGCGCGGCTGGGCCGCCAACAACCCGGACGACCTCGCCCAGGTCCTGCGCGTCCTGGAGGGCGTCCAGGAGTCCTTCAACGCCGAGGGCGGCAAGCAGGTCTCCCTCGCCGACCTCGTCGTCCTCGCCGGCTCCGCGGCCGTCGAGAAGGCCGCGAAGGACGCCGGCCAGGCCGTCGAGGTGCCCTTCACCCCGGGCCGTGTGGACGCCTCCCAGGAGCAGACGGACATCGAGTCCTTCGCCGCCCTGGAGCCGCTCGCGGACGGCTTCCGCAACTTCCTCGGCAAGGGCGTCCGCCTCCCCGCCGAGTACCTGCTGGTCGACCGCGCCAACCTGCTCACGGTCAGCGCCCCCGAGCTGACGGTCCTCATCGGCGGCCTGCGCGTCCTGGGCATCACCCAGCCGCAGACCTCCCTCGGTGTCCTCACCGCCAACCCCGGCACGTTGACGAACGACTTCTTCGTCAACCTGCTCGACCTGGGCACCACCTGGTCGGCGACCTCCGGCGACGGCAACACCTTCGAGGGCCGCGACGACGCGACCGGCGAGGTCAAGTGGACCGGCTCCCGCGCCGACCTGGTCTTCGGCTCGAACTCCGAGCTCCGCGCCCTCGCCGAGGTCTACGCGAGCGACGACGCCAAGGAGAAGTTCGTGACGGACTTCGTCGCGGCCTGGACCAAGGTCATGGACCTGGACCGCTTCGACCTGCGCTGAGCACCGTCACCACCCCACCGGGGTCGGCCGCCGCGAGCGGCCCGGCCCCGGCACCCCGCGCCCCCGGGACCGCCCACGGTCCCGGGGGCGCACCCCTGTCCCGGCCGGGCCCCGCGCGGCGCCGAGCTGCCGTGATCGCGGACCGGGGATATCGTCCAGGCATGCAGTCGACCGCCGCCCGCCCCCTGCTCCTCTTCGCCCTGCGGGACGCGCGCGTGGTGGAGCTCGTCGGCGGGATGCTGCGGGACCAGGGGCACGAGGTCCTCCAGACCACCGACGGCCCCGCCACCCGGCGGGCCCTGCGCGAGCGCCGCCCGCAGGGCGTCCTGCTCAGTCTCGACCTGCCCCACTGCGACCCCTGGCAGCTGCTGACCGACCTCCGCGCCCACGACGACCGGCTGCCGATCGTCGTCGCCGCCCGCGTGTACGTGGAGATCGAGGCGGCCCGCGCGTACAGCCTCGGCGCCGACGACTACGTCACCTACTCGCTCTCCCGCGAGCAGGGCCTCCCCCGTCTCGCCGCCCGCTTCCGCCGCCTGCTGCCGCGCCCCGAGGCATCCTCCGCCGCTCCGGCGCCGGAGCGCGTCGCCGTCGACCGGGCCCGGCACACCGCGAGCGTGGGCGGCGCGCCCCTGGACCTCAGCCCGCTCGAATTCGACCTCCTCGCCACCCTGGCCGCCCGCCCGGAGCAGGTGCTGAGCCACGGGCAGCTGCTCCGCGAGGTGTGGGGCGAGCGCGAGGACGGCGACCCGAACCGGGTGAAATACACGGTCCTCCGGCTGCGCCGCAAGATCGCCGCCGCCACCGGAGGCCGTACCGGCATCTCCACCGTCCGGGGCATCGGCTACCGCTACCACCCCGTCGACTGACGCCCCGGCAGATCCGGGACCTTCGCCACCTCCGCCCCGGGCCGTCCGTCCTCCCGCGCCCGTTCGCAACCGAGCCGCACCTCCCGGGCACCCCTCCCGCAACCCGGCCGCGCCACCGTGGTGGACGAAAAGGGACGAACCCTTACGGGAGGAGAGCCCGATGCGTGTGGTGGCCGTGGTGCCCGCGCACAACGAGCAGGACCGCATCGTCGCCACGCTCACCGGTCTGTACCGGCAGAAGCGGGTGCCGGACCGGATCGTGGTGGTGGCCGACAACTGCACCGACCTGACAGCCGCGCTGGCGGACCGGTGCGGAGCCGAGGTGTTCGTGCCGGTGGACAACCGGGACAAGAAGGCGGGCGCCCTCAACCAGGCGCTGCCCGCCCTGCTCGACGAACTGGCCCCGGACGACCTGGTGCTGGTGCAGGACGCCGACACCGTCCTCAACCCCGACTTCGTGGCCTGCGCCGCCGAGACCCTCGCGGCGGACGAGAGCGTCGGCGCGGTCGGCGGGATCTTCTACGGCGAGGAGGGCGGCGGACTCCTCGGACTGCTCCAGCGCATGGAGTACGAGCGCTACGCCCTGGAGGTCCACCGCAAGGGGAACAAGGCCACGGTGCTGACCGGCACCGGCACCGTCTTCCGCGTCCATGTGCTGCGCGAGGTCCGCGCCGCCCGCCGGGACGGCCTGATCGGCGGCGGCGACGGCCACTACAGCCTGGCCTCGCTCACCGAGGACGACGAGATCACCAAGGCGGTCAAGACCCTGGGCCACCGCACGGTCTCCCCCGACGCCTGCTGGCTCGTCACCGAGGTGATGCCGACGCTGCCCAAGCTCTGGCACCAGCGGATGCGCTGGCAGCGCGGCGCGCTCGAGAACCTCCGCGACTACGGCCTGACCCGCGTGACCCTGCCCTACTTCGGGCAGCAGCTGATGCTGGGCCTCGGCGCCCTCGCCCTCTCGCTCTTCGTGCTCTTCACCGTCCTGGTGCTCGTCACCGCCGGCTGGCAGGGCTTCTCGCCGTTCTGGACGGCGATCACCCTCCTCTTCGTCCTGGAGCGGACCCTGACGGTCCGCCGGGCGGGCCGCCGGGCCGTGCTCCTCGCGCTGCCGCTCGTGCCCGAGCTGCTGTACGACGCGTTCCGGCAGCTGGTGTTCGTGCGCTCCCTCGTCGACCTGGCCCTGCGCCGCCAGGAGCGCTGGGTCGCCACCTGAGCGCGACCCGAGCGCCACCGGAGCGCCGCCGGGAAGCAGGCGGGCGGCGCGGAATCCGAAACCGGAGAAAGGAATCCCCATGTACGGAAAGCCCATCGGTGCCGGCGCGGTCGGCGGCGGAGGCGCCGGGCTCGCCGCCACCGGCGGCGGCCTGTCGCCGCTCGCCGTCCTCGGCCTCGTCGTGGCGGCGACCACCCTGATCGCCGCCGGACTCGCGCTGCGCAGCCTCGTCCCCGTCGTCCGCGGCACGGGACCCCGCCGCCGTCCCTGACCGCACGCCGGGCGTCAGGCGCCCGGCGTCCCCGCCCCGGCCCAGAGGTCCGTCAGCGCCATGAGGCGCCGGCGGGCCTCGGGGTCGTACGCCTGCTCGTGGGCGCGCGTGTCGGTGAACCGGTCGAAGTACCGTCCGGTGACCCCGGCCAGCTCCGGGTCGAGGACCAGGCGCACGGTGGGCCGGACGCCCTCCTCGACGCCGACGAGCGGGGTGAGGCCGTAGCTGCGGACGCCCGAGGTGTCCATGAGGTGGGCCGGGTGGAGGGCGTTGACGGTGACCCCGCTGCCGTCGAGCTCCTCGCCGAGGGCGAAGGTCGCCATGATCAGGGCCAGCTTGCTGCGACAGTACGCGCGCAGCCCCTCGTACCCCTGCTCGAACGCGAGGTCGTCGAAGTCGAGGGCCTCCTGCCCGACGGAGGCGACGTTGACGACGCGGGCCGGTGCCGAGGCGGTGAGCAGCGGCAGCAGACCGCGGGTGAGGGCGTAGGGGGCGAGGTGGTTGACGGCCAGGCGCAGTTCGTGGCCCTGGGCCGAGACCTCGCGTTCGAGCGGGCGGGCGCCGCCGCCCGCCACGGCGTTGTGGACGAGCGCGTCGAGGCGGGGTTCGGCGTCCGCGACCCGCCGGGCCAGGGCGGTGACCTGGTCGAGGTCGGAGAGGTCCGCGAGGTAGGTGCGGACCTCTCCGCCCCCGTCCAGGGCGCGCAGCTCGTCGGCGACGGCGGCCAGGCGGCCGGTATCGCGGCCGTGCAGCAGGACGGTGCCGCCGCGGGCGGCGAGGTCGAGGGCGATGCCCCGGCCGAGGCCCTGGGTGGCTCCGGTGACGAGGGTGGTGTGGTGGGGCGGAAGCAGGTCGGTCATGCGGACGATCATGACCGGGCGGGCGCCGGCCTGGGGAGGGTGTGCCGGACCTGGTGTCGGCACCACCAGGCTCGGCGTCCGGGGCCGGGGGCGTCGCCCCTGGTCAGCTGGGGTCGAGGAGGCCGAGGAGGTGGGTGACCTGCTCGGCGACGGCCGCGCGCGCCGGGGTGAGGTAGCGGCGCGGGTCGACGTCGGCGGGGTGCGCGGCGAGGTGGTCGCGGACGGCGCGGGTGAAGACCTTGTTGAGGTGGGTGGAGACGTTCACCTTGGTCATGCCGGCGGCCACGGCTCGGGTGAGCAGCGGGTCGGGGACGCCCGACGAGCCGTGCAGGACGAGGGGGACGTCGACGGAGGCGCGGAGCCGGGCGATCAGTCCGAGGTCGAGGACGGCGTCCCGGGTGACCATCTGGTGGACGCTGCCGACGGCGACGGCGAGGGCGTCGACGCCGGTCGCGGCGACGAAGGCGCGGGCCTCGTCGGGGTCGGTGCGGACGCCGGGGTCGTGGGCGCCGCCCTTGCCGCCGACCTCGCCGAGTTCGCCCTCGACCCAGACGCCGTGCCGGTAGCAGTGCTCGACGACCTCGCGGGTCGCGGCCACGTTCTCCTCGTACGGGAGCCTCGCCGCGTCGAACATGACGGAGCCGAGGCCGAGTTCCACCGCCTCGTGGACGAGCTCCGGGCTCTCGGCGTGGTCGAGATGGACGGCGGCGGGGGTCTTCGCGGCGCGGGCGAGCGCGAGGCAGGCGAGCGCGACGGGTTCGAGGCCGCCGTGGTAGCGGACGGTGTTCTCGCTAATCTGGAGGACAACGGGCCGGTCGGCCCGCTCGGCTCCGGCCACGATGGCCTGGGCGTGCTCCAGTTGGAGGACGTTGAACGCGCCCACACCGGCGCCGCCGGCGCGGGCCCGCCGGACGATCTCGTGGGTCGGGGTCAGTGGCATGGTCCTGCTCCGGTGACGGGGTGGAGGGTGGGGGCCTTGCGGGCGGGGTCGCGGGCGGGTCTCGGTGCGGGGCCGGGCGGTACGGGTGCCGGGTTCAGGCGCCGGCGTCCGCGAGGACGACGGAGCGGGTGAGGTTGCGGGGCCGGTCGGGGTCGAGGCCCTGGGCCTCGGCGACCGCGACGGCGAGGCGCTGGGCGAGGACGAGTTCGGCGAGCGGGTCGAGAGCGCCGGCGACGAGGGTGCCGCCGACCGCGCGGATCTCCTCGGCGAGGCCGTCGGGCAGGGGGCCGAAGCTCCAGGCGACGCGCCCGGGGCCGGTGATGCTGATGGGCCCGTGGCGGTACTCCATCGCCGGGTACGCCTCCGTCCAGGCGCCGGCCGCCTCGCGCATCTTGAGCCCGGCCTCCTGGGCGAGGCCGTAGGTCCAGCCGGTGCCGAGGAAGGTGAACTGCCCGGCCTCGCGCACGGCGGCGTCCAGCGGCCGGACGAGGGCGAGTTCGGCGTCGTCGGCGGCCCGGGCGACGGGGGCGACACCGTCGGGCAGGGCGTCCTCGGCCTCCAGGTGGGCGCGGAGGAGGGCGAGGGCGGTGGTGGCGAAGCGGGTCTGGACGACCGACTCCTCGTCGGCGAAGTCGAGGACGGCGACGGCGTCGGCGAGGTCCATGACGGGGGTGGCCGGGTCGGCGGTGATCGCTCCGGTGGGGACGGTTCCGGCCAGCCGGGCGAGGACGGCGAGGACCTCGCTGGTGGTGCCGGAGCGGGTGAGGGCGATGACCCGGTCGTAGCTGCGGGAGAAGGGGAAGCGGGAGGCGGCGAAGGCGTCGGTCTCGCCGTGTCCGCCGGCCTCGCGCAGATCGGCGTACGCCTGGGCCATGAACCAGGAGGTGCCGCAGCCGATCACGGCGACGCGCTCGCCGCGCCGGGGCAGGGCGGGGGCGTGCCGCGGCAGCGTGCGGAGCGCCTCGCGCCAGACGGCGGGCTGGGTGGCGATCTCAACGGTGGTACGGGAGGGGGCCATGCACACTCCTTGCACGAAAGAGACAGCAGTGATGCGTGAGAATGCTCAGAACGAGCAGTATTCAAGCAGATTCACGCATCTAAATGCCAGGGTATCCCCCACGCCGCCGGAGACCCGGAGCCGCACCGGCGGCGGGACGGTCACGCGCCGGAGCTCGCACGACAGGCCCTCGACCGACTTATTGGTCGCACCTGATACCAATTCCCCTACAGGTTGGACCAGGCTGAACGAGCACGACCTGCCTGTTCACCAACCCCTTACCGCACGTGCGTATACCTTTGGGCGCCGCTCCCCCATCATGGCTGCCGACACGCCCGCAGGGGCACACCGTGACAGGAGGGGCGGGGCATGCTTCCCATCAGCCGCAGAGGGTTCGTCGGGATCGGGGCGGGGCTCGGTGCCGGGCTCGTCGCGGGGGCCGCACTGCCCCCGGCGACGGCCTCGGCCGCCGCGCGGGCCGCGACCGGCACCCTGACCGACGTCCGTCACGTGGTGATCCTCATGCAGGAGAACCGCAGCTTCGACCACTACTTCGGCACCCTCCGGGGCGTGCGCGGCTTCGGAGACCGCGCGGCGGGGAACATCCCCGGCGGCTGGGGCACCTTCCAGCAGCCCAACTGGGGCGGCCGGCAGTTCCCCTGGAAGCTCAGCGACACGCCCCCGGCCGGCGGGGTCGACGGCGAGACGCTCGCCCAGTGCAACGGCGACCTGCCGCACAGCTGGACCTCGCAGCACGCCGCCTGGAACAAGGGCCGGCTCGACAACTGGGTGACCGGTGTGGGCAACACCCGCACCCTCGGCCATCTCGACCGCGAGGACATCCCGTTCCACCACGCGCTCGCCGACCACTACACGATCTGCGACGCCTACTTCTGCTCGGCGCTCAGCGCCACCGGCCCGAACCGCACCTTCCTGTGGAGCGGCAGGATCGACGCCTCCAGCAAGGACGGCGGGGACGAGTCGGGGCTGACCTGGGAGACGTACGCGGAGGCGCTCCAGCGGGCCGGCGTGAGCTGGAGGGTCTACCAGAACGCCCAGGACAACTACGGCGACAACGGCCTCGCCTACTTCAAGAAGTTCACCGACGCCCGGCCCGGCGACCCGCTCCACGACCGGGGCATGGCCTCGGTCCCGAAGGTCACCGGCTCGACCCCGGACGACATCGCCGCCGCGATCCGCGCCGACGTCCTCGCCGGCACCCTGCCGCAGGTGTCGTGGGTGGTGGCCAACGAGGCGTTCTCGGAGCACCCGTACGCCCCTCCCGGCGACGGCGCCCACTTCGTCGACCTGGTCTACCGCGCCCTGGCCGCGAACCCCGAGGTCTTCGACTCGACGGTGATGTTCCTCAACTACGACGAGAACGACGGCTTCTTCGACCACGTGCCGCCGCCGGTCGCCCCGCCCGGGACCCCGGGCGAGTACCTCGACGGCGTGCCGATCGGCCTCGGCTTCCGCGTCCCGATGCTCGTCATGTCGCCGTGGACGCGGGGCGGCTGGGTCAGCTCGGAGGTCTTCGACCACACCTCCGTGCTCCGCTTCCTGGAGACCTGGACCAGCGCCCTCGGCACCCCGGCGGCCTGCCCGAACATCAGCGCCTGGCGGCGGAAGGTGACCGGCGACCTGACCGGCGTCTTCGACTTCTCGAACCCGGTGTACGGGGTCCCCGGCGGCCTCCCGTCGACGACGGAGGTCATCGGCATGGCCACCTGCGGCCCGCTCCCGAACCCCGCGCCGCAGAACAACGCGCTGCCCGCCCAGGAGCCCGGCACCCGCCCGGCCAGGGCGCTCCCCCTACCAGCCGAACGGCAACCTCGACCGCTTCGAGTTCGGCGCCGCGGGCAAGATCCTCGCCTGGTTCTCCCTGACCAACCAGGGCCCGCAGGCCCGGCGGGCCGCCCACTTCTCGATCCACCCGCACCAGCACCGGGACACCGCCGCCTGGCAGTACACGGTGGACCCCGGGACGACCACCTCCGACTACTTCAACATCGGGCTCGGCTCGGGCTCGGGGAAGTACGACATCTCGATGATGGGCCCGAACCGCTTCCTGCGCCGCTTCATCGGCGACGCCTCCAAGGCGGGCAAGGCGATCGAGGTGGCGGCGCGCTTCGCGACCGAGCCGGGCACCGGGAAGACGGCGATCTGGTTCAGGATGACCAACACCTCCGCCGGCCCGGTGACCTTCACGATCCGCTCCAACGCCTACCGCGCGGACGGCGCGTGGACGTACACCGTCCCCGCCGGCTCCACGCGCGAGGACTTCTTCAACGCGGTGGCGTACCACGACGGCTGGTACGACTTCACGGTCCTCGCCGACATCGACGGCACCTGGTCGCGCCGGTACACCGGCCACATCGAGACGGGCGCCCCGAGCGTCACGGGCTGACCGCGGGGCGCGCGGGGCCTCGCGCTGGCTCTGGCCCTCGCCCTCGCCCTCGCCCGTCGCTCAGCGGCCGGCGAGGGCGGCGCGGTGGATGGTGGCGTCGACGAGCGCGAGCGCGTCCTCGGCGGTGCGGCCCGGGGCGCGGTTCCAGGGGCCGATGAGCCCGTGCCACCCCCGCGACCGCAGCTCGGTCATGATCCAGGCGCCGGCCTCGTTCATGGTGGACGCGCTGCCGTGACCGAGCCGGTGGGCGGCGAGCAGGGCGCCGCAGAGACACCGCGCGCCGCGCGCGTCACGCAGCTTGTACGGGGTGTTCTGCCAGCCCCACTCGGTCAGCACGCGGCGCGCGTAGGCCAGATGGACGGAGGGCCGTACGTCGGCCCGGCCGACCCGGCGCCAGACGTGCAGCCGGTCCGGGAGGACGGCCCCGATCCTGCCCGGCAGCGGGCGCTCGGTAGGCGGGGCCGGAGGCAGCGCGTCGAGGGCGTCGGCGACCAGCTGATCGACGGGGACGGAGAGCAGGCTCCGCCAGGCTTCGGGGGCGGGTGGGACCAGGCGCTCCCAGGCGGCGGACTCGTACAGGCGGGCCGCCTCGCGGTCGAGGGCGTCGGGGTCGAGCTGCGCGGTGGACGTCAGAACAGGAAGTGACATTCCTACATCATTGGGACTGATTGTCCAGTTTGCGACTTATGCCACCCGACCGGCACCCTCGGCTCTGACTATCGACATGACGACGCATTGCTCCGCAAAAGGCATCAGATTCCCTATTCGGACATTGCGCCGCCCAGTGACGCGACTCACTCCGCCCCGGCGCAACCCATCGTCCGATTCCCCACGAGCCATGCGCCGCAAGGGATTCCGACCGGCCCGCCGAAACCGTCGATCTTGAATTCCGGCCGGTCGATCTTTACCTCCCCATTTCTCGCGCATTCCCATCTTGTTCCCCGCCGCATTCCTCGCCTACGGTCACCTCTATTCGAGCGGATCGCCAAATCCTGCCACCGCCCGAAAGACCTCCCATTTCACCCGACGGCAGGAGCGGGGGACCCACCACACCGCCGGTCCGGCCATCCGGAACGGCTCGGGGTGAAGCCGCGTGCGCGCGGCCGGACATCTCCAGTCCGAACCCGACAGCTCACCTCGCAGGCGCCGGAGAGGAAACCGTCATGCCCGCTCACGGCAAGCACCGCCGCCCCCGACGCCGTACCGTCACCCGAGGTCTCGCCTTCGCGGGCACCGGCGGAGTCGCCCTCGCCCTGCCGCTGGTCGTGCCCGCCACGGCCGGCGCCCAGCCCGCCGCTCCCGCCCTCGCGCCGGCCGCCGCCGTCGCGGCTCCCACCGCGCGGACCGCCGCCGTGGCGCAGGCCCCCGCGGCCGTTCCCGCCGCTCCGGCCGCCGCGCGCGCCTACACCGTGGTGAAGGGCGACTCGCTTTCCCTGATCGCCCACCGAAAGGGAATTCAGGGCGGCTGGAAGTCGCTTTACCAGGCGAACAAGAAGACCGTGGGTGACAATCCGTCACTCATTCACCCCGGTCTCGAACTGACGATTCGTCGGGATTCCGCCAAGGCCGCGCCGAAGCCCCAGCAGACGGCCCGCAAGAGCGCGGCGAAGCCCGCGTCCGGCGGTTCCGCCGAACGGGCGAGCCGCTCCGCCGCCCGCGCCGCGGCCCCCGCCGTCCAGGCCGCCCCGATCGCCGCCACCCAGTACGCCGACAACCTCGACGGCTGGATCCGCGAGTCGCTGGACGTGATGGCCCGGTACGGCATCCCCGGCTCGTACGAGGGCATCCACCGCAACATCATGCGCGAGTCCTCGGGCAACCCCCGCGCCATCAACCTCTGGGACTCCAACGCCGTGAAGGGCACGCCGTCGAAGGGCCTCCTCCAGGTCATCGACCCGACGTTCGCGGCGTACCACGTGCCGGGCACCTCGCTCGACCCGTACGACCCGGTCGCGAACATCACCGCCGCCAGCAACTACGCGGCCGACCGGTACGGCTCCATCGACAACGTCAACGGCCCCTACTGATCCCGCCCGTTCACGGCCGCACGGAAGCGGCCGGTGAACCAGTCCGTCGCCAGCGACGCCACCTCCTCCAGGGCCCCCGGCTCCTCGAAGAGGTGGCCGGCGCCGGGTACGACCTCCAGCCGGCTCTCGCAGCGCAGCAGCGCCTCGGCCCGCCGGTTGAGGTCCAGGACGAGGTCGTCGCTCCCGCCGACGATCAGCAGTGTCGGGGCCCGGACCCCGGCGAGACGCTCCCCCGCCAGGTCGGGCCGGCCGCCCCGGGACACCACGGCGGCCACGTCGTCGCCCGGGTCCGCCGCCGCCCACAGCGCGGCGGCCGCACCCGTACTCGCCCCGAAGTAGCCGCGCGGCAGACGTTCGATACCGGGCGTCCCGGCCGCCCAGGCGGCGGCGCGGCCCAGCCGCTCGGCGAGCAGCGGGGTGTCGAAGACCCGTGAACGGTCGGTCGCCTCGGCCTCGGTGAGCAGGTCGAAGAGGAGAGTCCCGAGCCCCGCCCGGTTCAAGGCGGAGGCGACCTCGCGGTTCCGCGGACTGTGCCGGCTGCTGCCACTGCCGTGCGCGAAGAGGACCAGCCCAGCGGCCCCGTCGGGCACCGCCAGATCACCGGACAGCACCGGTTCGCCGCCCGGGATCCGCACGGCGGTGTGCCGGACGACCGGATCACGCGCCGCCCGGCTCCGGTCGAGCCGGGCCACCACCTCGGCGTCCGGCGTCTGGTCGAACTCCCGGTAGAACTGCCCGACCGCCGCGAACCCCTGCGGGGCGCGCACGGCGACCGTCTCGTCGGCCTCGCCGCCGAGCCGCGCCGTCCACCCGTACGGCGCCACCGGTACCGCGAGCACTATCCGGGCGGCGCCCCCGGCCCGTACCACCCGGCAGGCGGCCAGCGCGGTCGCACCGGTCGCGAGCCCGTCGTCGACGACGACCACCGTCCGCCCCTCCAGCGGCACCGGCCGACGGCTGCCCCGATAGAGCCGGGCCCGCTCGGCCATCACCGCCCGCTCCCGCTCCTCGACCGCCGCCAGATCCCGCGCACCCACCCCCGCGTCCCACAAGATCTGCTCATTGACGACCCTTACTCCCCCCTCCCCGATGGCCCCCATGGCCAGCTCGGGCCGACTGGGCACCCCCAGCTTCCGCACCAGACAGATGTCCAACGGCGCGTCCAACGCCTCAGCCACCTCCGCCGCCACCGGCACCCCACCCCGAGGCAGCCCCAACACCACAACATCCCGCCCCTTGAGATGCCCAAGCCGAGCCGCCAGCTGCCGCCCCGCATCCACCCGATCGGCGAAATACATAACAGCCGCCTTCCCACTCACCCCCCACACACAACAACCCCACCCGCCCCAGCCGGTACTTCCAGGGTCCCACCACGGGGAGGGAGGGGGGTGGCGGGACGGGCGGGGTTCTGACGGCAAAGGACCGGGCTCGGCAGCACGGACGGGTCTGGTTCCGGCGGCGCGTGCGGGGCCCGCCAGCATGGGCAGGACCCGACGAAGCGGGCCGGATCCGCCACCGGTCCGAGTCCAACAACACGAGCGGATCCGCTGGCACGGGCCGGGGCCTGGCAACACGGGCTGGGGCCCGCCGCCGTGGGCGGGGCAGGCGGCACGGGCCGGGATCCGCCTGCACGGGCCCGGCACGGCGACGCGATCAGGGTTCCGACGGCACGGGCGAGGTCCGGCGAAACGAACCGGAGCCCGCCGACACAGGCAGGTTTCCCACGGCACAGGGCCGGGCGCGGCAGCACGGGCGGGCCTGTTCGGTACAGGCCCGGTTCCGGCGGCGCGGGCCGGGCCCGCCAGCATGGGCAGGGCTCGACGAAACGGGCCGGATCCGCCGCCGGTCCGGGTCCGACGGCACGAGCGGATCCGCTGACACGGGCGCCCGGCAACACGGGCTGAGGCCCGCCGTGGGCAGGGTGTCGACGGCACGGGCCGAGATCCGCCTGCACGCGCCCGGCACGGCGACGCGATCAGGGTTCCGACGGCACGGGCGAGGTCCGGCGAAACGAACCGGAGCCCGCCGACACAGGCAGGTTTCCCACGGCAC
>NZ_JBHZBB010000003.1:695234-886535 GCF_042754585.1 Streptomyces sp. NPDC059201
GCACAGGGCCGGGCGCGGCAGCACGGGCGGGCCTGTTCGGTACAGGCCCGGTTCCGGCGGCGCGGGCCGGGCCTGGCGACACCGGCTGGGCCACCGGCGCGGTCGGGCCCGACTGGCTCCGACGACACGGCCGGGACACCCGCCAGCACGGACGCGACGACACCCGCCGTGCCCGCCAGCATGGTGGGACCTGACCAAACGGGCCGGGATCCGCCGCCGGTCCCGGCCCGACGACACGGTCGGCTCGGCCGGCACGGGCGGCTCGGCCGGCACGGGCGGCTCGGCCGGCACGGGCAGGGCCCGGCAACACAGGCCGGGCTCACCGCCGTGGCCGTGGCGCCGACGGCACGGGCCTCGCCCGGATCGGCCTGCACGGGCCGAGGCCCGCCAGCACGGCCGAGCCCGACGCCACGAGCGGGCCCGGCAACACGGGCCGGGCCCGCCCCCGTAGCCGCGGTGCCGACGGCACAGACCGGGACCCACCGCCCGCCCCGGGCACGGCGGCACGGGCCGCACCCCGCCCACCCGGGCCCCACCCCGCCCAGGCCCCGCCCTCAGCCCGCCCCGCCCCCGTTCCGGACGACGGCCACAGGGCAGTGGGCGTGGTGGAGGAGGGCCTGGCTCACGGAGCCGAGGAGGAGGCCGGTGAAGCCTCCGCGGCCTCGGGCGCCCATGACGACGAGCTGGGCGTTCTCGCTCTCCTCTAGGAGCACCTCGCGGGGACGGCCCTGGAGCAGTCGTGGCTCGGCCTCGGTCCCGGGGTGCCGCTCGGCGGCCCGCGCGAGCGCCGCGTCGAGGACGCGGGCGGCCTCCGCATGGACCTCCTCCACGGAGTGGAACAGCGGCGTGAGGTCCGCGGGACCCGAGCGCGGCGTCCACGCGTGGACGGCGACGAGGCCGACCCCGCGGGCCCGCGCCTCCGTGAACGCGAAATCGACGGCCGCGTCCGAGTCCGGCGAGCCGTCGACCGCAAGCAGCACCGGCCCCTCGGGCTCCTCCCGGCCGCGCACGACGAGGACGGGACACCCGGCGTGGGCCGCGAGATGGACGGCGACCGAGCCGAGCACCAGCCCGCCGAACGCGCCGGTGCCACGACTGCCGACGACCACCAGCTCCGCGCCCCGCGACCGGGTCGCGAGGACGACGAGCGGTTCGCCGGAGATCAACTCGCCGGAGACCTCGACGCCCGGCGCGACCGCCTTCGCCCGCGCCACCGCCGTGTCCAGCACGATCTGCGCCTGCCGCCGCAGCCCGCTCTCCGTGGGCCCGTACAGGGACGGCTCCAGGCCGACGCGGAACAGCGGCCAGATGAAGGCGTGCGCGACGACCAGCCGCGTACCGCGCTGCCCGGCTTCCCGCGCCGCCGCCTCGACCGCCCCGAGCGCCGACGGCGACCCGTCCGTCCCGACGAGGACGAACGGCCCGCTCGCCGCCGTCGTCCCCGCTGCCGCGCCCCGCTCCTCGCTGCGCCCCATCGCTCTGCCGCCCTTCCGGTCATGGCCCGCCGATCACGGGTGCCCTCGTGATCGAGTACACCGGTCGACTTCCCGCCGGACCGGGCGCCACGCGGGCCGGAAGTCCCGCGCGACCCCGCGAAAGGTCCCTGCTCAAGACGCCGCCGGAGCCAAGCGGCACACCCACCCGCGGTCAGGCCGCGAGGAACGCCTCGATCGCCCGCGCGAGATCCTTCGGCGCCTCCTCCGGCGGATAGTGCCCGGCGTCCGCGAGGACTTCGAGACGGGCGTTGGGGTACCAGCGCAGCCAGGTCGCCTCCATCGCCTCGGCCCCGAGCGCCGGATCGTGCGCGCCGACGACGAGCAGCACGGGCGTCGGGTTGTCGCGAACCCGCTCGTGGAAGTCGACGCCGGACCACGAGTCCAGGTACGCCCGGAACGCGGCGGTCGAGGAGCGGCTCACCGAGCGGTGGACGGCGGCGTCCAGCCAGGGCCCGGCATGACGGCCGCCGGTGGTGTGGTCGATGATGACCCGCCGCAGCGCCGGATCCTCGGCGGCCCCGGCGAACAGCTGCCGGCTCTCCTCGTCGAGGGGAAAGCCCGCGGCGGAGACCGGCGAGATCCCGACGATCGAGCGGACCCGCTCCGGCGCGTCGAGCAGCATCAGCTGGGCCGCCTTGCCGCCCATGGAGTGGCCGATGACGGAGAAGGAATCCCAGCCGAGGTCGTCGGCGACGGCCAGGGCGTCCGCGGCGACCTCCTCCATCGTGAAGGCGCCGTCCGCGTCCCGTGCCTCGCCGTAGCCCCGGCAGTCGAGGAACGCGTAGCTGCCCGCCGCCTCGTCGAGATGCGCGCGGAGCGGATCGAAGCTGCTGCGGTCGCCGAACCAGTTGTGGAGGACGAGGGCCCTCCCCGGGCCCTCGCCGTGGACGTCGTACGGAAGTACCCGGCCGGTCATGGTGCCCCCTGCGCGCGAGGTGGGTGATGAGGGTGGTGGTCGCACCCGCCGCCCGCTCGTCGCGGCGGCGGACGACGACCGAGTGTGACGGCCCGGAAGCGCCGGGTCAACAGCCCCGGGAGCCGTGTGGGCGACGCCCCCCCACGCGCGCGTGGACCGGCCGACCCACGCGCCGCATGGCCGCAGCCCGCCCACACGCGTGCGTCGACCGACGCCCGCGCGCGGGTCGACCGACGCCCATGTGTGGGTCGACCCACACACGCACACATGAGCCGCTCCCCGCCCCCAAGACGTCCGCACGCGCGCGTGGAGCCGCCCTGAGACCGGCCCCGCAGGCCCGGCGCCAGGATGCGGCGGCTTTCACGGCGGGCGCATCCTGACTGTGTGACCCCGCACGGCCCGCCCCCAGGCCCGTCCCCCGGCCCTCACCCCGGCGCGCCTCCGCAAGCCCTGACACAGGCGCTGGCGGAGGCGGCGACGGATGTCGTCGAATCGGTCGGCGGATACGCCGGTGGGGTGTACCTGCGCTCCGGTACGGAGGGACTGCTGCGGCTCTCGGTCCTGGCCGGGCTGCCGGGCGAGCTGTTCCGGCCCTGGTCGCGGATGCACACCAACCGCCCCTTCCCGGTCGCCGAGGTCCACCGCTCCGGGCAGGCCGTGCACCTGGCCGACGTCGAGGAGTCGATGCGGCGGTTCCCGCAGCTCGTGGCGAGCCTGCCGTTCCCGTTCTCCTCCCTGTACACCCCCGTCGTCGCCGGCCGGAACCGCTTCGGGGTGCTCGTGGTGCTGCGGCCCCCGACCCCCGGCCTCCCGGTCGGCGCCCGCGACCGGGAGCGGATGACCCGCGCGGGGCTGCGGCTCGGCGAGGTCCTCACGGGGCTCGCGGCGGGCGGGACGGACGTGCGGTGGCCGGGCGATCCGATCTGCGTCCAGTTGCCGTCGGGCTCCGTGCCGCCCGTGCGGTTCGGCTCCTTCGACTGGGACCTGGCGGCCGGGACCGTGACCATGGACGACGGGCTGCGGGCGATCCTCGGCGTCCCGGACGCCTCCCCGCTGCCGATCGACGCGCTGACCTCCCGGCTGGAGCCCGAGGACGGCTACGCCCTGTGGGCGGCGGCCCGCAGAACCGGTTCCGCGGACGGCGGCGGCTCGGTGCGCCGGCTGCGGCTGAAGGGCCCGGACGGCGGCCTGCACCTGCTGGAGGTGTCCGCCCGCTCCCGGTTCGTCGGGGCGGACGGCCACGGGCATCTGGCGGGCGCCCTGGTGGACCTGGGCACCGGCCTGGTCGGCTCGGACGCCACGGACCGGCTGCCCCGCGCCATCCTGGCGATCGACCGGCTGGGCCGCGTCACGTACGTGAACGAGCGCACCGAGCGCCTCCTCGGCCGCCCGCGCGGGGCCTTGGCCGGGCGGCCGCTGTGGGAGGCGCTGCCGTGGTTCGCCCACCCGTTCCACGAGGAGCAGCTGCGGGCGGCGCTGCTGTCGAGCGAGCCCGTGCGCTTCCTGGCCCGCCCCGACGACGGCCGGTGGCTGACGGTGTCGCTCTACCCGGGCCGGGACGGCGTGACCATGGTGCTGGTCCCGGAGGAGGAACCGCTTCCGGAGGCGTCCGGTGCGCCGCCCGTGACCGTACCCGCCTCCGTACCCTCCCTCTATCCGACACCGGCGCCCACCCCGGTCCCGGCTCCGCCCTCGGGGGACGGGCTCGGGCCCGAGAGCACGCGGGCGGCGTCGCTGTACCGGCCGGTGGCGCTGGCGATCGCGCTGACGGAGGCGGTGACGGCGCGGCAGGTGTCGGCGGTGGTCACCGAGGAGCTGCTGCCGGCCTTCGGCGGCCGGCAGCTGGCGATCTACCTGCTCAGCGACCGGCGGCTCTATCTGGCGTGGGAGACGGGCTTCCCGCCGGGTTTCCTGGACCGGTTCGACGGCGTGGGGCTCGACGCCCGGGTTCCGGGTGTGGACGCGCTGACCGGCGGCCGGGCGCTGTTCTTCGAGTCGATGGAGAGCCTGGGCCGGACCTATCCGGATCTGCCGCTGGACGCGGACACGGGGGCCCGGGCGTTCCTGCCGCTGATCGCCTCGGGCCGGCCGGTGGGTTCGTGCATCCTCGGCTTCGACCGGCCGCGCGACTTCAGTTCCGAAGAGCGGGCGGTGCTCACCGCGCTGGCCGGGCTGATCGCGCAGGCGCTTGAGCGGGCGCAGCGGTACGACTCCGAGGCCGCCGTCGCGCGCGGGCTCCAGGACGCGCTGCTTCCGCACCGGCTGCCGGTGCGGGAGGGCGTGGAGACGGTGGCACGGTATCTGCCGGGGACGCAGGGCATGGATGTCGGGGGCGACTGGTACGACGTGGTGGAAACGGCCCGGGGCGAACTGGCGCTGGTGATCGGGGACGTACAGGGGCACGGGGTCGCGGCGGCGGCGACGATGGGGCAGCTGCGGAGCGCGGTCCGGGCGTTCGCGCTGAGCGGCCTGCCACCGCAGGAGGTGGTGCGGGGCACCAACCGGCTCCTGATCGACCTGGATCCGGGACAGTTCGCGAGCGCCTGCTATGTGGTGATGGACTCGCGGACGGGGGACCTGCGGGCGGTGCGGGCCGGGCATCCGCAGCCGCTCCTGCGGCATCCGGACGGGACGGCGGAGCTGCTGGAGATCGCGGGCGGGGTGGTGCTGGGGGTGGACGGGCGTGCCACGTATCCGGTGACGCGCCTGCGGCTGGCCGAGGGCGCGGTGCTGGCGCTCTTCACGGACGGGCTGGTGGAGCGGCCGGGCGCGGACATCGACGAGGGGGTGGAGCGGCTGCGGCGGACGCTGGCGTCGACGGGGTCGCTGCCGCTGGCGGAGGCGGCGGACCGGTTGATCCACGAGGCGGTGCGGGCGTCGGACCGGCCGGACGACATCGCCTTGCTGCTCGCGGCCCGCTGGCCGCGGCACGGCGCGTAGCGCTCACCCGGTCGGGTCAGCGGCGCTGGTCGGCGGGGGTGGGCCCGGCGAGGCTGGGGAGGGTCCGTGCCGTTCGGGCCGGACGAGACGGGGTGGCCGCGCGGCGGCCGCCCGAGGCGAGGAGGTCCCGTGCAGCAGGACAAGCAGCCCGACTACCGGCCCGTGGTCTTCCGCGACCGTTCGGCGGGGTACGCGTTCCTGACCCGGTCGACCGCGTCGAGCGAGCGGACGATCGAGTGGGACGACGGCAACACGTATCCGGTGATCGACGTCGAGATCTCGTCGGAGAGCCACCCGTTCTTCACGGGCAAGGCGCGGACCGTGGACACGGAGGGGCGGATCGCCAAGTTCGAGCGGCGGTTCGGCGAGGGCGGCTGAGGCTCCCGTAGGCCGGGGCGGTGGGAGTGGAGTCCGGTGGACGCCGCTCCTCCCGCCCCGTGCCGTGAGGTGTCGCGGGGAGTCGGGTCAGCCCTCGACGATGCCGGACTTGCCGATCTTGATGACGGCGCTGGTGGCGCCGGAGCGGGAGCCCAGGGCCTCGACCTTCTTGACGACGTCCGAGCCCTCGACGACCTCGCCGAAGACGACGTGCTTGCCGTCCAGCCAGTCGGTGGCGATGGTGGTGATGAAGAACTGCGAACCGTTGGTGTTCGCGCCCGCGTTCGCCATCGAGAGCAGGAACGGGCGGTCGTGCTTGAGGGTGAAGTTCTCGTCCGCAAACTTCTCGCCGTAGATGCTCTTGCCGCCGGTGCCGTTGCCCCGGGTGAAGTCACCGCCCTGGAGCATGAAGGCGGGGATGACGCGGTGGAAGGGCGAGCCCTCGTAGCCGAAGCCGTGCTGGCCGGTGGCGAGCTCGCGGAAGTTCTGCGCCGTCTTCGGGACGACGTCGTCGAACAGCTTGAAGACGATCCGGCCGGCCGGCTCGTCGTTGATGGTGATGTCGAAGAAAACGTTGTTGCTCATGGGGACATCCTGTCATTACCCGCGCACCGCGCGCGCACGGGCCGCCTCCCGGCGGGTCACGGCGCGCCGGTGCCCCGCGCCGGACGGGGCGCGGGGCACCGGAGGCGAGGGGGCCGTGCGTCAGCGCAGGCCCTGGGCGGAGCTGTCGGCGACGGTGCCCTCCACGGTCGTGACGGTCTCGTGGAGGACGGTCGCGGCGCCCTCCTCCTGGAGGAGTCCGGTGGCACCGCCGAGGGGGCTGTCCGCGGCACTGGCCTGCGGCGGCGGGGTGACGAGGGCGGTGACGACGCCTGCGGCGAGGGAGGCGATGGCGAGCATGCTGCGCTTCTTCATGCCCTGGTCAACTGCTGGAGAGGGAAAGGGTTACGGGTCCCGGCCCGCCGCCCGCGTTCCGGCGGGGACGGGCCGGGAACGGGCGGGCCGGGACCCCGGATGGGCCCGGGGCCGGGACCGGAACCGGGTCACGTGCCGGCCGGAGCGGTCTCCAGGTGGATGGGGACGCCCGTCCTGCGGGCCCGGTCGACCGCGGCGAGGCGCTCGAAGTCGCGAGGGCGCATCTCCCGGCGCCATTCGTCGAGGGTGCGCAGCGCGTAGGCGGTGTGTTCCTCCGGGTCGAGGACGAGGGAGGCGACCTGTTGATCCGTCAACTCGCCGCCGTCGAAGATGAAGCCGATGTGGTTGGCGGGCCAGTGGTCGCCGCGGTCGCCGACGAAGGTGGTGCCGAGGAGTCTCGGTTCCCCGGTGAAGACCAGGCCGGTCTCCTCCTGGCATTCCCGCACCGCCGTCTGCCAGGGAGTCTCCCCCGGGTCCATGTTCCCGCCGGGCCACTGCCAGACGTCCTCGCCGTAGGTGGCACGGAGCTGGAGCGTGCGGCCTGCGGTGTCGGTGAAGTAGAGGCAGGAGTACGCGGTCGCTCTGGGCAGCGTGGCGACGTACTCGACGGGCGGCAGCCAGGTGTGCGTCATGGACGGCTCTCTCTCGACGGACCGATGGGGCTCCTCCATCCAAGCGGTCCGCGGCGGGCGGCCCGCCCTCTCCGGAGTCGATCACCGGATCGTGTGATCGATTCCGCTGGGCGGCCGGGGCGATCGGCCCGCCGACGCCCGGTCAGCCGGCGGAGACGAGTCCGGCCTCATAGGCGAGGATGACGAGCTGGACCCGGTCGCGGGCCTCCAGCTTGGCGAGGAGCCGGGTGACGTAGGTCTTGACGGTGGCGAGCGTGATGTGGAGCTCGTCGGCGATCTCGGTGTTCGACAGCCCACGGCCGACGAGGGTGAGGACCTCCTGTTCGCGTTCGGTGGTGCGCTCGGCGAGCCGGAGCGCGGCGGGCGTGGGGCCTTCCCGGCCGTCACGGGGGCGGCGGGTGAACTGCTTGATGAGACGTCCGGTGACGGCGGGGGCGATGAGGGCGTCGCCGGAGGCGACGACGCGGACGGCGGCGAGGATGTCGTCCATGGCCATGTCCTTGACGAGGAAGCCGGAGGCCCCGGCGTCGAGGGCGCCGTAGACGTGGTCGTCGTCGTCGAAGGTGGTGAGGACGACGACGCGGGTACCGGTGCGGCCGGAGGTGATCCGCCGGGTGGCCTCGATGCCGTCGGTGCCGGGCATGCGCAGGTCCATGACGACCACGTCGGCGCCGGTCTCCTCGACGAGCCGGACGGCTTCGGCGCCGTCGGACGCCTCGCCCGCGACGAGCAGGTCGTCGGTCTCCGCGATGACCATGCGCAGGGCGGTGCGCACCAGCGGCTGGTCGTCGGCGAGGACGACCCGCACCGGACGCGGGGTAGTGGCGGACGGGGTGGTGGCGGACGGCGTGGTGGCGGACGCGGTGGTGTCGCTCATGCGGGGGCGGCTCCAGGTGGGACGGGCAGGTGGGCGGTGACGCGGAACCCTCCCCCGGGCCGGGGCCCGGCGGTGAACTCCCCGTGCAGGAGTCCGACGCGCTCGCGCATGCCGACGAGGCCGTAGCCGGATCCTCCGCCCGCCACCCGGGCGCGCCGGCGGTCGGGGGCGGGGGCGGGTCCGGGGTCCTCGACGGTGAGAGCGAGGGTCTCGGGGTCGCGGTGGTCGACGGTGATGGTGCAGGTGTCGGCGCCCGAGTGGCGGACGACGTTGGTGAGGGATTCCTGGAGGACGCGGAAGGCGGAGAGGTCTATGTCGGGCGGCAGGGTGCGCGGGGCGCCGACGCGGCGGACGGTCACCCGGACACCGGCGGCTCCGGTCGTCTCGGCGAGCCGGTCGAGCGAGTCGAGCCCCGGCATCTCGGGGAGCGCGGGTCCGGCGGGGGCGTCGGCGGCTGTCTTGGCGGCCGTCTCGGGGGGTGTGCCGGACGGGGTGGCGGGTGCGTCGGCCTCGCGGAGGGCGCCGAGCATGCGGCGGAGGCCGGCGAGGGTCTCGCGGCTGGCGGTCTCGATCTCGTCGAGCGCTTCGCGGGCGAGTTCGGGGCGCTTGTCGATGACGAGGCGGGCGGCGCCGGCCTGGAGGGCGACTATGCCGATGCTGTGGGCGACGGTGTCGTGCATCTCGCGGGCGATCCGCAGCCGTTCGGCGGTGACGGCCTGTTCGGCGGCGCGGGTGCGGTTCTCCTCGGCGTGGAGGCGGTTCTGGCGTGCGGAGCGGCCGAGGAGCCAGGCGACGCTCGCGGTGGAGAGCACGGCGAGGGCTGTGGTGGTTCCCGCGGTCCAGCCGGCGAGGAGCCGGACGGCGAGGTGGCCGAGGACGACGCCGCACGCGAGGAGGACGGCTCGTTCGGCCTCCTTCGTCGGGCGGCGGGCGGCGATGGTGTAGAGGGCGACGTCGACGGCGAGGTACTGGGCGAGCGGTATGGCGGTGACGCCCAGCGGGAAGGAGCCGAGGGCCGCGGCGGCGAGGAGGTGGCCGAGGCCGGCGGTGGGCCTGCGGTCGAGGAGGGCGCTGCCGCGGAGGGCGAGGACGGTGGCGAGGCCGAGCATCGTGAGCCCGTCCCAGCGGAGGAAGACGACGCCCACGAGGACGTCGGCCCTCTCCTGGCCGGGAAGGCGCATGCGCAGGAGCGCGGTGAAGAGGAGTCCGGCGAGCCAGGCGAGCGCGGCCCACCAGCCCGGCGTGACCCGTTTGTGGAGTGGCGCAGCCGCGATGCCTGACATGCGGGAATCGTAGTTCGCGGAGACGTGTCGGGTCATCAGCCCCAGGTTGTACGACCGGGGATGACTGTCCGCCGCGTGATTGTCCGTCCTGGTCCGATGCCGGGGGCCGGTGCGAGGCGGCACCGTGGTGGACATGATCGAAGTCAAGGAACTCACGAAGCGCTACGGCGCCACCACCGCGGTCGACGGACTGACGTTCACCGTGCGGCCCGGCCGGGTCACCGGCTTCCTCGGGCCCAACGGCGCGGGGAAGAGCACGACGCTGCGGATGGTCCTCGGACTGCACGCGCCGACGAGCGGGGCGGTGACGGTCGGGGGCCGGCGGTTCGCGGACCGGCCGCGGGGGCTGCGGCATGTGGGCGCGCTCCTCGATGCCGCGGACGTGCACGGCGGGCGGACGGCGCGGGCGCACCTCGCGGTGCTCGCGCGGAGCAATCGGATACCGCTCTCGCGGGTCGACGAGGTGCTGGAGGAGGTGGGGCTCGGTTCCGCGGCGCGGCGGCGGATCGGCGGATTCTCGCTGGGGATGCGGCAGCGGCTGGGGATAGCGGGCGCGTTGCTGGGCGATCCCCCGGTGCTGCTGTTCGACGAACCGTTGAACGGGCTGGATCCGGAGGGGGTGCGCTGGGTGCGGGAGCTGTTCGTGCGGCTCGCCGGGGAGGGGCGGACGGTGTTCGTCTCCAGCCATCTGATGAGCGAGATGGAGCACACGGCCGACGACCTGGTGGTGGTCGGCCGGGGCCGGCTGATCGCCGAGGAGAGCCTGGCGGAGTTCGCGGCGCGTGGCGCGCGGTCGAGCGTGGCGGTCGGGACGCCGGTTCCCGGGGTGCTGACGCCGCTGCTGCTGGCCGCGGGCGCCGAGGTGGTGTCGGAGGAGGGCCGGCTGACGGTGACGGGGCTGAGCGCGGCCCGGATAGGCGAGCTGGCGGCGGAGCACCGGGTGGTGCTGGACCAGTTGACGAGCCGTGGTGCCTCGCTGGAAGAGGCGTTCATGGAACTGACGGCGGAGAGCGCCGACTACACAGCAGGGGGTGCACGATGACGGCGCTGATCGTTCCCGTGGTGGAGCCGCGGGCCCGGTTCCGCGATCTGGTGGCTTCGGAGTGGCTGAAGCTGTGGTCGCTGCGTTCGACCGGCTGGTCGCTGGTGCTGGGCGCGCTGGCGGTGATGGCGTTCAACGTGGGCACGGCCTGGGACCACTACCGGTACTGGTTCGCCTATGACGAGGCGTCGAGGGCGGCGTTCGTGGCGGACGGTCTGGCGCTGGGCGACGCGTTCACGGGGAACGCGGCGATGGTGCTGGTGCTGTGCTCGGCGGCGATGGGCGCGGTGGCGGTGGTCGGCGAGTACGGCGGCGGGCTGGCGCGGACGACGTTCGCGGCGGTGCCGGCGCGGGGCTCGCTGATATCGGCGAAGGCGCTGGTGCTGGCCGGGGTGCAGGCCGGGTTCGGGGCGGTGGTCGCGGGCGGCTCGTTCTGGGCGACGCAGGCGGTGCTGTCGCTGCGGGGAGTGGGGGTGTCGCTGGGCCATCCGCCGGCGCTGCGGCTGGTGGTGGCGTCGGCGCTGCTCGCGCCGGTGTGCGCGCTGGCGGGGATGGCGCTGGGCGCGCTGACGCGGCGCGGGGCGGCGGCGGTGGTCGGGGCGGTGGTGCTGCTCCTGCTGGTGCCGATGGTGTTGAGCGAAGAGCGCCGGCTGACGGCGGTGCTGGGGCACGCGACTCCGCTGCGGGCGTGGCAGCGGCTGGCCGGTGAGGGCGTGGCGGGGCCGTTCCCGTGGACGGTCGGCGGGGCGTGGGCGGTGTACGGGGTCTGGGCCGTGGTGGCGGCGCTGGTGACGGTGGTGGCGGTGCGCCGGCGGGATCAGTGAGGCGGGGCCGGGTCGGCGAGGAACCGGCGGGCGAGGCGCCGGCGGACCCGGGTCTCGTGGACGAGGCGGCCGACGAGGGCGCTGCCGTAGACGACGAAGCCGACGCCGACGAGCCAGGACTGGAGGACGAGGACGGTGCCGAACTGGCCGTAGGTGACGGCGTTGGAGGCGATCAGAGGGGAGAAGACGAGCTGGGAGAAGATCCGCAGCCCCAGGAGGCCGAGGGCGGTGAGCACGGCACCGGGCAGGAGGGCGCGCCAGCGGATCCTGCCGCAGAGGAGGAAGCGCTGGGACCACCAGAAGAAGAGGAAGGTGCCGATGAGGTCGCCGAGGGCGACGAGGACGGTGACGCCGGCGGGGGCGCGTTCGGGGGCGGGGAAGGCGACGAAGAGGAGGAGGGCGGCGATGAGGACGGCGAGCCAGACGATGTGGCGCCACATGGTGTGCCAGCGGGCGGTGGGGAGGTCCCAGGCGCGTTCGTAGCCGGTCTGGACGGCGGAGCCGAAGGTGACACCGAAGGCGGCGAGGGCGGCAAGACCGAAGGCGGTGGTGCGCTGGAGTGCCTGACCGGGCTGGCCGAAGAGCTGTTCGACCTCTTCCTCGGAGACCTGGGTGACGCCCAGGCCCTGGATGAGCCAGCGGGCGAAGCCCTGGCCGCGGGCGAGGTCGGCGGCGGCCACGACGATGAGGAGGGGGACGAGGGTGAGGAGGCTGAGGGCGGCGAACCCCATCGCGCGGTGCATGAGTTCCATCGCGCGGCCGCGGTTCCAGGCGAGACCCACGGACGATTCGAGCAGGCGGATGTGCAACCGCTGGAACGGCCGGGCTTGTTCGGGCGGTCGCTGGTCGCTCGGGGTACCGGGGGTGGGGGGCATGTCTGGTCCGGTACCCGCCGGAGGGCCGGCTCCCGCAGGGATGCGGCCGAACGGGTGGGGTGTGGGGTCAGGGGAGGGGGCGGGCGCCGGGGCCGGGGGTGACGGTGACTTCGCGGGCGGTGAGGACCTCGGCGTCCTCGCCGGCGCACTGGACGACGACCTGGACGGGGGAGCCGCAGGCGGTGTGGCGGATGTCCAGGGCGGGGCCCTCGGGGTCGCCGGTGTGAGCGTCGCCCCACTGTTTGAGGGCGAGCATGACGGGCCAGAGGTCGACGCCCTTGGGGGTGAGCCGGTACTCGTTGCGGGTGCGGGTGCCGGGTTCCCGGTAGGGGACGCTGCGGAGGACTCCGGCGGCGACGAGTTTGCGGAGCCGGTCGGCGAGGACCGCCTCGGAGAGGCCGATGTGGCGGTGGAAGTCGTCGTACCGGCGGACGCCGTTGAAGGCGTCGCGCAGGATGAGCAGGCTCCACTTCTCGCCCACGAGGTCCAGGGTGCGCCGGACCGAGCAGTTCTCGGTATCCGTCTCCAGCCACTTCATCGTCACACTCTAGCCACCTGACTGCGTCGTTGACAGTCAGCTGACGCGAGGTCTAGCTTCGCAGTGCAGAGCCAGCCGTCGGTACGGCGGACGGGGAACGACGGAGTGGAGTGGTCATGGGGCGGTCACGGACGGTCGAGTGGGAGGACGCCGGGGCCACGGCTCGGGCGGCGGCGTCGATGGCGGGGCTCGACTTCCTGCGCGAGATGATCGCGGGCCGGCTGCCGGGCCCGCCGATCGCGGCGCTGCTCGGGTTCTCGCTGGAGGAGGTCGAGCACGGGCGGGCGGTCTTCGTCCTGGAGCCCGGCGAGGAGCACTACAACCCGATCGGCAGCGTGCACGGCGGGGTCTACGCCACGCTCCTGGACTCGGCGGCGGGGTGCGCGGTGCACACCACGCTGCCGCGGGGCACCGCGTACACCTCGCTCGACCTCCAGACCCGCTTCCTGCGCCCGATCACGATGGACACGGGCAAGGTGCGGGCCGTCGGGACGGTCATCTCGCAGGGGCGGCGGACCGCGCTCGCGGAGGCGGGGCTGTACGACGAGGAGGACCGCCTCCTCGCGCACGCCACCAGCACCTGCATGCTCTTCCCGGTTCCCGGCCGGGAGACGGGCGAGGGCGCTCGCGCCTGAGCCCGGGCTCGCGCCCGTCCGGTCAGCGCTGGACGAGGACCGGGCGGGCGCGGGTACAGCGGTCGGGAGCCGCGTCGGGGGCCGCGGTGGCCTGGAGCGCGGCGCTCACCAGGGTGGCGAGCAGGTCGATGTCGGAGCCCGCGTCGAGCCGGACGGTGACCCAGCCGGAGCCGGCCCGGAGCCGGACCGCGGTCGAGTTCTGGAGGGCGGGGCGCAGTCGGGCGACCATCGCGCGGGTGAGATGGACGTCGGCCTCGTGCTCGCCGTGGAAATGGACGATCTCCTCCGTCGCCGTCCCGAGACCGAGCTCCGCACCGCAGTGCGCCCGGCCACGGGTCAGCGAGGGCCAGCTCATCAGACGTTCACTGGCATGCCTGGCCGTGTTCATACGAGGAGCGTGCCGGGCTCCGGGGCGCGGCACAAGCGTCCTGGCCAAAGAATCCGGTCGAGGCCGGAAACCGATCGCCGGAGAGAGGAAAGTGACGGAATGTCACCACCGTGGGTGGGGTCGGGAGAGCGCTCCGTCACCGCCGCCGGGTCACGTCGGCGGGCGGGCGCGGACACGGGCCGCGAGGACGGCGACGTCGTCCTCGGCGTGGTGCGCGTCGAGGCGGCTCAGGACCTCGTCGACGACCCGTTCCGGTCCGGGATCCGGCGGCAGCCGCAGTCCGGCCAGCCGGGCCAGCGAGACGTCGATGTCCTCGCCCCGGCGCTCGACCAGGCCGTCGGTGAAGAGCAGCAGGGTGTCGCCCTCGCCCAGCGGCCGGGTGGCGAAGTCGTAGCCGCCGACGCCGGTGCCGAGCGGCGGGCCGACGGGCAGGTCCACGAGTTCGGCCGAGCCGTCCGGGCCGAAGACCACCGGCGGGAGGTGGCCCGCGCTGGCGAAGGTGGCCGTGCCGCGTCCCGGGTCCACGCGGACCAGGAGGCACGTTGCGGGGCGGCGGGCGTCGTCCTCCGCGACGACCGCGTCCAGGTGGCGCAGCACCCGGTGCGGCGGGAGGTCGGTGGCGGCCACCTCGCGGAGGGCGGAGCGATAGGCGTTCATGTCGACGGCGGCGGCGAGGCCGTGCCCCATGACGTCGCCGACGACGAGCAGGGTGCGGCCGAAGTGGAGCCGTACGGTCTCGAACCAGTCGCCGCCGACGAGGGTTCGCGGCCCGACCGGGAGATAGCGGCCGGCGATCTCCAGATTGGGGTGCGGACGTCCGGGCTCGGCGACGAGCGCCCGCTGGAGGTGGAGGGCGGTGTCCTCGGTGGCGGCGAGCCGCCGGGCGTGCCGGATGTGACGGGCGGCGAGCCGCGCCGCCTGCCGCAGTACGGCGAGGTCGTCGTCGGTGTACGGCGGCGCGGCACGGGTGATCGTGACCGTGCCCAGGGGTCGCTCCCGGTCCACGGCGAGCGGGACGGTGAGCGCGCGGCCGGCCTCCGACCCGCCGAGGGTCGGCGGGGAGAGGGGCGCGGTGTCGGGGGTGACCGGGACGCCCGACGTGGCGTCCTCGCCGTTCCCGGGTGTCAGGTCGATGGTGGCGGTTCCGCCGGGGTACCGGGCGAGGAAGGCGGTCAGTTCGCGGCAGGTGGTGGTCTCGTCGAGCGTGGTGCCGATGCCGCCGATCGCCGCCTCCAGGGCCTGCGCGAGGCGCCCCTCACCCGCCTCGGCCCGTGCCCGGCGCTCGGCCCGCGCGTCGCGGGGCAGGTCCGCGGCCTGGCGGTCGCGCGGCCGGTCCGGGGCCGCGTCGTCGCGGGGCCGGTCCGCGGCCTGGTCGTCACGGGGCCAGTCCGGGGCCTGGTCATCGCGGGGTCGCTCCAGGGCCTGGTCGCCGAGCGGCAGGGCCGCGGCCTGGTCGTCGAGCGGCAGGTCCGGGGCGTGGTCGTGGGCTGGACGGCGGCCTGGTGTCGGGGGGCCGGCGTCCGGGGTGGGGGTGGGGGTCTCTTCTCGTTCCGCCACGACACCTCCACCGCCGTGCGGCCACCGGGCGGGCGGCGGGCGCCCGCTCACCCCATTGCACCAGCGGGCGGCGTTCCACGCACGGCGCGCACCGGCGCGGGAACGGTTGTGCGGCAGTGCGGGATCTGATCAAGTACAGCCTGAGGCTACCGGCCAGTAAGAGACTTCGCTCCCCGGGGGGACAGCCATGACGAACGGGTTCTTCGGCTCCGTCGACGAAGTCGCGGAGCGGCTCGCCGCGACCGGGTATCTGCCCTCCCCCGCCATCGCCACCACGGTGTTCCTCGCCGACCGTCTCGGCAAGCCGCTCCTGGTCGAGGGCCCCGCGGGCGTCGGCAAGACGCAGCTGGCCAAGGCCGTCACGGAGGCGACGGGCGCCCGGCTCGTCCGGCTCCAGTGCTACGAGGGCGTCGACGAGGCCCGGGCGCTCTACGAGTGGAACCACGCCAAGCAACTGCTGCGGATCACGGCCGGACGGGGCGAGTCCTGGGACGAGACCCGCACCGACATCTTCAGCGAGGAGTTCCTGCTCCCCCGGCCGCTGCTGACGGCGATCCGTTCCGAGGAGCCGACCGTGCTGCTCGTGGACGAGACCGACAAGGCGGACGTCGAGGTCGAGGGCCTGCTGCTTGAGGTCCTCGGCGACTTCCAGGTCACCGTGCCCGAGCTCGGGACGATCACCGCCGACCGGCGCCCCTTCACCGTCCTCACGTCCAACGCGAGCCGCGAACTGTCCGAGGCGCTGCGCCGGCGCTGTCTCTTCCTGCACATCGGCTTCCCCGAGGAGGAGCTGGAGCGCCGGATCGTCACGCTCAAGGTGCCCGGTCTCGACGCGGCCCTCGCCGCCTCGGTCGTTCGGGTCGTGGGAGCGCTCCGCGCGATGGACCTGCGCAAGGTGCCGTCCGTCTCGGAGACCATCGACTGGGCGAGGACCCTGCTCGCGCTCGGCGCCGACCGGCTGGACGAGCGGGTCGTCCGGGAGACCCTGGGCGTGCTGCTCAAGCACCAGGACGACATCGTGACGGCCGGGGCCAAGCTCGACCTGGACGCGGTGTGAGCGGCGCCCCAGGAGCAGCCGACACCGGCAACGACCCCAGCGCCGGCACCGGCACCGGCACCGGCACCGGGACCGCGCGGGGCGACGGGCCCGTCGCGCGTCTGACCGGGCTCGTGGCGGCGCTGCGCGACCACGGTTTCGGCATCGGCACCGGAGAGACGGTCGACGCCGGGCTGGCGCTGGAGGCGGTGGGGTTCGCCGACCGGGAGCGGATGCGGGAGGCGCTCGCCGCGACCCTGCTGCACGGGGAGCGGCAGCGCCGCGTCTTCGACCGGGTCTTCGACCTGTACTTCCCGGCGACCGTGACCGGCCCCGGGCAGCACGCGGTCGAGGACGGAGGCGGGGACGGCGGCAGGAACGGCGGCGGGGACGGCCTCGCCGGGCTGCGCGCGCGGATCGCGGACGCCCTCGCCGCCGGTGACGCCGCCCTCCTGGACCGGCTCGCGGCCGAGGCGGTGGCCGGTCTCGGCGGCTACGGTTCCGGCCCCGGGGGCGACGGCTGGTCCTCGTACCAGACGCTCTCCCGGCTCCGCCCCGAGACCCTCCTGGCCCGGGTGCGGGCCGCGCGCACGGCCGCCGGGCAGGATCCCGAGTTCACCGACCGGCTGCTCGACGACGAGATCCGGCGGGCGATCGAGGGCTTCCGCGAGCGGGTGCGGACCGAGGCGCGGCGGCGGGTCGCCGAGCGGCAGGGCCGTGACGAGGTGGCCCGCCGGGCGGTCGCCGGGACGGCGGACCGGGTGGACTTCCTGCTCGCCGGACGCGAGCAGCTGGACGAGCTGCGCCGGACGGTACGGCCGCTGGCGCGGAAGCTGGCGACCCGGCTCGCGGCCCGCAGGCGGCGGGCCTCGCGCGGCGAGATCGATCTGCGCCGCACGTTGAGGGGTTCGCTGTCGACCGGCGGCGTGCCCGTGCGGCCGGTGCTGCGCCGGCGCCGCCCAGGGCGCCCGGAGCTGGTGCTGCTCTGCGACGTGTCCGGTTCGGTGGCCGGGTTCGCGCAGTTCACGATGGTGCTGGTACGTGCCCTGCACGACCAGTTCAGCCGGGTACGGGTCTTCGCCTTCGTCAACCGGGTCGACGAGGTGACCGGCCTCCTCGCCCAGGGCACGGCGGACCCGGCGGGGCTCGGCGAGCGGATCCTCGCGGAGGCCCGGCTGACCGGCTGGCACGGGCAGAGCGACTACGGGACGGCGCTCGACGAGTTCGTCGCGCGGTACGCGGACGTGCTCGGGCCGCGCACGGTCGTCTTCGTCCTCGGGGACGCCAGGACCAACCGCGCCGACCCCCGCCCGGAGTCGCTGCGGCTGATCGCGGAGCGGGCCCGCCGGGTCCACTGGCTCAACCCCGAGCAGCCCGCGCTGTGGGGCACGGGCGACTCGGTGGCCCCGCTCTACGCGGAGCTGGTGGACATGCGCCCCTGCCGCAACGCCCGTCAGCTCGGCGAACTGATCGGCCGCCTGCTCCCGGTCTGAGCCGCGGGCGGAGCCACCCCGCCCGTGGCACGATCGAGCCATGGCCACGACCGGATCCGACCGACCAGGGACCGACTTCCCGCGCGGTGTCGGCGCGCCCGCGACCCGGGCCCTGGTCGCCGCCGGCTACACCCGGCTCGACCAGCTCGCGGACGTCCCGGCGGCCGAACTCGCCGCCCTGCACGGCGTGGGCCCGAAGGCCCTGCGCGTCCTCGGCGAGGCACTGGCCGAGCGCAGCCGCTCGCTCGGCTGACCCAGCCCCATCCCCTGTTCCACCCATCCCCCGTTCCCCTACCCGCCCTCCCCACCCCACCGCACCACGTACCGGCTGTACGGCCCAGGGGCGGGCGAATTAGCGTGGGGCCCATGGAACTCCTGGGAGAGATCACCTCCGACCGTCCGCTGCTCGTCCTCGCCGTCAAGGAGGAGGCGCAGTTCCTCGACACCGCGCTGCCCGTGCTCCTCACCGGCATGGGCAAGGTGAACGCGGCGACCGCGCTCGCCACCGCCCTGGCCCGCGGACCGCGCCCCTCGGGCGTCGTCAACCTCGGCACCGCCGGCGCCCTGCGCCCCGGCTGGACGGGCACGCACGTCGTCGGCACGGTCGTCCAGCACGACCTGGACGGCGAGCTCCTCGCGACGCTGACCGGCGAGACGTACGGAGCGCCGATCGCGCTCCCCGACGGCGGCGACGTGGTCCTCGCCACCGGGGACGCCTTCATCTCCGACGAGGCCGCCCGCGCCCGGCTGGCCGAGCGGGCCCCGCTGGTCGACATGGAGGGGTACGCGCTGGCCGCCGCCGCGGAGCTCGCCGGGGTGCCGCTGCGGATCGTGAAGCACGTGAGCGACGAGGCCGGCGACGGCGCCGACCGCACCTGGCGCGAGTCGGTCGCCGCCTGCTCCCGTGAGCTGGCCGACTGGGCGGCCGCCCACATCCCGGCGTACCGCGGCTGAGTCAAAAGCCGGCCTCCGGCGCTACGGCGCTCCGGAGGTCACGGGTTCTGGAAGTGGACCTCCGGGTGGTCCGGGGTCGGCCCGCCGAGCGGTCCTTCCGAGGCTCCGCGCAGGTGGCGGTCGAAGAAGGCCGCCACATAGGTGCGGGTGAGGAGGAGAGCCCGCTCGGGCGCGAGTTCCGGGCGGGGCAGGCCGAAGTGGCGCTCGGCCAGGGGGAAGTCGGAGAAGGTCGAGTGCGCCGATCCGGCGACCGTGAGCCAGCGCTTCCACCCGTCGAGCCGCGGCCAGATCCGGTCCCAGGTGGTGTCGAGGCCGCCTGGCAGATGGACCTCGTCGTGGGTGCCGAGCATCAGGAAGGGACGGCCCCGCAGCCCCTCGGCCGGAAGCTCCTCCCAGAAGGCGCCGTCCATGTTCACGCCCGCGTCGACCCTGCGGTCGGCGACCATCGTGGTGGCCGCGCTCGCGCCGCCGATGGAGTGGCCGGCCATGCCGATCCGGCGGGCGTCGATCACTCGGGCGTGCCGCCACGCGGGCGCGGGGCCGGTGAGCCGGTCCAGGACGAAACGCATGTCGGCGGCCCGGGTCGCGGTCACGACGTCTGCGGGGACGCCCTGTTCGTCGAGGGCGGTGCAGGCGACGCAGCCCAGCGTCTCGCCGCCGGGGACGGTGATCCCGTACGACTCATAGGCGTGGTCGACGGAGGCGACGACATAGCCGCGCGAGGCGAGGTCCTCGGCGAGGTGGGTGAGCGTCCAGCGGGAGACGGAGAAGCCCGGCGAGAGCAGGACGAGCGGCCGGCGTCCGGGTGCGGGGCGGACGTCGGTCCTGCTGTGGGTCCGGGTGGCGGCCAGGACGTCCGCCGGCATCGCGGCCCCCACGCCCAGCCCCTCGGCCAGGCGGCGCGCCTCCTCGCGGGTCGCGTACGGGGCGCGGGGTCCGCCGCCGGCGCGTGCGGCCGGGTAGTGGACGGTGACCATCAGCCGCCGTCCGTCGGCCGTCGGCACCCAGGGGTCCGTACGCGAACGGTCGACGAGCGGCAGGACGGTGCTGCCCACGGGGTGCGGTCCGGTCGGCGCGGGCAGCGTGAACGGCTTCGCCGTCGAGGCCGATGCCGAGGCCGGTGCCGAGGCCGGTCCCGAAGTCGGTGCCGAAGTGGGCGCCGGATCCGGTGTGGTGGCGACCGCGATGCCGCCCGACAGGGCGAGGGAGCAGGCGAGGACGGCGGCCGCGGCCGCCCGGGTGAGTCGCTTCATGCGGGTCACGCTAGGAGCACTCCCCCGGGCGCCGCGTCCACCACGAGGCGTATCCCGTGGGGGATTCAGCCCAGGGGCAGTTCGAGGAACGAGGCGGCCTCGGGCGGTGAGCCGATTTCGGTCTGCGTCCAGGTGACGGAGGCGTCCCCGTACAGCGGGTCCTTGCTGTCGACGACGAGCATCAGGCGGTGGCCGGCGGGGATGTCGTACGCGGCGGCCTGGAGGCGCCAGGTGACGGTGGTGTCCTGATCAACCGTCAGGTCATAGACGTTCAGCGGCTCGTGGGTGATGATGCGGGCCGTGCCGTCCTCGGCTACGTCGAAGAGGTGGGCGATGAGGCCGGCCGAGGTCGCGGTGGAGCGGACGGTGAGGCGGAGCCTCGGGACGCCGCGGACGCGCCGCCCGACGGAGCCGCCGTCGGCGGCGACGAGGGGGTCGGTGGTCCAGGCGAGGGCGTGCCGCCGGTCGATCTTGTGGGTGTCGTAGATCTTGGGGTTGCCCTTCCACTCGGCCTGGCCGGTCCTGAGCAGTTCGCCCATCGCGGTGGCCTCGGTGTCCACGCCGGCGAGGAAGGTGCGGCGCCATCCGGTGGTCGTCCCGGCCTCCTCTGCGGGGACGAGCCGGCCGTCGGTGCCGCCCGCGCCGTCGCCGGTGAGGCCGAGGACCTCGTGGCCGACGGTGACGTCCCGCCAGGTCGGGCGGGATTCGCGGACGGCGGGCTCGACGATCCCCCGGGCGCCGCTGGGCTGACCGCCGGCCGGGTCGGCAGCGGGCTCGGTGACGTACGTGAACATGATCTGGCTACAGACCTCGTCCCACTCCTCCACGCCGTTGCGCTCGCCCTTGAGATGGTGGTCGAGCCAGGCGTACGCCTCGTCCAGCACCGGGTCGGGGGCGCCGAACGTGCTGCCGAGAAGACCGGCGCCCTCGGGGGCGGCGTGGTCGCCGATCCACAGGTTGAGGCGCTTGGGGACGTTGAGGCGTTCGAACGTGTCGACGGCCTCGTTGACCGCGAAGAGGCTCTCGTGCCAGGTGTTCGAGTAGAAGGTGGGCGTGCCGTTGTCGTCGGTGAGGTCGGTGTACGTCTCCGGGGAGCGCCGCTCGCCCCAGCGGACGACGGCGTCGAGGTTCCGGTCGTTGAGGAAGTCGTCGAGGATCGCGCGGTTCTCCTCGTCGAACTTCTCCTCCACGGGCCCGCCGGTGAAGCCGATGAGGGCCTTGACGGCGGCGAGGTGGCGGGTCCTGTTCTCGTAGAGGCTGGTGGCGAGGTTGCCCCAGGTGCTGAGGGCGACGACGGCGGCGACGCGCTCGTCGTGGGCGGCGACGAGCTGGCTGATGCCGGAGCCGTAGGACTCGCCCAGGAAGCCGGTGACGGCCGGGGCGAACCGCTCGATGCCGAAGTCGACGACGGTCGAGCCGTCGGCCACGTCGTGCGGGCCCGCCACGTCCACGTACCCCTCGGAGGTGGTGGGGAGGCCGGGGATGCCGAGGCCGCGCGGGGTGTAGGCGAGGACGTGGTAGCCGCGCAGGGCGAGGGCGATGTACAGGCCGGGGAAGAGGCCCCAGCCGAAGGGGGTCCAGCCGGAGGGGACGACGACGAGCGGGTGCGGGCCGGGGGCGAGCTGCCGCAGGCTGAAGGCGGAGAGGCGGTGGCCGTCGATGGTCTCGATCCGGTGGTAGCCGGGCAGGGCCAGGCCGCGCACCCGGGCGATCCGCTCGGCGAGTCCGGCGGGGAGCGCCCCTTCCGCGAGCGGCCCGTCGGTGAGGAGGGCGGTGACGACGGTCTGGCCGAAGCGGACGGCGTCGGGGTGGACGGTGCCGCCGGAGGCCCACAGGCCGTCGGCGGTGACACGGTCCGCGTCGGCCTCGGTGAGGGCCGACCCGCCCCCGGGGAATCCCGGGAAGTCCTCGGACGGGCCGTCGGTGATGGGGGTGTCCTGGGGCACGTGCACCCGTTCCTCTCGACTGGGGTGTGACTGTCCGTCATACGGATGCACGCAAGCCTCACGTATCGGGAAGGGAGTGACCAGAGCGCACGAAGGGCGCACGCATCACGCAACGGGGCGGGAACGACCCAGGCCGCCTCGAACTCGACGTTTGGGAGCGGACGGAGTCGTTCCGCAGGCGGTCAGCGGGAGCCCTCGGGCCTAGCGGTGCCTGCGGGGCCTGCGGAGCCTGCGGTGCGGACGACCAGCAGTGCGGCGACGTCGTCGTCCAGGCCGCCGTCGCCGTAGGCGGCGAGGTCGCGGTGGAGGAGCTCCGGGACCTGCTCGGAGGGGGCGTCGGACCACTGCCGGGCGCGCTCCTCCAGCGGGTAGAAGACGCCGGCGCGGTCGCGGGTCTCGCTGACGCCGTCGGTGTAGAGCAGCAGCCGGTCGCCGGGTCCGAAGGGGAACTCCTCCACCTGGTGGCGGGAGTCGGCGAGCCCGGCGAGGTTGAGCGGCAGCGAGGGCTCGGTGACGTCCACGGTGGTGACGCGGGTGCCGTGCTGGAGGAGCGGGGCGGGGTGGCCGCAGTTGAGGAGGCGGGCGGTGTCGCTGCCGTCGGGGAGTTCGACGAGGACGACGGTGGCGAAACGTTCGGCCGCGTCGGAGTCGGGGTCCCAGGCGGCGTAGCGGGCCAGGCCCTGGTCGAGCCGGTCGGCCAGTGCGGGAAGGTCGGGGGCGTCGTAGGCGGTGGAGCGGAAGGCGCCGAGGAGGACGGAGGCCGTCTCGACGGCTCCGAGGCCCTTGCCCTGGACGTCGCCGAGCATGATCCGTACGGCTCCGGGGATCTGGACGGCCTCGTAGAAGTCGCCGCCGATACGGGCCTTGGCCGCGGCGGCGACGTACAGCAGGTGGAGCTCGACGGGGCCGAGGCGCGGCGGGAGCGGGCGGAGCACGACGCGCTGGACGACGTCGGCGACGGCGGTGACCTCGGCGAGGTCGCGCTCGTAGCGGGTGCGGACCGAGCTGACCCAGGCGGAGGCGGCGGTGATGCCGAGGATGAGGCCCTCGCTCGCGACGAGTTCGGCGGCGAGGGGTTCGCCGCGGACCAGGACGAGCAGGGCCCTCAGGACCATCGCGAGGAAGCCCATGCCGATGGTGCCGGTCACGCTCCAGGTGGCGGCGGCGAGCGCGGGGACGGTGATGAGCAGCCGGTCGACACGCTCGGAGTCGGGCGTGACGAGGTCCAGGACGACGACCGTGACCATGACCAGGACGGGCAGGGCGCGGCCGAGGTTGACCTGGGTCCGCGTCGCGGTGGCGAGCCGCGGCCGGGGACGGTGACCCGCTGCGTGCATTTCATGATCGTACGCAGAACGGGCGCCGCGACCGGCGCGCGGCGGGCCCGCGTGTCCCCTCTCCCGGGCCGCCGGGCCTCCCGGGGAGGGCGAGCGCGGCAGGCAGGGTGAGGCCCGCGACGCAGGCGAGGGCCGGGAGCGCGGCGCCGTGCGCGGGGACGAAGCCGCCGCCGGGGACGAGGGCGAGGAGGAGGGCGGCGGTGGCGACGCCGAGGGCGGGGCCGGTGTTCATGGCGGTCTGCTGGAGGCCGCCCGCGACCCCGGCGTGGGCCTCGGGGGCGTTGCGGACGATCGCGGCGGTCGCGGTGACCATCACGGTGACGAAGCCGGCGCCGAGGAGGGCCGCGCCGGTGCCGGTCGCGACGGCTCCCGCGCCGCTGTCGAGGCGGGCGAGGACCACGACCCCGGCGGTGAGCAGAGCGCCGCCGGTGAGGGCCGCGCCCCGGGGGCCGAGGCGGCGCTGGAGCGGCGGGCAGAACGCGGCGCCGAGCACCATCAGGACCGCGAGCGGGAGGAAGCGCAGCCCGGCGTCGAGCGGGTCGAGGCGCTGGACCTCCTGGAGGAAGTACGTGGTCACGAAGAGGGTGCCGGAGAGGGCGGCGGAGGCCGCGAGGAGCGCGCCGAGCCCGGCGGCCACCGGCCGGCTCCGCAGCAGCGCGGGCGGCAGCAGCAGGTGCGGGGCCCGCCGTTCGTGGCGTACGAGGGCGAGCGCGGCCGCCGCGGAGACGGCGAGGGTCACGGCCGCGCGCCCTCCGGCGCCGGGCTGGGGCAGGGAGACGAGTCCGTGGACGAGGAGGCCGAGCGCGGCGGCGAGCAGCAGCGCGCCGAGCGGATCGCCGCCGGCACGCGCGCGTGGCGGGTCCGTCCGGCGGGGCTCGCGGACGGTGAGGGCGAGGAGCCCGACGGCGAGCGTCGGCGGCACGCCGAGCAGGAAGACGGCGCGCCAGCCGTACGCGGAGACCAGGGCGCCGCCGAGGAGGGGTCCGGCCGCGGCGGCGAGCCCGATGGCGCCGGTGCGCAGCGCGATGGGCCCGGTGAGCCGGTCCGGCGGGTAGGCGGTACGGAGCATGCCGAGGGTGGCGGGCTGGAGCAGCGCGCCGCAGGCCCCCTGGAGGACGCGGAGCAGGACCACGGCGCCGATGCCGGGGGCGAGCGCGATCCCGGCGGACGCGGCGGCGAAGCCGAGCGCGCCGAGGGCGAAGACCCGGTGGTGGCCGTGGCGGTCGCCGAGGCGCCCGGCGAGCACGAGGAGGCTCGCGACGGCGACGAGGTAGCCGGTGCTCGTCCACTGCACCTGGGCGACGCCGGCGTGCAGGTCCCGCTGGAGGGCGGGCTGGGCGAGCGTCAGGACGGTGCCGTCGAGCGCGACGACGGCGGCGCCGGTGCCGCTGCACACGAGGGTGCGGGTACGGGCGCGGGGATGGGTACCGGGCTTGATGGGGCTGGTGTTCTCGGGGTGGGTGGTGGTGTTCACGGGGTGGGCTCCGCCGGGCCGAGGTGGGCGTCGAGGGCGGCGCGGACGAGGGGCGCGGGGTCGTCGGATCCGGTGGCGAGGGGGAGGCTGCCCCAGTGGCGGAGCTGGGCGAGGCCGTGGAGGTTCGCCCAGAGGGCGCCCGCGGCGGTGACGGGGTCGGCGGCGCCGGGGCGCAGCTCGGCGACGAGGGCCGTGAGGCGGGCGAAGAGCGGCAGGCTCGTCTCGCGCAGCCCCAGCCGGCCGCTCTCCAGCAGGTCGTGGCGGAACATCAGCTCGTACATGCCGCGCCGCTCGTCGGCGTACGCGAGGTAGACGCGGGTGAGGGTCTCGATCCGCGCCCGGGGCCCGGCGGACGTGCGGTCGGCCTCCCGGTCGGCCTCGGCGACGCGGGCGGCGAGTTCGGCGAAGCCCTCGCGGGCGATGGCCGAGAGCAGGTCGAGGTGGGTGGGGAACCAGCGGCGGGGCGCGCCGTGGGAGACACCGGCGCTGCGGGCGATCTCGCGCAGGGTCAGCGCCTGGGCCCCCTCGGCGTCGACGAGGGCGACGCCCGCCCGGACGAGCCGCTCACGCAGCCCGCCGCGCTCGCCCTCGCCGTCACCGTCGACCGGAGGCTGAGCGTGACCGTGACCGTGATCCTGAGGTTCAGAGTGAGACATAGACACTGTCTACCAGTCAGCCGTAGACAGTGTCTACGGCTCGAGTGACCCATCGGTTACACTGGTGGGCAGCGAAGGGGAGTAGCTCTGCGAACCGGTCGTCGACACACTGGAACCCCCGGGTTCCCGGTGACCGGGTCCGCGCACGACGCGGACGGGCGAGACCTTCGGCCAGGCATCACCACGTCCACATCTCCGTGGACGTGGTCCGTCATGCCGGGCCGAGTGGTCCTCCCGTCGCCCACCGAGGTGTCGTGCGGGGCCACGGGGCCCGGACCGAGCAGAGAGCGCCGGTATGCACCTCGAACCCTTGGCGATCGTCACCGCCTTCGGGCTCATCTTCCTCGCCGAGCTTCCCGACAAGACCATGTTCGCGTCGCTCGCCATGGGCACGCGCATGCGTCCCCTGTACGTGTGGTTCGGCACCTCCGCGGCCTTCGCGGTGCACGTCGCCATCGCCGTCGGCGCCGGCAGCCTCCTCGGGCTGCTCCCCGGCTGGATCGTCAAACTCGTCTCCGCGCTGATGTTCGGCTTCGGTGCGTTCATCCTGCTGCGGGCCGGGGGCGACGACGAGGACGACGACGCGGGCGGCAAGACCGTCACCGGCTTCTGGCCGGTGTTCTCCACCGCGTTCATGGCCGTCTTCATCAGCGAGTGGGGCGACCTGACGCAGATCACCACCGCCAACCTCGCCGCCACCAACGGCACCGCGTCGACCGCGATCGGCTCCTTCCTGGCGCTGACCTCGGTCTCCGCCCTGGCGCTGGTCGCCGGCCGCTTCATCGCCAAGCGCGTGCCGCTCAAGACCGTCCAGCGCGTCGGCGGCGTCTGCATGCTGGGCCTCGCGATCTGGTCCCTCGTCGAGGTCTTCACCGGCTGACGCACCCCCGCCGACCGCTCCCCCTCCGGGGCCGTTCCCGCACCCTGCGGGCCCGGCCCCGGAGCCGTATCGCGAGGCCGTACCCCGGAGCCGTGACCCCAGGGCCGTACGCCGGAGCCATGCCCCGGACCCCCCGCCGGTGCGATCATGCGCACCATGGCCACCTCGTCCGAGGAGGCCCGCCGGGTGCGCGGCGAGCTGGACGGGCTGGACGGGCTGATCGCGCTCGTCGAATCGCGCTTCACGTACGAGGAGAAGAACCTGAGAGCGGCCCTCAACGGGCTCTCCGTCCCGCTGTCCGAGGACTTCGCGCTCCGCGACCTCACCGGTCGCTGGCCCGCGCGCCCCTCTCCCACCCCCGCCCCCGGCACGCTCCGACCGTCACGAGAGGACGTCCCATGACCCAGGACCCCGTCCACGCCGACCTCTTCCCCGCCGCGCCCGGACACACCGCCCCGGCCGAGGCGGACCTCGCCCGCACCGATCCCGTCCACGGCGAGCTCGACCGGCTGGCCGAGGAGACCTCCGCTCAGGTGATCGCCTGGCGTCGGCACCTGCACCGGCACCCCGAGCTGTCCAACCGGGAGGAGGGGACGGCCCGGCTGGTCGCCGACCATCTGCGGAGCCTGGGGCTCGACGAGGTCCGCACCGGCATCGCCGGGCACGGCGTGGTGGGCGTGCTGCGCGGGACGGCCGGCGGGGGTGGCGGGCGGGTGGTGGCGCTGCGGGCGGACACGGACGCCCTGCCGGTGAAGGACCTGTGCGGGGTCGACTTCGCCTCGACGGTCGTGGACGCGGACTATCCGGGCGGCCCGTTCCCCGTCTCGCACGCCTGTGGCCACGACTGCCACACGGCGATGCTGATGGGCGCGGCGACGGTGCTGGCGGGGGTGCGCGACCGGCTGCCGGGCACGGTCCTGTTCGTCTTCCAGCCGGCCGAGGAGGGGCCGCCGGTGACCGAGACCGGCGGCGCGCTCGCCATGGTCGACGCGGGCGCCTTCGCCGACCCGGTGCCGACGATGGCCTTCGGGATGCACGTGACGCCGTACCCGAAGGGGTACGTGGGCTACCGGGTCGGCAACCAGTACGGGGCCTCGGTGCTGGTCCGGATCACGATCGACGGCAAGCAGGTGCACGGCTCCACGCCGTGGCAGGGCGTCGACCCGATGCCCGCCGCCGGAGCGGTGCTCACGGGGATCGGGCAGCTGTACCGGCAGGTGTCCGCTTTCGACCCGGTGACCGTCACCATCGGGCACGTCGAGGACGTCGGCCGGTTCAACATCATCGGCCAGACGGTGACCCTCTGGGGCACGATCCGCTGCGCCGTGGAGTCCGACATGGCGGGGGTGCGCGAGCGGCTCCAGCGGCTGGCCGAGCACTCGGCGGCGGCGTACGGGGCGACGGCCGAGGTCGCGTACCTCCAGCCGGTGCCGCCGGTGCACAACACCGGGCCGTGGGTGGCGGCGGGGCTACCGACCTTCCGCCGCGTGGTGGGCGAGGAGCGGGTCACCGAGACCGGGGCGACCCTCGGCTACGACGACGTCTCCGAGTTCATCGCACGCTTCGGCGGGCTGTACGTGATGCTCGGCGTCCAGGACGCGACGCCGGGCCCGGACGGGCTGCCGGTGCCGGAGGAGGGCGGACGCGGTCTCGTCACCAACCACAACCCGCACTTCTACGCCGACGACGACACCCTCGTGACCGGTGTCCGGCTCCACGCGCACGTGGCGTACGACCACCTCACGGGGGCGCTGCTGCCGGCGGGGTGAGCCGGGCCCGCGCCCCGAGTTGCGTCCTCGTACGCAGTCGGGAGGCTGGGGGGTATGAACCTGGACCTCACCGCCCTCGCCGACGAGCACCTGGCCGCCGCCCGCACGGCCCCACACGGGCGCAGCGCCCATCTGGTGCTGCACGACGGCGTGCTGCGGCAGACCGTGATCGCACTGAAGGCCGGCACGGCCCTGGACGAGCACAACGCTCCCCCGGCGGCGAGCCTCCAGGTGCTGAGCGGCCGGGTGCGGCTGACCACCCACGGCTGGGCGGACGAACTGGCCGCGGGCGCGCTGCGGATGATCCCCAAGGAGCGCCACGGGCTGACCGCGGTGGAGGACTGCGTGGTGCTCCTGACCGCGGTGAACGACTGACCGCCCCCCCTCAATCGCACGCCGGCGGTGCGGCAGTCACTCGATCGCGTCGAGGTCCCGCGCGTAGTGCTCGATGGCCGCGCGGTACGTCCGTACGGACGGGTCCTCGCTGGTGGCGGCGAGGAGGGTCAGGAGCAGCCGTACGGAGTCGTGGTGGCGGCCGGTGTTGTAGAGGGCCATCGCGAGGAAGGCGCGCAGGGCGCCGTCCTCGGGGAACTCGGCCGCGGCCCGTTCGAGCAGCGCGGCAGCGTCCTCGTACCGGCCGAGGGTCCGGTAGGTGCTGCCGAGGCCGAGGAGGGCGCCGCGCCGGTCGTCGGCGGTGAGGCCGGTGCCCGTGCCAGTGCCGGTGCCGCTGCCGCTGCCGCTGCCGGTGTCGGCGAGCGCGGTCTCGTAGTAGGGCACGGCCTGGGCCTCCAGGCCGAGCACGTCGTGGGCCCAGGCGGTCTGGTAGGCGACCTCGGCGTCGCCGGGGAGGCGCCCGGCGAGCGCGACCAGCCGTACGCGGGCCTCTTCCTTGCCGTCTCCGGAGCGGAGGGCGACGGCCTCGGAGAGGAGGCGGTCACGCTCCTCGGGGGTGGGGGTCCTGTCGTTCATCCGATCATGCTCGCAGCAGGGGTGAAGGCGGGCGAACCGTTTTCGCGCCGCAGGCGAGACCGGCCGCCAGGCGAGACCGGGCGGCAGCCCCCCCTGGCGCCAGGCGAGACCGGCCGCCAGGGGCGGGAGCTGACGCCCCGTCGCCCACGCACCCACGCCCCCACTCCCCTCCCCTTCCGCTGCTAACGTTCACGAATGCGCCTTTTGTCCCGATTCGATGTGCGCGGGCTCGCGCGGCGCGCGGCGGCTCTGCGGCCCCGGCGGCGCACCGGCACGGTCACTCTGCCGGAGGACGAGACCGCCGGCCGGGAGCGGCTCCGGGACCTCGCCTCGTTGCTCTGCGAGCTCGGCTCCGACCTGTTGCGGGCCGCCGAGCGCAGCTCGGAGGTCGAGCGGACGCTGCACGACATCGCCGCCCGTTACGGCACCCGGGCGCGCTGCTTCGTCGTCCCCACCGGGCTCTTCGTCCGGGTCGGCGGCGGGCCCGACGGCCGCGGCGGCGAACTCGACTTCGCCCCGGTCGAGGGCCCCGACCTGCGGCTCGACCAGGTGGAGTCGCTCCAGGCGCTGGTCGGCCGGATGCTCGCGGAGGAAGTGCCGTTCGACGAGGTGCGGCGGGCGCTGCGGGAGAACCGGGAGCGGCCGGACCGGTTCAGCCCGACCGCCACGGTCTTCGGGTACGTGCTGCTGACGGTCGGTCTCGGCACGATGCGGCACGCGACCGTGCCGGCCGTCGTCGGGTACGCGGTGCTCGGCGCGGGCGTCGGCCTGCTGCGCCTGTTCGGCGACCGGCTGCCCGCCGCCCGTACCGCGCTGCCGGTGGTCGCGGCCATCCTCGTCACGGCCGCCGCGCTGCGCTGGGCGGGCCCCCTCCTCCACGAGAACCCCGCCGTGCTCTACATCCCGCCGCTCATCGCCTTCCTGCCCGGTGCGGCGCTCACGCTCGGCGCCATCGAACTCGCCACCGGGGCCGCGCTGTCCGGGCTGTCCCGGCTGGCCGGCGCGGTGAGCGTCCTGCTGCTGCTCTCGCTGGGCATCCTCGTCGGCTCCGAACTGCTGCGGCCCCACCCCGCCGCAGGGAAGGCCGCCGAGCCTCTCGGCGCGTGGGCGCCCTGGGTGGGGGTGCTGCTGCTCGGCTTCGGCTTCCTGCTGTACTTCTCCGCCCCTCCCCGGGTCATCGGCTGGCTGCTCGGCGCGCTCCTCGCCGAACGCCTCGTGCAGTCGGTCGCCTCCGACCTGGCCGGGGCGACCTTCGGCGCGTTCGCCGCCGGAGCGGTCCTGCCGCCGATGGCGGGCTGGATCGAGAAGCGCTCCCGCACCCCCGACCAGGTCGTCTTCCTGCCCTGCTTCTGGCTCCTGGTGCCCGGCGCGGTCGGGCTCACCAGCATCTCGGAGATCATCGTCGAGAAGGACACCGACGGCGGCCTGAACAGCCTGGTCGGGACGGTGATCACGGTCGCCGCGATCGCCCTCGGCGTGCTCGTGGGCGCCGGACTCCAGCGCCGCCCCCGGCTGCTCCTCGGCGAACCCGCCCCGAGCACCCCCGCACCCGGCCCGGACGAGGACCGGACCACCGGCGCGAACGGCACGGACGGCGCGAGGGCACCGCGCCCGGGCGCCGGGGGCTGAACCAGCACGTCAGAGTGCGGGCCGCAACGGACTTCCCGCCGCGCCGGAAGGGGCCGCGCGGACGCCGAGCGCGCTGCCGCGCAGCCACTCGGACCAGCCGAGGTTCCAGTCGCCGTAGCCGTTGTCGAACGGGGTCATCAGCTCCCCGTACCCGTTGACGACCCGTACCAGGTCGCCCTCCCTGACCGTACGGAAGAACCAGCGGGCGGCCTCCGTGGACATCCCCGTGCAGCCGTGGCTCACATCGGCGCTGCCCTGCGCGTCCAGGGACCAGGGCGCGGCGTGCAGGTACTCGCCGCTCCACGTCACCCGGGTGGCCCAGCGCACCTTGAGGTCGTAGAACTCGCGGCTGCCGCGCGCGATGCCGATGGAGTCGCCCCGCATCCGGACCATGGACTCCTTGCCGAGGACGACCTTGGTGCCGACCCTGGTACGGAAGCCCCGCTTGCCGGTCGTGACGGGGATGACGCGCAGCAGCCGCCCGTCGCGGTAGACCCGCATCTCATGGGCGGCGACGTCGGTGACGGCCTCCACCCGGGCGCCGGTGGAGAAGGTGAGGGGCCGTGAGCGGCCGCCGTGCAGACGGTCGGTGACACGGACTCCGTCGAGTGCGGCACGGACCCGGACGGTGGCGCCGGCGGGCCAGTAGGCGCGCGGTCGGTAGTGCAGGGTGTCGGCGTCCACCCAGTGCCAGGCCCCCTCGACGCGGGGCTCGCCGCGCACCACCAGGGCGCGTTCGACGACCCGGCGGGCGGCCGGATCGCCGCGCGGCACGGGGTGGCTGAGCTCGGCGGTGACCGGCTGCCCCACCCCGTACGTACGCCCTCCCCCACCGTCGCCGTCGCCGCCGCCCTCGCTCTCGCCGGGGCCGAAGGCGACGGTGAGCCGCTCCCCCGCCGGGGCCTTCGCGGTGCGGACGGCGAGCCGGACGACCCGGCCGCGGGGGCCGTCCGGGCCGCTCTCCTCCAGGACGAGACGCGCCGTGTACGTGCCTCCGGCGGGCAGCGCGGCCTCGCTGGTCCAGCGGGTGCCGTCCGGGCCGGTGCTCCCGGCGATCCGGCGCCCGCGCCGGTCGGTGACGGTCACGTCGGCGAGCCGTCCCGGGGTGCGCAGGGCGAGGTCGACGGGGCCGGTGGCGGCGGCGGGCAGGGTGACGGTGGCGGGGGCGTCCAGGGCCACGGGGGCGTGGGGCACCCGGCAGAGGCCGGCGGTGCCGGAGCAGGCGCCGACCGCGACGACGACGGGCCCCGGTGCCGCCGCGACACCCGCGCGGCCGGGGGCAGGGGACTGTGCCGAGGCGGTGGTGACGAGTACGGCCCCGATGGCGAGGGAGAGCGCTCCCCACCCCTGTACGTATCGGCGTGACGGCACGTCGGACACCCTCCCCATTCGTCGCTGACCGGTGGAAGGCCGGCGCGCGGGCGCCGACCGGATCATCAGAACCGACGAGAGGAGAAAAAGATGATCAAGGGCGCGGGCGTGGCGGGTGAGAGGGCCGGGAGACGACTCGAATGGGTCAGCGGGGCGGTTCGGGAAGCTCCTCGCCGGTCTCCAGGAGCGACTTCAGGCTGGAGACGATCGCGGGCCAGCCCTCCCCGATGAGTCCCCGCATGATGCCGTCCGGCTCCAGGCCGTCGTGGGTGACGGTGAACCGGACCATGTCGCCGGAGGGTTCGACGGTGTAGGCGACGGTGGACCGGCGCTCGCGGGACAGGAGTGCGTACACCTCGTCGTCGAGTCCGACGGCCTTCGCCCATTCGGGGGTGAAGGTGTGCCAGGTGTAGGCGAGCCGGCGGCCCGGGACGGCCTCGACGACGACCTGTTCGGGGTCGGCGGTCCTGCGGTCGCCCTCCTCCCAGACCATCGGCGCGCCGGGGGTCCACTCCGTCTCGAAGGCCACGCCCCAGTAGCGCCGGGTGAGTTCCGGCTCGGTGAGCGCCTTCCAGAGCTCGTCCGGGGTTGTCCTGATGTAGCTGGTGTAGACGTACGCGTCGCTGTCCATGGTGCTGCTCGCTCCTCCGGCCCCCGGTCGTCTCCCCCTTGGTGTCGTGGTGATCCAGCCTAGGCAGGCACCGGGCGGGGTGCCAGGCAGGACGTACGAACCGCGGCTGCTCCGTCCGTTGATTAGGTGCGGAGGAAACTATTCAACGGACTGCTAGCGTGTCCGGATGTCGCTCAAACACGCCGTCCTCGCAGCTCTCCTGGAGGGTGAGGCATCCGGATACGACCTCGCCAAGATCTTCGACGTGTCCGTCGCCAACTTCTGGGCCGCCACCCCCCAGCAGCTGTACCGCGAGCTCGACCGGCTTTCGGAGGCCGGGCTCATCACCGCGCGGGTGGTCGAGCAGGAACGGCGCCCGAACAAGCGGATGTTCAGCCTCACCCCGGAGGGCCGGCGCGACCTCGACTCCTTCACCTCCGTGGCGCCGCGGCCGACCGCCGTGCGCGACGAGCTGATGGTGCAGGTGCAGGCGTGCGACGGCGGTGACACCCGGGCCGTACGGGGCTTCGTGGCCCGGCGCATGGACGTCTCCCGGGACAAGCTGGCGCGCTACGACCGGCTGCGGGAGTGGCTGCTCGGCGGCCGGGACGAAGAGACGTATCTGCGCGAGTCCGAGCGCGTCGGGCCGTATCTGACGCTGATGCGCGGGCGGCTGCTTGAGGAGGAGAACCTCCGCTGGAGCGAGCGGGTGCTGGAGGTCCTGGACGCGCGGATCGCCGCGGGCCTGGGCGGCAGCGGGGTGACGCCGACTCCTACCCTGCGGTAGAACCTTCGGGTAGCCCGCCGGGGAGTCCGGCGGGTACGGAACGGGCGGACGCCCGGAGGCCGGTGCGCCCGACGAAGGGGCGGACCCCATGAACGTCGGCGATCTCGTCGAGGACTTCACCCTTCCGGATGAGACCGGCGCCTCGCGCTCCCTCTCCGGACTGCTCACCGAGGGGCCGGTCGTCCTCTTCTTCTACCCGGCGGCGATGACGCCCGGCTGCACCGCCGAGGCGTGCCACTTCCGCGACCTGGCCGGCGAGTTCCGCGCGGCGGGCGCGCTGCCCGTGGGCGTCAGCGGTGACGAGGTGGAGCGGCAGCGGGAGTTCACCGAGCGGCACTCGCTCGGCTATCCGCTGCTCTCCGACCCCGAGGGCACTGTGCGGGAGCGCTTCGGCGTGCGGCGCGGCTTCTCGCTGGCCCCGACGAAGCGCGTGACGTTCGTGATCGGGCAGGACCTGCGGATCAAGGAGGTCGTCCGCAGCGAGCTGCGGATGAGTGCCCACGCGGACCGCGCGCTGGCCGCGCTGGCGGCGCTGCGGACCTCCTGACCGGCTCTTTCGCCGGGGCTCAGACGCCGAGGAGTTTGGCCTTGGCCGCGGCGAACTCCTCGGGGGTGAGCAGTCCCTGCTGGGCGAGTTCGCCGAGCCGGGCCAGCTGTTCCGTGAGGCCCCCGGCGGGGGCCTGGGCGGCGGGCTGGGGCGCCGGCGCGGCCTGCGGCGGCGGGGGTGCCATCGGGGGCGGTGGCGCCTGCTGGGACTGGAGGTCGGCGATGGCCTGCTCCTGGTCCTGCTCGCGGCGGGAGGCCCGCGCGGCGCTGCGGCCGGCGGCGTACGCGGCTCCGCCGACGAGGGCGCCGCGCAGCAGCGGGGCGCCCGCGGGGCGGATCACCGGGCGGACGAGGGGGCGGCGTCGCATGAACACGCGGCTTCAGCTCCTTCCGGCGGCCGCGGCGACCGCCTCCTGGTAGGCGGTCCTGGCCTCTTCCACATAGGTGTCGGGGATGGGCACCCTGGCCGCGACGCGGCCGCCCGCCTCGCGGATCGCCTCGGTGGCCCGCGCGGCCCAGATGTGCTCGACCAGCAGCATCAGGGCGCAGGAGCCCGGTTCGAGCGACTGGGCCACCTCGGCCGCGTCCTCCGGGCCGAGCAGGTTCGCCTCGGGGCCGATCTCCGCCGTGGCGTCCTCGTACTCGTCGTACTCGACGAGTTCGGAGGTGGCGACGTCCCCGGCCGGCGACTTCACGACCACGAGCGAGTCGATCAGCCGGACCTGCCCCTCCTTGCGGAGGTCGGCGAGCGCGGCGACGGCCGCGACCTTCAGCCGCTCGCCAGGAAAGGCGAGCACCACACATTCCACCGGTCCCATGACACTCCGCTCCTCGTCGTCCCCGTGGGCCGCCGTCCGCGTACGGGATCTCCATGCGAACACGGCGGCCGCGGGCCCGCACGCCGGGCGGGAGCGGGCGGCCACGACATGCGGGCGCGGGCCGGACGGGTGAGACTCGCTCCAACGCGCGGCCTCCCGGCCGGCGGGGAACGGAGTGTGCAGGAATGGACGACTACCCCCTCCTGAACGTCTTCTGGACGATGATGTGGTTCTTCCTCTGGATCATGTGGCTGTTCCTGCTCTTCAAGGTCATCGCCGACATCTTCCGCGACCACGAGCTCAGCGGCTGGGGCAAGGCCGGCTGGCTGATCTTCTGCATCCTGCTGCCCTACCTCGGTGTGCTGGTCTACGTCATCGCCCGCGGCAAGGGCATGGGTCAGCGCGACGCCAAGCAGGCCCAGGCGGCCGAGGCCCGCTTCCAGGAGTACATCCGTCAGACGGCCGGCACCCAGGCCGCCGCGGGCGGCGCCCCGAGCGCCACCGACGAACTGGCCCGGCTCGCCGACCTGAAGGCGAAGGGCTCGATCTCCGAGGAGGAGTTCCAGCAGGCGAAGGCCAAGGTCCTCGCCTGACCGCTCCCACCCCGCACCACCCCCGCCCCCCGGCGGGACCCGGTATCCCGGACGACGCACCCTTAATGCGAGTCCGGGATACCGCTTTGATACGGTCGGATGGTGAGGTTGACCAAGTTCACCGACCTGGCCCTGCGCGCCGTGATGCGCCTGGCGGTCACCGACGACGAGGAGCCCGTCACCACGCGCGTGGTGGCGGAGGAGATGGCGGTGCCGCACGCCCACATGGCGAAGGTGGTCACCCGGCTCCAGCACCTCGGCGTGGTGGAGGCCCGGCGCGGCCGCGGGGGCGGGCTCGCACTGACGGACTTCGGCCGGCGCTCCTCGGTGGGCTGGCTGACCAGGACACTGGAGGGCGAGGAGGAGGTCGTCGGCTGCGAGGCCGATCCGCCGTGCCCGCTACGGGCGGCCTGCCGGCTGCGCGGGGCGCTGCGGGAGGCGCAGGACGCCTTCTACCGCACGCTCGACCCGCTGACGGTCGCCGATCTCGTGCGGTCGCCGACGGGTCCCGTGCTGCTCTCCCTCACACCGCGCTCCCCTTCCTGACCCGCGCACCCCCGGCGGCCCGCGCCGCGCGGGGTTCCGCTTCGCTTTAAATACGCAGATCATCTACCAGATTGAGAGTTCCGATGCTGTCCGAGCAGGCCGTACCCGTCGTCCGCGCCACGCTGCCCGCCGTCGGCGGAGCGCTCGACCAGATCACCGAGCGCTTCTACGGGCGGCTCTTCGAGGCCCACCCCGAGCTGCTGCGCGACCTCTTCAACCGGGGCAACCAGGCCAACGGCGACCAGCGCAAGGCGCTGGCCGGCTCCATAGCCGCCTTCGCCGTCGCGCTCCTGGAGCACCCGGACACCCGCCCCGACACGCTGCTCTCCCGCATCGCCCACAAGCACGCCTCTCTCGGTGTCACGGCCGGCCAGTACAAGGTCGTGCACGAGCACCTCTTCGCCGCGATCGTCGAGGTGCTCGGCGAGGCCGTCACCCCCGAGGTCGCCCAGGCGTGGGACGAGGTCTACTGGCTGATGGCGAACGCGCTCATCGCCCTGGAGAACCGCCTTTACCAGGAGGCGGGCGTCGAGGGCGGCGAGGTCTGGCGCCCGGTGCGGATCTCCGAGCGACGCGAGGAGACCGCGGACACCGTCTCCCTCGTGCTCACCGACCCGGACGGCTCGCCGCTGCCGCCGTTCCGACCCGGCCAGTACGTGAGCGTCCGCGTCGCCCTGCCGGACGGCGCCCACCAGATCCGCCAGTACAGCCTCTCCTCCGCCCCCGGCCGTCCCGCCTGGCGGATCACGGTCAAGCGGGTCGACGGCGACCCGGCGGGCGAGGTCTCGAACCAGCTCCACGCGCACGCGGCGGCCGGTGACGTCCTGGAGGTCTCCGCGCCCTTCGGCGACCTGGTGCTGCCCGAGGGCGACGGCCCGCTGCTGCTCGCCTCCGCCGGCATCGGCAGCACCCCGATGCTCGCCATGCTCGACCACCTGGCCGCCACCGGCGCCCGGCGCCCGGTCGTCGTCGTGCACGCCGACCGCTCCCCCGAGGCGCACGCCCACGCCGAGGAGCTGCGCGAGCTGGTCGGACGGCTCCCCGAGGGCAGCCTGCACCTCTGGTACGAGGAGCCGGGCGCGTCCGGCGCGCGCGAGGGCCGCGCCGACGTGCGCGCGCTGGAGCTGCCGGCCGGCACGCACGCATACCTCTGCGGCCCGCTCCCCTTCCTGCGGACCGTCCGCGGCGACCTCGTCGCCTCCGGCGTCGCCGCCGCCGACGTCCACTACGAGGTCTTCGGACCGGACCTCTGGCTGGGCGCCGCGGCCTGACCCGGGGAGCCTCCCCCTCCATGATCCTTCGATCCTGAAGCACCGTGGCGTTCCCGCTGCGGATCCTGCATAGTGTGGGCGCGGATCGGCCTCGTATTCAGTGGGCCGACAGGGAAATGGACGGAAGCGATGGGATCGTACGGAGCGGGCGGCACCCACCTGGACGAGCGGCGGCCGGTACGGGGGATCGCCCTCGACATCGGCAGCTCACGGACGCGGGCCTGGGCCCCGGGGGCGGGCGTCTTCGCGGACGTGCCGAGCACCGCGGTCCTGCGCGGCCGGGTGGCGGACGACTCCTCCCAGCTGCTGCTCCTCCAGCGGCTCGCCGCCTCCGCCCCGGGCGGGGAGAGCCACGACACCGTCGTGATGCTGACCCATCCGGTGCTCGCCGCCCCGGCGGAGCGCGAGGCGGCCCGCCGGGTCGTCGCGGGTCTCGGCCCGGTCCGGGTGATCGCCGTCGACAGCGCCCGGGCCGCCGCCGCCTACGCGGCGCCGCCCGGAGGCGGTCCGCTGCTCGTGGTCGACCTCGGCGCCCGGCTGACCGAGGTCACGCTCGTCGTGGACGGACAGGTGCAGGACGCCCGGCTCGCGGAACTCGGCGTGGACGACCTGCCGGCGCACGGCGGGGTGCCGGACGCGGTGGCGGGCACGGCCGCCGACATGGTGAGCGACATGTGGCGCGAGGACGGCACCGGCGCGGTGCGCGGTGCGCTGCGCCGCGGGGTCCTGGTGACCGGCGGCGGCGCGCTCCGGCTGGACGTGACCGCGCGGCTCGCGCAGGTGCTGCGCGGCCGGGTCCGGCTGGCCAACGACCCGGCGACCAGCGTGGTCCGAGGCGCCGGACTGATGCTGGCCTCGGCGCTGCGCCACCCGGGAGCCCGGCGCACCCCCTGACGGGGGCGCGCCGGACCCGGGGACGGCGTGGGGGTCGGGGCCGGGCCCGGGGCGGACGGGGTCAGCAGCCGGTCGCCCAGATGTGGGAGTCGCCGGCGTCGTTGGCCGCGCCGCTGTATCCCACCTCCTGCCCGGGGGCGAGACAGATGGTCATGCTGCCGCCCTGCCAGGCGCTCTCGTAGACCCGCACGTGGTCCTTGATGCCGGGGCCGGAGATGCCGTGGTTGGCCCACGAGGAGTCGGTGTCGGAGATCCAGCTCTCCCACCAGCCGTCGTCACCGCTCCAGTTGGCCCGCTGGCCGCCGAAGTTCGCGTCCTGCCAGACACAGAAGTGTCCGGAGGGGCATTCGGCGGCGGTGGCGGAGCCGGCGGCGGCGAGGCCGGTGGTGAGGACGAACAGGGCGGCGGCCGTGGTGGCCAGGAAGCGCTTCACGAGGCGGCGTTGCCTTTCGGTGGTGGGGTGGGTGCGGGCAGCTGGACCGCCCGCAGCAGCGCGCGGTCGCGCAACTGCCGGTAGGTGGCGAGCTCGTCGCGGTGCAGGGCGCGCACCTCGGTCAGCTCGGCGCGCTCCAGACGGGCGCGGGTCTCGTCGAGGCCGGTCTCCCGCGCGCAGCGGGCGGAGTCCTCCGTGGCGGGGGTCTCGGGCCGGGGGGTGCCGGGCGGCGCGACGCAAGCGGTCCAGCGGGCGAGGGCGGCCTGGTGGGCGGGATCGTCGCGGTAGCGGGCCTGGGCCTCCACGCGGAGGTTGTCGACGACGACCTGGACGCGGAACCAGCGGTGCTGGTCGCCGTAGAGCCGGTGCTGGGCGGCGGCGAGGCAGCCGTCGCTGTGGGCGGTGACGGTGGCGCCGGTGGCGAGCGTCACGGAGAGTTCGCGGGGTCCTGTTCCGAAGAGGGCGACCTGGAGGGCCTGGTCCTGGGCGGGGGCGCGCGGCTCGGCGGGGGCGCGGATGCCGTGCCCGGCGAGGCAGTCGTCGACGAGCCGCCGCTCCGCGGCCTTGAGGAGGGCGTCCTGCTCGGCGCGCGCGGTCGGGACGGTGGGCTGTCCTGGCACGTCGGGCCGGATGGAGGTGCATCCGGAGAGCAGGGCCAGGGCGGCTGCGGCGGTGGTTAGGGCGCGGCGGGCGAGCGGTGTGGTGGCGAGCGGCATGGGTCCCCCTTCGCGCGGTGGCGCGGTGCCTGGTCGGCGGGCCGGAGGATGATCGTCGGCCGGCCCGAACCATCACTGCCCGTGACGAGGGCGCCCATGCGCGAGCTCACTCGAACGGGTCGAACGCGCCGTCGCGCGCGCCCTGCGGGCGCCGTGCGCGAGCCGCCCCCGGACATGGCGGAGCCCCGGCTGGACGGGGGATTCCAGCCGGGGCCACTCACCGTGACGTGCGAAGAGCGGTCACCTCTAGGGGGGGACCTGGGGACCGGACCCCTTCGGCGTCACATACAGAAGAACGGTGAATCCCTGCCGAATGTTCCGGACGCTCCGGGAGAAAGGGTGTGAGTCGGCTCACCCGTCGCGCGCGGGCCGGAGGGGGTGGCGGCGGTCAGTCCTTCTCGGGCCGGTAGACGGCGCCGGCGCGGGCGGTGCCGGGGGCGAGGAGTTCGGGGACGGTGACGAAGGTGTAGCCGCGGCGCTGGAGCTCGTCGATGATCTCGGGGACGGCGGGGACGGTGCCGTCGTAGATGTCGTGGAGCAGGATGATGCCGTCCCGGTGCGCCTGGGTGAGAACGCGCTCCTCTATCAGGGCGGAGTCGGTCGTGGAGTAGTCCTTGGCGGTGATGCTCCAGAGGACCTGCGCGAGGCCGAGTTCGCGGCTGACGTCGCTGACGGTCGAGTCGGTGCGGCCCTGGGGCGGGCGCATGAGGACCGGCTTACGGCCGGTGATCTTCTCGATGGCGTCCTGGGTGCGGGACAGCTCCTCGCGTATCTCGGCCTCGTCGAGGTCGGTGAGGATGCGGTGGGACCAGGTGTGGTTGGCCACCTCGTGCCCCTCGTCCGCGATGCGCCGGACGACCTTCGGGTAGCGGTCGACGTGCTTGTGGCCGAGGAGGAAGAAGGTGGCGGGGACCTGCTTCTCCTTGAGGACGTCGAGGAGGTGCGGGGTGTCCTTGCCCGGCCCGGCGTCGAAGGTGAGCGCGATGCACTTCACCCGGGCGCAGTCGACCCGGCGGGGCTCCGCGCCCAGCTTGTCGTCGCCTCCCGACTCGGCCCGCGCCGCCTGCGGGGTGATCGGGTCCACGCCGCAGCCGCCGAGGGTGAGCATGAGGGTGGCGGCGGCGAGCACGACGGCGGTCCTCCCACCGCGGCGGCCCAGACTGGATCGGAACATGGTGGTACCCGCTTTCCCCGGTTTCGTGTGCGATGCGGCCACGCCCGCGCCTGGTCAGGACGCGTGCGCCGAATGGCCGCCGTGAACTCTACACACGGTGTATACCGGGGTCGGAAGGGGGGTCTCCCCTTCCGGTCGGGGACCCTCGTCGCCCCCCCTGTTCTCCCCCTCTCCTCCCCCTCGTCTCCCCCTCCGGGCACGACGGAGCCCCGGGCGGGGTCCGTCCGCTCCGCCCGGGGTGTCAGGTGACGCCGCCCTCGCCGCCGCTCAGCGGGAGGCGAGGAGCAGCCGTGCCTCGGTCTCCTGGTCGCCCGAGACCGCCTGGAGGGACTCGATGGCGAAGTCGGCGGCGAGCACCTTCTCGACCTCGCCGACGGCGTGATAGCCGCCGGTCAGCAGGGCGACGACCTTGCCGTCGAGCCGAGGGGGAGGCGTCTCCTCGCGCCGGCCGCCGGAGGTGTCGAAGGTGGCCATCCACACGGTGGTGACCGGTCCCCCGCCCGCCGGCGGAGCGGTCTCCACGTCCTCCAGCTGGTAGTAGCGGTCGAGGACGTCGAAGACGGCCCGGGCGTCCTCCTGGCGGCAGTCGCTCAGCTGGACACTGACGTCGGTGTCGATGTGCAAGTCGTACACGTCGCTCATCTCCTCGCGGCCCGCGTGGCACTCTTCCAGCATCCCCCTCCGCTCCCGGTACGTCGACGGCTCCCGCCCGGCCGCCCTCAGCCGCCGGCCAGGAGCGTCTCGACGGTGTCGGCCTCGGACGCCGGCTTGTCGGGCCGGTGGCGAAGGACGCGGGCGAAGCGGAGGGTGATGCCGGCGGGGTAGCGGGTGGAGCGCTGGAGGCCGTCGTAGGCGATCTCCACCACCAGTTCGGGCCGTACGGTCACGGTGTAGCCGTCGTCCTCGACGGCCAGCTCCGTGAGGCGGTCGGTCTGCCAGCGGAGCATGTCGTCGGAGAGCCCTTTGAAGGTCTTCCCCAGCATCACGAGCCCGCCGTCCGCCGCGCGGGCGCCCAGGTGGAGGTTGGAGAGATAGCCGGTGCGGCGCCCGTGGCCCCGTTCGACGGCGAGGACGACGAGGTCGACCGTGTGCACGGGCTTCACCTTGAGCCAGGTGCGCCCGCGCCGGCCGGCCACGTAGGGAGCGTCGAGGGCCTTGACCAGGACCCCTTCGTGGCCCAGGGCCAGGGTGTCGGTGAGGAACCGCTCGGCCGCCTCCCGCTGCGCGGGGTCGTCGGGGGCCGTCACCTCGACCCGGCGCACCCGCCGGTCCTCGGGCAGCAGGCGGGCGAGGACCGCGTGCCGCTCGCGGCCGGGGCGGTCGACGAGGGGCTCTCCGTCCGCGGCGAGGACGTCGAAGAAGACCGGGGTGAGCGGGAGCGCGGCCCGGGCGCCGATCACGTCGGTCCGGGAGCCGACCCGCCCGGCGATCGACTGGAACGCGGCCGGACGTCCGGTGCCGGGATCGAGGGCGATCAGCTCGCCGTCGAGGATGAACGACTCCGACGGCACCTCCCGGACGACGGCCACCACCTCGGGCAGGCGAGCCGTGATGTCGTCGAGCGAGCGCGTGTGGACCCGTACCTCCTCCCCGTCGCGATGTACCTGGATCCGGATGCCGTCCAGCTTCTCCTCCACCACGCACGGACCCAGCGCCTCCACCGCCTCGGTGACGGAGCCGGCCGTGTGCGCCAGCATCGGCTGCACCGGTCTGCCGACCCGGAGCGTGAACCGGTCGAGGGCGGACAGCCCCTCCGCGAGGACCGCCTGCGCCACCGGCGGCAGCGACCCCTCCAGCATCACGGCGCGCCGCAGTTCACCGGCGGGCACGGCGGCGGCCTTCGCGACGCCCTCCAGCGCGATGGCGTCGAGCGCCCCCTGCCGCACCTCCCCGGAGAGCAGCCGCACCAGCAGCTCCTGCTCCTCGACCGTCGCCGCGGCGCACAACTCCCGCACCCTGCGCGCCCGTTCCGCCTGGGAGCCGGGTCCCGCCACGCCCGCGAGGCCGTCCATCGCCGCGTCCACGTCGGCCAGGGTCAGCCGCGGCGCGGCCGCCGGGGGCACGGCGGGCGGGACGACCTGCTTGAGCGTGCTCCAGCCGACTCCGATACGGCCCTGGGGCAGCCGACCCGAGAGGTAGGCGATGACCAGCGGGCTCTCCTCGGGCGTGGCCTCCGCGAACAGTTCGGCGAGCAGGGCGATCTTCCGCGACCGCGCCGGGTCGGCGGCGACCTGCCGGGAGACCTCGGCGACACGGGCCAGCAACATGCCCCCATCGTCACCGCCGCCCTCCACGGGCGCACCCGCAGCCGCGTCGGCCGCCTCAGCCCCAGTCGCGCCGCTCACCCCACCCCGCGCCGGCGGCAGACCGACCGGGAAGCGACCGCCGCAGACGCGCCCACACCCCGGAGCGCCGGGTGCGCGGCGCCCGCCCCGGCGGCCCCGTCACCCGCTCACCCCGCGGGCGACCGGGCGGACGGCCCGCCACCGCATCCGGAGCCGGGGCCGCATCCGGATCCGGGGCCGGGGCCGGGGCCGGATCCGGGGCCGGTCGTGGCCGCTCGCCCGGGTACGGTGCCTGGCGGTCGGCGCGGGCCTCGTCCAGGGCGAGGGCGAGGCTCATCCGGTGCCACAGGATCTCGTCGGGGTCGTCGGCGCGGACCAGGCGGTCGGCGACCTCGTGGGCCGCGCCCGCGAGCGGGAAGCCCGGCGGGGGCGCGGGGCGCAGCCGGTCGAGATGGGTGCGCTCGTAGGGGTCGTCGACGACCTCCGCGATCTGGACCGGGTCGAGCAGCGAGGCGATCGCCGCCGCGCGGACCCACGGGTCGTCGGTGCCGCGCAGCAGCAGGCTCAGGTGGCGGGAGCGCCAGTTCCTGGCCCGCAGGTCCTCCCCCGTGGCCTCCCGCTCGCGCACCTCGGCGGGCAGCCGGCCGGTGAGCAGTGCGGGGTGCTCCTCGCCGAAGGCGGTGACCTCGGCGGCCACGTACAGCCAGATCACCGTGCGGTAGCGGTTGAGGTAGAAGCGGACCGGGCTCAGGTGGCCCGTGCGGGCCAGGCGGGCGAACCGGTCGGGGGTGATGGAGAGGAGTCCGGCCGCCTCCCCGGCGCCCACGGCCCGCACGCGCTCCCGGAGGCCGGCGGGGAAGTCCGGCGCCGCCTTGAGCCGGTCGAGCTCGGCGCGCTCGACCGGGCGCCGCTCGGGCGCCTGGCCCCGGCCGGCCGCCCCGCCGCCTCCCCGGTCCCGGACCGCGGCGTCCGCGCCCGGGACCGGGACGGTCCTGATCAGCCCCATCCGGACGGCGAGCCGGAACTCTTCGCGCCTCAGTTCCAGCTCTTCCGCGGCCCGGGCCGCTGTCACCGTCCGTGTCGTCTCGTCCACCGTCATGGCGTCCGCCGCCTCCCCCACTCGCTCGTTCCACTGGCTCACCCCGGCCTGTCGACCGGTCCGGGCTCCTGTGAACCCGACACCACGAAGATAACGGAGAGTGACGAAAAGCGTGCGGCCTGTGGACAACCGCCTGTGGACAACCGTCAGACGGTGGGTCCGCCCAGCTGCCGCGCGGAGACGCTCAGGTGCTCGCCGACCCGGTTGACCAGCAGGGTCATCTCGTACGCGACCTGGCCGACGTCCGCCTCCGCGTCGCTGAGCACGCAGAGGCAGCTGCCCTCGCCGGCCGCCGTCACGAACAGCAGGGCCTCGTCGAACTCGACCATGGTCTGGCGGGCCCGGCCGGCCCGGAAGTGCCGGCCGGAACCGCGCGCGAGGCTGTGCAGGCCGGAGGAGACGGCGGCCAGGTGCTCCGCGTCCTCCCGCGCGAGTTCGCTGCTCGCGCCCGTCACCAGTCCGTCGTTCGACAGCACCAGTGCGTGCCGTATCGGTCCGACCCGTCGGGTCAGGTCGTCCAGGAGCCAGTCGAGCCCCTTGTCCAGCGCCATGTGGTGGTCCTCCCCCTCGATCGGTGCGGTCGCTCCGGCCGGGCCCCGTGCCCGCGTGCGCCGTACGGACCGCGTGTCGCGGCAAGCCTTACGCACTGTCGTGGACAGGGCAAGCACCCCACCGACCCCGGTGTGCCGCCGTGCGACCACCGTGTGCCGGGCGACCACCGCGCGCCGTACGAGGTGCCGCCGTACGGCCACCGCGTGCCGTACAAGGTGCCGCCGTACGGTCACCGCGTGCCGCACGATGGGGAGATGACGAAAATGACCGAGGAACAGTGGCGGACCTTCGTGTCCCTGGGCACCCGTACCGGCAAGCTCGCGACCGTGCGAGCGGACGGCGGCCCGCACGTCGTACCGGTGTGGTTCGTGCTCGACGGCGACTCCTTCGTGTTCAACACCGGGAAGGACACGGTGAAGGGGCGCAACCTCGCGCGCGACGCCCGGGTCTCGCTCTGTGTGGACGACGACGCCCCGCCGTTCTCGTACGTCACCCTGAGCGGCCGGGCCGAGCTGAGCGAGGACCCGGCGGAGCTGGTCCGGTGGGCCACGCTGATCGGCGGCCGCTACATGGGCGAGGACCGGGCCGAGGAGTTCGGCCGCCGCAACGGGGTGCCGGGCGAACTCCTGGTCCGGGTGAAGATCGAGAAGGTGATCTCGGCGGGCGGCGTCTCCGACTGACCTCCCCCGGACGGCGGCCGGTTCAGCCGACCGTGTCGAGGAGCCGGGCGGTGTGCATCCGCCCGGCGTACTCGACGACCCTGATGAGAACCTCCTTGCCGGAGTCCCGGTCGCGCGCGTCGCAGAGCACCACGGGCGTGCCCAGGTCCAGGTCGAGGGCGCGGGACACGTCCTGCGCCCCGTAGGAGCGGGCGCCCTCGAAGCAGTTGACGGCGACCACGAAGGGGATCTTCCGGTGCTCGAAGTAGTCGACCGCCGGGAAGCAGTCCTCCAGACGGCGGGTGTCGGCGAGGACGACGGCGCCGAGGGCGCCCTGCGAGAGCTCGTCCCACAGGAACCAGAAGCGGTCCTGCCCCGGGGTGCCGAAGAGGTACAGGGACAGGCCCGCGCGGATCGTGATCCGGCCGAAGTCCATGGCCACGGTGGTGGTGGTCTTCCGGTCCACTCCCCCGGTGTCGTCGACGAGTTCGCCGGCCCGGCTGAGCCGTTCCTCGGTGCGTAGAGGGCGGATCTCGCTCACCGCGCCGACCAGGGTGGTCTTGCCGACGCCGAAGCCGCCGGCGACGAGGATCTTGAGGGCGAGAGCGGTGTCTGCGCCGCCGTCCGCGCCGGTGCTGTCAGAGCGCTCGTAGGCCATCGATCACTTCTCTCAGGATGCGTTCGTCGGGGAGCTGGGCGGGCGGCACGGGCCGGCTGACGCGTACGAAGCCCGATTCGAGGAGGTCGCCGAGGAGGACGCGGACGACGCCCACGGGGAGGTCGGCGTCGGCGGCGAGTTCGGCCACCGACTGGGTCTCGGAGCGGCAGCGGGAGAGCAGGGCGCGGTGTTCGGGGCCGAGTACGGCCTCCTCGGCCGGGCCCGGCGGGTCGTCGTCGACGACCACGAGGGCGATCAGGTCGAAACGGACGTTGCTGGGGCCGGGCCGGGTGCGGCCGCCGGTCAGCGCGTACGGCCGGACGAGCGGGCCGGCGTCGGCGTCGTACCACTGGCTGCCCGGTGGGGGCGGGCCGCCGCCGGTGCCGGTGCCGTCCCGACTGTCCCAGCCGGTGCTGTCCATGATCATGGGGGTGGTCTCCCGTCAGCCGGCGGCCGGTGGGGTCATGGTGAGGCGCGGCGGGGTGTGCAGGTGCTCTCCGACGCGCTTGACGAGCCGGGCCATCTCGTAGGCGATGAGGCCGATGTCGGCGCTGACGGAACTGAGCACGGCCAGGCAGGAGCCGTCGCCGGCGGCGGCGACGAAGAGGAAGCCGTCGTCCATCTCGACCATCGTCTGGCGGACGCCGCCGGTGTGGAACTGGCGTCCGGCGCCCTTGGCGAGGCTGTGGAAGCCGGAGGCGATGGCGGCGAGGTGTTCGGCGTCCTCGCGGCTCAGTCCGCTGGAGGCGCCGACCGCAAGGCCGTCGCCGGAGAGCACCACGGTGTGCCGGACCTCACGGACCCGGGTCACCAGATCGTCGAGGAGCCAGTCGAGTTCGCCGGAGCGGTGGTGGGAGACCCTCTCGTGGTCGATCATGCGTCGTCTCCTTCGGATCGGGGGTCCTGGGGCGGGTTGGGGCGCGCGCCGAAGTACGGACCGAGGTCGGTACGCGCGCGTGCGTCGCTGCGGGGGGCGTACGGGGCGTCGTGGCCGGCGCCGCGGGGTGCCTCCGCGGGCCCGGTGTCGCCGTACGGGCGCGTGCAGGGGTGCGGGGCGGTCGGCGGCTCGGTACGCACGGAGGGGGCGCCGCCGCCGAGAGGCCGCCGGACCCCCGGGGCGGGGCCGCCGCCCCGCGCCCAGCCGTCGCGGTACGCGGCCATCCGGTCCCGCACCTGCTCCGGCGTCCGCTCCCGACCACCGCTGACGTCGGGACCGAAGGCCGGGGCGGCCGCGGGCACCTGCCGCAGTTGCGGCACGAGGCTCGCCTGCCGGATCCGCCGAGGCAGTCCGTTGTCACCGTCGGACTCGCCGGAACCGACACCGGAGCCATGCCCCGTCCGGTCCGGCGGAGCCTGCGGCGGCAGTACGTGTCCTCGGGGCCGCAGGGGAGTCACTCCAGCGGGTACGGAGGCGATCCCGGCCCCCGGCCCGAGTGCGGGAACCGCCGCCGGGCGCGGCAGGGACTGTGGCCTCGCCGGCACCCGTCCGGCGCCGGGACGCGGGGGCGTGAGGGGGATCGGCGGGGCCCCACCGGCGTTTGGCGAGCCCGGGGCCTGCGCCGGCGTGCTCGGGGAGTCGTCGAGGGGCTTGGGCGCGCCCGCGGCGGGCTCGGGGGTACGGGGGGAGGCCGAGGGCCGGGTGAAGCGGCGGGCTTCGGCGCGGCGGGCCTCCTCGCGCTCACGTGCGGCTCGCTCGTCGCCGCGCGAGGCGGTGCCCGCGAGGGGCTCGGGGGTGCGGAGGTCAGGCTCGGTCGTAGGAGTACGGGGGTCGGCGGCGAACGCGAGGTCGCGGGGATCGGCGGACTCGGGGGTACGGAGCGTGGCCGGGGGGCGAGCGAAGCGGCGGGCTTCGGCGCGGCGGGCCTCCTCGCCCTCAAGCGCGGCTCGCTCGTCGCCGCGCGAGGCAGAGCCCGCGAGGGTCGCCGGGTTCTCACCGGGGGGCTTCGGGGCGTCCGCGGCAGACTCGGGGGTACGGGGGGAGGCCGAGGGCCGGGCGAAGCGGCGGGCTTCGACGCGGCGGGCCTCCTCGTGCTCACGCGCGGCGCGCTTGTCGTCGTGCGAGGCAGTGCCCGCGAGGGGCCTCGGGGCGTCTGTGGCGGGCTCGGGGGTACGGGGGCCAGCCGGGGGGCTGGCGAAGCGGCGGGCTCCGGCGCGGTGGGCTTCCTCGCCCTCAAGCGCGGCGGGCTTGTCGGCGCGCGAGGCAGTGCCCGCGGGATTTGCCGGGGTCGCCCCGAGGCGCCTCGGGGGGCCTGCGGCGGGCTCGGGGGTACGAGGGGTGGCCGGGGGGCTGGCGAAGCGGCGGGGTTCGGCGCGGTGGGCTTCCTCGCGTTCGTGTGCGGTGCGCTTGTCGGCGCGTGAGGCGGTGTCTGTGAGGGGTGTCGGGGTGTCACCGAGGGGTTTTGGGGCGCCTGGGGCAGGTGGCGGGGTGCTGGAGGCGAAGCGGCGGGGTTCGGCTTGGTGGGCCTCTTCGCGTTCGTGTGCGGCTCGGGTGTCTTCGCGTGAGGTGGTGGCCGCGAGGGGTGTCGGGGCTGTGCCGGGGGGTTGGAGGAGGGGGGTGGGGAGGAGGACTACGGCGGTGGTGCCGCCGTAGGGGGACGGGCGTAGGTGCACCTTGACGGCGTGGCGGGAGGAGAGGCGGCTGACGACGAAGAGGCCGAGGCGGTCGCTGTCGAAGAGGTCGAGGGCCTCGGACTGGGCGATGCGGGCGTTGGCCTCGGCGAGGGTGTCCTTGCCCATGCCCAGTCCCCGGTCCTCGATCTCCAGGGCGTAGCCGTTGCCGACGGGTTCGCCGCTGACCCGGACCTTGGTGTGCGGCGGGGAGAACTGTGCGGCGTTCTCGATGAGTTCGGCGAGGAGGTGGGTGAGGTCGGCGACCGCGCCGCCCGCGACGGCCGTCTCGGGGAGCCCGCGCACCTCCACGCGCGCGTAGTCCTCGATCTCGGAGACGGCGGCGCGGACGACGTTCGTCAGCGGTACCGGCATCCGCCAGGCGCGGCCTGGCGCGGCGCCCGAGAGGATGATCAGGCTCTCGGCGTGGCGCCGCATGCGGGTCGTGAGGTGGTCGAGGCGGAAGAGGTCGCCGAGCTCTCCGGGGTCGTCGGCGCGCCGCTCCATGCTGTCCAGGAGGTTGAGCTGGCGGTGGACGAGGACCTGGCTGCGGCGGGCGAGGTTGACGAAGACGCCGGAGATGCCGCTGGCCAGTTCGGCGCGTTCGACGGCCGCGGAGAGGGCGGCCCGGTGGACGGTGGTGAGGGCTTCGCCGACCTGGCCGATCTCGTCCTGGGGCGCGGGCCCCGGCGGCGCCTCCGCCCGGACGTCGATCTCCTCCCCGGCGCGCAGCCGGCCCATCGCGGCCGGGAGTTTGCGGCGGGCGATGCCGAGCGCGGTGTTGCGGAGGCTGACCAGCTCGACGACGAGGCCGCGGCCGATGCGTACCGAGATGACGAGGGAGGCGGCGACGGCGACCAGGCCGAGGACGACGGCCGCGCCCGCCGGGCTCAGGATGCCTCCCGCGAGGGGGTCCGTGTCGTCGGCCGCGGCGGTGCGCGCGTCGTTCTCGACGGCGGCGAGGGCTGTGCGTACGGCGGCGAGGGTGGGGTCCCAGTCGGCGGAGGGCGCGGCCTGGGCGGCGGGGCGGCCGTCGTCGGCGCGGGCGACGCGGTCCTCCGCGTCGGTGAGGCGGGCGTGGTCGGTGCCGTCCGCGAGCCGGGACCAGGCGGCCCGGCCGGCCGGGGGCAGGTCGCCGGTGGCCGAGGCGAGGAGGGTCCGCCGGGTCTCGGCCGCGCCGGTGAAGGCGCGCTGGTGGGCGGCGGTCAGGCGGCCGGTGAGGTGGGCGGAGCCGAGCAGGGCGTCCTGGCGGGACAGCATCTCGCCGGCGCGGGCGAGTTCGAGGAGCACGCGCGCGTGGGAGCCCTGTCCGGTGTCCTGGATACCGCTGAGGGCTCCGCCGACGGCGAAGCCGGCCGAGACGGCGGTCGTGTACGCGTCGTACACCCGGTCCCAGTCGCCGGATCCGTCGGCGGCGGCGACGCGGAGGCGGGCGAGGCCCTGCACCTCACCGACGAAGGCGCGGACGCGGTCGGCGACGTCGGCGGGCAGGTCGCCGGAGTCCGCGACGGTGTGACCGCCGCCGAGCTTGAGCCGTGCGACGGCCTCGTCGGTGCGGCGGATCCGATCCTTGAGCTCGGCGGCCCGTGCGGCGCCCGGGGCGGCGAGCTGCCGTACGGCGGCCCGGCGTTCGTCCTGGAGGGCGGCGAGGGTGGCGGAGACGGGCTGGCGTATGTCGGCGTCGACGCGCTGAAGCTGGCGGAGCCTCGCCATGTCCTGGGCGGTCGTGACGGTGGCGAAACCCCAGAGGGCGAGAAGCGAGACGACCGGGACCATGAGAAGCGAGACGATCTTGGCACGCACGGTACGAGGCCGCAGGCCCCACCGCCGGGCCTCGGGGGCGGGCGCGGGGGCGGGGGCGGGCGGGGAGACGCCCTCTCCCGCGTCGGACGGCTGAGCGCCGGTCGTCGCACGAGCGGCGGCCGGCCAGTCGTCGGCATGCCGGACTTCGGCCGCTTGGGCGGCGCCACGCTGAGCGTCGCCCGCCGGGCCGCCAGAGCCGGGACGGATGCCGTGGCTGGGACGGGTGTCCGGACCGGGACCAGCGCCGTGGCTGGGACGGGTGTCTGCGCCGGAACCGGTGCCGAGGCTCGGACCGATGCCGAGGCCCGGACGGGCGTCAAGGCCGGGACGGGTGCCGGATCCCGAGCGGGCGTCAGATCCCGGATGGCTGTGAGGTCCCGGGGGCGCGTCGGACCCGGGACGGGTGTCAGCGCCGAGACCGGTACCGAGGCTCGGGCGGGCGTCAAGGCCGGGACGGGTGCCAGATCCCGGGCGAACGTCGGCCCCCAGACGGCTATCGGGTCCCAGACGGGCGTCGGCCCCCAGACGGGTGTCAGGCCCCAGACCGCTGTCGGGTCCCCGACTACCGTCGGGTCCCAGACCACCGTCGGATCCCAGACAGCTCTCAGGCCCCACACCTCCGTCCGCCCCCACCCCCACCGCACCCGCCTCCGCTTCGTCAGCAGGCGGCCCGGCATGGGCGCGCCGACCGCGCGGGGTCGCCGGGGGCGTGGGCGCGGCGGCGTCCTGGTTTTTGCGGGGAGGTCGCATGGGCTGCTCGTTCCGGCTGGGTGGGGTGGGAGAGGGTCAGGGGGTCAGGGGGTCGGGGTGCGGAGGGGGGTGCGGGCGGCGCGGTAGCCGGGCGGGGCTACGTCCACCGCGCGCTCGTCCGGTTCGGTGAGGCGTTCGGCGGAGGCGTACGCGGCGCGTTCTCCTGCGGTCGGGGAGAGGGCCACGAAGGCGGAGGTGATGAAGAGGTACGAGCCGAGGCCGACGGCGAGCGGGAAGATGAACTGCATGACCGTCGCGCCGGGGAGGTCCGCGGAGGAGGGGACGACCTCGACGGCCACCGCGGACATGCCCGTGTAGTGCATGCTGCTGACGGCCGCTCCCATGACGAGCGAGGCGAGCGCGACCGCGATCGGTGCGTGGATGTTGAGCGCCGCCCAGAGTGCGGCGGTCGCGGCGACGACCGCGATGACGACCGAGAGGGCGACGAGCACCGGGTCGTAGTGCACGGTGCCGTGGAGGCGGAGGGCGGACATGCCCATGTAGTGCATGCTCGCGACGCCGATCCCGGTCGTCAGCCCGCCGATCAGAAGCGATCGCACGTGGTCGCGTCCGTAGCCGACGGCGAACACGCCGACGCCCACGACGCCCATCGCGATGACGAGGCTGAGGATGGTGAGAGGCACGTCGTAGCGGATGTCGGTGCCGGTGACGCCGAAGCCGAGCATCGCCACGAAGTGCATCGTCCAGATGCCGGTGCCTATCGCGGAGGCCGCTGTGAGCAGCCAGTTCCGCCGCGAACGGCCGGTCGCGTCGAGCGCGCGTACGGTGCAGCGCAGCCCGAGGGCGGCGCCGATGCAGGCCATCGCGTACGACAGCACAGGTGTCAGCCAGCCGAAGGTGGCGTGGTCCAGGTGTCCCATGACTCGGGGACGCTAGTGCGCACGTGGGGGCGCACCAGGGGCGCATTTCGAAAGCTGCTGGAATATGACAGCGAGAAGTTTCAGATCGATCGCGCGACGTTCGAACGTGCACACAGAACGTCCACACATCCGTCCACACAGAACCTTCACCCGCGCGAGTGGGCGATCATGAGCGCATGAGCGATGACCCCACAGATGTCCGAGCGTTCTTCGGCTCCCGCGCGGCCGACTGGGACAACCGGTTCCCCGACGACGGCCCCGCCTACGCCGCCGCCGTGGCCGAAATGGGCCTGCGCCCCGGCGACTCCGTGCTCGACGCGGGCTGCGGCACCGGCCGCGCGCTGCCCCCGCTGCGTACCGCCGTCGGCCCTTCGGGGACGGTGATCGGCGCCGACCTCACCCCCGAGATGCTGGCCGAGGCGGTACGGGCGGGGCGCCGCGGCCCCGACGGCGCCGGCGTCCTCCTCCTCGCCGACGTCGGCCGGCTGCCGCTCCGGGACGCCGGGCTCGACGCGGTCTTCGGCGCGGGACTCGTCTCCCACCTCGCCGATCCCGTCGCCGACCTGCGCGAACTGGCCCGGGTGGTACGGCCGGGCGGCCGGCTCGCGCTCTTCCACCCCATCGGGCGCGCCGCCCTCGCGGCCCGCCACGGCCGGCGGATCACCCCGGACGACCTCCGCGCCGAGCCCCGGCTGCGCCCCGTCCTCGCCGAGGCCGGCTGGCGGCTCGACGCGTACGTGGACGAGGACGCCCGCTACCTCGCCCTGGCCGTACGGGAGGGCTGACGCGAAGCGGGAGCGCCCCCGCCGCACGGCCATGCGGAGCACAGCCGCCCCGAACACCCTGTCAGGCAGGGTGATTCTCCGGACGATCAGGTGATCAGCTCATCCGATCGAGGAACCCTCCCTCTCGTTTCTGTAGGTGAACCCGGCGGGCCGCCGAAGACGCGGCCGCCTCGGGGAAACAGGAGGAAGAGATGGCCCGCTACAGATGGACGGGCGGTGCGGCCCTCGGAGCCATGGCTCTGGGCGTCACCACCGTCACCGGTTTCGCGCCGCCGGGCACGGGCGACGGGTCCGGGGCGGAGGCCCACGAGCGCGCGGAGCGCGCCGTCGTGGCGGCGGGGGCGTTCAGCCCCGACACCGGCGAGCGCGTGACGAACAAGGGCACCGGCCTGACCCGCACGGGACCGGCCGGCGGTGACGCGGCGGAGACCTTCGGCGCGGAGTTCGTCCGTGGCCGGATCGCGCGGGTCATGCCGGCCGCCCTGGCGCCCGTCTGCGGCACCGGATACGGCCGGGAGGCGACCTTCCCGCTCTTCGGCGACGTGGTGGTCCAGGCCGTGGAGGCCACCCGGACCACCGTCGGCTCCACCCTCATCTGGCACGGGCGCGTGGCGGGTGCCGTCGACCAGAACGTGGTCCTCACCCTCGACGGCGGCTGCGACCGCACGCCCGGGAACGAGATCCTCAGCGGGCAGTTCATGCTCGGCGGCGACCTGTACTCCCTCCAATCGGCGGGCCCCGGCCGCGTCCTCATCGCGCAGGGCACACCCCTGACCGACGAGGACGAGCCCCAGCCCACCGAGGTCCCGGCCGCCACGACGGCCGCCGCCACACCGCCGAAGGACGCGGCGGGGGACGCAGGAGCCCCGGGCACCCCCGCCGGCCGGGCCGCCGCCGCCTGCAAGGGCGGCGCGGGCTACTCCCTCGTCGACGTGCTGGTCGGCTACACGCCCGGCGCGCGTACCGAGGCCGGCGGCGACGCCCAGATCAAGGCGCTCGCCGCCCAGGGCATCGCCCTCGGCAACGACGCCTTCGCGGCCAGCGGTACGAAGGTCCGGCTGCGGCTCGTCGGCACCACCCTCGTCTCCGTACCGGCCTCCCTCGACGGCGTCACCAACAGCCTCCTGAGCGCGGTCGCCCTCCCCACCGACGGCCTCGCGGACACCCTCGCCACACAGCGCGACCAGTACGGCGCCGACCTCGTCTCCGTCATCGCCGCCGGTCGGCGCGCCGGCGGCCTCGGCTACACCCCGCCGGACCCCGGCCCCTCCACCGCTCCGTGGGGCTACAGCGTCGTCGGCCGGGCAGCGATCGGCAACTACTCCATGGGGCACGAGATCGGCCACAACATGAGCGCCGACCACGACCGCGTCACCCAGCCGGTCCAGCCCGAGAACGGCGCCACCGGCTTCTTCCCCGCCAAGGGCGACTGGTCGACCGTGATGGCGTACGAGTCCAGCTGCCGCAAGGCCACCAAGGGGGCCTGCACCCGCATCAACCGCTTCGCCAACCCCCAGCAGAAGTACCGGGGCGAGCAGCTCGGCATCCCCCTCGACAAGCCCGACCCGGCCGACACCGCCGACGTGCTCAGCGTCACCGGCAAGGCCGTCGCCGCCTACCGGGCCGCGAAGACCGCCGACGCGCTGTGCGCCGTGTCCTCCTCCGTCACCCCCAGGGGCGCCGGTACGGTCACGGCCGCGATGCCCGGCCCGTACCCCCAGGGCACCGCGTCCAGCTACACGGCGACCGCCGCGAAGGGGTACGTCTTCAGCGGCTGGAAGCTCGACGGCAAGGCCGCCAAGGGCGGCGCCACCGGCTTCCGGGTCCCGGCGGGCGACCACACCGTCGTCGCGGTCTTCAAGAAGGGCACCACGCCGACCTCCAAGGTGACCACGCAGTCCACCGGACAGGGCACGGTCAAGAAGGCCCCGGCCAAGCGGGCCGAGCAGGAGGGCGCCGACGTGCTCTACGAGGCCGTGCCCGCCCCGGGCTGGGACTTCGCGGGCTGGCGCCTCGACGGCTCGCACGCCGGTGACGACGACAGCCTCACGCTCGACGTCGGCCAGGACGACATGGAGGTCACCGCCGTCTTCGAGCAGCGTCGCCACGAGCTGAAGGTCGAACAGCGGGGCCACGGCAGCGTGGAGCTCTCGCAGAGCGGGCCGTACTCCGACGGCGACACCGTGACCGCGACCGCCGTGCCCGCACCCGGATACGTCTTCACCGACTGGCTGCTCGACGGCGAACCGTACGGCGGCGACGAGGAGAACGCCAAGGGCGAGACCGCCGTCTCCTTCGAGGAGACCGGCCACACCCTCACGGCGGTCTTCAGCCGCGCCCACCACCACCCCGACGCGGAACACGGTTACGGCTCCGAGGACCGCGCCCGCCCCTAGCCGGAACCCTCACCACCCCCGGCGCGCCTGACGCGGGTCCGTCCTCAACGCCCCCTTCTGTCCCGGCACTTCACTGTCTACGGTGGACGTGCCGGGCAGTCGTGCCCGGGGAAAGGCGGCCGGCCGTGGCACGGATAGCGGAACGCATGCGCAAGCTCCTCCCCTCCGCCCGACGCGCGTCCGGGAGCGGGGCCGCCCCACCCCCGGCCCGCGCCGGGCGCCAGGGCCGCAACCTCTTCGAGGCGGCCGCGGTCTACGTCGCCGCCTGCGCCGAGGACGACCAGGCGCGGATGGAGGAGGCCGCGACCTGGGTCTCCCCCGGCCAGCTCAGCTTCGGCGTCAACGAGCTGGCCTCCCGCGCCCTGCTCACCCTCGCCCGGGAGCGGAACCAGACCCCCGAGACCGTCGCCCGCTCGCTCCTCGGGGTCCGCGAGAGCTGAGTCTCACCCTCCGGGGACCCTCGACGCACGGGTTACTCACTGGTTAAGGTGCGCCGACGATCCGATCGGGAGCGCGATCGGGCGCGAGCTGGGGAGGATGCCGTGGCGGCTGGTGAACCGGAGGCCGACGACTCGCTGTACGTGCTGACCGCGTGCCTGCTGACGCCCGCGCGCTTCCCCAGCGTGCTCGGCGACGACTACCCGGCCGCGTGCGCCGCCCTCGGCCTCGAACCGTACGAGGAGGGGTACGGGCTCGTCTTCGGGCAGGACGGGCTCGGGGCGCGCTGGACGGTCGTCATCGACGACGTGTCGCTGGTCGCGGTCGCCATCGCCTCCTGGGACTGCGGCATGGCCTACGACCTCTCCCCCGACGAGGAGTCCGTCGTCGCCGGGCTGCCCGGCTGGCCGCTCCCCGTCGCCACCAAGGCCCCCGGCGTCCCCGACCCGCACGACCCCGAGCCCGAGGAGGGCGACCCCGCCCCGCTGACCCCGCCCGACGAGGACGCGTGGGGACCCGCCCAGCGACGGCTCGGCGCCGACGAGGTGGCGCTGCACTGGAACGAGTGGCGGGCTCAGATCGAGCCGGGACCGGCCGGGGACCAGGCCGCGGGCGAGGAACCCGCGCCGGAGCCGCCGGCCGCCGTGGCGGGCGACGTATCGGATCCGTACGACGAGGTGCGCCGCGCCCTGGACGAGCTGCGCGGGTACCTGGAGGAGGCGCCGCCGGTGGGGCGGGTGCGGTCCGGTTTCGCCGGCGAGGGGGCGCGGATGCTCCGCGCGGACGGGCCCGGCTGGTCGCTGGTGGCCCGCACCGACGACATGGCCTTCGTCCTGCTCGACGACCTGCCGCGCGAGGTGCTCCCGGTGAGCCGCGGCACGCGCCTGCCCGCGCTGCTCGAAGGGCTCGACGCCATGGCCGTACGCCCCTCCTAGGCTCAGACCCGCTCGAGGGGGCGGTGCGGGCCGGCCGGCAGTTCGACGCGGATCGCGTCCCCGGGGCGCACCTCGCCGCCGGTCAGGACGACGCCCATGATCCCGGCCTTGCGGACGACTTCGCCGTCGGCGTCGCGGCCCACCACCTGCTTGAGCAGACCGTGGCGGAAGTTGTCGATCTGGGCGCAGGGGTTGCGCAGTCCCGTGACCTCGACGACGGCGTCCGCGCCGAGGTGGAGCAGGGCGCCGGTGGGCAGGGCGAGCAGGTCGACGCCGTGGGTGGTGACGTTCTCGCCGAGGTCGCCGGGGGCGACCTCGAAGCCGGCCTCGGCGACCTCGGTGAAGAGCTCGCCGTGGATGAGGTGGACCTGGCGGAGGTTCGGCTGGGTGGGGTCCTGGGCGACGCGCGAGCGGTGCTTCACCGTGACGCCGGCGTGGACGTCGCCGTCCACGCCGAGGCCGGCGAGGAGGGTGATGGCCTCGCGGTTGGTCTTGGTGAAGGAGTAGGTGCCGTTGCTGCTGACGGTGGTGACGGTGCCGTCGCTCATACGAGAGACCCCCCTGGTGCTCTTCGGTGACCGGATGCGCGTGCGAGCCTACTCCGGGCGTCCGGCGTGCTCCTCGCGGAGGGTGGAGCCCACGTCGTGGAGGTGGCCGAGCGCCTGCCGGTAGGAGTCGACGAAGCCGGTCTCGGTGTACGGGATGCCCAGGGTCCGGCAGTGGGCGCGGACGGCGGGCTGGGCGAGCCGCAGGTGGGGGCGGGGCATGGACGGGAAGAGGTGGTGCTCGACCTGGTAGTTGAGGCCGCCGAGGAACCAGTCGGTGAGGGCGCCGCCCCGGATGTTGCGGGAGGTCAGGACCTGGCGGCGCAGATGGCCCCAGCTGTCGCCGTCCTCGTGCTCGTCGGGCCGGTCCATGCCCTTGTGGTTGGGGGCGAAGGCCAGGCCGAGGTGGACGCCGAACAGCATCTGGTGCACGAGCGCGAAGACCAGGGCCTGGGCGGGGGTGAGGGCGGTGAGGAGCAGCGCCGCGTACCCGGCGAAGTGCAGGAGGAGCAGGGCGCCTTCGGTGAGGCGCTCGCCCCGGGTGCGGTACGGGCCGTCCTTCGCGAGCAGGGCCTGGACGCCGTACAGCTTGAGCGCGAGGCCCTCCAGCGTGGTCAGCGGGAAGAAGAGCAGGGCCTGGTGGCGGGTGAGGAAGCCGCGCAGGCCGGTGCGGCCGGCGGTCTGGTGCTCGGCGAAGACGAGGACGTCGGCGGCGACGTCCGGGTCCTTGTCGAGGTGGTTGGGGTGCGCGTGGTGGCGGTTGTGCTTGTCGTTCCACCACTCGCGGCTCATGCCGAGCAGGAGGTTGGCGTGGACGAGCTGGATCACGCGGCCCGCGCGGCGGTCCGCGGTGATCTGGGCGTGGCCGGCGTCGTGCGCGATGAAGGCGGCGCGGGCGGAGAGCACGGCGAGGGGGACGGCGAGGAGGACCGACCACCAGGCAGGCCCGGCGAGGAGGAGGACGGCGGCGACGGCGCCGAACCCGAGGAGGGTGAGGGCGATGTCCCGGGCGTACCAGCCCGGCCGGTGGTCGAGCAGCCCCTGCCCCTTCACCAGCCGCAGAAGCGGAGAGAACTCGCTGCCCCCGCCCCGCGTCCGTGCGGCGGCGGGCGCCGGGGCGGGGGCGATGGCGGTGGCCTGAGGCATGGGAGGGCTCCGGCTTCTGTGAGTAGGGCGACTGCCGTCCGCACCGAGCGGGCGGCGGCGGTCTTCACCGTACGAATCCGTGACCCCCCGCAACCATGACGTCACCACCCGACCCCGACCGGGGGCGAGCGGGGTCCGGGGGGTGGGGCGTTCCCCACCCCCGGCGGGGGCGGCGCTCCCGACCGGGGCGGGGCACGGACTCCGCCCGCTCGTCGAGGGAATGCGCATGTGGCGGGTGTCACGTGTGGGTGGGGGTGGTATGGAGGGCGGGTGAGGTAGGGTCGGCCGCTCTGCTCACAGGTAGTCACATGTGGGGAATGTGTTGACGTCGTCGTTCCGCTCTTCCGGTCCCGCTTCCGAACCCTCGACTCCGCCCGCCACGCCTTCCGGCGCCGCCGTCCCGGCCGCCGTCTTTCTCCCCGCCGATCCGCCGCGCGCGGGTTGGATCGCACTCTGGTCGCCGGACGGCGACCCCCTTTCCGGACCGCCGGGGGCGGTCGCGGGGGAGGTCACGGTCGTGGACGGGGCTGAGCTTCACGCCGTGTCCGTGCCCGCGCTCCTCCTGCCGGTACGGGACGCCCTGGCGTTCCTCGCCCGGGTCAGGCTCTCCGGCGGGGGCGACCCCGCTGCCGCCTTCTGGGGTGGCGCCGCCCTGCTCGCCCTGGACTTCACAGCGCGCGGGCTGCTGCTGCCCGGCGTGACGGCGCGTGGGCAGGACGCCTGGCGGGCCGGGCCTTTGGGGGGTGAGGAGTTGGAACGGCTGCGGACGCTCGCCGCGTCGATGCCGCCCACCGCGCACGCCGTGCCCGTGGCGCACGAGGACGGGGACTGGCTGCTGCCGGAGCCCGAGGCGCTGCTGCGGGCCTTCCTCGACGCGGTCGCCGACGCCCTCCCCCGTACCCCTGCCGCCGCGCTCGCCGCCGGCGGGCCCGCGTTCGCGGCCGAGGAGCCGCAGGACGTCACCGAACAGCGGGCGTGGGCCGCCGATCTGGCGGCCGGTCACGACGCGGGCGTACGGCTGTCGCTCCGCCTCGAACTGACCGGCCCCGGGCACGGGGCCGACGCCTCGGACTCGCCGGGCTTCCGCGCGGTGCTCCAGCTGCACTCCGCCGCCGATCCGACCGTGGTCCTGGACGCGGCCGACGCCTGGTCGGGTGCCGGGCCGGTCGCCGCCGCGCTCGGGCCGCGCGCCCGGATGGACGCCCTGCTCGCGCTGCGGCGGGCCGCCCGCGCCTGGCCGCCGCTCACCCCGCTGCTGACGGCTGCCGTCCCCGACACCGTGGAGCTGGCCGACGAGGAGGTCGTCGAGCTGCTGGGCCCCGCGTCCCGGGCCCTCGCCGCCACCGGCGTACGCGTGCACTGGCCGCGCGAGCTGACGGACCGGCTGACCGCGCAGGCGGTGATCGGGCCGGTGGTGCCGGCGGAAACGATGTCAGAGCCCCGGGCCGCCGACGACGCCCCGCACAGTGAGGGGGCCGAAAGCGACGGCTTCGGCGGCGGAGTCCCGTCCTTCCTCTCCGCCGACGCGCTCCTCGCCTTCAACTGGCGCTTCTCCCTGGGCGACCAGGAGCTGACCCGCGCCGAGCTCGACCGGCTCGCCGAGGCGGGGCGGCCGCTCGTCCGGCTGCGCGACCGGTGGGTCCTGGTCGATCCGGCTGAGGTGCTGCGCGCCCGGGAGCGGCAGGACCACAAGGTGAACCCGGTGGACGCCCTGGCGGCGGTCCTCACCGGGAGCACGGAGATCGACGGGCGTCAGGTCGAGGTCGTCGCGACCGGCGCCCTGGAGCGGCTGCGGGAGCGGCTGGCCGACCCCGAGGGCGGGGTCCGGGAGGTGCCGCAGCCCGCCGCGCTCGCCGCCACCCTCCGCGACTACCAGCTGCGCGGACTGAACTGGCTGCACCGGATGACCTCGCTCGGCCTCGGCGGCTGCCTCGCCGACGACATGGGCCTGGGCAAGACCATCACCGTCATCGCGCTCCATCTGCACCGGCAGGACGAGCCGGCGACCGCCGGCCCGACCCTCGTCGTCTGCCCGACCTCGCTGATGGGCAACTGGCAGCGGGAGTTCGAGCGGTTCGCGCCCGGCACGCGCGTGCGCCGCTTCCACGGCACCGCGCGCGACCTGGACGGGCTCGCCGCCGGGGACGTCGTCCTCACCACGTACGGCACGATGCGGCTCGACGCCGAGCGGCTCGCCACCGGCTCGTGGGGGCTGCTCGTGGCGGACGAGGCCCAGCACGTGAAGAACCCGTACTCGGCGACGGCCCGCCGGCTGCGGACGATCGGCGCACGCGCGCGCGTGGCGCTGTCCGGGACCCCGGTGGAGAACAACCTCTCCGAGCTGTGGGCGATCCTCGACTGGACGACCCCGGGACTGCTCGGCGGGCTCGGGGCGTTCCGGCGCCGGTACGCCTCCGCCGTCGAGGAGGGCACGGACCCGGCGGCCGCCGAACGGCTCGGCGCGCTCGTCCGCCCGTTCCTGCTGCGCCGCCGCAAGTCGGACCCGGGGATCGCGCCGGAGCTGCCGCCGAAGACCGAGACCGACCGGGCCGTCTCCCTGACGCCGGAACAGGTCGGCCTGTACGAGGCGGTGGTGCGCGAGAACCTGCTGGCCATCGGGGAGGCCGAGGGCATGGCCCGGCGCGGCCTGGTGGTGAAGCTGCTGACCTCGCTCAAGCAGATCTGCAACCACCCCGCCCAGTACCTGAAGGAGGAGCGGCCGCGGATCGCCGGCCGCTCGGGGAAGCTGGAACTCCTGGACGAACTGCTCGACACGATCCTCGCCGAGGGCGCGAGCACCCTGGTCTTCACCCAGTACGTGGGGATGGCCAGGATCCTGGAGGCGCACCTGGCGGAGCGCGGGGTGCGGACGCAGTTCCTGCACGGCGGCACCCCGGTCGCCGAGCGGGAGGCGATGGTCGCCCGGTTCCAGGAGGGCGAGGTGCCGGTCTTCCTGCTGTCGCTGAAGGCGGCGGGGACGGGCCTCAACCTCACCCGGGCCGAGCACGTGGTGCACTACGACCGGTGGTGGAACCCGGCCGTGGAGGCGCAGGCCACCGACCGGGCCTACCGGATCGGGCAGACGCGGCCGGTGCAGGTGCACCGGATCATCGCCGAGGGGACGGTCGAGGACCGGATCGCGGCCCTGCTCGACCGCAAGCGCGAGCTGGCCGACGCGGTGCTCGGCGGCTCGGGCGACGCGCCGGCGGAGCTGACCGAACTGACCGACGCGGAACTGGCGGAGCTGGTCTCGCTGCGCGGGGACGACGTCGCGAACGGGGGCGGACGATGAGCGGGTACGGGACGACGGGCCGGGAGCCCGAGGAGCTGACCTTCGCGGCGCCGCCGCCGGTGAAGGGCGGGGCGTTCACCCGCACCTGGTGGGGCCGGGCGTGGCTGAAGGCACTGGAGGACACGGCGCTCGACGGCCAGCAGGTGAAGGCGGGGCGGCGGCACGCGCGGGCCGGTGCCGTCGGGGCCGTCTCGGTGCGGCCGGGGCGGATCACCGCCGTCGTGCAGGACCCCGACGGCTCCGCGTACCGCAGCGACGTGCTGGTCCGCACGCTGAGCGACGAGGAGTGGGACCGGCTGCTCGACCTGGCCGTCGACAGCGCGGGGCACATCGCCGCGCTGCTCGACCACGAGATGCCGCCGCACCTGGTGGAGGACGCGGCGGGGGTCGGCGTCGACCTGCTGCCGGGCATCGGAGACCTCGACCCGGAGTGCGGCTGCGAGGCGTGGGACCACTGCCCGCACACGGCGGCGCTCTGTCACCAGATGGCGCGGATCCTGGACGAGGACCCGTTCGTCCTGCTGCTGATGCGGGGCCGGGGCCAGCGGGCGGTCGTGGACGCGCTCCAGGCCCGCAGCGCGGCCCGCGCGGGGAGCGGGACGGAGGCCGGCGCGCCGCCCGACGCCGGGGCCGGGGACGCCCCGGCCGGTGTGTCGGCGGCGGAGGCGTACGCGCTGCGGGACATCCTGCCGCCGCTGCCCGCCGTGCCGGTGCCACAGGCGGAGCCCGGGGAGGCGCAGTCGCTGGACACGGAGACGGATCCGGAGCCGGGAGTCGAGCCCGCCGCCCTGGAGTTCCTGGCGGCGGACACGGCGGCCCGCGCCCACCGGCTGCTCACCGAACTCCTCGCCGGCCGGCCGGTGCCTCCGGGCGGTTCCGCGGGGGGTTCCGCGGGTGGTTCCGCGGCGGCCCTGTCGGTCGCCGAGGACGCGGTGCGGCTCGCGGCCGGCCGGCCGCCGTCGTGGGTCGCGGGGCGTCTCGCCTCGCGCACCGGGCGCTCGCGGGCCGAGTTGGACCTCGCCACGCGCGCGTGGCGGTGGGGCGGGGCCCCGGCCCTCGCGGTGCTGGAGGAGTCCTGGGCGCCGGACGAGGAGGCCCTCACGTGGGCGGCGGCGCGGCTCGCCGAGGCGTGGGAGGACGGCGAGCGCCCGGAGCTGAGCCGGTCGGGGGCGCGCTGGACGGTGGCGGGCACGGAGACGCAGCTGCGGCTCGGCGAGGACGGCCGCTGGTGGCCGTACCGCCGGACCGGGGACGCGTGGACCCCCGTGGGCCCGGCGGACCGGGACCCTGCGGCGGCGCTGACGGCGGCCGAGGGCGAACGGGACGAGTAGAGCCTCCGTACGACAGTTTCCTCATGCGCAGCCGCCCGCCCATCCGGTCCCGACCGGGTGGGCGGGCGGCTGTGTGGGCTGTCCTGGAGCGGCTTCGGAATGAGTGGAATAAAGCATCGAGTCTGATCACTTGATGTCATTTTCGATAGGCATTCCAGACCTCTTTTAAGGCTGGGTTGACTGATAGAACCCTTCCTTCCATCGCGGTCACACGCCAATCCCGAACTGACTATGCTCCGCAGATGTGTTGCGCCTCGCTCACAGCGAGTCATGAACGCTGAGAGCGGGCGCCGAAGCAGCACGTGTACGCGACCGATCGAATATCCATTCTTATTAATCGGTTCGTCGCGCCACTTCAGTCCGCTTCCCCTTTCCAGACTGCTGAGGGAAACCGTTGATGGTTCGCGCAGGTTCCACGTCCAGAGCCAGGCCGGGTGCGTCGGCCCCGGTGTGGCTCGTCCCGCCGGGGGTGCTGACCGCCCTCTTCGCCATAGGGCTGCTCTTCGCGCCGGCGCAGATACGGACACCGGTGGCCTGGTACGGCTTCGCGGCGGTCTCCCTCACCCTCGGCAGCACGGTCCTGACCCTGCGTCTGGCGCGGAAGGCCGACGAGGCCCGGCACAAGGCGGCGCTCCAGGCCGCGCGGCAGGCCACGGCGGAGCGCGAGGCCGCGCTGCTCGCGCGCATGGCCGACCAGCGGACGACCATCCAGTGGATGGCCGACGAGCTGATCCCCCAGGCCATCACCCGGCTCCACAAGGGCAGCACCGCCGCGGAGATCGTCAGGTCCGTCCGCCTCGGCGACCATCTCGACGAGGGGTTCGCCAAGGCGATCAAGGCGGCCCTGAAGGCCCTCCTGGAAGCCGTCGAGGTCGAGGAGAACATCCGGGACTCCTCCCAGCGCGCCCTCGTGGCGATCGCGCGCCGCGTCCAGGCGATCGTGCACCAGCTCGCCATGGACCTCCGCGAGATGCAGATGGTCCACGGCATGGACCTCGTGCTCGCCCGCGGTCTCCAGGACGTCGACCACCGCAACGCGCTGATCGGCCGCCTCGCGGCCAGCGTCGCCGTCCTCGGCGGCGCCCGCCCCGGCCGCCAGTGGTCGAAGCCCATCCCCCTGTACGACGTGCTGCGCGGCGCCATGTCGCGCATCGTGGAGTACCCGCGCGTGAAGCTCCAGTCCATCACCAAGGTCTCGGTGACCGGCCCCGGCTCCGAGCCGCTGATCCACCTGCTCGCCGAACTCCTCGACAACGCCACGACGTTCTCGCCCCCGCACTCGCCGGTCGAGGTGAGCGCCGTCGAGGTGCCCTCCGGCATCGCGATCGAGATCGAGGACCGCGGCATCGGCCTCACCGAGGAGGTCCGCCACCGCGTCAACCGGGTGATGAGCGATTCGATGTCGGGCCTGTTCCTCGCCGGTCTGGGCGAGGTGACCCAGCTCGGTCTGCCGGTCGTGGCCCGGCTGGCCCGCGAGCACGGCTGCGACGTCGACCTGCGTCCCTCCGCCTACGGAGGCGTACGGGCCGTGATCCTCGTGCCCCGGCGTCTGATCACCACGATGGAGGAACCCGTCCTGCGCATTCCCGAGGCCCACCGGAAGCGCCTGGCCGCACAGGGCCGCTCGATGTCCTCGCGCAGCGGCCCGTCGGTGCCGCCGCCGGCCCCGGCCCCGCCGCCCGTGCCGCCGCCCACCCCCCTCCTCCCCACCTCCTTCGACGAAGGCGCCGCGCCGTACATCGACGGACAGACCCTCAACGGGCTGCCCAAGCGCCGCCGCGACGTGCCCTTCCAGCAGCCGGTGCTCCGCACCGGCCCCGAGCCCGTCCCGCCCTCCCGGCAGCCCGCCCGCCCGCCCGGGCTGATGTGGGAAGCCTTCAACGGCACCAAGCGCTCGGGCACCGAATCCTCCACTCCGCACAGCCAGCCGTCTGATGAGGTCGAATAACATGCAGCCACTGCCCAACATCGACTGGATGCTCACCGAGCTCGTGGGCGGCGTTCCGCACGTACGGCACGTGGTCGTCCTCTCCGCGGACGGCCTGAGCATCGGCCAGGCCAACACGGCGCCGGACACCGCCGACGCCATCGCCGCCGCCTGTTCCGGCCTCCAGAGCCTCGCCCGTGCCATCGCGCAGATGTTCCCGCAGGGGAACGGCACCACCCACATGGTCGGGATCGAGGCCGACTGCGGCTACTTCTCCCTGATGGCGGCCGGACCCGGCGCCTACCTCGCCGTCCTCGCCGACGCGGAGGTGGACGCGGGGCTGCTCGGCGACCGCATGCGGACGCTCGTGGCCAGGATCGGCCGGGCCATGACCAGCCCTCCGCGTGAAGACGTCCGGCAGGCGATGTGACCTCGGAGAACCCGACGCCCTGGGCGGAGGTCAATCCCGTACCCCTGTACGTCATCACGGGTGGCGAGGGTTCCCCCTCGGCCAAGTCCTTCGACCTGGTCACCCTGATCGCGACGCGGTCCGAGCCGAAGTCCTCGATGCAGCCCGAGCTGGCGGCCATCCTCTCCATGTGCGAGTACCCGCTGTCGGTGGCGGAGGTCTCGGCCTACCTCGGCCTTCCGTTCAGCGTCGTCACCGTGCTGCTCTCCCAGCTCGTCGGCGACGCGTGCGTCGAGGCGATCGCACCCGTGCCCATCGCGGCCTTCCCCGACCGCGACCTCCTGGAGGCGGTGATCCATGGACTACGCAGACTCTGACACGCTCATGGCAGTTCGGCGCGACGCCGACCTGCTGCTGCCGCACGGCGCCAGGGGCGTCAAGGTCGTCGTCGTCGGCGGCTTCGGCGTCGGCAAGACCACGATGGTCGGAGCGGTGAGCGAGATCCCGCCGCTGACCACCGAGGAACGCATGACGCAGGCCGGCATCGGGATCGACCACAACCCGGGCGTGGCCCTCAAGAACACCACGACCGTCGCGATGGACTTCGGTCGCATCAGCATCAACGAGGAACTGATCCTCTACCTGTTCGGAACCCCCGGACAGGAGCGCTTCTGGTTCCTGTGGAACGGGATCTTCCAGGGCGCGCTCGGCGCCGTGGTCCTGGTCGACACCCGCAGGATCGAGGTCTGCTTCGAGATCATCACCCGCCTGGAGGACCGCCGCGTCCCGTTCGTGGTGGCCGTCAACACCTTCCCCGAGGCCCCTCAGTACCCCCTCCCCGAACTGCGCATGGCCCTGGCCCTCAGCGACTCCGTCCCCCTGGTCACCTGCGACGCCCGCGACCGGGCGTCCTGCCGGGACGCCCTGCTCTCGCTGATGGTCTACCTGTGCACCCTCGCCGCCCAGGAGACAGCATGACCCTCCCCGCCCACGAGCACGCCGCACGGGAACCCGGGCCCGTCCCGCCGCCCGGCTGCCCCGCCCACGCGCCCACCGGACCCGGCGGCGCGGCCCGGCTCTACGGCCCGGTCGCCGAGACCGACCCCATGGGCCTGTACGAGGACCTGCGCGCCGCCCACGGACCGGTGGCGCCCGTCCTCCTCGACGGCGACGTCCGCGCCTGGCTCGTCCTCGGCTACAACGAGAACCGGGACGTGGCCTCCCGCGCCACCCAGTTCTCCCGCGACCCGCGGGTCTGGCACGGCTGGACCAGCGGGGAGATCGACCCCGCCACCTCCCCGCTGATGCCGATGATCGGCTGGCGACCCGACTGCGTCTGCGCGGACGGCGAGGAGCACCAGCGGCTGCGCAGCGCGGTCACCGCCTCGCTCGACCAGTTCGACCACCGGGGCATCCGGCGCCGCATCAACCTCTTCGCCCACGAGCTGATCGACACGTTCTGCCAGGCCGGCGAGGCGGAGCTGGTCGACCGGTTCACCGAGCACCTGCCGATGCTCACCCTCATCCATCTGCTCGGGATGTCCGACGAGGCGGCGCCGAAGCTCGTCCAGGCCGCCAGGGACCTCTTCAAGGCCACCGAGACCTCGCTCGCGAGCAACGCGTTCGTGGTGGAGAGCCTGGAGCAGCTGGTCCGGGACAAGCACGTGACTCCGGGGCACGACATCGCCTCCGCGCTGCTGGCCCACCCGGCGGGGCTCACCGACGAGGAGGTGGTGCACCACCTGCGCCTGATCCTGCTCGCCGGCTACGAGACCACCGCGAACCTGATGTCGAACGTGCTGCGGATGGTGGTCACCGACCCGCGGTTCCGCGGTTCGCTGGCCGGTGGTCAGATGACGCTGCCCGAGGCGGTCGAGCAGGTCCTGTGGGACGAGCCGCCGCTGATGGTGTGTCCGTCCCGCTACGCCACGGGGGACACCACGCTGGGCGGTCAGCGGATCATGGCGGGCGACATGCTGCTGCTCGGCCTGGCGGCCGGGAACATGGACCGGGTGGTCCGCCCGGATCCCGACGCGGCCGTGCACCACAACCGCGCGCACCTCTCCTTCAGCGCCGGCAGCCACGAGTGCCCCGGGCAGGAGGTCGGCCGCATCATCGCCGACACCGGCATCGACATCCTGCTGACCCGGCTGCCCGACATCGAACTGTCCGTTCCGGAGGAGACCCTCAGCTGGCGCTCCTCCACCTGGGCGCGGCATCTGACCGCGCTGCCCGTCTCGTTCGCCCCGCGGGCCCCGCAGGCCCACCACATCGAGGCACCGCTGCCGGCGGCCCCGCCGCCGCACCTGGCGGAGATCCCCGATCAGCCGGTGGCACCGGAGGCGGATCCGGTGACCGCCCCCGTGCCGGCCGGGCGGCCGGCGGCGGGGCCGTCATGGTGGGAGCGGCTGCTGCGGTCGCTGCGGATCAAGTAGGCCGGTCACGGCTCGGTGTCCAGACCGAGCCCGACGGCGGAGGGGGGTGTCGCCGCGTGCCGGCCGGCCCCCCTTCCGTACCACTCCTCGGCGGGGACGGCGGAGGGCGCGCGCTGTTCCGGGAAGGCCGGCTCGGTGGGGACGTACCGGGGTGCGCCGGTGTACCAGGCGTGGAGGCCGGAGAGGAAGCTGCACGCCCCGCCCAGCCAGGTGTCCAGCTCCTTCTGCTCCTCGGGGCTCAGCCCGGCGCGGCGGGCCAGCAGCGGGACGTCCTCCTCGCGGAGCTGTTCGAAGTCGCGCATGCGGGAGTTGACGAGGTGGACGGAGGCCGGCACGGCCTCGCGCAGGGGGATGCCCAGGGAGGTGCCGAGGACGACGACGAGGTTGTTCACGTCGTGTTCCTCGTGGACCTCCCGCTCGTAGGACGCGATGTCGTTCGCCAGGCCCATGACGTCCATGAAGGCGGCGGTGAGTCCCCGGACGGCCCGGCTGCGGCGGATCCGCTCGGGTATTCGGGCGCCCGTGGCGAGTTCGACGGAGTAGGGGGCGGTGTGGGCGGCGAAGCTCTCGCGCCGGAAGGGGGCGTAGTCGATGAGGTGGGGGACGCGGCCGGTGCGGCTGTTGGCCAGCTCCTCGACGCCCGCGTCGACGTAGCGGGCCAGCGCCCGGCTGAACTCCTGGCGCCAGTGCGCGAGTCGGGGCGGGAAGAGGTGGCGCTGGAGGTCGGCGATGCCGCGCTCGACGGCGTTGACCGGCTCGGGCGGGCGGACGCCCTCCTCCGGGCGCAGGAAGGCGTGGAGCCGGGTGGTGAACTCGTGGGCGCCCTGGAGGTCGCTGGTCCGCTTGAAGGAGTGGGCGAAGTAGTCGTCCCAGGCCAGGGCCCAGATGTTGAAACGGTGGTTGAGTCGGAGGGCGGTGGGCGAGGCGTCGGGCAGGGTCCAGGCGGTGAGCAGGTCCACCGTCATCGCCTGGAACTGGGTCCGGGTCCAGATCGGGCGGCGGTCGGGCCGCCCGTCGCCGTCGCCCAGCATGCCCATCTCGCGTGCCCACGTCTCGCTCTCCGCGCGCAGTCCCGGCAGGTGTGGATTGACCTTGAGTGGATGAGGCATCCACAACTCGGGGATCTCGACGGCATGCAGGGGCATGGTCGCTCCACCTCCTTCAGTCCTCGGAATCCGTTGTATGTTGCCGCTGTCACTGACAGCCGACAATTCCCGCCACGCAACGCTGCAAACCTGCCCGCCCGAAACGCCGCACAACCCCCGGACCGGACGCGTCCGGATCACGGTAACCCTGGCGTCTTACTGGGCAGTTGTGTTCTCCTGAAGTCACGGGAACGCTCGCGGTACGCCGCCGCGCGGTCCGCGCGCGCGGGACGACCATGGCCTGTTCCGGCTGACGGCCCGGAGGGTCAGCGGACGCCGCGCGGGCGGAACTGGACGCTGATGCGCGGGCCGACGGCGCGGCTGGTCTTGGGGACGGCGTGGTCCCAGGTGCGCTGGCAGGAGCCGCCCATCACGACGAGGTCGCCGTGGCCGAGCGGGAGGCGGAGGGCGACGGGGCCGCCGCCCCGGGGGCGGAGCACGAGATCGCGGGGGTCGCCGAGGGAGAGGATGGCGACCATGGTGTCGCGGGTGGAGGAGCGGCCGGTCCGGTCGCCGTGCCAGGCGACGCTGTCCCGCCCGTCGCGGTAGAGGCAGAGGCCGGCGGTGACGAACTCCTCGCCGAGCTCGGGGGCGTAGTGCGCGCCGAGGGCCGTGCGCGCCTCGGTGAGGGCGGGGTGCGGGAGCGGGTCGCCCTCGCGGTAGTACGCGAGGAGGCGGGGTACGGCGACCACGTCGTCGTACATCCGGCGCTCCTCGGCCCGCCAGGGCACCCGCCCGGCCAGCTCCTCGAAGAGCGTGTCGGCGCCGCGGAACCAGCCCGGCAGGTGGTCGACCCACGCCCCGCCGGCCAGCGGGGTCCGCCGGAGGCCGTCCAGGGGTCCGGGGCAGGGGTCGTCGCCCTGATCGAACAGGGAGCCCTGGAGGCCGGGGAGGTCCGGTGGTACCGCGGTCATGGATCCAGCATACCCACGGAACCGAACAGATGAGCGAATACGCGCTCCGCTCAGGAGGGGCGCGCTCCGGGGCCGCCGCCTGACCGGTCCCGGGAGAGTTCGCCGAGGAGCCTCCAGGTGCGCCGGCGGGCATCCTCGCCGCCCAGGTCGGTCGCCGTGAAGACGACCTCGGTGGCCCCCGCGTCGAAGTAGCGGCGGACCTCGGCCGCGACGGCCTCCTCGTCGCCGAGGACGGCCAGGTCGGCGGCGCCCTCGGCGCCGGAGAGCTCGATGACGCGCCGGTAGGAGGGGATCCGTTCGTAGAGGGCGAGGGCTTCGGCGGCCCGCCGGCGCAGCCCTTCGGGGTCGGCCGTGACCGCGCCGGGCACGAGGGCCACGATCCGGGGCGCGGGGCGGCCCGCCGCCCGCGCCGCGGCGGTCACGGCGGGCACGAGGTGCTCCGCGAGGGCCCGGGGCCCGGCGAGGAACGGGAGGATGCCGTCGGCCAGCTCACCGCTGACGCGGAGGGCCTGCGGCCCCATCGCGGCGACCAGGACGGGCACCGGGGGGCCAGGCGCCCGGGACGGCCGCCGAGTAGGGCGTCGTCGCGGTCAGCAGCTCGCCGTGGAAGTCGGCCTCGCCGGTCTCCAGGAGCGGCCGCAGGGCGGTGAGGAACTCCCTGAGCAGGCCGATGGGCCGCTGGTACGGGAGGCCGAAGCCGGTCTCGGTGAGGTGCCGGGTGCCGAGGGCGAGCCCGAGGTGGTAGCGGCCGCCGGTGGCGGCCTGGGCGGTCTGGGCCTGGCTGGAGACGAGCAGCGGATGCCGGCCGAAGACCGGCAGGGCGGCCGTCCCCACGTGCAGCCCGGGCACCTCACGGCCCACGATGGCGGCGAGGGTGGGCGAGTCGTACGCGAAGGACTGGCCGAACCACGCGGAGTGCAGCCCGGCGTCGCGGGCCTCGCGCGCGAGCCGCACGGTGTCGTCGACGGGGAGCTGCCGGTGGGTCGAGCTGAGCGTTGCGCCGAGAGTCATGCAGGCGCCAACGGACGGCTCCCCCGGGGGAATTCCGGCTCCGCGTGAACACTGTGTGGCAACGCGTGGCGGCTCGTGGCGGGCCGCTCCCCCGCACGCGCGCGTGCGCACCGGGATGATGGGGGCATGATGACGCTCGCCGAGGTGGACGCACTGGCCGACCGCGCGCACGCCGGTCAGGTCGACAAGATCGGTGTCCCGTACGTGGAACACGTGCGGGCGGTCGCCGCCGGGCTCGCACCGCTCGGGGCGGAGCTGGCGATGGCCGGACTGCTCCACGACGTCGTCGAGGACACCGCGTGGACGGCGGAAGGGCTGCGGGCCGCCGGGGTCCCCGACCGGGTGGTCCGCCTCGTCGAGGCGGTCACGAACGAACCCGGCGGCTCGTACGAGGAGAAGATCCGGCGCGTCGCCCAAGACCCGGACGCCACGCTGGTGAAGATCGCCGACAACGCGCACAACAGCCGCGCGGACCGGGCGGCGGGGCTCGCGCCGGACCAGCGCGAGCGGCTCGCCGCCAAGTACCGGGCGGCGCGGCGGGTGCTGTGGGCGGCGGCCGACCCCGCACAGGTCGCGGCGATCCTGCGAGTCGTCAACCCGGACCTGCTGCCCGAACTGACGGAGGCGTAGGGGCCGCTGGGCCTCCCGGGTATCCGTGCGCCGAAGGCCCGGGTGTTCGGCATGCGAGATCCACATGTCCACATCACGGAACACGGTTGTCGGTGGGCGGACCCGGCCGTCAGGATGCGGGCATGCATCCCGACATCATCCGCCGCCGACACGTGGACCTCATGCGTGTCGCCGGGATGCTGTGTCGGCCCTGCCGTCCCGCCGCCGCACGCCACTGACTTCCGTCCGTCCCGGACCGTCGCCCTCGTCGCGCCACGGTTCCTGACGGCCCGTCCGTGAGCACGCCGACGCCTTCCACCGCGTCGGCCGCCGCCGGCACCCCCCGCTCCCTCCCGCCGCAGTCGTCGCGGCCGTGCACCGCCGCCCGCCGGTCTCCCCGGGACGCGTATCGCCGTCCCCGGAACCGGTCGTGGCGGTGTCCCTCCGCGTCCCCGTTTCCTCCGAGGTGTCCTCCGCATGTCCCCGTCCGCCCCTCCCTTGCTGCACTGGTTCCTGCCCACCGGCGGCGACGGCCGCGATCCGGGCGGCGTCACCGCCGTCCAGGGCCGCACCGCCGCCGCCACCCGGCGGCGGGCCGACGTCGACTACCTCGCCCAGGTCGCCCGTGCCGCCGAACGGGCCGGGTTCGCCAAGCTGTTGACGCCCGTCGGTCTCGGCTGCGTCGATCCGTGGGTGCTCACTCCGGCCCTCGCCGCCCTCACCGAGCGCATCGGCTTCCTCGTGGCGTTCCGCGCCGGGTTGTCCCAGCCGACCCTCATCGCCCAGCAGGCCGACACCTTCCGCCGGCTGTACGGCGACCGGATCGCGCTCAACATCGTCACCGGCGGCGACCCGGCCGAGCAGCGGGCCTACGGCGACCACCTGCCGAAGGACGAGCGGTACGCGCGCACCGGTGAACTCATGCACGTCGTAAGGGAGTTGCTGGCAGGGCGGCGGGTCGACACGGAGGGTTCCGCACGTGCGGGTGGTGGACGCGCGGCTGCACGAGCCGGCGCTCTCCGCGCCCGTCCCGCTCTACTTCGGCGGCGCCTCCCCGGCCGCCGAGGAGGTCGCCGCCCGCCACGCGGACGTACAGCTGCTGTGGGGCGAGCCCCCGGCGGCCGTCGCCGAACGGATCGCCCGGGTCCGGGCGAAGGCCGCCCTCCTCGGCCGCGCCCCGCGCTTCGGCCTGCGCCTCCACGTCATCAGCCGCGACACCGCGGACGAGGCGTGGCGCGAGGCCGACCGCATCCTGGCGGGTCTCGACCCGGAGGCCGTACGGGCCTCGCAGGAGCGTTTCGCCCGGATGGACTCGACCGGGCAGGCGCGGATGACCGCGCTGCACGGCGGCTCGGCCGAGCGGCTCACCGTCGCACCCAACTTGTGGGCCGGCATCGGGCTCGTCCGGGAGGGCGCGGGGACCGCGCTGGTCGGCTCGCACGACGAGGTCGCCGCCCGCCTGTGGGAGTACCGGCTGCTGGGCGTCGACGAGTTCGTCCTCTCCGGATACCCGCACCTGGAGGAGGCGTACCGGGTCGGCGAGGAGGTCGCGCCCCGGCTGCGCGCCCTGGCCGAGGCCGGCGCGGCGGAGCCCGTACCGTCCGAGGGGGCGGCGGCGTGACGGTCCTCGACGCCCCCGCGAAGACGTCCTCCCGCACGGCGAAGGCGACGGACGGGCTCCCCGGCGGCCGACAGCGGCGCGGCGGGCGGGTGCTCACGTGGACCGCGCTGCGACTGGCCGCCCTGGTCGTGCTGGTCGCCGCCTGGCAGGCGGTGGTCGCGGCGGAGGTCTGGCCCCGGGTGCTCGTGCCGGCCCCGGCCGACGTCTGGCGGGCCCTGGTCCGCGCCTCCACCGTCCACGAGGGGGTACGGGGCGTCAGCGGGCACCTGCTCGTCGAGCACCTGGCCGTGTCCCTGCGGCGGATCGCGACCGGCACCGCCTACGCGGCGCTCGCCGGCGTCCCGCTGGGCCTGCTGATCGGGGTCGTCCGACCGCTGGCGGTGGTCCTGGAGCCGGCTGTCACCTTCCTGCGGACGCTGCCCCCGCTCGCGTACCTCTCGCTGCTCGTCATCTGGTTCGGCATCGACGAGTCCCCGAAGATCTGGCTGCTCGTCATCGCCGCCCTCCCGCCGATCGCCGCCGCGACCGCCGCGGCCGTACGGGGCGTGCCGGGTGATCTGGTCGAGGCGGCCCGCGCGCTGGGCGCCGGGCCGGTGTCCGTGCTGCTGTCGGTGCGGCTGCCGGCGGCGCTGCCGGAGATCCTGACGGGGGTCAGGATCGCGGTCGGCATCGCCTACACCTCGGTCGTCGCCGCCGAGACCATCAACGGGGTGCCCGGCATCGGCGGCATGATCCGCGACGCGCAGCGCTACAACCAGACCGACCTCGTCATCGCCGGGCTGCTGGCCATCGGGCTCTCCGGCATCGTCCTCGACGCGCTCTTCCGGGGTGTCGAGCGGGCCGCCGTGCCCTGGCGCGGCCGCGCCTGACCCCACGAGCAGGCCCCTCCCCTTCTCCGTACGCCCCCACCTCACAGCCAAGGAAGTCCCATGCCCCTGCATCCCCGCCGCACCGTCCTGACCGCCGGCGCCACCGCGCTGCTCGCCCTGGCCGCGACCGCCTGCGGCGGCGCCGCGACGGCCGACGGGGAGGGGGCGGGCAAGGTCAGGGTGAGGATCGCGTACCAGTCCATCCCCAACGCCGACCTGGTCGTCAAGAACCAGCGGCTGCTGGAGAAGGCGCTGCCGGACGCGGAGATCCGCTGGGTGCGGTTCGACTCGGGCGGCGACGTGAACACGGCCGTCATCGCGGGCGCCGTCGACCTGGGCCTGCTCGGCTCCAGTCCCGTCACCAAGGGGCTCTCCGCGCCGCTGGACATCCCGTACAAGGTGCTGTGGATCCATGACCTCATCGGCGACAACGAGGCGCTCGTGGCCCGGAAGGGGATCGGATCGGTGGCGGCGCTGAAGGGCCGGAAGGTCGCCGCGCCGTTCGGGTCCACCGCGCACTACTCGCTCCTCGCCGCGCTCGACGCGGCGGGGCTGGGCGCCACGGACGTGTCGCTGGTCGACCTCCAGCCGCAGGACGCGCTCGCCGCCTGGCAGCGCGGCGACATCGACGCCGCCTATGTGTGGACGCCCAGCCTCACCGAACTGCGCAGGACCGGGAAGGTGCTGGTCACCAGCCGGGAGATCGCGGAGCGGGGGAAGCCGACCGCCGACCTCGGCGTCGTGACCGACGCGTTCGCCGCCCGGCACCCCGAGGTGGTCGACGCCTGGCTGTCCGCCGAGGACCAGGCCGTGAAGCTGGCGAAGAGCGACCCGGCGAAGGCCGCGGCGGCCATCGGGGCGGAGCTGAACCTGACGCCGGAGGAGGCGCTGGCCCAGCTGAAGGAGCTGGTGCTGCTCACCGCGAAGGAGCAGCAGGCGCCCGCGTACCTGGGCACGCCCGGGAAGCCGGGGGCGCTGGCGGGGAATCTGCGGGACGCGGCGGTCTTCCTGCACGGGCAGAAGGCGATCGACGCGGTGCCCGAGCGGTCGGTGTTCGAGAAGGCGCTCGCGGTCGAGGAGCTGGCCCGTGGCGCCCGCTGACACCGCCGTCGCGGTGGACGTGGAGCTGGCGGGGGTGAGCGTCCGGTACGGGACGGCGAAGGCGCCCGTGACGGCCGTCGAGGACGTGTCGCTGGAGGTGGCCCCGGGCGAGTTCGTCGTCCTGGTCGGGCCGTCCGGATGCGGGAAGACGACGCTGCTGCGGCTGGTGGCGGGCTTCGAGCGGCCCGCCGCGGGGGCGGTACGGGTGCACCGGAAGGTCGGCGTGGTCTTCCAGCAGCCGCGGCTCTTCCCGTGGCGGACCGTGGCCGGCAACCTCGCCTTCGCCCTGGCCCGGCACGGCGTCCCGCGCACGGCCCGGGCCGCGCGCACCGAGGAGCTGCTGGGGCTCGTGGGCCTGCCCGGCATGGGCCGGCGCCGCACCTGGGAGCTGTCGGGCGGGCAGCGGCAGCGGGTGGCGATCGCCCGCGCGCTCGCCGGCGAGCCGCAGATCCTGCTGATGGACGAGCCGTTCGCGGCGCTGGACGCCCTCACGCGGGAGCGGCTCCAGGAGGAGGTGCGCACGCTGGCGGCGGTCACCGGCACGACCGTCGTCTTCGTCACCCACTCCGCCGAGGAGGCCGTCCTGCTCGGCTCGCGCGTCCTGGTCATGGCGGCGGGCCCGGGGCGGGTCGTCGAGGAGGTCGCCGTCCCCCTGCCGCGCGGCCCCGGCGTCGACGTGGCCGCGCTGCGGGGCGCCGCCGACTTCGCCGCCCTGCGCGCCGAACTGGCCCGGGCCACCCGGGAGGCCGCCGCCGGGGGGTGACCGGGTCCCGTGCGGCGGTCCCGTGCGGGCCGGGGCCGTCGAGAAAGGTGCTCCCGGTCGAGAGGGGTCCGCGACCCTTGTAATGTGCCTTTATGTCCGAAATGCCTGGTACTGACGACGGGGGAGCCCACCCCGACGCCGACGCCGCACCCCTCGCCGGAGCGCACATCCTCCTGGGTGAGGCGGACGCGGACACCGCCGCGCGCATCGTCACGGCCCTGCGCGCCCGCGGGGCGGCCTCGGTGTGCACCGTCGACTCCCCGGCGGCCTTCCTGCGGCTCGGGGCCGACCCGCAGGAGCCCGTACGGCTCTGGGACGCGGCCGTGTGGCACACCGGGCTCGGCGGGGGCGACGGCGCGCTGGCCGAGCTGCTGGAGGAGTGGCGGGGGCGGCTCCCCGGGGTCCCCGTCGTCGTGACGGACGACGCTCCCAGCGCCCGGCTCGCGGTCGCCGCGCTGCGCGGCCGGGCCGCCGACCTGGTCGAACGCTCCGACGCGGAGGGCCTGGCGACCGCCGTGGCGCGGGCCATGACCGAACGGGCCGACCCGCTCGGCATCGAGGGCGCGGGCCAGCGCTCGCTGCGGATGCTGGTCGTCGGAGCCCATCCGGACGACGTCGAGATCGGCGTGGGCGGCACCATCCACCGGCGCACCCGCAGCGGCTGGGACGTCACCGTCCTCACCATGTCGCGCGGCGGAGGCGGCGGCGATCCCGCGCGCCGCCGGAAGGAGGCGCACCGCGCCGCCGAGACGCTGGGCGCCCGGCTCCTCATGGAGGACCTCCCGGACGGCTCCATGGTCGACGACCGGTCCACCGTGGAGGCGGTCGAGCGGGCCGTCGCCGAGGTCTCCCCGGACGTCGTCGTCGTGCACTCCGAGAGCGACACCCACCAGGACCACCGCGCGGTCCACCGCGCCACCCTCGTGGCCTGCCGCAAGGTGACGCGGCTCGCCTGCTACCAGTCGCCCTCGGCCACCGTGTCGTACAAGCCGAACCGGTTCGTCGAGCTGAGCGAGGCCGACGTCGCGGCCAAGCTCGCCGCGATCGCCGCCCACCACTCGCAGGCGTCGAGCCGCTGGTACCTCGACGAGGACCTGCTGCGGTCCACCGCCCGCTACTGGGGCCGCTTCTCCCAGACCCGCTACGCCGAACCCCTGGAGCTCGTCCATGAGCGCTACTCCCTCGGCCGCCCCCACGACGGCGACTGCCACCCCTGACCCCGCGCCCGCCCCCGTACCCGATCTCGCCCTGCCCCTCGGCAGGCCGCCCCGGGTCCTGGTCACGGGCGCGGGCGGTCCCTCCGGCGTGTGCTTCCTGCGCGCCCTGGACGGGGTGGCCGAGCGGTACGCGGCGGACCTCGACCCCAACGGCGCCGGGCTGTACCTCGTCCCGCGCGCCTACCGAATGCTGGTGCCGCCCGGCGCCGCCCCCGGCTACGCCGAGGCGCTGCTGCGCCTGTGCGCGCGGCACGAGATCGACGTGCTGGTGCCGACCGTGGACGCGGAGCTGGTGGCGCTCGCCCACGCGGCCGGCGCCTTCGCCGCGGCGGGCGTCCGGGTGCTGGTCTCCCCCGCCGACGCCCTGGAGACGTGCCTGGACAAGTGGCGGCTCGCCGAGGCGTGCCAGGGCGCGGTACGGCTGCCGGACACGCGGCTCCTCGGCGCCCCGGGCGCGGCGGAGCAGCCCGGGGGCGGCTTCCCGGCGATCGCCAAGCCGCGCACCGGCTCCGGCTCCCGGGGCATCGTCCTCGTCCGCTCGGCGGCGGACCTGGCCGGGCTGCCGCGCGACGGCTCCTACCTGCTCCAGGAGTTCCTGCCGGGCACCGAGTACTCCGTCGACGTGCTGACGGACGCCGGGGGGCGGGTCGTGGCCGCCGTGCCCCGGGCCCGCGACAAGACGGACTCGGGCATCGTCGTGGCCGGGCGCGTGCTCGACCTGCCGGAGCTGTCCGGGATCGCGGAGGACACCGTCCGCACCCTCGGGCTGCGCGGCGTCCTGAACGTCCAGGTCCGCGAGGACCGGGCCGGTAAGGCCGCGCTGCTGGAGGTCAACCCCCGTCCGCCGGGCGGCATGTCGCTGACGGTGGCCGCCGGGGTGGACATGCCGAAGTGGGCGGTCGCCTCGCTGCTGGGCATGGAGCTGCCGGACCGGATCGTCCAGCGCGAGACCGCGATCGTCCGCCACTGGCAGGACGTCGTCCTCTCCCCGCGCGAACTCGGCGCCATGGGCGACACCACCGAGGCCGCCCCGCCGGACGCGACGGCGCCCGGGCAGGCGCCGAACGGGCAGGCGGCGCCCGGGCAGGCGGCGGCGTGACCGGCGAGGGGGCGACGGAGGACCCGGACCTCACCGGGCGTGACCCCGACCTCGACCCCGGCCCCGGCCCCGGCCCCGGCCCCGATCCGCTGCGTACCGATCTGCACACCCACACCGACTTCTCCGACGGGCGCGATCCGCTCGCCGCCGTCGTGGCGGCGGCCGAGGGCGCCGGGCTCCGCACGCTCGTGCTCACCGACCACGTGCGCGCGGACACCACCTACCTCCCCGCGTACGTGAAGGCCGTCCGCGCGGCACGGGACGCGGCGCCGCTGGCGCTGGTGTGCGGGGTGGAGGCGAAGATCCTCGACACCGAGGGCCGGATCGACCTCCCGGAGGACCTGACGGGGATCGAGCACGTCGCGCTGGCCGACCACCGGTTCCCGCTGCCCGACGGGCCCGCCCACCCCGATGCCGTACGGGCCCTGCTCGACGAGGGGCGGCTGGCGCCGGACGAGGCCCTGCGGCTGCTGGTCCTCGCGACGGCGCGGGCGATCGAGCGCGTCCCGCCTCACCTGACCGCCCATGTGGCGCACCTGTTCAGCGTGCTGCCCAAGGCCGGGCTCGACGAGGACGGCGTCGACGCGGCGCTGCTCGACCCCCTCGTACGGGCCTGCCGGGAGCGCGGCGTCCCGGTCGAGCTGAACGAGAAGTGGCGGTGCCCCTCCGTCCGCACGGCCCGGCTGCTGCACCGCGCGGGGGTCCGGCTCGCGGCCGGCAGCGACGCCCACCGGGCGGAGGCCGTCGGCCGCTTCCCCTGGGTCGCCGGGGCGCTCGCCGACGCGACGACGGAGGAACGGTGCACCTCCTGAACCAGATCCTGCACGTCCTCGCCACCGTCGCGGTCTTCCTCGGCGCGGTACCGCTGGTGGTCGCGATGGTCCAGTTCCTGCTGGTCGGCCTCCAGCGCTTCCGGCACCTGTACGAGGACGGGCCCCCGCACGTGCCCCGTACCGCCGTCCTCATCCCGGCGTGGAACGAGGCCCCCGTCCTCACCGCCTCCGTGGAGGGGCTGCTCCGCATGCGCTATCCGCCGGACCGGCTGCGAGTGGTCGTGATCGACGACGCGAGCACCGACGACACGCCCGCGGTGATGCGGGAGCTGATGGCCCGGCATCCGGGGCGGGTGGTGCACCTGCGCCGGGAGGACGGCGGCCAGGGCAAGGCCCACACGCTCAACCACGGGCTCGCGCACGTCCTCGGCGACGACTGGGCGGAGGCCGTGCTCGTGATGGACGCGGACGTCGTCTTCGACCGCGACGCGCTGCTGCGGATGACGCGTCACCTCGCCGATCCGGCGGTCGGCGCCGTCACCGCGTACATCAAGGAGGGCAGCGGTCGGCAGGGCAACTACCTGACCCGCTACATCGCCTTCGAGTACATCACCGCGCAGGCGGCCGCCCGGCGCGCGCAGAACGTCCTCGGCGTCGTCGCCTGTCTGGCCGGCGGGGCGCAGCTGCACGGCAGGGCGAGCCTGGAGGCGATCGGCGGCCGGATCGACACGTCCACGCTGGCCGAGGACACCGTCACCACCTTCGAGACGCAGCGGGCCGGGCGCCGGGTCGTCTTCGACGGGTACGCGACCGTGCTCGCCGAGGAGCCGGGCGACGTGAAGGGGCTGTGGAAGCAGCGGATGCGCTGGGCGCGGGGCAACCTCCAGGTGACGCACCGCTACCGGAGTCTGTGGTTCCGGCCGTGGAAGCGACGGGAGGGGCATCGGCTGGGCTCGGTCCTCTTCGGTCTGATCTGGTACGCGCTCCTCGCGACGCCGGTCCTCCAGACGGTCTGCTCCGCCGCGCTGCTCTTCCTCTACTTCACCGACTCGGACCGCTCGTGGCAGCTGTTCCACTGGCTGTGGCTGATCAACCTCGTCTGCTACCTGCTGATCCTGGGGCTCTCGGCGGCGGTCGATCCGGGCACCTTCCGGCGCTGCTGGTGGGAGGCCCTGATCTATCCGGGCCTGGTGTCCACGTGCGTGCTGGTGTTCACCGCCCTGCCGGGCGTCCTCCGCCCGCTGCTGGAGAGCGGCGGGCTGCTCACGGACGACGGCGCGCCGCGGCTCCTCATGGCCTGTGTCTACGCCTGGCTGGGTCTGTCGCTGCCGCTCGCGTGGGGCGCGAAGCTGCTGAGCGGCACGCGCCTGCGGTTCCTGTCGCCGGTGCTGCTGACGCTGGTCGGGTACGGCTCGCTGCTGTCGGCGTGCCTGGTGGCGGCCTGGGTGCAGGAGCGGAGGAAGGCGGAGCTGACGTGGGACAAGACGGAGAAGACCGGGAAGGTGGCGGCGGGATGACGGCGGACCCGGACTCCGGGGAGGAGCTGCGGCGGCACGTGGCGGAGCTGACCGCCGGGGACCGGCGGCGGGACCGGCGGCTCTTCTGGTGGGAGCTGCTGGTGCTGCTGCTCGTCGCGGCGGCGCTGACGGCGCGCGCGCTCTGGCTCGACTGAGCCTCAGCCGGTGAGGAACGGGTCGGCGCCCCGGGCGGTGAGCGCGAACCACGCGGTGGTCCCGGTGTGCAGGCTGGCGTACAGGGTGTCGCCCTCGCCGGTGCGCAGCCCGTCCGAGGAGGCGGCGACGATGCCGTATCCGTCGGCGTTCGGGGCGTGGGCCTGGGCCGAGCGGAGGGTGGCGAGGAGGCGGTCGGACCGGTCGCGGTCCCCGTCGCCGTCGCGGCGGCGCAGGGCGGCCGCCATGTGGGCGGTGCCCTCGAACCAGACCTTGGAGGTGTCGGCGTCGCTGACCGACACCCCGCTGAACCCGCCGTCCTCGGCCGCGAGGTGGGTGAGCGCCCAGTCCAGGGAGGCGGCGTGCCGGGCGTCGCCGGTCGCCAGGTAGGACCAGCTCTGGGGGTCCTCGGGGACGGGTGTGCGGTTGACGGTGGAGCCGTCGGTGCCGGTGCCGGTCCAGAAGGCGCCGCCGTCGCCGTCCCACAGGGCGCCGAGGAAGGCGGTGGCGACGCCCGCCCGGTCCGACCAGGCGCTGTCCCCGGTGGCGTCGGCGAGGCCGCGGAAGAGCGCGGCGACGTCGATGTTGTGCTCGGTGGCCTTCCAGGTGAGGGCGGTGCCGGAGGCGGTGAGGCCGCCGGTGTAGCCGGGGATGCCCCGGTCGTCCGCGGTGTGGTCCTGGATCCACCGGGCGAGCCGCAGCGCGCCGGAGCGGAACGCGTCGCCGCCGGCGTGGCGGTGGACGTGGAGGAGGGCGAGTCCGGTCCACGCCTGGGCGCCGGTGTAGGAGTCGTCGGCGGCGACGGCGGGCAGTCCGTCCGGCGCGGTGACCTTGCCAGAGGTGTACGACTGGCGGATCCGGCCGTCGCCCTCGGCGTCGCCGTCCTGGAGGGCGAGGAGGGTACGGGCGAGGGCGGTGGCCCGGTCGAGGTCGCCGTCCGTCGCGCGGGCGCAGTAGGCGATGACGGTGAGCGCGACGTCGTAGGTGAAGGCGACGGTGGAGTGGTGCGTCTCCATCCAGCCGCCGGTGTAGCTGCGCGGCAGGCCCTGTCGGGCCCCGCCGGCGGCCTCGTCGACCCGGCGGTCGAGGAAGGTGTACGCGCGCGCGACCGCCTCCGCCGCGTCGACGCCGGGTCCCGGGGTGGCCGCGCCGCCGGTACCGGACGCCCCCGAGGAACAGCCGCCCAGCATCCCCGTCATCGCCGCCATCCCCGTCATGACGGTCATCCCCCTCATCGCCGTCATCGCCGAGCCCGTCAGCGCCGCCGTGAAGGCGCGGCGGCCCATCGACCGGCGCCCGTCCTCCGAAGTACCCATGCCCCCTCCCTAGCCGATCACGGGCGCTCCCCGGCCGGAGACACACCGGACATACCGAACATCGGACGCTCACACGCCACCGCAGGTATGCGGGGGCGCGGGCTGGTCGGGGCCGGGCCCTGAGGGGCGCGGGGCGGCGGCGGGCCGCTCCGGGCCTCTCAGGGGGTTCGGGGGGTGCTCAGGCGCGGCAGCGGAGGAGTTCGAGGGGCGGGTGGGCGAGGAGGTCGGCCCAGAACTCCTCGCCGTACGCCTTGTAGCCCGCCTCGGAGATCCGGAGCGGCACCCACTCCACGTCCCGGAAGCCGGCCGCGGCCAGGGCGTCCTCGTAGACCTCGCGGCGCGGGGCGGAGCCCACGATGCTGATGGGCTGCGGGTCGAGGAGGGCGGTGATCCGGACCCGCGGGCCCGTCTCGATCTCCTCACCCGTCGGCTCGCAGCGGAAGCCGTACGACTCCAGGGACGCGCAGTCGAAGGCGTAGTCGGGCTTCTGCGCGAAGACGTGGAACCAGCCGCCGGGCACCAGGCTGCGGTGGACGCGGGCGCACATGCGCTCCAGCTCCGCGATGGATCCCGCGTAGTTGAGACACTGCACGCCGAGCGCGAGGTCGAACGGCTCGTCGAACTCCCGCAGTTCGGCGACGTCGCCGACCTCGTAGCGCAGGCCCAGCGGGTCGCGGCCCTCGATGGACTGCGCGGCGGCGATCATCTCGGAGGAGATGTCGACACCGAGGACGTCCGTGGCGCCCCGCCGCTTCAGCTCCCTGCTGTAGAAGCCCGTGCCGCAGGCGAGGTCGAGCACCGACTTCCCGGTGACGTCCCCGACCAGCTCCAGGACGCTGGGCACCTCTCCGTAACGGGTCAGAGGCAGGGCCTTGAACCCCTCGAACGCCTCGCCGATCCCGTCGTACTGCTGCACCGTCATCGTGCCGCCCCCTCGTGTTCTCCGGGTGGTACTTCCGTCAGGCACCGAGTCTGCGTCGCCCCCGGCCGGGCTTCGTACTGGCGGATGACACGAGAAGGCAGACGGCCCGCGCTCGTATCACCCAAGGAAACGCCCTGATCAGGGCGTTGACCTTCCGGAGGCCGTCCGGGACATCCGGGCCGTCCGGGCCGTCCTGGCCGTTCGGGGGTGGACGCCGAGTCCGGGGCGGGTGGTGGTCCTCACCGTGCCGTCGGTGCCGCCGATGCCGGTCCAGGGGTCGTCGGCGAGGAGGAGGTGGCCGTCGAGGTCGACCCAGCGGGCCCGGTCGGCGAGGTGGACGGCGGGCGCGATCCCGAGCGAACTCGCCGTCAGACAGCCGAGCATGAGGTCGGTGCCGCTGCCGCGCAGAGCGGCGAGGATGCGGAGCGCGGCGCGGACTCCGCCGCACTTGGCGAGCTTGACGTTGATTCCGTGGACGCGTCCGGCGAGGGCGAGGGCGTCCGCGTGGGTGACGGCGTCCTCGTCGGCGACGACCGGTACCGGGGAGGCGGCGGCGACCCGCGCCAGGATCTCGGGCCGGCCGGGCGGGACGGGCTGCTCCACGGAGGCGACCCCGAGGGCGGCGAAGCGGGGCAGCAGGGCGAGCGCCCGCGCCTCGGTCCAGGCGCCGTTGGGGTCGAGCAACAGCTCGGCGGCGGGCGCGGCCTCCCGGACGGCCGCGACCCGGTCGAGGTCGTCCGCCGGGTCGGGGGCGCCCGCCTTGATCTTCAGGACGGTGAACCCTGCGGCGGCCAGCCGCGCGGCCTCGGCGGCGGCGCGGGCGGGTGGGACGATGCCGAGGGTGCGGGCGGTGCGCGCGGAGGGCGGCCGGGGGCTGCCGAGGAGGCGGTGGGCGGGGGCGTCCGCGCGCCGGGCCGTGAGGTCGAGGACGGCGGACTCGACGGCGGCGAGGACCCCGGCGGGCAGTGCGGCGCCGACGGGCCCGGCGGGGGCGAGTTCGGCCCAGGCGGTCTCCGGGTCCGGCAGCCGCTCGACGGCCGGGCGCACGGCGGCCAGGTGCCGCAGGATCTCCCGGGTGGGAAGCCCGAGGTAGCGGCTGCTGACGGCCTCGCCCCAGCCGTCGAGCCCGTCGTGCGCGAGGCGGACGTGCACGGCGCCGCGCCGGGCCGTCACGGAGCGGGAGATACGGAGCGGCTCGGCGAGGTGGAGGGTCGTGGTGGTCCAGGTGAGTCTCATACGGCTCCTCCGGCGGCCTTCGGGCGGGGCGTGGGTACAAGTGCTGCGGCAGGGGCGGCAGTTGGGGTGGGGTTACGGCAGCGGGTCCAGCCGACGGCTTCGGCGGCGCGCGGGTGCGGGATCTCCTGCGGCTGGGAGGCGGGGGTGGTGCCGGTGAGTCCGTGGGCGTGGCAGAAGTCGTCGTCGTAGACGGTGCCGAGGTAGCGGTGGGGGCCGTCGGGGAAGACGGTGGCGACGACGGCGCCGGGTTCGGCCCGGGCGGCCCACGCGGCGACCAGGGCGGCGGCCCCGGTGCTCCAGCCGCCGGAGACGAAGCTGCCGCGGGCGAGCCGGCGGCAGGCGTCGACGGCCTCGGCGGGGCCCACCCAGTGCACCTCGTCGAAGAGTTCGGGCCGGACGTTGCGGGGGTGGATGCTGCTGCCGAGGCCGCGCATCAGCCGGGGCCGGGCGGGCTGGCCGAAGAGCGCGGAGCCGACGGAGTCGACGCCGACGACCCTGAGCCGGGGCCAGCGGCGGCGCAGCGGGCCGATCAGTCCGGCGCTGTGGCCGCCGGTGCCGACGCTGCACACCAGGACGTCGACGTGGTCGAGCTGGGCGACGAGCTCGGCGGCCATGGAGCGGTAACCGGCGGGATTGTCGGGGTTGTTGTACTGATCAGGCCAGTAGGCGTGCTCGGTGCACTCCAGGACCTCCCGCAGCCGTGCGAGGCGGGCCGCCTGCCAGCCGCCGCGCGGTGCGGGCCGGTCGACGAGTTCGAGACGGGCGCCGTAACTGCGGAGCAACTGCCTTATGGACGGTTCGAGTTCGGTGTCGCCGACGAGGACCACGGGATGGCCGAGGGCCTGTCCGGCGAAGGCGAGCCCGATGCCGAAGGTGCCGGAGGTGGACTCCACCACCGTTGCCCCGGGGCGCAGTTCGCCGCGCCGCCGGGCGCCGGTGAGCAGGGAGACGGCGGAGCGGGCCTTCATCCCGCCGGCGCCGAGGCATTCGAGCTTGGCCCAGAAGCCGGGGTGCTGGTGGGGCAGTGGAGTGTGGATCCGGGCGACGGGGGTCCGACCAAGGAGGGCCAACAGGCCCGGTTCGGCGGCGGGTTCGGTGCTCTGCACGTCGGATCGGGTCGGGGGAAGGGGCGGGGCGAGTGTCATGCGCGGTCTCCGTAGAGGTGGACCGTCCCGGGACCGCCGTCGAGCCAGAAGAAGGGGTACGGCTCCGCCGACACGGCGGTCACGCCCGCGCCGAGGAAGCGGGGCAGGACGGCGCTGCCGGTCTGGGCGAACATCACCAGGGGCTTGCCGGTGCGGGCGGCGTGGTCGAGGAGGCCCTGGAAGGTGCCGTTGCCGAGGGTCATCCCGGAGGCCAGGATCGCGCCGCAGTGGTCGAGCAGGGCGGCCGCGTCGGTGCGGACGGGTTCGCCCCACTCGGTGGTGCCGCCCTTGAGGTCGCAGGGCAGAGAGGCGAGGCCACGGGCGCGGAGCCGTTCCAGGAGCGAGTTGACGACGCCGACGACCAGGACAGGGCGGCCGGGTGCCGGGTCGGGCAGCAGGTCGACGACGGCACGGGCGCGGGCCCGGGAGCGGGTGAGGCTGTCGCCCGCCGGGAGTGGGTGGGGGCGGGCTCCGTACGCGGGCGTGTGCGGGCGGACATGGGCGAGGTAGGCGTCGAGGGCGGCGATCCGTACAGGCGTCTGGGGGTGCCCGAGGAGTTCGGCGACCGTCGCGCCGACGCAGTCGTCCAGGGCGCCCGGCGGCAGCGTCCCCGGTTCGACCGCGCAGGACCCGACGGCGGCGTCGAGCCGCAGGCTGAGCACCTCGTTGCGGTAGCCGTGCGCGCGGCCTTCGTGCCGGACGGCCTGCGCGGTGGTGAAGGCGAGCGCGATCCGGGTGCGGGCGGGATCGGGGCCGTACGCCCCGGCGCGGACGAGATGGAAGAGGTCGGCGAGGGTCCGGACGGACGGGTCGCCGTGGGTCCGGGCGGGCGGGACGGTACGCGTCGCGTTCCCGCGCTCGTACGCGTACGGGTGCGGGTGCGCGTGCGCAGGGAGGTTCGGGTGCGGGGCGGGGTGGGTCACGCGGGCACCGTCGCCGTGGTGTAGCGGGGGCGCAGGGCGGCGAGCAGGCGCTCGGCGGTGGCGCGGGCGCCGAGGCCGTGGGGGTCGGCGGTCATGATGTGGCCGAGGTAGGCGTTGTTGCTGGTGGCGGGGTGGACGGCCCGGCCGGGCGCGGCGAGGGTGAGTTCGAGGACCTCGGGCCGGTCGCGTACCGCCTCGGCTCCGTCGATGCCCGCGAGGACGCCGCCGGTGTCGGTCGGCGGGAGGTCGGGCAGCAGGAAGGAGATGGCGGCGCTGCGCACGCCGGTCGGGCGGGGCGCGAGGTCCGGGGTGCGGCCGAGGGCGACGTCGACGCAGGCGGCGGCGAGGTCGACGCCGGTGACGTGGCGGACGAGTTCGGTGATGCGGTTGCCGGCCGGGCGGGGGTTGACCTCGATGACCCGGGGGCCCTCGGGGGTCAGTTTGAGCTCGGTGTGGCAGACGACGTGGTCGAGGCCGAGCGCCTCGACGGCGCGACGCGCGGTGGCGGCGGCCTCCGCGGCGGCGGTCTCCTCGATCCCGGCGGGGAACATGTGGCCGGTCTCGATGAAGGCGGGGGCTCCCCCGATGCTCTTGTCGGTGACGCCGACGACGTGGGTGGTTCCGGCAGCGGTGACGGTCTCGACGCTGACCTCGGGGCCGTGGAGGCGTTCTTCGAGGAGGACGGCCGGGTCGCGTTCCTGGCCGCGGGCGTTGACGGGGAACGCGGCGAGATCCTGGCAGGCGCGCTCCAGTTCGCGCGCGTCGCGCACCTCGCGGACCAGCATGCCCGCGCACAGGTCGACGGGCTTCACGACGAGCGGGTAGCCGATCTCCCGCGCGGCGGCCGTGGCCTCGGCGGCGCCGTCGCAGAGCGCGTACCGGGGTCCGGGGACTCCGGCGGCGGCGAGCGTACGGCGCGTCAGGTCCTTGCGGCAGGCGGCCTCGACGGCCTCGGGCTCGGGGCCGGGGAGGCCGAGGCGGCGGGCGGTCCGGGCGACGGCCGGGAGGTAGTAGTCGCAGGAGGACACCACACCGTCGAAGCGGAGGACGGCGTGCAGGGCCTCCAGGCGCGGGAGGAAGGCGGACAGGTCGTTGGTGTCGGCCGTGACGATGGTGCGGGCGGTGAGCAGCGGGTGCGGGCCCTCGCCGGCGGGGGCGGCGCGCAGGTAGTGGTGCAGGTCGCGGGTGACGAAGGTGAATTCGTGCCCGTCCTGGTGGATGGCGGCGGGCAGGAGCCTGCTCATCGACCCCACCCAGCTCTCGATCACCAGCAGATGTCCCACCGGGATTCCTCTCAGACTGCCGTCGGTTCCGTGCGCCGCGACGTTATCGGAAATCGTTTTCATTTCCAACTACGGGCGGGGCCAGGCGGGTGGCATGCGTCGAGGGGAGGATCAGGGCGGGCCGATGACGATCAGGACGTCACCGGCCGACCACCGACGGGGCTCCGTCTTCGGCGGGTTGAGGCGGGGGCGGGCGGAGTCGCGGGGGCGGTAGCCGATGGCGGCGGCGCCGTGGCGGGCGGCGGCCGCGACGAGCGTCGCGAAGGGGGCCTCGGTGCCGGGCGGGAGGAAGTCGGTGGCGGGGCGGAGACGGACGCCGTTGCCGGTGGGGGCGAAGAGCTCGTCGAAGGCGGCGGCGAGGTGTCCGTTCCGGGACACCTGGGCCATGAGGAGGGCCACGAGGCGACCGGTGACGAGGAGGTCGGTGCGGGCGCCGGCGGGGGCGAGCGGGCGGTTGCGGGCGTCGGTGAGCTCGGCCACCGTCGGCACGGTCCGACCCGACCGCCCCTCCCACGCCCGGAGATGGAGCAGGTCGACCAGCACCCGGCCGTCGGGGTCGGGCTGCCCGTCCCCGTCCGGGCCCGCGAGGACCACCACGTGGTCGTACGCCCCCGGTTCCGCCGCCCCGGCGCCTCCCCCTGCCTCTCCCCCTCCCCCTCCGTCGCCCTGCACCGCCGTCACCCCGCCCCGTGCCAGGCCCTCCAGCACGCGTTCGCCCCGGGGGTTCCAGCCGAGGATCAGGGCCCGGCGGGGAGCGGGGGCCGACGGGGGCCGGCTGGGAAAGGGCTGCCGCCCGGAGTCCGGTGTGGCGGGGAGGAGGGTCGCGCGGTGGTCCTCGGCCAGGACGACGAGGTCGTCGCCCGGGGCCGCCACGGTGTCCGGGGGCGGGGCGAGGTGCGGGGTGCCGTCGGCGCGTACGAACCCGATCGCGCAGGAGTCCGGGCAGGCGGCGGCGAGTTCGGCGTAGCGGCGGCCAGCGAGAGCGGCCCGGTGGAGGGTGTGGAGTTCGGCGCCCGCGAAGTCCAGGAGGTCCTCCAGGACGAGCGCGAGCCCGGGTTCCAGGACGCACTGGACGAGCAGCCGGGCCGCCAGGTCGTCGACGTCCAGGACCACCGCGCCGGGACCGGCGGCCAGGCGGGCGGCCGGCAGGTGGGCGCCGTCCCGGACCGCCGCCACGATCCGTACCGGACAGCCCTCCCCCACCGCCGCCCGGAGCGCGAGGAGCGTCCTGATCGCCCGCGCGTCGGCGCCGGGGCCGTCCGGCGGCAGCACGACGACCGCCTCTGCTGCGGCGGGGGTGACCCGGGCCAGCGCGGCCGGGTCGGCGGGGCGGCCCCGGCGGCACAGCAGCCGCACGCGCGCGCGGGGCGGCAGCGCGTCCCGCAGCTCCCGCTCCATCTCCGTCTTGTCGCGGTCCGCGAGGACGACCACGGCGCCGCGCCCGTGCTGGGCGTGGGCGGCGAGGAGTTCCGCGACGACCGTCGGCGTCTGGTCGGACCAGCCGAGCACCACCGTGTGGCCGCGCTCGACCACCGTGGTCTGCCCGCGCTCCAGTTCGGCGAGCCGGTCGGTGATCGCGGTGGTGACGATGCCGACCAGGGTGGAGACGTACAGCAGCGACACCAGCGCCAGGAAGACCGACAGGGCGATCCGCAGCGGCGGACCGACCTCGCCGCCGAGGCGGAGGGTCTGGCCGACCGTCCGCCAGACCGTGGCGGCCTTGCCCTGGAGGGTGTCGGGCGCCTTGCTGTCGGTCCACACGAGCAGCGCGCTCGCGGGCGCCACCAGCGTCAGGCAGGCCAGGGCGAGCCAGGCGGTGAGGGCCGCCGCCCCGCGCACCACCGTCCGGTCGACCCAGTACCGCGCCCGGTCCCGCACACCCGGCCGCGCGCGCGGCCGCACACCCTGTCGCACACCCGACCGCGCCGCCGGTCGTCGCGGCGCCCGGCCGCCCGGTCCCGGCCGGGCCCGCCGGGGCGCCCGCGGGGAGGGGAACGTGAACTCGCGCTCCTTACGCACGCCAGCAGGGTGACGGCGGCCCTCGGTGCGAAACGCCGCCGACGCCCGCCGTTCATCCTTTCGGGCAAGCGCGCGGGAGGCACGCGTTCGAACCGTTCACCCGGCGCGCGCACGCCGGGGCACGTGTCGGTGTCAGGCCCTCAGGGCCACAGATCCTCAGGTCCTGAGGTACGAGGCCCCGTTGAGGTCCAGGACCGTCCCGGAGGCCCATTCGGCGGCGGGCGAGGCGAGCCAGAGGACGGCCGCGGCGATCTCGTCCGCGTCCGCGACCCGGCCGAAGGGGCTCTGCGCGCGGATCGCCTCGCCCTCGGGGCCCTCCAGGCGGGGCGCGACCCGTTCCGTGGTGAAGAAGCCGGGGGCGACCGAGGCGACGGCGATGCCGTGCGGGGCGAGGGAGACGGCGAGGGACTGGCCGAGCGCGTGGACGGCGGCCTTGGTCGCGCCGTAGGCGGGGTGGTCCGGCTCGCCCCGGAAGGCGCCCCGGGAGCCGATGTTGACGACCCGTCCGCCCGAGCCCCGGTCGATCAGCCTCCGGGCCACGAGGTGGCTCAGGTTCGCGGTGGCGAGCAGGTTCACGGCGACGTGCCGCTGCCAGATCGCCGCCCACTCCTCGTACGGGGTCTCCGCCAGCGGGTGCGGGGCGGCCACGGCGGCGTTGTTGACCAGGACGTCGATGCCGCCCTCGCCCAGCCCCTCGACCGCCGCGCCGACGACCTCCGCCGCTCCGGCGGGGTCCGCGAGGTCGCCGCCGACCAGGACGTGCCCGGTCCCTTCGAGGGAGGCGAGGGTGGCGCGGGCCTCGTCGGCGCGGGTGCCGTAGTGGACGGCCACCCGGTCGCCGTTGGCCGCGAACGCCTGGGCGAGGGCCCGGCCGAGCCCTCGGGAGGCGCCGCTGACGAGGACGCCACGGCCTGTTTCGGACAGCTTCACCGCAGTGCCTTCCGGTCGGGTCGAGTCGGGACGCGGGAGTGGAACGCGTAAGGCCCGTCCCTGACCCGGCCGAGCCGGGTCCGCACCCTACGATCCGTCATTCTGCCCGCCCCGCACGGGGGATGGGCACGACGGCCCGCCCCTTCCCGCCCCTGACGCCGCCCCGCGCCCCGCCCCGGCGGAATCAGCGCCACCATTTGGAAGGTTTTGTGTCAGTCCGGATACCGATACGGTCAGGGTGAGTTCCGAACCGATCAAGTACGGCTCTATAGTGCGGTCGTTCCGAACCTCCCCTGTGCCTGCCTCTCGAGAGTCCGGTTGATGTCGGCGTCGCCCACCCCGTTCCGCCCTGCCCTGATCGCCTCCGTGCTGACCCTCGCCGCGGGCGGTGCGCTCACCGCCGCCGCGACGAGCGCCGCACCGGCCGAAGTCCGCCCCTCGCTGGCCTGGTTCGCGGTCTGCGGCGTGCTGCTCCTCGCGGCCGCCGCCTTCGCCGTCACTTGGTACGCGCGCACGGCCCGCGGCCTGACCAAGCACGCCGAACGGCTGACCGCCCAGGTCGCCTCCCAGGACACGTACGCCTCCCAGCGCCAGGCGGCCGCCGAGCGCGAGGTCGCGGCCCTGAGGGAGCGTCACGAGGCCCAGTCGGCGGCCGAGACGGCCGCCCACGCGGCCCGCACCGACGAACTGGTCCGCTCGCAGCGGGCCGAGGCCGAGCGGCTCGCCGCCGGCCACGCGGCCGCGGTCGCGGGCCTGGAGCAGCGGCTGCGGCGCGCAGAGTCCGCCCGCTCCGCCGCCCTCGCCGCCGCCGCGAACGCGGCCGGACGCATGCAGGCGCTGGCCACGAGCATGATGGCGGACCTGCGCGAGATGGAGCACCGGCACGCCGACGAGGACGTCCTCGCCGACCTGCTCCACCTCGACCACCGCACTGCGCAGGCCGGCCGGCTCGCGGACTCCGTCGCCGTCCTCACCGGGGCCCGCTCCGGCCGCCGCTGGGCCCGGCCCATCGTCATGGAGTCGATCCTGCGCGGCGCCATGGGCCGTATCGCCGGCTACCAGCGCGTCCGGCTGCACTCCAAGTGCGAGGCGGCCGTCGCCGGGCACGCCGCCGAGGGTGTCATGCACGCGCTCGCCGAGCTCCTCGACAACGCCGCCAACTTCTCCCCGCCCAGCGCGGAGGTCCACGTCTACGTGGAGGAGGTCCCGGCGGGTGTCGTCATCACCGTCGAGGACAGCGGCCTGACCATGAGCGACGTCCAGCTGCGGCGCGCCGAGTCCGCCGTCGACGCGTCGGCCCAGGACCTGGCCGGCCTCTCCGGCACCCGCCTCGGCCTCCACGTCGTCGGCCGGCTGGCCCGCAAGCACAACCTGTCGGTCTCCTTCCGGCCCTCCGCGCGCGGCGGCACCGGCGTCGTCCTGATGGTGCCCCAGGAGATCATCACCCGCGGCGCCGAGACGGCCGTCCAGCCCGCCGCCACCGCGCAGATCCCCGCCCCGCGCTCCGCGCCCGCCCCGGCCGCCACCCCCGCGGCCACGGCCACGGCCGAGCCGGAGGCGGCGCACGAGACGGCGGGCGAGACGGCGGGCGAGGCCCCGGCCGAGGGCGACGGGTCCGGGATCCTGCTGCCGCGCCGCCGCCGCGGCCGGACCCTCGCCGCGCACCAGGAGAAGGCCCCGGCCGATCCGGCCCGCCCGGCCGCCCCCCGCACCGGCGAGGCGGCCCGCGCCCGCTTCGGCGGCTTCCAGAGCGGCACGCGCGGCACCGAGGGCAGGCCCGGCGCGACCCCCGCCGCCCCCGACGCATCCGCTCCCCCCGCGGCGGAACCGACCACGCCGCCCTCGGACCACCCCCATTCGGAAGGCAACCCGCGATGACCGGCACGACCACCGACGACAAGCTCAGCTGGCTCCTGGAGGGCCTGCTGGAACGGACCCCGGGCACCCGGCACGCCCTGGTGCTCTCCCGGGACGGCCTGAAGCTCTGCCGCACCTCCGGGCTCTCCGTCGACCAGGCCGACCAGCTCTCCGCCATCGCCGCGGGCATCCAGAGCCTGTCGCACGGGGCGTCCGTGGAGTTCGGCGACGGCACCGGCGGGGTCCGCTCCGCGATGGCCGAGTTCTACGGCGGCATCCTCTTCATCGTCGAGGCCGGGGAGGGCGCCCACCTCGCGCTCGTCGCGGACGAGGACGCCGACGCCGGGCTCGTCGGGCACAACATGACCGAACTGGTCGAGCAGCTGGGCGAGCACCTCGTCGCGAGGCCGCGGGGATGAGCCGCGTCAGGCCGGGTCGCGACGACTCCCCCGACCGTCTCTACACCCTGACGGGAGGCCGCAGCAGCAGCGGGTCCACCGCCTTCGACGTGGTCACGCTCGTCGTGGCGGAGAGCGATCCGGTGCCCGGCATGCAGTCCGAGCACGCCGCCATCCTGCGCATGTGCCGCTTCCCGACCGCCGTGGTGGAGGTCGCCGCCGGGCTCGGACTGCCTGTGTCGATCACCCGCATCCTCCTGGCCGACCTGCACGACACCGGCCGGATCAGCGCGCGGCACCCGCGCCCCACCTCGTACCGCCTTCCCGATCACGACATCCTGGAGCAGGTGCTCGTTGGACTCCGCAATCTCTGAGCAGCGCCAGACCCTGAGCAGCACCGCCGACAACGGACTGAAGATCGTCGTCGTCGGAGGCTTCGGCGTCGGCAAGACCACCCTGGTCCGCTCGGTCAGCGAGATCCGTCCGCTGAACACCGAGGAGACCATGTCGCAGGCGGGCGAGGGCATCGACGACACCGTCGGCGTCGCCGCCAAGACGGCCACCACCGTCGCCTTCGACTTCGGCCGGATCTCGCTCGACGCGCGCAACGTGCTGTACCTGTTCGGCGCGCCCGGCCAGGAGCGGTTCTGGTTCCTGTGGGACCGGCTCTTCTCCGGGACGCTCGGCGCGGTCGTCCTCGTCGACACCCGGCGGATCTCGGACTCCTGGTACGCCGTCGACCGCCTGGAGCACCACGGCACCCCGTTCGTCGTCGCCTGCAACGACTTCGGCGGCACCGCGCACACCCCCGACGAGATCCGCGAGGCCCTCGACCTCGCCGACGAGGTCCCGCTGGTCTTCTGCGACGCCCGCTCCCGGGAGTCCAGCAAGCAGGTCCTCATCTCGCTCGTCGAGCACCTGAAGAACGTCGTCGCCGCCGGCCCCGAACACGGCCGGCGGCCCGTCCCGGAGCCCACCCCGTGAACCCTGCCGAGCCCGCGCCCGTCCCGCTGAGCGGCCCGCGCTTCCACACCGACCCCGTCGAGCTGTACCGGCGGATCCGGCGGGACCACGGGGCCGTCGCCCCGGTCGTCCTCGACGGCGACGTGCCCGCCTGGCTCGTCCTCGGCTACCGCGAACTGCACCAGGTCACCAGCGACCCGGTGCTCTTCTCCCGCGACTCCGAGCTGTGGAACCAGTGGGACGCCATCCCCGCCGACTGGCCTCTGCTGCCCATGATCGGCCGCAAGCAGCCGTCGATCCTGTACACGGTCGGCGAGCGCCACCGCGAGCGGGCCGAGGTGATCTCCTCGGCGCTGGAGTCCGTCGACCCCTTCGAACTGCGGCGGCGCGCCGAGCGGTTCGCCGACGAGCTCATCGACACGCTGTGCGGCAAGGGCAGCTGCGACATCATCGCCGAGTACGCGATGCTGCTGCCGGTCCGCGTCCTCGCCAGCATCTACGGCTTCGCCGACGAGCAGGGCCCGGCGCTGGTCACCGCCATGAACGACATGATCAACGGCGGTCCGGGCGCGCTGGAGGGCCAGCAGCACCTGGCCATGTCCATGGTGGCCCTGCTCACCGCCAAGTCGGAGACCCCCGGTGACGACGTCGCGTCGCGGATGCTCGGCAACACCGCCGGGTTCACCGTCGAGGAGGTCGCCCAGGACCTCATGGTGATGATGGCCGCGGGCCACCAGCCCACCGCCGACTGGATCGGCAACTCGCTGCGCCTGATGCTGACCGACGACCGCTTCGCCGCCTCGCTCTCCGGCGGCCGGCACAGCGTCGGCGAGGCGATGAACGAGGTCCTGTGGGAGGACACCCCGACGCAGAACGTCGCCGGGCGCTGGGCCTCGCGCGACACCCACCTCGGCGGGCGGCACATCGAGCGCGGCGACCTGGTCCTGCTGGGTCTCGCCGCCGCCAACGCCGACCCGCACGTCCGGGCCGACGCCGCCGCCCTCACCGGCGGCAACAACGCCCACCTCTCCTTCGGCCACGGCGAGCACCGCTGCCCGTTCCCCGCGCAGGAGGTCGCCGAGACCATCGCCAGGACCGGCATCGAGGTCCTCCTCGACCGGCTGCCGGACGTCGACCTCGCCGTCGCCGAGTCCGCGCTCGCCCGCCGCCCCTCCCCCTGGCTGCGCGGCCTCAGCGCCCTGCCCGTGACCTACACCCCGACCCCCGCACTTGGAGGGACCGCATGAGCTGCCCGATCGACCACACCGCGGGCGCCGAGCCCGTCGTCCTCGACCCCTTCGTCTCGGACCTCGACGGCGAGAGCGCCCGGCTCCGCGAGGCGGGCCCGCTGGCCCGGGTCGTGCTGCCCGGCGGCGTGCCCTGCTTCGCCGTCACCCGGCACGCCGAGGCCCGCGCCCTCCTCACCGACAGCCGGCTCGTCAAGGACATCGACCAGTGGGGTGCCTGGCAGCGCGGCGAGATACCCCTGGACTGGCCGCTGATCGGCCTGGCCAACCCCGGCAAGTCGATGCTGACGGTGGACGGCGAGGAGCACCGCCGGCTGCGCACGCTGGTCGCCCAGGCGCTCACCGCGCGCCGGGTGGAGCGGCTGCGGGCCGGGATCGAGGCCCTGACGACGGGTCTGCTCGACGGTCTCGCGGAGCGCCCGGCGGGCGGGACGGTGGACCTGAAGGCCGAGTTCGCGTACCCGCTGCCGATGCGCGTCGTCAGCGAGCTGATGGGTGTGGACGCGGCGGACCACCCGCGGATGAAGGCGCTGTTCGACAAGTTCTTCTCGACGCAGACGCCGCCGGAGGAGGTGCCGCAGATGATGGCGGACCTCGGCACGCTCTTCGCCGGGATCGTGGCGGGCAAGAAGGAATCGCCCGGCGACGACCTGACGAGCGCGCTGATCGAGGCGTCGGAGGACGGCGACCGGCTCTCCACCGAGGAGATCACCAACACCCTCCAGCTGATGGTGGCCGCCGGTCACGAGACGACCATCAGCCTCATCGTGAACGCCGTGGTCGCCCTGGAGACCCACCCGGAGCAGCGCGCGCTGGTCCTCAAGGGCGAGGTGCCGTGGGAGAACGTGATCGAGGAGACCCTGCGCTGGTCGACGCCCACCTCGCACGTGCTGATCCGGTTCGCGAGCGAGGACATCCAGGTCGGCGACCGCGTCCTGCCGAAGGGCGAGGCGCTGATCGTGTCGCACGGCGCGATCGGCCGGGACGAGACGCAGCACGGTCCGACGGCGGGCGACTTCGACATCACCCGCGAGACGATCCGTCACATCTCCTTCGGCCACGGCCCGCACGTCTGCCCGGGCGCGGCGCTCTCCCGCCTGGAGGCGTCGGTGGCGCTGCCGGCGCTGTACGCGCGCTTCCCGGAGCTGCGGCTCGCGGTCCCGCGCGAGGAGCTGCGCAACAAGCCGGTGGTGACCCAGAACGACCTCTTCGACCTGCCGGTCGTCCTCGCCTGATCCACGTCCGCCGGTACGCGGCGGACAGCGAAGCCCGCTCCCCACTCGGGGGCGGGCTTCTCCGCTTTCTGAGACGCTCTGCTTTCTGAAATATCCTGCAAGAGCTTGCCGACGTGATCGGCGGGCTGGTTGACTCCTCAGCACTCCGTGCCCGAGAGGAACAGCCATGAGCAGCGCGTACGACGTCCTCGTCCTGGGAGGGTCGGGCGTCGACACCATCGTGTACGTCCCCGAGCTCCCGCTCCCGTACGCCGACAGCTACATGATCCGGCCCGGCATCGAGACCCGCGCGGGCCAGACCGGCGACTTCGTGGCCCTCGGCCTCAGCTCCCTCGGCCTGCGCACCCACCACCTCGACATGATCGGCGACGACCCCTCCGGCGACCTGGTCCGCGCCTTCCACCGCGACCACGGCATCGACTTCACCGAAGTGCTCCTGCCCGGCGGCACCAAGCGCGCCGTCAACCTCGTCGGCCCGGACGGGCGCCGGCTCTCCCTCTACGACGACAGCCGCTCGCACGCGTCCGACCGGCTCCCCGAGGACACCGTCCGCAAGCTGGCCGCCGTCAGCCGGCACGCGCACGTGTCCCTCACCCACCCGTGCGCCCACGCCCTGCCGCTGCTCCACGAGGCCGGGCTCACCGTCTCCACCGACCTGCACGACTGGGACGGTAAGAACCCCTACCACGAGGAGTTCGCGTACGGCTCCGACCTGGTCTTCGTCTCCACCACCGCTCTGGAGGACCCCGAGGCCACCATGCGGCGGATCCTGGAGCGGGGCCGGGCCGAGGCGGTCGTCGCCACCGCGGGCGCCGAGGGCTCCTCCCTCCTCACCCGCGACGGCGGCACCCCGGTCCACGTCCCGGCCGTCGCCCCGCGCGGCCCGGTCGTCGACTCCAACGGCGCGGGCGACGCCTACGCCGCCGGCTTCCTCTTCGGCCGACTCGCGGGCGAGCCCCTCGACCGGTGCGCCCGCTACGGCGCCGTGGCCGGAGCCTTCGCCTGCACCGTCCCCGCGACCGGCGGCGACGCCATCGACCGGGCCACCCTGCTGGCCGAGGTAGCCGCCCTGGACGCGCGGGGGGCGAGCGCGTGAGCCGTGACGCGTTCGACGTCGTCGTCCTCGGCTGCGGCGTCGACCTCGGCGGCGTCGCCGGCTGTGCGCCGTCCGCCCGGCCGAGCGAGGACCCCGGCCGGCCCGTCCGCCTCGTCGAGGCCGGCCCCGACCACGGCCCCGGCCCGGCCGCCCCCGCCCAGCTCCCGGTGCTCGCCACCGTCGAGCCGCCGGCCGCCGCCCTCACCCCCGGCCCCCGCGCATGACCGGCGGCCGTACCGACGAAGGAGCCTCCCCCGTGACACAGCAGCCCGCCCGGGGCCGACGTCTGGTCTACGGCTGCATGGGCCTGGGCGGCGGCTGGGACAGCCTGCCGTACGGCCCCGAGGACATCGACCGCGCCGAGGCGGCCGTCGAGGCGGCGCTCGCCATCGGCATCACCGCCTTCGACCACGCCGACATCTACCGCCACGGCAAGTCCGAGGCCGTCTTCGGCGAGGTGCTGGCCTGGACGCCGGGCCTGCGCGAACGGATCACCCTCCAGTCCAAGTGCGGCATCCGCCTCCCCGAGGGCGACCGGCCCGGCTTCTACGACCTGCGTGGCCCGAGCGTCCTGCGCCGCGTCGAGGAGTCGCTGACCCGGCTGCGTACCGACCGGCTCGACGTCCTGCTGCTGCACCGGCCCGACCCGCTCGCCGACCCGGGGGAGCTGGCCGCCGCGCTGTCGTCCCTGCACCGGCAGGGCCTGGTCGGGCGCTTCGGCGTCTCCAACATGAACGCCGCCCAGATCGCCCGCCTCCAGTCCTTCCTGGACGTGCCGCTCGCCGTCGACCAACTGGAGATGAGCCTGAGCAGCCGCGCCTGGGTCGAGGAGGGCGTCCTGGTCAACACCCCGGCCGGGGCCGCCGTCGGCTTCCCCTCCGGGACGGTCGAGTACTGCTCCGAGCGCGGCATCGAGCTCCAGGCGTGGGGCGCGCTCGCCGGCGGCCGGTACTCCGACCCGGCGGCCGGACCGGCCGCGGCGCTCGTGGGCCGGCTCGCCGAGACCCACGGCACCACCCCGGAGACCGTGCTGCTGTGGTGGCTCCAGCGCCACCCCGCGGGGATCGTGCCGGTGATCGGCACCTCCCGCCCCGAGCGGATCCGCGCCTGCCGCGACGCGGTGGTACGGGCCCCGGGCCTCGGCCACGAGGAGTGGTACGCGCTCTGGACCGCCGCGCGCGGCACCCCCCTGCCCTGACCCGCCGCCCCCGTCACCGGAGGGCGGCGCCGACCGCCCCGTGCACCGCGCGCGCCAGGCGCGCGCCCCAGAGCGAGCGCGGCCCCGCGAAGGGTTCGGAGGGGCCGCCGGGCCGAGGCGCGCGGGCGAGGACGCAGACCGCGTCCGTCGGGGTGCCGGAGCAGTCGTGGCCGGCGTCCAGCAGGGCCTGCACCTTGGCTTCGGTGGCGGTGGCCACGGCGTTGACGAGGGCGGCGTCGGTGAGCGGGGCGGGGACGGTGACGACGATGTTGATGGTGCCGGGAGTCTGCGGCGGCGGTACGGCCGGGCCCGGCGCCGCGGCCCAGCCGCGTACCTCTATCCCGGCGGTGGCCACCGCGTCGACGCCGCCGTCGGCGGCCGTCCCGTGGCCGCCGACCTCGGCGGCGGTCATCAGGCCGACGCCGGGCCCGTGGAGTCCGGCCCGGCGGGCGAGCGCGGCGAGGTGCGCCGCGGGGTCGGTGCGGGTGTAGCCGTGCGCGACCTGGACGTTCATCACCCAGGCCCGCTCGCCGATCCCGCCGCCGAGGACCGCGCTGCTGACGGCCCGCCAGCCGGGCCCGGGCCGCCAAAGGAGCGCCCCGAGCCGCTGTCCGTCCTCGTCCCGCTCCAGGAACTCGGGGGGCGCCGGGAGGCCCGGCAGGGTCGGTTCCACCACGGCGGTCACAGCAGCGCGCTCCTCGCTCACCCGTACGTCCCGGTGATCCTACGGGCCGGTCAGCGGCGGCTGCGGACCAGGAGGTAGAGGAAGTACGGGGTGCCGATGATGGCCGTCATCGTGCCGGCGCCGAGCTGGGCGGGGGCGATGACGGTACGGCCCACGGTGTCGGCGACGCAGACGAGGACGGCGCCGAGGAGCACCGCGACCGGGAGCACCCGGTGGTGGCGGCGCCCGACGAGGGCGCGGGCGGCGTGCGGGGCGACCAGGCCGACGAAGCCGATGGTTCCGGCGGCGGCGACGGCGGTGGCGCTGAGCACCACGCTCAGGACGAGGAAGCCGAGCCGGCCGGGTCCGAGCGGAAGCCCGAGGAGGCGCGGGGTGTCCTCGTCGAGGGAGACCAGGTCGAGTTCAGTGCGGCGGACGAGGGCGAGGGCGAGGCCCACGACGACGGCGACGGCGAGCGGCATGATGTCGGGCATGGTCCGGCCGTAGGTGGAGCCGGAGAGCCAGGTGAGGGCCTTGGTCGCGTTGAAGGGGTCGGTGAGGATGATGAGCAGCGCGACGACTGCGGCGGTGGCGGTGTGCACGGCGAAGCCGACGAGGACGAGCCGGGTCTGCTTGAACCCGCCGCGGGCGGCGAAGCCGAAGACGATGAGGGCGGCGCCCGCGGCACCGGCGAACGCGGCGAACGCGACGCTCCAGGACCCGGCCATCGGCACGGTGGTGACGAGCAGGATGGCGCCGAGGGCCGCGCCGCCGGAGACGCCCATGATGCCGGGTTCGGCGAGCGGGTTGCGGGTGACGGCCTGGACGAGGGTGCCGGCGAGGGCGAGGGCGGCGCCCGCGAGGAGCGCGGCGAGGACCCGGGGCACGCGGGTGTCGAGGACGAAGGAGACGGTCTGGCCGGCCTGTCCCGCCACCCAGTTGGTCACGTCTCCGAGGAGGAGCTTGGCGTCGCCGAGGAGGACTCCGCCGATGGTGACGCCGACCAGCGCGACGACGAGGACGGCGGTGGTGGCGAGGAAGGCGGTGCGGCTGCGGATGCGGATCCGGTCGACGACGACGTCACCGGGGTCCCGGAGCCGGGCGGCCATGACGATGACGAAGACGGCGCCGACGAGGCTGGTGACGACGCCGGTCGGGACGGCGACGGCGGTGTCGGCGGGGACGAGGGTCCGCAGCAGGACGTCGGCACCGAGGACGAGGGCGGCACCCGCGAGCCCGGCGGCGGGGATGAAGACCCGGCTGCGGGCGTAGCCGCGGAAGCGGCGGGCGAGCGGCCGCATGAGGGCCGGGGCGCAGAGGCCGACGAAGCCGACGGGCCCGGCGAGGGTGACGGCGGCGGTGGCGAGCAGCGCGGCGAGCACGACGGCGGTGACGCGGGTGGAGCGGACCGGCACGCCGAGCCCGCGGGCGGCCTCGTCGCCGAGGGCGAGGGCGTCGACGCGGCGGGCGAGGAGGAGCAGTCCGACGAGGCCGGCGGCGGCGATCGGCAGCATCTGGAGGACGCCGTCGAAGCCGTTCTGGGCGATGCTGCCCTGGTTCCAGTGGTAGACGCCCTCGGTCTGCTGCGGGAAGAGCAGCAGCAGGCCCTCGGTGAGGGCGGTGAGGCCCAGGGTGAGGGCGCTGCCGGCGAGGACGAGCCGGACGGTGCCGGAGCCGAGGCCGGAGAGGCCGAGGACGACGCCGGCGGCGATGAGTCCGCCGAGGAAGGCGATGCCGGAGGAGGCGAGGAACGGCAGGGAGACGCCGGTGGCGGCGGCGAGGCCGAGCGCGAAGTAGGCGCCGGAGTTGACGGCGAGGGTGTCGGGCGCGGCGAGGACGTTGCGGCTGACGGCCTGGAGGGTGGCGCCGGCCATGCCGAGCGCGATGCCGACGAGGAGTCCGGCGAACATGCGGGGCAGCCGGGAGGCGACGACGACGGAGGCGTCGGCCGGGTCGGCGTGGCCGGTGATCGCCTTGACGATCTCGGCCGCGCCGACGGAGGCGGTGCCCTGGGTGATGTCGACGAGCGCGAGGCAGACGACGAGGAGGAGCAGTGCGGCCGTCACCGCTGCCGCGCCCGTGCGGGTGGCTGCGGCCTGGGGACGGGCGGCGGGGGTGGTCGCGGTGACGGCCATGGTGCTGTGTTTCCTCGTGTCCTACTTCTTGGTGAGCGCGGTGACCAGGGAGTCGACGTAGTGGTTCATCGACTCGGTGCCGCCGAACATCCAGATGCCGTCGGGGAGGCGGTGGACGTCACCCTTCTTGACGAAGGGGAGGGAGGTCCACACCTTGTCCTTGGCGAGGACGCCGGAGAACGGGGTGGCGCTCGGGTCGCCGTCGTTGCCGATGTACGCGAAGTGGACGCCCTCACCGAGCTTGGTGAGGCCCTCGACGTCGGTGGTGCCGAGGCCGTAGGCCGGGTCGCCCTTGACGGTCCAGGCGTTCTTCAGGCCGAGCTTCTCGTTGACGCCGCCGATCAGCGAACCGCTGGTGAAGGGGCGGATGGAGACCTGGTTGGAGACGAGGTAGCCGTCGGCGAAGGCGTACTTCGCGCCCGCGAGACCGGCGTCGGCGAGGGACTTCTTGCCCGCCTCCAGCTTCGCCTCGAAGTCCTTCTTGAGCTCGTCGGCCTTGGCGGTCTTGCCGGTGGCCTTGGCGATGAGGTCGAGGTTCTTCGTCATCTGGCCGATCGGGTCGGCGGCGTCGGCGGCCTTGACCTCCAGGACCGGGGCGACGGCGCGGAGCTGCTTGACGGCGGCCGGCGGCAGGTCGGAGGTGGCGAGGATGAGGTCGGGCTTGAGGGCGGCGATGGTGTCCATGCTGGGCTCGCCGCGGGTGCCGACGTCCTTGGGCTCGTTCTTGAGCGGGACGGCGGTGTTCCAGGTCTTGTAGCCCTTGACGTCGGAGACGCCGACCGGGTCGACGCCGAGCGAGATCAGCTGCTCGACGACGTTCCACTCGGTGCCGACGACCTTGGTGGCCGGGCCGTCGAGCTTGACCTCGGTGCCGGTGTCGTCGGTGAGGGTGATCGGCTGGGCCTTGGTGTCCGACTTGGCGTCGGCGGCGGGCTCGGTGGTGCCACACGCGGTCAGGGCGAGGGCCGCCGTGGTGAGGGCCGCGGCGGTGAGAAGGTGCTTTCTCATGGGGTGGGGGTGAGCCTTTCGGATCGAGCGGGGGTTCGCGTGTGGTGCCGGCCGAGGGCGCGGGTGCGCAGCCGGCCGGTCAGGGGATCGGTGTCGACCTCGATGCGGATGCCGTACGTCTCGGTGAGGCGGGGTCCGTCGAGGACGTCCTCGGGGAGGCCGTCGGCGACGACGCGTCCGGCCTGGAGGAGGACGATCCGGTCGGCGACGGCGGCGGCCTGGTCGAGGTCGTGGAGGACCGCTCCGACGGCGATGCCGTGGTGGTCCGCCAGGTCGCGCATGAGGTCGAGGAGTTCGACCTGGTAGCGCAGGTCGAGGTAGGTGGTGGGCTCGTCGAGGAGGAGGACGCCGGTCTCCTGGGCGAGGCAGCCTGCGAGCCAGACCCGCTGGAGCTGTCCGCCGGAGAGGTGTTCGGCGCCCCGGTCGGCGAGTTCGTCGACGCCGGTGAGGGCGAGGGCGCGCTCGACGGCGGCGGGGCCGTCCGGGTCGGACTTGCCCCACCGGCCGCGGTAGGGGTAGCGGCCGAACTCGACGAGGTCGCGGACGGTGAGTCCGCCCGGGGTGGGCCGTCCCTGCGTCAGGAGGGCCACCTTGCGGGCGAACTCACGGGGGCTCAGGGCGAGCCCGTCGGTGTCGCCGTCGAGGACGAGGCTGGCGCTACGGGGACGCTGGAGGCGTGCGACCGTGCGCAGCAGCGTCGACTTGCCGCTGCCGTTCGGTCCCACGAGGACGGTCACCTGGCCGGGCCGCAGGGTCAGGGAGGCGTCGTGGACGACGTCGACTCCGTCGTAGGCGACGGTGACGGCGGTGGCCGACAGCTCGTGACCGTGCGGGCGGGGGACCGTGGAGGTCTTCTCACCTGCTTGCACGACGCTTAGGTTAGCCTAAGCTCAGTTTGGCCGAACAGGGGGTTCCCTCCTTCCGTTCCGATCCGGTACTACGGGGCGTCCGGAGCCGTGCGGACCGGGAAGCTGAAGGTGTGCCCCTGCTCCTTGAGCCACGGCAGCACCTGCCGCAGCGCCGTCACCGTCTGCGAGCGGTCGCCGCCGCCGTCGTGGAAGAGGATCGTCGGCCCGTTCGACAGCTCCGCCTTGACGGTCGCCACGATGGCGGCCGCACCCGGCCGCTCGAAGTCCTTGGTGTCCACGTTCCACCCCAGCGGCCGCATTCCGGCGGCCGCGGCTATCTTCCGGCTGTCCGGCGTGAACGCCCCGCCCGGCGCGCGGTAGTACTGCACCTCCACCCCGCCCGCCGCCTCCTCGATCATCTTCCGCGCGTCGAGGATCTGCTGCTTCTGGTACGCGACGGGCTTGCGGTCCATCGCCGTGTCGTGGGTGATGGTGTGGTCGCACAGCCGGTGCCCCTCGGCCACCACGCGCCGCACCAGGTCCGGGTGCTGCTTCGCCTGCGGCCCGATCATGCAGAACACCGCCTTGACGTCGTGCTGCTTCAGGAGGTCCAGCACCTGCGGAGTCCAGCGCGGGTCCGGCCCGTCGTCGATGGTGATGTTGACGGCCCGTCCGCCCGCCTCGGCCGCGTGCGCGATCCCCACCGGCACCCGCACCGTCGGCTTCACGGGCCGGCCCGGCTCCTCGGCCCGCTGCGCCGGCACCCCCGGCCGGGCCACTCCCCCGGCCCCCGTGGCGGCCTCGTCCTCGCCGCCCACCAGCGCCGTCGCCCCCCACGCGGCCAGGCTGATCCCGACCGCCGACGCCAACACGGCCACGTGCGCGGTGTACTTGCCCATCCGGCGCATGCGCCCTCCGATCCTCACGTTCCCGATGCGAACCCGCGCCTTCCGACGCGCTCCCGGCAATGAGGACGAAACAGAACCCGAACAGGTTTCACCCGTTCGGCGGATGTGACACAGCTACCGTTCGGCTGCGATTCCGCTGCTGTTCGGATGGTGCGCCGGACGGTCTTCCGGTGCAGACTGTGCAACACACCTGGTCGAGTTCCCGTCTGGAGGCCGGAAGAGTGAGCGGCGGCAGCGGCGGACGGCGCCTGACCGGCAGGGTCTCGGCCGTGCGCACCTCGGCGGTGCACCGGTCGGCGGCGCTGCGCGCCCGGCGCGACCGCGCCGACAGCGGGATTCCGCTCGACCGGCCCGGCACCGAGGGACGGCTCGCCTGGCTCAACGCCGCGAGCACCCGCATCGGGACCACGCTGGACCTGGAGAACACCGCCCGGGAGCTCGCCGACTTCACCGTGCCCGGCTTCGCCGACGGCGCCGCCGTCGACATCATGGAGAGCGTCCTGCACGGCGAGGAGGGATCCCGCTGGACCGGGCACGGCGTCCCGCCGATGCGGGCGGTCGCGCTCTCCGCCGTCGACACCATGGAGACGCTGGAGGCGACCCCGGTCGGCGAGACCTTCGTCCGCGACCAGAAGCGCCACGAGACGCTGCTCCACGAGTACTGCCTGCGGCAGGGCAAGCCGGTGCTCGTGGGCCGGATGCGCGAGCAGGACTTCGCCCGCGTCTCCCCCACCGCCAGCGGCGCGGCCAAGATGCGCGCCCTGGGCGTGCACAGCTATCTCGCGGTGCCGCTGATCGCCCGCGGGCTGCTCCTCGGCAGCGCCGACTTCGTCCGCGGCCCCGGCAGCCCGCCCTTCTCCCCCACCGACCTGGCCCTCGCCGAGCAGCTCGCGTCCCGCGCCGCCGTCTTCATCGACAACGCCCGGCTGTACGGCCGGGAGCGCGAGCGCGTCGTGTCCCTCCAGCGCAGCCTGCTGCCCCGCGCCACGCCGGTCACCCCCGGACTGCGGGTGCACGCCGAGTACACCCCCTCCGCCGCCCGCCACCCGGTGGGCGGCGACTGGTACGACGTGATGTCCCTGCCCGGGGGGCGTACGGCCCTGATGGCGGGCGACGTCATGGGCCAGGGGCTGCCCGCCGCCGCCACGATGGGCCGGCTCCGGGCCGTCGCCCGCACCCTGATGACCCTCGACATGGCGCCCGAGCGGGTCCTCGCCCGGCTCGACCTCGCCACCCGCGACCTGGAGGACGACCAGGTCGCCACCTTCCTGTGCGCGGTCTACGACCCGGCGGACTCCCGCTGCACCCTGGCCGGCGCGGGACTGCTGCCGCCGCTCCTCCTCGACGGGCGCGGCGGGGCCGAGTTCGTCCCGCTCCCGGCCGGGGCACCGCTGGGCGCTGGGGTGATCCCGTACGACCCCGTGACGGTGACCGTCCCCGAGGGCGGCGGGCTCGTGCTGTACACCGACGGGCTGGTGAAGGCGCGCGGCGCCGACCTGGAGGAGCAGTTGGAGCGGCTGCGGTCGGCGGCGCTCGCCCTGCCGCCGGGCGCCCTGGAGAGCGGCGGGCTGATCGCGGCGGCCCCGGCCGGTCCTGGCCGCTTCGACGAGGCGGTGCTGCTGACGGCCCGCGCGGTCCCGCTCGGCGCGGAGGCCGGGCTGCGGGTGTGGCCGCTCTCCGGCGACGGCCGGGCCGCGTCCGAGGCGCGGCGGCTGGTCACCCGCCAGCTCGCCGAGTGGGATCTGGACGACCTCGCCGACGTGTGCGAGCTGGTCGTCTCCGAGCTGGTCGGCAACGCCCTGCGGTACGGCAACGGGCCGGGCGAGCTGCGGCTGCTGCGCGGCGAGCGGCTGGTCGTCGAGGTCTCGGACACCGGCCCCGACCTGCCGCAGATCCAGCACGCGGACCTCAGCGACGAGGGCGGCCGCGGCCTCCAGCTCGTCAACATGCTGTGCCGCCGCTGGGGCTCCTGCCGCACCTCCGGCGGCAAGGTCGTGTGGGCCGAACAGAACCTCCCCACCTGAGCCCGGGGCGCCGGGTCGGACGTCCCGGCCCCCGGTGACCTCCGGCCCTGCCGATCGGGTCCGGCGGCGGGCATCGTGGCAGTCGAAGGCCGTCGCGGCCCGCCGCCGCGCGTGAGTCCTACGAAGGAGTGCCATGCGTGCGGATCCGACCGCGCCCCCGCGGCGGGCCCCCGACCCGGGTGGCGCGGAGCACCGTTACGTCCTCGGCCGGGCGCTGCCGTTCCTGGTGATCGTCCTCGCCACGCTCGCGGACGTCCTGACGACGCCGGAGGAACGGTTCGACCGCTTCCTCATCGCCGCCCCCGCGCTGGCCTCGGCCACCTGGAGCGCCCGGGGCACGGCCGCGATCGGCGGCCTGGCCATGGGCGTGTCCGCCGTCCTCTCGGTCGCGCGCGGCGACGCCCTCTCCCCTCTCCTCGCCGGCCAGACCGTGCTCGCCGTGGTCGTCCTCGCGTCGGCCGTCGCCAGTCACGCCCGGCAGCGCCGCGAGGCCGAACTGCGCCAGGTCAGCGCCGTGGCGGAGGCCGCCCAGTGGGCCGTGCTGCGCCCGCTGCCACCCCGCCTCGGCGCGGTCGAGCTGCGCCTGCTGTACGAGGCGTCCGCCGCAGGCGCGCACGTCGGGGGCGACTTCTACAAGGCGCTCAAGGTCCGCGACGGCGTCCGGATCATGCTCGGCGACGTGCAGGGCAAGGGGCTGCCCGCGGTGGAGGCCGCGTCGCTGCTCCTCGGCTCCTTCCGGGAGGCCGCGTACACCGCCCCCGACCTGCCCGCGATCGCCCAGCGCCTGGAGGCCAGCATGGCGCGGTACGCGGAGCGGGCGCCGGAGTCGCAGTCGGCCGATCGCTTCTCGACGGTGCTGCTCGCCGAGATCCCCGACGACCGGCCGGTGATCCGGCTGCTGAGCTGCGGTCACCCCGCCCCGGTGGTGCAGCGGGGCGGGACGGTGGAGACGGTCGAGCTGTCCTCGCCGTCGGTCCCGATCCATCTGCCGGTGCCGGTGGACGAGCCGTTCACGGTGGAGGAGGTCCCCTTCGGCCCCGGCGACCGGCTGCTGATGTTCACCGACGGCGTCTCGGAGACCCGCGACCGCGCCGGCGCCTTCTACCCGCTGGAGCAGCGGCTGCGGGCCTGGGCCGACGAGCCGTCCGACCGGATCCCGGAGCTGCTGAGGGAGGACCTGGCCCGGTTCGGCGCCCATGGCCTGGAGGACGACACCACGGCCCTCCTCGTGGTCCGCGACGTGACCGGGACCCCGGTGCTGCGGATACCGTCCCAGCCGCGGGCCCTCGCGGCGTGAGCCGCCCGCCCGGGGCCCCGGATCCGGGCGGGTCCCCACCGTGCTAAGAAGGCCGGATGACGCTCACACGGGGCCGGCGGGTACGCCTTGCGGTCGATCTGAGGGTGGCCGGCGCGGTCACGGTGGCCGGCGACCCGGCCGAGGAGCCCGAGGCGGTGGCCGGGGCGCTGCTGCTGGGGGCCGGGACGGAGGGGGTCGTCGAGCGGGTGGACGAGCCGGAGGAGCCCCGGCCGGACCCGGAGGCGGCCGAGTACGAGCGCCTGTCCTCGCTCCTCGATGCGTTCGGGGCGCAGATGCCGTCGGCGAGCCGGGAGCGGCTGGAGGAGCAGGTGCGCGCGCTGGAACCGGCGTGGAACGCGTACCGGGGCCGCCGTCCGGTGGTCACGGCCCGGGTCCGGCTCGACGGCGGGCTGGTCCTGGAGCGGGTGCGCGGGGACGTCCTGACCGAGGCGTGAGGCGCGGGGGCGGGCGCGGGGGCCGGGCACCTTACCAGGACGGACCGTCCGTTTCGGTGAAGTTCGAACACTCTCCACAGCCGGACGACTCCGTACGGTAGTCATGGGGCCAGGGAGGAAACACCTTGGTCTTCAGTCTGATCCGTCGCCGCGCGTCCGCCCCCGCCGGCGCCCCATGCCCCTACTCGGCCACCGCCGAGACCCCCGCCGCCCCTCCGGCCCAGGCCGCTCCGCGCGCGTCCGAGCGGGCGGAGCGGGTGGACCGGCGGCAGGCGGAGGAGTTCGTCCGGCAGTTCCACGCCGAGACCCCGGGGGCCGGGGACGCCGACGGCCGGGTGCGTCAGGTGCGGGCCGAGATCGCCCGTACCGGCACCTACGAGCACACGCCGGAGGAGCTGGCCTTCGGCGCCCGGGTGGCCTGGCGCAACGCGGCCCGCTGCATCGGGCGCCTCTACTGGAGCAGCCTGGTCGTGCGCGACCTGCGCGGGGTGTCGTCCGCCGACGGGATCGCCGCCGCCTGCGCCGAGCACCTGCGGGTGGCGGGCAACGGCGGGCGGATCCGCCCGGTCCTCACCGTCTTCGCCCCGGACCGGCCCGGCCGCCCGGCGCCCCGGATCGTCAACGACCAGCTGGTCCGGTACGCGGGCCACCGCACCCCCTCTGGCCGCTGGGTCGGCGATCCGCGCGCGGCGGCGGTCACGGCCCTCGCCCGCGAGCTGGGGTGGAAGCGGGAGGAGGAGCCCTTCCAGGTGCTGCCGCTGATGGTGCGGGAGCGGCCCGGCGCCCGCCCGGAGTGGTACGAGCTGCCGGACGGCGGGGTGCTGGAGGTGGCGCTGCGCCATCCCGAGCACGCGTGGTTCGCCGGGCTCGGGCTGCGCTGGTACGCGGTGCCGGCGATCAGCGACATGGTCCTGGAGATCGGCGGGGTGCGGTATCCGGCGGCGCCGTTCAACGGCTGGTACATGGGCACGGAGATAGGCGCCCGGAACCTCGCCGACGCGGACCGGTACGACCTGCTGCCGCTGGTCGCGGAGCGGCTGGGCCTGGACCGGTCCTCGGAGCGGACGCTGTGGCGTGACCGGGCCCTGGTGGAGCTGAACGTGGCGGTCCTGCACTCCTTCCAGGAGGCCGGAGTGACGATGGCGGACCACCACACGGAGTCCGAGCGGTTCCTCAAGCACATCGCGCGGGAGCGGCGGCACGGCCGGCCGACGCCGGCCGACTGGAGCTGGATCGTCCCGCCGCTGTCGGGCGCGGCCACGCCGGTCTTCCACCGCTACTACGACGCGGTCGATCCGGCCGCGCGCCCGGCGTTCGTCCCCCGGCAGGGGTGAGGCGGGCCCGGTGGGCCCGCTCCGCCGCCGGGGTCAGTACCCGCCGGGGTCAGTACCGGCCGCCGCCGGTGCGGTTGCCGCGCCCGCCCCTGCGGGGGCGGCGGCCCTGGCGGGGTCCCGCGGAGTCGGTGGCGCCGCCCGCGGCCTCCGGGGAGGAGAACAGCATGGGGACGCCGGGGGCGGTGGCGGCCGGGGCGGCCGGGGCCGCGGTCCGCGGCTCCGGCACCCGCTCCGGTCTGCGGGTCTCGGCCGGGTTCGCGGCGCGGGCCACGATCCGGGCGTGGGTGATCAGCGGCGCGCACGCCTCGCAGATCTCGGCGAGCGTCCACACCTCGGCGACGGCCGGGTTGTGGATGAGGACGAGGAGGGTCCGGCCGGAGCAGAGCGCCCGGGCCTGGTGGTGGCGGCAGCCGGCGCCCCCGCAGGCGCACGAGGCGTTGGGGCGCGGGGTCGCGAGGCGGGCGTGCGCCCGCACGTGCTCGGCGGCGAAGGCGCGCAGCGCGCGCACGTCCTTGGAGCGGTCGGGCATGCGGCAGCCCGTGGTGGTGCAGCTGACCCGCGCCGAGTGGTCGTGGTGGCCGGTGAGGCGAATGGTCCAGGTCCTGCCTGGCACACGGGATCCGAGTGGCATGCTCAACGCGCACAAGTCCGTTCGGGAGAGGAGGCGTTCGATCTCTGTTTACCCCGAAGTCGGGGTCTCGACGCGTCCTGACGGGGCGTGTCAGGCCGGGTCGTCGTCCTTCTTGCCGCGTGGGCGGAGCGCCGCGGCGACGAGGACCGCCGCCCAGATGGCGAGCGGGGTCACCGGCCAGTAGAAGCCGACGTCCCCGTCGCCCAGGCCGTTGACGCCCCAGATCGCGGTCATGATCACGAGACCGCCGAGCCAGTGGCGCCATTCGGCGTACCACTCGGCGAGTTCCTTGCGCTTGCGCTCCTCGGCGCTGGGGCGGGGTGCGGGCAGGTCCGCGGTGAGGACGGCGAGTTCGCCCGCGGTGCGGGCGCGCAGGGCGGCCTCGACGCGCTCGGCGTGCTCGTACGGGTCGAGCCGTCCCTCGGTCAGGGCGACGGCGAGGCGGCCGACGACGGCGTCGCGCTCCTGGTCGGAGACGCGCACGGCGGGAGCGGCGTCCTTCTTCGGCTTGGGGCGGTCGGGCTTCCGCATCGGGTCGGCGGGCCGTTCGGGCTGGTCTTCCATGTGCTCCCCCATTCGTTAAGATACAACCGTATCCTAAAGCGTGGAGCGTGACGATGCCCAGGACCGTCGACCGGTCGGAACAGCGCCGGCAGATCGGCGCCGCCCTGCTGCGGCTGGCCGGCGAGGAGGGCCTGGACCAGGTCAGCGTGCGGACCGTGGCGGCGGCCAGCGGCCGCTCCCCGGGCGCGGTCCAGAAGTACTTCCGCTCCAAGGAGGACCTGCTCCTCTTCGCCTCCGAACTCGCCGGGGAGCGCATCGAACGGCGGATGGGCACCGTCGACCCGGGGCTGCCGCTGCGTCAGGCGCTGCGCGCCCTGGTGCTCACCACCCTGCCGCTGGACGAGGAGCGGCGCGCCGAGGCGGCCGCCCAAATGGCCTTCGCCGTGCACGCCGCCCACCACCCGCGCCTGGCCGAGGCCCGGCGCCGGATCGACCGGGAGCTGCGCGACGCGCTCGCCCGGCGGCTCGGCGCCGCCGGCAGCCCCCTCCCCGGGGCCACCGCCGACGCCCTCATCGGCGTCTGCGACGGCCTCGCCCTGCGGATGCTCTACGCCCCCGGGGAGGCGGACGCCCTGCTCGCCGCGCTCGACCGCGCCCTCGACGTCCTCACGCCCGCGGACTAGCGCCCGGCCCCTGGGCGGCCGGCTCGCGGAGCCGGACGGCGTCCTCGCCCGCCGTGCCGCGCCGCTCGACCCAGGCGTCGAGGGCGGCGCGGGAGGCGTGGTCGAGGTGGGACACCCCGGAGAGGTCCAGCTCGACCCTCCGGTCCCCGGGCAGCGCCTCCAGCGAGTCCAGCAACTGAGGCAGCCTCAGGAAGGTGACCGTGCCGAGCAGTCGGACACGGACCGTGCCGCGCCCGTCGTCGGCGCGCTCCACCCGGAGCTGCGAGCCCTCCCAGGCGGCCTTCGCCACCGACAGGACGAGCCCGATGAGAACCCCCTCGAACATGCCGACCGCGAGGATCGCCGCCGCCGTGACCAGCAGGACCAGCGCCTCGCCCCGATGGGCCCGCCACAGCACCGCCACGTCCCGGAAGGGGATGAGCTTCCACCCGGCGTGGACGAGGACGCCGGCGAGGGCGGCGAGCGGGACGAGCGCGAGCACCGCCGGGAGCAGCACGGCGAAGAGCAGCAGCCAGCCGCCGTGCATCACCCGGGAGGCCCGGGTGCGGGCGCCGGCCTCGACGTTGGCCGAGCTGCGCACGATGACGGCGGTGAGCGGCAGGGCGCCGAGCAGGCCGCAGACGGTGTTCCCGGCGCCCTGGGCGAGGAGTTCGCGGTCGTAGTCGGTGCGCGGGCCGGGGTGGAGCCGGTCGACGGCCGCCGCGCAGAACAGGGACTCGGCGGAGGCGATGAGCGCGAAGGCGAGGACCGTGCCGAGCACGGCGGGCGAGGCGAGGGAGGCGAGCCCGTCCATGCCGGGCGGCTGTACGGCCTCCAGGACGCCGTCGACCTCGACGGTGGCGACCGGCAGTCCGGCGAGGGCGGTCACGAGGGAGGCCAGCAGGACGGCGACGAGCGCGCCCGGGACGGCCCGCGCGCGGCGGGGCATCCGGCGCCAGGCCACCAGCACCAGGACCGTGCCCGCGGCGAGGGCGAGGGAGGCCAGCGCCTCGGTGCTGCGGACGGCCTGGGCCGCGGCGGCGGGCAGTCCGGTGACCTTCGCGAGACCCGAGGCGGGCGCGGGAAGACCGGCGGCGGCGTACGCCTGGCCGGCGATGAGGAGGAGGCCGATGCCCGCGAGCATGCCCTCGACGACGGAGAGCGAGATGGCCCGGAACCAGCGGCCCCAGCCCAGCAGGCCGAGCCCGGTCTGGAGGAGTCCGGTGAGGAGCACGATCGCGCCGAGGGTGGCGAGCCCGAAGGCGTGGACGGCCTCCAGGACGAGGACGGTGAGCCCGGCGGCCGGGCCGGAGACCTGGAGGCTGCTGCCGCGCATCAGGCCGGTGACGAGGCCGCCGACGATGCCGGTGACCAGGCCCAGTTCGGCGGGGACGCCGGAGGCGACGGCCACCCCGACGCACAGCGGCAGGGCGACCAGGAAGACGACGAGCGAGGCGGCGAAGTCCTGGCGGAGGTGGGGGAAGGAGCGTGCGGAGACGGACGGGAAGGAAGGCACGGGCGGTTCCTCACTGGCGCGCGGTGGGGCGCGCGTCGGTCTGACGGGGCGTCGGGGGGCGTCGCCCCCGGTCAGCACCGGAAGACCTGGAGGGCCGTCACGTCGGGCGCCTCGGGCGGCCGGGCGCCCGCGGGAGGACTCCCCCGGCAGCCGTCGGGGCCGCCGGCCGGCCGGTGGGCGGCCGGGGCCGGAGCGCCCGCGGGGCCGGCCGGCACGGTGGCGGGCCGGCGGCGGTCGCGGTGGAGGACGGCGCCGCGCGCGGCCTCGATCTCGCCCGCGCCGCGCGGGGAGGGCTCGTACGCGTACCCCGGGGAGGTCTCGACGCGCGGCTGCGGTGCGGCGCCGGCGGGTGCGGTGGGCGTCGCGAGGGCTCCGCAGACGACGAGGAGCAGGACGACGAGGGAGCGCGCCAGGGCGCGGGACCGGAGCCCGCGGGACCGGAGAGTGGACGACCTGACCATCGTCCTCCTCTCCCTGGGGCCTGTATGCCGTTCGCCCGTGCCACGTTCGCGCACAGGTCAAGGAAGAGTAAACCGCGCAGGTCGGCGGCACCGCGCAACAAGCGCTTGTGCGAAGGGTTTTCGATAGGAACCGGTCACGGTTCGGCTCAAAGAGTCACCCGAAGGGGCGACTCGGGGGCCGTCGGGCGTGACTCAGAGGGAGGCGAGCAGGCCGTCGAGCGGCGCCGGTACGCGGGCGAGGTCCAGGCCCTCGACGAGGACGCGGCCGTAGCGGATCTTCCGTCCCGCGGTCGTGCCGAGAAAGCGGCGCATCCGCAGCAGGGGGCTCCGGTCGCGCTGGGCGGGCTGGTTGAGGAAGGTGCGCAGGGGGCGGCCCTCGCCCTCGGCGTCGACCAGTTCGGCGACCCGGTCCACGCCGAGGGCGCGGATCAGTTCGTCCTCCAGGTCGGCGACGCAGACGAAGAAGGCGTCCGGGTCGGCCCCGGCGGCGGCCAGGCCGCGGGCGTAGTGGGCGCGTTCGGCGTCGTCGCAGAGGCCGGTGAGGCGCAGGCCGAGGCCGGTGGGGCCGAGGAGCCGGGCGTGGCGGGCGGCGTTGGTGGCGCCGTTCATGGACAGCGCGCAGACGCCCTCGGCGGCGAGGTCGCGGCCGCGGCGGGCGGCCAGCGTCTCGACGGCGGCGACGTCGCTGCGCCCTTCGAGGAGCACCACGGTGCGGACGGGCAGGTGGGCGGCGAGCTCGCGCGCGGTGTCGCCGGGGCCGCCGGCCGCCCAGGCGGTGACGGCGTCCCGGAAGGCGTCCATGTCGGTCATGGGAGGAGTCTGGGCGCCGGCCGGCCGGGGCGGTACCGGTTTTTCCGCCGCCGCGCGCGGCCGGGTCGGCGGCCGGGTCAGTAGCGCAGGGCGCTCTCGACCTCGGGGGTCACGGAGCCGGAGAGCTTGTGGGTGCTGCGGGCGGTGCCGTCGCCGGACTTGCCGGCGGGCACGTCCGAGATGGTGACGACGACGGCGTCGAGGAGCTTGTCCTCGTCGTCCTCGAACCGCACCTGGACCGCGAAGGACTTCGCCTTGTCGTCGGTGTTCTCGACGGTGACCGGGACGGTCGTGCGTCCGTCGGCGTCGGTGGCGGGGTCGCCGAGCTCCACCTCGTCCTCGGCGTCGACACCGTCCTTGATCTCCGCCATCTGCCGCTGGGCCTTCTCGGCGGCCTGCGAGGCGGCCTCGGAGACGCCCTCGGCGGCGGAGGCGACCGCCGAGGCGGCCTCGCTGACCGCTCCCGACACGGGGTTGTCGCCGTCGTCCGAGCAGCCCGCCGTGCCCATCAGGACGGCTCCCGCCAGCAGTCCGCCGGCGGCGCCCCGTACCCAGCGTCCGGTCATGTCGTGGTCTCCCTCGCCTCACACGTGATCGTCGGCCCCAGTCAACGACAGCCCCGGGTGCCCCGCATCCCGGGACCGGCGGCCGGTGGTCGCGTTCAGCGGGCGCCGAGGGCGATGACGGCGATGTCGTCGGCGAGGTGGTGGGTCCAGTCGCGGACGTCGTCGTCGAGGTGGCGGACCAGGTCGTCGGGGGTACGGGGCCCGGCGGCGGCGAGCCGCTCGGCGAGCGGGTAGAACTCGCCGGTGGAGTTCCGCGCCTCGCTGAGCCCGTCGGTGTGGGTGAGCAGGGTGGCGCCGGGGTCGAGGGCGACCCGGTGGGGGCGTACGGCTCCGGCGGCGTCGAGCAGGCCGAAGCCGAGCGGGAGCACGGCGGGCACGTGCAGCTCGCGGGTCCGTTCCGGGCCGACCTCCAGCGGGGCGAGGTGGCCGCAGTTCACGGCCTGGAGGTCCTCGGCGGGGCCGCCGTGCTGGAGGAGGAGGGCGGTGGCGAAGAGCTCCTCGTCGTCGCGGGCCAGGGCGGCTCGCTGAACCTGCCGGTCGAGGCAGGCGGCGACGTCGCCGAGGTCCTCGGTCTCGTGGGCCTGGCTGCGGAAGCAGCCGAGGAGGTCGGTGACGGTCTGGACGGCCTGGAGGCCCTTGCCGCGCACGTCGCCGATGAGGAGCCGGACGCCGTAGGGGGTGTCGAGGGCTTCGAGGAAGTCGCCGCCGATCGCGGTGCCGGTGGTCGCGGGACGGTACAGGCCGGCGAGGCGCAGGCCGCCCAGCCGGGGCGGGATGGGGTGGAGCACGGCGCACTGGAGGGCGGTGGCGCTCTCCCGGGTGCGGGACAGCCGCTCGGCCTGTTCGCGGCGCGACCAGGCGACGGCACCGGCGGCGGCGCCGACGGCGAGCGCGACGATCACGCTCATGGGCTGGCTGGTCTCGGCGTCCACCATCACGTACTGGAGGCCCGAGGCGGCGGCCACGGCGGCGGCGACGACGGGCCGCCCGAGGGCGAACGCGGCGACGGCGACCACGACCGTGCCGACCCAGAGCAGCTCGCGCGCCTCGGCGGGCAGCGGCAGCGGGCCCAGGGCCGAGGTGTACGGCAGGGACTGCGCGGCGGCGGTGCCGACCAGGATCGCCGTGGGGAGCGCGGCCGCGTGCGCGCCGAGGTGGTGGCGGGGCACGGCGGCGAGGTAGCGGGCCATCTGCGGGGCGGCGGCCAGCATGGTGCCGAAGCCGATGAGGGTCACGACGGCGATGCCGCCCGCGAGGGCGTGCGTGACATGGTCGACCAGGGCGTGCAGCAGGGCGAGCCCGAGGGCGGCGAGCGGCAGCCCGAGGGAGGCCCCGGCCAGCGGGGAGACGGACCGGTACCGGATCAGCAGACAGGCGGCCGCGCCGCCCGCGCCGAAGGCGGACAGCACCAGGGCCGCGGCGCCGGTGGAGAGGCCGACGGCGGAGACGAGCGGCGGCACCGACATCGTGAGGACGACCTGGGTGAAGCCGAGGGCGAGGCCCGCGACGAGCGCTCCGCTCCACACGGCGCCGGGGACGAGCCGCGCCCGGGCGCGCCCGGTGGGGCGCAGGGCGCGGGCCCGGGCGGCGGCGCAGGTGAGCACGGCCGTGGTGAGCAGGACGCCGATCCGGGCGTCGCCCCAGCCCCAGAGCGGGGCGAGCTGGAGGGCGGCGACCAGGGTGACGGCGCACAGCACCTGGCAGACGGTGCGGAGCGGGTCGGGCAGGGACTCCTTGGCGAGCGGCCCGGTCTCGGGCAGCAGGCGCCGGACGAGGAACAGGGCGGTGCCCGCCGCGGCGGCCATGAGGGCGGCGGTGACGCGCCAGCCCGTGAGGGCGGCCGCGTGCGGGGCGAGGTTGACGGCGAGGACGAAGCCCGCGGACATGGCGGCGAGCCAGCCGCCCATGATCCGGCGGATCCGGCCGGGCATGGAGACGGTGGTCATGAAGGCGAGGCAGGAGACGAAGACGGCCGCGAGGGCGGCCGCGACCAGGATCCGGCCGAGGACGTAGGTGGCGGGGCCGAAGGCGGCGGCCAGCACCAGGGAGCCGAGGCCGAGCGCCGCGAGCGAGGCGGTGAGGGTGATCCGGCGTCCCTTGAGGTCGCCGGCGCGGCCGGTGGCCGCGAGGACGCCGATGGCCAGGCAGGCTCCGGTGATCTGGGCGACGGCGCCGTCCTCGGCGGTGACCCCGAGGTCGGTGTGGACCAGGGGCGCGACGGCCGCGTTCATGGCGGGGGCGACGACGTACAGGGCGGCGACCAGGGCCAGGACCAGCCCGATCACCCGGGGGGAGACGGCATGGCCGCTCCCCGACGCCGGTGCGGCACCCGCCCCGTACGGCGTGGTGGTGCCGGTCATCGACAGGACCTCCTCGTGTTCCCCCGTGGTTTTCCCCACACGATGGTCCCAGCGAAGAGATATGTCTCTATAGGGACAAAAGACCCTAAAGTCGTATCAATGGAGTCTCCGGGAGGCGGGGTCACTCCTGGAGCGGCGCCGCCGCGGCCACGACCGGGCCGACGACGGTGAGGGGTATCCGCACGTTCTCGCAGAAGCGGCGGACACGGGAGAGCACGCTCAGCGAGGCGGGCGAGGGGTCGGCGGTGGAGAGCTGGACCCGGACGTGCCGGGGCCGGTGCGCGAGGGCCAGTGCCTGGGCCTCCAGGTCGGCGGCGGAGCGGCTGGCGAGAGCGAGGTCGCCCGGGAGCGACAGGTGCAGGACGCCGTCTTCGAAGGCGTGGCCGATGAGCATGACCGCCTCCTTCCGTCGTACGCCGTCCCACCGCCGGCGGGCGGTGGGACGGGCGGTTTCCGTCAAGGCGTTGTGCCGGGCACGCTGGCTCCAGGCTGGCAGACGCGGACCGTGTCCGCACCCGCACCGCCCGCAGCCCCCGGACCGGCACATTCCCGACGAATCCGCTGGTGGGAGCGGTCGACGGGTCAGCGGGACACGGTGGCCTCCGGTCCGGTCCCGCCGGTGGGGGCCTCGTCGAGGAAGCCGCCCGACTGGTGCTGCCACAGCTTGGCGTAGGCGCCGTCCGCGGCGAGCAGTTCGTGGTGGCTGCCCTGTTCGACGACCCGGCCGCGGTCGAGGACGACGAGCCGGTCCATGCCGGCGACGGTGGAGAGCCGGTGGGCGACGACGAGCGCGGTCCGGCCCTCCATCAGCCGCCACAGCGCGTCCTGGACGAGGAGTTCGCTCTCGGAGTCGAGGGCGCTGGTCGCCTCGTCGAGGAGGAGGATCGGCGCGTCGCGCAGGATCGCGCGGGCGAGCGCGACCCGCTGCCGCTGCCCGCCGGAGAGCTTCACCCCGCGCTCCCCGACCAGGGTGTCGAAGCCCTCGGGCAGCGCGTCGGCGAACTCGGTGACGTGCGCGGCCTCGGCGGCCCTTCGGATCTCGGCCTCGGTGGCCCCGGGCCGGGCGAAGGCGATGTTCTCCCTGAGGGTGCGGTGGAACATCGCCGGATCCTGCGGTACGGAGGCGATGAGACCGCGCAGGTCGGACTGGCGCATGCGGCTGATGTCCTGACCCCCGATCAGGATCCGGCCGCCGTCGACGTCGGTCATCCGCAGCAGCAGCCGGGTGAGCGTGGTCTTGCCGCCGCCGGAGCGCCCGACGAAGCCGACCTTGGTGCCGTGGGGCACGTCCAGGTCGAGCCCTTCGAAGAGCGGCTTCGCGCCCTGGTGGGCGAAGTGCACCCGCTCGAAGCGGACCTCCCCGGACCGGCCCCGCAGGGGCTCGGGGTCGGGCGGGTCGACGACGGTCGGCGGCTCCAGGAGGAGTTCGGTGAACTGGGCGGCCTCCGTCATGGAGCTCTCCAGCCGCCGGTAGATCTGGTTGAACTCGAACATGATCCGGGTGGCGTTGGCGTAGTACGTGAACGCCACGATGATCGCCTCGACGCCCCGCTCCCCCGCCCCCAGCATCAGCGCGAGCACCAGCCCGATGACGTTGGTGAGGACGGAGAGCGGCGCGACGAGGGTGTCGATGCGCAGGTTCCCGTAGTCCCAGGAGCGCAGGGTGATCCGGCGCGACTCGGCGGCGCGGGCGCGGTGTTCGGCGGCCTCCCGCTCCTCGGCGGCGAAGGAGCGGACGCTGTCCATGTTGGTGAGCACGTCGGCGACGTGCCCCGACACCCGGGCGATGGCCTGCTCGCGGTCGGCGACGATGCGCTGGCGGCGCCGGACGAGCGGGAACACGACGAGGCCCGTGAGCGTGATCATCACCAGCAGGCCGACGACCAGCGCCGGGTCGTACTGCCAGAGGACCACCGACGCGAAGAGCAGCGGGACGAGGCTGCCCATGACCTGGAAGGTCAGGGTGTCGACGAAGTCCTCGAAGCGGGAGGCGAAGCTGATGACCCGCTTGGTGAGGGAGCCGGCGAAGTTGTTGTGGAAGAACGCCGCGTCCTTGGCGAGGAGTTCGTCCATCCCGACGACGTAGAGGTGCTCGATGCCGCGGGCGTCGAGCCGGTTGAGGCAGTGGAACCCGACCCGCCACAGCGCCTCGCCGAGCAGCAGGACTCCGGCGAAGGCGAGGGCGTAGGGCAGGACCGAGGCGAGGGCGGTCGGGCCGCCGTCGGCGACCCGGCCGACGAGCTTGGCGACCACGAGGGGGGCGAGGTAGTGGATGCCGATGTTGCCGAGGGCCGGCATCAGCAGCGCGGGCACGGCAACCCGCTTGAGCCGCACCAGCTCTCCTCCGTAATGGCGGAGCGCGAGGCGGATCGAGCCCTTGCCCGGTCCGCCGCCGCGTTGTTCAGACGTTCCCATCACGACCTTCCGTCGTCGTACCGACACGTTGAGTGACGGAGTGTGGCGGAGGTCGGGCGCGCCGGTCCACGGATTTTCCGGCCGGGTACGGGCCCGGGGCGGGCCGGGGGCGTACGGGTCAGCGGCGCAGCGCGGCGGTGAAGGCGGCGAGTTCGCGCACGACCCGGTCCGGGTCCTCCCAGTACACGACGTGGCCGGCGCCCTCGTGGACGAGGAAGCGGGAGTCGGGGATCGCGTCGAGGATCAGCTGCTGGTCCGAACGGGTGAGGATCGGGTCCCGGTCGCCCCAGACGACGAGGGTGGGGACGAGGATCCCGGTGAGCGTCGCGGCGAGGTCCGTCTCCAGGAGCCCGCGCAGGGTCTCGCGCCAGACGTGGGCCGGGGCCTTCAGGCTCTCGCCGACGACGGTCTCCAGGAAGCCGGGCGCCACCCGGCCCACCGCGAGCCCCCGGGTGAACTCGGCGGCGAACGCCCGGTCCACCGGGTCCTCCATCGCCCGGACGGTCTCCCAGAGCGCGGCGACGCCGGGCTTGTCGGCGAGCACGGCCGGGACGCCGAGCAGCACGAGTCCGGCGACCCGGTCGGGCCGCCGTCCGGCCACGATCCGGGCCTGGACGCCGCCGCTCGAACCGCCGACGAGGACGGCCCGCTCGATGCCGAGCCGGTCGAGGAAGGCGACGAGGTCGTCGGCGAAGTCCTCCGGGAGGTACCCCTCCTCCGGTTTGCCGGCGTCGCCGTGGCCGCGCTGCGTGGGCGCGTAGGCGTGCAGGGCGGACGGCATGGCCCGCAGCATCGGCTCGAAGGTCCACCAGGAGTCGGCGTACCCGTGGACGAGGATGAGCGGGAGCCCGCTCCCGGGCCGCCCCGTCTCCGCGTACGGGAGCGTGGGGCGCCCGCCGCCGAGGACGGCATGGTGCACGGCGACACCGGCCATCGCCACCTCCTGCTCAGCCCCCGCTTCCCTGACACGGACTTTCCCAGGGTAGGGAGGCATTTCCGGGGCCTCAACAGGAACACCCCCGCCGGAACCGGGGGCCGTTCCGGTGAATTCCGCGCGAGCCGCCTCTGCGTGTTCGCGCGCCCGCGAGGACTCCGGTGCGCGACCATACGGACGCCGTCGCGGAAATACCGGCCGACGGCGGTACATACCGAGCACACAGGAAGAAGGCCGTACGTGACCGGCAGTGAGAGCGAGAACCCCGTCATTCCCTCCCCCAGCCCCACGCCGACCCGGCCCCGGAACAATCGGGACTGGTGGCCGAACCAGCTGGACCTCCAGGTACTCCACCGGAACGACCCGCAGGCCGACCCCCTTGACCAGGGGTTCGACTACGCGACGGAGTTCGCCGGTCTCGACGTCGAGGAGCTGAGGCGGGACGTCATCGCCCTGATGACGGACTCGCAGGAATGGTGGCCGGCGGACTACGGCCACTACGGGCCGCTTTTCATCCGGATGAGCTGGCACGCGGCCGGCACGTACCGCATCGCCGACGGCCGGGGCGGCGGCGGAAGCGGCGCCCAGCGATTCGCTCCACTGAACAGTTGGCCCGACAACGCGAGCCTGGACAAGGCGCGCCGGCTGCTGTGGCCGGTCAAGCAGAAGTACGGACAGAAGATCTCCTGGGCCGATCTTCTGGTTTTCGCCGGAAACTGCGCGATGGAATCCATGGGGTTCAAGACCTTCGGATTCGGATTCGGCCGCGAGGACATCTGGGAGCCGGAGGAGATCTTCTGGGGATCGGAGGACACGTGGCTCGGCGACGAGCGCTACAGCGGCGACCGCGAGCTGAAGGGCCCGCTCGGCGCCGTCCAGATGGGCCTGATCTACGTCAACCCCGAGGGCCCGAACGGCAACCCGGACCCGCTGGCCGCCGCCCGCGACATCCGCGAGACCTTCGCCCGGATGGCGATGAACGACGAGGAGACCGTCGCGCTCATCGTCGGCGGCCACACCTTCGGCAAGTGTCACGGCGCCGTCGACGCCGAGTACATCGGCCCGGAACCGGAGGCGGCGCCGCTCGAACAGCTGGGCCTCGGCTGGAAGAACACGCACGGCACCGGCTGTGGCGCCGACGCCCTCACCAGCGGTCTGGAGGGAGCCTGGACCAACTCCCCGACGACCTGGGACAACGGCTTCCTCGACAACCTCTTCCGGTACGAGTGGGAGCTGACCACCAGCCCCGCCGGCGCCCAGCAGTGGAAGCCGAAGGACCCGGCCGCCCAGGGCACCGTCCCCGACGCGCACGACCCGTCGAAGCGGCACGCCCCGATGATGCTGACGACCGACCTCTCCCTGCGCATGGACCCGGTCTACGCGCCGATCGCCCGCCGCTACCACGAGAACCCCGAACTGCTGGCGGAGGCGTACGCCAAAGCCTGGTACAAGCTGCTCCACCGCGACATGGGCCCGCTCTCGCGCTACCTCGGCCCGTGGGTGCCGGAGCCGCAGCTCTGGCAGGACCCGGTGCCGCCGGTCGACCACGACCTCGTCGCGGACGAGGACATCGCGTCCCTCAAGGAGCGGATCCTCTCCTCCGGCCTGAGCGTCCCCCAGCTGGTCACCACCGCCTGGGCCTCGGCCGCGAGCTTCCGCGGCACCGACAAGCGCGGCGGCGCCAACGGGGCGCGCATCCGGCTCGCGCCGCAGAAGGACTGGGCGGTCAACGACCTGCCCGAGATCACCGAGGCGCTGCGCACCCTGGACACCCTCCGGGAGGAGTTCGCCGCCGGACGGAACGACGGCACCCGGATCTCGCTGGCCGACCTGATCGTGCTTGGCGGCTGCGCGGCGGTCGAGCAGGCCGCCAAGGACGCCGGCCACCCGGTGACCGTGGCGTTCGCCCCGGGGCGGACGGACGCCACCCAGGAGCAGACGGACGTCGAGTCGTTCTCGGTCCTCGAACCGCGCGCCGACGGCTTCCGCAACTACCTGCGGCCGGGCGAGAAGCTGTCGCCGGAGACGCTGCTGCTCGACCGGGCCGCCATGCTCACCCTGACCGCGCCGGAGCTGACGGCGCTGGTCGGCGGGATGCGGGCGCTCGACACCGGGCACGGCGGGCAGCGCCACGGCGTCCTCACCGACCGCCCCGGCAGCCTGACCAACGACTTCTTCGTCAACCTGCTGGACATGGGGACGGAGTGGAAGGTCTCCGAGCGGGACGAGAACGTCTACGAGGGCCGCAACCGGGCCACCGGCGAGGTGCGGTGGACGGGCACCGCCGTGGACCTCGTCTTCGGCTCCCACGCCCAGCTGCGGGCCCTGTCGGAGGTGTACGCCGCGAAGGACGCGGGCGGGAAGTTCGTCCGTGACTTCGCCGCCGCCTGGTCGAAGGTGATGAAGCTGGACCGCTTCGACCTGCGCTGACGGCGGCGCGGGCTCGTGGTCCCGCGAGTCCGGACACGGGCCGGCGCCCGGACGGTCGTGCTGCGGCCGTCCGGGCGCCGGAGTCGTACGAGGAGAAGGAGAGACAGAGAGGGGGGTGACGGGCGTCAGGTGGAGATCTCGGGGAGCAGACCCATGACCGGCGCCGCCTGGTCGGTGAGCTGGTGCAGCTGGTGCAGTTCGTTGACCCGGCTCAGTCCGCCGAGCTGCTCACCGACGCCGGGGTAGCCGGCGCGGGCCTCCTCCGTCATGCCGGTGGTGGCGAGGGCGTCCAGTTCGGCGATCGGGCTGATCGGCGGGCCCAGCGGGCCGGCGGGCGCGGCGACGGCCTGCGAGGCGGCGCCGCCGAGGCAGGTGAACGCCGCGGCGACGGCGAGGACCGAGGAGATGCGTCGAGGTGAGGTCACACCCTCACAACGGAACGTTCCGCCGGGGGACACGCGCCCCGCCCCGGCGTCCTCCGAACGGGCCACGCGCACCCTCCGGGGGCCCGGACCCGCGCTGTAGGCTGGCCGTTCGAACGAGGCCACGCGCGTGCGGAGGGCAATTGACCGAGCTCGTCCGCGGGACACCCGGACTCGTACGGGCGGTCAACGACCGCGCCGCCCTGCACCTGCTGCTCCGTCAGGGGCCCCTCACCCGGCCCGAGATCAGCCGCCTCACCGGCCTCTCCAAGCCCACCGCCTCCCAGGTCCTCGCCCGGCTCGAAGAAGCCGGTCTCGTGGTCGGCAACGGACTGCGCACCGGCCTGCCGGGACGCGTCCCGGAGACGTACCGGGTCAATCCGGCGGCGGCGTACGTGGCGGCCGTCGACGTGACCCCGGAGTGGATCGCCGTGCGGGCGGCGGACGTCACCGGCACGGTGCTCGGCGAGGCCGAGGCCCCCGTCCCGGCCGGCGCGGGCCGGGAGGAGCTGGTGGAGGCGCTGCGCGCGGCGCTCGGCCGGGTGCCCACCCCGGAGCCGCCGAGGCGGGTCGTGGTCGGTGTGCAGGGCGCGGTGGACCCGACGACCGGCCGGCTGACCCACGCCAGCGAGGAGGACATGGCGGCCTGGCTCTTCCCCGACGTGGAACGGACGCTCGGCGAGGCCCTCGGCGTGCCGGTCCGGATCGAGAACGACGTGAACCTCGCCGCCGTCGCCGAGCGCGCGCACGCGGCCGCCGACTGCCCGGACTTCGTCCTCCTGTGGGCCGACGAGGGCCTGGGCGCCGCCCTCGTCTTCGGCGGCCGCCTGCACCGCGGCCACTTCGGCGGCGCGGGCGAGGTCGGCTACCTCCCCCTCCCCGGCGCGCCCACCGCCCGCGAGGCCGGCGACCACTACGGCCGCCACGGCTACCAGGAGCTGGCGGGCGGCGACGCGGTGCGGGACCTGCTGCACGCGCACGGGGTGCCGGGCGCGGACTTCGCGGAGACGGTGGCGGAGGCGGTACGGCGGGCGGGTGGTGAGGAGACCGGGGCGGGCGTCGGGGAGGGCGTGGGGGACGGTGTCCGGGCGGCGAGGGTGGGGCTCGGGCTGGTGGCGGGGCGGCTCGCGGCCGGGCTGGCCTCCATCGTGACCGTCGTCGATCCGGGGCTCGTCGTGCTCGCCGGCCGGCTCTGCGCGGCGGGCGGTGAGCCGCTGCGCGCGCTGGTCGAGCGGGAGCTGCGGGTCCTCGCCCATTCCCGGGCCCGGATCCGGCTGTCGGCCGTGACCGGGAATCCGGTGCTGGCCGGTGCGCTCGACCTGGCGCTGACGGCGGCCCGCGAAGAGGTCTTCGGCGGGCCGCCACCCGTCACACGCAGTTTCTGACCCGCCCCTCAGCGGCCCCGGGAGAGCCAGCCCTTGCGCTCGGCCGGGGCCGGGGTCTGCCAGGGGTTAGCAGCGGCTGCGCCGGGGAAGAGCGGGCCGGTACGCGGCTGGACGCGCTTGAGACGGGCGCGCCACGGGCCGTCCGCCGCCTCGAACTGGATGATGAGGGGCCCCTCGGGGAGCGGTACGGTCTCCCGCCGCTTGCCGATCTCGTTGACGACGTTCTCGTCGCGCGGGAGGGCGGCGGGGTCGTCGTGTCCTGCCAGTTCGAAGAGGTTGACGATGAGGTTGTCGTCGCCCCGGTAGCGGATCGCCAGATCGGCGACGCCGCCGGTGTGCAGGAGCACGTCGGGACCCTGGAAGTCCACCTCCTCCTCGGTCACCCGCCGGGCGGCGGCGAGCGGCGAGACCTCGACCCGCCAGTGGCCCTCGGCCTCCAGCCGGAACCGCAGGGTGCCGTGGGAGGGGACGACGGCGAGGACCCGCCCGAAGTACTGGTCCTCGGTGCTGTTGACCAGGTTCTCCTTCTCCTTGTTGCGCCGGTCGAGCACCGTCAGCCCCGTGTAGCCCGCCTCCGGCACCTCCAGCTGCACGACGACGGGCCCCGGCGGCAGCCCGTCCACCGTGATCACCTCGTTGTCCCGCCCGGTCTCCGTGTACGGCGCGAACACCGGCCCGTACGTCCACGCCTCGTCCTGAACGGGCGGCGCGAACGCGGGGGCGGGGGCGGGAACGGGGGCGGGGGCGGGGGCGGGGGGTGAGAAGGCCGGGGCCGGAGCAGGGGCCGGGGCCGGGAGCGAGAACGCCGGGGCCGGAGCCGAGAAGGCCAGCGGGATCGTGGCCGCCGACGTCGGGGCGGGTGACGGCGGCGCGGGTGAGGTCGGGGCGGGTGAGAGCGGTGCGGGCGACGGCTGGGGCTCCGCTCCGGCGACGTGGACGCCGTGGTCGGTGGCCAGGCCCTCCAGGCCGTTGGCCCAGCCCTGTCCTACGGCCCTGAACTTCCAGCCTCCGGCGCGCCGGTAGAGCTCGGCGAGGACCATCGCGGTCTCGCCCGCCGCGTCCGTCACTTCGTAGCTCGCGACGGGGGTGCCGTCGGGGGCGAACGCCTCGACGGCGAGTCCGGGGACATCGCGCAGGGCGCCCCGGTCCGTGGAGCCGACGACGAGGACGCGGGTGACGTCCGGTTCGAGCACCGGCAGCCCGATCTCCAGCCAGTCGATTCCGTCCGGCGCCCGGGTGAGGAGCACGGCACCGTTCGGGTGCGCGGGCTGTCCGTGGAAGACCACGTCGGCGTCGCCCCGGACGAGCCCCCGCTCGGTGAGGAGGAGCGCCATCGCGTCCATCCCCCGGCCGCGTACGGCGATCCGCAACGGCACCGAGGGCACGAAGCCGTTGCCCCCCTTGATCAGCGTCGTCATCGCGCTCGAACCCTTCTTTCCGTATCCCCACCTGGTCGAACAGGAAGATCCTCCGCGACGCCCGGCCCCGCCGACAAGTGCCGCACGCCGGAGCCCCGTCCACCGTCACCGTCCGCCGGGACCGTCTTCGGCGTTTCGGCCACCGCCCACACGTGTCCGGCTCCTCTCGCGCCAAGGGTCGGTGTATCCCGCACACGCGCCCGATCGCTCTCCCATGCGGTTCTCGCCCCGTCCGAAATACACGCGTTCGAAAGACGGAGAGGGTCGTTGAGCCGCGTGACACCCCCTCACCCCCGCTCCCGGGAGGCTCCGTGCACCCTTCTCCGTCCCGTCCCCCGCTCCACCCGTCCCCGCCCCCTCCGATGCCGCTGCCGCTGCCGCCCTCGGCCGTCCCGCCCCCGTCCGGCGGCGACGGCGACCTCACCGAGGGCATGGAGGCGGCCTACTGGACGGCCCACGACGAGGCCGCCGCCCGGGCCACGGTGCCGCAGGTGCTGCTGCGGCTCCCGGTGATCGTGGGCCGGATCGGGCGCCTGGCCTGGCGGGCCGATCCGCGCGCGACGGCGGCGGTCGCGGCCGGGCAGCTCGCCGCCGCCGCGCTCGGCGCGTTCGGGCTGCTCGCCTCGGTAGGGGTGCTGCGGGAGCTGTTCGCCCACGGGCCGACGCCCGAGCGGGTCCGGGCGGCCGTCCCGGGCCTGCTGCTCGTGGTGGGCCTCCTCGCGCTGCGGGCGCTGCTGGACGCGGGGGTGGGGGTGGGGGTGGCCCAGGCGCGGGTGACGCCCCGGATCCGTACGGCCCTGGAGTGCGAGTTCTTCCGGCTCACCGCGCATGTGCCGCTGGCGGCGGTGGAGGACGCGAACTGGCACGACGAGGTGCACCGCGCGTACGACCAGGGCCTGTTCCACGCCCGGCAGATCGTCGGCCGGGTCGTCACCCTCGCCTCCGCCGCCCTCGGGCTCGCCGGCACCGTCGGCGTCCTGGGCACCCTCCATCCGGCGCTGCTCCCGCTCGTCCTGCTGTCCGTGCTGCCGGCGGGCGCGGCGGCGGTCCGCAGCGCACGGGCCCGGTTCCACTCGTTCAAGCGGTGGAACGCGCTCCAGCGCCGGGTGCGGGTCTTCTCCTGGCTGCTGCTCGACCAGGACGCGGCGGCCGAGGTCCGTTCGGACACCGCGCAGGGGGCGCTGCTGGACGAGCACCGGCGGCTGGTGACGCGCATCGCGGAGGAGGACAGGAGGCTGGGCACGCGGGCGGCGCTGCTGCACCTGGGCGGGCGCGGGGTCGGCGGACTGGGCACCGGTGTCACCTACGCGGTGCTGGGCGGGATGATCGTCGGCGGGTGGCTGGCGCCCGCGGTGGGCGCGGCGGCGGTCCTGGCGATCCAGGCCGGGCAGTCGGCGCTGACGCGCCTGGTGGAGACGGGCCAGCTGGTCTACGAGCACGCGCTGTGGGTGGACGACCTGCTGGCCGTGCAGGAGCGGTGCCGGAGCCTGCTGCCGCGCCGGGGCGGCCTCCCGGCGCCCTCGCGGGTCCGGACGGTGACCCTGGAGGACGTCTCCTTCACCTACCCGGGCAAGGACCGGCCGGCGCTGCGCGGGGTGACGATGACGCTGAGGGCGGGCGAGACGGTCGCCTTCGTCGGGTTCAACGGCTCAGGGAAGAGCACCTGCGCCAAGCTGCTCGCCGGGCTGCACGAGCCGCAGGAGGGCCGGATGGGCTGGGACGGCGTGGACGTGCGGAGGCTGGACGGCGAGTCGCTGCGGGCGCGGGTGGCGTGCGTGCTCCAGGCGCCGGTGCGGTTCCCGTTCAGCGCGCTGGCGAACGTGACGGTGTCGGCGGGTTCGCTCACCGAGGCGGATCCGGAGCGGGTGATGGCGGCGGTACGGGCCTCCGGCGCCGACGGGGTCGTGGGGCGGCTGCCGGGGCAGTGGGAGGCGCTGCTGTCGAAGCGTTTCCGGGGCGGTCAGGAGCTGTCCGGCGGGCAGTGGGCGAAGGTGGCGGTGGCGCGCGGCCTGTACAAGGACGCGGCGCTGCTGCTGCTCGACGAGCCGACGGCGAGCATGGACCCGCCGTCGGAGCACGCCGTGTACGAGGCGGTGCTGCGGGACCGGGGCCGTACCGACCGGATCACGGTGCTGATCTCCCACCGGCTGGCGAGCGTGGCCGCGTGCGACCGCGTGTACGTCTTCGACGGGGGCCGGGTGGTGGAGGCGGGCACCCACGAGGAGCTGCTGGCGCTCGGCGGCACGTACGCGGGCATGTTCGCCCTCCAGGCGGGCGGCTACCGCGGGCGCGGTGAGGGGGCGGCCGGCGGCTGAGCGGCGGTGGACCGGGCTTCCGCGAGTGCTCCGCCCCGGGCGGGGCACTCGCGGGGGTGTGGGGCCGGTTCGGGCCGCTCCGGTCCGGGCGCCCGAGGAGGTGACGACGTGGTGCACGACACGATCAGCGTCGACGCGCCGCTGCGGCGGGTGTACGACCAGTGGACGCAGTTCGAGGAGTTCCCGCGCTTCATGCACGGCGTGGTGGCGGTGGAGCAGACCGACGACCGGCATCTGCACTGGCGGACCGGGATCGCCGGGATCCGGCGGGAGTTCGACGCCGAGATCGTCGACCAGCTGCCGGACGAGCGGATCGCCTGGCGGACCGTGGGCGGCGGCGTCCGCCAGCATGGCGTCGTCACCTTCGAGCCGATCGACGCCACGCACACGCGCGTGCGGCTGTCGATGGAGGTCGAGCCCGAGGGGATGGCGGAGCGGGCGGCCTCGGCGCTGGGCATCGTGTCGAGCCGGGTCTCGGGCGACCTGAGGCGGTTCAAGGACTTCGTCGAGGACCGGCACGCGGCGACCGGCGCCTGGCGCGGCCGCCTGCGCCCGGAGGACGTACGCCGGTGATGATGGCTCCGCTTGTTCGGGATGTCTCTCTTATCCGTGATGTCTCTGCTTGTTAGGGAAGATGGACCTCACGCCCCGCCGCACCCGCGCGGGCGGACCCTGAAGGAGAGCGGACAGTGAGCGATGCCGTCGCGGCACCGGCAGGGCAGCGGATCCTCATCGACAAGCAGACCCCCGACGCCTACAAGGCGTACGTCCGGGCGGCGCAGACCGTCCGGGCCGCCGCCGAGGACGCCGGACTCGACCGGATCCTCGTCGAGCTGGTGAACCTGCGCGTGTCGCAGCTCAACGGCTGCGCCCACTGCCTCGACACCCACACCCGCGCCGCCCTCCGCGCCGGCGAGACCCCCCGCCGCCTTGGCGTGCTCGCCGCCTGGCGGGAGACGGAGGTCTTCACCCCGCGCGAGCGGGCCGCGCTCGCGCTCGCCGAGGCCACCACGCATCCGGCGGAGGCCGACGCGCAGGACCGGGCCTACGCCGGGGCCCGCGAGGTGCTGGACGACGCCGCGCTCTCCGCCGTCGTCTGGGTGGCCATCACGATCAACGCCTTCAACCGGGTGTCGATCCTCAGCAGGCACCCGGTGCGCCAGGGCTGACCCCCGGGCGGCCGGACCACCGGTCGAACGGGGTGGGTAGAGTCTCCGGGTCCCCACCCGCCGGCCGATCGCCCGGGTGCTCACCCTCCCCGTACGACAGGCCCGCCTCTCTTGCCCTCCCCCACCACCGTCACCCCTCCCACCCCTCCCACCCCTGCCGCCCCGGCTTCCCCGAGGGCCGGGTCCCGGCTCCGTGCCCTGAACCCCGGATGGACGCGTGACCCACGGGTGTGGCGGACGGAGGTGCTGGCGGGGCTCGTCGTCGCGCTGGCACTGATCCCGGAGGCCATCGCCTTCTCGGTGATCGCGGGCGTCGATCCGGCGCTCGGGCTGTTCGCCTCGTTCACGATGGCCGTCACGACCGCGATCGTCGGCGGCCGGCGGGCGATGATCTCGGCCGCCACCGGGGCCGTGGCGCTGGTCATCGCCCCGGTGAACCGGGAGCACGGCGTTCCGTTCCTGATCGCCACGGTGATCCTCGCCGGCGTGTTCCAGATGGCGCTGGGGCTGGTGGGGGTGGCGAAGCTGATGCGGTTCGTCCCGCGGCCGGTGCTGGTCGGCTCGGTGAACTCGCTCGCGGCCCTGGTCTTCCTCGCGCAGCTCCCCGAGACCCGGAACGTGCCGATGAGCGTGTACGGGCTGATCGCGGCCGGGATCGGACTGCTCGTCCTCCTCCCGCGACTCACGACCCTGGTGCCCGCGCCGCTCGTCACGATCGCCGTCCTGACCCTGGTCACGGTGGCCGCCGGGATCGCCGTACCGACCGTCGGCGACCGGGGCGCGCTGCCGTCGGCGCTGCCCGTGCCGGGCCTGCCGGACGTGCCGATGACGCTCGGCACGCTGGCGACGATCGCGCCGTACGCCTTCGCCGTCGCCCTCGTCGGTCTCGTGGAGTCGCTGCTCACGGCGCAGCTCGTCGACGACCTCACCGGCACGCCGTCGAACAAGACCCGCGAGTCGGTCGGGCAGGGCGTCGCGAACGTCGTCACCGGTCTGTTCGGCGGGATGGGCGGCTGCGCGGTGATCGGCCAGACGATGATGAACGTGAAGGTGGCGGGCGCCAGGACCCGGCTCTCCACCTTCCTCTCCGGCGCCTTCCTGATGGCCCTGTGCGTCGTCCTCGGCCCGATGGTCTCCCGGATCCCGATGGCCGCGCTGGTGGCCGTCATGGTCATCGTGTCGGTCGCCGCCTTCGACTGGGAGTCGATCGCCCCGCGCACCCTGCGGCGGGCCCCCGTCGGCGAGACCGTCGTCATGCTGGTCACCCTGGCGTGCGTCCTGGTCTCCCACAACCTCGCCCTGGGCGTGATCATCGGCTCCCTCACCGCCGCCGCCGTCCTCACGCGCCGAACCACCCGCCGCGCGGAACAGTCGAACGCATCGGCCTGACCCCCCGCCCGCGCGGACCGGTGCGACACGCCTCAGGAGGCAGGGGCTTCCCCGGTCGGGAGGGAGCGCTGGGCCACCCTGCGCAAGTGGCCGGCGAAGACCTCGGGGGCGTCGGGGGTCAGGGTGCGGAGGGCGACCATGGCGGTGATGACGACATCGCAGAGTTCGGACTCCACGTCCTCCCAGCTGTGGCTGGTGCCCTTGCGCGGGTTCTGGCCGGTCGCCCCGATCACCGCCTGGGCCGCCTCCCCGACCTCCTCGGAGAGTTTGAGGACGCGCAGCAGGATCTCCTGGCCGGGCGGCATCGTCTGATGGGCCGTGAGCCAGTCGTGGAGCCGGGTGACCGTGGTCCAGGTGTCTTCGTCGCTCATGCCCGCAGCCTGCCAGGTCTCCCGGCTCCGGGGGCCGTCAGGAGGCCGGAACGTCCTGGGGGTACCAGCGGAGTTCCACCGTGTTGCCGTCCGGGTCCTTCACGTAGACGGACTGGGCGGAGCCTCGGGCGCCCCAGCGCGGGACGGGGCCCTCGACGACGTCGAACGTGCCGGATCCTATGACCTCCTCCCAGTCGAGCGGGTCGACGACGAGGCAGATGTGGTCCACGTTCGACTCGCCGCGCGGCCGGGAGAACAGGTCGATGACGGTGCCCTCGTCGATCCGCACGGACGGGAACGGCACCTTCCCCGCCCGCCACTCCTCGACCCTCTCCGGCGCCAGACCGAGCGGGCCGGTGTAGAAGGCGAGGGCCCGCTCGACGTCGGTGACGTTGAGGACGAGGTGGTCGAAGGCTTTCACGCGCATGCGGGGTCTCCCGTGTTTCCGTTCGATGGTGCCGGCTCCACAGGGGCGATGACGATGACGATGACCGCCGCTGTACGCGGCATGCCGTGCCGTCGCGTGACCGCGCCGCGCCGCCGGACCGCACCTCCCCCGTGCAGGTCGTGCCTATCACGGAGGCCCCGCCGCCACCCACCCGTTTCCCCGCCCGTCGGAGTGCCGAGATCGCCGCCTCTCGTGGGAGCGATCCCACCTCTCCCCAGGACCCACACGTTCCGGCCGTGTCCGAAGTCTTGTCAGGTACTCGATCCCACCCCTATCGTCACCCGCCAGAAAGCGCTTTCTAGCGCTTCGGCCCAGGGACGGGACTCACGACGACAACGTCACGCGCCGCCATCGACCGGCGCGGGCGACTTATGAAAGGGCAGGCGAGCATGGGACGACGCTCCCCCTCCACGCGGCTCCAGGCGGCTCTGGCCGCCATGGCGGTCGCGGCCGCCACCGGCGTGATCCTGACCATCCCGGAGGCATCGGCCGCGGTGGCCGGAGGCGCCACCGGCTACGCGACCCAGAACGGCGGGACCACCGGCGGCGCCGGCGGGCAGACCGTCCGGGCCACCACCGGCACCGAGATCCACGCGGCCCTCTGCGGGCGCGCGTCCAGCAGCACCCCGATCACCATCCAGGTCGAGGGCACGATCAACCACGCCAACACCGCCAAGGTGTCCGGGAACAGCTGCAACACCGCCGCCGGGGTCATCGAGCTCAAGCAGATCAGCAACGTCACCCTCGTCGGCGTCGGCGCGGGCGCCGTCTTCGACCAGGTCGGCATCCACATCCGCGAGTCGAGCAACATCATCATCCAGAACGTCACCGTCCGGAACGTCAAGAAGTCCGGCTCCCCCACCTCCAACGGCGGCGACGCCATCGGCATGGAGAGCGACGTCCGCAACGTCTGGGTGGACCACACCACCCTGGAGGCGTCCGGCGGCGAGTCCGAGGGCTTCGACGGCCTGTTCGACATGAAGGACAACACCCAGTACGTGACGCTCTCCTACAGCGTGCTGCGCAACTCCGGCCGCGGCGGCCTCGTCGGCTCCAGCGAGACCGAGCTGAGCAACGGCTTCATCACCTACCACCACAACCTGTACGACAACATCGACTCCCGCGCCCCGCTGCTGCGCGGCGGCACCGCCCACATGTACAGCAACCACTACCGGCAGCTGAACGAGTCGGGCATCAACTCCCGCGCCGGCGCCCACGCCAAGGTGGAGAACAACTACTTCGAGGACTCCAAGGACGTCCTCGGCACCTTCTACACGGACGCGGCCGGCTACTGGCAGGTCGCGGGGAACGTCTTCGACAACGTGACCTGGTCCCCGGCCGGCACCGACTACCGCCCGGCCGGCCCGAACCCGACCTCCAACGCGACCGTGTCCGTCCCCTACGCCTACGGCCCGGACAGCGCCTCCTGCGTCCCGGACGTGGTCGCCCGCACGGCCGGCGCGGGCAAGGGGCTGCTGGTCTCGGACGGCTCCTGCACCCCGCAGACCCCGAGCCCGACGCCCACGGTCACCACCACCGCCACCCCGACCCCGACCCCCACTCCCACCCCGACCCCCACGGCCACCGCCACCACCGCCCCGCCGACCGGCACCAACCTCAGCATCGGCGCCGGTGCCGACGGCTCCAGCAAGGCCGACGGGACGAGCTACGGCAACGTCCGCGACGGCAGCCTCACCACCTACTGGTCGCCGGCCGGCACCACCGGCGCGGTCTCGGTCAAGTGGGGCTCCCCGACGACGATCTCGTCGGTCCGCGTCCGTGAGGCCGCCGGGGCGGGCACCGTCACCGGCTGGCGTCTGCTGAACGCCGACACCGGAGCCGTACTCGCCACCGGAAGCAGCGTCGGCACGGGCGCGGTCTCCTTCCCGGCGACCTCGCTGAGCAAGGTCACCTTCGAGGTCACCGGCGCCACCGGCACCCCGCGCGTCGCCGAGTTCGAGACGTACGCGTAGCGGTCGGGGCGTCAGAAGTCGATCGGGTCGCGGACGAGGGGGCAGGTCATGCAGTGGCCGCCGCCCCGTCCGCGGCCCAGTTCCGCGCCGACGATGGTGACGACCTCGATGCCCGCCTTGCGCAGCAGCGTGTTGGTCTGGGTGTTGCGGTCGTACGTGAAGACCACGCCCGGCTCCAGGGCGACGGCGTTGTTGCCGCTGTCCCACTGCTGGCGCTCGGAGGCGTACACGTCGCCCCCGGTCTCGATGATCCGGAGCCCCGGCAGGCCGAGGGCCTTGGCGACGACGTCCGTGAAGGGGGTGTCGCCCTCGTCGGTGATCTCGACGCCGGGGGCGCGGTCGGAGGGGCGCAGCGAGAAGCTGTGCACGGCGTCCACGATCCTCGGGTAGAGGGTGACGACGTCGCGGTCGGCGAAGGTGAAGACGGTGTCGAGGTGCATGGCGGAGCGCAGCTTGGGCATGCCGGCGACGACGACGTGCTGGGCGGCGCCGTTCTCGAAGAGGGCGCGGGCGACCTGGGTGATGGCCTGCCGTGAGGTGCGTTCGCTCATGCCCATGAGGACGACGCCGTTGCCGACGGGCATGATGTCGCCGCCCTCGAAGGTCGCCTGGCCCCAGTCCCGTTCGGGGTCGCCCCACCAGACGGTGGCGTCCTTGAAGTCCGGGTGGTGGGTGTAGACGGCCTTCATCAGGAGCGTCTCGCCGTGCCGGGCGGGCCAGTAGAGCGGGTTGAGGGTGACGCCGCCGTACAGCCAGCAGGTGGTGTCGCGGGTGTAGAGGGTGTTGGGCAGCGGCGGCATCAGGTACTCACGGGCGCCGACGCCCTCGCGGGCCAGGGCCGCGTAGCCGGAGCGGACGTCCTGGGGCAGGTCGGCCGTGGACAGGCCGCCGATCAGGTAGCCGGCGAGTTCGCGGGGGGCGAGGGAGTCGAGGAAGCCGCGGGTGTCGTCGATGAGCCCGAGGCCGACCTCGTTGGCGATGATCTTGCGGTCCAGGAGCCACGCCCTGGCCTCGGGGAGGGCCATGGTCTCGGTGAGCAGGTTGTGCAGTTCGACGACCTCGACCCCGCGCTGGACCAGCTTGTTGACGAAGTCGGCGTGGTCGCGCTGGGCGTTCTCCACCCACATGACGTCGTCGAAGAGGAGGTCGTCGGAGTTGGTCGGGGTCAGCCGGCGGTGGGCGAGGCCCGGCGAGCAGACGAGGACCTTGCGGAGCCGGCCGACCTCGGAGTGGACGCCGAGGGGGCGGGCGGCGGCGGGGGACGGCGTGGTGAAGGCGCTGTCGTCGGTCACGGGGATGCCTTTCGCGGTACGGGGGTGACTTCCGGGACAGGAGTGGCTTCCGGGACGGGGGTGACTTCCGGGACAGGGGTACGCGGGCTCACAGCTCGATCCAGCCGGCGGCGAGCGCGATGACGCCCACCACGGCACCGGCCACGGAGACGGCGCAGATGACCGCCTCCCGGGGGGAGAAGAGGCGCCTGCCCTGTTCCCGGCGGGCCTTGACGAAGAGCAGGGTGGCGGGGGCGTAGAGGATGAGGGAGACCAGGACGAACTTGAACCCGGCCGCGTAGAGCAGGAACGCCGTGTAGAGGGTGGCGAGGGCGGCGACGACCAGTTCGCGGCGGGTGCTCTTCCCGGCCACCCCGTTCTCCCGGGGGCGCAGGGCGATCTTGAGGGCGAAGCCCGCGGCGAGGAGGAAGGGGATGAGGCTGAGGGCGCTGGTCAGGTCGAGGGCGAAGTTGAAGGCGTCGTCGGAGAAGGCGGTGACGACGAGCACGACCTGGCTCAGCGCGGTCGTCATGAGCAGGGCGGGCGCGGGGACGTCGTTCGCGGTGGCGCGGCCGAGGAAGCGGGGCATGTCGTCGTCCTTGGCGGCGACGAAGAGGACCTCGGCGGCCATCAGGGTCCAGGCGAGGTAGGCGCCGAGGACGGAGACGATCAGGCCGACGCTGACGAAGACCTTGCCCCAGGTGCCGACGGCCGCCTCCAGCACGCCCGCCATGGAGGGCTGGCGCAGCTCGGCGATCTCGCTCATCGGCAGGATGCCGTACGACACGATGGTGACCGAGGCGAAGACGGCGAAGACGCTGAGGAAGCCCAGGATCGTGGCGCGGCCGACGTCCTCGCGCCGCTTGGCGTGCCGGGAGTAGACGCTGGCGCCCTCGACGCCGAGGAAGACGAAGACGGTGGCGAGCATGGTGCCGCGGACCTGCTGGAAGAGGGAGCCCGCGTAGTCGGCGCCGCCGAAGTTGTCCGCGAAGACGGAGGGCTTGAAGCAGAACAGCGCCAGCAGGACGAAGACCAGGATGGGCACGATCTTGGCGACCGTGACGATCCGGTTGATCGCCGCCGCCTCCTTCACGCCGCGCCGGATGAGCAGGAAGAACGCCCACAGGCCGGCCGAGGACAGGACGATCGCGAGGGCGGTGTCGCCGTCGCCGAGGGAGGGCGCGATGGCGCCGACCGTCGACATGATGAGCACCCAGTAGGTGACGTTGCCGACGCAGGCGCTGGCCCAGTAGCCGAAGGCGGAGAAGAAGCCCAGGTACTCGCCGAAGCCCGCCTTGGCGTACGCGTACACACCGGCGTCCAGGTCGGGGCGGCGCACGGCGAGCGTCTGGAAGACGAACGCGAGCATCAGCATGCCGGTGCCTGCCACGGCCCAGGCGATGAGCGCGCCCGCGACGCCGGTCTCCTGGGCGAAGCGCCGGGGCAGCGAGAAGACGCCGGCGCCCACCATGGAGCCCACGACCATCGCGGTGAGCGTGAGCAGGCTGAGTTTGACCGCCGGTGAGGCTCCGCCGGAGGCGGCCTCGGCGCTGGGTTCCGCTGTGGTCATGGGCGTACCTCACCGGTGCGCTCGCGCCGGTGGGCGGCGCGAGGTGACGAGCGTCGGGCCGATCAGACTCTATGCCGCTCTCACCACTTACGCCCGTTTTGTACGATCACGCCGCCCGGGCGCCGGAGCCCTCACGGCCCGTCAGAGGCGGCGCAGGGCTCCCTCCGCGCGCAGGTCGGCGAGGGTCGGGTAGCCGTCGACGGCCATGATCAGGTCCGCCTCGGCGAGGAGGGAGCGCAGGACGTGCACGACGCCGTCCTCGCCGCCGGCCGCCAGACCGTACGCGTACGGGCGGCCCACGCCGACGGCGGTGGCGCCGAGCGCGAGCGCCTTGATCGCGTCCGCGCCGGTGCGGACGCCGGAGTCGAAGAGGACCGGCAGTCCGTCGGCCGCCTCGACGACTCCGGGGAGGGCGTCGAGGGCGGGCAGTCCGCCGTTGGCCTGCCGGCCGCCATGGTTGGAGCAGTACACGGCGTCCACTCCGCCGTCCCGGGCGCGGCGCACGTCCTCGGGGTGGCAGAGGCCCTTGAGGATCAGCGGCAGGTCGGTGAGGGAGCGCAGCCACGGCAGGTCGTCCCAGGTCAGGGGATTGCCGAAGACGCCGACCCATTCGAGGATCGCGGCGCCGGGGTCCTCCTCCGGCGCCTTGGCGAGGCGGGCCCGGAAGACGGGGTCGGAGGTGTAGTTGGCGAGGCAGTGGCCGCGCAGCTGCGGGAAGTTGCTCGCGGCGAGGTCGCGCGGGCGCCAGCCGGTGACCCAGGTGTCGAGGGTGACGACGATCCCCCGGAACCCGGCGGCCTCGGCCCGCCGCACCAGGCTCTCCGCGAGGTCCCGGTCGGTGGGCGTGTACAGCTGGAAGAAGCCGGGGGTGTCGCCGAACTCGGCGGCGACCTCCTCCAGCGGGTCCACGGTGAGCGTGGAGGCGACCATGGGCACGCCGGTGCGGCGGGCCGCGCGGGCGGTGGCGAGGTCGCCGTGCCCGTCCTGGGCGCAGAGCCCGATGACGCCGACCGGGGCCATGAAGAGCGGGGTCGGGAGCTGGAGCCCGAAGAGGTCGACGCCGAGGTCCCGCTGGACGGCCCCGACCATCATCCGGGGCACCAGCCCCCACCGCTCGAAGGCGGTCACGTTCGCCCGCTGGGTGAACTCGTCGCCGGCGCCGCCCGCCACGTACGACAGCACCGACGGCGGCAGCGCGGCGCCCGCGCGGGCCTCCAGCTCGGCGTAGGTCATGGGCAGGCCGGGGAGCACTCCGCCGAGTCCGGCGAGGTAGATCTCGTTCTGGTAGTCGCCGTACCGCCCGCCGAACGCGCCGCTCATCGTGGCTCCCGCCCTTCCCTCACCGCCCCGGACCGGGCCCGCCCCGGCCACCGGTGGCGCCCACGGTGCCAGCCCACCGGCCGGAACACCATGGTCCGGCACGCCTTGGTCCGGCGTCGGTCAGAACGGGACCTCGGGGCCGGGTCCGTGTCCGGGCAGGTGGAGACACATGCGGAGTTCGTCCTCCGGTACGGCGGTGACCTGCCGGCCCCAGTGGTCGGTGAGGCGCCGGGCGACGTCGAGGAGGCGGCGGCGGTCCTCGGGCGTGTGGGCGGGGAAGCTCACCCGGCCCCGGGCGGAGATCGCGTGGCCGAGTTCGCCGAAGAGCACGTCGCGGAAGCGCCGCTCCTCCTCGTCGGTCAGCGGGGAGAGCACGGGCTCTTCGGTCATCGGCCGGACGTTGTACAGCTCCCGGGGCTCCATGGGATCGCCGCTCCTTCCGTGGCGTGGGCGCCGTGGCATGGGCGCGGGGCCGAGCCTAACGGCCCGGCGGCGGGCATATTCCGGTGCGTCCGGGGGCGGGCCGGTGATGGAATCGCCGGATGCACGGGAACGACGGACGGACGGGCTTCGAGCGGACCACGGTGGTGGACCGGGGGCGGTTCGCGGACGCGGTGACCCCTTGGGACGACGACGCGTGGCGGCGGGAGGTGCTCGGCTGGGCCGAGGGGGTCCTGGACGGGCACGGGCTGGTGGAGACCGGCGCGCGGGAGGTGCGGGTGCGCCCGTGGTCGGTCCTCGTCCGCCTCCGCACCGGCGAGGGCGCGCGGGACGCGGTCTGGCTGAAGGCGGGTGCCCCGTCCAACGCCTTCGAGGCGGGGCTCGCCGGGGCGCTCGCCGCGTGGGTGCCGGAGCATGTGATGACACCGCTCGCGGTGGACGCCGGGCGCGGCTGGTCGCTGCTCCCCGACGGCGGGCCGCTGTTCCGGGGCGTCCTCGACGCGGGCGGGGCGGGCCCGGAGGCGTGGGTGACGGCGCTGGGCCAGTACGGCGCGATGCAGCGGGCGCTCGTCCCGTACGCGGACCGGCTGGACGGGCTGGGGGTGCCGGGGGCCCGGACGCGGGAGCTGCCGGAGGTCTTCGACGCGCTCGTCGCGGGCAACCCCCTCTTCGACGCGGACGAGCGGGCCGCGCTGCTGCGGCGGCGGCCCCGGCTCGTCGACCTGTGCGCCGAGCTCGACGCGTACGGGCTGCCCGAATCCCTCGACCACTGCGACCTGCACGACGGGCAGATCCTCGCCCCGTCCCCCGGCCGCTTCACCTTCTTCGACTGGGGCGACGCCTGCGCCGCGCCGGTCAGGGAGGTGAGGGAGCGGTACGGCCCCGAGCACGTCGCCCCGATGGTGGACGCCTATCTGGAGCACTGGACCGGTCTCGGGCCTTCACCGGCAGAGCTGCGGCGCGCGGCGGTCCTGGCGGTCCGGCTCGCGGCGCTGGGCCGGGCGGGCTCCTGGTTCCGGCTCTTCCCCGGCACGCCGACCGGCGACAGCGAGGAGTCCGCCGCCTCCTGGGTGCGGGAACTCTTCGCCGCCGCCGACGAGTGGTGAGGTTCATCGACGGTCAGACAGGCAGTCAGATGGTCAGTCAGCCAGCCAGTCAGACGGTCATGGGTGGGGGGCTGACCCGGCGGGTTCGACGAGCAGCCGGGGCACGAGCAGTCCTGCGACGGCGCAGCTCTCGGCGAGCGCGGCGCGGAGCCGGCGGGCGAGGGCGGTCGGGTCGAGGACCGGTTCGCCGGGCCGGTGCGCGGTGCCCGGCCCGCAGCCGAGGACGAGCTCCGGCAAGACGACGCCGTGGGCGTCCCTGACCCGGGCCATGAGTCCGACGAGCCGCCGCAGGGCGGTGAGACAGGACTTGGTCTCGGTGATCCGGCAGCCCAGGTGGCAGTAGAGGCCGGTGAGTTCGATCTCCGGCCGGCCGAGGAGGCTGACGACGGCGTGCTGGGCGTGGCCGTCGCGCAGGGAGAGGCCGGGCTCCCCCTGCTCGCCGATCCCGGGGGCCACCCGGAGCATGACCTTCTGGCGGCCGCGCGGACCGACGACGGTGGCGAGCCGGGCGATCTCCGCCGGGCGGTCGATGACGATCCGGCCGACGCCGAGGCGCAGTGCGGTGTCGAGGTCGGCCGGTGCTTGCGCGATGCCGTGCAGGAGGATCCGTTCGGGCGGGAAGCCCGCGGAGACCGCGTGTTCGAGTTCGGCGGCGGAACGGACGCCGAGGCCGAGAAGGTCGACGGGTGTGCCCTGCGCGTCGGCGGTGAGCGTCATGCGGCGCTCCCCCTCGCGGGCGCGTCGGAACGGCGCATGCACGGCGTCCCGGTGAGCGGGGGCAGAGCTTCCTCCGCCGGCGGCTGCGGTTCCTCCTGCGGCGGGGGTTCCGAGGCGAAGGGGGCGGTGAGGACCGGGTCGACGGTCAGGGCGCGGATGCCGAGGGGGCGGGTGAGGGCGCGCAGGGCGGGCTCGGAGAGCGGGATCCAGGGCTGGGCGTCCCCGAGGGTGGCGCGGAGCCGTTCGGGGGTGGTGAAGGCGACGGCCGTGCGGGCGCCGACGGGCGTGCGGTAGAGGCGGGTGGTGACGCCGTGCTCTCCCGGCCGGACGGGCACGCAGAGGCGTCCGGCCGGGACCGGTTCGAGAGGCTCGTTGTCCTTCGGCCCGGGAGCCGGTTCCACGGGCCCTCGGTCGTCGGCGAGCGGGGTGCGGGGCATGGGGTCCTCCTGGTCGGGTGCGGCCCCGGCGAAGATTCGCAGGGGTCCGCCCTCGCAGCTTTGCCCGGTGCGGGGCGGATCATCCGCCTCCGCTCCGTGTCCCTGACGCGGTCCTGACGCCGACCGGGACGACTCTTGACGCTTTCGCCACGTCCGGGCGCCTGTAGGGCCGTTCGGGCCGCCGATGGGGCCTCGGGCGGGTGTCTCTCTCCCCGGACAGGCGTGCGCCGCTCGCCGAACAGGCGTTGCCGCCCACCGGACACACATTGCTACTAATCCTCTAAGCTGCTTAGTATTCACGAGCCTTCGCACCCGCTGCCGAACTCCGGCCGCCGACCGAGGAAGAGGGAGCTCCGCCGTGCCGTCGCACCGCCGCCCGAAGCAGCCGCACCCCCGCCATCACACCGGCGTCGTGACCGCTGCGGCGGCCGCCGCCGTGGTCCTCTCCGCCCAGCCGGCCACCGCCGATCCGCTGCCCGACCCCACCAAGAAGGGCGTCCAGGCGCAGGTGGACCGGCTGTACGAGGAGGCGACGCAGGCGACGGAGAAGTACAACGGCGCGAAGGAGCGTGCCGACGGGCTCCGCAGGGAGGTCGGCAACCTCCAGGACGCGGTGGCGCGCAAGCAGGCCGGGCTCAACGAACTCCGCGACCGCATCGGCCTGCTGGCGGCGGGTCAGTACCGCGCGGGCGGTATCGATCCGGCGCTCCAGCTCTTCCTCTCCGCCGACCCCGACACGTATCTCGCACGCGCCACGGCCCTCGACCGGGCCGGCGACCGGCAGACGGCGGCCCTCAGGACCTTCCTCGACGAGCGGCGGACGCTACGGCAGCAGCGCGACGAGGCGTCGGAGCGGCTGCGCGACCTCGGAGCCGTACAGCGGGAACTGGGGGAGCGGAAGGGCGAGATCCAGGGGAAGCTGCGCGAGGCGCGGCGCCTGCTCAACACCCTGTCCGCGAAGGAGCGGGCGCGGATCGCCGAGGCGGAGGAGCGGGCGAACCGGGCCAGCGCGCGGGTGGACCTCGGCGACCGGCCGAGCGCCACCGGGCGGGCGGCGGCCGCCTTCGCCGCCGCGCAGAGCCGGGTCGGGCTGCCGTACGTGTGGGGCGCGAGCGGCCCGTCGTCCTTCGACTGCTCGGGGCTGACCTCGTGGGCGTTCCGCCAGGCGGACGTCTCGCTCCCCCGCACCTCGCAGGCGCAGGCGTCGGCCGGGACCCGGATCGACCGGCTGTCCGACCTGCGGCCCGGGGACCTGATCGTGATGCGGACCGACCTCAGCCACATCGGCTTCTACGCGGGAAACGGCCAGATCCTGCACTCCCCCAAGCCCGGCGCGCAGGTCCGCTACGAGTCGATCGCCCGCAGCGGGATGCCGTTCATGTGGGGCGTACGGATCGGCTGACGCTGACGGCACACAGGGGAATGTAACGGCTGCTACATTCCCTGGCGTGACAGAGAAAGCGCACGCCGTCCGCTGGCTGCTCCTGGTGGTCAAGCTGCCGTCCGAACCCTCCCGGCACCGGGTCGCCGTCTGGCGCGAACTGCGCAAGGTCGGCGCGCTCTCGCTCGGTCAGGGCGTGTGGGCCGTGCCCGACGTGCCCGCCTTCGAGGGCGGGGTGGCCCGCGCCCTCGAACTCACCGGGCGCGCCGGCGGCGAATCGATCCGCCTCGACGCGACCGGACGCGGCCCCGAGGACGCCACCCGCTTCGCGGCGCTGTTCACGGCCGCGCGGGAGGACGACTGGACGGAGTTCCTCGCCGACTGCGGGAAGTTCGAGGAGGAGATCGCCAAGGAGATCCGTACGGCCAAGTTCACCCTCGCCGAACTGGAGGAGGAGGAACAGTCCCTGGAGCGGCTGCGCCGCTGGCACCGGGACCTGACGGCCCGTGACGTCTTCGGCGCCGCCCTCGCCGGACCGGCCGGGCAGCGGCTCGCGCACTGCGTCGCCGTCTGCGAGGAGTACGCGGAGCTGGTCTTCCGGGCGCTGCACCAGGCGGACGGTGAGGAGCGGTGACGCGGGAGCCGGCCGCCTCGTGGCGGATGTGGCGGATGTGGCCGCTGTACGCCGCCGGGTTCACGACCGCGTTCGGCGCCCACGGGGTCGCCGCCGTGCTCGGCGGGGACACCGACGACGTCGTCGGCTCGCTGCTGATGCTCGGCGCGCTGCTCGCCCTGTACGACGGGGCCGAGGTGCTGCTCAAGCCGCTGTTCGGTTCGCTCGCCGACCGGATCGGCGCCCGTCCCGTCATGATCGCGGGCCTGATCGGCTTCGCCGCCGCCTCCGCCGCGTACGTCGTCGCCGACAGCCCCGGCTGGCTGTGGGCGGCCCGGCTCGGCCAGGGCGCCGCCGCCTCCGCCTTCTCGCCCTCCGCCTCCGCGCTGGTCGCCCGGCTCAACCCGGCGGCCAAGCACGGGCGCGCCTTCGGCTCGTACGGCTTCTACAAGTCGATCGGCTACACCCTCGGCCCGCTGCTCGGCGGCGCGCTGATGTGGCTCGGCGGGCTGCGGCTGCTGTTCGGGGTGATGGCGGCGCTGGCCGCGCTCGTCGCCCTCTGGGCGCTCCTCGCGGTGCCGCGCGTACCGCCGCTGCCGCGCTGCCGCCAGACCGTCGTCGACCTCGCCCGCCGCCTCACCGACCCGGTCTTCCTGCGGCCGACGGCGGCGCTGGCGGCGGCGACCGCGGCCCTGTCGGTCGGCGTCGGCTTCCTGCCGGTGTCCGGCGCGGCCGCCGGGTACGGCACGGTCGCCACCGGCGCGGCGGTCTCCGTCCTCGCCCTCACCGCGGCCGTCGTCCAGCCGAAGGCCGGACGCGCCCTCGACGCGGGCCGGCTGACCACCGGCACGGGCCTCACGACGGGCCTGCTCGTCACCGCCGCCGGTCTCGGCTGCGCCGCGATCCCCGGCCTGCCCGGCATCCTCCTCGCCGCCGTCCTCATCGGCACGGGCACCGGCCTCATCACCCCCCTCGGCTTCGCCGCGCTCGCCACGTCGACGCCCAAGGAGCGCCTCGGCCAGACCATGGGCTCCGCCGAACTGGGCCGCGAACTGGGCGACGCGGGCGGCCCCCTCCTCGTCGCAGGCGTGGCGACCGTCGCGGGCCTCGCCCCCGGCTACGCCGTACTGGCCGCCGTCATCGCGGCCGGCCCGCTCATCGGGCTCGCCAGATCCTGGCGGGGAGGTACGGCTCCGAGCGCGGCGAGCGGGGACGGCCCGGCGGCGGGCTGACGGGCGGCGGCGTAGGGCCCGCCATGGGGCTCTGCGCTGGCACTTCGTGTCTCCGTGCGGTGCGCCGGTCCGACCTGAGCAACGGACCTCGATACGGGGAGGGGGTATGAATTCCCCAGGGAGGTCGGGGCCGCTGCCACCCGCCGGGGCGGGAACGGCCGGATGGCACCGCGTGCCTGGTGGGAGGGGACCGGGAAGTCGGCTGGACGGAGGGCCAGGAGAGCTGGAAACCTCGGCGGTTGAGGACTCGATCATCGGTCCCGTACGTGCGCCGCCGCGAGGGGAGCGTGGCGCGGGCCCGTGGACGTCGCGTCCTCGACGGCGCGCCCGCCGCACCCGCGCGCGCCCGCAACGCGAGGAGGAGGACCACCGATGACCGCCGCCCGGGAAGAACGGCCCCAGCTCGACGCCGCGAGCGTCGACAACGCGAGGACGACGCTCCTTCAACTCCTCGCACGGGCGGGGGTGTACTCCGGCGACGCCGAAGAACTGATCGCCCTCGTCGAGGCGGGCGCCCTAGCCGTCGCGTACGAGGAACTGGCGGGCATCGTCGTGCAGGGCCCGCCGGCGGGCGGGGAGGCGGACGCCGGGGGGAGCGGCGAGACGGGCGCGGCCGGAACCGGCGACACGTACGCGGCACGGAAGGGCGAGGGGGGCGCGGCGCGGACCGGGGAGGCTGGCGCGCCAGGGAACGGCACCGCGGGCGCGGCCCGGAGCGGCGAGACGGGCGCGGCCGGGAACGGCACCGCGCACGCGGCCCAGACCGGCGACACGTACGCGGCCGGGAACGGCATCGCGGACGCGGCCCCGGGCGGCGACACGTACGCGGTGGCGAACGGCGTCGCGGGCGCGGCCCGGAGCGGCGAGACGGGCGCGGCCGGGAACGGCATCGCGCACGCGGCCCCGGGCGGCGAGACGAACACGGCCGGGAACGGCACCGCGCACGCGGCCCCGGGCGGCGAGACGGACGCGGTGGCGAACGGCGTCGCGGGCGCGGCCCGGAACGGCGAGACCGACCCGGCCGGGAACCGCATCGCGGGTGCGGCCCCGGGCGGCGACACGGACACGGCCGGGAACGGCACCGCGCACGCGGCCCCGGGCGGCGAGACGGACGCGGTGGCGAACGGCGTCGCGGGCGCGGCCCGGAGCGGCGACACGGACGCGGCCGGGAGCCCGGGGGCTTATGCGGCGGGGTGGCGGGAGGGGGCTTGGGCTGTTGTTCGGGGGCTTGGGGGGGTGGCCGAGCGGGCGTTGGGGGTGGCCGTGGGGGCGGAGGGGGGCGAGGGCGCGGAGTCCTGGTCGCGGGTCGGGCGGATGGAGGTCGAGCGGGCGAAGGTGGCGGTCGTACCGCTGTACCTCTCCTTCTCCGAGGAGTCCGAGCTCGACCCCGAGGTCACCGAGCAGGTGCTGGCGTCCGCGCTCGCGACGATGGGGGTGCGGCAGCGCGCGGCCTATCCGGGGCGGCTGACGTCGTTCGCGGCGGACCACCGGCCCCACCTGGAACGGCTGTACGCCACGTACGGGCCTGGCAGCGCGATCGCCATCCACGGCCGCTACACCCTGGTCCACTCCCCCACGAGCCTCGCCGTCCTGGAACGGCTCGCCGTCCGCCCGACGGAGCTGCGGGAGGAGTGGGACGCGGCCGAGCTTCCCCCGGCCTGGCTGGACGGGCTGACGCGCGCCTGGGACGCGACGGTCTGACCGTTTCGGGGGTGGGTGCGATGCGTCACAAGGAGGCCCGGCGGGGATGGACCCGGTAGCGCGGGAGGCGGGGGGCGCGCATAGGGTGGCGGCATGCCCAGAACATCTCCGGCCCTTGCCCTCGACGCCCTTCTCGACGGCAACCGTCGCTTCGTCTCGGGCACGCCCGAGCACCCGAACCAGGACGCCGCCCGCCGTACGGAGCTCGCGCCCGGCCAGGACCCGTTCGCCGTCGTCCTCGGCTGTTCCGACTCGCGGCTCGCGGCCGAGATCATCTTCGACCGGGGGCTCGGCGACCTGTTCGTCGTCCGCACCGCCGGTCACGTCGTCGGCCCCGAGGTCCTCGGCAGCGTGGAGTACGGCACCAGCGTGCTCGGGGCCCGCCTGGTCGTCGTCCTCGGACACGACTCCTGCGGCGCGGTCGCGGCGGCTCGCGCCGCCGTCGCCGACGGCTTCCCCGCCGGCGGCTTCGTCCGCGACGTGGTCGAGCGCGTCATGCCGAGCGTGCTCGCCGCCAGGGCCGCCGGTCTGACCTCCGACAGCGACATCATCGACGAGCACGTCCGCCACACCGTGGACCTGCTGCTCGACCGCTCCCGCGTCCTCTCCGAGCAGGTCGCGGCGGGCGAGACCGCCGTCGTGGGCCTCGGCTACGAGCTGGCCGGGGGCACGGCCCGTCTGGTGACGACGCGCGGTGTCGTGGCCGAGGAGGGCACTCCGGCGTGACGTCGTCCCGTTTCGACTGCTCCGACCCGGCGGCCCGCGCGGCGGGCCTCCGCGAGGCCGCGGCCGCGGTGCGCCGCGGCGAGCTGGTGGTCCTGCCGACGGACACCGTGTACGGGGTCGGGGCGGACGCCTTCGACCCGAAGGCGGTCGCCTCGCTGCTGGCCGCGAAGGGCCGCGGCCGCCACAAGCCCTCCCCCGTCCTGGTCGACTCGGCCGCCGCCCTCGGCGAGCTGACCGACGAACTCCCGGCCTCGGCAACGGCGTTGATCGACGCCTTCTGGCCGGGCGGGCTGACCCTGGTGGTCCGCCACCGGGCGTCGCTGGACTGGGACCTGGGCGAGACCGGCGGCACGGTGGCGGTCCGGATGCCGGACCACCCGCTGACCCTGGAACTCCTCGCGGCGACGGGCCCGTTGGCCGTCTCCAGCGCCAACCTCACGGACCACCCGTCCCCCCAGGACTGCGACGCCGCGCAGGGGATGCTCGGCGAGTCCGTCGCGGTGTACCTCGACGGCGGCCGGACCGCGGGCGCGGTCTCGTCGTCGATCGTCGACCTCAGCGGCGAGACGCCGGTCCTGGTCCGCGACGGCGTCCTGCCGGTGGCGGAACTCCGCGCGCTCGTCCCGGACTTGATCGTCCCCTGAACGCGTTGTGACCGTGCCCCGGCGCCCTTGTGGGGCGCCGGGGCACGGTCATGCCTCCGCCAGGGTCATGCCTCCCGCCAGGGTCGTGCCTCCGCGAGGACGGTGCGGACGGCGGGTGTGGGGGGCTCCCGGGTTACGGGACGAGGCGGAGGAGGCGGTTGGGGGAGCCGCTGCCGGGGGTGGTGACCTTGCCGGGGGTCGCGCCGTTCACGAGGGCGGTGGCGACCTGGGCGGGGGTGGCGGAGGCGTGGCCCGCCAGGTAGACGGCGGCGGCGCCGGCGACGTGCGGGGTGGCCATGGAGGTACCGGAGATCGTGTTCGTGGCACTGTCACTGGTGTGCCAGCCCGCGGTGATGGAGACGCCCGGGGCGAACAGGTCCAGGACGGAACCGTAGTTGGACCAGCTCGCCTTGGCGTCGGTGTTGGAGGTGGCGCCGACGGTGATGGCCTCGGTGACGCGCGCGGGCGACGAGCTGCCCGCGTTCACACCGGAGTTGCCGGCGGCGACGGCGTAGGTGACCCCATCGGCGATGGAGCGCCTGACCGCGTTGTCGAGGGTGGTGGAGGCACCGCCACCGAGCGAGAGGTTGGCGACGGCGGGCGCTCCGGCGGCGTGGTGGGAGGTCACCCAGTCGATGCCGGCGACGACGCCCGCGGTGGTGCCGGAGCCGTTGGCGTCGAGGACCCGGACGGCCACGACCTTCGCTGCCTTGGCCACGCCGTAGGTGGTGCCGGCGATGGTGGTGGCGACGTGGGTGCCGTGACCGTTGCCGTCCTGCGCGACGGTATCGCCCTCGACGGCGTCGTACCCGTTGACCGCCCGGCCCGCGAGCTCGCCGTGGCTGACGCGTACACCGGTGTCGATGACGTACGCGGTGACCCCGGCCCCCGCGCTGTCCGGGTACGTGTACGTCCCCGAGAGCGGGAGGTTCGCCTGGTCGATCCGGTCGAGGCCCCAGGGCGCGTTGGTCTGGGTGGCGTCGGCGCGGACGACCTGGTTCTGCTCGACCGTCGCCACGGCAGGGTCGGCGGCGAGGCGGCGGGCGGCCTTCGCGTCGAGGGTGACGGTGTAGCCGTTGAGGGCCGCGCCGAAGGTCTTGCCGACCTTGCCGCCGTAACCGGCTATCAGGCCACGGCCCTTGGCGGATCCGGCGGCGAAGCCGGCGCCCGGCTTGAGCGTGACGAGGTAGCTGCCCTCGACGGCGTCGGCCGAGCCGGCGGCGAGGACGACACCCTCGGCCGGCGCCGGAGCGGCCTGCGCGGGGGCCACGGCGAGACCGGTGGCGAGCGCGGCGACGGTGGCGGCGGAGGCGATCAGCGCCCGGCGGGTGGTGCGGTTCGTGGGGAGTGCCATGGTGGGGGGTTCCTCCTCTTGGCGGCGCGCCCGGGGTCGGGCGGCGCGTTGCGTGGGGGTCGCGTGCGGTCGCACGCACCGCCGGGGGGAGGGCGCCCTCCGCTCGGCGTGAGCAGCAGCCTGTGCCCCATCGGCCGGGCGGATCAAGGAAGTTGAACGCTTGTCATGCATCCGACACGTTGTCGACACGCAGGCTCCCCCGATTCCCCGCCGAACCCCCACGAACCACCCCGCCCCACCCGCCGTCACGATCCGGCCGCCACCCACGAGGACCGGCCACCGGACGGGGCGCCACGAAAGCCGGACGGGTGTGAGGGGGTGGTGAGGGGGAGGTTGCGGGCCTGGCTCCATCCGGACGGCCGGGCGGGCGCCGCCGCCCGCGGGGCTCCGTCATGATCGGGGGATGCGAGAGACGACCGTGCCGGACGCCGACACCCCCGCCCTGCCCCCGTACCAGGAGGGGCTGCGCCGGCGGCTCCTCGCCGCTCCGGTCGTCCCGGCGCCGGAGCCGTGGCGGGACGTGTTCGGCGGCCACGCCGCCGTCGGCGGACTGACGGGCATCGGCTTCGGCGTGCACCCCACCACCGGCCACGACCTGGTGATGGTCGTTTCCCACCAGGGGTACGGCGTCTTCGACGCGGTGACGGGCGAGCGGATCGCGCGGGACCGGGACCCCGAGGACGACGGGCCGGACGGCACGCCCGACCTGTCGTGCCCCTGGATCGGCCCGCTCGCCGGGCAACGGGTGCGGGTCGCCGGACTGTACGGCGGCGGGCTGCACGGTACGAGCGGCGACGGCTGGTGCGTGGACGTCGAGGCCCCCGACTGGCCGAACCACCGGATCCTGCTCTCGGACAACGGCGGCGACTGGCACCGCCCACCGCACACCGAGGGCTGGTGGCACGTCTTCCACTCGCGGTGGTCGACCCTGCGCGCGGCCGGCTTCTCCCCGACGGGACGGACGCTCGCCGTCGCCACGTCCAGCGACCTGACGCTATGGACGCGAGGCCCCGCGTAAGGGGCCGCCAGGCGTCGGGACGGCCAGGCGTCGGTGCGGTCAGGCGTCGAGGACGGCGGCGACGGCCTCGATCTCCACGAGCTGGTCGTGGTACCCGAGCACGGTGACGCCCATCAGCGTGCTCGGCACGTCATGGTCACCGAAGGCGTCCCGTACGACCTCCCAGGCGGCCACCAGCTCGTCCTGACGGGTCGTCGCGACGAGCACGCGCGTGCTGATGACGTCCTCGATCCCGGCCCCGGCGTCCTCCAGCGCCGTCCGCAGGTTCTCGACGCAGGCCGCCGCCTGCCCGACGACGTCCCCGACGGCGACGGTCCGCCCGTCGGCGTCGAGCGGACAGGAACCGGCCAGGAAGATCAGCCGCGCCTCGGCCGGAGCGGTCGCCGCGTACGCGTACTCGGCGACGTCGGAAAGGGAGGCGGAACGGATGAGGCTGACGGCACGGGGCACAGGAATCCTCTCGGTACGACGGCGCGGCGCGGCCCCCTCAAGGGCCCCGGCCACAGGAACACACCACCCTCTCAGGCTTCCTCCTCTCCCTCGACCGCATTTCCCGCGCCTGCGCCCACGTGCCCGTACAGGTCGGGGGTACATGGTCGAGGGCGGCGTCCGCGCAGGCTCGGCTCTCCGGGCCTGCGGTTCAGCCGGTGGGGGTGGGCCAGTGGCGGTGGAGGGGGTCGATGCGGAAGGGGTGGGTGTGGCGGCGGTCGGGGCCGGTGGCGGCACAGGCGGCGGTCATGTGGGGGTGGTCGGTGGGGAGTTCGGGGTGGGTGTGTTCCAGCGCCTCGGGGTCGGGGCACGGCCAGAGGCGGGCGGCGGCGAAGGCCGCCGCCAGAACCACGGCGGTGAGGGTGGCGGCGGAGGCGGCGAGGCCCGCGCGGGAGGCGAGCAGCCCGGCGAGCGGGTAGGTGAGCAGCCAGCAGCCGTGCGAGAGGGAGAAGCGGGCGGCGAAGAGGGCGGGCAGGTCGGCGTCGGCGGCGGAACGGCGCAGCAGCCGGCCGCCGGGGGTGAGGACCGCCGAGGTCGCGGCGCCGAGGCAGAGCCAGAGGGCGAGCAGCGCGGGCCAGGCGGCGGCCCGGTGCTCGTCGGCCCAGCCGGAGCCGAGCCCCGCCGTCAGCACGGCGAGCGCGGCGGCGAGGGCACCGGCGGCCGGGAGCATGAGGGCGCGGTCGCCGGTCCGGCCGAGGAGGCGCGGGAGCAGCAGGGCCATGGCCATCGAGCCCGCGCCGTACGCGGCGAGGGCGAGCGACACGTCGCCGGGCGGGCGTCCCAGGCCGCCCTGGTCGGGGCCGCCCTGGACGAGGGCGACCGTGTCGACGAGCACCACCGCTCCGGCGGCGGCGACCGCGAGGTCGAGCGCGAGGAGGGCGCGCAGCCGTGGGGTGGCGAGGAGGAGCCGGGCACCGGGGATCCGCCCCGCCGCCGCGCCGCCGCCGGAGCCCTCGGAGTCCGGCGGGAGCCGCAGGGGCAGGACGAGGAGCGCGGAGACCAGGAACCCGGCCGCTGTGCCGGTGAACAGCCATCCGTACGGCATGAGGGTGAGGAGCGCGGCGGCGAGGACCGGGCTGGCGAGGCTCTCCAGGTCGTAGGCGAGCCGTGAGAGGGCGAGGGCCCGGGTGTAGTCGCGCTCCTCGGGCAGGACGCGCGGGATGGTCGCCTGGAAGGCGGGGGTGAAGACCGCCGAGGCCGCCTGGAGCAGCAGCACGAGCCCGTACACCTGCCACACCTGGTCCACGAACGGCAGGACCAACGCGGTGACGAGCCGTACGAGGTCGGCGCCGACGAGCAGGGCCCGGCGCGGCACCCGGCGGGCCAGCGCCCCGGCGAGCGGGGCCAGACCGACGTACGCCGCCATCTTGAGCGCGAGCGCGGTGCCGAGCACGGCGGGGGCGTGGGCCCCGGCGAGGTCGTACGCGAGGAGGGCGAGGGCGACGGTCGCCAGGCCGGTGCCGGTGAGGGCGACGGCCTGGGCGAGGAAGAGGTGCCGGTAGGTGCGGTCGCGCAGGACGGACAGCATGGGGACGCCCTCGTTCGCAGCGGGGGTGCGGTCCGTCTCACGGTAGCGGATATGTGCATAGGTGCGCACATGTTGCTGCGGGTGCGGTCCCGTCGGGCACTCGCGCTCAGTCGTGCCAGGGCTCCCCGGTCACCACGTGATCGGCCCGGTTGAGGGCCTCGACCACCAGCCGCTTCAAGTGCCCGTCCGGCAGCGCGTACACCACCCGCCGCCCGTCCTTCCGCGTCCGCACCAGCCCGCCCAGCCGCAGCTTGGCCAGATGCTGGCTGACGGCGGGCCGGGCGGCCCCGCACGCCTCCGTCAGCGCGCTGACGTCGGCCTCGCCCCGGGTGAGCACCCAGAGCAGTTGCAGCCGGGTCGGGTCGCTGAGCAGCCCGAACACCTCGGCCGCCGCCGCCAGCTCCGGCGCGCCCGGCGTGCGCGGGTGGACGGGGGACTCGGCCTGTTCACGCACGGGATCCGCCATGGGCCCATCGTAAGGAGGGAGCGCGCGCGGACACCCGGGCGGGCGGGCCTCACCCGTCCACGTTCCGGACCGGGTGACCGATCCGTGGACCGTCGTGCACGGGGACGGGGTCTCGGGTGAGGATGCTGCGGACGGCCGGGACATGGCCGGGAGCGAGGAGAGACGACGATGACCATCGAGTGGCGCTACACGATCCACCCCGGCCTCGGTGTGCTCTCCCTGGCCGGCTTCCTGGGTCAAGAGGCCGTGGGACGGTTCCAGGGAGCCGTCGGCTGGGCACTGGCACGGGGCACCGGCCCCGTCGTACTGGACCTGACCGGCCTCCGAGGCTGGTCCGACGGCGGCCGCCTGGCCGTCTCGGAAGCCGCACTCCGGCTGGCCGCGGAGGGCCGCGGCCTCGAACTGGCGGCAGTGCCGGAAACCAGCCCCGCTGCGGCGGACGGCGCCTTCGGCGACGGAAACGTCCCCGTCACGGTCCACGGAGACCTGGCCACCGCCCTGGCCGCCCACCGCGACCGGGGCCTCGAAGAACGCGAATGGCGCAGCGACGCCTGGCCGGGAACCCCCTGACCCACCGGATCCGCGCCACGGGGGCCGGCCGGCGGTGTCGGCCGGCGGTGTCGGCCGACCCCCGGGCCTCGGCCGGCAGCCCGCCGGTCCCGGCCCCGCTCCCGGCCCCCGGCCCCGCTCCCGCTCCCGCTCCCGCTCAGAACCAGTGCAGGCAGTGGGGCGGGCGGTTTGTGCGGAAGAGGGCGTCTGCTTGGGCGGGGGCGGTGGGGTGGTGGGCGTGGATGTGGCCGGCTCGGATGAGGGTGCTGGGAAGGGTGCCGCCTAGGTAGAGCGCGGCCAGGTCGGAGACGTCCAGGGTCAGGTCGGGGCTTCGGTTCGTGGGGGCGCAGTCGGCCTTGCCGTTCTGGACGGTCAGCAGGTGGCGGGTGCGCTCGCCCAGGAAGGGGTCGTCGACGTCCAGGACCAGTTCGCCGTCCGTGAGCCAGCCGCGCGCGGCCAGTGCGCGCGGGATGTCGAGCAGGCGGACCCAGAGCCAGTCCATGTCATGGGTCACCTCCCCGGCGCGGTAGTCCGCGAGCCAGTGGCGCAGGGGGTGGCCGGGCGGCACCTGCTTGAAGACGACCCGGGTGACGAGGTCGTGGCCGAGGACGGTCCGGGCCAGGTCCGCGTAGACGGTGTCCTGGGCCGCGTAGACGGTGTCCTGGGCCGCGACGATCTCGTCGACCGTGAGGGTTCCGGCCTCGATCGCGTAGGAGGCATAGCCGTCCGGCACCCCGTCGGCGTCCCGGTGGACCAGGACGTGTCGCGGTGTCGCCGCGACCGGCGGCTGCCCCGCGCCCAGGGCCCACCAGCGGTGCGGGCGCGCGAGGGCGCCGGGCTGGGTGCGGCGGTACCGCTCGTAGACCTCTTCGAGGATCGCGCCGCAGTCGGCGCGCCGAAGGAGCTCGACCCTGCCCGTGGGGGCGGGCGGGGCCCCGAGGGCCCGGGGGCGGGCGAAGGCGCCCTGATGGCGCGGCACGGTCACGCGCTGCGTGTACGTCGCCGGGCCGTAGCCGAACCGGCGGTAGATCACGGCCTCGGACGCCAGCAGCACCGAGAGGATCTCCCCGCGTTCGCGCAGCTCCGCCAGCTGACGCCTCATCAAAGCGCTGAGCACGCCCTGCCGTCGGTGCGTGGGCAGGACGCCTACCGCCGTCACGCCGGAGACCGGGACGACGGTCTCGCCCGGCAGCGTCAGCTCGAAGGAGTACGCGCCGGCGGTCCCGACGGGACGTCCGTCGTCGGCGAGGGCGAGCAGATTCCGGTCCATCTCGAACGCCGACCACCAGACTCCCCCGCCGTCCTCCCGCGGAGTCTCCGGGATGAGCCCGAACGCTCCGTGCAGGGTGTCGACGAAGACGTCGTGGTCCTCGCCGGTCGTCGAACGGATCTCCATCGCTGCTGCCGCCTCCCTGCCGACCGGCACCACGCCCCGTGGCGCCCGCCCCAGTGCAGCGCCGGCCCGCGCCCTGGTCAATCGGATTACCGCCCCCGCTCGCTGGGAGGCGCCCGCGCCCGAACCCCGGGGCGTGGCCCGTGCCGCCGGGAGGAGGTAGCGTCGTGATCATGGAATCGCCGACCGACACGCGCCCGCGCCCCGACCAGGCCCCCGCGGACCCCGCCGCCACCGACGAGGCGCTCGCCGCGCAGCCCATCGGCTACTGGAGTGGGCTGGCCCACGCGGCCGTCACCCGGAGGCTGCGGGACGCGATGGCCCGGATCGATGCCACGCAGCCGCAGTACTGGGTGCTCAACCACGTCAAGTACCGTCCCTCCGCGCCGAGTCGGCAGGAGGTCGCCGACCAGCTGACCCCTCTCGCGGACGGGCCGCACGAGATCTCCCGGGTCGTCGACCAGCTCCTCCACCGCGCGTGGCTGCGGCTCGACGCCGAACAGCGCCTGCACCTCACCGAGTCGGGGGAGGCGGCCAGGGTCCAGTTGCGCGAACTGGCCGGTGAGCTGCGGGCCGTGGTCCACGAGGGCATCAGCGACGAGGAGTACGTCGCGGCGCTGAAGGTGCTGCGCAGGATGATCGCCAACGCCGAGGAGGACGGCCCACAGGACGGACCGCGCTGACCCGTACTCCGGAGTCCCAGGTCAGTCGAGGCAGAACTCGTTGCCCTCGATGTCCTGCATCACGATGCACGACTCGTAGACGCCGTCCGCCTTGAGCAGCCGCTGGCGTACCGCCCCGAGCGCGACCAGTCGCGCGCACTCCGCCTCCAGCACCGCCAGGCGCTCGTCGCCGACGAGTCCGGTGCCGACGCGGACGCACAGATGGACCCTGTTCTTGGCGACCTTGTCCTCGGGGACGCGCTGGAAGTACATGCGCGGGCTGTCGTCAGCGGGGTCGATGGCCGCGTACGCCGGGCCCCGGTGGTCGGGGTGCGCGCGCTCGAAGTCGCCCCAGGCGGCGAACCCCTCCGGCGGCGGCGGTACGTCGTGCCCGAGCACCTCGCACCAGAAACGGGCGACGCGCTCGGGCTCCGCACAGTCGAAGGTGACTTGGAACTTCTTGATCGACGGCATCGGGCCATCTTGACGGGGGCTTCCGATCCCGGCGAACGGATTTCCCGAACGCCGCTTGTGCCGGGGCGACTTGCCTGCCTCTCCCGCCTTTCCCGCCCCTCGTGACCCGGGTCACTCCGCGTCCGCTCGGCGCCGTACGTACGGAATCATGATCGGGATGGACTCCCGATTCCTCGCCATCACCGAACTGACCGACACCCCGCCCGTCGCCGTCGTGGTCGACGTCATGCGCGCTTTCACCGTGGCCGCCTGGGCCTTCGCACAGGGGGCGGAGAAGATCGTCCTGGCCGGGTCGCTGGACGAGGCCCTGGCGCTGAAGGACCGTCACCCCGACTGGGTGGCACTCAAGGACGGGCCGCCCGCCCCCGGGTTCGAGCTCGTCAACTCGCCCGGCATGCTGCGCTCCTGCGACCTCGGCGGCCGGACGGTCGTACAGAAGACCACGGCGGGGACGGTCGGCGCGCTCGCCGTCAAGGACGCTTCGCTCGTCCTCTGCGCGAGCTTCGTGGTGGCGGAGGCGACGGCCGGGCTCCTGCGGACGCGCGGGGCCGACAGCGTGACGTACGTCGTCACCGGCGAGGACGGGCGGGCCGACGAAGACCTCGCGTGCGCCCAGTACATCGCCCGGAGGGCCACGGAGCCCGCCGCCAGGCCGACCTCTGCCTCCAAGCCCACCACGGACCCCGCCGACTACCTCCGCCGCGCCGCCGCCTCACGCGCGGCCTTCGAGCTGACGACGGGGGTACGCGAGGGGGTCCACCCCGACGACGTCGCCCTCTGCCTCGAACTCGACCGGTTCCCCTTCGCCATGGTGGCCACCCCGGAGGACTCCCTCATGGTCCTGCGCCCCCACACCACACTTCCTTCCCGTTCACAGTCATGAACAGCAATCACGTACACGCATATTGACGTGTCTTCGACACCCGCCCTAGCGTCGGCGCCAGCACCGAGAAAGCGCTTTCTCCCCGTGTCCGAGCCGCCTCCCCCTCCAGGAGACACCGATGCGCACCACTTCCCTCGCCCTCAGCGTGGGCCTCGTCGCCGGCACCCTCGTCGCGCTGGGCGCCGCCGGCGGCGCCCACGCCGCGACCGGGCGGTACGAGGCCGAGGTCTCGCCCGCCGTCTGCACCGGCACGATCGACTCCGACTGGACCGGGTTCTCCGGCAGCGGATTCTGCAACGGGACCAACGCCGCAGGCGCGTATGCCCAGTTCACCGTCACGGCGCCCGCCGCCGGGACGGCGACGCTCACCGTACGCTTCGCCAACGGGACGACGACGGCCCGTCCCGCCGACCTCCTCGTCAACGGGACGACCGTGGCCGCCGGAGCCTCCTTCGAGTCCACCGGCGCCTGGACCGGGTGGACGTCCAGGACGTTCACCGTGCCGGTCGTGGCGGGCTCCAACACCGTCCGGCTCAGCCCGACGACGGCCGCCGGGCTGCCCAACGTCGACCACGTCGAGCTGACCACCGCCGACACCCCCGCCCCCTCCGGGCCCGCCCTCTACGTGTCGCCCGCCGGGACCGCGGGCGCCTCCGGCACCCAGGCCGATCCGACGACGCTCGCCTCCGCGATCACCCGGATCGGGGCCGGCGGCACGATCTACCTGCGCGGCGGCACCTACGCGCACTCCCAGACCGTGACCGTCGCGACCGGCAACAACGGCACCTCCGCCGCCCGCAAGACGATCGCCGCCTACCCGGGCGAGACGCCCGTCCTCGACTTCGCCGCGATGGCCGAGGCGTCCGCCAACCGGGGTCTCACCCTGAACGGCGACTTCTGGCACGTGAAGGGGCTGATCGTCCAGCGGGCCGGCGACAACGGCATCTACGTCGGCGGCAGCGACAACGTCATCGAGCGCACGGTCACCCGCTTCAACCGCGACACCGGCCTCCAGCTCGGGCGGAGCGGCTCCAGCACCCCGCGCGACCAGTGGCCGGCGCGTAACCTCATGGTGAGCGTCGAGTCGCACGACAACGCCGACGCGGCCGGGGAGAACGCCGACGGCTTCGCCGCCAAGCTGACGACCGGGCCGGGGAACGTCTTCCGGTACGCGGTCGCCCACCACAACATCGACGACGGCTGGGACCTCTACACCAAGCCGGACACCGGCCCGATCGACCCGGTGACGGTCGAGTACTCGCTCGCGTACACCAACGGCACGCTCTCCGACGGCACCGTGAACGCCAACGGCGACCGCAACGGCTACAAGCTCGGCGGGGAGTCCATCGCCGTCGACCACGTCGTGCGGCGCAGCATCGCCTACCGCAACGGCAAGCACGGCTTCACGTACAACAGCAACCCGGGCTCGCTGAAGGTCTCCGAGAACATCTCGGTCGACAACGCGCAGCGCAACTACACCTTCGAGGCGGGCACTTCGGTCTTCCGCTCCAACACGTCCTGCCGGAGCACGAGCAGCGGCACCAACGACAAGCTGGTGGGTGACGTCGACGCCACGAACCAGTTCTGGTCCGGTACGAACGGCTCCCGGTGCGCGAACTACAGCGGCGCGCTGGGCTGGTCGTTCGCCTCGAACGGCTCGCTCGCCGTCACCTTCGGGGGCAAGTCCGTCACCTGGTGATGCACGAACTGCGCGCCTGTACCTGGCCGTTCAGGAACGGGCGCGCAGTTCCCTGCCCAGGGCGTACGCGGCCCGCAGGTCGTCCCCGTCGTAGCCCGCGCGCGCCAGGGCGCTGAGCCCGGGGCCCGCGTTGACGGCGACGGTGTGGCGCAGGACGGAGAAGAGCGGCACGTCGGATCCGGAGTCGCCGTACGCGACGCAGGCGTCGCGGTCGAGACCGTAGACGGTACGCAGGCGGTCGACGGCCGTCACCTTGTCCTCGGGGACGAGGATCCTGGCGGGGTCGGGCGCCGACCGGAACGGCAGCGGCGGGAAGCCGGAGGCCACCACCTCGTCTACGCCGAGTCCGCGCAGCCGTCCGGCGAAGAAGTCCGGCGACATCGTGACGACGACGGCCCGGTCGCCCCGGCTCCGGATGTCCGCGAGGACCTCCGCGAGACCCCCGATCCACGGCGCCCCGTCGAACGCCTCGGCGACGACCGCCGGGGTCAGCTCCCGCCACAGCCCGTACAGGGCGGCGGCGAAGGCGCGCGTGTCGATGATCCCAGCGGCGAACTCGCCCTCCAGGGCCCGGAGTTCGTCCAGGCAGCCGAGCCGGCCGGCGATCTCCAGAGCGGCCGAGGTGTCCCTCAGCAGGGTGCCGTCCATGTCGAAGACATGCAGCAGCCATCCGTCCCTCGCCGTCTCCATCGCCACCTCCGCCCCTGTCCTGTCCTGTCCGGTCCGGTCCGGTCCGGGGGTCAGGGTACGGGGTGGGGCGGTCAGCTGCCGAAGCCGAGGCCGAGGCGGTCGAGGGTGCGGAGCCACAGGTCGCGGCGGCCCTCGTTGCGGTCGGACCGGGCGAGCGAGCGCTGGGTGATGCCGATGCCGATCGAGCGGGCGGGCTCGGGCGGGAAGGGCAGTGGCTTGCGCCGGACGAGTTCGAGGGCGGTGCGCTCGGTGCGGGCCCCGGCCAGCAGGTCGAGCATCACCTCGGCGCCGAAGCGGGTGGCGCCGACGCCGAGACCGGTGAAGCCGGCGGCGTACGCGACCTTGCCGTGGTGACTCGTATCGAAGAAGACGCAGAAGCGGGTGCTGGTGTCGATGGCTCCGCCCCACGCGTGGCTGAAGCGGAGCCCCTCCAGCTGCGGGAAGGTTCGGAAGAAGGTGCGGGCGAGGGTGGCGAAGGTCTCGGGCCGCTGGTCGTCCTCGGCACGGACGCGGCCGGCGTAGCGGTACACGACGTCGTAGCCGCCCCAGAGGATCCGGTTGTCGGCGGAGATCCGTACGTAGGTGAAGTGGTTGGCGGGGTCGGACCAGCCCTGGCGGTTCTTCCAGCCGACGGAGGCCAGTTGCTCCTCGCTCAGCGGCTCCGTCATCAGCGCGTAGTCGTAGACGGGGACGGTGTAGAGGCGGTGGCGGCGCAGCAGCGACGGGTACGCGTTGGTGGCGAGGGCGACGCGGCGGGCGGTGATCCGGCCGTAGGGGGTGCGGACGGCGACGACGGCGCCGTGCTCGTCGAGGGAGAGGCCCGGGGTGTGCTCGTGGATGCGGACACCGAGGTCGAGGCATGCCTGCTTGAGGCCCCAGGCGAGGCGGGCCGGGTTGACCATGGCCGTGTCGTTCTTGTTCCACAGACCGCCGAGGAAGGTCGGCGAGTCGATCTCGGCGCGGACGGCGGCGGCGTCGAGGAGGGTGGTGGAGGCGCCGTACCGCTCGGCGGTCTCCGCCTCCTCGGCGAGCCAGGGGACCTGGTGCGGTTCGGTGGCGACGGTGAGGGAGCCGGTCCGCTCCCAGTCGCAGTCGATGCCGTACCGCTCGATGGCCTCCTCCATGGCCTGGAGGTTCTCCCGGCCGAGGCGTTCGAGGGTGCCGATCTCGCCGGGCCAGCGGTCCAGGCCGTTGCCGAGGCCGTGCGTGAGGCTCGCCTCGCAGAAGCCGCCGTTGCGGCCGGAGGCCGCGTGGCCGACCTCCTGGCCCTCGATGAGGACGACGTCGGCGGAGGGGTCCCGCTCCTTCGCGACGAGCGCGGTCCACAGACCGGCGTAACCGCCGCCGACGACCAGGAGGTCGCAAGTGGTGCCTCCGACGAGGGCGGGGCTGGCCTGGGGGCGGCGCGGGTCGTCGAGCCAGAACGGGACGGGCTCGGCGTCCCGCAGCGAGTGCAGGTGGTCCATGGGGTTGTCCTCCGGATCGCGGAGAAGCCCGGTCGCGGGGCTCCTTCCGAGGTGCCGCCCATGAGACCCGGCGGCGGATGACAAGGTCAATGGTGTTGACGTAAGGATGAAGGGGCCCCGGCGGAGGCGGGGCCGCTGTCGCCCCAGCTACCGCGCCTTACTGCCCCGCCCCTGAGGCGTGCCCCGCGCCGGGTACCGTTCTCCGGGCCCGGCGGAGAGAGGGACGAAGGCATGACGACGACACGACCCGGCGAGCTGGTCGGACCGCTCGACCGGGGGCTCGCCGTGCTCCGCGCGGTGGTCGCCGGGGACGGCAAGGACGGCGGGCGGCTCGGGATCGGGGAGGTCGTGCGGACGACCGGGCTGGCGCGGGCCACCGTCGACCGGGTCGCCGCGACGCTCACCGTCCTCGGGGTGCTGCGCGCCGAGGGGCGCGATCTGCTGCTCGCGCCGGGGGCGGCGGAGCTCGGGAACGCCTATCTGGACTCCTGCGGGCTGCCCGAACTACTCGGCCCGCACGCCTCCGCGCTCGCCGAACTGCTCGACGCGCCGGTCTCGCTGGCGGTGCCGGACGGCGACGGCGTCCGGTTCCTCGCGCAGGCGAACCGGCGGCGCGCCATGGCGATCCGCTTCCGTCCCGGAGACCTGCTGCCGGCCGAACGGTGCGCGCCCGGCGCCCTGTTCGCCGCCGCCTGGGACGAGGAGCTGTGGGCGGGACGCGCGGACGACGCCGGGTTCCTCGCGCGGGTGGCGCAAGCACGGAAGCGGGGCGTGGCCGTCGACGACCAGTTGATCGAACCGGGGCTCGTGGCGGTCTCCCTGCCGGTACGGGACCCGGCCGGGGCGGTCGTCTGCGCCGTGAGCGTCGTCAGCCACACCAGCCGCCACGACGCGGCCGCCCTGGAGAGCCTTGCCCTGCCGCCACTCACGCAGACGGTCGCGGCGATGGAGGCGGCGCTGGCCGACGCCGGCGGCAGGTACGTCCGTACGGGATCCGGCGACCCGTCCGCCGGTGCCGGGCTCAAGGAGGAGCTGGGGTCCGGGTTCCTCCAGTCCCTGGCGCGGGGGCTCGACGTGCTGCGCGCCTTCGGAGCCGTACGAGGACCGGCCCGGCTCACCGACCTCGCGCGGCTCGCCGGTCTGCCCCGGGCGACCGCGCGGCGGTCGCTGATCACCCTGCGCCACCTGGGATACGTACGCGAGGACGACGGGGGCTTCGTCCTCCTCCCCCGCGTCCTCGAACTCGGCCACGCCCGGCTCTCCGCGCTCACCCTCCCCGAGATCGCCACCCCGCACCTGGTCCGCCTGGTGCGGACGGTGCGCGAGTCGGCGTCGGTGGCGGTGCTCGACGGGGACGACATCCGGTACGTGGCCCGGGTGGCGGGCAGCCGGCTCCTGCACATCGACATCGTCGTGGGCACCCGCCTGCCCGCGTACGCGACCTCGATGGGCCGCGTCCTGCTCGGGGCCCTGCCGGAGGCCGAGCGGGACGGACGGCTCGGGCGCATCGTCCCGGAGGCCCTGACGCCCCGGACGCTGACCGGCCCGGCAGAGCTGCGCGAGGCGGTGGCGGCGACCGCCGAGCGGGGGTTCGGCTGGGTGGAGGAGGAGCTGGAGGAGGGCCTGCGGTCGATCGCGGTACCTGTACGCGACGGCGGCGGCCGGGTCGTCGCGGCGCTCAACATCGCCCTGAACGCGGGCCGTTGCGCCCCGGAGGAGAGCCTGGAGACTCTCCTCCCGCAACTGCGGGAGACGGCCGGCCGGATCTCCGCCGACCTGACGGCGGTGGGTCGTCACGCCCCGCTACGGATGACGTGACGCCACGTCAGTTCCGTTCCTTCCGCCCCCGTTTCGCCGTCCCCGGGTGGAGGGCCTCCAGCGCCGTCAGCATGAGTTCCAGGGCGAAGGGGTAGCCGCTGTCGCGCATGTCGGCGACGAGGAGGGGGTACGTCGCCGCGATGTTCGGGTGGGTCTCGGCCGGGAGGCGTCCGTAGACCTCCTCCCAGACCTCGTCGTCCGCCTCGCCTGCGGCCTGCGGCAGCGCGGCGGCGGCCGCGTCCTGCGCGGCGAAGGCCAGAGCCTGGTCGACGAAGGCGTGGTAGACGCGGACGGCGAGCTGATCGGGGAAGCCGCCGTCCCGCAGGATGCCGAGGATCTTCTCGACCGCCTGTGTCTCGTGCGGGCGCCCCGTCGTGCGGTGCGCGGCCAGCAGGGCGGCCTGCGGCTGGGAGAGGTAGGAGCGGTGGACGCGCAGGCCCATCGCGCGCAGATCCACCCGCCAGTCCCCCGTCGCCTCCCAGCCCTCCTGCGCGCGCCCGATGAGCTCGTCGGCGAGCGCGAGGAGCAGGGCGTCGGTGTTGCGGAAGTAGCGGTAGAGGGCGCTGGGGTCGGCGCCGAGCGCCGCGCCCAGCCTGCGTACGGAGAGGGCTTCGGCGCCGTGCTGGGCCACCAGGCGCAGCGCGGTGTCGACGATGAGCCGTTCGGAGAGGACGGCACCCTGCTTGGTCGGCCGGCGACGCTGCCGGCTCCCTTCGGGTACGACACGTGCGGACATGGCCGGGACCCTACGTCAACGGGATTGACATGTAAACGCCCCACCCACCCCTTCGACACCCACCGCCTCCCCCTCTCCCGCCAGCTCTTACGTCAACGGCATTGACGTTCCTCGCTCCGCCCCGTTTCATGGCGCCCGTCACACCCGCACATCCCCTGGAGGGTCCCCATGGCCGCGGCCGATCTGGTCTTCACGCGAGGCCCCGTCCTCACCCTGGATCCGGCGCGGAGCCGCGCCTCCTCGCTCGCCGTCACCGGTGACCGGATCACGGTCGTAGGGCACGACGAGGTGCGCGAGCTGATCGGGCCGGGCACCGAGGTGGTGGACCTGACCGGGAAGCTGCTGCTGCCCGGTTTCCAGGACTCCCACATCCACGCGGTGGGCGGCGGCACCGAGCTCGCCGAGTGCGACCTGACCGAGAGCGTCGACGTCACCGAGTACCTGGCGAGGATCCGCGCGTACGCCGAGGCGCACCCGGAGCAGGAGTGGATCACCGGCGGCGGGTGGTCGATGGAGAGCTTCGAGGGCGGTGTGCCGACCCGTCAGCTCCTGGACACCGTCGTCCCGGACCGCCCGGTCCTGCTGGCCAACCGCGACCACCACGGCGCGTGGGCCAACACCCGCGCCCTGGAGCTGGCCGGGATCACCGCCGACACCCCCGATCCCGCCGACGGCCGGATCGAGCGGGAGGCCGACGGCACCCCGAACGGCATGCTCCAGGAGGGTGCGACCGGCCTGGTCTCCCGGCTGGTGCCGGACAAGACCGCGGAGGACCGGCTCGCCGGCCTGCTGCGGGCGCAGCGGCTGCTGCACTCGCTGGGCATCACCGGCTGGCAGGACGCCCTGCTCGGTTCGTTCAACGGCATGTCCGACCCGGCGGACGCCTACATGGCGGCGGCCGGGGACGGTTCGCTGACCGCCCGGGTGACCGGTGCGCTGTGGTGGGACCGCGAGCGCGGCTCCGAGCAGATCCCCGAACTGGTCGAGCGCCGCGCGCAGTTGACCTCGGGCCGGTTCCGCGCCACCTCGGTCAAGATCATGCAGGACGGCATCGCGGAGAACTTCACGGCCGCGATGCTCACCCCGTACCTCGACGGCTGCGGCTGCGCGACCGGCAACACCGGGCTCAGCTTCGTCGACCCGGTGGCGCTGCGCGGCCATGTGGCCGAGCTGGACGCGCTCGACTTCCAGGTGCACTTCCACGCGCTCGGCGACCGCGCCGTGCGGGAGGCGCTGGACGCGGTCGAGGCGGCGATCGCGGCCAACGGGCGGCGCGGCAACCGCCACCACCTCGCCCACCTCCAGGTCGTGCACCCCAGCGACCTGACCCGCTTCGCCGCGCTCGGCGCGATCGCCAACATCCAGCCGCTGTGGGCGGCGCACGAGCCGCAGATGGACGAGCTCACGATCCCGTTCCTGGGCGAGGAGCGAGCGGCGTGGCAGTACCCCTTCGGCTCGTTGCTGCGGGCCGGGGCGACGCTGGCCGCGGGCAGCGACTGGCCGGTCTCCAGCCCGGACCCGCTCGCGGGCATCCACGTCGCCGTGAACCGGCGCGACCCGGAGTCCCGCGAGGAGAAGGTCTTCTACCCGGAGGAGCGCATCGACCTGCTCTCGGCGCTCACCTCGTACACGGCCGGCGCCGCGCACGTGAACGGGCACGACGACGCGGGCAGCCTGATCGCGGGCAACCTCGCCGACCTCGTCGTCCTCGACCGCGACATCCTGGCGGCCCCGGCCGAAGAGATCGCCGAGGCCCGCGTGGAGCGCACGTACGTCGGCGGCCAGCTGGTCCACGCGCTGTGACAGCCCGCCTGGTCCACGCGCTCTGACCGCCCGGTTGGTCCACGCGGTCGGACCACCCGCCGGCCACACGGTCCGATCGGCGGAGAGGTCCACACGGCCTCACCGCCCGGCAGGTACGGGCGCCGCGCCGCCCCAAAGCTCCGGGAGGCGCGCCCGTACGGCTCCTACCCCGGCCGCACCGACGAAGCCCGGACGTCGAGCCTGACCGGGACCAGCGCCCCGCCGGTCTCGCGGAGTCCCTGTTCGAGTACGGCGACGAGGTGGGCGATCCCCGCCTCGGCGACGGCGTCGGGGAGCAGGCTCAGCGTCGTCACCGGCGGTTCGGTGTGCACGGCGGTCTCGTCCTCGCTGACGCAGGCGACGAGGAGGTCGCCGGGGACGTCGTAGCCGTGGCGGCGGGCCGCGTCCAGGACGAGCGGCGGGCTGGCCTCGGCGACCACCAGCAGGGCGTCGGGGCGGGCGGCGGCTCCCAGGGCGGTCTCGACGGCCTGGATCACCGGCCCGTTGCCGGGCTCGGCGGCCCGTGCGGTCAGGCACGGCAGTCCGTGGGCGGCGCACCACGCGCGGTGCGCCGCCTCCACCTCGCGGTGGAAGCGGGTGCTGCTGTCCGGGACGACGAGGACGGGCCGGCGGGCGCCCTGGGCGTGGAAGTGGTCCAGGGGCTGTCCGACGACGGCGGCCGCGTCGACGTCCACCCAGTGGGCGCCGGGCCGGCCCTCCACAGACCGGTCGCTGAAGACCGGGATGCGGGCGGCCAGCAGGTCCTCGACGATCCGGTCGTCGGCGACGGGGTCGGCGACGACCACGGCGTCGAGGGGCAGCGCCGCCCACTCGCTCTGGAGCGAGCCGGCGGGCAGCAGCACCACCGCGTAGCCGCGTGCGAGCGCGGTGGCGGCGGTGGCCCCGGTGAGCCGGGCGAAGTACGGCGACTCCAGGAAGGTCCACGGGGTGTCGGCCAGCTCGCCGACCACGTAGCCGATGAGCCGGGCCCGTCCCGCGCGCAGTTGGCGCGCGGTGGCGTTGGGCCGGTAGCCCATGCGGCGCGCGGTCTCGCGGGCCTTCTCCCGCACCTCGGGGGAGAGCCGGCCGGTGCCGTTCAGGGCCGCCGACACGGTGGTCTTGGACAGCCCCGCCTCGCGGGCCACGTCGACGAGCCGCACCCGCGGCGCGGGCGCCGCTGCGGCCCTCCCGCGAGCCCCACCGCCCCGTACCGCGCCGACATCGCCCCGTACCGCGCCGCCGTCGTGGCGTACCACCGCGGCGTCGTCGCGCACGGCGGCAGCACCACCGCCCGGCCCCGCGGCGCTCGCGTCCCACCCCGGGCGCGCACCGCCCGGCCCCGCGGTCCCGGCGACCCGCCCCGGGGTCGCTCCGTCATGCTCTGAAGCTTCGGTCATGAGCTGATGCTGCCACCCCCGTGACCATTGCGAAACCGTTCCCGCAAAGCACCCGGAAACCCTTGTGCGGGAACGTTCCCGCATCAATACTCGCTCCATCCCCCCAGCGCCCGTCACTACACCCGTAAAGGGGTGGGTCTGCATGCGCACGCCCAGATTCATCGCACTCGCCTGTACCGCCGCCCTCGCGGCCTCCCTCACCGCCTGCTCCGGCGCCACCCAGCCGCGGCAGGGCACCACGGGCGGGGCCGACTTCAAGGTCTCCCCCACCTCGCCGGCCGCGAAGGGCCCGCTCGACTCCTTCACCTGGTCGCTCTACGCGGAGCCGTACACGCTCGACTACGCCCTCGCGTACGACTACCCGCCGAACACCGTGCTCGCCAACGTCTGCGAGCAGTTGCTGCGGGTCACCCCCGACCTGAAGATCGAGCCCGGTCTCGCGGTGAAATGGGCGCAGCCCGACCCGCGCACCCTCGTCTACACCTTGCGGCCGGGCGTCAAGTTCCACGACGGCACGGTCATGACCGCCGACGACGTCGTCGCCTCCCTGAAGCGGCAGATGGACCCGGCCACCGGCTCCCCGTGGGGCACCGCCTTCAAGACCGTCGAGTCGATCGAGAAGAGCGGCCCGCTGGAGGTGACGATCAGGCTCGGCAAGCCCGACGCCCTCTTCCACGAACTGCTCGCCGCCTCCCCCGGCACCGTCGTCAGCGCCGCCTCCCTCACGAAGGAGGGCAAGGACTACGGCACCCCCGCGGGCGACCTGAACTGCACCGGCCCCTTCGCCCTGGAGAAGTGGGCGCAGGGCGACAGCATCACCCTGAAGAAGCACGCGGAGTACTGGGACGAGAAGCTCACCCCGAAGTCGGAGTCGGTGAAGTTCACCTTCATCGAGGACGCGGCCGCGCGCGCCAACGCCTTCCTCTCCGGCACCGCCGACGGCGGCTACCTGGTGCCGTCCTCCTCCTTCGCCCAGCTGCGCGGCAGCGGCAAGGGGCAGCTCCTCTTCGGCCCGAACACCGCCGCGGCCGACCTCGCGGTCCTCGACTTCAAGGGCACGCTCGGCGACGTCCGGGTCCGCAGGGCCCTGTCGATGGCGCTCGACCGGAAGAACATCGTGAAGGCGGCCGCCGGCGGCGTCGGCGTGCCGGCCAAGGCCCCCGCCGCGCGCGGCGCCTGGGCCCTCGTCCCGGAGAGGACCGCCGCGCTCTACGACACGCTGCCCGAGCCGGTGTACGACGTCGCGGGCGCGAAGAAGCTGATCGAGGAGGCCCACGCCACCGGCCGGAAGGTCACCATCGCGACCAGCACCCTCGCCCCGGAGGTCAGCGTCCTCGCCAACGCCGTGCAGGCGGCGGGCCGCGAGATCGGCCTGGACGTCAAGCTCCAGCCGGTCTCCCCGGACGCGTACAGCAACATCTTCGTCGACCCGGCCGCCCGCGAGGGCCTCGACCTGGTCATCACCAACGGCTACGACAACACGCCGGACCCGCTGGAGTTCTACCAGTACCTGCGCACCGGCGACTTCGGCAACTACGGCAACTGGTCGAACCCCGAGTACGACCTCGCCTTCGACCGCGCCAACACCGAGTACGACCCCGCCAAGCGGACCGAACTCACCGCGGAGGTCCAGAAGATCGCCCTCGCCGAGCTGCCCATCATCCCGGTCTACGAGGCGCCCTACTCGGTGTTCCTCGGCAAGCGGATCACCGGCGCGCCGACCGGCATCGCCCAGCTCTACTACCCGTGGGCCGCGACGATCGGGGCCGCACAGTCATGACCCGCTTCCTCGTCGGCCGGCTCCTCGGCCTGGTGGCGGTGGTGTTCGTGACCTCGGTCGTCGTCTTCGGCACCATCCACCTCGCCCCCGGCGACCCGGTCACCTTCCTCCTACACGGCCGCCCCGCGACCCCCGAGGCCGTGGCGGCCCTGCGCGCCGAGCACCACCTGGACGATCCGCTGGTGGTCCAGTACGGCAGGTGGCTCGAGGGCGTCCTCACCGGCGACCTCGGCCGCTCCGCCCAGTACCACCAGGACGTCACCGCGCTCCTCGGCTCGCGGCTCCCCGGCACCGCCCTCCTCGTCGGGTACGCGGCGCTGCTCGTCGCCGTCCTCGGCGTCGGCGCCGGCCTCCTCGCCGCGCTCCGCCCCGGCTTCCTGGACCGGACCGTGCTCATCGGCACGGGCGTGGCCACGGCCACCCCGTCCTTCGTCACGGCCATCGCGCTCGTCTCGCTGTTCTCGGTGCGGCTCGGCTGGTTCCCCGGACCGGGCGGCGGGGCGGCGGAGGGGCTCGGGCCCCGGCTCCACCAGCTGACCCTGCCGGCCCTCGCGCTCGCCCTCACCTTCGCGGGCCTGCTCGCCCGGGTCACCCGCTCCGCGATGCTCGACGAGCTGGGCCGCGAGCACGTCGAGGTGGCCCGCGCCCGGGGCGTCGCCGGGCGGGCCGTGGTCCGCCGGCACGTGCTGCGCAACGCGCTGGGCCCGGTCGTCACCGTCGGCGGCACCATGCTCGCCGGCCTGCTGATCAGCACCGCCATCGTCGAGACCGCCTTCGACGTGCCCGGCCTCGGCTCGCTGCTCGTGCAGTCGGTCACCGCCCAGGACTTCGCGGTCGTCCAGGCGGTCACGCTGCTCAGCGTGGTGGCCTTCGTCCTCGTGAACCTCGCGGTCGACCTGCTCGCCCCGCTCATCGACCCCCGTCTCTCCCCCGGGGAAGGCTCCTCATGACCACCACCCTCACCACGGTGCCGTACCGCAGGCCGGGCCTGCGGAGGCTGCGCCTGCTCGGGCAGGGTCCGCTCTTCACGGCCTCGGTCGCGGTCCTCGCCGCGCTCATCCTCATCGCCGTCTGCGCGCCGCTGCTCGCCCCGTACGACCCCGAGGCGCTCGACCTGGGCGCGAGCCTGGTCGGCACCTCCGGCGACCACCTCCTCGGCACCGACCAGTCCGGGCGCGACATCCTGTCCCGGCTGCTGTACGGCGCCCGCACCGGCCTCCTCGGCCCGCTCCTGGTGGTCGGCGTCTCCACCCTGCTCGGCACCCTGCTGGGCGTGGTCGCGGCGTGGCGCGGCGGCTGGGCCGACACCCTCCTCTCCCGCGCGATGGACCTCGTCTTCTCCGTCCCCGGGCTGATGCTGGCGATCCTGCTGGTCGCCGTCACCGGCCCGGGCATGACCGCCCCGGTGATCGCCATGTCCGTCGCGTACACCCCGTACGTGGGACGGCTGGTGCGCGGCATCGCCCGGCAGGAGAAGGCCCGGCCGTACATCGAGGCGTACGTGGTGCAGGGCTGGTCCGGCTGGACGGTCTGCGTCCGGCACCTGCTGCCGAACATCGTGCCCACCGTCTTCGCGCAGTCCGCGATGAACTTCGGCTACGCGCTGATGGACCTGGCGGCGCTGTCCTTCCTCGGCTTCGGCGTCCAGCCGCCGACCGCCGACTGGGGCGCCATGATCAACGAGGGCCAGGGCGCCGTCCTCCAGGGCGCGATGCTGCCGGCGCTCGCGCCGTCCGTGTGCATCGTGCTCGCGGTGGTGGCCTTCGGCATCGTCGGCGAGGGCCTCGCCGACCGCATCGCCCGGCGGGAGAAGTGACCACCATGAACCACTCGGCATCCACGCCCGTCCTGGAGATCGACCGCCTCGAACTGCGGCTCCCCGACGACCGGGCCGCCCGGCCCATCCTCGACGGCGTCAGCCTGACCGTGCGCGCCGGGGAGACCGTCGGCCTGGTCGGCGAGTCCGGCTCCGGCAAGTCCGTCGCCTGCCGCAGCGTCCTCGGCCTGCTGCCCAGGGGCGCCCGCACCACCGGCCAGGTCCGGGTCCACGGCGCCGACGTCCTCACCATGGACCGCGCGCGGCTGGCCTCGCTGCGGGCCCGCGAGGTCGCGATGGTCTTCCAGGACCCGCGCGCCTCCGTCAACCCGCTGCGCCGCGTCGGCGACTTCCTCACCGAGGGCCTGCGGGCCTCCGGCACCCCCGCCGCCCAGGCCACCGCGCGGGCCGAGGAACTCCTCGCCGCGGTCGGCATCCGCGACCCGCGCGGGGCGCTGCGCCGCCACCCGCACCAGTTCTCCGGCGGCATGCTCCAGCGGGTCGTCATCGCCGCCGCGCTCGCCGCCGAACCGGCGCTCCTCGTCGCCGACGAGCCCACCACCGCCCTGGACGTCACCACCCAGGCCGAGGTCATCTCCATCCTGGCCCGGCTGCGGGCCGAGCGCGGCACCGGCATGCTCTTCGTCACCCACGACCTGGAGCTGGCCTCGGCGATCTGCGACCGCGTGTACGTGATGTACGCGGGCCGGATCGTGGAGACCCGCTCCACCGACGAGCTGTTCGACCGCCCCCGCCACCCGTACACCGCGGGGCTGCTCGCCTGCACCCCCCGGATCGAGGCCGGTTCGCCCGCGCCCCGCCCGATCCCGGGCCGCCCGGTGTCGCTGGCCGAGTCCCCGGCCGGCTGCGCCTTCGCCGCCCGCTGCGCGCACGCGGTGGCGCGCTGCGCGCAGGAGCGGCCCGAACTGGCACGGCACGGCGAGGGCTTCGCCGCGTGCCTCCGCGCCGAGGAAGGGATCACGCTGTGACGACCGACGTGGAGAAGGGGCTCGTCGTCGACGGGCTGCGGAAGCGGTACGGCGACCACACGGCCGTCGACGGGGTGTCGTTCACCCTGCCGGCGGGCGGCTCGCTGGCGATCGTCGGCGAGTCCGGCAGCGGCAAGACGACCACCGTCCGGATGCTGGTCGGCCTGGAGCGCGCCGACGGCGGCACGGTCCGCCTCGACGGCCGGGACCGCTCGGCCCGCCCCCGGGGCCGCCGGGAACGGCTGGCCAGGGCCCGGGACATCCAGATGGTCTTCCAGGACCCGTACCTGTCCCTGGACCCGCGGATCCCGGTCAGCGGCTGCATCGACGAGGTGCTGCGCCTGCACACCCCGCTCGACCCGGCCGCCCGCGAGGCGCGGGTCTCCGACCTCCTCGACCGGGTCGGGCTCGGCGCCCGCGAGGCGACCGCGCTCCCCCGGGGCCTGTCCGGCGGCCAGCGGCAGCGCGTCGCCATCGCCCGCGCGCTGGCGGTCGAGCCCCGCGTCCTCGTCCTGGACGAGGCGGTCGCGGCGCTCGACGTGTCGATCCAGGCGCAGATCCTGGACCTGCTGCGGGAGATCCGCCGCGAGGCGGGCATCGGCTACCTCTTCGTCACCCACGACCTGGCGGTGGTCCGGCACGTCGCGGACGACGTGCTCGTCCTCAAGTCGGGCCGGGTGGTGGAGTCAGGCCCGGTGGACCGGGTCCTCGGCGCACCCGAACACCCCTACACCCGGCTCCTGTTGGACTCGGTCCCCCGGCGCGGCTGGGACCCGGCCCGGCTGTCGGGCCGGGGCTGACCCGTCGTGGTGCCGTCGGGGGGCGGCACCACGACCGGGTCCACGGACAAGCACCCATCGAGCCGGTACGTCCCCGGAGATCACCGTCCCGTCATGCCGCCCCGGTCACGCGCCGCAGGACGGCGTGGGCCGCGCTGACCACGGCGGCGCGGGAGGCGTCCGTGTGGTCGAACGCCTCGAAGCCGTGCCGTCCTTCCGGCACGTCGACGATCTCCACGTCCGTCCCGTGCTTCCCGGCGGCGGCGAGGAACTCCTCCACCGTCGCGGCGAACGCGGGGTGTTCGCGTCCGGCGCGGACGAGGACGAGCGGCAGCGGCCCGGTGCCCGCGAGCGCGGCCACCGGGCGGAAGCGCGTCTCGACGGTCTCCCAGCCGGGCGGCGGGGCGAGGACGGGGTAGGAGAGGGCGAGGCAGCGCAGCCACGGCGGCGGCGCCGCCAGCCAGTCCGCGGCGAGGAGCCCGCCGCCGGAGAAGATCCACAGCGCGATCCGGTCGGGGTCGACCCGGGGATGAGCGCGGAGCCGCTCGACCGCCCCGGCCAGGTCCTCGGCGGCGCGCGCGTAGTCGGTCAAGGCGTACAGCCGGTGGTCGACGGCGGCGCCGACGACGCCGAGGGAGGCCAGGTGGCGGGCGTACCCCCGGTAGAAGGGGGTGTCGCGCGGGGTGGGCGCGCGGTCGGCGTCGACGGGCCCGCCGTGCACAAGGAGGACGGCGGGGCAGCGCCCCTCGGCCTCGGGCGGGTAGACGTCGACGTGGCCGTGCCGCTCGTACGGAATCTCCGGCACGTCCAGCAGGAACTCCTGGTCCTTGTAGGCAGGTTGATCGTCCCCGAGGGTGAGCCGCCGCCCCTCGCCCGCGGCCGACCACAGTAGTACGTCGGTGAGTTCGGCCGGGTGCGAGAGCATCGGCCAGTGTCCGGCCGGAAGTTCGAAGAACGCGTAGCCGGGTCCGGCCAGCTTCCGGAAGCGCGGCGGGCCCGTGCGGACCAGCATCTCGACCACGTCCACGCCCGGCCCGTCGGCCGTGCACATCACCGCCGCGGCCGGCACCTGGTCCACCCCGCCGCCGAGCCGCAGCGGTTCGGTCAGGGTACGGGCGGGCTGCGGCACCGCCAGCCGGTCCAGGCGGTCCAGGTCCGCGCCGGAGAGCCCGTCGAGGCTCCCCCACCGCGCCCACTCCTCGCCCCGGGGCGGCGGGAGCGGCGCCGTGTCGTGGCCGAGCCGGGCGCGCACGGTCTCGTCGCGGACGAGGAGCAGCGCCGGGTCGCCGTCCGAGGGGAGCCCGGCGGCGACGTACACGACCCGGGCGACCTGGTCCGGCCGCCGGTCGGCGGCGGCGAGCACGGGGTGGATGCCGTAGTCGTGCCCGACGAGGACGACCTCCGGATCGCCGATCCGGTCGAGGAGTCCGGTCAACTCCCCCACATGCGTGCCGAGTCCGGCGTCCGGACCGCCGTCCAGGGTCACCGGGTACGCCTCGGCCCCCGCGCCCCGCAGCCGCTCCGCGACCTCGTCCCACACCCACCCGCCGGTGAACGCGCCTCCCACCAGTACGAACGTCGTCATCCCAGCCTCCTCCTGCTGCTCGTGTCCCACGACGGCCACCGGCAGGCTAGGAACTCCCCTTGGGGGAGATTCCACTCCGGGAGCGGGCGGTTAGGGTCGGCGGGGGAGGTGTGCGGGGTGACGGACGCGGACGGGACGTGGAGCATCGGCGAGCTGGCCGGGCGGGCCGGGGTGACGGTGAAGACCGTGCGGTACTACTCGGACCGGGGCCTGCTGCCGGAGGCGGGGCGCAGCGGCGGCGGGCACCGGCGGTACGGCTCCGGGGCGCTCGTCCGGCTGCGGGAGATCCGGTCGTTGCGCGCGCTCGGCCTCGGCGTGCCGGAGGTGGCGCGGGCGCTGGAGGACGAGGGCCGGCTGGCGGACGTGGTCGCCGGGGAGCTGCGGGGCGTGGCGCGCGAGCGGGCGGCGCTGGCGTGGCGGGAGGCGTCGCTGCGGCTCCTGTCGGAGTGCGATCCCGCCGAACGGGCCGAGCTGCTGCCGCTGTTGGGCGCCTCCGCGCTGCCGCCGGAGCCGGACGCGGTGGTCCGGTTCTGGCGCCGGTCGCTGCCCGTGCGGCTCCCGGCGCCGCTGGTGGCGCGGGTCCTCGACGAGGTGGTGCCGGTGCCGCCGGACGACCCGTCCCCGAACCAGGTACGGGCCTTCGCCCGGCTGCGGGCCCTGGTCTGCGACCCCCGCCCCGGGCGGGCGCCGGGTCCCCCGCTGCGCGGCGAGCGGTACCGGCCCGCGGTCCTGTACGAGGGGCTGGAGGAGGCGTACGGCCTGGCGGCGGCGGAGGTACGGGCCGGGCGGCCGCCCGGTGGCCGGGGCGTCCTGGACTGCTTCGCCGGCGCGTACGCCCACGCCCTCGGGGAGCGCGACTCCCCCGCCTTCCGCCGGCGGCTCGTCGAGCTGCTCGGCCGGGAGGACACGACGGTGATGGCGCGCTACTGGAAGCTGGTCCCCGCGCTCCTCCCGCCGGACCGCCCCGCCCTCGGCCTGCTGCACCACCACCTCACGGAGGCCCTGACGGAGCCACGTACCGCCTGATACCAGGGGGCCGGCCGGGTGAACCGGGGTGTGCCGGGGGGCGCGCCGGGGAAGGCGCGCGAGGTGGCGTCCGTGGCGGACGCTCGGTCAAGGAGGTGGTCCGGTGACGGGGCCGACGACGGCACAGGCGCTGGGCGCGCCGTGCTGGCTGAGTCTGGCGGCGCGGGATCTGGGCGCGGCGGAGCGGTTCTACGGCGCGGTGCTGGGCTGGACGTTCCGTCCCGGCAAGCTGGAGGCGGGCTCGGCGTACGCGGTGGGCGAGCGGGACGGGACGCCGGTCGCGGGGATCGCCGCGCTGGCGGCGGAGCTGGCGGTGCCGGTGGCGTGGACGGTGCTCTTCGCGGTGGAGGACGCGGACGCGGCGGTGGCGCGGATCCGGGAGCGGGGCGGCACGGTGGGCGTGGGCCCGGTGGCGTATCCGCCGCAGGGGCGGGCGGCGCTCGCGACGGACCGGGACGGGGCGGCGTTCGGGGTGTGGGAAGGGCGCCTGGTGTCGCGCTGGCAGGTCGGCGAGCAGGACGCCCCGGCGTGGGTGGAGCTGCACACCCGGGACGCCTTCGACGCGGCTGTGTTCTACGGCGGGGTGCTGCGCTGGTCGGAGGAGGGTCCTGGCCACTGCGAGACCTCGTACGAGGAGGACCGGGTGGTGCTGCGCCGGGACGGGCTGGCGGTGGCGCGGCTCGACAGCGGCCCGGTGGAGGCGGCCTCGCCCCGGCCGCAGCTGCGGCCGCGCTGGCTGGTGCGGTTCCGGGTGCCGGATCTGAGGGCCTCGGTGGCGGCGGTGACGGAGCACGGCGGTTCGATCGTGCCGGGCGGCGAGTGGGGCGGGGCCAGGGAGCCGGAGACCACCGGCCGCGACCGCCGGGTCGTGGTGCGCGACCCGGACGGCGCGCTCTTCACCCTGGAGGCGGACGGCACGCGGTGAGCGGTACGGGGACGGGGTCGGCGCCCTCGTCCCCGTACCGCTGCGGGGGTGTCGCGACGGGGGTCAGGCCGCGCGGGCGGCCTCCGGGACGGGGGCCTCGGCGGGGGCGGCGGTGACCGGGGTGTGCCGGGCGGGGATCAGGGCGGCGACGAGCGAGGCCAGGAGGGCGACGCCGGCGCCGATGAGCATGGCGGCGCGGAAGCCGCCCTCGGACGGCAGGGTGTGGCCGCCGAGGGTCGTGGTCATCTGGGCGAGGACGACGCCGATGACGGCGGCGGAGACCGAGGTGCCGATGGACCGCATGAGGGTGTTGAAGCTGTTGGCGGAGGCGGTCTCCTCGGCGGGGACGGAGCCCATGATGAGCGCGGGCATCGCGCCGTAGGCGAGGCCGACGCCGGTGTTGCAGATCAGGGTGACGACGAGGATGCCCCAGGTGGAGCCCATGAGGGCGAGCGAGGAGGCGTAGCCGGCGGAGATGACGAGGGCGCCGACGGAGAGCGTGACCTTGGGGCCGCGGGCGGCGGACAGCTTGGCGCCGAGCGGGGCGAGCACCATCATCGCGAGGCCCGCGGGGGCCATCCAGAGGCCCATCGCCATCATCGACTGGCCCAGGCCGTAGCCGGTGGCCTCGGGGAGCTGGAGGAGCTGCGGGACGACCAGCGACTGCGCGTACATGGAGAAGCCGACGAGGACCGAGGCGAGGTTCGTCAGCAGGACGACCGGGCGGGCGGTCACGCGCAGGTCGACGAGCGGGTCGCGGGTGCGCAGCTCCCAGAAGCCCCAGGCGAGCAGCACCACGGCGGCGGCGGTGAAGAGGCCCAGCGTGGTGGCGCTGCCCCAGCCCCAGGTCGCGCCCTTGGAGACGGCGAGCAGCAGGGAGACGAGACCCGCGCCGAGACCGACGGCGCCGAGCAGGTCGAAGCGGCCGGGGTTCGGGTTGCGGCGGCCGGCCGGGACGAGGCGCCAGATGAGGACGGTGACGACGGCGCTGAGCGCGGCGGCGACCCAGAAGAGGACGCGCCAGCTGGCGTGCTCGGCGACGGCGGCGGAGAAGGGCAGGCCGAGGGCGCCGCCGACGCCCATCGAGGCGCTCATGAGGGCGATGGAGCCGCCGAGCTTCTCGGGCGGCAGGACGTCGCGGAGCAGGCTGATGCCGACGGGGACGACGCCCATGCCGAGGCCCTGGAGTCCGCGCCCGACGATCATCGGGACGACGGAGTCGGCGAGGGCGCAGACGACCGAGCCGGCGATCAGGGGGACGGTCGAGGCGAGCAGCACGGTCCGCTTGCCGAGGGTGTCGCCGAGGCGTCCCGCGACGGGGGTGGCGACGGCGGCGGCGAGCAGGGTGGCGGTGATCACCCACGAGGCGTCGGAGGCGCTGGCGTGGAGGAGCCGCGGCAGGTCGCCGATCAGCGGCACCACGAGGGTCTGCATGAGTGCCGCCACGATGCCGGCGAAGGCGAGGACGCCGACGACGCCTCCGGGGCGTGCGTCGGTCTGGGCGCGGTCCACGGGTCTCTCCCTGGGTGAGGGCCATAAAGGGGCTTGTGCATCATGCACATAGATTGCATGATGCACAAGCTATGTATGATGCACATCGCACCGCCGCAGGGGAGAATGACCCCATGGACGAACCCGTGGACGAACCCGTGGAAAGGCCCGTGGAAGAGCCTGTGGAAGAGCCCGCCGAAACGCCCGAGGCCGAGAAGAAGCCCACGGCCCGCGTCGAGTTCGAGACGATGCTGCTGAGCCGGCATTCGCACCTCCACGCCCCGCGGACCCGCGTCGGCGCCGGCGGCCTCGACCGCAGCGCGTACGTGCTCCTCACCCGGATCCGGATGCACGGGCCCATGTCCATCGGGCAGCTCACCGACGCCTTCGGGCTCGACGCCTCCACCCTCAACCGGCAGACCGCGGCCATGCTGCGGGCCGGGGTCGTGGAGCGCATCGCGGACCCCGACGGCGGCATCGCGCGCAAGTTCCGCATCACGGAGGAGGGCGAGCGCCGCCTGGAGGCCGACCGCTCCTTCAACATCGGCGGCCTCGAACGGATCATGGAGCACTGGTCGCCCGGGGACGTCACCCTCCTCGCCGAGCTCCTGGAGCGCTTCAACCGCGACATCGAACGCCTGGAGGGCCGCCCCTGGCCCCGGACCTGACCCCGGACCCGGCCCCGAGGGGGCCGGGGGCGGCTCGCCTCACCCGTCCGGCGCGGCGGACTCGCCCCGCGCCCCCGGTCCGGCCAGGCTCGTCGGCAGGGACGCCCACGAGACGAGGTGCCGCCGATGCCCGCCGCCGCCCGCACCCGCCGCACCCGCCGCCCAGCCCTCTCCCTCGCCCTGGCCACGACCACAGCCCTCCTCACCGGCTGCACGACCACCTCGGCGGCACCCTCCCCCGCCACCCCCACCCCCGGGACGGGCCGCCTCGTCGTCGCGCACGAGGCGCCGCGGACCCCCGAGGAGCGCACCGCCCGCGCCTTCCTGCGGGAGCGCCACGTCCTGGAGGACGCCGCCGCCTACGCGGACGCCCGGATCGCCCTCCCCCGCGACATCCCCCTGCGCGCGGCGAGCTGCGACGCCCCCAACCCCTCCTGGGACAAGACCACCGGCCGGATCACCTACTGCTACGGCTTCGTGCCCGACGCCCGGAGCGTCTTCGCCCGCGTCGACACCGACGGCACCCCGTCCGAGCGGACCGCGGCCGTCGACGAGGACGTCGTCGGGCTCTCGAACGGCGTCCTCTTCCACGAGCTCGGGCACGCCCTGATCGACCTCTACGACCTGCCCGTCACCGGCCGCGAGGAGGACGCGGTCGACCAGCTCGCCGTCCTCCTCCTCGCCTCCGGCGACGAACGCCACGCCGACTACGCGATGTCCACGGTCAACGCGTGGGGCGCGATGTGGGAGGCGTCCGAGGGCGGCGACCCGGGCGTGGCCGAGTACTCCGACATCCACTCGATGGACGGGCAGCGCTTCTTCAACTGGGCCTGCTGGCTGTACGGATCCGATCCCGAGCGGTTCGCCGACGCGGTGGACGCCGAGGGGAACCCGGACGGGGTGCTTCCCCGCGACCGCGCCGCGCTCTGCCCGGCCGAGTTCCGGCGCATCGACTCGTCCTGGCGGACCCTGCTGGGCCCGTACCTCAAGCGGCGGTGAATCCCACGATGCGAACCGCTTCGACGCGGACCCTTTACGCGCGCGCCGCACAGCGGTAACTTCCCGCCGACGCAAGAACTTTCCGCAAGTTTCCGCACGCGCTTCCATGGGGGCCGATCCCCGCCGCACCACCGGCCCCCTCCCCCGGCGCGCCCCCGTCTGGAGATTCCGCATGACCCCCACCCGCATACGGCCGCGCGGGCGCGCTCTCGCGCTGCTCGGTGTCGCCGCCGGCCTCACCGGCCTGGTGGCCGCGCCGCCCGGCCCGGTCGCCTCGCCCGTCGACGCCGCACCGGCGGCGGCCGTCGCCGAGAACACCGCGACGGTCTACTACTGGACCAAGACGAAGAACTGGCCCGCCTACAAGCTGCATTACGCGCCCGACGGCGGCTCCTGGACCGCCGTCCCCGGCGTCGCGATGGAGCCCGCCTGTACGGACTGGGTGAAGAAGACCGTCAGCCTGGGCTCCGCCGCGGGCCTCCAGGCCACCTTCACCAACGGCACCGGCACCTGGGACAACAACGGCGGCCGCAACTACGCCCTGGGCACCGGGAACATCACCGTGAAGGACGGCGTGGTCGCCCACTCCGACCCGTGCGCCGACACCCCGCCGCCCGCTTCCAACAAAGCGACCGTGTACTACTCCTCGGCCTCCCTCGGCTGGTCGACGGTGAACGTCCACTACCAGCCGGCCGGCGGCGCGTGGACCGCCGTGCCCGGCCTCGGCATGACGGCCGCCTGCACCGGCTGGTGGAAGCGGGAGCTCGACCTCGGCACCGCCACGACCCTCAAGGCCGCGTTCAACAACGGCAACGGCGTGTGGGACAACAACGGCGGCTCCGACTACACGATCGGCACCGGCACCTCCACCGTCCGCGACCGCGCGGTGACCGCGAACGCGGCCGACCCCTGCGCCGCGACCCCGCCCGACACCCAGGCGCCCACCGCCCCGGCCCGCGTCACCGCGAGCGCCGACGGCGTCTCCGTCCTGCTCTCCTGGGACGCGGCCACCGACGACCGGGGCGTGACGAAGTACCAGGTCACCCGTACCGGTGGCACCACCGGCACGGTCGTCACGGACGTCGGCTCGACGGTCTTCTCGGACACGAACCTGGCCGCGCGCACCGCGTACACGTACACGGTGAAGGCCGTGGACGCCGCCGGCAACGTCTCGGCCGCCTCCGCGCCCGCGACCGCCACCACCGGGGACAGGCCGACCGCCCCGCCGAACGGCAAGCCGCTCGGCACGGACCCGCGCAAGGACCCGATCTACTTCGTCCTCACCGCCCGCTTCTACGACGGCGACGCGTCGAACAACCGGGGCGGCAGCCAGCACGTGAAGTCGGGCAACGCGGCCAACGACGACCCCATGTTCCGGGGCGACTTCAAGGGCCTGGTCCAGAAGCTCGACTACATCAAGGGCCTCGGCTTCTCCGCCGTCTGGGTCACCCCGGTCGTGCTCAACCGCTCGGACTACGACCACCACGGCTACCACGGCTACGACTTCTACAAGGTGGACCCGCGCCTGGAGTCGGCCGGCGCCTCCTACCAGGACCTCATCGACGCCGCCCACGCCAAGGGCATGAAGATCTACCAGGACGTCGTCTACAACCACTCGTCCCGCTGGGGCGCCAAGGGCCTGTTCACCCCGACCGTGTACGGCGTCCGCGACACCCAGTGGAGCTGGTACTACGACGAGAAGCAGCCCGGCTTCGAGTACGACGGTCTGACGGTCGACACCAAGTCCGGCAAGTCGTACTACAACGGCGACCTGTGGTCGACCGCCGAACCGGCCGGCAACACCTGCGTCAACTGGGGCAAGCCGACCGGCGGGAAGAGCGCCGAGGGGTACACGGTCTACAACTGCCAGTGGCCGAGCCCGACGTCCGGGATGTTCCCGAAGGCGCTGTACCACCAGTGCTGGATCGGCAACTGGGAAGGTGAGGACTCCCGTTCCTGCTGGCTGCACGAGGACCTGGCGGACTTCGACACGGAGAACCCGGTCGTCCAGAACTACCTGATCGGCGCGTACAACAAGTACATCGACATGGGCGTCGACGGCTTCCGGATCGACACGGCCGTGCACATCCCGCGCACCACCTGGAACCGCCGCTTCCTGCCCGCGATCCAGGAGCGGGTCACCCAGCGGCACGGCGCCGAGGCGGCGAAGAACTTCTTCGTCTTCGGCGAGGTCGCGGCCTTCGTCAACGACAAGTGGAACCGCGGCTCGGTCAACCACTCCGCCCAGTTCTTCACGTGGAAGGAGCGCAAGGAGTACGACGCCGACGACGCCAAGGCGGCGCTGGAGATGTACGACTACGAGCAGCAGCAGGGCACCGGCAACCAGCCCACGTCCACCAACGCCTTCCTGAACGGCAACAGTTACCACGCGCCCGACCACAGCCGCTTCTCCGGCATGAACGTCATCGACATGCGCATGCACATGAACTTCGGTGACGCGTACAACGCCTTCTCCAACGGCAAGGACTCGGACGACAGTTACAACGACGCCACCTACAACGTCGTCTACGTCGACAGCCACGACTACGGCCCCAACAAGTCCAGCGAGCGGTACACCGGCGGCACCGACGCCTGGGCCGAGAACATGTCGCTGATGTGGACCTTCCGCGGCATCCCGACGCTCTACTACGGCTCCGAGATCGAGTTCCAGAAGGGCCAGAAGATCGACTGCGGGCCCACCTGCCCGCTGGCGACCACCGGCCGCGCCTACTACGGCGCCCACGTCGCCGGCACCGTCACCGCCTCCGACTTCTCCAAGGTCTCCGAGGCGAGCGGCCAGGTCGCGACCACCCTCCAGCAGCCCCTGGTCAAGCACGTCCAGCGGCTCAACGAGATCCGCCGGGCGATCCCCGCGCTCCAGATGGGCCAGTACTCGACCGAGGGCATCTCGGGCGGCATGGCGTTCAAGCGCCGCTACACCAGCGGCACGACGGACAGCTTCGCGCTCGTCACCGTCTCGGGCGGCGCCACGTACAACGGCATCCCGAACGGCACCTACACCGACGCCGTCACCGGTGACGTGAGGACCGTCTCCAACGGCACCCTCTCGGTCGGCGCCCCCGGCAAGGGCAACCTGCGGGTGTACGTCCTGAACGGTCCCGGGAAGATCGGCGCGGCGGGCCCGTACCTGAAGTGATCCCCGCGAGGAGGGGGCGGCGAAGGAAACCCGCCCCCTCTTCGACATGTTCAAGTCAAGATTCTGTTACGTGATCGGGCTTGTCGGACAGAAGTCTTCCTTCCGCCCCGCCCGTCTGGGATCTTGCGTCCACCCCACACATCACAGGGCCCGGCCGGCGCCACCCGCGCCACCGGACCATCGGAGGACGCATTGTTTTCCCACATATCCGGCCGGATGAGACTCGCGGCGACCGCCCTCGGCACGACCCTGGCGCTCGCGGGCCCGGTCTCCCTCGCCCAGGCCGCCCCGCTCGACAACGAGCCGCTCGCGGCCTTCACCGCGGCCGCCGCGTCGAACGCCGCGGCCCCGGCCGCCTGGGCCGCCGGCACCCGCGCGTACCTGGTGATCACCACCCCCGGCGACACCACCTCGGTGCGCAACGCGGTGGCGGCGAACGGCGGTTCCGTCTTCGCCTCGTACGACGCGATCGGCGTGATCGTCGCCCACTCGACCTCCGCCTCCTTCGCGGCCACCATGCGCACCGTCCCCGGTGTCCAGAAGGCCGGCGCGAGCCGCACCTCGGACGTCCCGGCCGACGCGTACAACCCGGCCCTCCCGTCCAACCCGGCGCAGTCGGCGGCCCCGGCGACGGAGCCCGTCCGCTCGGACATGACCCAGATCAAGGCCGACCAGGCGTGGGCCGTCAACCCGGGCTCCGCCTCGGTCAAGGTCGGCATCCTGGACACCGGCGTCGACGACCAGCACCAGGACCTGGCGCCGAACTTCAACGCCGCCGACTCGGTCTCCTGCGCCTACGGCAAGGCCGACACCCGCGCCGGCGCCTGGCGCGACGTCGACCAGCACGGCACCCACGTCGCCGGCACCGTCGCGGCGGCCAAGAACGGCAAGGGCGCCATCGGCGTCGCGCCGGGCGTGAAGATCTCCTCGGTGCGCATCGCCGAGCCCGGCAGCACCCTGTTCTTCCCGGAGAACACCATCTGCGGCCTCGTGTGGTCCGGCGACCACGGCTTCAAGGTCACCAACAACAGCTACTACACGGACCCGTGGCAGTTCAACTGCCCGAACAACCTCGACCAGGCGGCCATCCTGGAGGGCGTGGGCCGCGCCCAGGCGTACGCCGAGGGCAAGGGCTCGCTCCAGGTCGCGGCGGCCGGCAACTCCAACGTCGACCTGGCCAACAAGACCACCGACTCGTCGAGCCCCAACGACTCGACCCCGGTGAACCGGACGATCACCAACGACTGCCTCGACATCCCGGCCGAGCTGCCGGGCGTGGTCACGGTCGCCGCCAACGGCACCAGCGGCACGTCGAAGGCGTCGTTCTCCAACTTCGGCCGTGACGTCATCGAGGTCTCGGCCCCCGGCGAGTCCGTCTACAGCACCGTCCCCGGCGGCAAGTACTCCTCGCTGAGCGGCACCTCGATGGCCGCCCCGCACGTCGCGGGCGTCGCCGCCCTGCTGGCCAGCGCCAACCCGGCGTACACCCCGGCGGACCTCCGCGCCAAGCTCGGCGAGCACGCCACCGACCTGGCCTGCCCCTCGGACGCCCGCTGCACCGGCACCACGGCGAAGAACGGATTCTTCGGCGAGGGCCGCGTGGACGCGCTCAAGGCGGTCGGCGGCTCGACCCCGCCGCCCGGGAAGTACGTCGAGAACCTGACCGACGTGACGATCTCCGACAACGCCACCGTCGAGAGCCCGATCACCGTCAGCGGCGTCACCGGCAACGCGCCGGCGACCCTCAAGGTGGGCGTGGACATCAAGCACACCTACATCGGTGACCTCAAGGTCGACCTGATCGCCCCCGACGGCTCGGTCTACACCGTGCACAACCGGACCGGCGGCGGCGCCGACAACATCGCCCAGACGTACACCGTCAACGCCTCCTCCGAGGTGGCGAACGGCGTCTGGAAGCTCCGTGTCAACGACAACGCGAGCGCGGACACCGGGAAGATCGACGCCTGGAACCTGACCTTCTGATCCCCGCGACCCCCCAGGGGGCCGGAGCGCGCCCGCGCTCCGGCCCCCTTCGCGTGCCCCGGCGAGAAAGTCCGTACCGGGGGGTAGCCCGCGCGGAGCCCTTGCTATACGTTCCGTCTAACAAGCTTGCTAGACACCGCGTCTAACAAGCGAGAGAACGACCACGAGCACCACCAGAACGACCACGACGAGCCGACCGCGTGATCCAAGGAGCCGCAACGATGGCCAGCAGCACCGTTCGCCCGGACAACCACGACCAGGACGACGTCGCCGAACGGCTCCTCCGGTCGGCCGCCAAGCTGAGCTACGACCCCCACGTCGAGGTCGATTGGGACACCCCGCTCGACAAGGGCTTCCACGGACAGAGCCCCGAGTGGAACAGCCTCTACGGCACCGCCTACTGGCACGAGATGACCGAGGAGCAGCAGAAGGAGCTGACCCGCCAGGAGTCCGCCTCCGTCGCCTCCACCGGCATCTGGTTCGAGATGATCCTCCAGCAGATGGTCCTCCGGGACATCTACCGCACGGACCACACCGACCCCCGCTTCCAGTGGGCGCTCACCGAGATCGCCGACGAGTGCCGCCACTCGATCATGTTCGCCCGCGGCTCCCAGAAGCTCGGCGCCCCCGCCTACCGGCCCAAGCGCGCCGTCATGGAGCTCGGCCGCGTCATGAAGACCGTCGGCTTCGGCGAGGCCGCCTACGCCGGCATCCTCGTCGCCGAGGAGGTCCTCGACGTCATGCAGCGCGACTGGATGCGCGACGAGCGGGTGGTCCCCTTCGTGCGGACCATCAACAACATCCACGTCGTCGAGGAATCCCGGCACATGAAGTTCGCCCGGGACGAGACCCGCCGCCACCTCGCCCGCGCCGGCCGCGCCCGCCGCCACTTCCAGGCACTGATCGTCGCCGTCGCCGCGTACTACATCATCACCAGCCTGGTGAACCCCGAGGTGTACGTCAGGGCCGGCCTCGACCCCGAGCGCGCCCGCCGCGAGGCCGCCGCCAACGAGCACTACAAGGCGCGGCTGCGCGCGAGCTGCTCCGGCCTCATGGAGTTCCTCGGCGACGTCGGCATGCTGACCCGCCCCGCCGTCCACTTCTACCAGCGCGCCCACCTCCTCTGACCCCGACGAGCCGAGCCGAGCCGCCGCCATGACCTACGCCATCACCCAGACCTGCTGCTCCGACGCCACCTGCGTCGCCGTCTGCCCGGTCAACTGCATCCACCCGACGCCCGACGAGCCGGACTTCGGCACCACCGAGATGCTCTACGTCGACCCGAAGACCTGCATCGACTGCGGGGCCTGCGCCGACGCCTGCCCGGTCGACGCGATCTTCCCCGTCGACCGGCTCACCGGGCCGCTGAAGAAGTACGAGGCCATCAACGCCGCCCACTACGAGGGCCGCGCACCCGCCCCCGTCCTCGCCTCCCCCACCTTCCACCCCTGGGGCGAGCCGGACTTCGCCCGCTCGCTCCCCTCCGACTTCGCCCCCCTCCGGGTCGCCGTCGTCGGCACCGGCCCCGCCGGCATGTACGCCGCCGAGGACCTGCTGCTGCACACCAACGCCGAGGTCACCCTCATCGACCGGCTCCCGGTCGCCGGCGGGCTCGTCCGCTACGGCGTGGCCCCCGACCACCCGGGCACCAAGGGCGCCGGCGACACCCTCGCCCGCTTCCACACGCACCCCCGGGCCACCGTCCGCCTCGGCGTCGAGATCGGCAAGGACGTCACCCCCGAGGAGCTCGCCGCCCACCACGACGCCGTCGTGTACGCGGTCGGCGCCCCGTCCGACCGGCGCCTCGGCATCCCCGGCGAGGACCTCCCGGGCAGCCTCTCCGCGACCTCCCTCGTCTCCTGGTACAACGCCCACCCGGAGACCGCGCCCGAAACGGTCGCCCTGGGCGCGGCCGAGCGGGCCGTGGTCGTCGGCAACGGCAACGTCGCCCTCGACGTCGCCCGCATCCTCGTCTCCGACCCCGACGCCCTCGCCTCCACCGACATCGCCGACCACGCCCTCGCCGCCCTGCGCGGCGCACGGATCCGCGAGGTCGTGCTCCTCGGCAGACGAGGCCCCGAGGACGCCGCGTACACCGCCTCCGAACTCCTCGCCCTCGCCCACCTGCCCGGCGTCGACCTCGTCCTAGACACCCACGACCCCCGGATCGCGGCGACCGTCGACGCGGCGGCCCCGGGCGACAAGGCCGCCCTCCTCAAGGACACGGCCCGCGAGACCGTGGACTGGACGCGGACACCCGGCGCCGACCGGCGCCGGATCGTCCTCCGCTTCCACTCGGCGCCCGAGGAGGCCGTCGGCCCCGACGCGGTCCGCGCCGTCCGCGCGGGCGGCGCGGACGGCCCCGCCGAGATCCCGGCCGGGCTCCTCGTCCGGGCCATCGGCTACCGGGGCGTCCCCCTCGCCGGACTCCCCTTCGACGAGGCCACCGGCACCGTCCCGCACACCGCCGGCCGGGTCGACGGCATGACCGGCACCTACGTCGTCGGCTGGATCAAGCGCGGCCCCTCGGGCGGCATCGGCGCCAACCGGAGCTGCGCCGCCGAGACCGTCGGCAGCCTCCTCGCCGACGCCGTCGACGGCCGCCTGCCGAAGCCGACCGGCTCCGCGAAGGCGTTCGCCAAGCTCGCCCGCGGCCGCAGCGGACACCTCGTGGACGCCCGCGGCCTCGCCGCCATCGACCGGGCCGAACGCGCCCGGGGCGCGGCGGCCGGACGCCCCCGCGTCAAGCTCGCGACCCTCCCCGAACTGGTCGCCGCCGCCCGCCGCGGCCGGCTGCGCGGACCGGCGGGCCGGGGCTGAGCCACGAGAGGCACCCGGATCGGGGCATACGGGGGCGGGGGCGGGGGAACTCGCCCCCTATGACCACAGGTGACCAGGTCAAGCACGACGACCGCGACGACGGCCGCGACGAGAGCCCGGAAGAACGGGCGGACCGCCGATGGTCCGAACTCCTCCAGGAGCTGCGGGTGGCCCAGACCGGCACCCAGATCCTGTTCGGCTTCCTGGTGGCCGTCGTCTTCCAGCCGCGCTTCGCGGAGCTCGGCACACCCGACCGGATGCTCTACGTCGTCACGGTGTGCCTCGGCGCGGCGACCACGGGCGCGCTCGTCGCGCCGGTCGCGGTGCACCGGCTGGTGGCGGGCCACCGGATGAAGCCCGAAACGGTGACGTGGGCGGCGCGCCTGACGCTGGTCGGCGTGGTGCTGCTCGCCCTCACGATGATCTCGACGCTCCTGCTGATCATGCGCATGGTGCTCGACGACGGGATCGCGGTCTGGGTGGCCGTGGGGCTGGCGCTCTGGCTGGCGCTCTGCTGGTTCGTGGTCCCGCTGATCGCCCGAAGCCGCAACAGCAACGGCAACGGCAGCGGGAGCGAGAAGAAGAAGGGGAACGGCGACAGCGGCGACAACTACGGCCCCTGGCCCCGTTGAGCATCCGCACTGAGCATCCGGCCCGGGACGGCGGGCCGGCGGAAGCGGCGGATCAGGCCGCGACGGGCAGCGGACGCCGCAGCACGATCGCGTTCAGACCGACGCCGAACGGCGCCGTGTCCGTCAGACCGAGCCCGAGCACCTGCTCCTTCGGCAGCTCCACGGTGACGTCCACACAGAACGCCAGCGCGTGCAACGCCTCCCCGGAGCCCTCGTCCTGGAGGGCGAAGAAGAGGTCACGGTAGTACCGCGTGCGCTCCCCGGTCTCCTCGTAGAACGACAGACCCGGCTGCCCCACCTGGTCACCGAGCCCGGTGAAGGCGGCAACCAGCTCCCGCTCCACCGTCCCCCAGAAGCCCGCCTCCGCGCACTCGGCCGGCAGGGCCTGGCGGACGGCCTCCTTCAGCGAGAGCACCATGACGAGCAGCGGCGCGTACTCCTTGAGACCCCAGCCCCGCACCATCCGGACGATGGTGCTGTCCGGAACGGCCGCGGCCGCCTGATGGATGGCCTCGAAGTCGAAGTTGACGGTGGCGGGGGCGATCGCCTCCTGGAAGACCCGGTCGATCGACCGGGCCTCTTCGAGATGGGCGGGCGCCACCTCGACGACGGTCCTGAAACTGGCGGCCAAAGGCTTCTCCTGTCCTCAGGGCCCACCGAGGTGGGCACGTGATCATCAGGAGGAGTATGACGAGGGCTCCGCTCAGCGCCCTCGGCGGGGCTTCCCGCCGCGCCCCGCGGCACCGCCCTTGCCCTTCACGGGCTTCCCGGACCGCGCCGGCTTCGCCCCCGTCGCCTTCTTCGCCGGCTTCGGGGCCGCCTTCACGGCCTTCTGCCCCTTCTGGGCCTCCGCGCGCCGCCCCCGGGTGCTGTTCACGGTCCGGCCCCGCACGATCCCGATGAACTCCTCCACCAGGTCGGGGGCCTCCTCGGCCTTCGGCCAGGACAGCGCCACCCGCGACTGCGGTACGCCGCCGATCGTGCGGTACGTGAGGTCCTTGCGGTGGTGCAGCCGGGCCAGCGACTGCGGCGCGACGAGCAGGCCCACCCCGGCGGCGACCAGCTCGATCGCGTCGGCGGTGGTCTCCGGCCGCTGGAACGCGGGCCGCCCGGGCGGCGCCTCCCAGCCGAGCGTGTCGTCGAGCGGGTGCAGCACCAGCTCCTCGGCCAGATCCTCCGGGGTCAGCTCCTCGGCCGCGGCGAAGTGGTGGTCCTTGGGCACGACCACCACGCTGGTCTCCTCGTACAGCGGGATCGCGGCCAGGTCCTCGCCGTCGACCGGCAGCCGCAGCAGCGCGGCGTCCGCCCCGCCGTCCCGCAGCACCCCGAAGACCTCACCGGGCGTGACCTGCACCAGCGTGAGCCGTACGTCGGGCAGCCGCTGCTCCCAGATCCGCACCCACTTCGAGGGCGTGACACCGGGCACGTAGGCGAGCCGGAAGGCCGTGGCGTCGGGGGCGGGGGCGAGTGGGGAGTCTGTCACCCCGCAAGATTACCCGCCGCCGGACCGGCCACCCGCGCGGACGGGCCCCGTCGGCGCAGGTGGGAGCACGGCCGTGGTCGGAGAAGGTCCGTGTGCTCGATACCCTGGACCCCATGACGTCGCACCAGAACTCCCAGACGATGAAGCCGGCCACCGCGGCCAAGAAGCTGGGCGTGTACCTCGAGGCCACCCCCGCAGCGTTCCAGGAGGGTGTCGTCTCGCGCTCCGAGCTGAACGAGCTCCAGGCGAACCCGCCGGCCTGGCTCAAGGAGCTGCGGCAGAACGGCCCCCACCCCCGCCCCGTGGTCGCCTCCAAGCTGGGCATCTCCATCTCCGGTCTCGCCCGCGGCGGGATCACCGACGCCCTGACCACCGAGCAGATCGAGGCCCTCAAGGCCGAGGCCCCGGAGTGGCTGACCAAGGAGCGCGCCACCCAGGCCGACGTCCGCAAGGAGACCGTCCGCATCAAGGAGCGCAACGCCCAGCGCGACGCCGAGCGGGCCGCCCGCGAGCAGGACACCTGATCCGCTCCTGATCCACCGGCGTGGCGCGGCGCCGGACGAGGGAGGCATTCCCTCATGAACACGCAGAGCGATCCGCCCGTCGTCGCCGCCGTGGACGGCTCCGAGCACAGTCTGCGCGCCCTCTCCTGGGCGCTGGGGGCGGCGGAGACCCTGGGCGCCCCGCTCGTCGTGGCGCACGTCCGCTCCGAGGCCCTCCAGCTGGGCGCCGCCCGGATCGCCTCGCTGGGCACGGAGCCGGAGCTGCCGGACACGGTCCTGGACGCGGTCCGCACCGTCGTGGAGGAGCGGGGCCACGCCGTCCCCGTACGGTACGAGTCCCTGGACGGCACCGTCACCGACGTGCTGCCGGAGGCGGCCCGGGGCGCCCGGCTCCTGGTGACGGGCTCGCGCGGCCACGGCGGCTTCGCCAGCCTCCTCCTCGGCTCCACCGGCCGGTCCCTGGCCGCCCGCGCCCCCTGCCCGCTGGTGGTCGTCCCCCACGAGGCCCGCACCGCCTCCCTGGACAGCGGCCCGAGCGCCGGCCGCGTCCTGCTGGGCCTCCACCCGGAGGAGACCCCGGACGAGGTGATCGACTTCGCCTTCGAGACGGCCTCGCTCCGCCGCGTACCGCTGGAGGCCCTGACCGCGCTCCGCCTCCCGCCGACCCCGTCCGCGCTGGTCGCCGCGCCCTCCCCCGCCTTCCAGATGCCCCCGCCCCTCCCGCTCGCGGAGGACACCGAGGCCCTCCTGGCCGAGACCCACCGGGAGCAGCAGACCCGCCTGCGCCCCTTCGCCGCGCGCCGCCCTGACGTGAAGCTGGTACGCACGGTGTCACCCGGCGACGCGGCCGGCCTCCTGGTCGACGCCTCCGCGGACGCGGCGCTCCTCGTGGTCGGCCGGCACCACCGCCACCGCATCGCGGAACTCCTGGTGGGCTCGGTGGCGCACGCGGTCCTCCACCACGCCGCCTGCCCGGTCGCGGTCGTCCCCCCGGCACCCGAGGGCTGAGCGGGGGCGGCGGCTGGTAGACAGGACCCATGACGCCCGACGTGTACGCCTCCGATCCCGCCGCCGCCTCCCGCAACACCCGCCCGCCGACCCCCACGGCCGCCCTGGGCGCCGGGATCGTCGTGCTCGACGACCGGGGCCGGGTCCTGCTCGGCCTCGACCGCTCGGGCGTCTGGGAGCTTCCGGGCGGCGGCATCGAGCCGGGCGAGTCGATCGAAGAGGCCGCGGCCAGGGAGCTGACCGAGGAGACCACGCTGGTCACCACCGCCACCGACGTCGAGGTCATCGGTCTGCTCCTCGACACGGTGACCTCGTCGGAGCTGACCCGCCTGACGGCGGCCACGGTGGTCCGGGCCTTCACGGGAACCCCGGCCGTCGCCGAGCCCGAGAAGATCGAGCGCTGGCGGTGGACGTCCCCCGACGAACTGCCGGAGGCCCTGTTCCTTCCGTCCGCCCAGGTCCTCGCCGCCTGGCGCCCCGACCTGCCCCTGCCGAAGGCCCCCTTCCACCGCTACACCCTCGGACGGCTCCCGCACTGAGCCGGACCGCGCGCCACCGCGCGGGACGGGCAGGTCGTGACTAGCGTGGACATGGGCCACAAACCACGCCAAAACGTCATCGATCGGAAGCGAGAGTCACGTCATGGCCGTACGACCTGAAGGCACACCGGTCTGGACCGACGCGATGTTCACCGACGCCGCGGGAGCCAAGACGTTCTACGCCGACGTGCTGGGCTGGACCTTCGGCGAGGCGTCGACGGAGTTCGGCAACTACACCCAGGCGTACAAGAACGGAAAGGCGGTCGCGGCCGTCGTCCCGCCGATGCCCGGCGCGGACACCCCACCCCAGTCCGCCTGGTGTCTCTACCTCGCCTCGGACGACGTCGAGGCCACGGCGGAGAAGATCAAGGCCGCGGGCGGCACGGTGCTGATGGAACCGATGCGGGTCGACGACTTCGGCTCCATGTGCATCGCCCAGGACCCAGCGGGCGTGGTCTTCGGCCTCTGGCAGGCCGGCGTCCACGAGGGCTTCGAACTCGAAGGTGAGTCCGGCTCGTACGTGTGGGCCGAGGTCTTCACCCGCGAGCCCGACAAGTCCGACGCCTTCTTCACGACCGTCTTCGGCTACAACAGCAAGAAGATGACCGACGAGCAGATGGACTTCAAGGTCTTCGACCTCGGCGCCGACCCGGTCCTCGGCCGCATGAAGATGCCCCCCGAGGACTTCCCGCCGGAGGTCCCCTCCTACATCCAGATCTACTTCGCCGTCGACAACTGCGACCTGGCGGTCGACGCGGCCCAACGACTGGGCGGCCGCAAGATCTTCGGCCCGATGGACAGCCCCTTCGGCCGTTTCGCCTCCCTCCTCGACCCGCAGGGCGCCGCGTTCGCGGTGATCGACGTCCGGACGACCGTCGGTGAGATGCCGCCCATGGAGTGACCAAGACGGCCGAGGGACGGGCTCAGACGGTGTCGCGCACGGCGACGATGCCGTTGAAGACACCGACGTACGCGGTGCCGTCGGGCCCGAGGGTGATCGGCGCCCAGTTGTTGTCGTAGGCGAGTCCGGTCCCGGTGAACCGGGAGAAGACCCGGCCCCCCGTGCGGAAGTCGACGGCCGTGAGGTACCAGGCGTCGATCCCGAACCCGTGGGGCTGCTTCTCGTAGAAGTACAGCAGCCCGTTCGCGGTCGACAGCTTGGGCACGGTGGACGGCGACTTCACGTCGCTCTCCCACACCGTGTCACAACCGCTTCCGTCGGCCCGTACGTCGATCCGCGTCGCCCCACCCGTGACACTGCGCCCGAAGCCGAGCGACGAGGGGTTCTCGTACCCGTAGTTGTTCTCCACCACGAGGCTGTCGCCCCAGCTGATCAGGGAGTTGTCGGTCGTCGAGGCCCCTGACCGGAAGACCGGCACCTGGCACACCAGCCGCTCCCCCGCCGGCACGTCCGCACCCCGCCGGTAGACGAGCACGTTCATCCGGTCGTCGGCGTTGTCGGTGATGGCCACGTACGCCTCCCGGCTGCCGAAGAGATCGGGGGTCGTCCCCGACCCCTGGTTCACCGACCCGGGCTTCGTCCCGGTCCCCCGGTCGTACGCCTCGCGCCACACGACCTGCGGGGTCCCGTCGCCGGCGGCACGGAACGCGTACAGCGCGTGGTCGGTGACGATCGAGACGCCGTCCTCGGCCACGGAGAACGAGTTCTGGATCTCCTCCCCGTCGAGCCGGATCGCCCGCAGCGCACCGGTGTCCGGGTCGACGGTCCCGACCCGCCCGAGCCGCGTCACCCACCAGATCCGCCCGTCCCAGTCGGGCATCACCGAGGTGACGGGATCACAGACCCCACTGGGCAGGAGACGGGTCCAGGTGACGCAGTCGTGCGGCACGAGCGAGGTCAGGTCCCAGTCGTCCTCGACGGTGAACTCCCAGCCGCCGTCCGGCGTCCGGCCGTGCGCGATCCGCAGCACATGCTGGCGGGAGTCGGCGAGGACCACCCGGTCACGGTCGTCCAGATAGAAGTAGGCCCCACCGGACGTGTCCTTGAAGATCTTCTCGAAGTCGAGGCGGGTGATGGCCTCGACGGTGGAGGAGCGCTGCGGCAGCTTGTACTCGGCGAGCGTGTCCAGCGTGCGCGGATCCAGCAGCTTGAGCAGGAACCCGCCGAAGGTCCCGCACACGGTCACCAGCCGGCCCCCGGAGTCGAAGGTCGCGGTGGCGCACTCCCCGCCGACCGGTGCGATCCGCTCGCTCGTGACCTCGGGACTCCGCCCGAGCGGCGCCGGATAAGGATGGGTGCCACTCCCGGCACCGTCGGCGTGCATCCCGCTGCGCCCGTTGGGCGCGAGGTAGGGGTGCTGAGCCGGCCCTTCCCCGGGCAGCGGCCGGGCGGTGGCGGGGGCGCCTTCGTAGTGGTCGACCAGCCTGTGCCCGAGGGCGAGGGGTATCTCATCGGCCTGGGCGACGGGCGCGGCGCCCGACAGCAGCACCGCGGCGAGCGCGACGGCCAGTGCGGCCGTACGCCCCCGCCGACGGGACGGAGTTGCGGTCACAGCTGCGGTCACAGCGGCTCCTCGGGATCCGAACGTCGATCGCGCCGGCCGCCGACGGTAGGCCCGCCCGCCGAAGAAGGGAAGCGAAATGGACGCAAAAATGCCTCAACCCCCGGACAGAGTCCGAGGGTTGAGGCTAAAGATTGTTCGGCGGCGTCCTACTCTCCCACAGGGTCCCCCCTGCAGTACCATCGGCGCTGAAAGGCTTAGCTTCCGGGTTCG
>NZ_JBHZBB010000004.1:0-649970 GCF_042754585.1 Streptomyces sp. NPDC059201
GCGCAGCCCCGCGGGCGCAGGCCCCGCGGGCGCAGGCCCCGCGGGCGCAGCCCCGCGGGCGCAGCCCCGCGGGCGCAGGCCCCGCGGGCGCAGGCCCCGCGGGCGCAGGCCCCGCGGGCGGAGAACCGGCGGGCGGAGAACCGGCGGGCGGAGACCCGGACCGGCGCAGCCCCGGACCGGCGCAGGCCCGGACCGGCGCAGGCCCGGATGAACGGGCACTCGGCGGGGCGGACGCCCGGGTACGAGTAGGTACCCGGGGGTCCGTGTGTGTGTGTGGGGGGGGTGGGTCAGGTCAGGGATTCTCGGAGGTCGGCGATGAGGTCGTCCACGTTCTCGATGCCTACCGAGAGGCGGACCAGGTCGGCGGGGACCTCCAGGGCCGAGCCGGCGACGCTCGCGTGCGTCATGCGGCCCGGGTGCTCGATCAGGGACTCGACGCCGCCGAGGGACTCGCCCAGGGTGAAGAGCTTCGCGCGGTTGCAGACGCCCACCGCCGCCTCCTCGCCGCCCTCGACGCGGAAGGAGATCATGCCGCCGAAGGACCGCATCTGCTTCGCCGCGATCTCGTGGCCCGGGTGCTCGGCCAGACCCGGGTAGAGCACCTGCGTGACCTTCGGGTGCCGGGTCAGGAAGTCGGCGACCCGCGTCGCGTTCTCGCTGTGCCGGTCCATGCGGACGGCGAGCGTCTTGATGCCGCGCAGCACGATCCACGAGTCGAACGGACCGGCCACCGCGCCCATCGCGTTCTGGTGGTACGCCAGCTCCTCGCCCAGCTCCGCGTCGGCCGCGATCAGGGCGCCGCCGACGACGTCCGAGTGGCCGCCCATGTACTTGGTGAGCGAGTGCACGACGACGTCCGCGCCGAGCGCCAGCGGCTGCTGGAGGTACGGCGAGGCGAAGGTGTTGTCGACGACCAGCTTCACCCCGGCCTGGCGGGCCACACCCGCGACGGCCTCGATGTCGGTGATGCCGAGCAGCGGGTTCGACGGCGTCTCGACCCAGATCAGCTTCGTACGGTCGTTGACCGCCGCCCGGACGGAGGCGATGTCCGAGGTGTTCGCCACCGAGAAGTCGACGCCCCAGCGCTGCACCACCTTGGCGAAGAGCCGGAAGGTGCCGCCGTACGCGTCGTTCGGGATGACCACGTGGTCGCCCGGCGCGAGGAGCGTGCGCAGCAGGCAGTCCTCGGCGGCCAGTCCGGAGGCGAAGGCGAGACCGCGCCGGCCGCCCTCCAGGGCCGCCAGGTTCTCCTCCAGGGCCGTACGGGTCGGATTGGCGCTGCGGCTGTACTCGTAGCCGCCGCGGAGCCCGCCCACACCGTCCTGCTTGTAGGTGGACACCTGGTAGATGGGCGGGACGACCGCGCCGGTCAGCGGGTCGGCGGTGTTGCCCGCGTGGATGGCGCGGGTCTCGAAGTTCTGGTGGCTGTGCTGGTCGCTCATGGTCAGGAGCGTAGTGCCGGGGCCCGCCCACCGCCGCGATTCGTCCACGACGGTGTCCTGGACAATGGACACATGGAGATTCTCTGGTTCCTGATCGCCCTGGGCCTGCTCTTCGGCGTCCTCGGCCCCTATCTGCTGCGCCGCCGGAGCGGCGGCATCCGGCAGGTCGCGCCCGGCACGCCGGACGCCGCCGACCCGGACGCGTACGGATTCGTCCGTCAGGAGGAGCTGGACGTGCGGCTCCCCGGACCGGACCACGATCTCCTCGACGTCCTCGACGTCGTCCAGGCCACCCAGGACTGGCGGGCCGCCGCGCAGCTGCTGGCCGGGACGGACAAGGAGGGCGAGGTCCGCTGGCAGCGCGTCCAGGCGTTCGCGGGCGCCGCCTCCCTGGAGCTCGCGGAGAAGCCGGGCGTCGGCGGCGCCTGGCTGCGCGCCTGGCGTTCGGACGCGCCGAAGGACGCGGGCGCCGCGGCCGTGCACGCGGAGTTCCTGGTGCAGCAGGCGTGGCGCTCCTCGGCGGCCGGCAGCGACGACTTCCGGATCATCCTGGAGGAGGCCCGGAAGGTCGCCGACGAGGCGGCGCTGCTCGCGCCCGGCGACCCCGTCCCGTACCTCACGCAGCTCGCGGTGGCGCGCGGACTCGGCTACACCCACGAGCAGTTCGACCAGGTGTGGGCCAAGGTCATCGACCGGGCGCCGCAGCACATGGGCGCGCACCTGGCGGCGCTGCACTACTGGTGCGAGAAGTGGCACGGCTCGCGCGAGGAGGCCGACCACTTCGCGACGACCGCCGCCGCGCGGGCGCCGCACGGCTCGCTCCTCGCCGCGCTGCCGCTCTTCGCGGTCTTCGAGCACGTGCCGGACGTGGTGCTCGTGCAGGACTTCTACCGCACGGCGGTGGTGAGCAGGGCGATGGAGGGCGCGCTGTACGCGGTGCACTCGGCCCGCCCCGACGACCCGATGCTCGCGCACGTACGGCACCTGCTCGTGTCCTTCCTGGTGCGCGGCGAGCGCTGGGCCGAGGCGATGCAGCAGCTGGTGCACGTGGACGGGCACGTGGGCGCGGTGCCGTGGACGCTGAGCGGCGACCCGGCGGCCGAGTACACCCTGCACCGGAACCTGGCGGTGGCCGGGTACGAGGCGAACGGCGGGAGCCCGGTGACGCTGCGCCGCTGACGTACGGAGTCCGGGCGCGACCGGGGCCAGGGCCGCGCGGGGAATCGCGGGAGGTCACCGGGTGTTGTCACGACTGCCGACCGTCGAGGAGAGATGCCGCATGTTCCTGTCCCGCACCCCCGTCCTGCCCGCCCCGGAGCAGGCCCTGCGCGGCCGCCCGGAGCCGGAGTTCTCCCTGTCCGGGCGCCACACGGTGCTCGGCAACCCGCTGTCCGGCCCCTACCCGGAGGGCCTGGAGGTCGCCGACTTCGGGCTCGGCTGCTTCTGGGGCGCGGAGCGGAAGTTCTGGCAGACCGACGGCGTCTGGACGACGCTCGTCGGCTACCAGGGCGGCTACACGCCGAACCCGACGTACGAGGAGGTCTGCTCCGGCCTCACCGGGCACACCGAGGTCGTCCGCGTCGTCTTCGACCCGGCGAAGGTCTCGTACGAGACCCTCCTGAAGGTCTTCTGGGAGTCCCACGACCCGACGCAGGGCTTCCGCCAGGGCAATGACGTGGGCACCCAGTACCGCTCCGCCGCCTACACCCACTCCCCCGCCCAGGCCGAGGCGGCGGAGGCCTCCCGGGACGCGTACCAGAAGGTCCTGAGGTCCTCGGGCTACGGCGAGATCACCACCGCCGTCCTCCCGGCCGCCGACCGCCCCTTCTACCCGGCGGAGAGCTACCACCAGCAGTACCTGGACAAGAACCCGGCCGGCTACTGCGGCATCGGCGGCACGGGCGTCTCCTGCCCGATCGGCGTGGCCCCGGCGGAGTAGGCGGGTCGGGGCGGGTCAGGCGGACTGGGCGGCGCGTACGGCCGCGGCCGTCGCCGCGGGGTCGTACCCCTCCGGGGTGCCGTCGATCAGCAGCACGTCGCCCGCCATGTGGCGGGTGCGCAGGGGCAGCAGGGCCTGGTACGGCTCGGAGTCGTACCAGGCCCTCGCCTCCTCGTACGACGGGAAGGCGATGATCACGACGGCGCCCGGCCACGCTCCTTCGAGGACCTCGCGGCGGGGCGCGCCGTGCACGAGGAAGCGCCCGCCGAAGGGGTCCAGGGTGGCCTGGATCCGCTCCATGTAGGCGAGCACCTCGGGGTCGAGGACGGGCTTCGGGCTGAGGCTGGCCATCGCGTATGCGGTCATGGGACCAGCGTGCCGGGGGCGGGCGGCACCGTCGATTACCCCGGAGGTCATCCTGAGGTCATGGATCTCCTGAGGTCATGCGGAAGGGCCCCCCCGGAGCGGAGGGGGCCCTTCCCGGTTCTCAGGTCTCAGGCGCAGGCGCGGGCGGGGCTCACGCCTCCGAGCCGGCCTTCCAGGTCGCCCAGTCCATGTTCCAGCCGTTGAGGCCGTTGTCCGGGGCGATCGTCTTGTCCTTGGAGTTCTTGACGATGACGACGTCACCGGTGATCGACTGGTCGTAGAACCAGGCGGCCATCTGCTTGGAGTCGCCGGCGCCCTTGACGTCGGCGAGGCCGATGCAGCCGTGGCTGGTGTTCACGGAACCGAAGATGGAGCGCGCGCCCCAGTAGTTGCCGTGGATGAAGGTGCCGGAGGTGGACAGGCGCATGGCGTGCGGCACGTCCTTGATGTCGTACTCGCCCTTGCCGTCGGAGTCGGTGAAGCCGACGGTCGCGCCGTTCATCCGGGTCTCCTTGAACTTCTCGGAGATCACCATCTCGCCGTTGTAGGTGGTGTTGTCCGGGGAGCCGGCGGAGATCGGGATCGTACGGATCACCTTGCCGTCGCGCTTGACGGTCATCGTCTTCGTCGCGACGTCGACGGTGGAGACCTGGCTGCGGCCGATCTTGAAGGTGACGGTCTTCTGCTGGACGCCGAAGACGCCGTCCGCGCCCTCGACGCCGTCGAGGTCGAGCTTCAGGGTGACCGTCGAGCCGGCCTTCCAGTAGTCGTCCGGCCGGAAGTCGAGGCGCGTCGAGTTGAACCAGTGGCCGACGATCTCCTGGCCGGAGGTGGAGGAGACGGTGATGCCGCCCTGGACGGCCTTCTTGTCGGTGATCGCCTTGTTGAAGTTGATCGAGACCGGCATGCCCACGCCGACGGTCGAGCCGTCCTCGGGGGTGAAGTTGCCGATGAAGCTGTTCTCCTTCGACACGGTGGTGAAGGAGGAGTTCTCGTGCGCCTCCAGGCCCGTCGCGTCGACGGCGGTCGCGGCGATCTTGTAGACCGTGGCGCGCTCCAGCTGGCCGCTCGGCTTCCAGGAGAGGCCGTCGGCCGCTATCTCGCCCTTGACCTCGGTGCCCTCGCCGGAGGTCATGGTGACCTCGGTGAGCTTGCCCTCGGTGACGGCGACCTTGGCGTCGTTGTTGATGGAGGCGTTCTGCGAGCCGTTCTCCGGCGAGATGGTGATCTGCGCCTTGGAGGTCTTCTGCTCGGCCGCCTCGTCGACCTGGGCCTGTGACGGGGCGGTCGGCGAACCGGACGCGGCCGAGCCGGCCGGGTCGTCGTCGTTGCAGGCCGAGAGCACGAGTACGCCGCTGAGGACCGCCGCCGCGGCTGCCAGGCTCCTGCGGTGCTTGCCGACCGTCATCACACGCTTCTCCATCGTCGCCGATTCCCTGTCAATCCATCAGAACACCCATGACACCCCCTCCGGTTCCGGATGCGGGGGGATTGTGGGGAAGACCACTGAACACCACTGTTCGACACGCGTGTACGGGCCGTCCGGTTCCCGGCCGTCCGCACCCGGGCGCGAAACGGCCCCGGGACGCCGTCCCGGGGCCTGTGAACAGGGAGGTCGTCGCCGCTACGGCCGGGCGTCTTCCTCGTCGTCATCCCCGTCCCCATCTTCCTCGTCGAGCTCCCACTCCATCGCATCGGGGTCGTACTCGATCTCCTCGCTGCTCCAGGCGGCCTGGACGAGCTCGACGCCGGGCAGGTCGCGGACCAGGTCGAAGGGCTCGACGAGGTAGGCGAGGGCCTCGGAGGAGTCCTCGCGGACGGCGGTGCGGGCGTGCTCGCGCTCGTCGGCCGGCATGAACTCGTCGGAGTCGATCCGCCCCTCGGCGGCGGCGGTCAGCTCGGCCGGGCCGTCGATCTCCAGGACGATGTCGACCCGCAGGCGGACGTGGCGGGTGGCGGTCTCGGTGCCGGTCTCGGTGCCGACGGAGGCGGGGGCGGGGGTTTCGGAGGTGCTCATGGCTGGGAGCGTAGGGTCTGCCCGGCCCCGCCTTTCCCGCGACCCGCTGAATGTGGCTAGCATCTGGCCACCGCGGGCTTCCCGCGGGGCTTTCCGTGAGGGAGAACGAGATCCGCGTGTCCGCCGCCCGACGCCCGCTGCTGACCGCCACCGCGGCGGGGACCCTGCTGTGCGCCCTGTGGTTCGTCCCGTCGGCGAACGCCTCCGACGGCACGACCGGGGCGGGGGTACGGAACGGGAGCACGCAGCCCGCCTCCCCCGGCGCCGACCGCCTCGCCGAGACCGGAGGCCCGGACACGACGGCGTACCTGCTGGGCGGGACGGGTTTCCTCGGCGTGGGCGCGGGGTTCGTGGCACTGGCGATGCGACGACACGGGCGCGCGTCCTGACGTAGGGGCTGCCGTCCTGACGTACGGGCGGGCGCCCTGACGTATCGGCGCGCGTCCCGACGTACGGGCGGGCGCCCTGACGTACGGGCGCGCGTCCTGACGTATCGGCGGGCGTCCCGACGTACCGGCGCGCGTCCCGACGTACCGGCGCGCTTCCTGACGTACGAAGGGGCCGCCCTCCCCCGTGGAGGCGGCCCCTTCGTACGTCCGTACCGTCCGTACCGTCCCGTGCTTCCGGTGCGTCAGGCCAGCGGGCCCGTGACCGGCTCCACGGCGGCGACGAGGCGGCCCTCGCGGACGAAGGCGTCGGCGGCGGCCAGGTCGGGCGCGAGGAAGCGGTCCGGGCCGGGGCCGGCGACACCGGCGGCGCGCAGGGCGTCGATGGCCGCCCGCGAGGCGGGGGCCGGGGTGAGACCCTCGCGCAGCTCGATGCCGCGGGTGGCGGCGTACAGCTCGACGGCGAGGATCCGGGCGAGGTTGCCGACGGCGGTGCGCAGCTTGCGGGCGGCGGACCAGCCCATGGAGACGTGGTCCTCCTGCATCGCCGAGGACGGGATGGAGTCGGCGGAGGCCGGGACGGCGAGCCGCTTCATCTCGCTGACCAGGGCGGCCTGGGTGTACTGGGCGATCATGAGGCCCGAGTCGACGCCGGCGTCGTCGGCGAGGAAGGGCGGCAGGCCGTGGCTGCGGTTCTTGTCGAGCAGCCGGTCGGTGCGGCGCTCGGCGATGGAGCCGAGGTCGGCGGCGGCGATGGCGAGGAAGTCGAGGACGTACGCGACGGGGGCGCCGTGGAAGTTGCCGTTGGAGCGGACCTCTCCGCTGGACAGCACGACCGGGTTGTCGACGGCGGCGGCGAGCTCGCGCTCGGCGACGAGCAGGGCGTGGGCCATGGTGTCGCGGCCGGCGCCGGCGACCTGCGGGGCGCAGCGGATCGAGTAGGCGTCCTGGACGCGGGGGGCCTCGCCGGCCTGGAAGTGGCCGGTGAGGCCGGAGCCCTTGAGGACGGCCAGCATGTTGGCGGCGGAGGCGGCCTGGCCGGGGTGGGGGCGGATGGCGTGCAGCTCGGGTTCGAGGACCTTCTCGGTGCCGAGGAGGGCTTCGAGGGAGAGCGCGGCGGTGACGTCGGCCGACTTGTAGAGGGTGTCGAGGTCGGCGAGGGCCATGATCAGCATGCCGAGCATGCCGTCGGTGCCGTTGAGGAGGGCGAGGCCCTCCTTCTCCCGGAGGACGACGGGCGCGATGCCGGCGGCGGCGAGCAGCTCGCCGGCGGGCTTCACGGTGCCGTCGGGGCCCTCGGCGTCGCCCTCGCCCATGAGCGCGAGCGCGCAGTGGGAGAGCGGGGCGAGGTCGCCGGAGCAGCCGAGGGAGCCGTACTCGTGGACGACCGGGGTGATGCCGGCGTTGAGGACGTCGGCCATGGTCTGCGCGACCTCGGGGCGGACGCCGGTGTGGCCGGAGGCGACGGTCTTGAGCCGCAGGAACATCAGGGCGCGGACGACCTCGCGCTCGACGTGCGGGCCCATGCCGGCGGCGTGCGAGCGGACGATGTTCCGCTGGAGCTGCGCGCGCAGCTCGTGGTCGATGTGCCGGGTGGCGAGGGCGCCGAACCCGGTGGAGACGCCGTAGACGGGCTCGGGCTTGGCGGCGAGCGCGTCGACGACGGCGCGGGAGGCGGCGAGCGCCTCGACGGCCCCCTCCGACAGCTCGACACGGGCGCCGTGACGGGCGACGGCGATGACGTCCTGCGGGGTCGTGCCGGACGTGCCGAGAACGACTGTCTGCATATCCATATTCAGCACCCTACGGATTGAAGACCGACCTGTCACTAGGCAACATGTCACCACCCCGACCGCACTGGGCCCCTTACTCCGTCCGGCGCCCGGCGGCGGCGTGACCGTGGGCCCGGCCGTCACGGTTCAGGGGGCGGCTCCGGCGGCGGGTTCGTCGGGGAGGCGTCGCGGAAGCGGCGGCGGTCCCGGGTGCCGGGCGGGGCGTCGGCGAGGCGGATGACGGTGCCGTCGCGGCCGGCCACGACCGGTTTCGCGGAGCGGGCGGCCTTGGCCTGGTACTGGGCCGCGTCGGCGAGGCGGAAGAGGCGGCGGGCGGACTTGAGGGGGCCGATGGGGTCGCCGGTGGAGGCGACCCCGCAGGCCACGCCCTCGCCGAGTTCGAGTTCGGCGGCGCGGACGCACAGCTCCTCCGCCACGGCGACGACCTCGTCCGCCGTCGGGCCGACCGCCAGGAGGCAGAACTCGTCGCCGCCGAGGCGGGCGGCGAGGGCGCCGGGGAGGCGGGCGCCGCAGCGGGAGAGGACGGAGCCGAAGCGTTCGAGGAGGCGGTCGCCGACGGCGTGCCCGTGGGTGTCGTTGACGCGCTTGAGGCCGTTGAGGTCGCAGACGAGGAGGCTGACGACCGAGCCGTCGGCCCGGTAGCGCTCGATGGCCTCGTCGAGGCGGGAGTCGACCGCGCGGCGGTTGGCGAGGCCGGTGAGGGGGTCGGTGAAGGCGAGCTTGCGGACCTCCTCCAGGCGCTCCGCCTGGGCGATGCCCGCCGCGACGACCGCGGCGAGGACGTTCGCGAAGTCGGCGTCCCCTCTGGTGAAAGGTTTCGCCCCCGCGGGCCGGGCCACGTACAGCTCGCCCCAGGCCCGGCCGTGCAGCACGATCGGGGCGACCACGCAGCAGCAGCGGCCGCGCCGCCGCAGGCCCTCGACGCGCCCGGTCAGATGCGGCGCGTCGGCCGTCTCGATCCAGGCGTGCGGCCCGGCGCCCACCGCCCACCGCTCGTGCAGGAACTCGGTGATCTCGGGGAACTGGTGCACCGGATACGTCTCCGCGTCCGGGAACTCCTCCTCGCCCACGGCCCGGTCCCCGGCGTTCACCAGCACCCGCAGCCGCCCGTGGTCCCGCTCCCAGACCGACAGGGCGCCGAAGCACCCGTCCAGTCCGGCACACGCCCCGAGCGCCGCGGCCCGCCAGAACTCGCGCGGGGTGTGCGCCGCCGCCATCCCCTGTGCCAGCGCCACCACGGCCCGCAGCCGCACGTCCTCTCCCATTCCTCCAGCTTAGGGAGGTTTGATCCGTTTTCCCTTCCGAGACGTCACCTAACGTGACATCTGGTACAAATCCGGATCATTTAGGTCACTCACGGGGGCGCTGCGGTAGGAAAGCGGGGCGGCAGGTCACTCCCCCGGCCACTCCGGCTTCCGCTTCTCGTTGAAGGCCGCCACGCCCTCGGCGCGGTCGCCCGAGAAGGCCACCGAGCGCCAGGCCGCGTCCTCGACCTCCAGGCCGGCCCGCAGGTCCAGGCCCTGACCGAGCCGCATCGCCTTCTTCGCGGCGCGCAGCCCGACCGGCGAGTTCGCGGCGATCCGCCCGGCCAGCTCCAGGGCCGCCTCCCGGGCGTCCTCCGCGACCACGTCCACCAGGCCCAGCTCGCGCGCCTCGGCGGACTCCACCCGGCGCGCCGTGAAGACCAGCTCGGCGGCGCGCGCGGCGCCCACGCGGCGCGGCAGCAGCTGCGTACCGCCACCGCCCGGGATGACGCCGACGGAGACCTCGGGGAGGCCGACGACGGTCGACGCGTCGGCGACGATCAGGTCGCAGGCGAGCGCCAGCTCGTACCCGCCGCCGAGGGCGAAGCCGTGCACGGCCGCCACGGTCGGCATGGGCAGCTCCAGTACGCCGGTGTAGGCCGCGCGGGCGGTCGGCCGCTGGCGGACCAGCTCGGCGTCGGTGAAGGAGTTGCGCTCCTTCAGGTCGGCGCCGACGCAGAAGGCCCGGTCGTTCGAGGAGGTCAGGACGGTGACCCGGACCTCCGGGTCGGCGGCGAGCGCCGCGCACGCCTCGCCGAGGGAGCGGGCCATCGCGGAGGAGACCGCGTTCATCGCCTTCGGCCGGTCGAGGACGAACTCGGCGACGTGCCCCTCCTTGCGGACCAGCACGAACTCACCAAAACGCTGCTCGGACATCTCCTGCGCCCTCCCGGTTAACGACGGTTCACACGGTTCACCGGGAGGGATCTTAGGTCGGACGGCGGTTCAGGAGCCAGGGCTCCACGACGCCGAGGCCGCGGACCGACCGCTGCCACATCGGCTGGAGCGCGAAGCGGTACGTCTCCGGGGTCCGGCCCTCCTTCTCCGCGCGGGCGGCCTCCTCCGCCGCCTCGGCCTCGGAGACGGGCACCTCGCCGGTGCGGGTGAGCTCCTCGGCGAAGGCGCTGTCGACCAGGACGGCGTCCTTGGGGGCTATCGAGGTGAGCCGGCTGGCGAGGTTCACGGTGGTGCCGAAGACGTCGCCCATCCGGGTCGTGACGGTGCCGAAGGCGATGCCGACCCGCAGCGCCGGCATGGTCTCGTCCTGGCTGAGGGTCTCGATCAGGCGGAGCGCGATCTCGGCGGCGATGCCGGCGTCGTCCGCCGCGTACAGCACCTCGTCGCCGAGGGTCTTGATGAGCCGGCCGCCGTGCGCGGCGACGAGGTCGGCGCAGGTGGTCTCGAACGCCTCGACCAGCTCGCCGAGCTCCTCCTCCTCCAGGCGGCGGGTGAGGCGGGTGAAGCCGACGAGGTCGGCGAAGCCGACGGCGAGCCGCCGGTCGACCATCTCCTCGTCGTCGGCGGCCTGCACGAGGACCCGGCCGGTGGCGGCGGCGAGCTGCCGCCGCCACACGTAGATCAGGAACTCCTCCAGCTCCGGCAGGAGCAGTTCGACCAGGGGATACGTCACCTCGGTGCGGGTCATGCCGGGCTCGGGCGGCTCGGTCAGGCCCTCCAGGAAGGAATCGATCTGCCATTCCGCCAGTCGGGCGGTGGTCTGCCCGGTGGAGCGGGCGACCTGCACCGCCATCGGCTCGCTGAGCAGCCCCGCCTCGACGAGGCCGGCGAGCCGCCGCAGGGCGAGCACGTCGGCCTCGGTGAGCGCCTTGGCCTGTCCGATGTCGGCGAAGCCCATGGCCCGCCAGAAGCGGGAGGCCAGTTCCATGGAGACGCCCGCGGTGCGGGCGGCCTGGAAGGGGGTGTAGCGGCGGTCGGCGCCGAGGATGAGCTGTTCGAGCCGGATGGCGAGCGGGTCGTCGCTCGGCTCGGCCGTGTGGTCGACGGCGTGGTGGGGCGTGGGGTACGCCGAGGGCTCGGCGTTCTCGCCCGCCCCGGGCGGCTCGGGCCGGCCTTCGCCCGTGTTCGCGTCGTCGACGGTCACCGGCCGCCTCCTGCCCGTTCCCTGCCGCTGCCCACGTGTCCTTGCCGATCTGTTCGCCTGGATCGCGCTCCACGATACGACAGGTGTGGGCTGGCTCACGCCGGAACGGTTCGGGGGGTTCAGCCCGTCGCGCGCAGGTGGACGATGTCGCCCGCGCCGACCGCCTCGGTGCCGCCGCCCTCGGTGGCGACGACCAGGCGTCCGTCGCCGTCCAGGGAGACCGCCTCGCCCTCCAGCATCCGCTCGCCCGGCAGGTCGGCGCGGACCCTGCGGCCCAGCGTGGCGCAGCCTTCCGTGTAGGCCGCCAGGACCCCGGACGCCTCCGGGTCGCCGCCGGCCCGCACCCAGGCGCCGTACCGGTCGGCGAGGGAGCGCAGGACGGACCGGAGCAGGGTGTCGCGGTCGGTGGAGACGGCTCCGGCGAGGAGGAGCGAGCCGGCCGTGGGGACGGGCAGCTCGTCGGCGCGCAGCGAGACGTTGATGCCGAGCCCGACGACGACCCCGTCCTCGCCGGCCCGCTCGGCGAGGATCCCGCCGACCTTCCGCTCCTCGCCGTCGACGGTGACGAGGAGGTCGTTGGGCCACTTGAGGGAGAGGTCGGCGCCGGCCGCCTTCGCGAGCCCAGTGGCGGCGGCCACCCCGGTGAGCAGCGGCAGCCAGCCGAGCCGGTGCACGGGCACGTCCGGCTTGAGCAGCACGGAGAGGAAGAGCCCGGACCGCGCGGGAGCGCTCCAGGTCCGGTCGAGCCGCCCCCGCCCGGAGGTCTGCTCCTCGGCGACGAGCACGGCCCCCTCGGGCAGCTCACCGGCCCGCGCGGCCAGGTCGGAATTGGTAGACCCGGTGCTCGCCACCACGTCCAGCGAGCTCCACAGCCCATCCGGAAGAAGCAGGGCCTGCCGCAGCACACGGGCGTTGAGCGGGGGTCGTTCGAGGTCGGACCAGGGTCCGCCGGAGGCGTTGGAGGTCGTCATGCAAGCCAGACTAGGTGTGGCAAAGACCGCAGTGCCGAACCGTATCGGCGTCGATACGCTACGGGTCAGTAGGCCAGCAGTAGCCCATTCGCAGTCAACGAACCCCCCGTGACCAGGCAGGGAGCCGTATCCCGATGTCCGAGCCGGCAGAGCAGTACGAGATCGACATTCACACGACCGCGGGCAAGATCGCGGACCTCAGGCGCCGTATCGACGAGGCCACGCACGCCGGCTCGGAGCGGGCGGTGGAGAAGCAGCACGCGAAGGGGAAGCTGACCGCGCGTGAGCGGATCGCCCTGCTGCTCGACGAGGGCTCCTTCGTGGAGCTGGACGAGCTGGCGCGGCACCGGTCGACCAATTTCGGGCTGGAGAACAACCGGCCGTACGGCGACGGGGTCGTGACCGGGTACGGCACGGTGGACGGGCGTCCGGTGGCCGTGTTCTCGCAGGACTTCACGGTCTTCGGCGGGGCGCTCGGCGAGACGTACGGTCAGAAGATCATCAAGGTCATGGACTTCGCGCTGAAGACCGGCTGTCCGGTCGTCGGCATCAACGACTCGGGCGGCGCGCGCATCCAGGAGGGTGTGAGCGCGCTCGGGATGTACGGCGAGATCTTCCGCCGCAACACCCACGCCTCCGGGGTGATCCCGCAGATCTCGCTGGTCGTGGGCCCGTGCGCGGGCGGTGCGGTGTACTCCCCCGCGATCACCGACTTCACGGTGATGGTGGACCAGACCTCGCACATGTTCATCACGGGTCCGGACGTCATCAAGACGGTGACCGGCGAGGACGTGGGCTTCGAGGAGCTGGGCGGCGCGCGGACGCACAACACGACGTCGGGCGTGGCGCACCACATGGCGGGTGACGAGAAGGACGCCATCGAGTACGTGAAGCAGTTGCTCTCGTACCTGCCGTCGAACAACCTCTCCGAGCCGCCGGCGTTCCCGGAGACGGCGGAGACCGAGGTGTCGGGCGAGGACCTGGAGCTCGACACGCTGATCCCGGACTCGGCGAACCAGCCGTACGACATGCACCGGGTGATCGAGCACGTCGTGGACGACGGCGAGTTCCTGGAGACGCAGGCGCTGTTCGCGCCGAACATCCTGACCGGCTTCGGCCGGGTGGAGGGCTTCCCGGTCGGCATCGTCGCCAACCAGCCGATGCAGTTCGCGGGCTGTCTGGACATCAACGCGAGCGAGAAGGCCGCGCGGTTCGTGCGCACCTGCGACGCGTTCAACATCCCGGTCCTGACCTTCGTGGACGTGCCGGGCTTCCTGCCGGGCGTGGACCAGGAGTACGGCGGCATCATCCGGCGCGGCGCGAAGCTGATCTACGCGTACGCCGAGGCGACCGTCCCGCTGATCACGGTCATCACCCGCAAGGCGTTCGGCGGCGCGTACGACGTGATGGGCTCCAAGCACCTGGGCGCCGACCTGAACCTGGCGTGGCCGACGGCGCAGATCGCCGTCATGGGCGCGCAGGGCGCCGTCAACATCCTGCACCGGCGCACGATCGCCGAGGCGGAGGCGAACGGCGAGAACGCCGAGGAAGTGGCGGCGGTGCGGGCGCGGCTGATCCGGGAGTACGAGGACACGCTGCTCAACCCGTACATCGCGGCCGAGCGCGGCTACATCGACGGGGTGATCCTTCCGTCGGAGACCCGCGCGCAGGTCGTGAAGGGTCTGCGTCAGCTGCGGACGAAGCGGGAATCCCTTCCTCCGAAGAAGCACGGCAACATCCCGCTCTAGCCCTCGGGAGGGACAGCACGATGATCAAGGTCGTACGAGGCAACCCGACGCCCGAGGAGCTGGCCGCCGCACTGGCGGTGGTCCAGGCCCGGGCCGCGGCCACGGCGGCGGCTGCCGCCGAGGACGGCGGCCCGGCGGTACCGGAGGGCTGGTCGGATCCGTCGCGGATCGCGCGTTCGGTGCGTCCGCGGCCGGGCCCGCGGGCCTGGGCGCGGTCCTACTGGCCGGTCTAGAGGCGTACGTACGGTGAAGGCCGGACCCCGTGTGCGGGGGGGTCCGGCCTTCGTCGTACCCGCTCAGCGCTTTCGGGGACGCAGGAAGACCGCCGAGGCGAGGGCCGCCGCCGCGACGAGGGCCGCGTTGACGGCGACCGCGCGGGCGATGCCGGCCGGGAGCGTGGCGGCGGTGACGAGGACGCCGCTCATGATCGGGGTGCCGAGGGTGATGCCGACCTGCTGGGTCATGGTGGCGATGCCGGTGGCCATGCCCTGTTCGTCGTCGGGCAGGCCCGAGGTGGCGGTGACCATGAAGCCGACGATGGCGAGCATGTTGCCGACGCCGCCGGCGAAGGTGGCCGCGAGGAGCAGTCCGTACGTGCTCCGCCCGTCGCCGATGCCGAGGAGGGCGAGGGTCGCGGCGGCCTGGAGGGCTCCGCCGGCGACGAGCGCGGTCCGGGGCGAGGAGCGGCCGATGAGGCGGGGGGCGAGCAGGCCGCCGAGGACGGTGCCGGCGCCGAGGACGCCGAAGGAGAGCCCGGCGGCGAGCGGGGAGAAGCCGAGGACGTCCTGGAGGTGCAGGGTCATCAGGAAGACCAGCGAGGTCTCGGTGGCGAAGGCGGCGAGCCCGGCGAGGTTGCCCCAGACGACGGTGCGGCGCCTGAGGATCCGGAGGGGGACGAGCGGGGCGGCGGAGCGCCGCTCGACGAGGGGGAAGGCGGCGAGGAGGGCGGCGGCCGCGGCGAGGGAGAGGAGGACGCCGGGGTCGGTCCAGCCGTGCTCGCCGGCGGCGGTGAGGCCGTGGACGAGGGCGAGGAGGCCGCCGGTGACGGTGATCGCGCCGGGCACGTCGAGGCGGGGGCGGCCGGCGGGGCGGCTCTCCTTCAGGACGGCGGGGGCGACGAGCAGGACGGCGAGGGCGACGGGCACGTTGATGAGGAAGGCCCAGCGCCAGGAGAGCAGGTCGGTGAGGACGCCGCCGAGCACGGCTCCGGTGGTGAATCCGGCGGACATCAGGGCGCCGTTGAGGCCGAGCGCCCTGGCCCGCAGCGGGCCTTCGGGGAAGGCGGAGGTGAGGAGGGAGAGGCCGGCGGGGGTGACGGCCGCGGTGGCGAGGCCCTGGGCGACGCGGGCGGCCATGAGGAGTTCGGGGGTGGTGGCGAGGCCGCCGGCGAGGGAGGCGGCGCCGAGGACGCCCATGCCGGCGAGGAAGACGCGGCGGCGGCCGAGGAGGTCGGCGAGGCGCCCGAAGAGGAGGGTGAAGCCGGCGGCGGAGAGCGCGAAGGCGGTGGCGATCCACTGGAGGCCGCCGAGGGAGAAGCCGAGTCCCTCGCCGATGACGGGGAGGGCGACGTTCAGGATCGAGAAGTCGACGGCCAGCATGAACTGGGCGACGAGGAGGACGAGGAGGACGAGCCGCATCCGTCCGTCCATGCGGACGCCCGGGGCAGGGGCGGGGGGTGCATCGAGCGCGACCATGACGGGACCCCTTAATGGGAGACTGGTTCCGTTAAGATGGGCGAGACGCTAGCAGACTGCCGAGCCTTAACGGAACAGGAGACCCATTTGAGCGAGAGCAGCGGTACGCCCGACCCCTCGGCCGTGCCCGGCACCCAGCGCCCCGGAGGACGTACCGCCAAGGTGCGCCGGGCGGTCCTCGACGCCACCGAGGAGACCCTCGCGACCGGCGGCTTCCACACGCTGAACATGGATCAGGTCGCGGCCGCCGCGGGCGTCGGCAAGACGACCGTCTACCGCCGCTGGGGCTCCCCCGTCGGCCTGGTCACGGACCTCCTGCGCGACATGGCCGAGCAGTCCGTGCCCGCCGCCGACACCGGCAGCCTGGCGGGCGACCTGCGGGCCAACGCCGTCCTCGTACGGGAGACCCTCACCGACCCGCGGATGGGCGCCGTCTTCCGGGCCGTCCTCGCGGCCGCCGCCTGCGACGAGGAGTGCGCGCGGGCGCTGAGCGGCTTCTACCGCACCCGGCTCGCCGAGTGGGCCCCGGTCGCGGACCGGGCGGCGGCCCGCGGCGAACTACCCGCCGGCACCGACCCCCTGGAGCTCCTGCGGGCGGTCTCCGCGCCGCTCTACTACCGCTTCGCCGTCACCCACGAGGAACTGACCGCCGCCGACGCCGAGCGCGCCGTCACCGCCGCCCTGGCCGCCGCCGCGGCGGGCGCGTACCGGGAGGGTTGAGTATCCGTACTCAGGCGCCACGGGCGTCGCGCACCGCACCATCGGGAGCATGCTGTGGTCCGACCCGGAGAACAAGCCTCCGAAGTTCCTGCGCGAGGCGCAGACGATGATGCGCAGGACGGGCGTCCTGCTGGCGCTGGCCATGGTCGTCCTGATGCTCGTGGCGGGCGCGCGCTGAGTACGCTGCCCCCATGACTGCTGATCGCCCGGGGGGCACGCCCCGCCGTCTCGTCCTCGCCTCCGCCTCCCCCGCCCGGCTGGGTCTGCTCCGGCAGGCCGGTCTCGCGCCCGAGGTGATCGTCAGCGGCGTGGACGAGGACAAGGTCCACGCCCCGACCCCGGCCGAGCTGGCCCTGACGCTCGCGGAGGCCAAGGCGGCGCACGTGGCGGCCCGGCCGGAGGCGAGCGGCGCCCTGGTGATCGGCTGCGACTCGGTCCTGGAGCTGGACGGCGAGGCGCTGGGCAAGCCCGCCGACGCCGCCGAGGCGACCCTCCGCTGGCAGCGGATGCGGGGCCGCGTCGGCATCCTCCAGACCGGTCACTGCGTGTACGACACGACGGCCAAGCGGTACGAGTCGGCGACGGCCTCGACGGTGGTGCGGTTCGGCGAGCCGACGGACGCGGAGATCGCGGCGTACGTGGCGAGCGGCGAGCCGCTGCACGTGGCGGGCGCCTTCACGCTGGACGGGCGGTCCGCGCCGTTCATCGAGGGCATCGACGGCGACCCCGGCAATGTGATCGGCCTGTCGCTGCCGCTGCTGCGCCGGCTGCTCGCGAAGCTGGACGTGGGCATCACCGACCTCTGGCGGGCCTGAGCCGGCGTCAGGCCCCGGCGGGCTCCGGGGCCTTGGCCGGCGCCGGGGCCCCGGCCTCCTTCCCGTACGCCACCAGGGTGAGGACGACGAGCCCGACGACGGTCATGAGGAAGGCGAAGGCGCCCCAGCCGATCAGGCCGACGGCGACCGCGCCGAGGACGCCGTGGACGACCGCGCAGCCGATGAGGAGCCCCCGGCCGAAGCGGCCGGGGCGGCGGTCGCGGACGCCCGCGAGGAGGGCGACGGCGGCGCAGAGCGCGAGGGCGAGGCCGGAGCCGATGCCGAGGGCCCAGGTGCCGGTGACCATGTGGTCGGGGTCGAGTCCGTCGAGGGACATCGACTGGATCTCCACGAACCGCGCCATGATCGCGTTGAGTCCGACGATGGCGGGCGCCTCCGCGAGGAGCACGGCGCCCGTGACGAGTGCGATCGGTCTGCGGGCCACCTCGGCCACCCCCTGGATTCGCCTGTTACCGACAGTACGGTCGACAGCGCGAAGGCTACTGGCCGGTAAACGTCCGGACAAGAGTTCGCGCGCCATGGCCAAAGGGCGACGTTCCGGCAAAGAATCATTGCGCCATTCGTAGGGACTCCACAAAGAAACCCGAATGGCGACTGGCTCCACGAACAGAGACCTGCGCCACACCTCGGAGCTACTGTGCCGTAAAGAAACCCTGCGTACCGTGGTGCGACAAGGGATTTCACGACCCGAGCGACCGTCGATTCACGCTCCGTGTGGGCAAGCTCACCCTTGGGGCGGGGTCGAGGGGCCGTGTCGGCAGTCCCTAAACTCAGCTTGTTTCAAGGAGGGAGCCATCGTGCGCAAGGTGCTCATCGCCAACCGTGGCGAAATCGCTGTTCGTGTCGCCCGTGCCTGCCGGGATGCCGGGATCGCAAGCGTAGCCGTCTACGCCGATCCGGACCGGGACGCTCTGCACGTCCGCGCGGCCGACGAGGCGTTCGCCCTGGGCGGTGACACCCCGGCCACCAGCTACCTGGACATGGCCAAGGTGCTCCAGGCCGCGAAGGACGCCGACGCGGACGCCATCCACCCCGGCTACGGCTTCCTCTCCGAGAACGCGGAGTTCGCCCAGGCCGTGCTGGACGCGGGTCTGACCTGGATCGGCCCGCCGCCGCAGGCCATCCGCGACCTCGGTGACAAGGTCGCCGCCCGCCACATCGCCCAGCGTGCCGGCGCCCCGCTCGTCGCGGGCACCCCGGACCCGGTCTCCGGCGCGGACGAGGTCGTCGCCTTCGCCGAGGAGCACGGCCTGCCGATCGCCATCAAGGCGGCCTTCGGCGGTGGCGGCCGCGGACTCAAGGTCGCCCGCACCCTCGAAGAGGTGCCGGAGCTGTACGACTCCGCCGTGCGCGAGGCCGTCGCCGCCTTCGGCCGCGGCGAGTGCTTCGTCGAGCGCTACCTGGACAAGCCGCGTCACGTCGAGACCCAGTGCCTCGCCGACCAGCACGGCAACGTGGTCGTCGTCTCCACCCGTGACTGCTCGCTCCAGCGCCGCCACCAGAAGCTCGTCGAGGAGGCGCCCGCGCCGTTCCTGACGGAGGCGCAGAACGCCGAGCTGTACGCGGCGTCGAAGGCGATCCTGAAGGAGGCCGGCTACGTCGGCGCCGGCACGGTCGAGTTCCTCGTCGGCACCGACGGCACGATCTCCTTCCTGGAGGTCAACACCCGTCTCCAGGTGGAGCACCCGGTCACCGAGGAGGTCACCGGCCTCGACCTGGTCCGCGAGATGTTCCGGATCGCCGACGGCGAGGAGCTGGGTTACGGCGACCCGGCCGTGCGCGGTCACTCCTTCGAGTTCCGTATCAACGGCGAGGACCCGGGCCGCAACTTCCTCCCGGCCCCCGGCACGGTCACCCTCTTCCAGCCGCCGACCGGCCCGGGCGTCCGCCTGGACGCGGGCGTCGAGTCCGGCTCGGTCATCGGCCCGGCCTGGGACTCGCTGCTCGCCAAGCTGATCGTCACCGGCGCCACCCGCGAGCAGGCGCTCCAGCGCGCCGCCCGCGCGCTCGCCGAGTTCAAGGTCGAGGGCATGGCCACGGCCATCCCGTTCCACCAGGCCGCCGTGGTGGACCCCGACTTCACCGCCAACCCGTTCCGCGTCCACACCCGGTGGATCGAGACGGAGTTCGTCAACGAGATCAAGCCGTTCGCCCCGGCCGGTGCCGACGCGGACGAGGACGAGGCCGGCCGCGAGACGATCGTGGTCGAGGTCGGCGGCAAGCGCCTGGAGGTCTCCCTCCCGTCGTCGCTCGGCATGTCCCTGGCCCGTACGGGTCTGGCCGCCGGCGCCAAGCCGAAGCGCCGCGCCGCGAAGAAGTCCGGCCCGACCGCCTCGGGCGACACCCTCGCCTCGCCCATGCAGGGCACGATCGTGAAGGTCGCGGTCGAGGAGGGCCAGGAGGTCAAGGAGGGCGATCTGATCGTCGTCCTGGAGGCCATGAAGATGGAGCAGCCGCTCAACGCGCACAAGTCCGGCACCATCACGGGCCTGAGCGCGGAGGTCGGCGCGTCGATCACGTCCGGCGCCGGCATCTGCGAGATCAAGGCCTGACGGCCCCACACCTCACACCGAAGGGCCCGCAGGCAGCCGCCTGGGGGCCCTTCGCCGTACGTACACGGGGTACGGGGACGAGGGGACGGCGGCTCACTGCGTATGGGGGGTGTGCTGGGGTGGTACGGGGGCGTACGGGGGTACGGGGGCGTGCTTGGGCGGTACGGGGCGTGCCTGGGGCGCGTACGGGCCAAGGGCGCGTACAGGCCGGGGCTGTCCTGCCTCGTGCCGGCAGGCTCTAGCGGCGGCGGAGGTCTGCTACTCGGGCCGTGCGTTCCAGGGGTTCGGCGGCCAGGCCGGGGGCGGGGCCGCGGAACTGGCCGCCGGGCATCCTGCCGCCGCGCTGGACGGGGAGTGGCATGTCGCGACGGCCCCGGACGCCCGGGGGGAGTTGCTCGGAGGCGGGGGCGCCGCTCTGCCCGGTGCCGGCCACCGCGATCTGCACGCCCTGGTCGGCCAGGGCCTGGAGCTCGGTGGCGGCCCGCTCGTCGTGCGGCGGGGGCTCGTCGGTGACCAGGCGGGTGATCACGTCCGTCGGCACCGTCTGGAACATGGTGTCGGTGCCGAGCTTGGTGTGGTCGGCGAGGACCACGACCTCGGCCGCCGCCTGCACCAGCGCCCGGTCCACGCTCGCGGAGAGCATGTTGGACGTGGAGAGGCCGCGCTCGGCGGTGAGCCCGCTGCCGGAGAGGAAGGCGCGGGAGACGCGCAGCCCCTGGAGCGACTGCTCGGCCCCGCTGCCCACCAGGGCGTAGTTGGAGCCGCGCAGGGTGCCGCCGGTCATGACGACCTCGACCCGGTTGGCGTGCGCCAGGGCCTGGGCGACGAGCAGCGAGTTGGTGACCACCGTGAGGCCGGGCACCCGGGCGAGCCGGCGGGCCAGCTCCTGGGTGGTGGTCCCGGCGCCGACGACGATGGCCTCGCCCTCTTCGACCAGGCTCGCGGCGACGTCGGCGATGGCCGTCTTCTCCGCGGTCGCGAGATGGGATTTCTGCGGGAAGCCGGATTCTCGCGTGAATCCGCCCGGCAACACCGCACCGCCGTGCCGGCGGTCGAGGAGTCCTTCTGCCTCCAGGGCCCGTACGTCACGGCGCACGGTCACTTCGGAGGTCTGGACGACGCGGGCGAGCTCGCGGAGCGACACGGCCCCATTGGCTCGCACCATTTCGAGGATCAACTGGCGACGTTCTGCAGCGAACACGAAACTGACAGTAACGTGCGCCGCCGTTGCTTTTCAGCACTATGCGCCGGATTGCGGAAGATACACACAGGCGGGGCTCCCAAGTGGTATGGAGAGCCCCGCCATTGATCCGTTTTATGCCCCGGCTATGCCCCGTCTTGCCGGGGGTTGTCCGAGTCGGCGAACCGTTCCCGCAGGCGGGGACGGCGATCGCCGCCCGGGGCCGGAGGGTGTCAGCCCTCGCCCGAGGTCTTTCGGGTGTGCAACTGCCGTGCCACTTCCGCGATCGAGCCCGACAGGGAGGGGTACACGGTGAAAGCATTTGCGATCTGTTCGACCGTCAGATTGTTGTCGACCGCGATCGAGATCGGGTGGATCAGCTCGCTCGCCCGGGGGGCGACGACACAGCCGCCGACCACGATGCCGGTGCCGGGGCGGCAGAAGAGCTTCACGAAGCCGTCCCGGATGCCCTGCATCTTCGCGCGGGGGTTGCGCAGCAGCGGCAGCTTGACGACCCGGGCGTCGATCTTGCCCGCGTCGACGTCGGCCTGGGTGTAGCCGACGGTGGCGATCTCGGGGTCGGTGAAGACGTTCGAGGAGACCGTCTTCAGGTTGAGCGGGGCCACCGCGTCGCCGAGGAAGTGGTACATCGCGATCCGGCCCTGCATGGCGGCGACCGAGGCGAGCGCGAAGACGCCGGTGACGTCGCCCGCCGCGTACACGCCGGGGGCGGAGGTGCGGGAGACCTTGTCGGTCCAGATGTGCCCGGAGTCCTTGAGCCGGACCCCGGCCTCCTCCAGGCCCATCCCGGCGGAGTTCGGGATCGCGCCGACGGCCATCAGGCAGTGGGTGCCGGAGATGACCCGGCCGTCCGAGAGGGTGACCTCGACCCGGTCGCCGACCCGCTTGGCGGACTCGGCGCGGGAGCGGGCCATGACGTTCATGCCGCGGCGGCGGAAGACGTCCTCCAGGACCGCGGCCGCGTCCGGGTCCTCGCCCGGGAGCACCCGGTCGCGGGAGGAGACGAGGGTGACGCGGGAGCCGAGGGCCTGGTAGGCGCCGGCGAACTCGGCGCCGGTCACACCGGAACCGACCACGATGAGCTCCTCCGGGAGCTCCTTGAGGTCGTAGACCTGCGTCCAGTTCAGGATCCGCTCGCCGTCCGGCTGGGCGTCGGCCAGCTCGCGCGGGTGGCCGCCGGTGGCGATCAGCACGGCGTCGGCGGTCAGCGTCTCCTCGGTGCCGTCGGCCGCCGTCACGATCACCTGGCGGGAGCCGTCGACGGCCTGGCGGCCGGAGAGCCGGCCGCGGCCGCGCAGCACCCGGGCGCCGGCCCGGGTCACCGAGGCGGTGATGTCGTGCGACTGGGCGAGCGCGAGCCGCTTCACCCGTCGGTTGACCTTGCCGAGGTCCACGCCGACGACGCGGGCGGCCTGCTCCACGTGCGGGGTGTCGTCCGCGACGATGATGCCCAGCTCCTCGTAGGAGGAGTCGAAGGTGGTCATCACCTCGGCGGTGGCGATCAGGGTCTTGGAGGGGACGCAGTCGGTCAGGACGGACGCGCCGCCGAGGCCGTCGCAGTCGACGACGGTCACCTCCGCGCCGAGTTGGGCGCCCACCAGGGCCGCCTCGTATCCGCCGGGTCCGCCGCCGATGATCACGATCCGGGTCACTGGGATCTACGCCTCGCGCTCTCGTTCTGCCGGGGGGTCCCCCCGTGGACTGCGGTGCGTACGCCATTGTCCCGCACGCTTCAAGTGCGTACCCCATTGTCCCGTACGCGGCCCGGTCCCTCGCGCCGGGGCCGGAAATACCCCCGCCGGGGCGCCGCGGAAGCCCCCGGACGGCCGCCACCTCGGGTTTCGCCGGGCACCCCCGTCCCTCCCGTACCCTCGGACCCATGTCGCTCTACGCCGCTTATGCCGGCAACCTCGACGCGCGGCTGATGAGCCGCCGCGCCCCGCACTCCCCACTGCGCGGCACCGGCTGGCTGAACGGCTGGCGGCTCACCTTCGGCGGCGAGCAGATGGGCTGGGAGGGGGCGCTCTGCACCCTCGTGGAGGCCCCGCGCCAGCAGGTCTTCGTGGCGCTGTACGACATCGCCCCGATGGACGAGGACTCGATGGACCGCTGGGAGGGCGTCGGGCTCGACATCTACCGGCGGATGCGGGTCCGGGTGCACACCCTCGACGGCGAGGAGGCGGCCTGGGTGTACGTGCTGAACGCGTACGAGGGCGGGCTGCCGTCCGCGCGCTACCTCGGCGAGGTCGCCGACGCGGCGGAGTCGGCGGGGGCGCCGCACGACTACGTCATGGAGATCCGCAAGCGGCCCTGCTGAGGCCATGCCCCCACCCCGGGCGCGGGGCGCTCTCGTGGGAAACGACAAGACAACGATCGCATGTCCGTCCGCGCCGTCATCTACGCGCGTAGGAATTCTCGGGCTAGGCTTCTTCGCGAACGAAATTCCGTCCGGGGCCACCTCCCTCGGACCCCCTCCCCGAGGCGAGAGAGCCCAGTGAACGCTACTGCCACCCCGTACGAGGCCGCCGAGGCCGCAGCCGCGCGACTGCGCGAGCTGACCGGAGTCGAGAACCACGACGTCGCCCTGGTCATGGGCTCCGGCTGGGCCCCGGCCGTGGACGCCCTGGGCGCCCCCGAGGCCGAGTTCCCCGTCACCGAGCTCCCCGGCTTCCCGCCGCCGGCCGTCGAGGGCCACGGCGGCAAGGTCCGCTCGTACAAGATCGGTGCGAAGCGCGTCCTGGTCTTCCTCGGCCGCACCCACTTCTACGAGGGCCGCGGCGTCGCCTCCGTCGCGCACGGCGTCCGTACGGCCGTCGCCGCCGGCGTGAAGACCGTCGTGCTGACCAACGGCTGCGGCGGTCTGCGCGAGGGCATGCGCCCCGGCCAGCCCGTCCTCATCAGCGACCACCTCAACCTGACGGCCGCCTCGCCGATCGTCGGCGCGAACTTCGTCGACCTCACCGACCTGTACTCGCCGCGGCTGCGGGCGCTGTGCAAGGAGGTCGACGAGACGCTGGAGGAGGGCGTCTACGTCCAGTTCCCCGGCCCCCACTACGAGACCCCCGCCGAGATCAACATGGTCCGCGTCATGGGCGGCGACCTCGTCGGCATGTCCACCGTCCTGGAGGCCATCGCCGCGCGCGAGGCGGGCGCGGAGGTCCTGGGCATCTCCCTCGTCACCAACCTCGCCGCGGGCCTCTCGGGCGAGCCCCTGAACCACGAGGAGGTCCTCCAGGCGGGGCGGGACTCGGCGGCGCGGATGGGTGAACTGCTGACGCGGGTCCTGGACCGGATCTGAGTCTTCCGCGCGGCCCTCGCGCCGCTGCGGCCCCGGGGCGCCGGGCGGGCTTCGGGCCGCTGCGGCGGGTCCGACCGCCGGGGCGCTGCGGCGCGTGCGGGGGCGCGCGGTGCGGGGTGCGGGGCCGCTGCGCGGGGCTCCTTCCCCACCCCGCCCCTTCCCGAAACTGGGGGCAAGCCCCCAGGCCCCCGTACGGCCTGCGGCCGTGCCCTCAAACGCCGGGCGGGCTGAAATCAGCCCCGCCGGCGTTTGAGGCGCGGGGTCCGGGGCGGAGCCCCGGTTACGGGAAGGGGCGGGGTGGGGAAAGGCTCCGCGCAGCGGCCCCGCCGCACCGCCCACCCACCCGCACCCGCCCGCACCCGCCCCCGGGACCGCACTTCACCCGCACCCGCACCCGCACCGATTCCTCCCCCACCCACCCGCACTCCGAAAGGCGCATCACCGTGACGCAGGACGAACTCCTCGCTCGGGCCCAGGCGTGGCTCGCCGAGGATCCCGATTCCGAGACCCGGGAGGAGCTCGGCGCGCTCCTCGACCGGGGGGACACCGACGAGCTGGCCGTCCGGTTCGCCGGGACGTTGCAGTTCGGCACCGCGGGGCTCCGCGGGGAGCTGGGCGCCGGGCCCATGCGGATGAACCGGGCCGTGGTGATCCGGGCCGCCGCCGGGCTCGCCGCGTACCTGAAGAAGGAGGGGCAGGCCGGCGGCCTGGTCGTCATCGGGTACGACGCCCGCTACAAGTCCGCCGACTTCGCCCGCGACACCGCCGCCGTGATGACGGGCGCCGGCCTGCGCGCCGCGCTCCTGCCGCGCCCGCTGCCGACGCCGGTCCTGGCGTACGCCATAAGGCACCTGGGCGCCGTCGCCGGCGTCGAGGTGACGGCGAGCCACAACCCTCCCCGGGACAACGGCTACAAGGTGTACCTGGGCGACGGCTCGCAGATCGTGCCCCCGGCCGACGCCGGGATCGCGGCCGAGATCGACTCCGTCCGGGCGCTCGCCGACGTGCCGCGGCCGGAGGACGGCTGGGAGACCCTCGGCGAGGAGGTGCTGGATGCGTACCTGGCGCGTACCGACGCCGTCCTGACCCCCGGCTCGCCCCGCACCGCGCGGACGGTCTACACGGCCATGCACGGCGTCGGGAAGGACGTCCTGACGGCGGCCTTCGCGCGCCACGGCTTCCCCGCCCCCGCGCTCGTCGCCGCGCAGGCCGAGCCCGACCCGGCGTTCCCGACCGTCTCCTTCCCGAACCCGGAGGAGCCGGGGGCCATGGACCTCGCCTTCGAGGCGGCCCGGGCCGTGGACCCCGACCTGGTCATCGCCAACGACCCGGACGCCGACCGCTGCGCCGTGGCCGTGCCGGACGCGACCGTGGACGGCGGCTGGCGCATGCTCCGCGGCGACGAGGTCGGCGCGCTGCTCGCCGCGCACCTCGTGCACAAGGGCGCGCGGGGCGTCTTCGCGGAGTCGATCGTGTCGTCCTCGCTGCTCGGGCGGATCGCCGAGGCCGCCGGGGTCGGGTACGAGGAGACGCTGACCGGCTTCAAGTGGATCGCCCGGGTGGACGGTCTGCGGTACGGCTACGAGGAGGCGCTCGGCTACTGCGTGGACCCCGAGGGCGTCCGCGACAAGGACGGCATCACGGCCGCGCTGCTCGTCACGGAGCTGGCCTCGGAGCTGAAGGAGCGGGACCGGACGCTGACCGACCTGCTCGACGACCTGGCGGTCGCGCACGGGCTGCACGCCACGGACCAGCTGTCGGTGCGCGTGGAGGACCTGTCGGTCATCGCGGACGCGATGGCGGCGCTGCGCGAGAAGCCCCCGGTGCGGCTCGCGGGGCTGTCCGTCGTCTCGGCGGAGGACCTGACCCGGGGCACGGAGTCGCTGCCGCCCACGGACGGTCTGCGCTACCACCTGGACGGGGAGTACAAGGCGCGGGTGATCGTCCGCCCGTCGGGGACGGAGCCCAAGCTGAAGTGCTACCTGGAGGTCGTGGTCCCGGTCGCCGACGCGAGCGGTCTGGAGGCGGCGCGGGCGACCGGCGCCGAGGTGCTGGGCGCGCTGAAGAAGGACCTGGCGGCGGCCGCGGGGCTGTGATCCGGGCGTGAAGGGCGAGGGCCGGTACGGGAGTTCCGTACCGGCCCTTCGTCGTCCCCCTCGACCGGCTTATCCGAAGCGGCCGTTGACGTAGTCCGCCGTGCGCGGGTCGCTCGGGGAGCCGAACATCCGCTCCGTGGGGCCGTGTTCGACGATGACGCCGGGCGTGCCCTGTTCGGCGAGGAAGAAGGCGCAGGAGTCGGAGACCCGGGCGGCCTGCTGCATGTTGTGGGTGACGATCACGATCGTCACGTCGGACTTGAGCTCGGCGATGGTCTCCTCGACGCGCCGGGTGGAGGTCGGGTCGAGGGCCGAGCAGGGCTCGTCCATGAGGAGCACGCGGGGGCGGACGGCGAGCGCGCGGGCGATGCAGAGGCGCTGCTGCTGGCCGCCGGAGAGGGCGCCGCCGGGCTGCCGGAGGCGGTCCCTGACCTCGTTCCAGAGGCCGGCCCGGGTCAGGCACTCCTCGACGAGGGCGTCCTTCTCGTCGCGTCCGGCCCGGACGCCGCCGAGCTTGAGGCCGGCGAGGACGTTCTCGTACAGGGACATCGCGGGGAACGGGTTGGGCTTCTGGAAGACCATGCCGATCTCGCGGCGGGCGTGGGTGATGCGGCGGCCCCGGTCGTAGATGTCGGCGCCGTCGAGGAGGACGCGGCCCGACAGGGCGGCGGAGCCGATGAGTTCGTGCATCCGGTTGAGGATGCGGAGGAAGGTGGACTTGCCGCAGCCGGAGGGGCCGATGAGGGCGGTCACCTCGTGGGCGGGCATGGCGAGCGAGACCCGGTCGAGGACCTTGCGGTCGCCGAACCAGGCGGAGACGGCCTCGGCGTCGAGCGCGCCGGCGCGGCCCGCGCGGTCGGCGTGCCCCGCCCGCGGGTCTCCGGCGGGGACGGGCGGCAGGGTGACGGTGTCGGCGAGGTCGGTCACGGTGTCATCAACTCCACGGCTTTCAGAGGAGGTTGGGGAGGAGTCGGGTCAGTTCGCCGGAGACGAGGACGCCGAGTGCGAGGAGCACGGGGGTGGCGGCGATCCAGGTCTGGCGGGGGCCCCAGCGGCGGCGGGCGGCGACGGTGAGGACGGCGGCGAGGAGGAGGGCCTGGGCGCCGAGGAAGATCTTCGGCCAGGCGGCCGGGTCGCCGGAGAGCGGCTTCTCGGCCTCGGTGATCCAGCCGGGCCGCAGGGGGCGCGGCGGGCTGGGCTGGACGTCGGAGAGCAGTTTCGCGTCGACGAAGAGGAAGTTCTCCGGGGTGTACGCGCCGCCGTCCGCCGTGACCAGGGTCAGCCGGCCCTCGCCGGCGCCGAGGGCGGCGAGGGTCGGGTCGCCGGGGCGGCGGACGCCCACCACCTCGTAGACGGCGTCGCCCTGACCGGTCGTCACCTCGACGCGGGCGCCGGGCGGCAGCCGGTGCAGGTCGTTGAAGGGGCTGCCGTAGCCCCACTGGCGGCCCATGAGGACGGCCGTCCCCGCCTGGCCGGGCAGCGGGGTGTCCCGGCGGTGGCCGGGGCCCGACATGAGGACCTCCGAGGTGGTGCCCTCGGCGACGACCTCGCGCACGCCGAGGACCGGGATGCGGAGCAGGGCGACGGGGTCGCCGAGGGCGACCGCCTTGCCGTCGTACGTGGTCTGCCCCACCGGGGCGGTGCCGAGGGCGAGTTGCTCGCGCAGCTCGTCGTAGGCGGTGGACTGGTCGCGAGCGTGCTGGAGGTGTCCGACGACGGTCAGGTTGGCGGCGAAGCCGATGAGGAGGGCGGCGAGGACGCACAGCGCCGCCCCGGCCAGGCCGAGCCCGGCGCGGGGGGCGGCTGGTGCCGGTGCGGTGGTCACGGCCGGGCGACCGCCTTGCGGCGGCGGTTCTGGAGGACGGCCGCGGCGCCGAGCAGGCAGAGCGCGAGCGAGCCGAGGGCGGCGGAGGCGGCGGAGGAGGTACCGGTGGCGGCGAGCTGGCCGCCGGACCCGCCCTGGGTGGCGGCGCCGCCACCGGAGGCGGAGCCCGTGCCGGTGGAGCCGTCACCGGTGGTCGAGTCGGAGCCGCCGGAACCCTCGGAGGTGGAACCCGAGCCGGAGGAGCCGGAACCGGAACCGGAACCCGATCCGCCGGCATCTGTGCTGGCGCTCGGGGAGGGCGTGGCCGAATCGGAGGGGGTCGCCGAGCCGGAGGGCGTGGCCGAGCCGGAGGGGGTCGCCGAGTCGGAGGGCGTGGCCGAGTCGGAAGGACTCGCCGAATCGGAGGGGGTCACCGAGCCGGTGGGGGTGGGCGTGGTGCCGGTGGGCGTGCGCGTGGGCGTGGGCGTGGTGGGGGTGGGGGTGGGGGTAGGGGTGGCCTCGACCACGTACAGGGTGTAGACGAAGGAAGTGGGGGTGTGGGCCTCCGGATCGGTGGGGGCGAACGTGGCGACCACGGGCAGTCCGTCGTTGTTGACGGCGGTCTCGGTGACGGTGACCTCGGCCTTTCCGGCGACGACGTCGGCGGTGCCGATGTCGATGAGTTCCTCGTTCACGAACTTCTGGAAGGTCACCGTTCCGGCGGCCTCCTTGGGCTGCACGTTTGCGATGATCTTGGCCGGCCGGCCGACGACGGCGGAGGCGGGGTCGGACGTCACCTCCAGCAGGGTCGCCTTCTGCGCGATCGGGGTCCAGGTGTCACCGGTGACCTGGACCATGGTGGAGAAGAAGTGCTCCGTCTCGGCCCCGCCCGCGGTGCGGCAGTAGAGACGAAGCTCGTAGCGGCCGTCCAGTGGGCCTTCGGGGATGAACAGCCTGAGACCCTCCTGGAGCGACTGCGGATATGCCTCGGCGTCGATGGGCCGGGTGAAGGGGCCATCGCTCAGGGGTTCCCCCGCGACGGTCGTCGCCAGGTTGCTGAAGTTGTCGGCGAGCCCGGGATCGACCACGACGAGCCGGGTCCCGACGTACGGCTTCGCGGGCTGGTCCGGCGCGGGGCAGGCCGCGGAGGTGCTGACCCCCGTACCGATGGGCTTGTCGGTGAGGGAGCCCGACCCGCCCTGCACGGTGAAGGTGCCGTGCAGCGTGGCGGCCTTGGCGGGGGCGGCCATGGCCAGGACGACGGCGAGGGCACCGCAGAGGAGGGCGAGCGCCGTGAGGAGCGCGACGGGTGATCTGAGTGGTGCGGGGCGGTTCATTCGAGTCCCCCAGGAATCGGTTGCGGAAGTGGGTGGGTCGGCGGGATCGGGAAGCGGTGGCGGTCGGCGATCGTGGTGCCGGCGGCGCAGAGCCGGATCTCCCCCTGGAGGCGGACGGTGGGGTGGGTACGGGTACGCCGTGGGGCCGGGCACCCTGGGGTGCCCGGCCGTTGCGCGGTGACGGGGAGCTTGGTGATCAGCGCTCGCCCTTGACGGTCGTGGCGCCGCAGGCGGTGCCGAGGGTGCCGAAGCCGTAGTTGGCGATCGTGGTGCCGGCGGCGCAGACCTTGGAGGTCGAGCCGACGAAGGTGGAGGCGATCGTGGCGTTGGTCAGCTTCGCGGTCGGGACGACGTTGTAGACGTCACGCGTGAAGGGGAAGGACAGGTTGAGCGACTTGTCGGCGTTGCGCGGGGCGACGGTGTTGACCGAGCCGAGCACGGCCGAGCCGCGGCGGTCGGCGACGACGAGCTTCTCCTGCGCCGTGTACTGGGCGACGGAGTAGGGGGCGATGTCGCCGTCGGTGTCGAGGACGGTGCCGTCGTTCTCCTGGACGCCCTGCTGGACGCAGGCGCCCGGGGTGGTGACGCCGATCGCGGAGAGGAAGAACTGGCGGGTGCCGGAGTTGGACTGCGGCAGGATCGGGGTGAGCGTCACACCATTGAGGCTGGTGAGGTTGCACTCGTAGATCGACTTGAGCTGCGCCGTCGTCAGGTCGGACGGCAGGGCGCTGCTGGAGCGCTTGGCCCAGGACACGGCGTCCTTGGCGAAGGGGATCCAGGTGAGGTCCGTGGTGGAGACGTCGACGGGGCCGCGCGAGGAGCGGGCGAAGTCGAGGCAGCCGGAGGCGGTGTCCACGGCGTTGCGGAGCGCGTCGATGCCGGCCGAGGAGCCGTTCGGGCGGTTGATCACACAGCCGGCGGACTTGGTCTTGATGGTGGCGGTGCCGGTGGCGTCCCAGGAGGCGATGATCTTCTGGTTGACCGCGTTCAGGACGACGTTGCCGAGGCCGTTGAGCACGTCCTGGGTCGTGTCGGAGCCGACACCCGCCAGGGTGCGGTACTGGGTGACCGGGTTCGGGTCGGCCTGGGCGGCCGGGGCGAAGGCCGCACCGAGACCGAGGGCGGCGACGGCGAGGGTGGCACCGATACGAGCGCGGGACTTGACGTTCACTTCTGATCTCCTCCGTGGAAACGGATGTCATGGAATGGACGCGCAAGCAAATCCGGATTTCTTCTTTCCCGGCCGGTCCGTCGACCGGCCGGGAACAACAATTCCGTACGGGCGGATCCGGGAACCACCACGTTCAGCCGCTTTTCAGGTTACGAATTCCTGTCCTAGGTGAATCCGAGGGGGTCGCGCGGCGGCCCGCGAATCCGAGGACGGCCGGCCCGGCGAGTGCGGCGGCGCCGCCGGCGACGAGGACCCCGAGGAGGACCCAGCGGATCCAGCCGAGGACCCCGGAGGGTGTGGTGCCGGTGGACGCGGCGAGCTGTTCGCCCGGGGCGCCGCCCGAGCCGGAGCCCGAGCCGGCTCCGGTCCCGCCGGGCGGGGCGGAGGGCGGGGCGGAGGACTGCCCGCCCGTTCCCGCGCCGCCGTCGGCACCGGAGCCGGAGCCCGAGCCGGTGGCACCGGAGGAGGACCCGCCGGTCCCCGTGCCGGGGTCCTCGCCACCGGAGCCACCGGAGCCGGTGGAGCCGGCGGAGGCACCGGAGCCGGACCCCGTGGAGCCGCCGGAGCCCGTCCCGGCCGCCCCTCCGGAGCCGCCGGGGCCACCGGAGCCGCCCGGGCCGCCGGAGTCGCCCCCCGGTCCGCCCGGCTCCGCCGGTGCCCCGCGCTCCAGCCGTTCGGCCGCCGCCGTCGCCCGCTCCTTCAGCTTCGCGGGCAGCGGGGCGTAGCCGAAGGGCAGGTCGCCGGGGGCGGTGCCCTGACGCTGGCCGGGGCCGGCCGCGTACCGCATCACGCGCGCGTAGTCCCGGCGGGCGTCGGCGGGCAGGCCGGTGGAGGCGGCGGCGTAGGTCACGACGGTCAGCGGGTAGCCGCCCGCGCGGACCCGGGCCGGGTCCGGGGCGAGGACGCCCGGCACCGACGAGTCCCGGAACTGGCCGACCGCCTTGAGGAGGGCGTCGGTGGTGGGCAGGACGTAGGTGCCGTCCGCGTCGGGCAGGGCGGCGACCTTGAGCTGGTAGCGGGCGGCGGAGGCGCTCTCAGTGATGCCGTAGGCACGGCGGGAGCCGGGCTGCGGCGCAGGGCCGATGAGCTTCAGCCCGCCGGAGGCGGTGTCCAGATCGGCCTCGTACTTGCTGTTGTGGCTGCCCCTGCGGGTCGACCGGGCGACCTCGTGGAGATCACCGGCGTACGGGGAGCGCTCGAGCGCCCCGTACGCGATCGTCTTCCCGGACAGGGTCAGCACGGTCTCGGTCGGGTCGGCCTTCGGGAACTCGTAGAGGCTCGTCCCGGGCAGGCCGAGGTCCGCGTAATGGGGATTGACCTTCATTCCCCACGGGTCCGCCTTTCCTTCCAGGAAGGCGCGCGCCTCACGATTTCCACGCACATAGTCCCAGACGACCTTCGAGGCGTCGGAACGCTCGGCGGAGAGCAGGATTCCACCGGGGTAGCTCATCTCGGCGGGCGGAGATTCCTTGAATCGCGGATTCAGTTCCAGGAATTCCGGATCGCGGACGATGGAGACCGGATTCTTCTTGAGGTGGTCGGGCGGCGGCAGGGCGGAGGTGCTCACCCGGACGTCGTACGGATAGGACAGCGTGAGCAGCTTCGCGAGGAGGCGGGGGCTGAGCCGCAGGTCCTTCACGAGCCCGATGGCGTCGGCCTCCCAGAAGAAGCCCACGGTCAGCCCGCTGACGGCGACCGGCGCGTGGACGAAGGCCGGCGCGCCGCCGTCCGGCGCGTCCCCGGACGGCTCCGGCGGCTCCGGCGGCTGAACCGGCTCGACCGGCTCGACGGTGAAGCCGAGGCCCGGGGAGCTGGCGGTCGGCGCGAGGAGGCCGGAGCGGACCGCCTCCTCGCCGCGCTGGGAGAAGGTGAAGCGGGTGGCGCCACCCGCGCAGAGGGCCGACTGCCAGGAGGTGACGGCCTCGGTGACCAGCTCGGAGCCGGTCATGCGGCGCTCCGTCTTGTCCGTCGGACAGGGGTCGCCGACCGGTAGGAAGCCGAGCGGGAAGACGAGCCGCTGCTCCCAGTTGGTGGTGGAGAGCGGCGAGGTCTGCGGCCTGCCGTCCTTCTGCGTGCCGTCCGGGTCGAAGGAGCCGCGCGGCACCACGACGAGCCAGCAGCTCCGGCCCCGGACCTCGGCGCCGGTGCCCTGCGGGTCGCCGCAGCCGAGGTGGGGCGCCTCACGGGTCGACTGGAGGTTGAAGCCGGCCTCGCCGGTGCCGTCGGGCTGGGTGACGAGGTAGGGCTCCTCGTTGGTGTCGACGGGGCTGAAGTAGGTCCAGTCGGTGGACTTGGTGGTGGCCGGGCCGGCGACGGGGGTGAAGGGGACGAAGGGGCTGGTGGTGTTGCCGGGGTACTCGGGGTCCGGGATGTCCTCGGCGTACTCCTCCTCCCTCGGGTCGGTACCGGCGGGGAGCACCCGGCGCCCGACGTGGCTGCCGACGTTGAGGCCGCCCAGCGGGAGGGCGCCGAACTGGCACTGGTCCCGCCGGGGCCCGGCCGGGTCGTCGCCCCAGCACTGCATGATCTGGAGGTAGTCGGCGCCGGCGGCGGTGGGCTCGCCGCCCTTCCAGGTGACCCGGACGCCCTGCCCGCGCAGGTTCCGCGTCTGGTGGACGGTCACCTCCAGGCCGGAGAAGTCGTCGTACGGTCCCCGGCCGCCGCGCTTGGTGACGGCGGAGCTCTCGGAGTCGGTGGCGGCGACGGCCTGCGTGTCCCGCGGCAGCGGCAGCAACGCGAGGACGAGCGCGAGGAGCAGGGCCCCGAGGCCGAGGGACCGGGAGCGGAGACGGGTGGTCGAGGTGCCGCCGGCCGCGGGCCGCGGCGGCGCGCCGAGGTGCCGCATCACCGGCCACCTCCCTGGCGGTCCGCACGCGCGGCCATCAGGCGGCCGACGAGCGGCGGTGCGATCACGGTGGCGAGGAGCAGGAAGGCCGAGAGGACCATCAGCAGGCCGCGCAGGCCGGCGCCCGAGTCGGCGGCGAGGGTGACGGGGGTGCCGACGACCGGGTTCCCGGCGAAGGCGTCCCCGCCCCCGGTGCCGTCGCCGCCGCCCGCCGCCCCGCCCGCGCCGCCGTCCGTGACGATGTCGCCGGTGTCGGGGTCCACGACGGGGCCGCCGCTGCCGCCGGAGGCCGCGGCGCCCGCGCCTCCCGAGCCCGAGCCGGTGCCGGATGCGGCGCCGGAGGCGGCCCCGGCCGTGGTCCCGCCGGTGCCGGTGGCGCCGGTCGACCCGCTGCCGGTCCCGCCGGTGGAACCCGTACCCGATCCCGTACCGGATCCCGTACCGCCGCCACTGCCGCCGGTCCCGCCACCCGAACCCCCGCTGGAGCCGGAGCCGTTGGAGCTTCCGCCGCCGGAACCACCCGACGCGGAGCCTCCGTTACCGCCGCCCGAGCCGGAACCGCCGGACGTGCCGCCGCCGTTGACGACCTGCGTCGGGACGCCCTTCGCGCCTCCCGTGCCGTCCGGGCACTGCTGCGCGCCCTGCTTGTCGCAGGACTTGGGCCGGGGGGCGTTCTTGGCGAGGGTGTTGGTGCCGTCGGCGGAGAAGGTGGGGTTGCGGCAGGAGGAGAGGTCGACGGCGCCGGTGGGGGCGCCGGGGATGCGGCGGATCTGGTCGAAGCCCGCCTGGACGAGGTTCTTCGGCAGCGGCGAGTAGCCCAGCTCCTCGGCCTGCTGCTGGCCCTCGCAGAGGAAGTAGCGGGCGAAGGTGCCGAGCGAGCGGCCCTTCTCGGCGGTGTGCGGGGCGGTGTCCGAGGTGGGGACGACCATGTAGCTGTAGCTGGAGAGCGGGTACGCCCGGGAGTCGCCGGAGCGGTAGACGTCGTCGAGGATCTGGGTGAGGTAGTTCGCCGACGAGCGGTTCGTCTCGATCCTCGCCTGGAGGAGGGCGACGGCGACGGCCTGGGCGGTCGGCTCGACGTAGTGGCCGGAGCGGTTGAGGACCTTGACGACCGGGAAGTGCGCGTTGACCGCGTACGAGTACTCGACGTAGGTGATCGCGCCCTCGCCCTGCGGCTGGCGGACGTGCGCCGAGACGCCGAGGGAGCCGGACTTGGCGACGGTGGTGGTGCCGGGCGCGACGGGGAAGTACGAGGTCATCCCGCAGGGGGTGGAGCGGCCGGCCCGCCGGCAGTAGTCGTCCCAGGTGGAGCCGTGCTCCTTGGCGAGCCAGGTGGTGAACTGGGCGGTGGTGCCCGAGCCGTCGGAGCGGACGACGGGCACGATCCGGCGGGCCGGGAGCACGAGTCCGGGGTTGTCGGCCTTGATCTCGGGCGCGTTCCACATGGTCAGCTGACCGGTGAAGATCTTCGCGAGGACGGGGCCGGAGAGGCGCAGGTTGGTGACCTGGCGGCCGCCGATCCGGAGGTTGTACATGAAGGCGGTGCCGCCCGCGACGATCGGCATGTAGGCGTAGCCGCGGCGCGGGGGCACGTCGGTGGCGCCGCCGTCGGTGAGTCCGTACGGGATCTCGGAGACGGCGAAGTCGACGGTGCCGTTCTTGAACTGCTCGCGGCCCTGGGAGGAGCCGTTGGCGTTGAAGTTGACGGTCAGTCCGATGTTGGCGCCGATGTTGCGCCGCCACTGCTCGACGGCGTTGGAGCTCCAGGTGGAGCCGGAGCCGGTGATCTTGGTGTAGCCGGCGGCGTGGGCGGCGGGCGGGCCCGCGAGGAGGGCGAGCAGCGCGCTGAGCACGGCGGCCAGGCCCAGGAGGGTGCGGGTGAGCGGGACGGGCGTTCTCACGACGTGCTCCTCGGAGGTACGGGCTGGGAGGGAAGGGCGGGGGCCGGGGCCGGGGCGGGCGCGGCCGTCGGGGCGAACCGGGCCGCGTCCTCCCGCGAGGCCGCCGCGCGCCGCCGCTCCTGGCGCTTCGTCAGCTGCCCGGGCCCGCGCCCTCCGGCGATCCGGGCGAGGACGAAGAGCAGCAGGACGAGGAGCATCAGCACGGCGGCGGTGCCGAAGCCGCGGGCGATCATGTTCGGTTCGGGCGACTTGACGAGCTCGAAGGTGGCGAGCGGCAGGGAGACCTGGGCGCCGGAGGTCGGCAGCGCGTTGAGCTCGGCGGTGAAGCCCGCGGTGAGCAGCACCGGGGAGGTCTCCCCCACCCCGCGGGCGGTGCCGAGGATGACGGCCGTGGTGAGGCCGGAGCGGGCGGTGGGCAGGACGACGTGCCAGACCGTGCGCCAGCGCGAGGCGCCCATGGCGTACGAGGCTTCGCGCAGGGTGCCGGGGACGAGCCGGATGACGACGTCGGAGGCGCGGATGATGATCGGCAGCATCATCACGGAGAGCGCGAGGGCGGCGGCGAGGCCGGAGCGGTCCATGCCGAGGGCCAGGATCACGGTCGCGTAGATGAAGAGACCGGCGACGATCGACGGCAGCGCGGTCATCGCCTCGACGATCGTGCGGACCAGGCGGGCGAAGGGGCCGGGGACCTCGTTGAGGAAGACGGCGCAGACGATGCCGGCCGGGACGGTGAGGACGAGCGCGATGCCGACCTGTTCCAGGGTGCCGACGACGGCGTGCAGGACGCCGCCGACGTCGAGCGGTTCGAGCGGGCCGGCGAGGCTCATGTCCTCGGTGAAGAAGTTGAGGTGGACGAGGGCCTCGCGGCCCTCCCAGAGGGTGAAGGCGACGACGAAGACGAGGACGGCGAGGAGGACGAGGCCGAGGGTGCGGACGACCACGCCGGCCACCCGGTCGCGGACGGCCGGCCCGTCCTCGTCGAAGGAGACGAGCAGCGCGTAGAGGCCGAGGAAGAGGGCGTACGCGACGAGGGCGAAGCCGACGGCGCCGGTGAAGGGCAGCAGCCGGGCGAAGAGCAGCCAGCTGAGGGCGAGCGCGGCGGCCGCGGCGCCGAGGACGGCGTACACGTCCGTGGCGCGCAGCCCGCTGGTGGCGCGGCGCCGTTCGGGCCCGGCCGGCGGGGCCTTCTCGGTGGGCGGTCGCAGCGTCGGCCGCTCCGGGGCGATGGTCATGCGGTTCCCCCTGTTACGCGTCGCTGGACGCGCCGGAGCGGCTGCGGGCGACGATGGACGAGGCGGCGAAGTTGACGATCAGGGTCATGACGAAGAGCGCGAAGCCGGCCGCCATCAGGGCGGACATGCCGAAGGCGGTGGCCTCGCCGTAGCGCAGGGCGATGAGCGAGGAGACCGAGCTGGTGCCGGTCTGGAGCACGTGCCACTGGATGGTGAAGACCTGCGAGATGACCATGTAGACGGCGATGGTCTCGCCGAGGGCGCGGCCGAGGCCGAGCATGGTGCCGCCGATCATGCCGCCCTTGCCGAAGGGCAGGACGACGGAGCGGATCATGCCCCAGCGGGTGGCGCCGAGCGCGTACGCCCCCTCGCGTTCCCCGGCGGGGGCCTGGGAGAAGACCTCGCGCATGATCGAGCAGATGATCGGCGCCACCATCATCGCGACGACGAGCCCGGCGACGAAGGTGGAGGAGGTGTAGACGGTGGGCGGCGCGAGCGGGTCGTCGGGGTCGGCGCCGTCGACGCGCAGGAAGGGGATCCAGCCGAAGTACGCGGAGATCCAGCGGGCGATCGGCAGGATCGATTCCTCCAGCCAGAACACGCCCCACAGGCCGTAGACGACCGAGGGCACGGCGGCCATCAGGTCGACGGTGGAGATGAGGGTGCGGCGGAGCCCGGGCGGGGCGTACTCGGAGATGTAGAGCGCGGCGCCGGTGGCGAGCGGCACGGCGACGACGATCGCGACGAGGGCGATGAGGACCGTGCCGAGGAGGACGGCGGCGATGCCGAACCGGCCGGCGTCCGGCTCCCAGTTCTCGGTGGTGAGGAAGGAGCCGCCGGCCCGGTCGAGGGCCTGCCAGGCGCGGTGCAGCAGGAAGCCGCCGACCAGGAGCATCACGGCGAGGACGAGCCCGCCGCCGGTGCGGGCGACGCCGCGGAAGACCCGGTCGGCGGGGCCGGGGTCGGCGTGCAGCCGTCTCGGCGTGTCGGGCGGGCCGGCGGGCCGCGCGTCAGGAGCGCCGGGCGGCGCGGTCGGATCGGTCGTCTCGGTCGTCACGGGAAGGACGTAAGTCCGGTCCGGTTGACATGCGCGCCACGAGACGTGAACGAGGGGCGCCCGAGAGGCAACTTCCGTTCACCATAAGGCGGTCGAGGTCCACTGGGCGGCCTCGGTGGCCAGCAGGGCGCGGAAGCGGTCGTAGGCGGAGCGGCAGGTCGAGTGGCGCTCGTACGACCTCCCGGAGAGCGCGGCGGTACGGCCCTCGGCGTCGCGCAGCAGCCAGACCCAGCCGTTGCCGCCCGCGGTGTGCTGCACCCCGCCCCCCATGGCCGCGTGCTGCGCGCAGAGCGCCGCGAAGGCGGCCCGGCAGGCCGCGTGGTCGGCGAAGCACTGCCCCGACCGCGCCACCACCCGCCCGTTCTGCGCGACGAGCCGCCAGTCGTATCGTCCGTCGGCTCTGACGTCGACCAGACAACGTGTCCCGGACACACCGGTGCCCTTGGTCATTGCCCCCACCCCCACAGTCTCGGCACGGGCAATCTATTGACAGTGCCGGGATCGTTGGGCGCTAAACCATCTGCGGGAGACATGCTTCACCCCGCCGTTGCCCCTAGGACATCGGCGGGGTGTGGAGGGCGCGCGGGGCGCGGGGCCGGGCTCAGCCGGTCGCGGTGAGCACCACGAAGAGGATCAGGCCGACGACGGCCGGGGCGATGATCTCGTACGCCCAGCGGATCTGCGGCTCGCCCTGCGCCCCGGGCCTGCTCCGGTGCCGCTCGGCCATCTCCCGCAGGTCGGCCACGGTCTGGTCGCTGGGCGCGGTGCGCGCGGCGGAGTCCCGGACGTCGGCGGTGACGCTGGTACGTCCGTGGGGGTCGTCCTGGGAGGCGCGGGAGGCCCGGCGCGCGGCCTTCTTCCGCTGCCGCAGCGAGACGGGCACGGCCCACAGCTGGTACTTGGCGCCCTCCTGCGTGAAGACCTCGCTGGAGTAGCCGGCCCGGAGGTCGGCGACCGACGCCCACGGCAGCAGGATCGAGCGGAAGGGGTTGCGGATCCGGAGCCGGTCCTCGTTGGCGTACACGGCGGGCCGGATGGTGAAGGCGAGGATCAGGGGCACGACGAGCAGCAGCCCGGCCAGCGCCAGCCAGGGCGTCCGGCCCTCGCCGCGCAGCACCGCGTCGCCCGCGAAGACGAGCGCCAGGGCGAGCAGGAAGACGCCTCCCGCGATGCCGAAGGAGGAGCGGAAGACGCGGTCGGCGTAGGTCGGCTCGGGGCTCGGCTCGGAGTTCGGCTCGGAGGGCGTGGGGCTCGTCATGCCGCCGATTCTGCCTCAGGAGGCGCGGTGGGGCTCGGGCGCCCCGCACGGGAGGGCTCAGGCGGGGAGGGCTCAGGCGGGCCGGGCGGTGATCAGGTCCGCGTACAGGATGACGCAGTTCGGGGCGGCGGGTGTCGCCGTAGACCTTCTCGGTCGGGAAGGCGTCCTTGGCGACCTGCTCCAGCTCCCGGACGCGGAAGACGGCGGCCGACCCGTCCGCGCGGGTCACGGTGATCTCGTCGCCGACCCGGACCCGGGAGACGTCCTTGAGCACGGCCGGTCCGCGCTCGGTGTCGAAGTGCCCGATGAGGACGGCGGGCCCGGTCTCGCCGGGCGTGACGCCCTTCCCGTACCAGCCGATCCGGTCCGCCTGCGCGACCGAGGGCACCTCGACGGTCCCGTCGGCGTTCAGCCCGAGGTCCAGGATCGGCCCCGTGTCGACCCCGGCGGAGGGGAGCTGGACCCGTACGGGCAGCGAGCGGACGAGCGGCTTCACGGCGGCGGCGGAAGCGGAAGCGGAAGCGGTAGTGGAGGCGGTGGGCGCCGGGGCGGCGGCCGACTCCACGATCCGGGCGGGCGGGGTGGCGACCGGCTCGTTCCCTGCCGAGCACCCGGCGAGCGCGACGAGGACGGCCGCGCACAGCACGGCGGAGGCGGAGGCGGAACGGCGGCGGTGGTGGTGCTTCATGGGCGGGCTCCGGCGGCGAGGAGGTCGGTACGGCGGGCGGCCGGCCGTCACGGGGTGGATGACGGCCGGCCTGGGGTGGGGTGGAACGCTCCGGGCTCGGGTCAGGGGCGAGGAGCGGGGTGTACGAGGCGTACGCGTCGCGGCGTACGGGCGTACGCCTCGGGGTGTACGGGTCAGCCCCGGGCGGCGGCGGAACGGCGGCGCAGCACGGTGAAGCCGAGCCCGGCGGCGGCCAGCGAGGCGGCACCGGCGCCGACCGCGAGCAGCGTGGCGGAGCTCTCCCCGGCGGCGAGCTCGGCACCGGCCGCGACGCCACCGCGCGGGACGACGGAGGTCTGACCGCCGGTGGTGACGGCGGTGCCCGCGCTGCCGTGCGTACCGGTACCGGAGCCGGAGCCGGTACCCGTACCCGTACCGGTGCCCGCACCCGCACCCGCACCGGAGCCCGTACCGTTCGCACCCTTGACCGGCTTCAGCTCGCAGCCCTTCGGCAGGGCCGGGAAGGCGTGCGTGCCGCCCTTGGCCGTGCCGCCTTCGACCTTGGTGTACAGCGACGGCGTGGCGCTGAACGGGTGGTCGATACGGGCGACGATGCCGGCGCTCTCCGGCAGCGAGGGGTGCGTGCGGTCGAGCGTCCGGAAGACCTGCTCGCCGCTGCCCAGGTCACGGAGGACGGCCTTCGGCCCCTCCGGGCTCATCGTCAGCTCGGCCTCGGTGCCGGCGCCGATGCCGACGGTGGTGACGGTGGTGCAGTCGTCGACGCGGGTGACCGGCTTCGGCGCGGCCTGCCGGGCGGCGCCGAGGACGTAGGCGGCGAACCCGCCGTCGCTCTCCAGGACGACGACGGCGTTGTTGAAGTGGAAGACCTGGCGGTCCTCCTTCAGGTAGGCGAAGCCGGTGCCCTCGGTGCCCCACCGCAGCTGCTGGATGCCGTAGCGGCCGTCCTTCTTCGCGAGCTCCAGCGTGGTGCCGTCGACGAGCTTGTACCGGCCGGGCTCGGCACCCGGGACGTAGTTGCCGACCCAGCTCAGGGTCGTCCCGTCCGCGTGGAGGACGAGGAACTGGCCGTTGTCGTTGCCCGCGACCGAGCGGTGGTCGGCGTCGAGCGTGCCGACGTTGCGGCCCTCGCGGTAGATCTCGGCGCGGTGGTGGTCGTCGGAGACCCGGAAGATCCGGGCCTCGACGCCGTTCGGCAGCTCGACGGTACGGACCTGGCCGGGGGCGGCGACGAGCCGAGGGGCGGCCTGCCGGGCCGCGCCCCGGACATAGGCGGCGAGGCCGCCGTCGGGCTCGACGACGATGATCGCGTCGCCGTACGTCATGACCTTGCGGTCGCCGTCGGTGGTGAGGATCTGGCCCCCGGCCTTGAGGGTGTAGCCGCCCCGCTCGGCCACGAGCTCCACGCGGACGCCGTTGACGAGCTCGTACGTGCCCGGGTCGGCGCCGGGGAGGTAGTTGCCGCGCCAGGTGGCGGTCTCGCCGCTCGGGTGGAGCACGAGGAAGGTGCCGTCGTCGTTGCCGGCCACCGCGCGCCCGTCGGCGTCCAGGGTGCCGACGCGCTGGCCCTCCTTGAAGAGCTCGGCGCGGAAGTGCGTCGCGCCGACCTTGAAGATCTTGGCCTCCGCCCCGTTCGGCAGGGCCAGGGTCCGGACGTACGTACCGTCCGCGTCGGCCGTCACCCCGGCACCGGCCTTCGGCGCGTGATCGGCCGCGACAGCGGCGCCGGCGGTGAGGGCCGGGGTGATCGCGACGCCCGCGACGAGCGCGGTGGCGATGGCGGTGCGAAGGGCGGTGCGCATAACGACTCCTGTGATGTCAGGCAGGTGATGGGGTGAGTCGCATGCCGCTGACATCTCCTCGGGGAGGGCCGGTGAGTTCTCGCTGGCTGCTGATAAGAATCTAAAGATCTTGTATGGGGGATCGGTCCACTCCATGTCACGAGCCTGTGACAGCCGTCACCCACCCCGACGGACCTTTCGCGCTCCACCCTTCACACCCCCGCGTACGCCCCTGCCCCACACCCCGGCACCGCCCCCAGACCACCCCCGCACCACGCCGTCCCGCGCCCGTGACCTCGGCCTCCTCTGACGCCCTCCCCTGTACAGGTCGCTACGCGCGTAGATATGCTCGACTGGTGACCATGCCCACCCATGCATCCGCAGCAGCCGCTTTCGCCGACGTGACCGCGTCCGAGAGCACGCTGCGCCGCTTCCTCCACGGGCTGCCCGGCGTCGACGCCGTGGGCCTGGAGGCGCGCGCCGCGTCCCTCGGCACCCGCTCGATCAAGACCACGTCCAAGGCGTACGCCATCGACCTGGCCATCTCCATGATCGACCTGACCACGCTCGAAGGCGCGGACACCCCGGGCAAGGTCCGGGCCCTCGCCGCGAAGGCCGTCCACCCCGACCCGACCGACCGCACGACCCCGACGACCGCCGCCGTCTGCGTCTACCCCGACATGGTGGCCACCGCCAAGGCCGCCCTCGCGGGCTCCGGCGTCAAGGTCGCCTCGGTCGCCACCGCCTTCCCGGCGGGCCGCGCCGCCCTCCCCGTGAAGCTGGCCGACACCGCCGACGCCATCGCCGCCGGAGCGGACGAGATCGACATGGTCATCGACCGTGGCGCCTTCCTCGCCGGCCGCTACCTGGAGGTCTACGACCAGATCGCCGCCATCAGGGCCGAGTGCGGCGACCGCGCCCGGCTGAAAGTGATCTTCGAGACCGGCGAGCTGTCCACGTACGACAACATCCGCCGCGCCTCCTGGCTCGGCATGATGGCCGGCGCCGACTTCATCAAGACCTCGACCGGCAAGGTCGCGGTCAACGCCACCCCGGCCAACACCCTGCTCATGCTGGAGGCGGTGCGCGACTTCCGCGCCCAGACCGGTGTACAGATCGGCGTGAAGCCCGCCGGCGGCATCCGCAACACCAAGGAAGCCATCAAGTTCCTGGTGCTGGTCAACGAGACGGCCGGCGCGGACTGGCTGGACAACCACTGGTTCCGCTTCGGCGCCTCCAGCCTGCTCAACGACCTGCTGATGCAGCGCCAGAAGATGGCGACCGGCCACTACTCCGGCCCCGATTACGTGACGGTGGACTGATCGACATGACCTCCCCCTTCGAGTACGCCCCCGCGCCCGAGTCGCGCGCGGTCGTCGACATCGCACCGAACTACGGCCTGTTCATCGACGGCGAGTTCACCGACGCGGCCGACGGCAAGGTCTTCAAAACCGTCTCCCCTTCCACCGAGGAGGTCCTCTCCGAGATCGCCCAGGCGGGCGAGGCGGACGTGGACCGCGCGGTCAAGGCCGCCCGCAGGGCCTTCGAGAAGTGGTCCGCGCTGCCCGGCTCCGAGCGCGCCAAGTACCTCTTCCGGATCGCCCGGATCATCCAGGAGCGCTCCCGCGAGCTGGCCGTCCTGGAGACCCTGGACAACGGCAAGCCGATCAAGGAGACCCGCGACGCGGACCTCCCCCTGGTCGCCGCCCACTTCTTCTACTACGCGGGCTGGGCCGACAAGCTCGACCACGCGGGCTACGGCGCGGACCCGCGCCCGCTGGGCGTGGCCGGCCAGGTCATCCCGTGGAACTTCCCGCTGCTGATGCTGGCGTGGAAGATCGCCCCGGCGCTCGCGACCGGCAACACGGTCGTCCTGAAGCCCGCCGAGACCACCCCGCTCTCCGCCCTGTTCTTCGCGGACATCTGCCGCCAGGCGGGCCTGCCCAAGGGCGTCGTCAACATCCTCCCCGGGTACGGGGACGCCGGCGCCGCCCTGGTCGCGCACCCCGACGTGAACAAGGTCGCCTTCACCGGCTCGACCGCCGTCGGCCGGCAGATCGCCCGCACGGTCGCCGGCAGCGACAAGAAGCTCACCCTGGAGCTGGGCGGCAAGGGCGCCAACATCGTCTTCGACGACGCCCCCCTCGACCAGGCCGTCGAGGGCATCGTCAACGGCATCTTCTTCAACCAGGGCCAGGTCTGCTGCGCGGGCTCCCGCCTGCTGGTCCAGGAGTCGATCCAGGACGAGCTGCTCGACTCGCTCAAGCGCCGCCTGTCGACGCTCCGCCTCGGCGACCCGCTCGACAAGAACACCGACATCGGCGCCATCAACTCCGAGGAGCAGCTCTCCCGGATCACCTCCCTGGTCGAGCGGGGCGAGGCGGAGGGCGCCGAGCGCTGGACCGCCGCCTGCGACCTCCCGGAGGCCGGCTACTGGTTCGCCCCGACGCTCTTCACGGGCGTCACCCAGGCGCACACCATCGCCCGTGACGAGGTCTTCGGCCCGGTCCTGTCGGTGCTGACCTTCCGCACCCCGGACGAGGCCGTCGCCAAGGCCAACAACAGCCAGTATGGCCTCTCCGCCGGCATCTGGACGGAGAAGGGCTCCCGCATCCTCGCGGTCGCGAACAAGCTCCGCGCCGGTGTCGTCTGGGCCAACACGTTCAACAAGTTCGACCCGACCTCGCCCTTCGGCGGCTACAAGGAGTCGGGCTTCGGCCGCGAGGGCGGTCGCCACGGCCTGGAGGCGTACCTCGATGTCCGATAAGACCGAGCAGAACCGTCTGAGCGTCTTCAAGACCTACAAGCTGTACGTCGGGGGCAAGTTCCCCCGCTCCGAGAGCGGCCGGGTGTACGAGGTGAGCGACTCCAAGGGCAACTGGCTGGCGAACGCCCCCCTCTCCTCCCGCAAGGACGCCCGTGACGCGGTCGTCGCCGCGCGCAAGGCGCAGGGCGGCTGGGCGGGCGCGACCGCCTACCTGCGCGGTCAGATCCTCTACCGCGTCGCCGAGATGCTGGAGGGCCGCCGGGACCAGTTCGTCCGCGAGGTCGCGGACGCCGAGGGCCTGTCGAAGTCGAAGGCGGCGGCGCAGGTCGACGCGGCGATCGACCGCTGGGTCTGGTACGCGGGCTGGACCGACAAGATCGCCCAGGTCGTCGGCGGCGCCAACCCGGTCGCCGGCCCCTACTTCAACCTCTCCACCCCGGAGCCGACCGGCGTCGTCACCGTGCTCGCCCCCCAGGAGTCGTCCTTCCTGGGCCTGGTCTCGGTGATCGCCCCGGTCATCGCGACGGGCAACACGGCCGTCGTCATCGCCTCCGAGAAGGCCCCGCTCCCCGCCCTCTCCCTGGGCGAGGTCCTGGCCACCTCCGACCTCCCCGGCGGCGTGGTCAACATCCTCTCCGGCAAGGCCGCCGAGATGGGCCCGCACCTCGCGGCCCACCTGGACGTCAACGCGATCGACCTGACGGGCGCCGACGCCGCCCTGGCCAAGGAGCTGGAGATCGCGGCCGCCGAGAACCTGAAGCGCGTCCTGCGCCCCCGTACCGAGGACTTCGCCGAGTCCCCCGGCACGGACCGCATGACGGCCTTCCTGGAGACGAAGACCGTCTGGCACCCCACGGGCTCGCTGGGCGCCTCCGGCTCCTCGTACTAGCCCCCCGGCATACGGGACGGCCCCCGGGCAGCAGCACTGCCCGGGGGCCTTCGGCATGCCCGCGTTACGGAAGCAGCTTCTGGGTCAGCGGTCCGGCCACCGGCAGGTCGGCGACCGCGCCGCCCTTCGCGACGTCGCCGGTGACGAGGTCCGTGCCGATCGGCTTGAAGTCGGCGATCTGGGTGCCGATGCCGTTGGCCAGCGGGTCGACGCCGGTGTTGGCCAGCGGGTCGAGCTGGAGCCTCGTCAGCGGGCCGAGCCCGTGCGTGACGCCGGACAGGGCGCCCGCGCCGGCCGCGGCGGCGTCCGTGCGGGTCAGCGAGTCCACCGGCAGCGGCACGGCGGCACCCGGCGCCGCCTGGGCCGCGGCCGCCGCGCCGAACACGGCGGCACCGGCCGCGGTGACGCCGAGACCGGCCTGGAACAGGAAGCCGCGGCGGGGGGTCTTCGGCTCTGCGTGACGCGCCATGAGGGTCCTTCCGAGGGGTGAGCGGGCGGCCACCGACAGTAGTGGAGGTGTGATGCTCGATACCAACGGCCCTCCTCGGTGGTCCCCTGGACGGGGTAATGCCTCACACTGGTGTTCCGTGAGTTCCCAACCGATCCCGACCCGGGTCGTCCTGCTCGCGGGCCCCTCCGGCTCCGGCAAGTCGTCCCTCGCCGCCGTCACCGGCCTCCCGGTCCTGCGCCTCGACGACTTCTACAAGGAGGCGGGCGACCCGTCGCTCCCCCTCGTCGACGGCGGCAGCGACACCGACTGGGACTCCCCGCGCTCCTGGGACGCGGACGCCGCCGTCGCCGCGATCGTCGAGCTGTGCCGTACGGGCCGGACCGAGGTGCCCGTGTACGACATCGCCACCAGCTCCCGCACCGGCAGCGACCGCCTCGACATCGAGCGGACCCCGCTCTTCATCGCCGAGGGCATCTTCGCCGCCGAGATCGTGACCCGCTGCCGGGAGCTCGACGTGCTGGCCGACGCGCTCTGCCTGCGCGGCCGCCCGTCCACCACCTTCCGCCGCCGGCTCCTGCGCGACCTGCGGGAGGGCCGCAAGTCGGTCCCGATGCTGCTGCGCCGCGGCTGGCGCCTGATGCGCGCCGAGCGCGCCATCGTCATCCGCCAGACCGCCCTGGGCGCCCACCCCTGCGCGAAGCCGGAGGCCCTGGGCCGCCTGGCCGCCGCCGCGGCGGGCCGCCACCGCACCCCCGCGAGCCGCTGAGGCGCCCCGCGCACGCACCCGCACCACGCACGAAGCGGGCCCTACGAGACCCCCCGGACTCGTACGACCCGCTTCGCTGTTTCCCCCGTGGGCTCCAGATCCCCCCTGGAGCCCTCCCCCGTGGTGCTTCCCCCGTGTCCCCCCGTATCCCTAGGCGACCAGCTCGCCGAAGGACTCCTCCTCGTCACGGCCGAAGCTCAGCACCTCGTCCTCGCGCAGCCGCCGCAGCGACCGCCAGATGCTCGACTTCACCGTGCCGACGCTGATGTCCAGGATCTCCGCGATCTCCGGATCGGTCCGGCCCTCGTAGTAGCGCAGCACCAGCATGGTCCGCTGGAGCTCGGGCAGGCGGGCCAGGGCCTGCCACAGCACCGCGCGCAGCTCGGTGCCGCGCATCGCGTCCGTCTCGCCGACCGTCTCCGGCAGCTCCTCGGTCGGGTACTCGTTGACCTTGCGCCGGCGCCAGGCGCTGATGTGCAGATTGGTCATCGTGCGGCGCAGGTAGCCGCCGACGGCGGCCTTGTCGCTGATCCGGTCCCAGGCGCGGTACGTGGAGAACAGCGCGCTCTGGAGCAGGTCCTCGGCCTCGAAACGGTCACCGGTCAGGTGGTAGGCGGTGGCGTACAGGGAGGCCCGGCGCTCCTGGACGTAGGCCGTGAACTCGGCCTCCGAACAGGAACGCTCCCCCGTGGCCTCCCCGTACACCGCTCCCCCGTCAGCGACGGCGACCATGTACGGCGCCTTGCGCTGACGCCCGACGGTACGAACGCACCCCCGTCCGTTCGCCACACCGCCGGACTTCTCGGTGCTCCGCACGACGTCGTGGAGACGCGTGACAACTGCGCTGGAGGTGGTGCCGTGCAGTGTGTTCATCTCGCGCCCCCCGTCGTTCGGAGTGTGTGTTTCGGTCCGTGTGCCAAGAAGCTTGCCCGGCGGACTTCATGGCGTTGTCCGCCGACTGTCACAGACGTGTCACAGGGACGGCGACGGAAGCGCGCCTCCGGGCGGTCGAACTCGGACGGCTCATGAGCCAGAATGACCTCCGTGCCTTTTCTGCTGCTGATCGAGGACGACGACGCCATCCGCACGGCCCTCGAACTCTCCCTGTCCCGGCAGGGCCACCGGGTGGCCACCGCCGCGTCGGGCGAGGACGGCCTGCTGCTGCTCAAGGAGCAGCGGCCCGACCTGATCGTGCTGGACGTGATGCTGCCCGGCATCGACGGGTTCGAGGTGTGCCGGCGGATCCGCCGCACCGACCAGCTCCCGATCATCCTGCTCACCGCGCGCAGCGATGACATCGACGTCGTCGTGGGCCTGGAGTCGGGCGCCGACGACTACGTGGTGAAGCCGGTGCAGGGGCGGGTGCTCGACGCCCGGATCCGGGCGGTGCTGCGGCGCGGCGAGCGGGAGTCGACGGATTCGGCCACCTTCGGGTCGCTGGTGATCGACCGGGCCGCGATGACCGTGACGAAGAACGGCATGGACCTCCAGCTGACCCCGACCGAGCTGCGGCTGCTGCTCGAACTGAGCCGGCGGCCCGGACAGGCGCTGTCCCGGCAGCAGTTGCTGCGGCTGGTGTGGGAGCACGACTACCTGGGCGACTCGCGTCTGGTGGACGCGTGCGTGCAGCGGCTGCGGGCGAAGGTGGAGGACGTGCCGTCCTCGCCGACCCTGATCCGCACGGTGCGCGGCGTCGGTTACCGGCTGGACGTCCCTGCGTGACGAAGGGGAACAGGGGGGTGTTCGCCCGGCTGCGGCTGTCCAGCCTGCGCCTGCGGCTCGTCGTGGTGTTCGCGCTGGTGGCGCTGACGGCGGCGGTGTCGGCGTCGGGGATCGCGTACTGGCTGAACCGCGAGGCGGTGCTCAAGCGCACCCAGGACAGCGCGCTGAACGACTTCCGGCAGGAGATGCAGAACCGGGCGGCGACGCTGCCGCTGCGCCCGACGCAGGAGGATCTGCGGCGCACGGCCGAGGAGATGACGGCGGGCGGCGCCGGCTACCAGGTGCTGCTGCTGGGCGAGCGGGCGGTGGGGAAGCCGATCGTGGGCGCCTCGGACCCGGACGTGTTCACGCTGGCCGACGTGCCGGTGTCGCTGCGGGAGGCGGTGGACACCCGGCGCCCGGTGACGGACGCGAACCCGTATCCGTACCACCTGTTCTGGCAGCGGACGGAGCGGGGCGGGACGCCGTACCTGGTGGGCGGGACGCGGATCGACGGCGGCGGGCCCGCCGGTTACATGTTCAAGTCGCTGGCGGCGGAGAAGGCGGACCTCAACTCGCTGTCCTGGTCGCTGGGGATCGCGACCGGTCTCGCGGTGATCGGTTCGGTGCTGCTGGCGCAGGTGGCGGCGTCGACGGTGCTGCGGCCGGTGCGGCGGCTCGGCGAGGCGGCCCGGCAGCTCGGCGAGGGCAAGCTGGACACCCGGCTGCCGGTGTCGGGCGCGGACGAACTGTCCGATCTGACGCGGACGTTCAACAGCGCGGCGGAGAACCTCCAGAAGAAGGTGGCGGACATGAGCGCGCGGGAGGAGTCCTCCCGGCGCTTCGTCGCGGACATGTCGCACGAGCTGCGGACCCCGCTGACCGCGCTGACGGCGGTGACGGAGGTCCTGGAGGACGAGCAGGACTCCCTGGACCCGATGATCGCCCCGGCGGTGGCGCTGGTGGTGAGCGAGACCCGGCGGCTGAACAACCTGGTGGAGAACCTGATGGAGGTGACCCGCTTCGACGCGGGCACCGCCCGGCTGGTGTTGGACGACGTGGACATCGCCGACCAGATCACCGCGTGCATCGACGCGCGGGCGTGGCTGGACGCGGTGGACCTGGACGCGGAGCGCGGCATCGTGTGCCGGCTCGATCCGCGCCGGCTGGACGTGATCCTGGCGAACCTGATCGGGAACGCGCTGAAGCACGGCGGCTCCCCGGTGCGGGTCTCGGTCCGCACCGAGGACGGGCCGGGCGAGGAACCGGAGGAGGAGCTGGTCGTCGCGGTGCGGGACCACGGTCCCGGCATCCCCGAGGAGGTGCTGCCGCACGTCTTCGACCGCTTCTACAAGGCGAGCGCCCAGCGGCCCCGCTCCGACGGCTCCGGTCTCGGTCTGTCGATCGCCATGGAGAACGCGCTGATCCACGGCGGGACGATCTCCGCCGCCAATTCGGTGGGCGAGGACGGCGCGGTGGACGGCGCGGTGTTCGTGCTGCGGCTGCCCCGGGACGCGTCGGCGGTCGCCCGCGCCCTGGGCACCGGTTCCCGGCAGGGCGAGGGGGAGGACGAGTGAGGCTGCGTACGGCCGCCGTGGCGGCACTGGCCGTGCTGGTCACGGGGTGCGGGATCAGGACGACCTCGGTGCCGGTGGACGCGGGCGCGGCCCCGTCCCGGGTGCCGTGCAACGTGCCGGAGGCGGCGGCGCCCGGTCCCGGGGTGCCGGTGCGGGCGTTCCTGGTGTGCGGTTCGCAGCTGGAGCCGGTGGACCGCAGGTCGCCGCAGCCGGAGGACAAGGTGAGCGGCGACCCGGTGCGGACGGCGACGGCGCTCCTGGCCCAGCTGCTCGCGGACCCGTCGGAGGCGGAGCGGCAGGCCGGTTTCACCACGGCGGTACGGGCTCCGCTGTCGGTGGAGGGCGGCCGGCCGGGCGACCCGGAGGGCACGCTGCGGCTGAGCCGTCAGCCGGAGGACCTGGCGCCGGCGGCGCTGTCGCAGCTGGTGTGCACCTTCGCGGAGAGTTCGGCGGGCGCGGGCGGGCACACGGTGCTGCTCGCGGGCCCGGGGGCGTACCCGCCGAAGCGCTACCGCTGTACGACGGAGCTGCGGGAGCGGCCGGAGTCGGCCCCTCCGACGGCGGCGGCGCCGACGGCTCCGGCGACGCCGGCGGGCTGAACCGGAACCGTTCCCCGCACGGGCGGCGTCTTGGGGGGCGTGCAGCGTCAAGGTTCGGGCGGGAACGCCGCCGTGGTCGTCCGCGTGATCGGGTTCGTGCTCCTGATCGCGCATCTGCTGCTCGTCGCGTGGGTCGGACTGCTCCCACGGGACGTGGCCTGGGTGACCGCGCCGAACACGGTGCCGCTGGCCGGGCTGCGGGCCGATCTGGCCCTCGGGCCCGCCGCGGCGGCCCGGCAGATCGCCGCGGGACTGCTGCTGCTCGCCCCGCTCGGGGTGCTGCTTCCGATGTGCGACGGGCGGCTCGACGCGTCGCGGTGGGGGTCGCTGACCCGGACGACGGCGGCGGGGGCGCTGGTGTCGCTGGCGCTTGAGCTGCTCCAGACGGCGGTGCCGGGGCAGGTCGTGGACGTGGACTCGGTGCTCCTGAACACCCTCGGGGTGGCGCTGGCGCATCTTCTGGTGGTGCCGGCGGCGCGGGCGCGGATGCGGCGCCGTCGGGCGTCCGCGAAGGGCCAGGGGCGGGGCCGGGGTCAGGGTCGGGTCCTGATGGGGAACGAGGCGGATCAGGGTCGTACCCCGAGGATTCCCAGGGTTCCGATCGCCCGGTAGGCCGACGTCGAAGGGGTGGGCGCGGAGGCACCATGGAGTCATCGGGAGGCCCGGAGGAGCGGCCGCCCGGAACCGACGAAGGAGCCCACCATGGCCGCACTTGTCCGCCCCCGCGAAGGCCGGATGCTCGGCGGTGTGTGCGCGGCGCTCGCCCGGCGCTTCGGCACCTCCGCCCTGACGATGCGGGTGATCTTCCTGGCCTCGTGCCTGCTGCCCGGTCCGCAGTTCCTGCTCTACGCGGCGCTGTGGCTGCTGCTGCCGAGCGAGTCGCGGACGAAGGCGGCCGCCTGGTAGCCGCGGCGGCACCCAGCACGCCGAAGGGGCGCGGACCCGGGGAAGCCCGGTCCGCGCCCCTTCGGCGTGGGGTGGTGCGGTCAGCCGATCGGCAGGCCGCCGGCGCCGAGCGGGAGGCCGCCGAGCAGGCCGCCGAGCGGGGTGGCGCCGAGGGCGCCGGTGGCGGCGTCGGTCGGCAGGTTCTGGGTGGCCTGGCCGGCCGCCCCGGGGAGGGTCTTGACGCCCTGGTCGAGGCCCTGGCCGAGGGCGCCCTGGCCGGCGGCGAGGGACTCGCCGGCGCCGTCGGGCAGCGTGGTGAGGCCGTCGCCCAGGGGGGCGAGCTGGGTCACGGAGCCCAGCGCGTCGGCGCCGTCGAGCGGTGCCGGGAGCGGGGCCGCGGAGGCCGTGCCGGCGGCGGCAGCGGCGAATGCGGCGCCGAGGGCGGCGACACCGAGCTTCTTGGCGGCAGACTGCTTCATCTGAAAATCTTCCTTGGGCTTGGGGGCTGAGCTTCGGGACATCAGGAAAACAGATCCGGAACAGGGGAATCCGGATATGCAGAGCAGCTCCGCAAACTAACCGCCCCGACTCCGGTCCGCAAACACCGGAAAGCCGCCGGGTGTCGTGCTCCCCGGCGGCTCCGTGTCCTTCCGTGTGGCCCTTCTCAGCCCTCGTGGCCGGAAGACGCGCTGGTCGTGGCGGTCTGTCGGAAAAGCCACTCGGATTTCAGTTCGGCATATCCGGGCTTGATCACGTCGTTGATCATGGCCAGTCGTTCATCGAAAGGAATGAACGCTGATTTCATCGCATTGACGGTGAACCACTGGATGTCGTCGAGCGTGTAATCGAAGGTGTCGACCAGGAGCTCGAATTCCCGGCTCATGCTGGTGCCGCTCATCAGCCGGTTGTCGGTGTTCACCGTCGCCCGGAAGTGGAGCTTGCGGAGCAGTCCGATGGGGTGCTCGGCGTACGAGGCGGCGGCGCCGGTCTGGAGGTTGGAGGTGGGGCACATCTCCAGCGGGATCCGCTTGTCGCGGACGTAGGCGGCGAGCCGGCCGAGGCTCACCGTGCCGTCGCCGGCGACCTCGATGTCGTCGATGATCCGGACGCCGTGGCCGAGCCGGTCGGCGCCGCACCACTGGAGCGCCTGCCAGATCGACGGGAGGCCGAACGCCTCGCCCGCGTGGATGGTGAAGTGGTTGTTCTCCCGCTTGAGGTACTCGAAGGCGTCGAGGTGGCGGGTGGGCGGGTAGCCGGCCTCGGCGCCCGCGATGTCGAAGCCGACGACGCCGTCGTCGCGGTAGCGGTTGGCGAGCTCGGCGATCTCCAGGGCGCGGGCCGCGTGGCGCATGGCGGTGAGGAGGGCGCCGACCCGGATCCGGTGCCCGGCGGCGCGGGCCCGCCGCTCGCCCTCGCGGAAGCCCTCGTTGACCGCCTCGACGACCTCCTCCAGGGTCAGCCCGGCCTCCAGGTGCTGCTCGGGGGCGTACCGCACCTCGGCGTAGACGACGCCGTCCTCGGCGAGGTCGACGGCGCACTCGGCGGCGACGCGGAAGAGCGCCTCGCGGGTCTGCATCACGGCGCAGGTGTGCGCGAAGGTCTCCAGGTAGCGCTCCAGGGAACCGGAGTCGGCGGCCTCGCGGAACCAGACGCCGAGCTTGTCGGGTTCGGTCTCGGGCAGCTTCGAGTAGCCCTGTTCCCGGGCGAGTTCGATGATCGTGCCGGGGCGCAGTCCGCCGTCGAGGTGGTCGTGGAGCAGCACCTTCGGGGCACGGCGGATCTGGTCCGCGGTGGGGACGTGGGATGTCGGGCTCGTCATTGCCGCACTCTAGCCCCTACGCGCGTAGAATGCCCCCTGTGGCGCCGGGTCCGGAAGTCTTTTTCCGGTGCGCCGCCGGGGCCCGTCTGCCTAGCCTCGGCCCATGACCCCGACCTCGTACGCCACCGAACTGCCCCGCGTCCACCGCTTCCTCGTCGACTTCCACCGCCGACAGGCCGCCCGCACGGCCGACTTCCCGGGCGGCTTCGCCGCGCTCGACGACACCTACGCGCACTCGCGCGGCAGCAACCACGCACTGGTCACCGGCCCGACCGACCCGGAGGCCCTGCCCGGGCGGCTCGACGCGCTCCTCGGGCACCTCCCCTTCCGGCTCCTGTACGTGCTCGACGGGGAGGTCGCCGCCGGCTGCCGGGGGCCGCTGGAGCGGGCCGGGTACACGGCCGGAGGCACGTACGTCATGCGGCACACCGGTCCCGTGCCCGCGCACGGCGGGGCCCGGGAGGTGGGCCTGGAGGCGCTGCGCGCGCCGGTCGCCGCCTCCTGGCGGCTTCCTCCCGGAGGTGCCGGACGAGGTGATCGAGCACCTCGTGGAGCGGCGGGCGGCCCGGCTGCGCGGCGCCCCGGAGGTCCGCTTCCTCGCCTCGTACACCGAGGACGGCGAGGTGGCCGCCTGGGCCGACCTCTACCTCGACCCGGAGAGCGGGATCGGGCAGGTGGAGGACCTGGTCGCGGCGGCGGAGCACCGGGGGAACGGGCACGCCGGGCGGGTCCTCGACACGGCGCTGCACCTCGCGGACGCGGCGGGCTGCGGGCTGCGCTTCCTGACGGCCGACACCGCCGACTGGCCGCACACCTGGTACGCCCGCCGGGGCTTCACCGCCGTCTCCACCGTCCACCTCTTCGAACGCGCGTAGACCGCACGGGAGTTCGCTCCCCGGACGATACGTAACAGAGACCGCGCGTACGACTGCCGTACACCTCCGCTTCTGAGACTGTTCTGTCATGGCGCAGTACGCACTCGTGGGGACCGCCGACGGCCGGAGACCCCGGCTCGGTCGGCCTGTCGGGGTTTCACGGTCCGTGGCGGCGGTGGGCGGCGTGGCGCTGCTCCTGCCGGACGGCGAGCCCGTGTCCGGGCGCCGGGCCTCGGCCCGGGCACACGCCTCCGCGCTCCCGCTGGGGCGCGAACTCGCCCGCGCGGGACAGTCGGAGGGGCTCGTCGCCCAGGTGGTGCGCTACCGGGGGCGCGGCTGGAACGGCACCGACGCGGAGCTCGCGGCGGACGCCTCCTGGGCGATCGGCGAGGCGGTACGGCGCTACGGCGACGTCCCGGTCTGCCTGGTCGGCCACGGGATGGGCGCGCGGGCGGCGCTGCGGGCCGCCGGGCACCCGGCGGTCGGCGCGGTCCTCGCGCTCGCGCCCTGGCTGCCCGAGGACGACGTGGCCGCCGAGCCCGAGCCCGTGCGGCAGCTGGTGGGGCGGCGGGTGCTCATCGTGCACGGCACCAACGACGCCACGACCGACCCCGAGCTGTCCTTCCGCTTCGCGGCCCGCGCCAAGAAGGCGAACCGCGAGACCTGCCGCTTCGAGGTGCACACGGACGGGCACGGGCTGCGCCAGTACGCCGACGAGGTGCGGGCGCTCGCCGCCGACTTCGTACTCGGCGCGCTCTTCGCCCGGCCCGTCACCCGGCCCCTGACGGACGCGATGGCGGCCCCGCCGCCGATCGGCCTGCGGATGCCGCTGGCGGCGGGGTTCGGCGCCGGGTCACGCCGGCGCTGAGTCCTCCTGCGGCGGCCGGGACTCCTTCGGGAGGAGGTGGCCGCGCCGGCTCAGCAGGAACTTCTTGAAGGCGGCCACCGGGGCGGTGTCCGGGTGGCCGTCGAGCCAGGCGACGCCGATCTCGCGGACCGCGCGCGGGGCGGTGACCGTCAGCTCGACGACCCCGGGTCGGGCCACGGCCGGCGGCGGCAGCAGCGCCACCCCGAGCCCGGCCGCGACCAGGCCGCGCAGGGTCTCGGCCTCCTCGCCCTCGAAGGCGACCCGGGGCGTGAAGCCGGCCTCCGCGCACAGGTCGTCGGTGATGCGGCGGAGCCCGTACCCCGGTTCGAGGGTCACGAAGGTCTCCTCGGCGGCCTCGGCGAGCCGGATGCGGCGGCGGCCGGCCAGCCGGTGGTCGTCGGGGACGACCAGCCGCAGCCGCTGCTCGTCGAGACGGCGGCCGACCAGGTCGGGGGCGTCCGGCACCGGCGAGGTCAGACAGAGGTCGAGCTCGCCCGCGCGGAGCCGTTCGATCATCGCCTCGCCGTAGTTCTGGACGAGGGTGAAGCGGACCTTCGGGTGGTCGACCCGGAAGGCCCGGATCAGCGCCGGTACGGTCTCCGAGCCCATGGTGTGCAGGAAGCCGAAGGCGACCCGCCCGGCCGTGGGGTCGGCGTCGGCCCGTACGGTGTCGGCGGCCCGCTCGACCTCGGCCAGCGCCCGCTCGGCGGCGGTCAGGAAGCGGCGGCCCGCCGGGGTGAGCGCCACCGTCCGGCCGCGCCGGGCGAACAGCGCGACCCCGAGGTCCGCTTCGAGCCGGACCATCGCCCGCGACAGCGTCGACTGCGGCACGCCCATCTCGGCCGCGGCCCTGGTCACGTGCTCGTGCCGGGCGACCGCGGCGAAGTACGCGAGCCGCGGCGCGAGCAGCGGTCCCATGTCTTCTTCGTTACTGTTCGGTGACAGCCGAGGCTGTGACCTGTACTCATGCAGCACGGGAACGATTACAGCAGATCCGTGCATTGGACGCATGAAGCGGACGGTCCTACGTTCGTGGCATGCCTTCCGCCAGTACCAAGGCGGACGCCACACCCGCGTCCGCCGACACCCGCCTCGCCCCGGGCGCCCCCGGCCACCGCCGGATGAGCCTCGCGCTCTTCGCCGCCGGCCTGGCAGCCTTCGCCCTCCTCTACTCCACCCAGGCCCTCCTCCCGGCGATCTCCGCCGAGTTCGGCGCCACCGCCTCGGCCGCCTCCTGGACCGTCTCCGCCGCGACCGGCGCGCTCGCCCTGTGCGTGCTGCCGCTCAGCGCCCTGTCGGAGCGCTTCGGCCGGCGCACGATGATGACCGCCTCCCTCACCGTCGCGGTCGGCGTGGCGCTCCTGGTGCCCTTCGCGCCCAACCTGGAGGTCCTGATCGCGCTCCGGGCGCTCCAGGGCGCGGCGCTGGCCGGACTGCCGGCCTCGGCGATGGCGTACCTGGCCGAGGAGGTACGCCCCCGGGCGCTGATCGGCGCGATCGGCCTCTTCGTCGCGGGCAACTCGGTCGGCGGCATGAGCGGCCGCATCGTGACCGGCTGGGTGGCGCAGATGTGGGGCTGGCGGGCGGGTCTGGCCGCCGTCGGCCTGACCTCCCTGGTGTGCGCGCTCGCCTTCCGGGCGCTGCTCCCGAAGGCACGGCACTTCACCCCCGGCTCCCTGGACCCGAAGGCGCTCGCCGCCACCGTGCGGGGGCACCTGGCGGACCCGCTGCTGCTCCGTCTGTACGGGATCGGCGCGCTGTTCATGACGGTCTTCGGCGCCGTGTACACGGTGATCGGCTACCGGCTGACGGAGGCCCCGTTCTCGCTGCCGCAGGGCGTGATCGGCTCGATCTTCCTGGTCTACCTGGTGGGTACGGTCTCCTCGGCGGCGGCCGGCAGGCTCGTCGGGCGGCTCGGCCGGCGCGGGGCGCTCTACCTGGCGGTCTCCACCACCACGGCGGGCCTGCTGCTCTCGCTCGCCGACACGCTCGGCGCGGTCCTCGCGGGCCTGGTCCTCATCACGGCCGGCTTCTTCGCGGGCCACGCGGTGGCGTCCTCCTCGGTGAGCCGGACGGCGAAAACGGGCCGGGCGCAGGCGTCGGCGCTCTACCAGTCCGCGTACTACCTGGGCTCCAGCGCGGGCGGCACGCTCGGCGCGATCGCCTTCCACGCGGGCGGCTGGGCGGGGACGGTCACGATCGGTCTGGTGGCGGTGCTCGGCGTCGTCTCGATCACCCTGTACGGGACGCACAGCGCGCGCGTCGAGGCCCGGCGGATCCATCCGGTGACGGCCTGAGCACGCCTGGATGACCGTACTGTCACGGTTCCGGCTGCGCCGCAACTGAAGCGCTCCCCCGCACGTCTCGTATGTCAGGACTCTAGGGGGAGTTGACGATCATGAACCGATTCGCGAACCGGGTGGGGAAGAGAGCCGGCATAGCCGCCGGCCTCACCTCGCTGCTCGTGCCGGCCGCCCTCGTGCTGGGCGCCTCGCCGGCCCAGGCCGCCTCGTGCAACGTGACGACGGGGCCGTACCAGAAGCAGGTCGAGAAGTTCCTCGGCCGCACCGTCGACGGGCGCCAGTCGCTCGGCGACTGCCAGGCCATCCAGTCCTTCCAGCGCAAGCACGGCATCACGCCGAGCGTGGGCTACGCGGGACCGCTGACCTGGCGCACGATGAACACGATGATCCAGCAGAAGGCGGCCGGGACCAACCCGAACAAGGACCGCAAGTGTCCGACCAACAAGGGCCGGATCGCCTGCGTGGACCTGACCCGCCAGCTCACCTGGATCCAGGACGGCTCGCGCCTCAAGTACGGCCCGGTGCCGGTGCGCACCGGCAAGGACGGCACCGAGACCCGTACCGGCCTCAAGAAGATCTACTGGCGGAACATCAACCACTGGTCGACGATCTACAACGTCTCGATGCCGTACTCGCAGTTCTTCGACGGCGGGCAGGCGTTCCACTCGACGACCAAGTCCATGTGGAACCCGCCGGGTTCCGGCGGCTGCGTCAACATGCGCTCGGCCGACGCCAAGGCGTACTGGAACCTGCTGCGCAACGGCGACGACGTCTACGTCTACGGGCGCAAGCCGGGAACCTGACCCCGGCTGTCGGTGCGCTGCGGTAGCTTCGCTCTCACCGGTGCCGAACGCCGGCGCCGGTGAGGGGTGATGGGGAACGCGATGGGCGAGACCGCCGTGGTGACGACCGATGAACTCGACAAGTACCGGCGGGAGCTGACCGGTTACTGCTACCGGATGCTCGGTTCCTCCTTCGAGGCGGAGGACGCGGTCCAGGACACGATGGTGCGGGCCTGGAAGGCCATGGACTCCTTCGAGGGGCGCTCCTCGCTGCGGTCCTGGCTCTACCGGATCGCCACCAACGTCTGCCTCGACGCGCTGAACGCGGGCAACAAGCGGGCGCGGCCCATGGACCTCTCGGGGCCGACGCCGGTCGCGCAGGCGCAGCTCGTCAAGCAGCCGGAGATCACCTGGCTGGAGCCGATCCCGGACGGGCGCGTGATGCCGACCGCGGGCGACCCGGCGGAGGCGGCGCTCAGCCGTGAGACCGTGCGGCTCGCCTTCGTCGCCGCGCTCCAGCACCTCGCGCCCAAGCAGCGGGCCGTGCTCATCCTGCGCGAGGTCCTCGCGTGGAAGGCGAGCGAGGTCGCCGAGCTGCTCGACACCTCGGTCGCCTCGGTGAACAGCGCGCTCCAGCGGGCCCGGGCGACCATCGCCGAGCAGGCCCCGGCCGAGTCGGACGCGGCGGACCCGCTCGACGAGGAGCAGCAGGCGCTCCTTGAGCGGTACGTGGCCGCGTTCGAGGGCTACGACATGAAGGCGCTGACGGCGCTCCTCCACGAGGACGCGACCATGACGATGCCGCCGTTCGACCTGTGGCTGCGGGGCCACGACGACATCGTCGGCTGGATGCTGGGCGTGGGCGACGTGTGCCGCGGCTCGAAGCTGGTGCCGACGGTGGCCAACGGCTCGCCGGCCTTCGCGCAGTACCACCCGGACCCGGAGGGCGGTTTCAGCCCGTGGGCCCTGATCGTGCTGGAGGTGCGGGACGGCAAGGTGGCCGGGATGGACTTCTTCCTGGACACCCCGCGCTGGTTCCCGCTCTTCGACCTGCCGGAGCGGCTGGAGGCGTAGCGCGTCAGAGCACCTCGTCCAGGCCGGTGAGGCGGAGCAGGGCCGTGAGGTCGGGTCCCGCTCCGTGGAAGGTGAGCCGGTGGCCCGCCCGGCGGGCCGCGAGCCGGATCCGGGCCAGGGCGTCCACGGCGTCCAGCCCGTACGCCTCCGCGTCGACGCCGCAGCGCACCTCCCCGGGCGGGGCGGCGGCGAGCCGGGCGCAGAGCCGGGCGACCTCCTCGCGGGTGGGCCGGGCGGGGAGGGTCATGAGGAGGGGCTGACGGGTGTCCACGAGGGGGTGACCGCCGGAAGGCGGGAAAGTCATCGCGTGAGAGGCTCGCGATCATGACTACTCACCCTGTCGAACTGGTGATCTTCGACTGTGACGGCGTTCTGGTGGACAGCGAGCGGCTCTACTGCCGGGTGGACCGGGAGGTCTTCGCCGGGCTGGGCGCCGAGTTCACCGAGGCGGAGATGGTGGAGCACTTCGTGGGCTCCTCGAAGGACATGCTCACCGCGATCGTGGCCGAGCGGCGGGGCCGCCCGCTGGAACCCGACTGGGACGCGCCGTTCAAGCAGCGGTACGAGGACGTGCTCGACGCGGAGCTGACGGCGGTGGAGGGGGTCACCGACGTGCTGGACGCGCTGGCGGTGCCGTACTGCCTCGCCTCCAACGGGAGCCACGCCTCCATCCGCAGGAACCTCGGCCGGACGGGTCTGCTGGAGCGCTTCGAGGGGCGGATGTTCAGCGCCCGTGACGTCGAGCGGGGCAAGCCCGCCCCGGACCTCTTCCTGCACGCCGCCGCCGCGATGGGCGTCCCGCCGGAGCGCTGCGCGGTGGTCGAGGACAGCCGCTACGGCGTCCGGGCCGCCCGCGCCGCCGGCATGCGCGCCTTCGGCTACACCGGTGGCCTGACCCTCCCGTCCCACCTCGAAGGCCCGGGCACGGTGCTCTTCGGGCACATGCGGGAGCTGACGGGGCTGCTGGGGGTCAGCTGACGGGGAACTCGGCGGTGTCGAGGGTGAGGTCGAAGGGGGCGGGGAGGTGGATCTTCTCGCCGAACGGGGCGGCGCTCAGGACCCGGTAGACGTCGCCGACGGGCTCTCCGTAGAGGGTGATGGTGGGGCCGCCGGGCGCGTGGCGGTCGATGAGGAGGTAGAGCGGCACTCCGGCTTCCGCGTAGACAGCCGCCTTCGTGATCCGGTCGGTGCTCGCGTTCGACGGAGAGGTGACTTCGACGACGAGCTCCGCCACGTCGGCGGGGATGAGATGGCCGGGTCCGTCCAGTTCGGCCAGCGGAGCCACGAGAAGATCAGGAATGAAGGCGCTCATGCGGCTCGGGATCGAGACGGACTGCGTCTGGTAGACGCCCCAGTCCTCGGGGATGACAGCGGCGAGCCGCCGCAGAACCCTGTAGGCGATGCTGTTGTGCCGGGCGGATGGCGTGGGTGCCACGGTGATGATCCCCTCGATGATCTCCACCTTGCAGCCCTCGGGCCGGTCCATCGACTCCCAGCGACGGACCAGATCCTCCCAGCCGTTGCCCGCGTCGGGGTGGGGCTCGGCAGCGAGTGCGCTCATGGTGTGCTCCTCATTCGGTCGTCACCGATCCCAGCATGCCGAACGGGACCGGTGGAGGTCCATCGGTCCCGTTCACCCGAAGGTGTCATTGGCACATGCCAGAGCCGTTACGCGATGCGGTCCAGGACGATCGGGGTCGCCTTGAAGTCGGTGCCCGCCGGGGCGATGTCCCAGGCGCCGGTGAGGGAGCCGAGGGCGTAGTCGAACTTCTCCGGGGTGTCCGTGTGGAGGGTGAGGAGGGGCTGGCCCGCCGTGACCGTGTCGCCGGGCTTGGCGTGGAGCTCGACGCCCGCGCCGGCCTGCACCGGGTCCTCCTTGCGGGCGCGTCCGGCGCCGAGGCGCCAGGCGGCGATGCCGATGTCGTACGCGTCGAGGCGGGTGAGGACGCCCGAGGAGGGGGCGGTGACGACGTGCCGCTCGCGGGCGACCGGGAGGGTGGCGTCCGGGTCGCCGCCCTGGGCCGCGATCATCCGGCGCCAGACGTCCATCGCGGAGCCGTCCTTGAGGGCCTTCGCCGGGTCGGCGTCCTTGATGCCGGCCGCGGCCAGCATCTCGGCCGCGAGGGCGACGGTCAGGTCGACGACGTCCTGGGGGCCGCCGCCGGCCAGGACCTCGACCGACTCGCGGACCTCCAGGGCGTTGCCCGCGGTGAGGCCGAGCGGGGTCGACATGTCGGTGAGGAGCGCGACCGTCTTGACGCCGCTGTCGGTGCCGAGCGCGACCATGGTGGAGGCCAGCTCGCGGGCGTCCTCGATGGTCTTCATGAAGGCGCCGGTGCCGACCTTGACGTCGAGCACGAGGGAGCCGGTGCCCTCGGCGATCTTCTTCGACATGATCGAGGAGGCGATGAGCGGGATCGCCTCGACGGTGCCGGTCACGTCGCGGAGCGCGTACAGCTTCTTGTCCGCGGGGGCCAGGCCGTCGCCGGCCGCGCAGATGACGGCGCCGGTGGTGTCGAGGACGTGCAGCATCTCCTCGTTGGAGAGCAGGGCGCGCCAGCCGGGGATGGACTCCAGCTTGTCGAGGGTGCCGCCGGTGTGGCCGAGGCCGCGGCCGGAGAGCTGCGGGACGGCCGCGCCGCAGGCGGCGACGAGCGGGGCGAGCGGGAGGGTGATCTTGTCGCCGACGCCGCCGGTGGAGTGCTTGTCGGCGGTGGGGCGGGAGAGCGCGTCGAAGTTCATGCGCTCGCCGGACGCGATCATCGCCGCCGTCCAGCGGGCGATCTCGTCGCGGTTCATGCCGTTGAGCAGGATCGCCATGGCCAGGGCCGACATCTGCTCGTCCGCGACCACGCCGCGGGTGTAGGCGTCGATGACCCAGTCGATCTGCTCGGGGCTCAGCTCGCCCTTGTCCCGCTTGGTCCGGATGACGGAGATGACGTCCATGTCGTGGTGCCTCTTTCTACGCGCATAGAGGGGGGAACGGAAGGAGCGGCCCCTCCCATCGTGCCGGAAGGGCCGCTCCGAGGTGCTATGGGGCGAGGTGGTCCGGGCCGAACGCCTGCGGCAGCATCTCCGCGAGGGTCAGGAGCCCGGCCGGCGTCTCCAGGACGAGCTCGGCGCCGCCGAACTCGTAGAGGAGCTGCCGGCACCGGCCGCAGGGGACGAGCGGCTCGCCGCGCCCGTCCACGCACACGAAGTGGGTGAGCCGCCCGCCGCCGGTGGCCTGGAGCTGCGAGACCAGGCCGCACTCGGCGCACAGGCCGAGCCCGAAGGAGGCGTTCTCCACGTTGCAGCCGGAGACCGTCCGCCCGTCGTCGACCAGGGCGGCCGCGCCGACCGGGAAGCCCGAGTACGGGGCGTAGGCACGCGCCATCGCCTCGCGGGCCTCGGTCCGCAGGGCCTCCCAGCCGGCCTCGGGGAGGGCGGTCGTCACTTGCCCTGGCCCTTCCGGTAGGGCAGGCCGTCCGCCTTCGGCATCCTGAGCCGCTGTGCGGACAGGGCCAGCACGAGCAGGGTGGTGATGTACGGGGCGGCGTCGACGAACTGGCTCGGGACCTGGTCGGTGAGCGCGTACCAGAGGAAGAACGCGACCGCGAAGACCGCGGAGATCACGGCGGGCACGTACTTCTTCTTGTACAGCTGCCAGGCGGCGGCGAGCACCAGGAGCAGGGCGACGAGCAGCAGCAGCGCGTGGACGTTCTCGGCGCCGCCGCGGATCTTGAGGCTGTCGGTGAAGCCGAAGAGGCCGGCGCCGAGCGCCATGCCGCCGGGCATCCAGTTGCCGAAGATCATCGCGGCGAGACCGATGTAGCCGCGGCCGCCGGTCTGGCCCTCCTGGTAGATGCCGGTGGCGACGATCGCGAGGAACGCGCCGCCGAGGCCGGCCAGGGCGCCGGACATGGTGACCGCGATGTACTTGTACTTGTAGACGTTGACGCCCAGCGACTCGGCGGCGACCGGGTTCTCACCGCAGGAGCGGAGCCGCAGGCCGAAGGAGGTGCGCCACAGCACCCACCAGGTGGCCGGGATCAGCAGGAGCGCGACGACGGTGAGCAGCGACAGGTTGGTGACCAGGCCGCCGAGGATGCCGGCGAGGTCGGAGATCAGGAACCAGTGCTTCTGCTGGAGGTCCTGGAGCCAGTCCGAGAGCCCTGGGATCGTGATCTCGTAGATCTGGTCGATGCGGGGGGACTGCTTGGAGGAGCCGCCCTCGGCCTCGCCGAACGTGAAGTTCGACAGGTACATGGTGAAGCCGGCCGCGAGGATGTTGATCGCCACACCGGAGACGATGTGGTTCACGTTGAAGGTGACCGTGATGATCGCGTGCAGCAGGCCGCCGAGCGCGCCGCCGAGGAGACCGAAGAGGACGCCCACCCAGGGGCCCCACTGGTAGCCGGCCCAGGCACCGAACCAGGTGCCGAGGATCAGCATGCCTTCGAGACCGATGTTGACCACGCCCGCGCGCTCGGCCCACAGGCCGCCGAGGCCGGCGAGGCCGATCGGGACGGCGAGCCGGAGCGCGCCGGAGACCTGGCCGACGGAGGTCAGGTCGTCGGCGCCGGAGATGACGCGGACCAGCGAGAAGAGGACGAGTCCGGCCGCGACGATCAGCAGGATCCACGGCAGGGTGAGCTTGCGGCGCCCGGTGCCCTTGGGTGCGGCGCTCGGCTTGGTGACAGTGCCGGTGCTCATGCCGAGACCTCCTTGTCGGTCTTGATGGCGCCGCCGGCGGCGAGCTCCTCGCCGACCTTCTGCTGCTGGCGGCGGGTGCCGTAACGGCGGACGAGTTCGTAGGAGACGACCACGGCGATCACGATGATGCCCTGCATGATCTGCGTGATCTCCTTCGGGTAGCCCTCGACGTCGAGCGACGAGGACGCCTTGTCGAGGAACGCGAAGAGCAGCGCGGCGAAGAGGATGCCGACCGGGTTGTTGCGGCCGAGCAGCGCGATCGTGATGGCGGTGAAGCCGACGCCGACCGGGAACGACAGGCTGTACGTGTGGGTGTCGCCGAGCAGCGTGGGCATGCCGGAGAGGCCCGCGAGGCCGCCGGAGATGAGCATCGAGGTGAGGATCATCCGCTTGGCGTCGACGCCGCTGGCCTGCGCCGCGGACTCGCTCTCGCCGGTGGCCCGCAGGTCGAAGCCGAAGCGGGTGCGGTTGAGGACGAACCAGTAGACGACGCCGAGGGCGAGGGCGACGAAGGTGAAGCCGTAGATCTCGCCGTTGCCCTGGCCCATGTCGATGCCGGGGAACCAGCCCGACTCGGCGATCTCGCCGGTCGTCAGGTCGTTGGAGCCCGGGGGCTGGACGCCGAGGTTCTTCGGCAGGATCAGCCAGGCGATCAGGGAGGTCGCGATGGCGTTGAGCATGATCGTCGAGACGACCTCGGAGACGCCCCGGGTGGTCTTGAGGAGACCGGCGATGCCGGCCCAGAAGGCACCGGTGAGGGCCGCGACGACCACGATCATCAGGATGTGCAGCGGGCCGGGCAGCTCGACCGAGGCGCCGACCACGGCCGAGACCATCGCGGCGAGGCGGTACTGGCCGTCGACGCCGATGTTGAAGAGGTTCATCCGGAAGCCGATGGCGACGGCCAGGGCTGCCAGGTAGTAGATCCCCGTCTGGTTGACGATGAGGACCTGGATGTCCGAGTACCCGGCGTTCTCGATCATCAGCCGGATCGGCTCGATGGGGTCGAGGCCCGTCGCGAGCAGCACCAGCATGGTGAGCACGAACGAGGTGACCAGGGCCAGCACCGGGCCGGCGGCCCCGATGATCAGCTTGTCCTTGTCGATCTTCATCATCGGGCGTCACCGTCTTCGGACTGCTCGGGCTGCTCTGCGGCGCCTTCGAGGTGGCCGGAGGCCGCGCCGGTCATGGCGGAGCCCAGCTGCTCGGGCGTGATGGTGGCGGGGTCCGCGTCCGCGACGAGCTTGCCGCGGTACATGACCCGGAGGGTGTCGGAGAGGCCGATCAGCTCGTCGAGGTCGGCGGAGATCAGCAGCACCGCCAGGCCCTCGCGGCGGGCGTCCCGGATCGCGTCCCAGATCTGCGCCTGCGCGCCGACGTCCACACCGCGGGTGGGGTGGGCGGCGATCAGGAACTTGGGGTTGTGGCTCATCTCGCGGCCGACGATCAGCTTCTGCTGGTTGCCGCCGGAGAGGGAGGCCGCGGTGACGTCGATGCCCGGGGTGCGGACGTCGTACTCGCGGACGATCCGCTCGGTGTCCTTGCGGGCGGCCTTCGGGTCGAGGATGCCGCGCTTGGAGTTGGGCGCCTCGGTGACGTGACCGAGGATGCGGTTCTCCCAGAGCGGGGCCTCCAGGAGCAGGCCGTGGCGGTGCCGGTCCTCGGGGATGTAGCCGATGCCGCCCTCGCGGCGCTTGCGCACCGAGACCTTGGAGATGTCCTCGCCGTCGAGCGTGATGGCGCCCTCGTCGGGGGTGGCCATGCCCATCAGGGCCTCGATGAGCTCGGTCTGGCCGTTGCCCTCGACACCGGCGATGCCCAGGATCTCGCCCTTGTGGATGGTGAGCGAGATGTCGTCGAGCAGCTTGCGGCCGGCCGCGGCCTCCTCGTGGACGACCGTCGTGCTCGACGGGTCCGCGGGGGCGGCGGTGGTCAGCGGGGCGCCGGTGGCGCCGCCCTCCAGGAGGGTCAGCCCCTTCACCTGGAGCATGGCGACGTCCGTGACGGTCGACTCGCGGGTCTCCGGGGAGGGCAGCTCGCTGCCGACCATCAGCTCGGCGAGCTGCTTGGTGGTGGCGGTCCTCGGGTCGGCGGTGCCGACGGTGGTGCCGCGCCGGATGACGGTGATGTCGTCGGCGACCTTCAGGACCTCGCCCAGCTTGTGCGAGATGAAGATGACGGTGAGGCCCTCGGCCTTGAGCTCGCGCAGGTTGTCGAAGAGCGCGTCGACCTCCTGCGGGACCAGGACGGCGGTCGGCTCGTCGAGGATGAGGATCCGGGCACCGCGGTAGAGCACCTTGAGAATCTCGACGCGCTGCCGGTCGGCGACGCCGAGGTCCTCGACGAGGGCGTCGGGACGGACGCCGAGGCCGTACGCGTCGGAGATCTCCTGGATCTTCCGGCGGGCCTTCGCGCCGATGCCGTACAGCTTCTCGCCGCCGAGGACGACGTTCTCCAGGACGGTGAGGTTGTCGGCGAGCATGAAGTGCTGGTGCACCATGCCGATGCCGCGCGCGATGGCGTCACCGGGACTGGAGAAGGTGACCTGCTCCCCGTCGATGGCGATGGTGCCCTCGTCCGGCTTCTGCATGCCGTAGAGGATCTTCATGAGGGTCGACTTGCCGGCACCGTTCTCGCCGATCAGGGCATGGACGGTGCCCTTCCGGACGGTGATCGCGATGTCCTTGTTGGCGACGACGCCGGGGAAGCGCTTGGTGATGCCGTGGAGTTCCACGGCAGGGGGGCTGGACGCGTTGATGACGCACTCTCCTTGGCCGAAAGGAGTGGGAGCGGAGGGCAGGGCGGGGCGAAGTTATCGTGCCGGTGCGAGATCTACACGCGTAGCGCTGCCGAAAAGTGAAAACCCGTACGGGAATGGGCCCGGGGCCCGGTCCTGGTGGGAGTCCCACCGGGGCCGGGCCCGCGGGCAACTGGTCGTGAGCTCGCGCCTTACGGAGCGGTCTTGACCGTGATCTTGCCGTCGATGATGTCCTTCTTCGCCTTGTCCACCGCGGCGATCAGGTCGGTCATCGACTTGTACTTCGGGTTCGAGTCGGCCAGGCCGACACCGTCGGTGGCGAGGCCGTAGCGGACCTCACCGGTCTGCGGCTTGCCGTCCTTGACCGACTTGATCAGGTTGAAGACGGAGTCGGAGACGTCCTTGGTGACCGAGGTCAGGATCGAGTCCTTGTACTCGGCGAGACCCGCCTGGTTGTACTGGTCGGAGTCGACACCGATGGACCACTTGCCGGCCTTGGAGGCGGCCTCGATCGCACCGGAGCCGGCGAGACCGGCGGCGGCGTAGATCACGTCGGCGCCCTTGTCGAGCTGGCCCTGGGCGGCGGCCTTGCCGAGGTCGGGCTTGGCGAAGCCGTCGAAGTTCGGCGGCTGGGTCAGGTACTGGGTGAGCACCTTCGCCTTGGGGTTGGTGTCCTTGACGCCCTGGACGTAGCCGGCCTCGAACTTCTTGATCAGCGGGACCTCGACACCGCCGATGAAGCCGACCGTGCCGGACTTGGACGCCTTGGCGGCGGCGACGCCGGCCAGGTAGGAGCCCTGCTCCTCGTTGAAGACGAGGTTGGCGATGTTCTTGCCGGTCACCGAGGTGTCGTCGATGATGCCGAAGGTCGTGTCGGGGAACTGCTTGGCGACCTTCTCGATGGCCGGGGCGTAGGCGAAGCCGACGCCGATGACCGGGTTGTTGCCGGCGCGGGCCAGCGAGGTGAGGCGCTGCACCTTGTCGGCGTCGCCCTCACCGGACGACGGCTCGGCCTCGGCGCCCTTGACGTCGAGCTCGTCCTCGGCCTTCTTCAGGCCGGCGTAGGCGGCGTCGTTGAAGGACTGGTCGCCGCGGCCGCCGATGTCGTACGCGATGGCGGCCTTGGCGGCCTTCGAGTCGGAGCCGGAGCCGCCCTCGGAGGAGGACTTGCCGCAGGCGGTGGCGGAGAGCGCGAGCGCCGCGGAGGCGATGCCCACGGTGGTGATCCTGGTGATCCGGCGCAAGAGGAGGGTCCCTTCAAGACTGACCGAAAGCGCCTCTTCCGGCGCTGGCTTTGCGGCGATCGTAACGCGCGTAGATGTCAGTTAAGGACCCGTTCATGAGTCGTTACCGTATCGACGCGAACCCACGGGTCACAGTACCCGTACACACTTCGCGATCAAGGCGCAACCCCGTGTCATCAGCCGAGATGGGGGCGCCGCCCCACGCATGGCGGGGGACGGCGCACGGTGCGGCGGGGGTCAGACCCCCTCGGCGCGGGCGTCGAGCAGGGCGGCCGCGGTGAAGAGCTCGACGGCGGTCTGGATGCACCGCTCGTCCACGTCGAAGTCGCCCGCGTGGAGGTCGCGGACGCGGGGGTCGCCGGGGGCGCGGACGCCGAGCCGGGCCATCGCGCCGGGCACGTGCTCCAGGTACCAGGAGAAGTCCTCGCCGCCGAGGCTCTGCTCGGTGTCCTCGACCGAGTCGGCGCCGCGGCGGGCGGTCATGGCGTCCCGGAGCAGCTCGGTGATCGTCGCGTCGTTGACGACCGGGGGGACGCCCCGGACGTAGTTCACGGTGGACTTGGCGCGGTGCAGGGAGGCGACCTCGTCGACGGCGGCGTGCACCAGGTCGGGGGCGTCGCGCCAGGCGGGCAGGTCGAGGCAGCGGACGGTGCCGGAGAGCTCGGCGTGCTGGGGGATGACGTTGGGCGCGTGGCCGGCCTCGATCCGGCCCCAGGTGACGGAGAGGCCGGCGCGGGCGTCGACCCGGCGGGCGAGGACGGCCGGCACGTCGGTGGCGATCCGGGCGGCGGCGGTCACCAGGTCGGTGGTGAGGTGCGGGCGGGCGGTGTGGCCGCCGGGGCCGTCGAGGGTGATCTCCAGGCGGTCGCAGGCGGAGGTGATGGGGCCGACGCGGAGCCCGATCCTGCCGACGTCGACCTTGGGGTCGCAGTGGACGGCGATGATGCGGCCGACGCCGTCGAGGACGCCGGCCGCGACCGCGTCGGCGGCTCCGCCGGGCAGGACCTCCTCGGCGGGCTGGAAGAGCAGCCGCACCGGGCGCGGCAGCCGGCCCTCGCGCTCCAGCTCGGCGAGGACCAGGCCGGCGCCGAGGACGGTGGTGGTGTGCACGTCGTGGCCGCAGGCGTGGGCGCGGTTGGGCACGGTGGAGCGGTACGGGACGGTCTTGGCGTCCGGGATGGGCAGCGCGTCGAGGTCGGCGCGGATGGCGAGCATGGGGCGCGCGCGGTCCCAGGTGCCGATGTCACAGATGAGTCCCGTGCCGCCCGGGAGGACGCGCGGCGCCAGGCCGGCCGCCTCCAGGCGGGCCTTGAGCGCGGCGGTGGTTCGGAACTCCTGGTTGCCGAGCTCGGGGTGCATGTGCAAGTCCCTGCGGAAGGCGATCAGTTCGCCGCGCAGGGAGGAGGACAGCGTTCCGGGCAGGGTGAAGGATCCGGGCTCACGGGTCTTCAACTGGTTCACCCTTTGAAGGGTAGGCCCATCCGGTGATCAACTGCCCGTTGATCACCAAAAGTTCAACCCGTTAGGGGAAAGAATCTCGGTTTGCCGTGCATGGGACACGCTCCGTATGGGTAGGCTCACCCGATTTCTCGGCGGTGGGGCCGGAACGCGAACCGGTCAGCCGAATTCCAGCCGGTCGACCGCGGCACCGCTGCGCGGAGTGAGCCGGTCCACCCCCGACGCCGTGCCGGCGACGCCCGCGAGGAAGCCCTGGGCCCGCGGGGAGGCGGTCGCCTTGAGCCATTCGGGTGCGATCTCGCAGACCGCGACCTTCACCCCGGTGCCCGCCAGAGCGAGCGGCAGGGTGTGCACCACGGTGGACGGGAAGCTGACGATGGTGGCGCCGATCGGGCCGCGCCGGGCGATCAGCTCCAGCGGCAGCTCGGGACGGACCACCTGGAGGCCGGTCTCGACCGCGACCCGGTGCAGCTTCTCCGGGGTCTCGCGGCGGTGGGCGAAGTAGCGGGTCGCGCCGTGGGTACGGGCGAGCTGCCCGACGACCCGCAGGTAGTGCTCGGCGTCGACCACCCCGGTCTCGACGAGCGAGGTGCCCACGAGGTCGGCGCCGCCGGTGAGCGCGGGCGGCCCGAAGCGCTCCCGGGTCCACGCGTAGGAGTTCTCGGTGACCTCGGTGCCCGGCGGGGCCTGGACGGGCAGCGAGGTGAAGATCTCGACCGTCCTGCCGGGTCCCGGGGCGAACCGGCGGCGCGCCAGCGAGGTGACCGGGGCGAGGACCAGCTCCCGCGGCCCCAGGTCGCCCTTGCGGTGCCAGCGGACCAGCCGCTCCCCGCCCGCGAGCTGGGCGGCGAACTCCATGGTCGCGGTGCCGTCGTCGACGACCGTGACGTGCCGGGGCCCGTAGAGGGTGAGCAGCAGTTGTACGTAGCGGGAGAACGGGTCGCCGACGATGACGCGCTCGGCGGCGCGCAGCGGCCCGCCCAGCTCGCGCAGGGTCCGCGCCAGCGCGCCGCGCCCGGCCCGCGCCTCCTGCCAGTGCACGGCGAACCCCTCGTCGCGGGCGAGCTGGGCCATCCGGCGCAGCTGCCCCCGCGACATGGGGTCGTTCGGCGAGAGGACGACGATCCGGAGGTCGTCGGAGGCGGCGGGTGCGGCGCCCGCGCGGGGCGGGGCGGAGGCGTGGGCCGGGGCCGGAGCCTCCGGGCCGTGCGGGGCCTCTGTGCCGTGCGGGGCGAGGGCGGCGGGCGCCCGGGGCGGGGCCGATGCCTGAGCCTCCGGGCGGTGCGCGGCGGAGGCAGCGGGCGCGGCGCCCGGCGCCGGGGGGGCCGGCGCGGGTGCCTGGGGGGCACCCGGCGCCGGGGAGGGCGCGGGGGCGGCGGCCGGGACGGGGCCCCGGCCGCGCGCGTGCGCCCACTCCAGGACGTTCAGGAGCTGGACGGGGCTCTCGACGAACGCCAGACGGCCGGTCATGCGGAGACGGGCTCCAGGACGCGGCGGAGCTTCTTCATGGGGCCGAGCTCCGACTCGTACACCTTCTTCACGCCGTCGCCGAGGGCGGTCTCGATGGTGCGGATGTCGCGGACGAGGCGCTCCAGGCCCTGCGGCTCGACGGAGGCGGCCTGGTCCGAGCCCCACATGGCGCGGTCGAGGGTGATGTGGCGCTCGACGAAGGTCGCGCCGAGGGCGACGGCGGCCAGCGTGGTCTGGAGGCCGGTCTCGTGGCCGGAGTAGCCGATCGGGACGTTCGGGTACTCCTCCTGGAGCGTCTGGATGACGCGCAGGTTCAGCTCCTCGGCCTTGGCCGGGTAGGTGGAGGTGGCGTGGCAGAGCAGGATGTTGTCGCTGCCCAGGACCTCGACCGCGTGGCGGATCTGCTTCGGCGTCGACATGCCGGTGGAGAGGATGACGGTGCGTCCGGTGGCGCGCAGCTCGCGCAGCAGCTCGTCGTCGGTGAGGGAGGCGGAGGCGACCTTGTGGGCGGGGACGTCGAACTTCTCCAGGAAGGCGACGGCCTCGGTGTCCCACGGGGAGGCGAACCAGTCGATGCCGCGCTTCGCGCAGTGCTCGTCGATCTGGCGGTACTCGTCCTCGCCGAACTCCACGCGGTGGCGGTAGTCGATGTAGGTCATCCGGCCCCAGGGGGTGTCGCGCTCGATGTCCCACTGGTCGCGCGGGGTGCAGATCTCGGGGGTGCGCTTCTGGAACTTGACGGCGTCACAGCCGGCCTCGGCGGCCACGTCGATCAGCTTGAAGGCGTTCTCGAGGTCGCCGTTGTGGTTGATGCCGATCTCGCCGCAGATGTAGACGGGCTGACCGGGACCGGCGGTCTTCGGGCCGAGGGTGCGCAGACGGGTGCTCATGGTGGTGCTTCCTTTAGCTTTCGAGAGGGGTGGGGGAAGGGGTGTTCAGCTCGGGTCCGAGGAGCCAGGCGGCGATCTCGCGGATCGCTCCGAAGCCGCCCGGGGTGACGGTGACCGCGCGGGCCGCGGCCCGGACGGAGTCGTGGGCGCTGCTCACCGCGACGGGCCAGCCGACGAGGTGGAAGCAGGGCAGGTCGTTGACGTCGTTGCCGGCGTAGAGGACGCGCGCGGGGTCGATGGACTCGGCCTCGCACCACTCCTTGAGCGCCAGGTCCTTGCGGTCGATCCCGTGCAGGACGGGGATCTTGAGCTTGCGGGCGCGGGCGGCGACGACGGGGTTCTGTTCGGTGGAGAGGATGAGGACGGGCAGTCCGGCGCGGCGCAGGGCCGCGATGCCGAGGCCGTCGCCGCGGTGGGCGGAGACGAACTCCCGGCCCTCCGCGTCGAGGTGGACCCGGTCGTCGGTCTGGGTGCCGTCGAAGTCGAGGACGACCGCGTCGACGTCGGCGAAGCCGGGCGTGGCCGGCTCGTCGAGGAGCGGGGCGAGGGCCTGGGCGCGGGCCAGGTCGTGCGGGTCGTCGATCTCCAGGACGCGGGCCGGGTCGGTGACGACGAGCGCGGTGCGGCCGAAGAAGCGGTGCCCGTGGGTACGGAATCCGGCCGCGTCCATCGCGTAGACGGCGCCGGTCTCCAGGTACTCGGGCTCGCGGTCCTGGCGGCGCGGGCGGTGGGCCTTGTCGTGGTTGACGCCGGTGGCGCCGGTCGCGCTGTCCCTCGGGTCGCGCCAGAGGAAGCCGTGCGAGGGGGCGGCCGTGAAGGCGGTGTCGGCGGCGCCGGAGGTGATCCGGGCGACGGCGTCGGCGACCTCGGCGGAGCTCAGGAAGGGGCTGGTGCACTGGACGAGGAGGACCACGTCGGCGGTGCGGCCGTGGCCGGCCTCGAAGGCGTCGAGGGCGTGCAGGACGGCGGACTCGCTGGTGGCGGTGTCGCCGGCGATCGCGGCCGGGCGCTCGACGGCCTCGGCGCCGAAGGCGCGGGCGGCGGCGGCGATGGCCGGGTCGTCGGTGGAGACGAGGACGTCGGTGACGCCCACCGCGCCGAGGCAGGCCCGGACGGCCCGGCCGACCAGCGGGATCCCGGCGACCGGGGCGAGGTTCTTGGCGGGGACGCCCTTGGAGCCGCCGCGCGCGGGGATGACGGCGAGCACGGTGGGGCTCGGCTTCTTCGTGGGCATCACAGTTCTCCCAGGCGTCGGACGACGGGGGCCACGCGCTGGACGCCGTGGCGGTAGGCGCCGCGCGCCGCCTCGCGGACGATCCGGCGCAGCCCGCTGTCGCGGACCGGGGGCGCGGTGACGTCCAGGCGGTGGCGGGCGAGGATCCCCGGCAGGTAGCCGGGGGCCGTCTCCGCGGTGTAGTAGGGGCTGATCGGGGGGAGTTCGGGCAGCGCGAGGAGTGTGGCGACCTTCTCGCGGGCGGCGTCGAAGGCGGAGTCGTACCCGCCGTCGGAGGCGACGCCCTGGCGGGCCAGCCACTCCTCGTCGGGCTCGGGTGCCTCTCCCCGGTCGAGCCGGTCGAGCCGGTCGAAGGAGGTGAGGAGGCCGGAGCCGATGAAGTGGTGGTTGCCGTTGACCTCGCGGACCCCGCAGTCGGTGAGGATCGCGGTGGGGATCCGGCGGTGCAGGGCCTCCAGGGCGGCCGTGGAGGAGACGGTGACCAGCAGGTCGGTGCGGTCCAGGACCTCGCCCATGTGCCCGTACACCAGGCGGAAGTTGGCCGGCGGGTCCAGGTCGCGCACCAGCCGCTGGTACGGGTGCTCCTCCAGGTGCGTGGTGTGCTCGCCGGGCTTGGAGCGGAGCTTGAGGAGGACCTCGCGCTCCGGGTGCAGCCGGGCGTGCCGGACGAGCCGCTCCAGGACGTACGCCCGCTCGGCGCGGGTGACCGGTACGGACGGCTGGGCGGCGAACACCAGGGTGTCGCGGCCCGGTTCGGGGCGATGCGGGGCGCCGCCGAGGAACGGCAGGGCGGCCTCGACGACCGACTCGGAGCCGGCGCCGACCCCTTCGTACACGGCGCGGAACCGGTCCGCGTCGTGACGGGAGTTGGCGAGGACGACGTCCGCGCCGTGGCGGAGCAGCAGGCCGTCGGCCAGCTTCTCGTAGACCACGCCCACGTACCCGGTGACGATCACCGGCCGGCGGTCGAGACCGAGGTCGGCGAGGCCCTGGAGGACGGCCCGGACGGTGCCGCCGACCAGCGCGAGGACCACGACGTCGTACCGCTCGCCGCGGGCCTCCGCGTCCCGCACCTCGCGCAGGAACTCCGCGCCGGTCACTTCGCGCGGGGCGGCCGTGGAGGCGCCCGTCTCGGCGAGCTGGCGGGCGGTGGGGGTGGCCCTGCCGCGGAGCACGAAACCGGTGGGCTCACTGGTGGAACCGGGGGTCTCGGTGTCCGCCGCGGTGATGCGGCGCGCGGTGAGCGCACCCCATTTCCACCGGGTGTCGGAATCCGCGAGTACGGCGACCCGTACCGCTTCACTGGAACTTGCTGGCACGTCGAGGACGCTAGAAGGGCATTCCGGTCTACGGCCCAACTGAGCCGCAACAAACGGTGAACAGCACCTCTCCGTGATCTGAAGCGGCCCGGGATTCAGCCGTTGGACGGCCCGAAATCCCCTCGGGTAAAGGCGGTTAAGGAGCCCGCCGCTTCGTGTTCACCGAAAATCCCCCGGACGGTCGGCGAAGCGGCCGGGGCGGCGCCTAGCGTCGGCCGCGTGGTCAAGCTCTCCGTCGTCGTGCCGTTCTTCAACGTGCAGACATACGCCCCCGACACCCTCGCCAGTCTGCGCGCCAACGCCCGCGACGACTTCGAGTTCCTCCTCGTCGACGACTGCTCGTTCGACGACACCCCGGACATCCTCGAACGGGCCGCGCGCGAGCTGCCCGGCGCGGTCCTGATCCGGCACGAGCGGAACGAGGGCCTGGCGACGGCCCGCAACACCGGTCTCGACGCCGCCCGCGGCGAGTTCATCACCTTCCTCGACGGGGACGACTGGCTCTCCCCCGGCTACTACGGGCGCCTGGTGGCCGCCGCGGAGGACCTCGGCTGCGACTTCCTGCGCACCGACCACACCTCGGTCACCGGCCGCGCCCGCTCGGTCCGCCGGGCGCCCGTCCCGCGCCGCAACGAGGTCATGGACCCGCGCGAGGCGATCCTCCCCGCCCACCGCACGACCTCCGTCGACTACCCGTTCGCCTGGGCCGGGATCTACCACCGCAGGCTCCTCGACCGGGGGCTGCTGCACTTCCCGCACGGCCTGCGCACCGCCGAGGACCGGCCGTGGATCTGGCGGCTGCACCGCGAGGCGGAATCCTTCGCCGCGATAGGCGAACTCGGCGTCTTCTACCGGCGCGGGGTGGCGACCTCGCTCACCCAGATCGGCGACGTCCGGCAATTGGATTTCATCCGCGCATTCGACCAGGTGATCGAGGAGACGGCCAAGGACAGGGAAGCGGACCGCTTTCTCCCCAAAGCCGTCCGCACCTATTGCGCGGTCATCGCCCATCACATCGGCTCGATACAGAAGTTCGAACCGGACGTGGCCCGGCAGCTGAAGGCGATGAGCGCGGGCGCGCTGCGCCGCATGCCGCAGGACGTCCTCGAACAGGCGCTGACCGCGATGGGCGGCGACCGCGCGGCCGTCCTGCGCAAGCTCCGCCGCCGGCGCCCCGCACCTCCGCCGCCCGCCCCGCCGGCCCCGCCGCGCGGCCGGGGTCCGGCGGCCGGCACGAACTCCTCGGAGGTGGCCGCGTGAGCACGGCCCGTACGACCCAGATCTTCGCCGCCTCCACCCTCTACGGCGCGGTCACCCTGGCCGCTGCCATAGACAGCGGCTGCTTCGGCACCGCCGCCCGGCGGATCCTCCTCGTCACCAACAACGCGCCCGTCCCGGAGACCACCCCCGCCTTCGACGAGGCCGAGGGCTTCGGCCGGATCCGGGACCGCTTCGACGAGGTGGTGTCCTGGAACGAGACGATCTCCCCGCTCCACCCCGGCGGCTGGACCCCGCGCGGCCAGGACGTGCCGATGCTCCAGCGCCACCTCCACAAGGTGTGGGGGCTGGACGGCGACCGGGTCGAGCTCGTCCTGGAGTCCATCCAGGTCACCCCGGCCCTCGCCCTCGCCACCCTCCTCCCCGCGGCGGCGATCACCGTCTACGCGGACGGGCTGATGAGCTACGGCCCGACCCGCAACAAGATCGACCCGCTGATCGGCGGCCGCGCCACCCGCCTCCTCCACCTCGACCTGGTGCCGGGCCTGCGGCCGCTGCTGCTCGGCGAGTTCGGCGCGGTGCCGGAGACCGTACCGGTGGAGGCGTTCACCAAGGCGGTCGGCGAGCTGGCCGGCTCCGACGCGCCGGCCGCCGCCGGCGAGGGCCCCGCGCTGCTCCTCGGCCAGTACCTGGCCGCGCTCAAGCTGATGACGGCCGCCGAGGAGGAGGAGCTGCACCTGAGCATGGTGCGCGGCGCGGTCGCCCGCGGGCACCGGAGCCTCGTCTTCAAGCCGCACCCGACCGCCCCCGACTCCTGGACGGCCTCGCTGGCCGAGGAGGCGGCCCGGCTCGGCGCCGAGCTGTCCGTGGAGACCCGCCCGGTGCTCGCCGAGGTGCTCTACCGGGAGCTGCGGCCCTCGCTGGTCGTCGGCTGCTTCTCGACGGCGCTGATGACCGCCCGCACCTTCTACGGCCTGCCGGTCGCCCGGGTCGGCACCCGGGAGCTGCTCCAGCGGCTCACCCCGTTCCAGAACAGCAACCGGATCCCGCTGACGGTCGTCGACGCGGTCGTCCCGCCGCTGACGCCGGGCCCCGACGAGGAGGAGCCGGTGACGGACACCGCCCGCCTCGACGACCTGGTCGCCGCCGTCGGCTTCGCGATGCAGCCGAACATACGGGGCGACCTGCGGGACGCGGCGGTACGCCACCTGTCGGGGCCGTACGCCGAGCGCACCCGGCACCACTTCTCCCGCCGCAGGCTCACCGTCCTCGACCTGCCGGGCGGCCTGCCGGTCCCCCGGCACCCGAGGGTGCGCCGGCTGGCGCGCCGGGCGCTGCGGCTGCGCAAGGCGCTGAGGAAGTAGCGCCGGAGACCGGCCCGGGACCTGTGCGGAGGTCCCGGGCCCCACCTCCTCACGCGCGGGCGATCGGCTCCTGGATCTCGGTCACCCAGCCGGCCGGGTCCTCCGGGCACTCCAGGTACAGCTCGCGGGCGTAGCCGGCCGACGTGTACGCGTTGGTGTCGATCCAGGAGGCGAGGGCCTGCGCGGTCGGCAGGATGTCGTCCATCGAGCCCCGGTGGACGACGGTCGCCGCCTCCTCGATCCCGGGCAGCACGTGGACGCGTACGCCCTCCGCCTCGGTGCCCTCGGGCACGGTCATCGCGGCGTGCACGACGATCGAGCCGTCTCCCTTCCCCGCGTCCTCGTAGTACGCGATCCCCGGCCCGAAACCGGTGACCCCGGCGGCCTCCAGACGGCCGCACAGCTCCCCGTACAGCGGCCCGATGACGGGCGAGATGGCCTCCGGCCCGAAGCCCGCGGCAACCGCGCTCAGCTCGGCGACCCGCACGGCGGGGATCTTCTTGACGACGACGTCCTGCGTGGACATGCGTCCCTCGCTCTCGATGGCTCGGAGCCGCGCACCGACCTGGGCGAGCCGTGCCCGCGCCTCTTCGAGGGCGGTCTCCAGCTCGGTCCTGCGCAGCCGCAGCATCCCGCGCAGCTCGTCCGCGCCGATCTCGTCGTCGAGGATGGCCCCCACCTGTTCGAGGCTGAAGCCGAGGTCCTTGAGCGCGATGACGCGGTTGAGCCGCGCGAGCTGGTCCGCCGAGTAGAAGCGGTAACCGCTGTGCGGGTCGACGTGGGCCGGGCGCAGCAGTCCGAGCGCGTCGTAGTGACGCAGCATCCGGACCGACACCCGCCCGTGCCGGGCGAAGTCTCCGATGGCAAACATGACGCCCCCTACGGAACGGCCTCACACGGTGTGAGGGTCAAGCAGGCACGGGACGGGTGCGGGGGTTCAGGCGGCGCTGCTGAGGGAGAGCTTCACGGCGAAGCCGAGGAAGAGGGCGCCGGCGGCGGAGGTGGCGCCGGCGGAGAGGCGCTTGCGGCGGCGGAAGGCGGCGGCGAGGCGGGTGCCGCTGAATATCAGGGTGGTGAGGTAGAGGAAGCTGCCGAGTTGGAGCAGGGCGCCGAGGACCAGGAAGGAGAGCGCCGGGTAGGCGTAGGACGGGTCCACGAACTGCACGAAGAAGGAGATCAGGAAGAGGATCGCCTTCGGGTTGAAGATGCTGATGACGAGCGCCCGGCGGTACGGGTGTTCGGTGGAGCCGCTCTCCGCGCCCTCGGGTCCGGCGCCGTCGGGCTGGTGGCGGGAGCGCCACATGGCGAGGGCCGCGCGGAGCATCCCGTACGCCATCCAGGCCAGGTAGCCGGCGCCCGCGTACTTGACGATCGTGAAGAGCAGCGGGGTGGTCTGGAGCAGGGAGGCCGCGCCGAGGGCGGCCAGGGTCATCAGGATCGTGTCGCCGGTGAAGACGCCCGCGGCGGCCTTGTAGCCGGTCCTGGTGCCCTTGCGGGCGGCCACGGACAGCACGTAGAGCGAGTTCGGCCCCGGGAGGAGGATGATGAGGACGAGCCCCGCGAGATAGGTCGGCAGATCGGTGACACCCAGCATGGGCGGAGTGTCGCACATGGGTACGACACTCCGCTGTGACCTGCGTCTATATGGATGAGACTAGAAGACGTCGCTGGGCACGTACGTGCCCCAGACCTCGCGCAGGGCGTTGCAGACCTCGCCGACGGTGGCGCGGGCCTTGAGCGCGTCCTTCATCGGGTAGAGGACGTTGTCCGTGCCCTCGGCCGCCTTCTTCAGCTCGGCGAGCGCCGCGTCGACGGCCGCCTGGTCGCGCTCGGCGCGGAGCCTGGCGAGGCGGTCGGCCTGCTGGGCCTCGATCGCCGGGTCGACGCGCAGCGGCTCGTACGGCTCCTCGACGTCGATCGTGTAGCGGTTGACGCCGACGACGACCCGCTCGCCGGAGTCGGTCTCCTGCGCGATCCGGTACGCCGAGCGCTCGATCTCGCTCTTCTGGAAGCCGCGCTCGATGGCGTTGACCGCGCCGCCCAGCTCCTCGACCTTGTCCATCAGCTCCAGCGCGGCGGCCTCCACGTCGTCCGTCATCTTCTCGACGACGTACGACCCGGCGAAGGGGTCCACGGTGGCGGTGACGTCGGTCTCGTACGCGAGGACCTGCTGGGTGCGCAGCGCGAGGCGGGCGGACTTGTCCGTCGGCAGGGCGATGGCCTCGTCGAAGGAGTTGGTGTGCAGCGACTGCGTGCCGCCGAGGACGGCCGCGAGGCCCTGGACGGCGACGCGGACCAGGTTGACCTCGGGCTGCTGGGCCGTCAGCTGCACGCCCGCGGTCTGGGTGTGGAAGCGGAGCATCAGCGACTTGGGGTTCTTCGCGCCGAACTCCTCCTTCATCACCCGCGCCCAGATCCGGCGGGCGGCGCGGAACTTCGCCACCTCCTCCAGGATCGTGGTGCGGGCCACGAAGAAGAACGACAGCCGGGGCGCGAAGTCGTCGACGTCCATGCCGGCGGCGACGGCGGTGCGGACGTACTCGATGCCGTCGGCGAGGGTGAACGCGATCTCCTGCGCGGGCGAGGCACCGGCCTCGGCCATGTGGTAGCCGGAGATCGAGATCGTGTTCCACTTCGGGATCTCGGCCTTGCAGTACTTGAAGATGTCCGCGATCAGCCGCAGCGAGGGCTTGGGCGGGAAGATGTACGTGCCGCGGGCGATGTACTCCTTCAGCACGTCGTTCTGGATCGTGCCGGTCAGCTTGTCGGCGGGCACGCCCTGCTCCTCGCCGACCAGCTGGTACATCAGCAGGAGGAGGGAGGCGGGGGCGTTGATCGTCATCGACGTCGAGACCTTGTCCAGCGGGATCCCGCCGAACAGCACCCGCATGTCGTCGACCGAGTCGATCGCCACGCCGACCTTGCCGACCTCACCGCTCGCGATGGCCGCGTCGGAGTCGTGACCCATCTGGGTGGGCAGGTCGAAGGCGACCGACAGGCCCATGGTGCCGTTGTCGATGAGCTGCTTGTACCGGGCGTTCGACTCCACGGCGGTGCCGAAACCGGCGTACTGGCGCATCGTCCAGGGGCGTCCGGTGTACATCGACGGGTACACACCGCGGGTGAAGGGGTACGCGCCCGGCGCGCCCAGCTTCCCGTCGGGATCCCAGCCCTCCAGGGCCTCCGGACCGTAGACCGGCTCGATGGGCAGTCCCGACTCCGACTCGCGCGCCATTGCTTGTGCCTCCCGATTGACCTGCTGCCCGCTACTGTGCGGTACCGACCCTCGCGACGGACTGTAGCGGCGGCTGTGCGGCCCGGTGGAGAGCAGCACGCTGGGACCTTCCTCACAGCATGAGCGCTTGCTCGCACAGGTGCGCAACCACAGGCGGGCGGGAAGCATCCCTATGGGCACAGTTCATTCCCCGGGGGGCCACCATGAAGCGTTCGTCCGTCATACGCAGAGCCGTTCTCGCGACCGCCGCCGTCGCGCTCGTCACGACGGGGTGTACGGCCCAGGCGGCCGGGTCGGACGACAAGCCGCCGGCGCCCACCACCTCGGCCCCGGCCACCTCCGCGTCCCCCGCACCCTCGTCGTCGGCCCCTTCCTCGCCCGCTCCGTCCTCGCCGGCTCCGGCGCCCTCGGCGAAGGCGCTCATGAAGGACGGGGACGAGAGCGAGCAGGTGCGGGAACTCCAGGCGCGGCTGCGCCAGCTGGACTACTTCGACCGGGCGCCCACCGGCTTCTACGGGACGATCACGGCGAAGGCGGTCTCGGGTTTCCAGAAGAAGCGGGGGCTGCCGGAGACGGGGTCCGTGGACGAGACGACCTGGCAGCGGCTGCTCGGCATGACGAAGAAGCCGACGGCGGACGAGCTGAAGCCGTCCACCACCAACAAGCTGGACACCCCGGACGCGCGCTGCATGACCGGCCGGGTGCTCTGCATCAGCAAGGAGAGCCGGACCCTCGCCTGGATGATCGACGGCCGGGTGGTCTCGTCGATGGACGTGCGCTTCGGCTCGGAGAACACGCCGACCCGTGAGGGCACCTTCGCAGTGGGCTGGAAGGCGAAGGACTGGACGTCGACGATCTACCACACGCCCATGCCGTACGCGATGTTCTTCAGCGGCGGCCAGGCGGTGCACTACTCGTCGGACTTCGCGGCGCGCGGCTACAACGGGGCCTCGCACGGCTGCGTGAACGTCCGGGACCGGGCGAAGATCTCGGCCCTCTTCGACCAGGTGAAGGTCGGCGACAAGGTCGTCGTCCACTGGTAGCGGAAGGGTGGTGGCGGACGGGGCGGGAAGAAGGGGCGCGGGTGGGACCGGGGGAACGTGTCCCACCCGCGCCGGGTGCGCGGAGCCGTAGGTACGGGGGGAACCCCGGCTCTCTGCGCGGCCGATGACCAGTCGGCTCACTCTGTACTGCGCCGCCGGGCCGAAAAGTGTCACACCCCCGGCGCGGGGGCTCCCGTCGGGCAGAGCGCGAGGGCCTTCGCGGGGGTCTCCGCCGGGTGGGTCCTGCGCTTGGTCTTGTCCTCGTCCTTGCCCTCGCCCCCGTGCCTGTCGGCCTTGGGGCGGTCCTTCGGGTCCTGGTCGCGCTCGCGGTCGGAGTCGTCGTCCCGGTCGTTCCCCTCGCCGTCCTTCTCCTTGTCCTCCTTCTCCTTCTCCCGCTCGCGCTCCTTCTCGCCGTCCTCTTCCTTGCCGTCCGCCTTGTCGGCGCCGAGGAGCCTGTCGCAGTAGGCGCGCAGGGTCTCGCCCACGCGCGGGGCGCCGGTGAGCTGTTGGCGGGCGGAGGCGTCGAGGCGGCCGTCGCGGTACGCGCGGCACGCCTTGGTCCTGCGGTCGGCCTCGGTGCCGCGCCTGTCCTTGGGGGTGGGGGCGACCGAAGTGGGGTCGGTGGGCTTGCCGGTGGGCTTGCCGGTGGGCTTGCCGGTGGCGGTCGCGGTCGCTTCGGACCGGGCCGTGGGGGTGGCGCCGGGTGTGGGGGTGTCGGCGGGGCGGCCGGGGTCCTCGCTGCGGGAGGGGCTCGGGTGGCGTTCGATCCCGGCGGTCGGTTCGCGCGGGTCGGGCGGGTCGGGCGGCGTGGCGGTCTCGGCGGCGGTGACCGTACGGGAGGGTTCCCTGTCGACCAGCGGGAGTACGCCGGTCCCCGCGGCGACGGCGACCCCGCCGACGGTGACGGCGGCGAGCCCGGCGGCCAGCCCGTACCGCAGGGAGCGTCCCCAGCGGCGGGTCGTACCGGGGGAACGGACGAGCCGTACCCGCCCGAGGTCGGCGGAGACGACCGCGTCGGCCGGGGAGTCGGCGGTGGCGCGGGCCGCGGCGCGGGCGGCGGTGGCGGTGCGGAAGGCGGCGAGGGCGGCCTCCTCCCCGGCGAGCGGGACGCCGGGGGCGGGGGCGGCGGAGGCGCGGGCCGCGTCGAGGGCTTCGGCGAGGGCCGCGGCCCCCGTGGGGGCCTCGGGACCGGCGGGGTCGACGGGCTCGCCCCGGAGCAGCCGCTCCGCGGCCTCCGGGTCGAGCCACTGATTCCGCTCGTCGGCCATCACATGTCCTTCTGCGTACGCGGACGCCAATGCGTCACACCGCCGGGGGCTATGAAGCCCTGGTTCCGGCCGCGCTGGGGCGGCACTCCGTCGAGTGCCTGCGCGTCGGGCGCGGGCCCGCCGCCGGGGGGCTCCCCGGCCGGTTCCGGGGCGGCCGCGCCGGCCGCGCCGACCGCGCCTTCGACGCCGAGGAGTTCGGCGAGCTTCTTCAGGCCACGGTGGGCGGCGGTGCGGACGGCGCCGGGGCGCTTGCCGAGGGCCTCCGCGGCGGACTTGGCGTCGAGTCCGACGACGACGCGCAGGACGACGGCCTCGGCCTGGTCCTGCGGGAGGCGGGCGATGAGGCGGAGGGTGTCGCCGGTGGCCAGCGCCTCCAGGGCCTCGCCCGCGGTGTCCGAGTCGGCGGGCTTGTCGGTCAGTTCGGTCTCGTCGGCGCCGGAGGCGGGCCTGCGGCCGCGCATCCGGATGTGATCGAGGGCGCGGTTGCGGGCGATCCGGGCCGCCCAGCCGCGGAAGCGGTCCGCGTCGCCGCTGAAGCGGTCGAGGTCGCGGGCGATCTGGAGCCAGGACTCCGAGGCGATGTCCTCGGCGTCGGCCTCTCCGACCAGCGTGCGCATGTAGCCCAGCAGACGGGGGTGCACGGCGCGGTACACAGTACGGAAGGCGTCCTCGTCCCCGTCCTGCGCAGCGAGCACCGCGGCCGTCAGCTCCGCGTCGTCCCCCAGCACTCCCCAAACCCTGTCCGTCGGTCGCGTTCTGCGCGCGCCAGCACGTCGGTCGCGTCGTCGGGGCTGGTCATCGCCGCCGAGTCCGCCTCGCGCTCCAGCACGCTACGTCGATTCCTGGCGTCGCGTCCACGCGGTGCGGGCACCTTGTACAACTTGCAACCTTCGCTCCGCGCGCGGGTGGCGCATCCGACGGTGTGACAGAAACCGCACCACCGGCGCTGTAGGGAGTACGGAGCCGTGCTGCGGCTCCGTGGACGACGACCGGGGCCTCTCCTGTGGGGGGTGGCGGCCCCGGTCGTCTCCCTTTTCCGGGCCGCGCTCCGCCCGATTCATCCCCTCTTCATGCCATACGACGCATCACTCAAAAGAAGTCACGAGAAGTCACACCGGGCACGACTGTCAACCGATCGTTGACAGTGCAGGGGTGTCAACCTAGGGTTGCCTCATGACGCATCCCGCGGTTCCGCAGCTCAGCATCCGTCTCGACGAACTCATCGACGCGATCAAGAAGGTCCACCCGGACACGCTGGACCAGCTCTCCGGCGCCGTCATCGCGGCGGACTACCTCGGCGAGATCGCCGACCACCTCATCGGCCACTTCGTCGACCAGGCCCGCCGCTCCGGCGCCTCCTGGACCGACATCGGGCGCAGCATGGGCGTGACCCGTCAGGCCGCCCAGAAGCGCTTCGTCCCCAAGGACCCCGACGCCGAGAGGATGGACCCGAACGCCGGGTTCGCCCGCTTCACGCCGCGCGCCCGCGCCGTCGTCGTCGCCGCGCAGAACGAGGCGATCGCCGCGCGGAACGCGGAGACCGTCCCCGGACATCTGGCGCTCGGGCTGCTCGCCGAGCCCGAGGGGCTCGCCGTCCTGTGGATCACCCAGCAGGGCGTCACCGCCGAGCGGCTGCGCGAGGCGGTCACGCCGACGCTGCCGCCCGTCGCCGAGGAGGTGCCGGCGCTCATTCCGTACGACGCGGCGGCGAAGAAGGTGCTCGAACTGACCTTCCGCGAGGCGCTGCGGCTCGGGCACAACTACGTCGGCACCGAGCACATCCTCCTCGCCCTCCTGGAGCACGAGGACGGCGAGGGCGTGCTGAGCGGTCTCGGCCTGGAGAAGGCGACGGCCGAGCGGCAGCTCTCCGAGCTCGTCGCCTCCGCGACGGTCGAGGCGCCTTCGGAGGACTGAGCCTCAGGCGGTGCGGGCCCGGCGCGAGACCACCGCGCGCAGCACCCGGCCGCCCTCGACGGACAGCTCACGGGCCCGGCGCAGTCCGGTCGGGCCGTGGGCGACCGTCTCCAGGACGGCCTGCTGGCGGCGGAGTTCACCGGCCTGGAGCGGGCCGTCCTCGTGGACGTCGTACAGGCGGTGCACGGCGAGCGCGACGGACGAGCACTGCCCGGCCCAGGCCCGCAGGGGCTCCTCGGCCCACGCGGCGGGAGCCCCGTCGAGCATCGTGCGCACCATCGTGACGACCCCGCCGGCGTCCGCGTCCCCGTCGCCCGCGCCGTCCAGCTCGACCCGCGCCGTGGCCACGGCCTCGGCCCACCCGCCGCCGCCCCCGCGCGCCACCGCGGCCCACACCGGGCGCAGCACCTCGGCGCGCCCGGGCGCGAGCAGCGGCAGGCACCGGTCCAGGCAGGCGAGCCCGGCGGCGGCGAGGCCGCGCTCGTCGGCCCCGTCGATCAGGTCCCGCAGACTCCGGCCCGTCTCCACCGTCATGGTCGCCTCCGCCGCCTCCGCGCCGACCGGCGCTTTTCCGTCACATGGCGGCCGGAATCATGCCAGTGGCCTTGGTGTGCTGCATAGAGGTCAGACGGCGGACGAACAGGATGGCGAGGATGCCGGCGACGACGGTGAGCAGGTAGCCCGCCAGAGACCAGCCCGCTGCGGTGGTCCACTCGTCCAGCGTCTCGGCCCGCTTGTACGCCTGGGCCGCCACCCGGTCCACCACCGCTCCGGCGACCCAGAAGGACCACCAGGAGTTCAGCAGGGTCAGCTCCCGCGCGCCGTCGGCGGCGGACGGGTCCGGCCGGCTGCCCCGCCAGATGTCCGCGGCGATGTTCCGCGGGATCCACAGGTTGGCGATCGGGATGAACCACGCGCCGATGGCCCAGCCGGGCCTGCGGCTCTGGAGGTCGCCGGCCCAGACCTCGGCGTTCAGCCGGACCCGGTGGAACCAGATGATGAAGAGGACGATGGTCGCCACGTAGGCGCCGCCGCTCGCGACGCCCAGCAGGGCGAGGTCGACGCCGGCGAAGGTGCTCGCCCGGTAGGCGGCCAACGGGTCGGTGAGCGACCACACCTCGTCGCCGGCGAGCAGCAGGTCGAGGAAGACGTCGACGCCCAGCAGGGTCATGACGGCGTACGCCAGGCCGTTGGGATTGCGCAGCATGAAGGTTCCCCCCAGGAACGGTGTGCGATCGGAACGGCCCCTCCCCCAAGGGGCCGGGGCGGAACCTATGCCAGGCGGAACCGTTCCGTCCAGGGAAAACCCCAGCTCAGCCGCGTACCTTCGTCGCCAGGGCGCGGAAGTCGGCCCAGCTCTGGGTGGGTTTGCGGGAGTCCCACACCTTCTGGGAGAGGGCTTCGAGCGGGAGGCGGATGCCGGCGGCGACCTGGTCCTGGGTCTGGGCGTTGGAGAGGTCGCACCAGACGGCGAGCCGGCCGCCGAGGATCTGGGCGTCGTAGCGGGCGGGGACCGGGGTGGTGCCGCGCAGGACGAGCGGGGTCCACTGCTCGTAGATGCGGCGGCCGGTCGGGTAGGTGAACTGGTTGGGCTCGCCGAGGACGTAGTAGAGGTACTCGTCGTTGAGGTTGACCAGCTTGCGGCCCGCCTGGAGGTACGGGAGCGGGGGCCGGGCGCCGAACTCCTTGCCGGTCCAGTACTCGACCTCGATGTCCTTCGCCGCGCTCACCACGCCGCCCGCGAAGAAGCCGTCGTTCCACGCCTTGAGGGTCTTGCCGGTGGGGCGGACGGTGGCGGCGCGGTCGTTGAGCCAGTCGGTGGCCAGGTCCTGGACGCGGCCGGAGGGCCCGTACGCCTCGCGCGCCGCCTTCGCGAGCTGCGGGTAGCTGGCCTCGGGGTCCTTCGCCATCAGGGCCACGTACTCGTCGGCGCCCAGGTGCCAGTAGGCGCCGGGGAAGAGGGCCGTGTACTCGCGCAGCAGGTCGTCGACGATCCGGGCCGAGTCGGGGTCGGAGATGTCGACCGCGCCGCGCGGGGTGCGGCCGCTCACGCTGACCAGCTGGAGGTCCGGGTGGGCGTCGATGACCGCGCCGAGGTGTCCGGGCGAGTCGATCTCGGGGACGACGGTGACGTGCCGGCTCGCGGCGAGCGCGAGGATCCGGCGGACCTCCGCCTTGGTGAGGTGCTGCTTCGAGACGACCTCGGGGTGCGAGTCCGACTCGATCCGGAAGCCCTGGTCGTCGGAGAAGTGCAGCCCCAGCTGGTTGAGCTTGAGGTCGCCCATCTCCCGGATGCGGTCCTCCAGCCAGGCGGCGGTGAAGTGCTTGCGGGCGATGTCGACGTTGAGTCCGCGCTGCGGCTTGGCCGGCCGGTCCGTGACGGTGCCCTCGGGCATCGCCCCGGCGCCCTTCACCGACTGCTTGAGGGTGCGGGTGCCGTAGAAGACGCCCGCCTCGTCGGGGCCGGCGATCCGGACCCGGCCGTCCTTCACGGTCAGCGTGTACGACTCGGGGGCGCCGCCCTTCGCGCCGAGCGCCAGCTCGACGTCGCCGGTGACCGGGGCGGCCTCGCCGCGGTAGCGCAGGCCCAGCTCCTGGGCGATCAGCCGCGCCTCGTCGGCGAGGCCCGCGCTGTTCGCGCCGAGGACGACGCCCGCGCGGGGTCCGGGCTTCCAGCCGGGGCCGCGGGCGGCCTCGTGGGAGCGGACGGCGGGGACGGTGCGGGGGGCGGTGGAGAGCGGGTACGTCCGGGTGGGCGTCGGCGAGGGGGAAGGGGTCGCCGTGGTCGGCTCGGGGGCGGGGGCCGCGGCCGTGCCCGTACCGGACGGGGCCGAGGGGGCCGAGGGTGCCGCGGAGGGGGAGGCCGTACCGGACGGGGACCCGTTCGAGCAGGCCGCGACGGTGGTCAGGGCCACCGCGGCCGCCAGGAGTGCCGGGCCCCGCAGGGCGCCTCGTGGGGAGTACCGCATCTTTCCGATCCTCCCGCACCGGGGACGGACCGGCCAATCGTCCGTGCGCGGATCCCCACCCGGAGGAACGGAACCTTCACGTCCATCACACGTTCCTAAACTCTCCCTTCCGGGTGAAATTCGCGCACTCGTCGGACACTTCCCCCGTACCGTCGATAACGTTGCGTCACGCCCACCCCACTCGTCCCGCCGTCCCGGAGCCCACGCTGACCAGCGACACCCACGCCCCCTGCCGCAAGCCGGGACCGGCGGACGCGCCTGCCATACCCGCCCAGAAGTCCCCCGGCGCCCCGCACGGCCTGCTGCCGCTCAACGCGGCGGCCCCCGCCGAGGCGGTGGCACTGCTGCTCTCCTGCTGCCACAGCCCCCGCTGGGCCGAGCGGATCGCCGCCCACCGGCCCTATCCCACGGTGGACGCCCTGCTGGCCGCCGCCGAGGAGGCCGGGTACGACCTGACGGGAAACGACCTCGACGAGGCACTGGCCGCGGAATCCTCCGCGCCGCCGGACCCGGACGCGCCGCCGGCCGCCCGGACCGCGCTGCGCGCCGCCCACGCCGCGTACGAGAGCCGCTTCGGCCATGCGTTCGTCATCAGCCTGGACGGGGTGCGGCCGGGCGAGCGGCTGGACGCCGTCCTGGCCGGAATCCGGTCACGTCTCGGCAACGAACCGGACGAGGAGCGGGCCGTCGCGGCCGACGAGCTGCGCCGGCTGGCGCGCTCCCGGCTCGCCTTCACGCTCTCCCAGGGACTCACGTTCCGCCGCGCGGACCTGTGATTCTCCCCGGAATGGGCCGAATCCGCCTCGGACGATAGCCCGTCCGTGCCTGTTTGATCACACTGACGGACCCCGCGCGAGCGAACCGACAAGTCGTCGCTACGATGACCGGGGCCGGTGGACCGTACCCGGCCGGGCCAGACCGACAGAGAAGCCGGCCGGGCCCCTGATCCCCGCTCCCGGAGGGTTTTTCCGTGCCGGCTGGAACGCTGTACCGCGGCCGGGAAGGAATGTGGTCCTGGGTGGCTCATCGAGTCACCGGCGTCCTCATCTTCTTCTTCCTGTTCGTACACGTGCTGGACACCGCTCTCGTCCGCGTCTCCCCCGAGGCGTACGACGAGGTCGTCGCGACCTACAAGACGCCGATCGTCGCTCTTCTGGAGTACGGCCTGGTCGCCGCCATCCTCTTCCACGCGCTCAACGGCCTCCGGGTCATCGCCGTGGACTTCTGGTCCAAGGGCCCGCGCTACCAGAAGCAGATGCTCTGGACCGTCGTGGGCATCTGGGTCGTGCTGATGGCGGGGTCGATCTACCCCGTCCTCGGCCACGCCGCACGTGAACTGTTCGGGAGCTGACCTCAGACATGTCCGCTGACACGACTTCCGCGATCGGTCCCGTCGAGGGCGCTGCCTACGACGCGGACAACCCCGCCCCCTACATCGAGGCGCCGCGCAAGCGCACGGGCAAGACGCCCAAGTCGACCCGCGGCAACTTCGAGATGGCCGCATGGCTCTTCATGCGCCTCTCGGGTGTCGTCCTCGTGGTCCTCGTCCTCGGCCACCTGCTGATCCAGCTCTTCCTGGACGGCGGCGTCTCCAAGATCGGCTTCGCCTTCGTGGCCGGCCGCTGGGCGTCCCCGTTCTGGCAGGTCTGGGACCTGCTGATGCTGTGGCTCGCCATGCTGCACGGCGCCAACGGCCTCCGTACCGTCATCAACGACTACGCGGAGCGCCCCAACACGCGCCTGTGGCTCAAGGGCCTGCTGTACACCGCCACGGTGTTCACCATCCTTCTGGGCACGCTGGTGATCTTCACCTTCGACCCGAACATCCGCTAGGCACGGGGCTGAGGTAACCACCCAATGAAGATCCACAAGTACGACACCGTCATCGTCGGCGCCGGCGGCGCCGGCATGCGCGCCGCCATCGAGGCGACGAAGCGCAGCCGCACCGCCGTGCTGACGAAGCTCTACCCCACCCGCTCCCACACGGGAGCCGCGCAGGGCGGCATGGCCGCCGCGCTGGCCAACGTGGAGGAGGACAACTGGGAGTGGCACACCTTCGACACGGTCAAGGGCGGTGACTACCTGGTCGACCAGGACGCCGCCGAGATCCTGGCGAAGGAGGCCATCGACGCCGTCCTCGACCTGGAGAAGATGGGCCTGCCGTTCAACCGGACCCCGGACGGCACCATCGACCAGCGCCGCTTCGGCGGCCACTCCCGCAACCACGGCGAGGCCCCGGTCCGCCGGTCCTGCTACGCCGCGGACCGCACCGGCCACATGATCCTCCAGACGCTGTACCAGAACTGCGTCAAGGAGGGCGTGGAGTTCTTCAACGAGTTCTACGTCCTGGACCAGCTGATCACCGAGGTCGACGGCGTCAAGAAGTCCGCCGGCGTCGTCGCGTACGAGCTGGCCACCGGCGAGATCCACATCTTCCAGGCGAAGGCGGTCATCTACGCCTCCGGCGGCACCGGCAAGTTCTTCAAGGTGACGTCGAACGCCCACACCCTGACCGGTGACGGCCAGGCCGCCTGCTACCGCCGCGGCCTGCCCCTGGAGGACATGGAGTTCTTCCAGTTCCACCCGACGGGCATCTGGCGCATGGGCATCCTCCTTACGGAGGGCGCCCGCGGTGAGGGCGGCATCCTCCGCAACAAGGACGGCGAGCGCTTCATGGAGAAGTACGCGCCGGTCATGAAGGACCTCGCGTCCCGTGACGTCGTGTCCCGCTCCATCTACACGGAGATCCGCGAGGGCCGCGGCTGCGGTCCCGAGGGCGACCACGTCTACCTGGACCTGACGCACCTCCCGCCGGAGCAGCTCGACGCCAAGCTCCCGGACATCACCGAGTTCGCCCGTACGTACCTCGGCATCGAGCCGTACACGGACCCGATCCCGATCCAGCCCACCGCGCACTACGCCATGGGCGGCATCCCGACCAACGTCGAGGGTGAGGTCCTCTCGGACAACACCACCGTCGTCCCGGGCCTGTACGCGGCCGGCGAGGTCGCCTGCGTGTCGGTGCACGGCGCCAACCGCCTCGGCACCAACTCGCTGCTCGACATCAACGTCTTCGGGCGCCGCGCGGGCATCGCCGCCGCCGAGTACTCCCACAAGGCCGACTACGTCGAGCTGCCGGAGAACCCGGAGTCCCTGGTCGTCGCGCAGATCGAGAACCTGCGCAACTCCACGGGCAGCGAGCGGGTCGCCGACCTGCGCCGCGAGCTCCAGGAGACGATGGACGCCAACGTGATGGTGTTCCGCACGGAGCAGACCATCAAGACGGCCGTCGAGAAGGTCGCCGAGCTGCGCGAGCGCTACAGGAACGTGTCCATCCAGGACAAGGGCAAGCGGTTCAACACCGACCTCCTGGAGGCCATCGAGCTGGGCAACCTGCTCGAACTGGCCGAGGTCATGGCCGTCTCGGCCCTGGCGCGCAAGGAGTCCCGCGGCGGTCACTACCGCGAGGACTACCCGAACCGCGACGACGTCAACTTCATGCGCCACACGATGGCGTACCGCGAGGTCGGCGAGGACGGCTCCGAGACCGTGCGTCTCGACTACAAGCCGGTCGTCCAGACCCGCTACCAGCCGATGGAGCGTAAGTACTGATGGCCACCCCCGTTCTGGAAAAGGTCGAGGCGGAGTCCGCCGCCTCCCCGTACATCACGGTCACGTTCCGGATCCGCCGCTTCAACCCCGAGCTCTCGGACGCGGTGGTCTGGGAGGACTTCCAGGTCGCGATCGACCCGAAGGAGCGCGTGCTCGACGGTCTCCACAAGATCAAGTGGGACATCGACGGCACGCTGACCTTCCGTCGCTCCTGCGCGCACGGCATCTGCGGCTCGGACGCGATGCGGATCAACGGCAAGAACAGGCTCGCCTGCAAGACGCTGATCAAGGACCTGAACCCCGAGAAGCCGATCACCGTCGAGCCCATCAAGGGCCTCACGGTGATGAAGGACCTCGTGGTCGACATGGAGCCCTTCTTCCAGGCGTACCGCGACGTCATGCCGTTCCTCGTCACCAAGGGGAACGAGCCGACCCGCGAGCGCCGGCAGTCCGCCGAGGACCGCGAGCGCTTCGACGACACCACCAAGTGCATCCTGTGCGCCGCGTGCACGTCGTCCTGCCCGGTCTTCTGGAACGACGGCCAGTACTTCGGTCCGGCCGCGATCGTCAACGCGCACCGCTTCATCTTCGACTCGCGCGACGAGGCCGGTGAGCAGCGCCTGGAGATCCTGAACGACAAGGACGGCGTGTGGCGCTGCCGCACGACGTTCAACTGCACGGACGCCTGCCCGCGTGGCATCGAGATCACCAAGGCGATCCAGGAAGTGAAGCGCGCGCTGATCACGCGTCGCTTCTGACCTCCTCCGCGTGATGCGAAGGCCCCGTCTCCCTCCGGGAGGCGGGGTCTTCCGCGTGTGCGGGGCCCGGGAGGCGTCAGCCGCCGACCAGGGGGACCAGCTTCAGGAAGACGACCTCGGTGGCGGGGCCGAGGGTGACCGTCTCGTCCGGGTCCTCGATCTGGCGGTCGCCGACGAGGACCAGGAAGCCGTTGCGGGCGAAGGCGTCCAGGGCGCGGGCGAGCCCGGCCTCGTACCCCTCCGGGCCGGTCTCCAGGGCGACCCGGCGGGCTATCAGCTCGCGCAGCGGCAGCCGCTCCTCGGGCACGGCGAGGGGCGCGGAGGCGGTCCGGGCGCCGAGGGTGGTCTCGTCGACGAAGGTGACTGTTCCCATGCCGACGAGCGTAGGCACCGGCACTGACAGTCGGTCAGGCGGTCGGGCGGTGAGGTGGTCGGGCGGTCAGCCGTGCCAGTGCGGGGCGGCCGGGTCCGCCTCGGCGGCGAGCATGACGCGGCGGAGGAGGTCGTTGAGGGTGGCGCGCTCGGCGGGGCTGAGGACGCCGAGGAGGCGCTCCTCCTCGTGGCCGAGGACGTCCATGGCGCCGAGCCAGGTGGTGCGCCCGGCGCCGGTGAGTTCGACGACGACGCGGCGGCGGTCGGTGGTGGAGGGGGTACGCCGGACGAGGCCGCGCTTCTCCAGGGCGTCGAGGCGGCCGGTGACCGAGGCGGGGGCCAGGTCGAGGTCCTGGGCCAGCTCGGAGGGGGCGGCGGAGCCGCCGCGGCCGGCCAGTTTGTGCAGGGTGTCGAACTCGTGGCGTTCGAGGTCGAAGTCGACGAGGGACTGCTCGCGGACCCGGCGGAGGTAGACGGAGAGCTTCTTCATCCGGGTGACCGCGCCTTCGACGACGGGGTCGAGTTCGGGCAGGACGGGCTGCCAGCGGGCCACGTGCCCGTCGGTCCAGTCCTGCTCCTGGGGTGCCAGGGGGTCCGGCTTGTTCATGGGGGGATCGTACGTGCGGGGGTCCGGCCTGTCCGGGCAGTGATACTTCGTTGCCTAATATTTCGTTGCCAAATCATTAGGTACCGAAATACTCTGCGCGCATGCCGTCCGCCGCCACCGCGTCGCCCCCCGCCGTCCGCCACCCCCTGCGCACCCGCCCCTTCCGGCTGCTCTTCGCCGGGCGGCTGCTCTCCCTCACCGGAGACGCCGTCGTGCCCGCCGCGCTCGCCCTCGCCGTCCTGGAGGCCACCGGCTCCACGGGCGCGCTCGCGCTCGTGCTCGCGTGCGCGATGGTGCCGAAGCTGCTGCTCCTGCCGGTCGGCGGAGTGCTCGCCGACCGGTTCGACGCCCGCGCCATCGCCCTCGCCACCGACCTCGCCCGGTGCGCCACCCAGCTCCTCGTCGGGGCCCAGCTCCTGAGCGGCAGCCCCACCCTCTGGCTCATCGCCGCCGCCTCGGCCGTCGGCGGCGCGGCCGGCGCCTTCGCCATGCCGACCAGCTCGCCCCTGGTGCGCGGGACGGTCGCCCCCGAGGCGCTCCTGCGGGCCAACGCCGCCATGGGCATCGCGCACAGCGCCACGCGCGTGGGCGGGCCCGCGCTGGCCGGCGCGCTCGTCCTCACCGTCGGCCCCGGCTGGGCCTTCGTCCTGGACGCCGCCTCCTTCGCGGTCAGCGCCGCGCTCCTCGCCGTCCTGCGGGTCGAGCGGGTGCCGATCCCCCGCCGGTCCTTCCTCGCCGACCTGCGCGAGGGCTGGCGGGAGGTCAGGTCCCGCGACTGGTACTGGACCAGCCTCGTCGCCCACAGCGCCTGGAACGGAGCCGCAGCCGTCCTGATGACCCTCGGCCCGGCGATCGCCCTCGACCGGCTCGGCGGGGCGGGCGCCTGGGTGCTGCTGCTCCAGGTCGGCGCGGTGGGGCTGCTCGCCGGCTCGCTGCTCGCCGACCGGCTGAGCCCCGCCCGGCCCGTCCTCCTCGCCAACCTCGCCCTCTCCACGTACGCGCTGCCGCTGGCGCTGCTCGCCGCCGGGGCACCCGCCTGGGCCGTCATCGCCGCGTACGGGCTCGCGCAGGCCGGCCTCGGCTTCCTCAACCCCGTCTGGCAGACGGTCGTCCAGCGCGCGGTCCCGGAGCAGGTCCTTGCCCGGGTGGTCTCGTACGACTGGCTCCTCTCGCTCGCCGCGATGCCGGTCGGCTACACGCTGGCCCCGCTCGCCGCCGACGCCTGGGGCCCCGGCGTCCCGCTGGTCGCGGCGGCCGTCCTGGTCGGCGGCTGCTGCCTGGCGACGGCGCTGGTGCCGGGGGTGCGGCGGGTGCGCTGAGCCCGTTGTCAGTGGCGGGTCCTACCGTGGTCGGCATGGTGGGGATCACGGGCCCGGTGAGCGGGCTGGACGAGGCGGTGGACCGCGAGCGGGCCGGACGGGCGGGGGCGCTCGTGGAGTTCCTGGACGCGCTCGACGCGGCGGGACGGCGTGCGGCGGCCTTCGCGCTCCAGCGTCACGGGGCGCACCGGGGGACGGCGGAGCTCGGTCTCGCCCACCTGGCCGGGCAGCGTCTCGGCTGGTCGGCCGCCGAGTCCGACCGGATGCTCGCGCGGCTCCTCGGCCGGGACGCGGAGTTCTGCCCGCACGAGCTGCGCGAGGCGTTCCTGGTCGTGGTGCCGATCGCCGTCGCGGTGGCCGAGCAGGTGGAGGAGTACGACCGGCCGAGACTGCGGACGCTCCGTCACCTGGGCGAGTCCTACCGGTGGTACGGGAACGGCGAGGGGTACCAGGGCATCCGGCGCAGGATCGACGCGCTGCTGGCCCGCGAGGCGCCCGTCGTCGACGGCCGGCTCCCCCGGCACCTGCTCGACGCGCTCGACGACTACGGTCCCGCGATGCGCGCGGCCCACGGGGAACTGCTGTCGGGTGCGGGCGTCGCCGCGTTCCTCGGGCACTGCGCGCTGCTCGACAGGCCGCGGGCCACCCGGGCCTGGCGGAAGCGGGCGGCGGAGCTGCTGGCCGGGGCCGAGCGGGGTGCGGAGGTGGTGCGGCGGCTGCTGGAGGGGATCGCCGCACAGCCCGAGCACCGGGTGCACGACCTGAACCCGTTCGGGATGGGGCTCGCCTCGCTCGCCGGGGAGGGCAACACCTCCTTGGTCCGCGGCCTGTTGTGGGCCGCGCTCGGCGTCGGGGAGGAGTGGGCGGTGCCGCTGGTGGGGGCCGTGGCGCTGAACGCGGGGACGGGGCTCGGCGGGTCCGGGGGGATGTGCCGGAGCCAGCCGCTCGCCACGACGGCCGTCGCGGTCCTCGGGGAGTGCCCGGCCGAGCGGGCCGGGGAGGCCGTCGCGGAGCTGGGACGACTGCCGAGACGGGTGGTCAACCGGACGGTGGTGAAGGGGATCGCGCGCGCCCGGGAGGCGGTCTCCGCGCGGGCCGGGATCACCGCGTCGATGCTGCGGGAGCGGGCGGTCCCGGAGCTCGGGCTCGACGGGCGCGGGGTGCGGGAGACCCCCCTGGGGGCGTACACGGCGGAGCTGGCGGTACGGGAGCCGGGCACGGCGCTGCTCTCCTTCAGGGGCCCGGAGGGGAGGCTCCTGAAGACCGCGCCGAAGGAGGTGCGGGAGGCGCGCGCCGAGGAGCTGAAGGATGTGCGAGCCGGGCTGCGGGCGCTGTCGGCGCTGCTGTCGGAGGAGCGGGCCCGCCTGGAGGAGCACCTGGCGGCGGGCACGAGCTGGCCGGCGGAGGACTGGCAGCGGTACTACGTGGACCATGCGGTGACGGGGGCGGTGGCGCGGGCGCTGGTGTGGGAGGCGGGGGGCGACCTCGGGGGCTGGGTCGCCGGGCTGCCGGAGCGGTCGGGGGGCGGGTGGGTGCTGGCCGGGGCGGACGGCACCGCGCGGCCGGTCGGGGCGGGCGACTGGCTGCGGCTGTGGCATCCGCTGCGGGCCGGGGACGAGGAGGTCGCCGGGTGGCGGGCGGCGCTGCTCGACCGGGAGGTGCGGCAGCCGTTCAAGCAGGTGTTCCGGGAGGTGTACCCGCTGACGCCGGCGGAGCGGGAGACAGCGTCGTACTCGAACCGCTTCGCGGGCCACGTGCTGCGGTACGGGCAGGCGCGGGCGCTGATGACGGGCCGGGGCTGGGCGGGGCGGCACCTGGGGCACTTCTCCGAGGGGGACTCCTCCGAGCTGGTGAAGGAGCTGCCCGCGCCGGGCGAGCTGCCTGCGGCGGAGGGGACGCGGTGGCGGGCCCGCTTCTTCGTCGACCTCGTCGACCAGGGGGCGTACTCGGACGGGCTCGCGCTGCTGTGCGCGACGGACCAGGTGCGGTTCGAGCGGCGGGCGGGGTCCGCGGGGCCGCGCGCCTGGGAGGAGGCGCCGCTGGAGGAGGTGCCGGCGCTGGTGCTGTCGGAGGCGCTGCGGGACGTGGACCTGTTCGTGGGGGTGGCGTCGGTCGGGGCGGACCCGGAGTGGCGGGACCGGGGCGCGGACCGGGCCTACGGCGACTACTGGCGGAGCTGGGGCTTCGGGGAGCTGACGGCGGGGGCGCGGGTGCGGCGGGAGACGCTGGCGCGGCTGCTGCCGCGGACCCGGCTCGCGGACCGGGTGGAGCTGACGGACCGGTTCCTGCGGGTGCGGGGGGAGCTGGGGGCGTACCGGATCCACCTGGGTTCGGGGAACGTGCTGATGGAGCCCTCGGACGCGTATCTGTGCGTGGTGGTGGACCGGGCGCGGGAGGCCGGGCGGGCGGCGGGGAAGGTGTTCCTGCCGTTCGAGGAGGACGGCGGGATGCTGTCGGTGATCCTGTCGAAGGCGTTCCTGCTGGCCGCCGACGACCGGATCACCGACCCGTCGATCACCGCGCAGCTGCGGCGGGGGCGCTGAGCCCGGCGAGGTGGTCGAGGAGGAGGCGGAGGGTCTCCTCGGGGCGCTCCAGGGACGGCAGGTGACCGGCCCAGTCGAGCTCGACGTGGCGGGCCTCCGGGAGGAGGGCGGCCGTCTTCTCGCCGATGGCGCGGAAGTCGGGGAGGTCGTGGGCGCCGGTGACGACGAGGGCGGGCACGCCGATCGTCGCGAGGTCGTCCTCGGTGACGCCGGCCGACCGGGCCTCGTGCTCCTCGGGGACGTCGAGCTGGAGCTCGAAGGCGCGGCGCTGCATGGTGTGGACGAGGGCGCGGGCCTCGGGGCCGGCGCCAGGGCCGAGCCACAGCTCGACGTTGAGGGCGGTGGCCCCCTCCACGTCACCGGCTTCGAGGAGGGCGTCCTCCCGCTCGCAGAAGGCGGTGAGTTCGGGTCCCTCCTCGTGCTCGACGGGGGCGGCGGCGCAGAGCAGCGCGAGCGCGGCGGTGCGGCCGGGGTGGCGGACGGCGAACTCCAGGGCGACCTCGCCGCCGAAGGAGGAGCCGACGAGCACGGCCCGCTCGGCGCCGAGGTGGTCGAGGAGGTCGCGGACGTCGTCGGCGTGCAGGTGCGGTGCGTCGGCGGGGGTCTCGCCGAAGCCGCGGAGGTCGCAGCGGACGACCCGGTGTCCGGCGTCGGCGAGGGCCTGGAACTGCCCGTCCCACATCCGGCGGTCGCAGACCCCGGAGTGCAGCAGGACGACGGTCTGGGGGCCGGTGCCGGCCGTGTCATGAGAGAGCGTCACCCGCGTGACTGTAGACGCCCCTGACATCACGGGCCACACCTTTCCCACCGCCTTCCCATCACTCCTCCACCCGCGACTTGAACACGTTCAAGAAGGGGTCTACAGTCATGACTGCCAGCATTTGAACGCGTTCAAGGGAGCGTGGGGCATGGACCTCACTGTCGTCGCGTACATCGCCTACCTGCTGATCAGCGTGGCCCTCACCATCTGGGTCGCCCGCACCCTCAGCCGTAACGGAAGGATCTTCCTCGCCGACGTGCTGCACGGGAACGAGAAGCTCGCGGAGGCCGTCAACCACCTCCTGGTGGTCGGCTTCTACCTCGTCAACTTCGGCTTCGTCGCCCTCTACCTGCGCCAGGACGCGACCGTCCTCGACGCCCGGGAGCTCTTCGAGGCCCTCTCCGTCAAGCTCGGCGTCGTCCTGCTCGTCCTGGGCGTGATGCACCTCGGCAACGTCTACGTCCTCAACAAGATCCGCCGCCGGGGCGCCATGGAGCGCGAGCAGGTCCCGCCGGTCGCCCCGCAGGGCTGGACCACCGGCCCCAAGAACGGCCCCTGGGCCCCGCCCGCCCCGCAGTCCTGACCCGGCCGGCCGACGATGACGACCCCCGCCTCCCGTCAGGGCACCCCCGTCGGACGTCTGACCGTGCTGTACGACGCCGACTGCCCGCTCTGCGTGCACCTCAGGCACTGGCTGCTGCGCCAGCGGCAGCTCGTACCGCTCGACCTCGTCCCGGCCGGCTCGCAGCGGGCACGGGACCTCTACCCGGACCTCGACCACGCCTCCACGCTGCGGGAGATCACCGTGATCGGGGACCGGGGCCAGGTCTACACGGCCTCGGCCGCCTGGATCGTCTGCCTCTGGGCGCTGGCCGAGCACCGGCCCAGGGCCCACTGGCTCGCCACCCCCGCCGGACAGCCCTTCGCCCGCGCGGCCGTCCTCGCCGCCGCGCGCTGGCGGGAGGCGCTCAAGGGCCCCGGCGCAGGGGACGGACCCTGCGGGGACGGGCACTGCGAAGTGCCCGGTCCGCCCGGCTAGGCTCGGCTCCGTGAAGGACGCGAAGGAAGAGAAGAAGGCCCCGGCCGCTCCGAAGACCTCCGAGGCTTCGAAGGCCCCGAAGAGCGAGCAGACCCGGACGCTCATCCTGGAGACCGCGCTGCGGCTCTTCCGGGAGCGGGGGTACGACAAGACCACCATGCGGGCCATCGCCCAGGAGGCCGGGGTCTCGGTCGGGAACGCCTACTACTACTTCGCGTCCAAGGAGCACCTGGTCCAGGGCTTCTACGACCGCATCGCCGAGGAGCACCAGGCGGCGGTCCGGCCCGTCCTGGAGGGCGGCGAGAAGGAACTCGTCGCCCGCATCAGGGGCGTCCTGCTCGCCTGGCTCGACATCGCGGAGCCGTACCACGAGTTCGCGGCCCAGTTCTTCAAGAACGCGGCCGACCCGGACAGCCCGCTCTCGCCGTTCTCCCCCGAGTCGGAGGGCCCGCGCGAGGCGGCGATCGAGGTCCACCGCCGGGTGATCTCCGGCGCCTCGGTGAAGATCGACCCCGAACTCTCCGAGGCGCTGCCGCAGTTGCTCTGGCTCCAGCAGATGGGCCTGGTGCTGTTCTGGGTGTACGACCGCTCCGAGGGCGCCGCCAACAGCCGCCGCCTGGTGGAGCGGCTGTCGCCCGTCACCGCGCGGGCGATCTCGCTCTCCCGCTTCCGCATCCTGCGCCCGCTGGTCAAGGAGACCCACGAGCTGCTCGCGGACTTCATGCCGACGGCCGCCGGCATGGCGGCTTCGGGGCGGCCCCGCAGGACCGCCCCGAAGCAGGACTGAGCGCGCCTCGGCGGCTCAGATCCAGGAGAGCTCCCACAGGCGCCAGATGCCGGTGCCGTCCGAGAGGTTCTGCGAGCCGCCGACACCCTCGGTGGCGAGGACGTAGTCCTTCTTCTGCCAGAGCGGGACCAGCGGCACGTCCTTGGCGACCTCGTCCTGGATCGCCTTGAAGTCGCGGGTGGTCCGGGAGCGGTCGCTGTACTGCTGGGTGTCGGTGATCAGCTTGTCGACGGTCTTGCTGGAGTAGCCGTTGTCCAGGGTGTTCCCGGTGCCGACGAGCGGGGCCGTGAAGCTGTCCGAGTCGGGGAAGTCGGGGAGCCAGCCGACGGTGTACGCGTCGTAGGCGCCGCTGGTGTAGCCCTTCTGGAAGGTCTGCCAGTCGGCCTCCACGACCTTCACCTCGAAGAGCCCGGTCTCCTCCAGCTGCTTCTTGATCTGCGCGGTCTCGGCCTTGTACGTGGCGTCCTGGCGGTAGCCGAAGGTGAACGCGACCGGCGTCTCCACGCCCGCGTCCTCCAGCAGCTTCTTCGCCTTCGCCTGGTCCGGCGCCGGGTAGCGGTCGTAGAAGGCCGTGCTGTGGCCGACGAAGCCCTGCGGGATCAGCGAGTACAGCGGCTCGACCGTGCCCTTGTAGGCGCCGGTGGTGATGGCCGGGCGGTCGAGGACCGCCGCGATCGCCTGGCGTACCGCCTTGGACCCCATCGGCGAGTCGGCCCGGGTGTTGAAGATGATGTTGCGGATCTCGGCGCTCTCCGCCTCGGTGAGGCGCGTGCCGCCGTTGGTGTCCAGGTTCTCCACGAAGGACGGCGGGAGCTGCCGGTGCGTCACCTGGACGTCCTTGGACTTCCAGGCGTTCGCCAGGTCCTCGGACTGCTTGTAGTACTTCACGAGGACCGGCCGGCCCGTCTTGGCGAGCGCGCCGCGGTACTTCGGGTTCGGCTCCAGCAGGGCGCTCTGGCCCGGCTTGTACTCCTTGAGGAGGTACGGGCCGGTGCCGTCGACGCCGTTGTCCTGGCGCAGCGCGTCGGCCGGGTAGCGCTCGCGGTCGACGATCGAGCCGGCGCCGGTGGCCAGCTTCAGCGGGAAGGTGGCGTCCCGGCCGCTGAGGTGGAAGGTGACGGTGAGGCCGTCGGCCGTCACGTTCTTCAGGGTGGGGAAGAGCGGGGCGGGTCCGACCTCGGCCTTGATCTTCAGCATCCGGTCGAAGGAGTACTTGACGTCCTCGGCCACCACCTTGCGCCCGCTGGGGAAGGCGAGGTCGCCGCGGAGCGTGCACTGGTACGTGGTGAGCTTGTCGCCCACGAACTTGCAGCTCTCGGCGGCGTCCGGGCTCGGGGTGGTGAAGCCCGGCTTGAAGGTCAGCAGCGACTGGTAGACGTTGCTGTAGATCGCCCAGGAGCCGGCGTCGTAGGCACCGGCCGGGTCGAGCGAGGTGACCTCGTCGGTGGTGCCCACGGGGACGGGGTCGGTACGGCCCTCGTCGGAGGGCAGGAGTTGCCAGCCCCCCACCCCCGCGGCCACCAGTACTCCACAAGTGATGAGGATCCGGAGTCGGACCGTCGACCGCATTGCCGTGCTTCCTTTTTTCGTGCAAAAACCCCAAGAGCGACGTCCCCCGAATCGTCGCGTTTGCGCCACCCAATCACACGGGTTTCACACGGGGAAGAGGAAACCTTCACATGGCATGCATATGTCCGGGAAATGCGAATTTAAGTCGATGAGCAGCACGTATCGACCCCGGCGCAGCGAGTGACATTCTCCGATTACGCCTGTTTCGAGGCGAGTTGGACGAGGGTGATGTCGGAGGGCGCGCCGACCCGGACCGGCGGTCCCCACGCGCCCGCGCCCCGCGAGACGTACAGCTGGGTGTCGCCGTACCGCTCCAGTCCGGCCACGGTCGGGTTGGCGAGTTCGGCGAGGAAGTTGCCGGGCCAGAGCTGGCCGCCGTGGGTGTGTCCGGAGAGCTGGAGGTCGACGCCGTGCGCGACGGCGTCCTCGATGACGACCGGCTGGTGGGCGAGGAGGACGGCCGCGCGGGAGCGGTCGCGGTCGCCGAGCGCGCGGGCGAAGTCCGGCCCCTGCCCCTCGCTCTCGCCGGCCACGTCGTCCACGCCGGCGAGGTCGAAGCCGGCGGCGATCTCCAGGCGCTCGTTGCGCAGCGGGCGCATGCCGAGCTCGCGGACGTGGTCGACCCAGGCGTCGGCGCCGGAGAAGTACTCGTGGTTGCCGGTGACGAAGAAGGAGCCGTGCCGGGCGCGCAGCCGCGCCAGCGGCTCGGCGGCGGGCCCGAGGTTCTCCACGGTGCCGTCGACGAGGTCGCCGACGACGGCGATCAGGTCGGGCTGGGTGGCGTTGATCGCGTCGACGATCCGCTGCGAGTGGGCGCGCCCGAGGATCGGCCCGAGGTGGATGTCGGACACGACGGCGATCCGGTACCCGTGCGCGGCCCGCGGCAGCTTGGCCAGCGGCACGGTCACCCGCTTCACCTTCGGCCCCCGCAGCACCCCGTACGCCCCGTTCCCCACGGTCCCCACGGCAGCGGCGGCCGCGGCCCCACCGACGACCCGCGACACGAAGAGCCGCCGCGACACGTCGGAGACGACCGGCGCGTCGGACGCCTCGGCCTGTGGCACCTCCGGCGCCTCGGGTTCCCGAGTCAGCTCCGGTACGGGAACGGGCGCGGGCGCCGGTACGGGAACGGGCGCGACGGCCGGCGCGACGGCGGCCCGCCGGGCGAGCCACCGCAGCAGCAGCGGCCGCACGGCCTCCCCGACGACCAGCGCGAGCACCACGTACAGCAGCAGGGCGAGCCACAGGAACCCGGGCCAGGCCACGACCTGCTGGAACAGGAACGGCGCACCGGCCCGCCCGGAGACCAGCGCCGCGATCGACAGCACCGGCAGCACGACCACCGCCACAGTCCCGACCCGCCGCGCCACCCCACCGGCCGCGGTCACATCACGAACCAGCCGGCGCCACACGTACCAATGAACCCCGCCGAGCAGCAAGAGCACCAAGGCCAGAAAGGGCAGAAAGGCGATCACGCCTGGAACCTCACTTGTGTCGGTCGCCGGTGTTCGGTCGCCGGTCGTCGGTGGCCGGTCGTCAGTCGGTGGAGCGGCGGGAGGCGCGCAGTCCGCGCAACCCGATCACGCCGATCACCGTCCCCAGAACGAAGGACGTCACGGCGAGCAGCAGATGGACCCAGAAGTAGGCCGTCGGGTCTCCGGCGTCGTCGAAGGCGAGCCCGCTCCCGTCGTTCCATAGATTCTTGACGAAAGTGACCCAGATGAACCAGCTCCAGACCCCGAAGGCGAGCAGGAACCAGGAGACGCGGCGGCTGAGCTTCATGGGCTCAGTATCGCCGCGGGCCCTGTGGGGGCCGCGTCCGGGTGGATGGGGTGGGGTGGAGGGGGGCGTGGGGTTCGGATCGGTGGGGCGGGCATGTACGTTCTCGAGCGTGTCTGCTTCGAAGAGGATCGCTGGTGCGGTCACCGCCGCCCTGTTGCTGCCGATCGCGCTGGGGGCCGGGCCCGCGCGCGCCGACGAACCGGTGAGGCCGGGGGCCACGGCGAAGACGCCGGAGAAGAAGGTCGAGCAGCCGAAGCCGCCGCAGAACATGTCGACGGTCGGCGGGGTGCTGCTGGGGGTGCCGGGGACGCAGGTGAAGCTGGGGGCCGGGGCGCCGGTGCTGCCGAAGGAGCTGTCGGCGCGGTCGTGGATCGTCGCGGACGCGGAGAGCGGCGCGGTGCTCGCCTCGCACAACGCGCACTGGCGGCTCGCCCCCGCCTCCACGCTGAAGATGCTCTTCGCGGACACCCTGCTGCCGAAGTTCTCGGACAAGAAGCGGGTCCATCTGGTGACCGGCGCGGACCTGGCCGGGATCGGCGAGGGGTCGAGCCTCGTCGGGATAAAGGAGAAGCAGAGCTACACGGTCCGGGACCTGTGGCTCGGGGTCTTCCTGCGGTCCGGGAACGACGCGGTGCACGTGCTGACCCGGATGAACCAGGGCCTCAACAAGACCGTCGCCGAGATGAACGCGCGTGCGAGCGAGCTCCAGGCCCTCGACACGCACGTGAAGACGCCGGACGGCTACGACGCCCCGGGGCAGGTCTCGTCCGCGTACGACCTGACACTGATCGCCCGCAGCGGCATGCAGAAGGCGGACTTCCGGGAGTACGCGGCGACCCCGCGCGCGGCCTTCCCCGGCGAGGCGAAGCCGGGCAAGAAGCGCGAGACCTTCGAGATCCAGAACACCAACCGGCTGCTGACCGGTGACTTCGGCATCGCCCCGTACCAGGGCATCGCCGGGGTGAAGAACGGCAACACCACGCACGCGGGCGCCACCTTCACCGGGGTCGCCGAGCGGAACGGGCGGGTGCTGCTGGTGACGGTGATGAACCCCTCGTCGAAGGAGCAGCACGCCGTCTACAAGGAGGCCGCGCGCCTGCTCGACTGGGGCTTCGCGGCCTCCGGGAAGGTGACGCCGGTGGGTGAGCTGGTGCCGCCGCGGAACGCGGTCCCGGTGGCGCGGCCCTCGGGCGGTACGGAGTCGGGGGGCGCGCCGGCGCCGGGCAAGGATCAGGCGGGGTCGAGCGGTCCCGCCGTCGCCGCCGCCTCCGAGGGGGGTTCGGGCGGGGTCGGGATCGCGCTGGCCGTCGCGGGCGGGGTGCTGCTGCTGCTCGCGGCCGCGGTCTTCCTGGTCAACCGCCGCTGGCCGGCGACGGGGACTCGCTCCCGGTCCCGGTCCCAGTCGCGGTCCCAGTCCCCGTCGCCTTCTCGGTCCCGGTCCGGGTCCCGTTCTCGGTCTCGGTCTCGGTCTCGGACCGCCGATCCGGATCCGGATGTGAATCCTTAGAGTCCACGGCCGTCCACGCGGAGCAGAAGAGGAGGAGTTTCGCGGTGAAGTTGATCCAGAGGAGCAGGGCCACCGGCACGCCGAAGGCCCCGTACATGGACTTCGCCGCGACCTCCCGCATGTAGCCGCCGAGCAGCAGTTTGAGGAGTTCGAAGCCGGCCGCGCCGATCAGGGCGGCGACCACGAGCCGGCGGCGCGGCGGGTCGACGTCGGGCAGCAGTTTCAGGACGTAGAGCAGGATCAGGAAGTCGGCGGCCATCGCCACGAGGACGGCGGCGAACTGGAGCACCACGCCGCCCGCGCCGCCGCCGGAGATGCCGAGCCGGTCGGCGCTCCAGCCGACGGCCGTGGAGCCGAGCCAGGAGGCGGCGAGCGAGCAGAGGGCGACGCCGCCGAGCCCGACGAGGACGACGGCGTCCTTGCCCTTGCGGAGCACCGGGTTGCCCTCGTCGGCGTCGTCGAGGCCCCAGACCGCCCGCAGGCAGTCCCGCATCGAGCCGACCCAGCCGATGCCGGTGAAGAGCAGCAGGGCGCCGGCGACGAGTCCGACGGTGCCGGCGTTGGCGACGAGGCTGCCGATGTCGAGCTGGTCGGAGATGCCGGGGACCTGTTCGGAGAGCTTCTCCTCGATCCGGTCGAGCTGCTCGTCGGTGAGGAGCGCGGCGCCGATCGCGGCGGCGACCGTGATCAGCGGGAAGAGGGCGAGGAAGGAGAGGAAGGTGATGGCGGCCGCGAGGCGGCTCCAGTGCACCTCGTCCAGCCGCTCGTAGGAGCGCCAGGCGCGTGTCGTCATCAGTCGGGCGGCCCAGGGGCCGATGACGGGGAGCTTGGTCAGCCAGTCCATGGTTCCAACGTACGAGGCGGGCGTGCGCGGGGCGCGCATCCGGCGCCGGACACCCCGGAACGGGCCTGCCGGCTCGGTACGGTGACGGGGAGGGAGGTGTCCGCGGCCGGATCCGGGAGGCCGGGAACCGCCGCCGTACGCCCCCGAATCGCCTCGTCAGCCGCTCCGTGCGTCCTTCCGTCCCCGCTTCCCCGTCCGGGAGGGGGGAGCGAGGGCTGCGCGGAACCCGCCCGCCAGGGCGCCGATGTCAGGAAGTACGCATGAACTCGCAGCCGATCTCCGCCCCGTCCGCCGCCCCGTCCGCGGGGCCGGTCCCCGACCCGTCCGCAGGGCCGGTCGCCGCGCCGGCGGGCGGTGGGTCAGGGCGTCCGCGCGTGGATCTCCTCACCCGGGAGTATCCGCCGGAGGTCTACGGCGGGGCCGGGGTGCACGTCGCCGAGCTGTCGCGGGTGCTGCCGCGCCATGTCGACCTGCGGGTGCACTGCTTCGGCGGTCCCCGGGAGGGCGACGGGGTGCTGGCGCACGCGGAGCCGCACCTCGCCGACGGCGCGAACGCGGCGCTGCGGGTGCTCGGCGCGAACCTCGGGATGGTGGCGGCGGCGGCCGGGACGGAGCTGGTGCACAGCCACACCTGGTACGCGAACGCCGCCGGCTTTCTGTCGCAGGTGCTGCACGGGGTGCCGCACGTGGTGACGATGCACAGCCTGGAGCCGCTGCGGCCGTGGAAGGCGGAGCAGCTCGGTGGCGGGTACGCCCTGTCGTCGCTGGTGGAGCGGGTCGCCGTGGAGCGGGCGGACGCGGTGGTGGCGGTGTCGCGGGGCATGCGGGAGGACATCCTGCGGGTCTATCCGGAGGTCGATCCGGAGCGGGTGCACGTGGTGCACAACGGCATCGACACGGCGGTGCAGCGGCCGGACCGCGGGACGGCGGCGCTGGAGCGGTACGGCGTGGACCCGGACCGGCCGATCGTGCTCTTCGTGGGGCGGGTGACCCGGCAGAAGGGTCTCCCCCAGCTGCTGAGGGCGGCCTTCGACCTGGATCCGGAGGCGCAGCTGGTGCTGTGCTGCGGGCAACCGGACACGCCGGAGATCGCGGCGGAGACGGCGGCGCTCGTCGACGAGCTGAGCGCGGTGCGCAAGGGGGTGGTGCGGATCGACGGGATGCTGGATCCGGTGTCGTTGCGGCAGTTGCTCACGCACGCGTCGGTGTTCGTCTGCCCGTCGCTGTACGAGCCGATGGGGATCGTGAACCTGGAGGCGATGGCCTGCGGTACGCCGGTGGTGGCGACGGCGACGGGCGGGATCCCGGAGGTCGTGGTGGACGGCGGGACGGGGCTGCTGGTGCCGGTGGAGCAGCGGGCGGACGGTACGGGGACGCCGCTGGACGAGCGGCGGTTCGCGGCGGACCTGGCGGCGGCGGTGAACCGGCTCCTCGGGGATCCGGCGCTGGCGCGGGAGCTGGGGGCGGCCGGGCGGCTGCGGGCGGAGCGGGAGTTCGGCTGGGACCGGGCGGCGGAGCGGATCGCCGGGGTGTACGCGCGGGTGCTCGGCTCCTGACGCGTTCCGGCGGCTCCCCCGGCCCGGCCCCGGGGCGCGGCTCTCCGCGTCCCGGGGCGGGGGCGTACGGGGCCCGTACGGGTACGGGTACGGGTACGGGTACGGAACGGGAACGGCATGCGTGAAGGCCCCCGTCGGCCTGCGGGTGCAGGTGCGGCGGGGGCCTTCGGTGGGGCGGTGGGGCGCGGGGCGGGTCAGGCGGCGGCGAGGTCGTTCTTGATGAAGTCGGCGGCGCGCTCGCCGATCATGACGGCGGTGGTGTGGGTGTGGGCCGAGACGATCGTCGGCATGATCGAGGTGTCGGCGACCCGCAGGCCCTGGATGCCGTGGACGCGCAGCCGGGAGTCGACGACGGACAGCTCGTCGATGCCCATCTTGCAGGTGCCGGAGTAGTGGTGGTACGAGCCGGTGTTGCGGGAGACCCAGGTCTCCAGCTCGGCCCGGGTGCGCACGTCGGGGCCCGGGGCGACCTCCTTGACGCCCCATCGGCTGGTGAACGCCTTGGTGCGGAAGACCTCGCGGGCGATCTCGGTGCAGTCGGTGGCCCGGACGAGGTCGGCGCGCTCGGCGTAGAAGTTGGGGTTCACGCGGGGGCGGGCGAGCGGGTCGGCGCTGCGGAGCTTGATCCAGCCGCGGGAGAGCGGGCGGACGACGGCCGGCAGCATGATGACGAGGTGCGGGTCGACGTGGTCCTGTTCGTGGACCGAGGAGACGCTGCCGGTGGCCTTCCACTCGACGAGCTTCTCAATGAGCTTCTCGCCCCAGGGGGCGCGGGGCAGGAACCACAGCTCCAGGTCGGGGGCGAGGAGGCCGGGCTCGGAGCCCCAGAAGAGGACGGGTTCGTTGATGACGCCCTCGGTGGGGCCGGGCTTGTCCATGTAGCCGGTGGGGCCGATGACGAGCGGGTGGTTCTGGTAGTTCTCGCCCACGCCGGGGAGGTCGGCGACGACGTCGATGCCGAACTCGGCGAGCTGCTCGGGGTCGCCGACGCCGGAGAGCAGGAGCAGCTTCGGGGACTCGATGGCGCCGGAGCTGAGGACGACCTCGCGGTCGGCGCGGACGGTCGTGAGGGTGCCCTCGTGGACGTATTCGACGCCGACGCAGCGGGTGCCCTCGAAGAGCAGGCGGGTGGCGGTGGCCTCGGCGCGGACGGTGAGGTTGGCGCGGTCCCTGGCGGGTTCGTAGTAGCCGGCGCGGACGCCGCCGCGCTTGCCGTCGGGGGTGATGTCGAGGTGGTGCCAGCCGACGCCGAAGTAGTCGACGTTGACGTCGGCGACCTGGGGGTAGCCGAGTTCGACGCAGCCGTCGACGAAGGACTGGGAGACGGGGTTGCCCTCGTCTCCGGCGTTGACGACGTTGATGGGGCCGTCGAGGCCGGCGGTGGGGTTGGTGCCGTCCTTCTGGTTCTCGACGCGCTGGAGGTAGGGCAGGACGTCGCGGGCGGACCAGCCTGCGGCGCCGCCGTAGGCCCAGGAGTCGTAGTCGGCGTCCCGGCCCCGGTTGTGGATCATGTGGTAGATGCTGGAGCTGCCGCCGAGGCCGCGGCCGGCGGCGGAGTAGACGGTCTCGCCGCCCATGGCCGGCTGGGGTTCGGTGAGGTAGGACCAGTCGAACTCGCTCAGGTTGGTCTGGGACCAGAGTTCGGGCACCTCGATCAGCGGGTCGTCCTTGGCGCTGCCGGCTTCGAGGACCAGCACGGAGACGTCGGGGAGTTCGCTGAGCCGGGCGGCCGTCACCAGGCCGGCGGTGCCTCCGCCGACGATGACGAAGTCAAAGGTCTCGGTCATGGTTGTTCGATTCCCTGGGTACGTGGGTGCGGGGGCGCGCGGTGCCGTCAGGCGTCCGCGCGGACGAGGTCCGCCGCGCGCTCGCCGATCATGATCGTGGCCGCGTTGGTGTTGCCGGCGGTGATGGCCGGCATGACGGAGGCGTCCGCGACACGGAGTCCTTCGACGCCGTGGACGCGCAGGGCGGAGTCGACGACGGCCCCGGCGTCGGGGCCCATCCGGCAGGTGCCGGCGGGGTGCCAGACGGTGGAGGCGGAGGCGCGGACGTACGCGGCGAGCTCGGTGCGGGAGGTCAGGTCGGCCCCGGGGGCGAGCTCCCGTCCCCGGTAGGGGGTGAGGGCGGCGGTGTGGGCCAGTTCGCGGGCCAGCTCGATGCCGCGGACGAGGACGTCGAGGTCGGACTCCTCGGAGAGGTAGCGGGGGTCGACCACGGGCAGCGCGGTGGGGTCGGCGGAGGCGAGCGTGACGGTGCCCCGGCTGTGCGGCTGGGCCAGGATGGGGGCGAAGGTGAAGCCGGGGCCCTCGGTCTTGTACCGGTCGTCGACGAACTGCACCGGGCCGAAGAAGTACTGGAGGTCCGGGGAGTCCGCGGGGCCGGGCTCGGGCCGGGTGTGGACGAACAGGCCGGCTTCCGCGAGGAGTTCGGGGAAGGGCAGGTCGCTGAGGCTCTCGTAGCCGACGCCGAGGAGCAGGTGGTCCTGGAGGTTGCGGCCGACTCCGGGGAGGTCCACGAGGGGGGTGATGCCGTGGCGGCGCAGTTCCCCGGAGGGTCCGATGCCGGAGAGCATCAGGAGCTTGGGGGTGGCGAGCGCGCCGGCCGCGAGGATCACCTCGCCGGTGGTGCGGGCGGTGTGCGGGACGCCGTCGCGGAGGTAGGTGACGCCGGTGGCCCGGCCGCCCTCGACGAGCACGCGGGTGACGGTGGCGCCGGTGGCGAGCGTCAGGCCGGGGTGGTCGCGCACCGGGTCGAGGTAGGCGGAGGCGACACTGGAGCGGCGGCCGTCCTTGGAGCGGGTGGACTGGTAGTAGAAGCCGCCGTTCTCCTGCCGCTCGGCGTTGTAGTCGATCGGCCCGGGGTGGCCGAGCTCGTCGGCGGCGGCGACGAACGCCTCGGAGACGGGGGCGGGCCGGGGGTAGTCGGTGACCGCGAGGGGGCCGCCGGTGGAGCGGTGCTCGCCGGCGCCGCCGGAGTAGTCCTCGGCCCGGCGGAAGTACGGCAGGACGTCGTCGTGGCCCCAGCCCTCGTTGCCGAGGTCCCGCCAGCGGTCGAAGTCGCGGCGGTTGCCCCGTACGTACATCATCGCGTTGACGGAGCTGCCGCCGCCGAGGACGCGGCCCTGGGGCAGGGGTACGGTGCGGCCGTCGAGGCCGGGCTGCGGGACGGTCTCGTAGCCCCAGGCGGTGTCGCCGCCCCAGAGGGAGACCATCGAGGGGATGTCGGTGCGGTGGATCCGCTCGTCGCGGTCGTCGGCGCCGGCTTCGAGGAGGAGGACCCGGACGTCCGGGTCCTCCAGGAGCCGTGCGGCGACCACGCCGCCGGCCGACCCGGCGCCGACCACGATGAGGTCGAAGCTCTCCTCGCCGGTCACCGGGGCTCGTTCTCCGCGAAGCTGGGCAGGAGCTTGGTCTCCTGGAAGCTCGGGATGAGGTCGACGACCAGGTATTCGAGGTAGTACCTGCCCCACATGGTCTGCCAGAGCGGGAAGGTGCCGTCGAACTCCTCGCCCCGGACGCCGGCCAGCTTGGCCTCCAGGTCCCAGATCAGGGTGTCGAAGTCCTCGTGGGTGAAGGGGAGTCCGAAGGACTCGGCGGCGGCGAGGACCTCGTCCTTGCTGCGGTACTTCAGCGAGTCGAGGAGGTCGGGGCGGACGGCCACGGTCCGCAGGAACTCGATCGCGTTCTTGGCGCTCATCGGGCGTCCACCTGCTCCTCCGTGACCAGTGCGGTCAGTTCGTCGTCCGTGTAGCGGGGGACGACCCGCTCGACCAGATAGCCGAGGTGGGTCTTGCCCCACATGGCCCGCCACAGGCTGCTGTTGCCGTCGACGGGTTCCTGGTCCTTGCCGGCGATGACGCCCATCTCCAGCTTGAAGATGACGTCGGACATGTCGTCCGCCGAGAAGTCGTAGCCCTCGTTCTTCGCGTGGAAGAGGAGCTGGCTCAGGTTCCTCAGCTCGTACGCGGCCAGCGTCGCCGGATTCTCCCGCACGGCCACGAGGAAATCGAGAAAGCTCTTCTGTGACATTTCCTTCGCCCCCTTTTCCCATGATTCGAGCACGAATGATTCACTGCGCCGATTCTCGTCCGGTAGTTCTTTTCCGGGCAATCAGCGGAGGCCGACTTCCTGACCTGTGGGGCAGAAGGGGCGCTAGCGCTTCCAGTGCGGCATGTGGAGGAAGAGGACGCGCCGGCCGGTGGTGACGATCCAGTACTCGAAGAGGTTGAGGCCGACCAGGACGGCGGCCACGAGCACCCCGGTGACCAGCATCGGGAGGTACAGGGCGAGGGGGGTGAGGAGCAGGCAGAGGGCGGCCGCGGAGAAGCGGCTGACGCCGGCCGCGCCGAACATCCGCCACCGGGAGTAGCAGAATCCGAAGAGGTACAGGGCGGCGCTCGGCGCGAGCAGCAGCTCGGGGAGGGAATGCGGCACCGCCATCGGATACAGGCAGATCTTCTTGAGTCCCACCGCGATGAAGATGATGGCGGTGAGGTAGATGAAATGGCCGTAGTTGAAGACGTCCCGGACGATGCGGGCCTGCACCGGGTCGGTCTCCAGGCTGTGCCGGACGGCCGCCGCACCGAAATGGAAATAGGTCCACCACAGGCCGACGATGACGGTGAAGCTGACGGCGAGCGCGGCGGACCTGGCGGGTCCCAGGGAGCTGTTGGAGGCGTTGGTGCCGACGGCGAGGACGGTCTCGCCGAGCGCCATGATGATGACGAGGCCGAAGCGTTCCGGGAGGTGCGAGGTCTCGAAGGTGAAGCGGTCGAGCCGGTGGCCGAAGAGGACGGGGACGACCACCTCCATGACGGCGGCGGCGCCCCAGAGCGCGGTGCGGGCGGCCCCCGAGGTGAGGCCGCCGGCGAGGAAGAGGGGGCCGGCGAGCAGCAGGGTGAGCCCGAAGGGTTCGACCCTGAGGTCGCCGAAGAGCGGCAGCTTGCGCATGCCCGCCCACAGCAGGGCCCGCATGACGACGTAGCAGAGCGCGAAGAGCAGTCCGTGCTGCTGGTAGGCGTACGGGATGGCCACGGTCATGCCGAGGCCGCAGGCGGCGAGGGCGAAGAGCATCAGCCGGATCGCCGGGCGGTCGAGCGCCACGCCCGCGGAGTTGCCGAGCAGGGTGGCGCTCATCCAGCCCCACCAGAGCGGGACGAGGAGGACGAGGGTCTGCGCCAGGCCGAGGGGGCCGTGGGCGGCGGCGAGGAGGCCGGAGATCTGGACGAGGGCGAAGACCCACACCAGGTCGAAGAACAACTCGGCCCAGGTGACCCGCTGTTCGCCGTGCTTCCCGGACGGTTCGGCGGCGCCGCCGGTGGCGATGTCGACCTCGGAGTCCGGGTCGGCCGCGGCGGCCCCGCCCGCGGGGGCGGGGCCGCTCCTTGCTGCCGTGCGGTCCACCGTCAGTCGGCCTTCAGCTCGGGCGGGTAGAGGAAGTAGTTGACCGCGGAGGCGGCCTGCGCGCCCTCGTGGACGGCGGCGGTGACCTGGTGCGAGTGGAGGGCGGTGAGGTCGCCGGCCGCGTAGACGCCGGGGACGGCGGTCTTCTGCTCGGTGTCGACGACGACGTAACCGCTGTCGGCGAGGGGCAGCCCGAGCCGGCGGGCCAGCGTGGTCTCGGGGGTGGCGCCCTGGATGCTGAAGAGGGCGTCGAGTTCCAGCCTGCGCCCGCCGCGGGTGACGACGGCGGAGAGCATTCCGTCCGCCCCCTCGACCTCGCCGATCCGGTCGTGGTGGACGGGGATGCCGGCGCGGTCGAGGCGTCGGCGGTACTTCGGGCTGATGTCGTCGGCGCGGCTGTTGGTGAGCAGTTCCACCCGGTCGGTGAGGCTGTGCAGCTGCATGGCCTCGCCGGCGGCGGCGTCGGTGTGGCCGACGACGAGGATCCGCTTGCCCCGGTTCTCGTACCCGTCGCAGGTGATGCACCAGAACATCGAGCGGCCGACGTACGACTCCCAGCCCGCGAAGTGCGGGAAGTGGTCGAGGACGCCGGTGGCGAGGACGAGGGTGCGGGCGCGCCAGGAGTGGCCCTGCGAGCGGACGGTGAAGCCCTGCTCGGCGTCGCCCTCGGCGTGGGTGATGAGGTGGTGGACGATCCGGGCCCGGGGGTAGCGGGCGAGCTGCTCGGTGCCCAGCTTGCGCAGGTCGACCGTGGGGATGCCGTCGGGGAAGCCGAGGTAGTTGTGGTTGGTCTGGTGGTGCGTGGAGCGGCCGTGGCCGGTGTCGAAGACCAGGACCTCGCGGTTGTAGCGGGCCAGGTAGAGGGCGGCGGAGAGGCCCGCGGGGCCGCCTCCCACGACGATCGTGTCCACCGGCTCGCCGGCGCCCTGTCCTGTACCGGTACCCGTGGCTGGGGACGTGGACGTCACCGGGGTCCCTCCCTCGACTCTGTCGACAACGCGGTCATGGCCGCCGACGGTAGGGAGGGCGGCGGCCGCCGGGCCACTTCCTCGCGGAGACTTCCTGGGGTCGGGCCGTTCGCCGCCCGTACCTCAGGCAGTCCGCGCGGGTTTCTTGCCCGCCGTCCGGCCGCGGTGTTCCCGTCGGGAGTTCCCCTCCGCACTCCCGACTGGAGATCCCATGCGCGCAAGTCTCGTCCACGGCCATCAGGACGTCCGGGTCGAGGAGGTGCCGGACGCCCGGCTCCGGTACTCGACCGACGCGGTGGTCCGGGTCACCCACGCCTGCATCTGCGGCAGCGATCTGCTCGGCTACCGGAACACGGCGCCCCGGCCGCACGGGCAGCGCACCGGCCACGAGTTCATCGGCGTGGTCGAGCGGGTGGGTTCGGACGTCGCCCAGGTCCGTCCCGGTGACCGGGTGATCGCCCCCTTCACCTGGTCCGACGGGGTCTGCGCGCACTGTGTGGCCGGGCTCCACACGTCCTGTGTCCGCGGTGGCTTCTTCGGGCAGCCGGGCTCGGACGGGGCGCACGGCGAGGCGGTGCGGGTGCCGTTCGCGGACGGCACGCTGGTCGTGGTGCCGAAGGGGGCGGACGCCCCGGCGGGGGCGCTGCTCACGCTGTCGGACGTGATGGGCACGGGGCACCACGCGGCGCTGTGCGCGGCGGTGCGGCCCGGCGGGACGGTGGCGGTGGTGGGCGACGGCGCGGTGGGGCTGTGTGCGGTGCTGGCGGCGCGGCGGCTCGGCGCGGGCCGGGTGATCATGCTGAGCCGGCATCCGGACCGGCAGGCGCTGGCGACCCGGTTCGGCGCGACGGACCTGGTGCCCGAGCGGGGCCCGGCGGCGATCGAGGCGGTCCGGGAGCTGACCCGGGGACTCGGCGCGGACTCGGTGATCGGGGCGGTGGGCAGCGGCGAGGCGATGCACACGGCGCTGGGGGTGGCCAGGGACGGGGGCGCGGTCGGCTTCGTGGGGGTGCCGAAGGACGGCAACGAGGGGGTGGACTTCCGGCAGATGTTCCGGCGGAACGTGGCGCTGCGCGGGGGTGTGGCGCCGGTGCGGGCCTATCTGCCGGAGCTGCTCGCGGACGTGCTCGCGGGGCGGCTCGACCCGTCTCCCGTGTTCGATCTGACGGTGGGTCTCGACCAGGTGGCGGAGGGGTTCCGGGCGATGGACGAGCGGCGGGCCGTGAAGACGATGATCACCTTCTGAGGGGCGGCGGCTCCGGCGGGAGCGGCGGCGACCGCCTCTGCTCTCCTGCGGACGGGCTCCGCCCCCTCGGGGGTGGAGCCCGTCGCGCGTACCGGCGTGCCGTCGTCTTCGCCGCGCCGGGCGGCGGGATCGGGGTGGGTCAGCGGAAGTCGGGGCCCCGGGTGCGGGTGCGCTTGAGTTCGCTGAATCCGGGGGTGGAGGCGACGAGGACGACGCCGTCCCAGAGGCGGCCGGCCGCCTCGCCGTGCGGGGTGGGGCTGACGACCGGGCCGAAGAAGGCGGTGCGGTCGGGGACGGACGGGCCGTCGAGGGCGATGACGGGGGTGCCGACGTCCTCGCCGACGAGGGCGACGGCAGCCTTGTGGGAGTCGTACAGGGCGCTGTCGTAGGTCTGCGCGGTGAGGTGCTCGGCGAGGCCGGCGGGGAGGCCGGTCTCGCGCAGGGCGTCCTCGACGACGCTCCGGGTGTGCGGGAGGCCGCGGTTGTGGAAGCGGGTGCCGAGGGCGGTGTAGAGGGGGCCGACGACCTCGTCGCCGTGCTCGTGGGCGGCGGCGACGCAGACGCGGGCGGGGCCGCGGGCTTCGAGGAGCATCTGGCGGTAGGCGCGGGGCAGGCGGGGGTTGTCCTGGAGGATGGCGAGGCTCATGACGTGCCAGCGGGTGGTGACGGGGCGGACGCCCTCGACCTCGTGCATCCAGCGCGAGGTCATCCAGGACCAGGGGCAGACGGGGTCGAACCAGAAGTCCGCGTGGTGCGCTGCGGTGGTGTTCATGGGTTCCTTCGGTGGGCGGGGCGAAACCGGTGGGCAGGACGAACCGGTCGGCGGGGCGAACCGCCGAAGCGGTCACCGCGGGATCCGAAGGGGTGGGATCGCCGCGGTGACCGGTTTCGGGGCCCGTACGGGTCGGTCGGGCCGGTCAGGACTCCGACGAGGTGGGGGTGCGGCCCGGGAGGAGCGCCAGGGCGGCGAGGGTGGCGAGGACCGCGAAGCAGGCGGAGCCGATGAGCGCGGTCTGGTAGCCCTCGGTGAGCGCGACCGGGAGGGAGCTGCCCTCGGCGAGGGCGGTGCTGGTGGCCGAGCCGGCGACGGTGACCAGGATGGCGAGGCCGAGGGCGGCGCCGACCTGGTTGGCGGTGTTGAACAGGCCGGAGGCGAGTCCGGCCTCCTCCTCGCTGGCCTCGGCGGTCGCGGCGACGGTGGCGCAGACCCAGACGGTGCCGCCGCCGAGTCCGGTGAGGACCTCGGGGCCGAACTGCTCGACGAAGAACGAGCCCTGGCCGATCTGGGCGGCCCACAGGGCGCCCGCGGCGACGAGCAGGGTGCCGAGGGCGGCGGTCCAGCGCAGGCCGAGCCTGGGCAGGACGTGGCCGACGTTGGTGGCGGCGATGACGACGCAGAGGGCCAGCGGGACGAGCGCGAGGCCGGACTCCAGCGGCGAGAAGCCGCGGACCATCTGGGTGTAGAGGGTGAGGAAGAAGATGGCGGGGATGACGGCCATCGGGGTCAGGCCGCCGACCAGGTTGGCGCCGCGGAGGGTCTTCTTGCGGAAGATGCCGAGGGGGACGAGCGGCTGGCTGCTCTTGGCCTCGACGACCAGGAAGAGGCCGAGGAGGCCGAGGGCGAGGGCGCCGAGGCCCAGGGTGCGGCCGGAGGTCCAGCCGTACTTCTCCGCCTCGACGAGGACGAAGACGAGGAGGGCGAGACCGCCGGTGCTGAGGACGGCGCCGACCAGGTCGAAGCCGCCCGAGACGCCGGCGTTGTCGCGGTCGGCGGGGAGCAGCTTGCCGGCGAGGACGACCGCGAGGAGGGCGATCGGCACGTTGACGTAGAAGACGGAGGCCCAGCCGAACCAGTCGGTGAGCAGGCCGCCGAGGACCATGCCGGCCGCGCCGCCGGCGCCGGAGACGGCGCCGTAGACGCCCATGACCTTGTTGCGCTGCTTCTGCTCCTCGGGCGTCCCGTTGGGGAAGATCGTCATGAGGAGGGAGAGCGCGGCCGGGGCGGCGAAGGCGGAGGCGAGGCCCTGGAGGGCGCGGGCCGCGATCATGACGGCGGGCGAGCCGGCGAGGGCGCCGAGGAGCGAGGCGGCGGCGAAGAGCACCAGGCTGGCGGCGAAGAGCTTGCGCCGGCCGACGAGGTCGGCGAGGCGGCCGCCGAGCATGAGGAAGCCGCCGAAGAGCAGCAGGTAGGCGTTGGTGACCCAGGACAGGTCGCCCTGGGTGAAGCCGAGTTCGGCGCCGAGCGAGGGCATCGCCACGGCCACGATGGTGGAGTCCAGGACGAGCATGAACTGGACGGCGACGAGCAGGGCCAGTGCCGCGCCAGGGCGCTGAACCACTGGGCTGAGATCCTTGGTCTCAGTGACCGCTGGTGCGGACATGTGAGAAACCTCCAATGAGGAAGAGGACGGAAAAGAGCGGGAGGCCGGGGCGGAATGTGCGGACCGCCCGGTCACGACGGGATGCGAACGTAGTGCGGGATTCCCGGGGGCCGCGAAGAATCCGCCGCGACAATATGAAGTCCGGTCACGGCAGGTAATGCTCTGCCCAGGCCGCGATGAGATCGGCCGCGTAATGGGCGTCGCGGACGTCGCTCAGATAGTGGTCGGCGGTGTCGAGGGAGACGTACGACTTGGGGTGCCGGGCCGCCCGGAAGATCCGCGCCGCGTGCTCGACGCCCACCAGGGTGTCCCCCGGCGCGTGGAGGACGAGCAGGGCGGCGCCGAGCTCGCCGGCGCCGCGCCGCTCCGGCCGGTCCGCGAGCGAGTCGAGGAAGTCGCGGCCGAAGACGAAGCGCCGGCCGGCCAGTTCCACGGTGCCCTCGCCGGCCCGTTCGATCTCCTCGGCCGCGGTCCCGAACAGCTCTCTGACGTGCGCGGGAGTGCTCGGCGCGGCGATCGTCGCGACCGCCAGGACCTCGGGCAGGAGCCCGGCCGCGGCCAGCGTCGTCGCGCCGCCGAAGGAGTGCCCGACGAGCAGGGCGGGTGCCTGGTACCGCTCGCGCAGGTGCGCCGCCGCGGCGACCACGTCCGCCACGGAGTCGTCGAAGACCCCGTACGGCCGGTCGCCCTCGGACGCGCCGAGTCCGGTGAAATCGAGCCGGAGCACGCCGAATCCGCGGTCGGCAAGGCGGCGGGAGACGCGGGCGGCCGTGAGGAAATCCTTGGAACAGGTGAAACAGTGCGCGAATACGGCGAACGCCCGGGGCGTGCCCGCCGGAAGATCGATCTTCGCGGCGAGCAGCCGTTCGCTCGCGCCCGGGAATCGGACGGAACGTGTCCGGGCCTCCATCAGGATTCCCCGGCCAGGTCCAGTTCCGCGTGGACGGCGCCGAGGCAGCGGTTCATGACCACGCCCATGCCGGCGGCGCGGGCGACCCGGGCGGCCTCGTCGGAGACGATGCCGAGCTGGAGCCAGAGGGTGCCGGCGCCGATGGCGGCGGCCTGCCGCGCGATCTCCGGCGTCTCGGGCGCCGGCCGGAAGACGTCGACGACGTCGACCCGCTCCTGGACGTCGAGGAGGGAGGGGACGGCGGGCACGCCGAGGATGCTGCCGCCGTGCGGGTTCACGGGGATGATCCGGAAGCCCTTGGACTGGAGGTAGGCCGGGATCTCGTGGGCCGCCTTGCCCGGGGCGTCGGAGGCGCCGACGACCGCGATGGTGCGGGCCCCGGTGAGGATGCGGACGTAGTCGTCCCAGTGTCGCTCGCTCATGCGTAGAGTTCGCCTTTCTCGTGCGGGTGTTCGGGGTCGGGCTCCTCGGCGGGCCGGCGCCGGGCGGGCGGCGGGGCCTCGGGGCCGCCGGTCAGCCGCCGGGCCAGCGGCTCGGTGAAGCGGGCCGTCAGCGGGCCGAGGATGACGAGGAGCAGGACGTAGGCGGTGGCCAGCGGGCCGAGGGCGGGCTCGACCCCGGAGGAGACCGCGAGGCCGGCGATGACGATGGAGAACTCGCCCCGGGCCACCAGGGCGCCGCCCGCCCGCCAGCGTCCGCGCACGCCGATGCCGGCGCGCCGGGCCGCCCAGTAGCCGGTGGCGATCTTGGTGAAGGTGGTGACGACCACCAGGCCGAGGGCGGGCAGCAGGACCGGCGGGATGGTGCTGGGGTCCGTGCTGAGGCCGAAGAAGACGAAGAAGACGGCGGCGAAGAGGTCGCGCAGCGGCATCAGCAGGTGGTGGGTGTTCTCGGCGACCTCGCCGGAGAGCGCGATGCCGACGAGGAAGGCGCCGACCGCCGCGGAGACCTGGAGCTGCTGGGCGAAGCCGGCGACGAGCAGGGTCAGGCCGAGGACCACCAGGAGCAGCTTCTCGGGGTCGTCGCTGGAGATGAAGCGGGAGATCACCCGCCCGTAGCGGACGGCGACGAGGAGGACCGTGCCGACGGCGGCCAGCGCGATGGCGAGGGTGAGCCCGCCCGCGGCCCAGCCGGCGCCCGCCAGGATCGCGGTGAGGATCGGCAGGTAGACGGCCATCGCCAGGTCCTCCAGGACGAGGACGCTGAGGATGGCGGGGGTCTCCCGGTTGCCGAGCCGGCCGAGGTCGCCGAGGACCTTGGCGATGACGCCGGAGGAGGAGACCCAGGTGACGCCGGCGAGGACGACGGCGGCCACCGGCCCCCAGCCGAGCAGCAGGGCGGCGAGGGCGCCGGGGATGGCGTTGAGCAGGAGGTCGACGACGCCGGCCGGGGCGTGGGTGCGCAGATGGCCGACGAGGTCGCCCGCCGTGTACTCCAGGCCGAGCATGAGGAGCAGCAGGACGACGCCGATCTCGGCGCCGACCTCGATGAACTCCTCGCTGCCGCCGAGCGGCACGACGCCGCCGGCGCCGAAGGCCAGGCCGGCGAGGAGGTAGAGCGGGATGGGCGAGAACTTCATGCGGACGGCGAAGCGCCCGAGGAGTCCGAGGGCGAGGACCACGGCCCCGAACTCGATGAGGAAGACGGCGGAGTGCACGGGTCACCCCCGGTCGAGGATGTCGTGGGCGCCGTCGACGCCCTCCCGGGTGCCGATCACGATGATCGTGTCGCCGCCGCGCAGCCGGAAGTCGGGTCCGGGAGAGGGGACGGCGTGGGAGCGGCGCATGACGGCGACGATCGAGGCGCCGGTACGGGTCCGCATCTGCGTCTCGCCGAGCGTACGGCCGTTCCAGTAGGAGGTGCCGACGATCGTGACCCGTTCGGCGATCAGCCCGAAGTCGCTGGTGTGCAGCAGGTTGGGGCTGTTGTGGTCGGGGACGAGGGCGTCGGTGAGCGCCAGCGCCTCGCCGGGGGTGAGCTTCATCGAGAGCCCGGCGGAGTCGGGGTCGTCGTCGTGGTGGACGTTGAGCGTGCGGGTGCCGTCGCGGTGGGCGATGACCGACAGGGTGTCGTGGCGGCGGGTGGTGAGCTCGTACTGCACGCCGACGCCGGGCAGCGGGGTGGTCCTCAAGCGCGGAGCGGGCACGGTGCCCCCCTCTCTCCTCGGTTCGGTGGGTGGTTCAGGCGCGGCGGAGCCAGATCGCCCCGAGCGGCGGCAGGACGAACTCGGCGCTGTACGGGTGCCCCTGCCAGGGCACGTCCTGGGCCTCGACCGGGCCGGGGTTGCCGAGCCCGGCGCCGCCGTAGGCGGTGGCGTCGGTGGAGAGCACCTCGGTCCAGCGGCCCGGTCCCGGCAGGCCGACGCGGTAGGCGGGGCGGGGGTCGGGCCGGAAGTTGTGGACGCAGACCAGGGGGCCGCCCTCGCCCTCGGGGTCGTACCGGGCGAAGGAGAGGACGTTGTCCTCGGCGGCGTCGGCGTCGATCCAGCGGAAGCCCCCGGGGTCGCCGTCCCCGCGCCACAGGGCGGGGGTGGCGAGCGAGAGCCGGTTGAGGTCGCGGACCAGGTCGCGGACGCCGGTGTGGGCGCGGTCGCCGAGCAGCCGCCAGTCCGGTCCGCGCTCGTGGGACCACTCGGCGTCCTGGGCGAACTCCTGCCCCATGAAGAGGAGTTGCTTGCCGGGGAAGGCCCACATGAGGGCGAGGTAGCCGCGCAGGTCGGCGAATCGGCGCCAGCGGTCGCCGGGCATCTTGGCGAGCAGCGAGCCCTTGCCGTGGACCACCTCGTCGTGGCTGATGGCGAGGGTGTGGTGCTCGGCGTGGGCGTAGACGGAGGGGAAGGTCAGCGCCCGGTGGTGATGGCGGCGGTGGACCGGGTCCTGGGTGATGTACGACAGCGAGTCGTGCATCCAGCCCATGTTCCACTTCAGGGTGAAGCCGAGGCCGCCGGTGTCGGTGGAGCGGGTCACGCCCTCCCAGGCGGTGGACTCCTCGGCGACCGTGACGACACCGGGGCAGCGGCGCCGCACGGTGGCGTTGGTCTCCTGGAGGAACTCGACGGCCTCCAGGTGCTCGTGGCCGCCGTGGGCGTTGGGCAGCCACTCCCCCGGGCCGCGCGAGTAGTCGAGGTAGAGCAGGGAGGACACGGCGTCCACCCGGAGCCCGTCGACGTGGAACTCCTCGCACCAGTAGACGGCGTTCGCGACGAGGAAGTTGCGGACCTCGGGGCGGCCGTAGTCGAAGACGAGGGTGCCCCAGTCGGGGTGCTCGCCGCGGCGCGGATCGGGGTGCTCGTAGAGCGGGGTGCCGTCGAAGCGGGCGAGCGCCCACGCGTCGCGCGGGAAGTGGGCGGGCACCCAGTCGAGGAGCACGCCGATGCCGGCCGCGTGCAGGGCGTCGATCAGGTGCCGGAAGTCGTCGGGGGTGCCGAGCGCGGCCATCGGGGCGTAGTACGAGGTGACCTGGTAGCCCCAGGAGCCGCCGAAGGGGTGCTCGGCGACCGGCATGAACTCGACGTGGGTGAAGCCCAGCGCCTTGACGTAGGCGGGGAGTTCGGCGGCGAGCTCCCGGTAGCCGAGTCCGGGCCGCCACGAGCCGAGGTGGACCTCGTAGACGCTCATCGGCTCCCGCCCGGCGCTCCGCCCGGCCCGGCCGGCCATCCAGGCGGCGTCCGTCCACCGGTGGGTGGAGGCGTGCACGACGGAGGCGGTGCCGGGGGCGGACTCGGCGGAGGCGGCGAGCGGGTCGGCCTGCTGCGCCCAGGTGCCGTCCTGCCGGAGGATCTCGTACTTGTAGCGGCAGCCGGAGCCGACGCCCGGCACGAACAGCTCCCAGACGCCGGTGGCGCCGAGCGAGCGCATCGGGTGCCCGGCGCCGTTCCAGTGGTTGAGGTCGCCGACCAGCCGGACGGCGCGGGCGTTCGGGGCCCACACCGCGAAGGCGGTGCCGGTGACGGGCGGGCCCGCGGCCGGGCGGTGCTCCCGCACGGTGGCGCCGAGCACCGTCCACAGCCGCTCGTGCCGGCCCTCGGCGATCAGGTGCAGGTCGAGCTCGCCGGGGACGGGCGGGAAGCGGTACGGGTCGTCCGCCAGGTGCTCCTCCGTCCCGTACCGGACGAGCAGCCGGTAGTCGGGTACGGCGTCGAGGCCGGCGAGGAGTCCGGTGAACAGGCCCCCGCCGGCCGGCCGCAGCTCGGCGAGCGGGGCGCCGGCCGGGGTGACGGCCGTGACGGCGTCGGCGAGCGGCAGCAGCGCCCGCAGGGTGACCCCGGCGGGTCCCGGGTGCGCCCCGAGCAGGGCGTGCGGGTCGCCGGTCTCGCCGGCCCGGAGCCGCCGCAGGACGGCGGGGTCCGGTGCGAGGGGGCCGGGCTCGGCGGCGCCGCGCCCGGCGGGGGCGGGCTCGGCGGCGCCGGGCTCCGCGAGGCCGGGCTCGGCGGGGCGGGCGGCCGGGCGGAGGGCGGGCGGTGCCGTGGTCACGAGAGCTTCCTGTCGGTGATGACGTGGGCCACCCGGTACCGCGGGTCCAGGCGCACGTAGTTGTCCCGCCCCCACGGGTAGGTCTCGCCGGAGAGGACGTCGTGGGCGGCGAAGGTCTCCGCGCGGTCGAGGCCGAGGGCCGGCAGGTCGAGGTGGACGGTGGCCTCCCGGGCGCTGTGCGGGTCGAGGTTGAGCACGACCAGCACCCAGTCGTCGCCGGCCCGCTTGGAGAAGCAGACGACCGCGTCGTTGTCGGTGCGGTGGAAGTGGAGGTTGCGCAGCTCGTGCAGGGCCGGGTGGGCGCGGCGGAGCCGGTTGAGGGTCCGGACGAGGGGGGCGAGGGTGTCGCCCGACGCCTCGGCGGCCTTCCAGTCGCGGGGGCGGAGCTGGTACTTCTCCGAGTCCAGGTACTCCTCGCTGCCGGGGCCCGCGGGCACGTTCTCGTACAGCTCGAAGCCGGCGTAGACGCCCCAGGTGGGGGCGGCGGTGGCGGCGAGGACGGCGCGGATGGCGAAGGCGGGCCGGCCGCCGTACTGGAGGTAGGCGTTGAGGATGTCGGGGGTGTTCACGAAGAGGTTGGGCCGCAGGTAGGCGGCGCTCTCCTCGCCGTCGAGCCCGGCGAGTTCGGAGAGGTAGGACTCGACCTCGTCCTTGGAGTTGCGCCAGGTGAAGTAGGTGTACGACTGGTGGAAGCCGACCCGGGCGAGGGCGTGCATCATCGCGGGGCGGGTGAACGCCTCGGCGAGGAAGAGGACGTCGGGGTCGGTGGCGTGGATCTCCTCCAGGAGCCGCTCCCAGAAGCCGACGGGCTTGGTGTGCGGGTTGTCGACGCGGAAGACGCGCACGCCGTGGTCCATCCAGTGGCGCAGGACGCGCAGGCACTCCTCGAAGAGCCCGTCGGGGTCGGTGTCGAAGTCGACCGGGTGGATGTCCTGGTACTTCTTGGGCGGGTTCTCGGCGTAGGCGATGGAGCCGTCGGCGCGGTGCCGGAACCACTCGGGGTGCTCGGTGACCCACGGGTGGTCGGGCGAGCACTGGAGGGCGAAGTCCAGGGCGATCTCCAGGCCGAGCTCTCGGGCGCGGCCGACGAAGAAGTCGAAGTCGTCGAGGGTGCCGAGGTCGGGGTGGACGGCGTCGTGGCCGCCGTCGGCGGAGCCGATCGCCCACGGGGAGCCGGGGTCGTGGGGTCCCGCCGTGAGGGTGTTGCCCGCGCCCTTGCGGTGGGTGCGGCCGATGGGGTGGATCGGCGGCAGGTAGACGACGTCGAAGCCCATGTCGGCGACGGCGTCGAGCCGTTCGGCGGCAGTGCGGAAGGTGCCGGAGCGGGGCGGGTCGAGGACGCCCTCGGCGTCGGCTGCGGCGAGGACGGCGCCCTCGGAGCGGGGGAAGAACTCGTACCAGGCGCCGTAGAGGGCGCGTTCGCGGTCGACCCGGAGGGGGAGTTCCGGGGAGCGGGTGACGAGGTCGCGCAGCGGTCTGGCGGCGAGGACCGCGGCGACGGCGGGGGCGAGGGCGGCGGCGAGGCGGTCGGCGGGCGGGCGGTCCCGGTCGGCGAGCCGGCCACGGGCGGCGGCGAGGACGGCGCGGGCGTCCTCCTCGTCGGCGCCGGGCCGCTCCTGGGCGGCCCGGTCGAGGAGCAGCACCCCCTCGGCGAGCACCAGTTCGATGTCGAGGCCGGCCGGGACCTTGATCTCCGCGGTGTGGCGCCAGGTGGCCCACGGGTCGGCCCATGCCTCGACCCGGTAGCTCCAGTCGCCCTCGCGGCTCGCGGAGACCCGGGCGGTGTAGCGGTCGGTGCCGGGGGCGACGAGGCGCATCGGGCTCCACGGTCCGGTGCGGCCGTCGGGGTCGGTCAGGACCACGTTGGCGGCGACGGCGTCGTGGCCCTCGCGGAAGACGGTCGCCGACACGTCGAAGACCTCCCCGGGGACGGCGCGGGCGGGGCGGCGGCCCTCGTCGACCCGGGGACGGACGTCGGCGATCGGGATCCGGCCGACCGTCGGCGGGAACCGCCGGGCGTCGGGCTTGCCTTTCATGTGCGTGCCTCCTCGCACCGAGGTGCGGTCGCTGGGAAGGGTGGGGCGGTCGCCGGTCAGCGGCGGAAGCCGGTCGTGCCGTTGCGGACGTCGGCGATGATCCGCCGGTAGCCCGTGACCAGGGCGTGGTGCGGGTAGGCGGTGCTGAAGGGGCGTTCGCCGGCGAGGGTGGCCATCTCGGGGGCGTACGGGAGGACCGCGGTGATCCCGGTGCCGTACGCGCCCTCGACGACGGCGTCGAGCCGCTCCCGGTCCATGCCCGCCGGCACCATGTTCACGGCGACGCTGAGGCGTCCGCAGCCGAGCCGGCCGGTGAGGGACATGGTCTCGCGGGCGCCCGCGAGGTCGAGCCGGTCGGCCCGGGTGACGACGACGAGGGCGTCGGAGCTGGCCATCGCGGTGACCGTCTCGTTGTTGAAGCCGGCGTGCGTGTCGAGGATGAGGACGTCGAGGGCGAGGGAGTCGATGAGCCGGTCGAAGCCCTCGCGGAGCAGCCCGACGTCGTACCCCCGGCCCATGATCTCGCCGGCGCCGGCCGCCCGGCTGCGGGCGGGGACGAGGAAGAGGCCGTCGTGTCCGGCCTCGACCTCGGCGGGGTACGCGGCGTCCTCGATCTCGCAGCCGCCGATCAAGTAGTCGCTGAGCGAGCGGCGCACGGCACCGACCACGTCGCCGAACATCACGTCCAGGGCGGGCGTCTGGATGTCCGTGTCCACCAGCGCGACCCGGCGGCCCGCCGAGGCGAGGAGCAGCGCGAGGTTGGCCGCGGTGCTGGACTTCCCCGTGCCGCCTCGGTACGAGTGCACGGTGATGATCTGCGACATGGTCTCCAGGTCTCCTCAGGGGGCGGGGTCCGGCTCGGGCGCGCGCCAGTGGACGGTCATCATCGTGATGTCGTCGGACTGTTCGGCGGCTCCGACGAACGCGTCGAGGACGCCGTCCATGTGGTCGAGGAGTTCCTCGCCGCGGCCGGCCGCGGCGGTGAGCTGTTCGACCATGGCGTCCTCGCCGAAGAAGCCGCCGGACCCGGCGCGGGCCTCGGTGACGCCGTCGGTGTAGATGAAGAGCGTGTCCCCGGGGCTGATCTGGGCGTAGCCGAGGGAGAAGGTGACGTCGGGCATGACGCCGACGGCGGGTCCCGTGGGCTCCAGGAAGACGGGGTCGGATCCGTCGCCGCTGACCAGGACGGGCGGGTTGTGACCGCCGTTGATGTAGACGAGGTTGCCGGTGACCGGGTCGAGCACGCCGAAGAACATGGTGGCGAAGTAGCCCTGCCGGATGTGGTTGCGGGTGAGGTAGTTGTTGGTGCCGACGACGGCGTTGAGCAGCGGGGTGGCGCCGACGACGGGGATGGCCCGGCTGTGTTCCTCCCAGTCGCCGCTCTCGCCGAGGAGGTCGGCGGCGATGAGGTTCTGTAGGCCGCTCTGTTCGGCGGTGTGCCGGAGCAGGCTGCGGATGAGGGCCATGAAGAGGGCGGCGCCGACGCCCTTGTCGCAGACGTCGGCGACGACGAGGGCCAGGCGGCGGCGGTTGACCAGTTCGAAGACGTCGTAGAAGTCTCCGGCGACGGTGCGGGCCGGCCGGAAGCGGACGTCGATCTCCCAGCCGTCGAACTGCGGGAGGGTGTCGGGCAGGAAGCCGCCCTGGATCTCCCGGCCGATCTCCAGTTCGCGCTCGTAGCTGAGGAGTTCGGCGTGGGCGGCGACGTCCTCCAGGGTGCGGCTGAAGGCGGCCCGTTCGTGGCAGTTGCGCAGCCGGGCGCGCACGAGTTCCGGGTAGAAGGGCGGGACGAGGTAGTCGGATCCGGCCCTGATGTGGCCGCCGAGCAAGTGGAGTTCGTGTTCGGCGAAGGCCACGACGGTGGGGCTCTGGCCCTCTTCGACGAGCCGGCGGGTGACGGCCTTGACCGTGCTGGGCGAGAGCCGGGCGGAGGCGAGGACGACCTCGGTCTCGCCGGACGCGCCGGCCGCGGCGGCGAGGAGTTCGGCCGGGGTGCGGACGCGGACGTCGGCGTCCAGGCCCTCCAGCGCCTTCCTCAGCTCGGGCGGCACCCGGTGGTGCTCGTCGAGGAGGAGCACCTTGGTGCGGGCCTGCCGGGTCTCCGGCCGGGAGTCGGCCGGGGTCTCCGTCTGCGTCTGTGACATGTCTTCGTCTCGTCTATCCGTTGTCGTGCCGGGCGATGGCCAGGGTGCAGACGTTGCGGCCCGCCACCAGCGCGTAGTCGAAGGAGTCGACGGCCGTCAGGGCGAGGAAGACCCCGAGTCCGCCGACCTTGCGGTCGGCGAGGGGCACGTCGAGTTCGGGGGCGCGCAGGCCCTGCCGGGGGTCGAAGGCCGGGGCGTCGTCGACGAAGCGGATCCAGACGCGGCCGGTCTCGATGCCGCCGTCGACGAGGATGCAGCCGGGGGCGCCCCGGTAGCCGTGCATGACGATGTTGGTGGCGAGTTCGTCGGCGGCGAGGCGCAGCCGGTACAGCCGGCCGGGCGGCAGTCCGGCCCGCTCCCCGAGGTCCAGGGTGAACCGGGCGATCCGGTCCAGCGCCTCCAGCTCGGCCGGGACGCCGATGGGCGCGGGGGCCGGGCCGGCCGCCGGGCCGGCGGGGTCTCCGGGGAGCGGTGCGCAGGGCGCGGCGGCCCCCGCGGGTGCGGTGCTGAAGTCGATCGCCATGGCCGCCTCCTCAGGCGTCGATCAGGTCGATGCTGTGGTCGAAGCCGGCGAGGCGGATGGTCCGGCTCACGGGTTCGGTGGCGCCGACGACGCTGATGCGCACCTCGTCGCCCATCTTCTGGCGGGCGAAGACGAGGGAGCGCAGTCCGGCGCTGGAGAGGTAGGTGAGGAGCCTGACGTGGATGTCGAGGCGGAGCGCGCCGGCTCCGGCGGCGTCCTCGATGAGGTCGTGGAAGCGGGAGGCGGTGGAGGCGTCGAGCTCGCCCTTGAGCTCGATGGTGGCGACCTCGCCGGTCAGGCTGAGGGTGGCGTCGAAGGACACGGTGGGCTTCCTCTCGGTGGTCCGGTGGGTGGGTGCGCGGGCGGGCGGCGGGTCAGCGGGGTTCCCCGGCGGGGCGGCCGACGAGGATCACCACGGAGTGGGCTCCGAGGTGGTAGCGGCCGGCGTGTTCGAGCGGGGGTTCCTCGCCGACGGCGTGGAGCCCGTACGGGAGGGGCACGCCGGTGTCGGCGTAGAGGTGCCAGCGGTGCCCGTCCGGGAGGCCGGGCAGCTCCAGGTCGTGGGCCTCCCAGTGGGCGTTGACCGCGACGTACACGTGGTCGTCGGGCGCGGTGCCGCCCTTGGCGTGCCGGCCGCAGCGCATCATGCCGAGGACACGGCTGTGTTCGGCCCAGTCGGGGGACCAGGCCATGACGCCGTGCCAGCTCACGTCGGGGTAGCCGCTGCCGACCCGGTCCACGCCGAGGGGGTGGTCGGTGGAGCGGAGGACGGGGTGGGCGTGGCGGAAGGCGATGAGGCCGCGGGTGAAGGCGAGGAGTTCGGCGTTGGCCTCGACGAGTCCCCAGTCGAACCAGGAGAGGGCGTTGTCCTGGCAGTAGGTGTTGTTGTTGCCGAGCTGGGTGCGGCCGACCTCGTCGCCGGCCAGGATCATCGGGACGCCCTGGCTGGTGAGGAGGATGGCCAGCATGTTCTTCATCTGGCGCAGCCGGAGTTCGCGGACGTGGGCGGAGGCGCTGGGGCCCTCCTCGCCGCAGTTCCAGCTGTGGTTGTCGTCGGCGCCGTCGCGGTTGGACTCGCCGTTGGCCTCGTTGTGCTTGTCGTTGTAGGAGACGAGGTCGGCCAGGGTGAATCCGTCGTGGGCGGTGACGAAGTTGACGGAGGCGGAGGAGGTGCGGCCCTGGTAGAGGTCGGGCGAGCCGGCCATGCGGGTGGCGAGTTCGCCGACGAGGCCGGGTTCGCCCTTGATGAAGCGGCGGACGGTGTCGCGGTACTTGCCGTTCCACTCCGACCAGCGGCCGTAGTTGGGGAACTTGCCGACCTGGTAGAGGCCGGCGGCGTCCCATGCCTCGGCGATGAGCTTGGTGTGCCGCAGGACCGGGTCGTGGGCGAGCTGTTCCAGGAGCGGCGGGTTGGGCAGCGGGGTGCCGTCGGGGGCGCGGTCGAGGATGGCGGCGAGGTCGAAGCGGAAGCCGTCGATGTGGTATTCGGCCACCCAGTACCGCAGGCAGGAGAGGACGAAGTCGCGGACGACGGGGTGGTTGCAGTTGACGGTGTTCCCGGTGCCGCTGAAGTTGTAGTACTCCCCCTGGGGGGTGAGCATGTAGTACGTGGCGTTGTCGAGGCCGCGGAACGAGATGGTGGGGCCGTGTTCGTTGCCCTCGGCGGTGTGGTTGAAGACCACGTCGAGCATGACCTCGATGCCGGCCTTGTGCAGCTCCTTCACGAGCGACTTGAACTCGTCGGCCTGCATGCCGAAGCGTCCGGTGGCGGCGTAGCCGGCCTTGGGGGCGAAGAAGGAGACGGTGTTGTAGCCCCAGTAGTTGTGGAGCCGTTCGCCGGTGGCGGGGTCGGTGCGGGGGTTGTCGAGCTCGTCGAACTCGAAGACGGGGAGGAGTTCGACGCAGTTGACGCCGAGCTCCCTGAGGTACGGGATCTTCTCGCGCAGGCCCGCGTAGGTGCCGGGGGCCGACACCCCGGAGGAGGGGTGCCGGGTGAAGCCGCGGACGTGGGTCTCGTAGATGACGAGGTCCTCGGTGGGGATGCGCAGCGGGGTGTCGTCGCCCCAGTCGAAGTCCTCGTCGGGGACCTGCGAGCGGTACGGGTAGACGTCGTCCCAGTCCGGCTCCCGGCCCCACACGTCACGGCCGGAGACCAGCCGGGCGTACGGGTCGGCGAGGACCTTGCGGCTGTCGAAGCGGTCGCCCTCGCGGGGGTTCCAGGGGCCTTCGGCGCGGAAGCCGTACTCGATGTTCTCCGGGTCGAGGCCGAAGACGGTCATCGCGTACACGCTGCCGGTGCGGAACTCGGGCGGGAACTCCAGTTCGGCCATGGGCATGGCCGCGCCGCGCTCGAAGAGCACCAGGCTCATCGCGGTGGCGCGGTCGGAGTAGACGGAGAAGTTGATGCCGCCGGGCACCGGATGGGCGCCGTACGGGAAGGGCCGGCCGGCCCTGACCCGGTGGCCGCCGATCCGGCGGGTGGGGAAGGCGTCGACGCGCTCGCGGGTGTCGGGGGTGGTCATCGGCCCGCGCGTTCCAGGGCCGCGTCGAGGTTCTCGGCGATGTCGAAGAAGTCGAGGAAGCCGGTCGCGGACATCACGAAGTGGACCTCCTCGGAGAGCCCGACCAGGGTGACCCGGGCGGTGACCTGCTGGGCGCGGCGGTGCACGATCAGGAGGGTGCGCAGGCCGGCGCTGGAGACGTAGGAGACGGCGGTGAGGTCGATGAGAACCTCGCAGCCCTCGCCGACGTGCGGCAGGAGCTGGGCCTGGAGTCCGCCGGAGGTGGTGGAGTTGATCTCGCCCTGGAGGGCGACGACGGTCGCGGCGCCCTCGGTGCGGGTGGTGATCTTGACGGTCATCCGGTCACCTCCGGACGGGGGACGGGCGCGAGCCGGACCCTGACCTTGACGCGGCCGGAGGTCTCGGGGAGCCGGACGGTGAGGGCGTCGGCGTCGTAGTCGGCGTGCGGCTCGCCCTCGATCTCGACGGACTCGATGCGGACGGAGCCGGCGGGGAGCAGGTCGGGGGCGACGCGCAGGAGGCCGTCGTCGACGAGGGCCGGGTCGGGCTTGAACCAGAAGTCCATCGCCTTGCCGTTGATCAGCAGGTTGTTGTAGACGGCGGCCAGGTAGCAGAGCTCGGCCGAGTGGTACATCGACATCGAGTGGCTGCCCTTGTGGCGCTCGACGCCGAGGAGGTAGGGCAGGCCGCTGGCGAGGACGTTGAAGTAGACGGCGCCCTCGTCGTGGTCGAGGAAGAAGGCGTTGTAGAAGGACTGGGCGTCCCGGGCCTCGGTGCGGAAGTCCTCGCGGCGGGTGTGGCCGTGCAGGATGAGGTAGGCGAGGATGGCCTGCTCCTGCTGCCACCACGCCTTGCGGTCGTGCCAGGTGAAGCGGAAGCGGTCCTCCCCGTCGGCCTTGACCCGCTCGACGACGTCGTACCAGCCGCCGCGCTGCCGGTCGGCGCCGGCCTCGGGCATGGTCTCGGCGATGGAGACGGCGGTGTCGAGGTAGGCGTCCTTGGGCCGGAGCGCCTGCATCCGCATGAGGTTCCAGGCGATCTTGAGGTTGTGGCCGACGACGGCGCGGTTCTGCTGCCAGCCGTGCGTGGTGTCGTGCGACCAGTCCCGGTGGAAACGTTCCTGCACGAAGGGGCTGTGCGTGGTGTCGGGGAAGCGCTCGACGATCGTGTCGAAGGTGTACTCCAGCATGTCGGCGTAGGTCTTCTCGCCGGTCGCCAGGTACAGGTTGATCAGGTACGCGGGGGCGTGGTCGCCGACCGAGTTCCAGTTCTTCCGCGCCCGGTTGGCGCCCAGGGACTCGTGGTCCGGGCTGAGCAGGATCGGGTCGATGTGCGAGAAGTAGCCGCCGTGCTCGGGGTCCAGGTAGAACCGGTCGAAGAGCCGCAGGGTGGCGTCCGCGTCGGCCTTGATCCGCGGATCCCCGGTGATGCGGTACGTCTGCACGGGGCCGGCCAGGGCGTAGATCTGCTCGTAGGCGGGGAGCGCGTCGTAGTCGTCGGAGAACTCCGAGGTGAAGAGCTTCGACTCGACGTCCCCGTCGACCTTGAGGCCGTGGTACCAGTACACGACGTTCTCGTCGCCGTCGACGAAGCGCATGTGCTCGCGGAGGTACTCGGTGCCGCGCTCGGCGATCTCCAAGTACTCGTCCTCGCCGGTGAGGAGGAAGGCCGAGGCCATGCCGTACACCAGCCGGGAGATGGTGTCGGTCTCCTGGACGTGGCTCGCGGTCTTCTCGCCGCTGAGCCGGATCTCGGTCCGGTACTCGCGGAAGTCGACCGGCCCGTCGCCGAACTGGGCCTTGCGGTAGAAGGCGGCGATCTCCTCGATCTGCCGGACCCACCAGCCGCCCTCCTCGAAGCGGTAGTCGTCGGCCTGCCGGCCCACGAAGACCAGCCGCTTGGCCTCGAAGCGCAGCCCGCCGCCGGGGCGCGGGTAGAAGACGCCGTACGCGAGGACGAAGCGGCCCTCCTCGGCGAGGTCGTCGATGTGGCCGGAGGCGTCCTGGTAGGGCTCGCCCAGGTTGTGCAGCAGCTCCGCGCTCGGGCCGCCGTCCAGGGCGACGTCGAAGCTCCGGCCGTCGGCGGTGGCGAGGGTGAGGACCCGGGCCTCCCGGTCGAAGCCGGTGATCCGGCCGGCGATGGTGTCGGAGAACGTGAAGTCCACCGTTGCCGCGTTGCTCGTCATGATCGTCACGCCCCTCGGAGCACGAGCTCGTCGATGATGGTCCTGGCGAAGAGATGGCAGTGGTCGCCGGTGCGCGCGGTCACCAGGTCGCCGTCGACGACGACGTCCTGGTCCACGTAGGAGGCGCCCATGTTGCGCACGTCGCCGATCAGGTTGTTGTGGCACACGACCTTGCGTCCGCGGACGGTGTACGGGACGGAGGCGGCCAGCCACATGCCGTGGCAGATGATCCCCTTGACCAGGCCGGACCGGGAGAAGGCCCGGCGCAGCAGGTCGGTGGCGGGGGCGAGGCGCTCGATGTCCTCGGTGTAGCGCAGCCGGTCGGCGACCATGCCGGAGGGCACGATCAGCGCGCCGTACTCGCGCAGCCGCCGGTCGTCGAGCTCGGAGAGGTCGCGGGTGACGGTGAGCGGGGCGCGGTGTTCGTGGCCGGTGAAGGTGAGGGAGCGGTTGCCCCACAGCCGGCTGAACAGCTCGACCTGGGCGCCCTCCTCGGCGAACCGCCGCTGGTAGTAGGAGATCTCCGGCTCGTAGAAGTCGCTCTCGGCCAGGATCGCGATCCGGCGGCCCGTGAGGACGCCGGGGCGGACCGGTAGGTCAGTCATCGTTCCGCTCCTCGGCGGTGGTCCGGAGGTCGATCAGGAACGGCGCGTCGTCGGCGAGCATCCGCTTGACGGCGTCGGCCACCTGCTCCGGCGCGTCCACCCGGACCGCCTCGACGCCGAAGCCCCGGGCGATCTCGGCGAAGCCGAGGTCGGGGTGGGACAGGTCGAAGGGGGTGGGGTGGGCGTGGTGCGGGACGCCGCGCTCGCGCCAGTACTGCTCGATGTTGAGGTCGAGCAGCTTGTAGCTGCGGTTGTTGCAGATCACGAACTTGGCGCCGATGCCGTGCCGGACCGCCGTGTACAGCGCCTGGATGGTGTACATGGAGCCGCCGTCACCGGTGAAGCCGATGACGGTCTTCTCCGGGTGGGCCAGCTTGATGCCCATGGCGCCCGGGATGCCGACGCCGAGGGAGCCGCCCCGGGTGGAGAACCAGTGGCCGGGGATCCGGCCGGGCAGATGGGCGTTGAGCGGTCCGCCGGAGGTCAGCGCCTCGTCGAAGACCATGACGTCCTCGGGGACCTGGGCGGCCAGCTCCCGCATGAACGCGTCGAGGAGCGAGCCGTCGGGGGCCGGCGCGGCCGGACGGGCGGCCCTGCGGGCCTCCAGGCGGGCGGCGGCGGCCGCGCGGTCGGCGTCCGTCAGCCGCGCGTCGAGCCGCTCGGCGAGCGCGGCCAGGGTGTGCTTGGGGTCGGCGACGAGACCGAGGCTCACCGGGTGGTTCTTGGCGATCTCGTAGCCGTCGAGGTCGATGTGGACGATCCTGGCGTCCTCGCGGAAGGCCCCGCCGGTGACCGGGAAGACCTCGGGGAAGACGTAGGTGCCGACGATCAGGACGGCGTCGGCGTCCTTCACGACCTCGTGGCTGACCTCGCCGAACATGTGGCCCAGCTGGCCGCGGTAGAGCGGGTGCCGGGCATCCAGGTTGACCTCGGAGAAGTCGACGCCCCACACGTCCGCGCCGAGCTGCTCGGCGACCCGGGCCAGCTCCTCCTGGCCGCCGGAGGCCGAGACGCCGTCGCCCACCAGGACGAGCGGGCGTTCGGCTCCGGCGAGCAGCTCCGCGGCCCGCTCCACGAGCTCGGGGACGGGCACCGACCGGGTGTCGAGGAAGGTGGTCGGGACGACCGGCTCGGAGTTGAGCGCGTCGAGCACGTCCATCGGCAGGGCGACGAAGACCGGCCCCCGGGGCGGCGTCATGGCCATCTTCATGGCGCGGCGCAGCACCCGCAGGACCGAGTCCGGGTCGGTGACGCGGGTGGCGTACTTGGTCACCGGCTCGGCCATGGCGACCAGGTCGGCGGCCATCTGCGCGTCCATCGCCTCGTACTTCACACCCGCCTCGCCCGCGATGACGAGGAGCGGCGAGTGCCCGCGCTTGGCCTGGTAGAGCATGCCGATCGCGTTGCCGAGACCGACTCCGCTGTGCAGCTGGAGGAGCGCGGGGCGGCCGGTGGCGCGGGCGTAGCCGTCCGCGATGCCGGCCGCGACGGTCTCCTGGAGGGTCAGGATGTACTGGAGCTCGTCGTAGTCCTCCAGCGCGTCCAGGAACCCCTGCTCGACCGTCCCGGGATTGCCGAACATAAAGGGAATTCCATCGGCGATGAACTGCTCGATGATCGCGGCATTGCCCTGCCTGGCCATGTTCTCCTTCTCTCGTCGGATCTCTTCGGATTGCCGTACGGAATTCCGTACGGCCGTACGGAACGCGCCGGCGTTACCAGCCGAAGCGGCGCAGACCGTCCTCGAGAACCTCGACGACCTTCTCGCCGGTCAGGTAGGAGTCGGGGGTCGAACGCCCGGTGATGAACGGGTAGTCGACGATGACCGAGGTCTCCTTGCCGAAATTGCCGATGTAACGGCCGTCGGGTCCCGTGGCGTCGCGCAGGATGTACTCCAGCGGGTACGGCGGCGGGCCCATGACGAAGTCGGTGCCGAGGAAGCCGGTGCCGTCCTTGTAGTCGTACTCCTTGCAGTGGCCCGTGACGCGCTTGCCGCGGATGATCGACGCGCGGTCCTCCCAGTCGCGGGCGAAGGCGAGCGGCGTCACGCCGTAGCACTCGGCCGCGATCGGCTTGTCCGCGCGGTGGAAGGCGAGCACGATCTCGTGCAGCCGCTCGTTGTTGCCGAGGTCCACGATGGGGCCGCTGCCGCCGACGATGAGGAGCGCGTCGTAGGCGTCGAGCTCCTGCTCGACCAGGGCGACGGCCCGGTGGTACTCCTCCAGGCGGCGCAGGTAGTCGTCGTCCGAGGTGTACGGGCGCTGCGGCAGCCAGCCCGAGATGTCGATCGGGTCGTCGAGGCGGTCGGACGCGTCCAGTTCGCGGGTGAGCCGCGCGACCTCCTCGGAGGTGACCGAGCGGCCCAGCGGCGGGTCGATGTACCCGGGGTCCATCGACGGCGGCAGGGCGTGCGCCCGCTTGCCGGTCGGGGTCGCGAAGTCGACCTCGTAGCCGCGCTGGTCGAAGTGGTGGAGCGGGCCGACGAGCTCCTCGCCCCAGTAGCCGTACTCCGAGAGCACGACGAGGATCTTCCTGGCGTTCTTCCTGGCCACGCCTTCTCCTTGGGTGGTGGGTGCGGAAGGGGTGGCCGCGTCCGCGGGCGCCGGGCGCCGGCGTCGCAGCCACCTCGGTGGGCGGATCAGCGGGCCTCGGGGCCGATGATCCAGTTCTCCTTCACGGCGAGCGAGAAGACGTACTTCGGGTCGACGATCGCGTCCCGGGCCGCCCGGACCTCGCCGGTGGAGTACGCGCGCAGCGCCTCGCGGAGCGCGTCCACGTCGTCGAACCACAGCTGCTCGACGGAGTCGAAGGCGGCCTCGCCGAAGACGTAGGCGCCGTCCACGGTGTGCGCGTGCAGATGGCGGCGCAGGCCCGGGATCCCCTTCACGGCGTCGGCGTAGGCGCCGAGGCTCGCCTCGCGGTACTCCGCGAGGCCGAGGCCGGGCCGGCGCTTGAGCAGCACCGTGAGCTTCACGCCGCCGCCCTGCTCGGGGCCGGGCACCAGCTCGTGGGCCGTGGTGTCGACGACCAGGGTCTGCCAGAACGCGGCCCAGTGGGGCTCGTCGAGGCGGGCGCCCTGGAGGAACTCCTCGGTCTGGAGGGAGGCCAGCTGCTCCTCGCCGTTCGCGAGCCAGATCTCGGCGATGCCCTGGTGCGGCAGGGCCGGCGTGCCGAGGTTCTCCTCGATGTCGACGACGGTGTCGACCATGTACTTGCGGATCTGCGGGATCTTCGCGGCGTACTTCACCGCGTGCACGTCCACCCAGTAGTCCTGGAATTCCTGGGCGGTCATACCGGGCTTCGGCGCCGCCAGAATGAACTGGTGAATCATCGGGATTCTCCCTCTTTCACATTCCGTGAACTCGTGTCATCTTCACCGGGTGCTTCTCGGCCGGTCAAAGATCGTCCTGGGACTTCCTGAACTGTCCGCACACGCGTTCTCCCGGGTGTGCGGAGCGGAATTCAGGAGGGGTCGATTCCGCCGTGCACGGCGAGTACGTCGAGCACCCGGCCGCGTACGGTCGCGACCTCGTTCGCGTCGGCGCCCTCCGCGTTGAGCCGCAGGACGGGCTCGGTCTGGGAGGCGCGCAGGTTGAACCAGGCGCCGCCGGGCAGCTCGACGGTGAGCCCGTCGAGGAGGTCGGTCTCGGCGGCGGCGAAGGCCGCGCGGACCGCCTGGACGGCGGCGGCCGGGTGGCTCACCGGGACGCCGCTCCCGGCGCCGTCGTCCGGGCCGGCGGCGAAGGCGGCCCGGACCGCCTCGACGGCCGCCTCCGGGTCGCTCACCCGGACGTTGATCTCGTCGGAGGCCGCGTACCGCGTGTATCCGGCCATCAGCGCGGACAGCGGCCGGTCCTGTCCGCCGAGGGCGGCGAGGACGTGCAGGGCGGCGAGCATGCCGGTGTCCGCGAACCAGAAGTCGTGGAAGTAGTAGTGGCCGGAGTGCTCGCCGCCGAACACCGCGTCGTGCTCCGCCATCAGCGCCTTGACGAAGGAGTGCCCCACCCGGGAGCGGACCGGCTTGCCGCCGGCCTCGGCGATCAGCTCCGGGACCGCGCGGGAGGTGATCAGGTTGTGCACCACCGCCCGGCCGGGGCGGCGGGCCAGTTCGCGGGCCGCGATGAGGCCGATGACCTGGGACGGGCTGATGCCCTCGCCGCGCTCGTCCACCACGAAGCAGCGGTCGGCGTCGCCGTCGAAGGCCAGGCCCAGGTCCGCGCCCTCCGCGACCACCCGCGCCTTGAGGTCGGCGACGTTGGCCGCCTTCATCGGGTCGGCCTCGTGGTTCGGGAACTCGCCGTCCAGCTCGAAGTAGAGCGGCACCACCCGGAGCAGCGGGTGGTCGAGCACCTTCGGCGCGGTCAGCCCCGCCATGCCGTTGCCCGCGTCGACGACGACCTTGAGCGGGCGGATGCCGTCGAGTCCGACGAGCGAACGCAGGTGGGCCACGTACCCGTCGAGCAGGTCGAGCGCGGCCAGGCCGCCCCGGGCGCCGACCGGCGGCGGCGCGGGCTCGGTGAGGGCGGCCCGGATCCGCTCCAGGCCGGTGCCGTCGCCGACCGGGACCGCGCCGGCCCGGCAGAGCTTGACGCCGTTGTACCGGGCCGGGTTGTGGCTCGCGGTGAACATGGCGCCCGGCACGCCGAGACTGCCGGACACGTAGTACAGGTAGTCGGTCGAGCCGAGTCCCGCGTCCAGCACGTCGGCGCCCCGGTCGCGGACGCCGTCCGCGAAGGCGGCGGCCAGGGCGGGCGAGGTCGCGCGCATGTCGCGGGCGACGGCGATGCGGGAGGCCCCGGTCAGCTCCGTGAAGGCGGCGCCGATCCGGCGGGCCGCCTCCGCGTCGAGCAGCTCGGGGGCGAGGCCCCGGATGTCGTATGCCTTGACCAGTCCCGCGTAGCGGTCCTGTCCTGCGTAGCGGTCCGGCGCGGTGCCGGGAGTCGTGCTCATCGCTCCTGCTTCCTTCGTCGTCGGGGGGCGGTGGCGGGGTCAGCCGGCCGGGAGCCGGCCGTGGGCGAGCCGCCGGACGGCCGCGAGCGGGATGGGCAGCCACTCGGGCCGGTTCCGGGCCTCGTACACCGCCTCGTACACGGCCTTGTCCGCCTCGAAGGCGCGCAGCAGCACGGGGGCGCGGCGCGGGTCCGCGCCGCCCGCCTCGGCGTAACCGGCGCAGAAGGCCCGCCTGTTGTGGACGGCCCAGGCGGAGGCGCGGCGGGCCAGCCGGGTGCCGCGCAGGTCCTGCGGGGACTGCGCGCCGGGCGGTGCGCCGAGCAGCCCGGCGAGGGCGTGGTGGGCGGCGTAGTCGAAGGACCGCAGCATCGCGGCCACGTCCCGGAGCGCGGGCTGCGGCCGGCGGCGCTCCCCCACCGAGTGGCCCGGCTCGCCCTCGAAGTCGATGAGGACCCAGTCGTCCTCGGCGCGCAGGGCCTGGCCGAGGTGAAGATCGCCGTGGACGCGCTGCACGGGCGGCGCGTCGCCGCGCCGCACCGCTTCGGCGAGGCTCCGCTGCACGGACCGCAGGGGCCGCTCGAACGGCCCGAGTTCGGGCAGCTCGCGCAGGGCCTCGGTGAGCCGGTCGCCGAGGGCGGTGACGAGCGCGCCGGCCTCGGCGGGGCTCAGGGCACGGCTGCCGAGCTGCGCGGCGAGCGCGGCGTGGACGCGGGCGGTCGCCCGCCCGAGGGCGCGCGCCTCCTCGGCGAAGCCGCCGAGCGGGGCGACCGTCTCGCACTCGCCGACCACGCACGCGCGGGCCGCCTCGACGGCGAGCTGCCAGCCGTCGCCCCGGGAGGGGACGAACTCCTGGAGGATCGCGAGCGTGGTGCCGCCGCCGGGCCCGTCCGGGGCGGACCGGATCCAGCCGAGCGGGGCGGCGGCGCGGACGCCGCCGGCCCGGTCGAGCGCGGCGAGCAGTTCGAGTTCGGGGCTGGGTCCCGGGGTGGGGCGGCGCAGCACCTTGAGGAGGGCCCGGTCGCCGTAGAGCACCGAGCTGTTCGACTGTTCGGCGGTTCCGGCGCGGGCGGCCAGCCCGGTGGGCAGCGGGCCGCCGCCGTGCTCGAAGCGCAGGACGCCCACGCGGTCGCCCCGGGCGATCCGCTCCAGGAGCCGGCCCATCAGCTCGGCGTCGCCGGTGGCTTCGTACAGCACGGGCCGCCGGCCGCCGGGGAGTTCGGCGCGGCCGATCCGCACGTCGTCGCCGAGGCCCGGGGGCAGCTCGTCGCGGACGCCGACGAGGAGCTGGTACAGCTCGTCGTGGCCGGCGCGGACGACGGCGAGCAGCAGCGCCGCCGGGCCCTCGACGACCAGCTCGGCGAGGACCGGCGTGACGGCGGCGAGCGGGGTGTCCTTCCCGGCGAACCACCGCCGGCCCCGCAGCCAGCCGGGCACCCGGTCGCAGAGCGCGTCCCGCAGCACGGGCAGATCACGGACGGTGCAACCGGCGGGCGGCGGAGAGGTGGTGTACGGGTCGGCGGGCGGCGGAGGAGCCGGGTACGGGTCGGCGGGCGGCAGGGCGGGGTCGGTTCTCGTCATGCGGCGGACGCCCCCAGGGTGCCGTGGCCCACCGGGCGCGCCGGTCCGACCGGGCGCACGGGGACCGGCGGCAGCCGGAGCGGGGCCGGCGCGGCGGCGTCGGCGGGCTGTGCGGACAGGACGGAGGCGGCCTGGGCGAGCGACACCATCGTCATGTGGTGGTGCCAGCCCCGGAAGGAGCGCCCCTCGAAGTCGCGCAGCCCCAGCGGGTCCGCGATCTCGGCCATGTCCCGCTCGGCCTTCCGGGCGAGGGCGGCGGTGCGGTAGAGCGTGCCGACCCGGGTCCGGGTGAGGTTGGAGAGCCAGTACTCCCCCGGGGCGCGCCGGTTCGGGTCGGTCCACGCGCCGAGGAGCACCAGGTCGGCCCGGTCGGAGCCGTCGCCGCCGGGCGCGTCCGGCAGCGGGAGCCGTACCGTCGTGGTGCCGACCGAGGTCGCGCGGAGCGCCCCGGCGGTGTGGTCGTACCACTCGACGGGCAGGCACCGCCGGCTCAGCGCCCGCAGCAGGTCGCCGGAGCCGCGCCGCAGCAGGGACGGGTCGATGCGGACGACGAAGGGCGTGCGGCGGCGGAGGAGTTCGGTGCAGACGCGGGTGGCGTCGGACTCGCGCAGGTCCATCACGACGGGCCGGGCGGGCAGGTCCCACTCCTCGGTCATCCGGGCGACCGCGTCGATCGCGCACTGTTCGGGCGGGCAGGAGCCGACGTCCTCCGGGATGGAGGCGCGGCGGCGGAGCCCCGGCTCGGCGACCCAGGAGTCCGGCAGGGCCAGGCGCCAGTCGACGGGGCAGCTCGCGCGGTCGGAGGTGAGCCAGACGCCCATGGCGCGCTGGCAGTTGACGTACCGGCCGATCTGCGGGACCCACTGGCGGTGGACGCCGACCGAGTGCTGTCCGACCTTGACGATGACGAGCGGCTGGACGACCCAGGCGCGCGGGGCGGTGCGCTGGAGCAGCCGGGCCAGTTCGCGGCGGACCGGCGCGGTGTGCCAGGGCGACTTGGTGATGAACTGGTAGAGGCTCTGCTCGACGCCGCCGCCGGCCCCGGCGGCCAGCGCCCGCATGGTCTTCTTCCCCTCGACGGAGAGGAGGCCGCGCATGTACATCTCGCCCCAGCGGCGCTGGTCGCTGCGGGGAATGGAGGTGAAGGTCCGGGAGACGATCTCGGCGACCGTCTCCTCGGCGACCGCCTCGGGCAGGTCCCGGTGACGCTCGTTGGACATGGCTCGGCCCTCTCCTGAGGTCGTACGGATGCAATCCGGGGGCGCGCGGGGCGGGACGGTCGCCCGGCCGGCGCGGACGGGGCCGCGCGGGGACGCGGGCACACCGGACACCGGGGTCGGCGGGCCGCTGCCTGCGCCGATCCCCGGGTCCGGAGCCCGCCGGAGCAACGGGGGGTACCTGCCGGCGGGCGTCATGGACGGACCGGGCGGCTGAACCGACCGGCCTCGTCGTGGGTGGGGGCGCCGGTGAAGGCGCCGCGGGTGGACGGCCCCGGGGGCCGGGGCCTGTGGTGGGAGGGCCCGGAGTCGGGGCCCCGGGTCGGGGCCCGTGGTCAGGGCCCCGTGTCGCGGGCTATCGCGTCGTCAGGACGCGGTCCGGGGCGAGGCGGCGGAAGAGCGGGGCCCAGTCCACCGGCGCGGCGCCGGGTTCGTTGTAGATCTCGAAGGTGCGTCCGGCCGCCTCCGGCGTCCGCAGCGCGCGCACGCACGCCTCGGCGACGGCCGACCGGGAGACCCAGCCGCTGCCGCGGTCCTCCTGTTCGAGCCGGACGCGGCTGCCGGCGGTGGTGTCGTCCGTGAGCCAGCTGGGCCGTATCACGGTGTACGGGAGCGCCGACTCCCGTACCGCCTCCTCGCCGCGCAGCCGCCAGTCCAGCAGCCGCCCGTAGGCGTTCATCGGGTGGTCGCGGCGGGTCACGAAGATCTGACTGACCAGGACGACGTGCGGGCGCCCCCCGTTCGCGGCCACCGCGGCGAGCACATTGCGCACGCCGTCGTACACCGTGCTCTCCGGGCAGTCGGGGCCGCTCTCGGCGGTGCCCGGCTCGACGCTGAACACCACGCCGGCGCAGCCGTCGAGCGCGGGGCCCAGGGTGTCGGCGTACCGGACGTCCGCCCGGTGCGTCTCGACCCCCTCCTCCGGCGGCACGGGGCCGTGCTCGGGCCGCCGGCTGACCACCCTGACCGGGGTGCCGAGCCGGTGCAGGCGACGGGCCACCAGACCACCGACCCGTCCGGCACCGCCGATCACCGCGATGGGACCGTTCATCGTTCTCCCCCTTTCCCCGGGCCTCCCCGGGGCGACACGCCGGTCTCCCGGCGGCGCCGGGCCTCAGGCCCAGCGCAGGATGTCCTCGGCGCTTCTCAGTTCCGTCTGCGCGGGCACACCGCACAGGGCCGGCACGCTCAGCCGCGGGTAGACGGTGATCCCGAAGAAGCGGGATCCCGGCCACAGCACGGCCCCGTCGCCGATGGCCGAGTGGCCTTCGAGCCGTACGGGCCGGTCGCGCTCCGACCGCACCTCGGCCATGGGGCCCACGTAGCTGTCGGCGATGTGGGCGTACGGGCCGATGACGGCGGAGTCGCCGACGGCGGAGTCGATCAGCGTCGCGCCTTCCCTGACCTCGGCACCGTCGCCGACGTCCGCGTGCTCCAGCCGGACCCCCGGGCCTATCTCGACCCCCCGGCCGATCCTGACGCCGGGTCCGACGACGACCGAGCCCTCCTCGATCTTCTGGGCGAGGGTGGTTCCTGTGACGTCGTCCTTGGTCCGCAGGCTGGTCTCGTGGATCCAGTGCCGCGGACGGAGGCCGTCCGGGGCGTCCATGAGCCGGTTCATCTGCTCGTACGCGCCGTCGAGCACGAGCCGTACCGTGTCCAGGTAGTCCGGGACGTTGCCGAGGTCGCCGAGGCGGCCGATCGTGTGGGTCGCCACCGGGAGCCCGCGGTCCGCGAGCCAGGGCAGCAGGTCGCCGCCCCAGTCGAGCCGCTGGTGCGACTGGCGGAAGAGTCCCGGGTCCCGGGCGAGGACGCGCAGCCGGTCGCAGTCCACCAGGTACATGCCCGCGTTGGTGGGCAGGGTGAGGGCGGGGTCCGCCTCGGTGCCCGGGAAGAGGGCGGCGAGTTCGCGCGCTCCCGGCTTCTCGACGAAGCCCCGGACGAGCCCGGCCCCGTCGGTCCGCATGACGCCGTACTTGCCGGCGATCTCGGCCGCCGTACGGGCGACGGCGGCCACCGTGACCACCGCGCCGCGCCGGCGGTGCTCCCGCTCCATCGCCTTCAGGTCGAAGTCGAAGAGGGAGTCGACGGGCAGCACGAGCGCCCTGCCGCGCAGGTCCCACTGTTCGAGGTTGTGGAGGGTGGCCCCGGCGGAGCCGACGTTGTAGCGGTCGAAGCGGGACCGGGAGTACGTGACGTCGACGCCGTGGCGTTCGCCGTGTCCGAGCAGGAGCTTGATCTGGTTCCGGTTCTCCAGGCCGTGGGTGACCACGTAGAAGCGGCGGATCCCCTGGTCGCGGCAGGCGTCGACGACCCATTCGACGAGCCGTCTGCCCACCAGCGGGATGAGCGCCTTGCTCCGGATGTAGTCCGTGGACTTGAGGGTGATGGGCTTCGCCCGCTCCCCCCTGCCGCCGGCGAGGATGATGCCGACCGTCTCCCCGTCCGTGCTCACTGCGTCCCCCTCGTGGTCGACCATCGCGGGCATGACTGACGGTCCCGGGTGCCGGGGGCCGGTCAGCCCCAGCCGTCGTCGGCGGGCTTGGCTATCACGGAGCGGGGGCCGACGCCCCAGCCGTCGTCGGCGCTGACGACGCCGGCCGGGTCGGCGGCGGCGGAGCCGAGGCCCGCCTGGAGGCCCACGGCCAGGGCGCCGACGAGGAGGGCGGCACTTATAGCGCTTACATTCGCGGAATTCAAGAAACTCATTTCTTCCCCCTGTGGATTGTCTGGAATCATTCGCCGCCACCTGAGCGGGAGCGGCGCCTCTCGACATCCGAAATCATGCCGGAGAAAACTCGCCGGACGAGGTTTCGGTAGCATCGTGATCACGCATTGCGAGAAACAGAAGGGGGAGCCAATGTGTAGAAACAAGGACATATCACACCAGACGAACGTGGCGAGGGTCTGCGACCGCGGTCTGGAGACGTATCGCGGCGCGCTGCGAACAGGCCCCATTTCCGGAGAAATGCCCGAGTGCCTTCTCGAATTGGGCCTGCTCCGCCCGCTGGCCGAAAACCCGGCGATATTCGCGGCCGTCCCGCCCGACATCGCGGCGAGCGAGCTGTCCCGTCCGATCGAGCGGGCCGTCCTCGTCCAGCAGCACACCATCGCCGCCCTGTACGACGCGGTCTCCGCGGCCGAGGACGTCTACCGGGCCGAGCAGCGCAATTCCATCTCGCCCACCCGGGCGCTGCACGGCGGGGAGGTCATCGCGGCGGCGCTGCGCCGCGCGGCCGACGGCTGCCGGCACGAGATGCTCGCCGCCCAGCCGGGCGGCAGCCGCAGCCCGGACGTGCTGGCGTCGGTGCTGCCGCGTGATCTGGAGATGTCCGCGCGGGGGGTCAAGCAGCGCACGCTCTACCAGCACACCGTCCGCACCCACGGGCCCACGCTCGCCTACATCGAGCGGGTCTCCGCGGCCGGCGCGGAGGTCCGCACCCTCGACGAGATCTTCGACCGGCTCATCGTCTACGACCGGACCATCGCGTTCATCCCCGACCCCCGCCTCGAACGGGACAGCCACGCTCTCGTGATCGAGCACCCGGGCATCGTCCACTACCTCGCCACGGTCTTCGACCACGCGTGGCAGCGCGCGGAACCGGTGAGCATCACCCAGGAGCGGGCCCGTCCGCCGCTGATGACGAACGAGACCCGGCGCTCCGTGCTGCGGCTCATGGTGGAGGGGTACACCGACTCGACCATCGGTTCCCGCCTCGGCATCAGCTCCCGCACGGTCTCGCACCACATCAAGAAGGCGGCGGAGCAGTTCGGCAGCCGCAGCCGCGCCCATCTCGCCTACATGCTGGCGCAGTCGGAGATCCCTCCGGAGAACACTCCCTGAGCGAAAGGCCCCCGGCCCGGTCGGGTACGGGCCCCGCGGCCCGCACCCGACCGGAGGTCAGGCTCCGGCGTCCGGGGCCTCCAGGCCGGCGAGCACGGCGAGCACCGCGCCGACCGCCCCGTCATCGGCACCGCTCTCCTCACCGGCTCCGGGGACGGCTCCGGCTCCCGCTTCGGCTCCGGCTCCGGCTCCGGCTCCGGCTCCGGCTCCGGCTCCGGCTCCGGCTCCGGCGGGCAGCGGTACGCCCGTCACGCGGCGGCCGGGAAGCAGCCGGGCCAACTCGGCGGCGAGGCCGTCCACATCCACCTCGCCGACCGCCCCGACCAGCGCGAACTGACGGTGTCGGCGTTCCGTCAGTGCGGCGGCCGCGGCGGCGAGGTCCTCGTCCCCGAGGTAGACGAGATGGGCGTGCGCCCGGCGCGCGCCCGGCATCCGCACGAGCGAGGCCGCGAGCGCCGTACCCCGCTCCCCCACGGAGACCAGGCAGGTCGGCTCACCGCCCGGGGACTCCGTCCCCGCCGTGACCCCCGTCCCTTCCGGGGTTCCGCACGGCGGGTCGTCGTGGACCAGGGGGGACGGGCGGCCGTCGTCCGGCGGGCCGCCGGGGCGGCCGGCGGCGCCGGTCCAGGCGGTCACCTCCGCGCCGACCCGGATGTAGTGCGGGCGACCGGTGCGGGCCGCCTCCCGGATCACCGCCCGGGTCTCCTCCTCTCCGCACGGGACGGCGAAGGAGATGTCCGGCAGCCCCCGCAGGACCGTCTCGGCCTCGTCCCACCGGGCGGCCGGGGTCACCACGGTGGCGCCGGCGGCCAGGAAGGCCCGGACGGCGCGGAGTTGTTCCATCGGACGGAAGCCCTGCCCGGGTCTGACGCAGACGAACTGCCGGAAGCCGGCGACGGCCAGTCCCCGCGCCATGCTGGCCATGGCCGCCTCGACACCGTTGAGGTCGAAGAAGCGGTCCGCGTGGGCGAGTTCGAAGGGGTGCCCCCGGCCGTCGGCCTTCCCGGCCAGGCACACCACACGCCGGTCCCGCGCGGCGATCCTGGTCAGCTCGTCCACGTACGCCTCACAGCCCGAGCGCCTCATGAGGCGCTCCCGGGTCTTGGCTCCGGCGGGCAGGCGACCCGGACATGCGGGGCGCCGGCCCGGGAGGCGCCGACCCTTGGGGCACCGGCCCGGGGAACGGGCGGGCGCTCCGGGGTGCGGACGGGGGTACGCGGTGGGGTGCCGCCCTCGGCGGTGCCACGGACGGCGGTGCCACGCGCGGCGGTACCACAGACGGCGGTACCACAGACGGCGGTGCGCCCGGCGCGGTCGCGGGCGCGGTCTAACCTCGTGCCCTCCTCGTACCCGTACCGGGCGACGAAGCGAGCGGCGGATGCGGCGGAGCGGTGCATGTGAACCTCTTTCGTGGTTCGACGGGCGCCGGGATTCCGCCGGTGGATCCGGGCGGGCCATGACGCGACGGGGTACGGGGAAGCGCCGGACACGGCGCCACCGGCCGGGGCCGGACGGGCCGGACCGGCGCGGAGGAGCCGCCGAAGAGCGCAGCCCGGACGACATCGGGGCATCTGTACGGAAAAGTCCCGCGGACTTTGTCAGGTCGCCCCGCCCACGCGCCCTCCCCCGGGCGGGTCACGGCGGGCGTGACCCGTCCCGGGACGACTGCGGCGAGCGCGGGAGGGCGGTGGCGGAGGTTCTGCCGGCGGGCGGGATCCGACGGGATCCCGGGCCGGCCGGGCGGAGGCGGTGACGAACGGTGACGGCGCGGGCCGGGCCCGCGCGGCCCGGTCAGGGCTCGGGGTTCCCGCAGATGACGGGCCGGGGAGCGGCGAGGACGGCGACGCGTCCCGGTCCGGCCCCGTCGGGGCGAGGACTCTCGTGTCCGTGCGCTCGCGCCATGTGACTACCCCCGTGTCGGTCCCGCGGCTCATGACAGCTGTGCCGCGGATGCCGCCGTCCCGGACAAGTGCGGAGAAGCCGCCCGGACGGCTGCGCAGATCATAGCCAACCCGCTTTCGGGCAGGCCGGTTTGTCGCCATGGTGAGACGGGCCCCGCCGCGCGGCGGGAGGGACGCCGCGACGCAGCGACACATCGAGCCACAAGAGCCGCATAAGAGACAGATGGGGCGCTACCGTCACCCCCATGGCTGTCGAGACCTTCCTCCCGGACGACGACTGCGTGGCGCTCACGGGCTCCGGCGGCACCGCCCCCTCCCTCGCGCTGCTCGTCCGCCCCCGCTCCGCGCCCGAGGCCGCCCGCTCCGTGCTCGGCCGGGGCGCGCGGGGCGTCGTGGCCCGCGGCCGCGGCGGCGCCTGCGGCGACGCGGCGCAGAACGCCGGCGGGACCGTCCTCGATCTCACCGGGCTCGACCGGATCCAGGGCCTCGACCCGCGGGAGGGCGTGGTGGTGTGCGAGGCCGGCACCGGTCTCGACCGGCTCGCCCGCGCCCTGCTGCCGCACGGCTGGCAGCCTCCGCTCGACCTCGTCGCCGGCCCTCGTCCGGCCCGCCGCCGCGCGGGCACCGTCGGCGGCGCGATCTCCCGGGGCGACCTCATCGGCGCGGTCCGCTCGCTCGAACTCCTCACCGCCGACGGGGCCGTGACCACGGTGCGGCCCGGCGATCCGCTGTGCGACGCGACCACCGGCGGGCTCGGCCTCACCGGTGTGATCCTCTCCGTCGCCCTCGCCCTGCGGCCCGTCGAGACCGCCTACGTACGGGAGCGGTCCCTCCCGTTCCGCGACGCCGACGCCCTGCTCGCCCACTGGACCGGCGTGGACGCGCCCCGGGGGCGGCACGCGCGCGCGTGGGTCGAGCTGTCCGGCCGGGGCCGCGCCGTCCTGACGACCGCCGAGCCCGTCCCGTACGCCGGACTCCCCCGGGGCCACCGGGCCCGCCGCGCCCCGCTCGGCCTCCCGTCCCGTCCCGGCCCGGCGGGCGGGCTGCGGGCACTGCCGGGGCTCACCCGCACCCGTCCGCTCACGCCGTACGGCCCCGGCGCGTCCGGCGGTCTCCCCGCGGCCCCCGGCTCCGCCCTCCTCCCCCGTGTCCTCGCCTCCCTCGGCCGCTCCGGCGTCGTGCCCGTCCCCGGGCTCGCCGGCCCCTTCGTGCGGTACCGCTGCGCCGTGCCGGAAGGGCGGGAGGAGGCGCTGCGCGGGATCCTCGGGCTGCTCGCCCACCGGCGCTCGCCCGCCCGGGGCGCCCGGCACGCGCGCGTGGAGCGGGTGTACGCGGACGGGGCGGACGGGGCCGGGCCGCTGGCGTTCCCGTTGCGCGGCTGGACCCTGGGGTTCGACGCGCCCGCCGGGGCGCCCGGGCTCGGGCGGTTCCTCGACGTCCTCGACGAGCGGGTCGCGGCGGCCGGCGGGCGGGTCTGCCTCGCCGAGGACGCCCGGCTGCGGCCCGCGCTGCTTCCCGTGATGTATCCGCGGCTCGACGCCTTCCGTGGGCTGCGCGCCTCGCTCGATCCCCGGTCCCTGTTCCGCTCGGACCTCTCCCGCCGTCTCGGCCTCTAGGAGTGATTGTCGTGAAGGACGCCTTCGGTGCCCCCCAGTCCCTGCTGCTGCTCGGCGGCACGTCCGCCATCGGGCTGGCCACGGCGCGCCGGCTGATCGCCCGCCGCACCCGGACGGTCTGGCTGGCCGGCCGCCCCTCCCCCGAACTGTCCGCGGCGGCGGGCTCGCTGCGCGCGCTGGGGGCGGAGGTGCACGTCGTGCCGTTCGACGCGCTGGACACGGACGCGCACGCGGAGCGGCTCGGGAAGGTCTTCGCCGAGGGCGACGTCGATCTGGTGCTGCTGGCCTTCGGGGTCCTCGGCGACCAGGCGCGGGACGAGTCCGAGCCGGCCGCCGCGGTGCGGGTCGCGCAGACCAACTACACGGGCGCCGTGTCGGCGGCCCTGGTGTGCGCGGGCGCGCTCCAGGCGCAGGGGCACGGCTCGCTGGTGGTGCTGTCGTCGGTGGCGGGCGAGCGGGGACGGCGCGCCGACTTCATCTACGGCTCGTCGAAGGCGGGGCTCGACGTGTTCGCGCAGGGGCTGGGGGACGCGCTGCACGGGACGGGGGTGCACGTGATGGTGGTGCGGCCCGGTTCGGTGCGCTCGGCGCGGACGGCGGGGCGCCCGGAGGCGCCGCTGTCGACCACCCCGGAGGCGGTCGCGGGCGCGATCGAGCTGGGGCTGCGGCGCCGCTCGGAGACGGTGTGGGTGCCGGGCCCGCTGCGCCTGGTGGCCTCGGCGCTGCGCCACGTACCCCGGCCGCTGCACCGGCGGCTGCCGGTGTGAGCCGGCGGAGGCCCGGCGGCCGCGGGCCCTAGGGGGTCGAGCGGACCGGGCTGCCGCCCTGGGAGGGGACGGCGGAGATGGGGCGGCCGCTGCCGAACTCGTAGTCGTACAGCTTCCGCCACACGCCGTCAGCGCCCTGCTCGTAGAGGGCGAAGGAGGAGCAGGTCCAGGCGGCCTCGTAGCCGGCCAGTTCCTCGTAGGCCCGGTCCATCGCCTCCTCGGCGATGCCGTGGGCGACGGTGACGTGCGGGTGGTACGGGAACTGGAGCTCGCGGACGAGCGGCCCGGCCTCGTCCCGGAGGCGGGCCTGGAGGCGGTCGCAGCCGGCCATGCCCTCGGCGAGGGTGACGAAGACCACCGGGGAGAGCGGGCGGAAGGTGCCGGTGCCGCTGAGCCGGATCCCGAAGGGGAGCCAGTCGGCGGCGACGTCGGTGAGGTGCGCCTCGATCTCCGGCAGCCGGTCCTGGTCGACCTCGGTGGGCGGGACGAGCGTGACGTGGGTGGGGATGGCGTGCGCGGCGGGATCCCCGAAGCCCGCGCGCCGCTCCTGGAGCAGGCTGCCGTGAGGCTCCGGGACCGCGATCGAAACGCCGAGCGTTACGGTCCCCACGTCGTTCTCCTCCGTCGTCTCGGTCGGTCGGTGTCCGGGTCGGTGTGTGGTGGTGCAGCGCCAGTGTGCGGCCTGCACCACCCTGATGGCCAGGGTCCTCGGACCCTGCGCCGTGTCAGTGCTTCGCGGGCAGGAAGCCGATCTTCTCGTACGTCGCGGCCAGGGTCTCGGCGGCGACCGCGCGGGCCTTGTCCGCGCCCGTCGCCAGGATCGAGTCCAGCGTCTCCGGGTCGTCCAGGTATTCCTGGACGCGGGTCCGGAAGGGGGTGACGAAGTCCACGACGACCTCGGCGAGGTCGGTCTTGAGGGCGCCGTACATCTTGCCCTCGTAGCTCTTCTCCAGCTCCGCGACGCCCGTGCCCGTGAGGGTGGACATGATCGTGAGGAGGTTGGAGACGCCCGCCTTGTTCTCCGGGTCGAAGCGGATCACCGTGTCGGTGTCGGTGACGGCGCTCTTCACCTTCTTCGCGGTGACCTTGGGGTCGTCGAGGAGGTTGATGAGGCCCTTCGGCGTGGAGGCCGACTTGCTCATCTTGATCGACGGGTCCTGGAGGTCGTAGATCTTCCCGGTCTCCTTGAGGATGTACGGCGCCGGGATCGTGAACGTCGCGCCGAAGCGCCCGTTGAAGCGCTCCGCGAGGTCGCGGGTCAGCTCGATGTGCTGGCGCTGGTCCTCGCCCACCGGCACCTGGTCGGCCTGGTAGAGGAGGATGTCCGCGACCTGGAGGATCGGGTACGTGAAGAGGCCGACGGTGGCGCGGTCGGCGCCCTGCTTGGCGGACTTGTCCTTGAACTGGGTCATGCGGGACGCCTCGCCGAAGCCGGTGAGGCAGTTCATGACCCAGCCGAGCTGCGCGTGCTCGGGGACGTGGCTCTGGACGAAGAGGGTGCAGCGCTCCGGGTCGAGGCCGGCGGCGAGGAGCTGCGCGGCGGCCTGCCGGGTGTTGGCCCGCAGCTCGGCCGGGTCCTGCGGAACGGTGATCGCGTGCAGGTCGACGACCATGTAGAAGGCGTCGTGCGACTCCTGGAGGGCGACCCACTGGCGGACGGCGCCGAGGTAGTTGCCGAGGTGGAACGAGCCCGAGGTGGGCTGGATCCCGGAGAGCACGCGGGGACGAGCATCAGAGGCCATGCACATCATTCTCTCAGGTGTGGGAACCGATCCCCGACTTCCGGTGTACCAAGAGTGTGAGGACACGGGAGGGGGGCTCGGCCGTCGTCGACGAGAGCGCCGTGATCGCCCGGGTGCGCGCCGGAGAGCCGGAGGCGTACGCGGAGCTGGTCCGCGCGCACACGGCGATGGCGCTGCGGGCGGCGGTGGCGTGCGGGGCGGGTGCGGAGGCCGAGGACGTGGTGCAGGCGGCGTTCTTCAAGGCGTACCGCTCGCTGGGGAGTTTCCGGGAGGGAGCGTCCTTCCGGCCGTGGCTGCTGAGCATCGTGGCCAATGAGACGAGGAACACACTGCGTTCGGCGGGGCGTCAGCGGGCGGTGGCCGGGCGGGAGGCGGAGCTGCTCTCGGGCGAGCCGCTGATACCGGAGTCGGCGGACCCGGCGGCGGCGGCGGTGGACGGGGAGCGGCGCCGGCGGCTGCTCGCGGCGCTCGACGGGCTGCCGGAGGAGCACCGGCGGGTGGTGGTGCACCGCTATCTGCTGGAGCTGGACGAGGCGGAGACGGCCGAGGCGCTGGGGTGGCCGCGGGGGACGGTGAAGTCGCGGCTGAGCCGGGCGCTGAAGCGGCTCGGGGTGGCGTTGGGTGCGAGGGGAGCGGTGGGGGCGAAGGGAGGTGAGGAGTGTGCATGAGCGCGAGCGTGGGCGTGATCGTGAGGACGAGGGGTCCGGGGGGCTGCCGGAGGAGCTGAGGGAGCTCGGGCGGTCGCTGCGGGTGCCGGACGTGGACGGGGAGTCGATGGCGGAGCGGGTACTGGCCCAGCTCCTCGCCGAGCACGTGCCCGTGCCGGTGGCTGCGCCCGTGCCTGCGCCGGAGCCGGAGCGGCCGGAGCGGTGGGGGTGGTGGCGGCGGTGGTGGCGGGCGCTGCTCGCGGCGCTGTCCGGGCTGCTGGTGGTGGCGGTGCTGACGCCGCCGGTGCGGGCGGCGGTCGTGGAGTGGCTGGGCGTCGGCGGGGTCGCGGTGGAGTACGCGCCGGGGGCGGCGCCCGGGGCGGCGGAGGAGGTTCCGGGGTGCCCGGGGGCGGTGCCGGTGGCGGAGGCGGCCCGGCGGGCCGGGTTCGCGCCGCTGCTGCCGGAGGGGGCGGCCGGGGCGGTCACGGCGGTGACGGGGCGGGAGCCGAGGGCGGTGGTCGGCGTGTGCTGGCGGACGGAGGAGGGGGCGGTGGTCCGGCTGGACGAGTTCCCGGGCGAGCTGGACCTCGGCTTCATGAAGCGGATACGGGTGCAGCCGGAGCCGGTGGCGCTCGCGGACGGGACGGAGGCGTACTGGTTCGCCGAGCCGCACCTGCTGACCTTCCCGCTCTCCTCGGCCGACGGCGGGTGGCGGCACGAGGTGCGGACGGCGGGGCCGACGCTGCTGTGGGTCCGTCCGTCGGCGGGGCTGACGCTGCGGCTGGAGGGGATACCGGACCGGACGGAGGCGCTGCGGGTCGCCGCCTCCGTCCGGTAGCCGGTAACCGGTAGCCGCTGGCCGGCGGCCGGGTGTCAGGCGGGCAGGCCGGGGGCCGGGTGGGCGGCCATCAGGTCGGCGACCTCGGCGCGGATCTTGGCGAGGGTGGACTCGTCCTCGGCCGCGGCGGCGGTGACGGCGCGGTCGATCCAGTCGGCGACCTGGTCCATGTGGGCGGGGGTGAGGCCGCGGGACGTGAGGGAGGGGGTGCCGATGCGGAGGCCGGAGGGGTCGAAGGGCTTCCGGGGGTCGTAGGGGACGGTGTTGTGGTTGACGACGATGCCGGCGCGGTCGAGGGCCTTGGCGGCGGTCTTGCCGGGGACCTGACGGGAGGTGAGGTCCATCAGGATCAGGTGGTTGTCGGTGCCGCCGGAGACCAGGTCGAAGCCTCGGGCGAGGAGGGCGTCGGCGAGGGCCCGGGCGTTGGCGACGACGGCGTGGGCGTAGGCACGGAAGGAGGGCTGGGCGGCTTCGCGGAGGGCGACGGCGATGGCGGCGGTGGTCTGGTTGTGCGGGCCGCCCTGGAGGCCGGGGAAGACGGCCTTGTCGAGGGCCTTGGCGTGCTCCGCGGTGGACATCAGCATGGCGCCGCGCGGGCCGCGGAGGGTCTTGTGGGTAGTCGTGGAGATGACGTCCACGTGACCCACCGGGGAGGGGTGGGCGCCGCCGGCGATCAGGCCGGCGATGTGGGCGATGTCGGCGACGAGGACGGCGCCGGCCTCGCGGGCGATCTCGCCGAAGGCGGCGAAGTCGATGGTGCGGGGCAGGGCGGTGCCGCCGCAGAAGAGGATCTTGGGGCGTTCGGCGAGGGCGAGGTCGCGGACCTGGTCGTAGTCGATGAGGCCGGTGTCGCGGTGGACGCCGTACTGGACGCCGCGGAACCAGGAGCCGGTGGCGGAGACGCCCCAGCCGTGGGTGAGGTGGCCGCCCATGGGCAGCGCCATGCCCATGACGGCGTCGCCGGGCTTGGCGAAGGCGAGGTACACGGCGAGGTTGGCCGGGGAGCCGGAGTAGGGCTGGACGTTGGCGTGGTCGACGCCGAAGAGGGCCTTGGCGCGCTCGATCGCGAGGGTCTCGACCTGGTCGACGACCTGCTGGCCCTCGTAGTAGCGGCGGCCGGGGTAGCCCTCGCTGTACTTGTTCTGGAGGACGGTGCCGGAGGCTTCGAGGACGGCGGCGGAGACGTAGTTCTCGCTGGGGATGAGGCGGAGGGTGTCGGCCTGGAGCCGTTCCTCGGCGCCGACGAGCGCGGCGAGCTCGGGGTCGGTCGCGGCGAGCGCGGGGCGCGTGGCGGGAACGGGAACGGGAGCGGGAACGGGAAGGGTCGGGCGCTGCGGCGGGGTGGTCACGTGTTCCTCCGGGAGTACGTCGGAACGTCCCGGGGGCGGGTGCCGCACGGGACGCGGAGCGGTCCCGTGATGCCCAGGCGAGCGGCACCTCGTGTGGTGGAGCGCGCGCGGCTCCCCCGGGGTCGGTTCCCCGTACGCCAGTCGCCGCGCGTGGGCTCAGAGTAGCGGGCGCGCCGTGGTGCGAGGTTTCTTCGTCCGCGATGCGAGCGACGATAAGAAGGGGCCACAACACACCCCGGCCGCAGGACGATCGGAGATCCCGTGTCGAGAACGCAAGACGAGATCGCTGCCTCGGACGCGCACAGCGCCCGCAACTACCACCCCCTGCCCGTCGTCGTCGCCTCCGCGGAGGGGGCGTGGCTGACCGATGTCGAGGGGCGCCGCTTCCTCGACATGCTCGCCGGCTATTCGGCGCTGAACTTCGGGCACGGCAACCGCCGGCTGATCGAGGCGGCGAAGGCCCAGCTGGAGCGGGTGACGCTCACCTCGCGGGCCTTCCACCACGACCGGTTCGCCGAGTTCTGCACGCGGCTGGCCGAGCTGTGCGGGAAGGAGCTGGTGCTGCCGATGAACACCGGGGCGGAGGCGGTCGAGACGGCCGTGAAGACCGCCCGGAAGTGGGGGTACGAGGTGAAGGGCGTGCCGGACGGGCACGCGAAGATCGTGGTGGCGGGGAACAACTTCCACGGGCGGACGACGACGATCGTGTCGTTCTCCACGGACCACGAGGCCCGGGACCACTACGGGCCGTACACGCCGGGCTTCGAGATCGTGCCGTACGGCGATCTGACGGCGCTGGAGGCGGCGGTCACCGAGAACACGGTGGCGGTGCTGCTGGAGCCGATCCAGGGCGAGGCGGGCGTGCTGGTGCCGCCGGACGGGTATCTGCGCGGGGTGCGGGAGCTGACGGCCCGGCGGAACGTGCTGTTCATGGCGGACGAGATCCAGTCGGGCCTGGGCCGGACGGGCCGCACCTTCGCCTGCGAGCACGAGGGCGTCGTGCCGGACGTGTACATCCTGGGCAAGGCGCTCGGGGGCGGTGTGGTGCCGGTGTCGGCGGTGGTCGCGGACGCGGACGTGCTGGGGGTGTTCCGGCCGGGCGAGCACGGCTCGACCTTCGGCGGGAACCCGCTGGCCTGCGCGGTGGCGCTGGAGGTGATCGCGATGCTGCGCACCGGTGAGTACCAGCAGCGGGCGGCGGAGCTGGGTGAGCACCTGCACGCGGAGCTGGGACTGCTCGTGGGCGGCGGAGCGGTGGAGGCGGTGCGGGGCCGCGGGCTGTGGGCGGGCGTGGACATCGCGGCGGCGCGGGGTACGGGGCGGGAGGTGTCGGAGCGGTTGATGGAGCGGGGGGTGCTGGTGAAGGACACGCATGGTGCGACGATTCGGGTCGCGCCGCCGCTGGTCATCTCAAAGGAAGACCTGGACTGGGGCCTGGACCAACTCCGAGCCACCCTGTCCCCCTGACGGCCCCGGCCCCGTCGCAGCCATCCGTCCCACTGGGTCGGTGCCCCCCGCGCCCGGGGCTGTGCGGGTGCCGCCCCTCCGTTCCGCTGGGGCGGTGCCCACCCCCCGCTCCGCCGTTCCGTTGTGGGCATACGTTCCGCTAGGGCGGAACGGGTGGGCACAACGGAACGGCACCCTTCGCGGGTGCCTCCGCGCCGGTGCCTGGACCCGCACCACTTGTGCACCGCGCTACGGGTGCGGGTTCGGGCGCGGAAAGCCTTGGCCCGGCAGGGGGCGCCGTCCCTGTGCCCACCCGTCCCGCCCTGCGGGACGCCTGCCCACAGGGACGGCGGCGGGGCGGCCCGGCCGCAGGGGTGGCGGGGCCACAGGGACGGCGGCGGCGGGGGGAACTTGGGGCATTGACAGGGGAGTTGGTCTAGGCCAATGATGCGGCCATGCCGAGACTCCGTCTGCGCCACGCCGTGCGTGGCGCCCTCGCCGCCCTCCTCCCCCTCGCCCTCCTCGGGGCCGTCGGCGGCACCGCGAACGCCGCGCCGCAGGGGCCGTGGCCGCCGCCCGCGCCCGTGGTCTCCCGGATCGAGACCAAGGACCCGGTCGTCTTCATCACCATCGACGACGGCTGGTTCCACGACCCCGCCGCCGCGAAGCTGCTGCTCGACCGCCGTGTGCCCGCCTCGCTGTTCCTGCTCCCGGGGGCGTACTCGTACGACTCGGGCTACTTCCACCAGCTGCTCGACCACGGGCGGGTACGGATCGAGAACCACACGGTCGGCCATCCGGACCTCACGACGCTCGACGCGGCCGGGCAGAAGGCCGAGGTCTGCGGGGCGCGGGACGCGCACCTCGCGGAGTTCGGCGACGGGCCGCGCCTGCTGCGCCCGCCGTACGGGGCGTTCGACGCGACCACCCGGACCACCGCCCGCGCCTGCGGGGCGAAGGCCGTGGTGACGTGGACGTACGACCTGACCACCTGGGGCCAGTGGACGCCGCCGACCCCGGAGCTGAAGGCCGGCGACATCATCCTGCTGCACTTCAACGAGACGCTGGAGCAGGACCTGAAGCGCGCCCTCGCCCTCGCCGACGCGGCCGGACTGAAGCCGGCCCCGCTGCGGGAGTACGTACCGGAATAAAGGTCAGAGGATCACGTGCGGGAGGAAGCGGGCGTACTCGTCCGTGATGGGGCCCGCCGACTCCCGGATGCCGAGCCCCGCCGCCTCGTCCTCGACGACCCACGCGCCCAGCAGCGTGCGGTTGCCGTCGAAGTCGGGGAGCGGGGCGAGGCCCTGGTAGCAGCAGGGCTCGTCGCGGACGACCGGCTCGCTGCCGGGCTCGTGCAGGGTGACGCCCGCGCCCTCCCGGCCGAGCAGCGGCTTGGCCGCCCAGCCGAGGGTCGTGGCCAGTTCGCGCGGCCCGTCGAGATAGGCGGGCAGCAGGTTGGGGTGGCCCGGGTAGAGCTCCCAGAGGATCGCGAGGAGCGCCTTGTTGGAGAGCAGCATCTTCCAGGCGGGCTCGATCCAGCAGGTGGTGCCGGAGCCGCCGCCGTTGTCCAGGGTGGACAGGACGTGCTTCCCGAAGCGGTCGGTGACCAGCCACTCCCACGGGTAGAGCTTGAAGCAGCTGCGGATGAAGCGCAGCTTCTCGTCGACGAAGCGGCGCGAGAGCCGGTCCCAGCCGATCCGCTCGACGGAGAGCGCCTCGGTGGCGAGTCCGGCCTGCTCGGCGGTCTCGCGCAGGTACGCGACCGTCATCAGGTCCTCGCCGAGCTCGTCGGTCTCGGAGTGGGCGAAGTGGACCGGGCCGGGCGGCAGCAGCGGCGCCTGCCGCTTCCACGCGTCGACGAGGCGCTCGTGGAGCGAGTTCCACTGGTCGGCGCCGGGGAACCGTTCCTCCATCCAGAACCACTGCGGGCTCGCGGCCTCCACCAGGGAGGTCGGGGTGTCGGCGTTGTACTCCAGCATCTTCGCCGGGCCCGTACCGTCGTAGACGAGGTCGAAGCGGGCGTAGAGGGAGGGGAGTTCGGCACGCCGGCGCCAGGACTCGGCGACCCGCTCGGCGATCCGGGGATCGGTGATCCCGAGGTCGGCGAAACGGTTCCGCTCGACGATGTGCGCGGCCGCCGCGAGGCACATGGCGTGCAGCTCCTCGACGACCTCCTCCAGCGCCTCGACCTCGGGCAGCGAGAAGGAGTAGTACGCGCTCTCGTCCCAGTACGGGCGCAGCGAACCGTCCGGATAGCGGGTCAGCGGATAGACGAGACCCTGCTCCTCGACCGTCTCCTGCCAGCCCGGACGGGGCTCGATGGTGTGCCGTTCCATGGTGCCGGTCCGCCCGTCTCAGCCGCCGCTCGACCCGGAGGACGAGCAGCCGAAACCGCCGGTCTCGACGGCCTTCTTGTCGAAGCTGCCGCCGGAGACGCGCCGGTCGCTGACGTAGCCGCCGTAGTAGTACGCGCCGCGGACGGTCGTGCCGTCGTCATCGTCGTCGTCGCTCGAACCGCCGGTGTCGCAGCGGTAGCCCGGCAGCTCCTCCAGGGTCACCGGGTCCGCGCACCGGCGGTCGGGTTCGGCGCCGCAGGCGGTGATCGTCGCCGCGAGCACGCCCATACCGCCGAGCACCACCGTGCTCGACCTGAGCCTCCGCATGTCCCTCGCCCTCCCCTTCGCGTGGCCGCGCACCTTCGTGTGCGCGTGGCACGTCCGCGCGGCCGTTCGTATGACCGCGGGCCTCGCGACCGCACAGTGTAGGCCGCCGCTTTCCGCCACCGGCACCTAGAGTCGCTATGTGCTCTTGGGTATGGTTTGCGCGCTCGGATCGTCCCTGTGCTTCGGCGCGGCCACGGTCTTCCAGGCCGCCGGCGCCCGCGCGGCGGCGCCCGGGACGGGCAGCGGGGTCGATGTCGGGCTGCTGTGGCGGGCGCTGCGGCAGTGGCGGTATGTGGCCGGTCTCGCCCTCGACGGCCTCGGCTTCGTCCTGGAGGTGGTCGCCCTGCGCGCCCTCCCCCTGTACGCGGTCGGCGCGGCGCTCGCCGCGAGCCTCGCCGTGACGGCGGCGCTCGCCTCGCGGGTGCTCGGGGTGCGGCTGAGCCGGGTCGAGTGGGGCGCGGTCGCGGCGGTCTGCGCGGGGCTCGGCATGCTGGCGCTCGCGGCGGGCCGGGAGGGCCACCGGTCCGGCCCGCCGTGGCTGCCGTGGGCGCTGCTGGGGATCGCGGCGGGGGTGCTGGTGCTCGGCGCGACGGCGGGGCGACTGCCGGACCGGTCCCGGGCGCTGGTCCTCGGCCTCGGGGCCGGGATCGGCTTCGGGGTGGTGGAGGTGGCGGTACGCCTCCTGGACGGCGTGGACGTGGCGGACCCCGCCCTGTGGGCGCTGCTGCTCGGAGGCGGGGCGGCGTTCCTGCTGCTGACCGCGGCCTTCCAGCGGGGGGCGGTGACGACGGCGACGGCGGGGATGGTGCTGGGCGAGACGCTGGGCCCTGCGGCGGCGGGCGTCCTCTGGCTCGGCGATCGCACCCGGGAGGGCCTCGGGGGGCTGGCCCTGACGGGCTTCGCGGTGGCGGTGGCGGCCTCCCTGACCCTCGCCCGCTTCGGCGAACCCCCACCCCCCGCAGCCGGGAACCCCGCAGACCGCTCGCGCCCGGCCGGTCCGTGACCGTACGGGCCCGGCTGGCCGCGTGGCAGCACGAGAATGGCCCCGCTCTCCTCCCCACTCAGAGTCGAGGCGGGGCCTTTGGCGTTGTTCAGGCGCCGAGCTGACCGGCCTTGACGCTCTCGATGAAGGCGGAGAACGCGGGGGCGTGCACGTCCAGCACGGGGCCGGCGGGGATCTTCGAGTCGCGGACGGGAACGACGTCGAACGTGGGCACCAGGTTGGTGGCGACCTCCACGCAGTTGCCGTCATTGTTGCTGTAGGAGGACTTGAACCACTGCGGATGGGACGTCACGGGAAAGCCTTTCGTGCCTCGCGGATCATGGCCACTGTCGCCGCTTGCGACAGGGCTTCGGCTTGCACCTGATGGTAGGTCTTGAGCAGAGCCACCACCGAGTCGGTGTTGCGCTCCATGTGCCCTCGGATCTGAGACTCGGCGTACGCGAGCACGGTCATATCGGGCAGGGTCAACAGGTTGAGCGGTAGGTCGAGCGCCCTGTACTCGCCCATTTCGTACGGTGCGATCTGCACCACGGTGTTGGGCAGGTCTGCGACCTCCAGCAACCGGTCGAGCTGTTCGGCCATGATCTCAGGACCGCCGACCCTGCGCCGAATGCAGCTCTCATCCAGGACTATCAGCATCATCGGCGGACGATCCCGCACGAGGGCCGCTTGCCGTTCCGCCAGGAACCGAACTCGTGCGTCCGCACGTCCCGACGTGATCGCGCCGCGCCGTACGTTGCTGTCCGCCAGGCATCGGGCGTACGCGGGAGTCTGCAACAGGCCGGGCACAATGCCGATTTCGTACAAGCGGAGCTCAACCGCCTTGCCCTCGTTGGCTACGTACTCCGGGAACCCTTCGAGGAGGGGCCCAGGCCGCGTCTTGTGCCACTCACGCTCCAGAGAGTCCACACTCCCCTTCGTTCCGAAGATCTCGTCCATCTGTACCGAGAACGGAAGGGAGGGTGGCTTGCGGGTAGTTTCGACAGCGGAAATATGCTGGCTGGAATATGCCGAACGCGAGGCCGCATCCTCCTGCGTCCACCCTCGCTGGTCCCGCAGCCTGCGTAAAAGCACTCCGTACGCGGCCTGCGGGCTGGACGTGGCGTCCAGCTCCTTGCGGTTAGCCACAACTCTTCCTTCCGATCAGGCCAGTTGAAGGGAACTCGACTGTAGGCCACGCTTACGACCCCTGGTAGTGGAAGCGCTACGGAGAGGAGCGGTCGTGACCGGACACAACGCTCGCCCGAGTCCGAACCCGATCACAAAGCCGGCGACGCCGGTCCCCGACCTCGGCACCTTCATGGCGGCGGACACCGCCGAGGGAGCGTCCCGACTCGGAAGGGTCACGGCGTGGGACGGTGACCTGATCCACCTGTCACCCCCGGGTGGGGGCACGATGTGGACAGCGGCACCGGACGAACTGCGGCGACCGACCGAGGAGGAGTGTGCGCGTATCCGCGTCCTCATCTCGCCCGTGCCGGCATCGGGCCCGTGACACGGGTGTACGGGTACGCGCTGCACCACATCGAGCGCGACCCCGAGACCGAGCCGGCCGTGTCGGCGAACTGTCTGCACGACGGGTGCGGGTGGACCTCCACGCCGACCCATGCGGTAAAGCCGGTGGATGAGGCGTGTATGAGGCACACGGGGCTTCACCCGGCCCACACCCGCTTCGCTCGACAGTTCGCGGACGTTGCGGTGGTGGGCCGCGTGGGGTCCCCGTGAGGGTCTACGCCGTCACGGCGCCTGTGAGTACCTGCGGACTGGCGCGATGAAGAGGTTGCGCGGCGTGACGACCGCGCATCGGCGCCGTGCCACATGCCCGCAGTACCGCCCACCCATGAACTCCGCTCCCTCGGCACGGCCCCTTACTGCGGGGAGGTCCCGGGGCTGAGGGAGCGGGCAAGACCCGGCCGGCTGTCTGCGTGACGGTCGACGGCCGACCGGATGTGTACGACGACCAGGAACCACCATCCGACAGGAGGAACGACCAGTGAGCACCGCTCAGACGATGCCCGCTCCGTTCGGGGTCCGGCATCTCGTATCGCCCCCGCCGAGCACCGACGACGCCCCCGTGATCACGTACAGCGAGGGGCTTCAGCTCAACGTCTCCGCCGAGGGCAACCCGTGGCACGCGATCACGGCCGAGCTGCCCGAGACGCAGACGGAGACCAGCAACGGCGACGGCAGTTCGCCAGGGTCCGACAGCGGTACGGACCTCTGGTGACATGCGCCCCATCCTCATCCTGACCGGCCGAGACGATCTCACGGCCGACGCGGTGGTCGAGGAGCTGGTGAGCCGTGGGGAACACGTCGTCCGGTACGACACGGCCGACTTCCCCACGGCCTCCCGTCTGGCCGTCTCCCTCACCGGGGACGGCTGGACGGGGTCCCTCGCCGGCTCTCGCGCGGTACGCCTCGACACCGTGAAATCGGTGTGGTGGCGCCGCCCCAACGAGTTCCGCACCCCGGATGACTGGCCGGGCAATGCCCGCGCGCTCGCTGTCTCCGAAGCACGGTCCGGGATGCTCGGCGTGCTCGGCTCGCTGCCAGTGCGGTGGATCAACCATCCCTCGCGCGACGCAGCCGCGAACTACAAACCCGTTCAACTCGCTGCCGCCGCTCGCTGCGGGCTGGACGTGCCCCGCTCCGTGATCACGTCGGACCCCGACCACGCGCGGTCGTTCATGGGGGACGACACGGTCGTCTACAAGGGGCTCGGAGGCGGGGTGCTCGGGCCCGAGGGACGGCAGTTCCTTCCCGTCGCGCTCGTCTCCGCCGACCAGGTCGACGACGCCGTACGTGGCACCTGCCATCTGTTCCAAGAGCGCGTGGACAAGGCGTATGAAGTCCGGCTGACGGTCATCGGCGACAGGATGTTTCCCGTTGCCATCCACGCGGGCAGCGAGGCCGCCCGACTCGACTGGCGGACCGACTACCGGTCCCTCACCTACGAGCCGATCACCATGCCAGTCAGCGTCGAAAAGGCCGTACGGGCGCTCATGGACGAACTCGGGCTGTTCTTCGGCGCCCTGGACTTCGCCGTCACGCCGGACGGTCGGTGGGTGTTCTTCGAGGTGAACCCCAACGGGCAGTGGCATTGGCTCGCCGTCAAGGCCGGTATCCCGCTCGTTGCAGCCATGGCCGATGCACTGCAAGGAGAACCCCCGTGACCGAGGTATCCACATGGACCACCGCCGCGAAGGCACTCGCCGACAGGGTGACCGCCGACGCGCCCGCGTGGCACGACGCTGTGAGCGGCACCCCGCGTGATCAGCTCGTCCCGCGCTGGTGGCAACCCATCCCCGACAGCCCCGGACGGGAATGGGAGCTGGTGAGCCTGCCCGAGGGCTCCCCCGAACGACTGACCGCCGCGTACACGGATGCCACGTTGGTGACCCGAGTCGGCCCCCTGCACGCCGACCAGGCCGAGCACGGCGAGCGTGGGAAGGGCGAACCCACGTCGTCTTCCACGCTGCCGGGGCTCATCGTCTCGATGGCTGACCGGCTCCGCGTCGAACCCGGAGACAGGGTGCTGGACGTAGGAACCGGCTCCGGATACTCGGCCGCCCTGTTCGCGCACCGCTTCGGCGACGAGTCCGTCACCAGCGTGGACGTGGACCCGTACTTGGTGGAAGCCGCCCGTGCCCGGCTCGCCGGCTTCGGCCGTACGCCCCGCATGGAAGCGCTCGACGCCACGGGCGAACTCCCGGACAGCGAGTACGACCGCATCATGGCGACCGTCTCCGTACGCCCGGTCCCCGAATCGTGGCTGCGCGCTCTGCGGCCCGGTGGTCGGCTCGTGACGACGATCGCCTACACGGCGCTGCTGATCACGGCGGACATGGGGCCGGACGGAGTCGCCCGGGGCAGCGTCCAGCCCGACCCGGCGACGTTCATGGAGACTCGGCAGAACGCGGACTACCCGCCCAAGCTGAACGACGTGTTCGTGTCGGCCCGTGTCCGCGAGGGCGACGACGTACGGGCCCCGGACGGGCCGATCCCCGACCTCTGGCAGGAATGGCCGCTCCGGTGGCTGTACGAGCTGGACACGCCCGGTGTCGAGACCCGGTCAGCCGTCCACCCCGACGGACGGCGTGTGGTGTGGCTGCTCGCCGCAGACGGGTCGTGGGCCCGCGCCGAGGACTCCGAGTCCCCCCTCGTGCACCAGGGCGGCCCCCGTCGACTCTGGGACGGGTTGGAGGGGGTACGTCGACGCTGGGACGAGAACGGCCGGTTCCCCCTGCACGACATGCGGGTGGAGTTCTCGCCCGAGGTAAGCCGGCTGCTCGCTCCGACGGGCAAGTGGGACTTGCCGATCTGACCCCGGCCCACGGCAGGGTTCACACCGCACTGCCCCGTCCGTGCGTTGCCCCCGTGGCGCATGGGCGGGGCTCTCGAATGCGCAGGCTTACGCCTCCGCCTGGTCGTCGTCCTCGCTGCCCGAACCGGCGGCAGGCGCAACGAAACTGCCCTTCCCCCACCGGGTCTCGATGAGCCCTCGCTCACGGGCGATGCCGATCGCTCGGCGGACAGTCATCCGGGCCACGCCGTGACGCGCGCAGAGGTCCGCCTCTGACGAGACGGGGTCACCCGCGCGCTTCCCCTTGATTTCGGCTTCAAGGGCGTCCAGCACATCCATGTACGGGGCACGCGGGTGGCTCGGGGTCTCGGGCATGGAGCGAGCGTAGACAAACCGCCGACGCCGAGCCACTTAGACGAGTAGATAAGTTAGACAGGTGGACAGGTTAGACGTGTTGCCCTAGCGTGATGCCCCGAACACAGAAAGGCCCCGGCGAACCGGTCCTACGCGGTCCGCCGGGGCGTCGCCGATCAGCTGTTGGGAGCTGAAAGACATGTACGAGCTTATCGCCCTCACATCCATCGGAATGGGACTGCTGCTCACCCTCTGGTGCGCGCTCGAACTGTGGCCGGGCCGGCAGCCCGGACGCCACTCCGCCGCCTACCGCGCGCCCGAGACCCTGCCCACCCTCGCCGTGCCCCGTGCGACGCCATGGCCCGCCCCGACCCCTCAGCACGTCACCGCGCGACACACCCCGCTCCGGGGCGAGGACACCCCTCTTGTTCGCCCCTACGTCCTCGCCGAGAACACCCTGCGTCTCGGAGCGATCCGCGAACGGCGTACGGCTGCTGTCCTCGCCACGCTCGGCGTGGACTACCCCTACGAGTACGCCGGGAACCACTTCGAAGCCCTCGCCGCTCTCACCGCTGCGGGGGTGACCGCATGACCCGCGAATGGCTCGCGGCCGAGACGGCCCCCGGACGCTCCGGAGCCTGGTGCTCCCGCTGCAAGCGCTGGACGTACGCACCCATGGAAGTCGGATACGTCGAGCGTCAGAGCGGCCCCGGGGTCATCCTGTACGCCTGCCCGAGCCACGCCGTAGCCATGATCCCCGGCCCGATGCCCGGAGAGCTTGAGCGGGACGCGTAGTCCCTCGCAGACATCCAAGAGCCCCGTCCGGCACGTGCCGGGCGGGGCTTCTTTCGCTGTCCGCGCCCCCCGGCACCCTCGCCGCTCCCGGTCACTTCCCCGCGCTCCCCCCGCCCCCGGCGACCTCCCCCACCCCCTCCAACACGCGGCACAGCGCTCGCAGCGCGCCCTGCCAGGCGCTGTCGGACGGGGTGCCGTAGCCGACGACCAGGCCGTCCAGGGCGCGTTCCGCGTCCGGGTGGCGGAACTGGTCCAGGCCCTGGACCGCCAGGCCGTGCCAGGCGGCGGAGTGGAGGGCGGCGCGTTCGGTGCCGGGGGGCAGGGAGAGGACGGCGTGCAGGCCGGCCGCGATGCCGCCGACCTGGATTCCGGGGGCGTACGCGGCCAGCGCGGCGACGAGTTGGTCGCGGCGGCGCCGGTAGCGCAGGCGCATGGCCCGGACGTGGCGGTCGTGCGCTCCCGAGGCGAGGAACTCCGCGAAGGCGAGCTGGTCGGGGGTCCCGCACATCCAGTCGACCACCGAGCCCTTGCCGGCGGCGACCTCGTCCACCAGGGCCTCCGGCAGCACCATCCAGGCGAGGCGGAGACCGGGGGCGAGAGACTTGCTCGCCGTGCCGAGGTAGACGACGCGCTCCGGGTCGAGGCCCTGGAGAGCGCCGACGGGTTGCCTGTCGTAGCGGAACTCCCCGTCGTAGTCGTCCTCCAGGACGAATCCGCCGGTGGCCCGCGCCCAGTCGACGACCGCCGTCCGCCGGTCCGGGGGCAGCGCCCCGCCGAGCGGGAACTGGTGCGCCGCCGTCAGGAGCACCGCGTCCGGCGCCAGCGCGGCCAGTTCCTCGACCCGGGTGCCCCGTTCGTCGAACGGCAGCGGCGGGGTGGCGAGTCCGGCGTCGCGCAGCAGCGCCGCGTGGGGGCCGAGCCCGTACGACTCCACGGCCACCGCCCCGGCCCCGGCCCCGGCCACCGCCCCCGCCCCCGCCCCGGCCCCGCGTCGCCGCAGCGCCCGGCCGATCAGCATCAGCGCGTGCGCGAACCCCGCGCAGATCACGATCCGTTCGGGCCGCGCGTGCACGCCCCTGGCGCGGGCCAGGTACTCGGCGAGGACGGTCCGCAGCTCCGCCCGGCCGCGCGGATCCCCGTACCCGAACGCCTCGTCGGGCGCGGCGGTGAGCGCCCGCCGGTACGCCTTGAGCCACGCGGCGCGCGGGAAGGAGGCGAGGTCCGGGGTGCCGGTCCGGAGGTCGTACGCGGGCACACCGGCCCGCCGCCGGGGTGCCCTCACCCCGGAGCCACCCCCCGCCCGCCACGCACTGCCGCCCGGCGTCGGTTCGGCGGGGACGGCCGAGGGAACATCCGCCTCGCCCGCATCCCGATCCCCACCCCCATCCCCATCCCCCTCCTGCGACGGGGCCGAAGACGGAGGATCGGCCCGGCGGGCGACCCGCGTGCCGGAACCCTGGCGCGCCGTGAGCCACCCTTCGGCCACCAGTTCGGCGTACGCCTCGGCGACCGTGTTCCGGGCCACCCCGAGGTCCGCCGCGAGCTGCCGCGAGGACGGCAGCCGGGTGCCGGGCGCGAGCCGTCCACCCCGTACGGCCTCGCGCAGGGCGTCCATCAGACCCGCCTTGAGCCGGGTGCCGCGCAGCTCAAGATGGAGGTCGGCTCCGAAAGTGGCCCAGTCGTTCCGCATGGAAATGGACCATACCGGCATGCCATCCGCTGCGTACGGTGGCTTCATGACCACCACCACAGCGCACGCCCCCGCCCAGGCCCTCGCCCACGAGCACGCCCCCCGCATGCCGTTCGCCGAGCGGGTCCCCGACTACTACCGGGCGATGCTCCGGCTGGAGCAGGAGGCCGCCAAGGGCGTGGACCCCTCGCTCTACCACCTGATCAAGATCCGCGCCTCGCAGATCAACCACTGCGCCTTCTGCCTCGACATGCACACCAAGGACGCCCTCGCCGAGGGCGAGACCGTGGAGCGGGTCGTCCAGCTCGCCGCCTGGCAGGAGTCCCGGCACTTCTACACGGAGCGGGAGCTGGCCGCGATCGCCCTCACCGAGGCGGTCACCGTCCTCACCGACGGCTTCGTCCCCGACGAGGTGTACGCGGCGGCCGCCGCGCACTTCGACGAGGAGGAGCTCGCCCGGGTGATCGGCGCGATCGTCGTCATCAACGCGTGGAACCGGATCGCCGTCACCACCCGCATGGTCCCGGGCCACTACACCCCGCGCTCCCACTGAGAACGGACGGAGCCCCCGGTCGTACCGCACACAGCAGTACGACCGGGGGCTCCGTCACGCGCTCGCTTCGGGCAGGGCTCAGATGAGGCCCAGCTCGCGCACCGCGTCGCGCTCCTCGGACAGCTCCTTGACGGAGGCGTCGATGCGGGCGCGGGAGAAGTCGTTGATCTCCAGGCCCTGGACGATCTCGTACGCGCCGTCCTTGCAGACGACCGGGAAGGACGAGATGAGGCCCTCGGGGACGCCGTAGGAGCCGTCCGACGGGACGCCCATCGAGGTCCAGTCGCCCTCACGGGTGCCGTTGACCCAGGTGTGGACGTGGTCGATGGCGGCGTTCGCGGCCGAGGCGGCGGAGGAGGCGCCACGGGCGTCGATGATCGCGGCGCCGCGCTTGGCGACGGTCGGGATGAAGGTGTCGGCCAGCCACGCCTCGTCGTTCACGACCTCGGCGGCGTTCTTGCCCGCGATCTCCGCGTGGAAGATGTCCGGGTACTGGGTCGCCGAGTGGTTGCCCCAGATGGTGAGGCGCTTGATGTCCTCGACGGAGGCGCCGGTCTTCTGGGCCAGCTGCGTCAGCGCGCGGTTGTGGTCCAGGCGGGTCATCGCGGTGAAGCGCTCGGCCGGGACGTCCGGGGCGGACTGCTGCGCGATGAGGGCGTTGGTGTTGGCCGGGTTGCCGACGACGAGGATCTTGACGTCGTCCGCCGCGTGGGCGTTGATGGCCTGGCCCTGCGGCTGGAAGATGCCGCCGTTGGCGGCGAGCAGGTCGCCGCGCTCCATGCCCGGGCCGCGCGGGCGGGCGCCCACGAGCAGACCGATGTTGGCGCCCTCGAAGCCCTTGTTCGGGTCATCGAAGATGTCGATGCCCTTGAGCAGCGGGAACGCGCAGTCGTCGAGCTCCATGGCGGTGCCCTCGGCGGCCTTGACGCCCTGCGGGATCTCGAGGAGGCGCAGCTTGACCGGCACGTCCGCGCCGAGCAGGTGGCCGGAGGCGATGCGGAAGAGCAGCGCGTAGCCGATCTGGCCGGCCGCGCCGGTCACGGTGACATTCACGGGAGTGCGGGTCATGGCGATCTCCGTAAGACAGCTGGCGGTGGGGTTCCCTGCCCCTGAGGCTGGATATCGCTCCCCTGATCGATCGATGTCTCGATGTGAAGAGATATCCGGCGGTCAGGCTATCGGACCCGGGCCCCTGCGCACCCCCACCCCCTTGTGGTCCGGCTCACCTCCTCACCGTTTCACCCCTCCGCTCACCCCTCCGTTCACCCGTCCGTGCAGCCGTCGCCGCCGTCGGTGAGGGCCGCGCAGGCGCGGGCGGCGCCGCTGGAGGGGACCGGGATCATCGTGGTGTACGCGCCGGTGTCGGGCGCGCGCACGTTCTCGACCTGGATGGCGGTGCCCGCCTGGACGCTGATCTCGTCCCCCTCGGCCGCCCCGCTGATCCGGGCCCAGGCGGCGGCGCAGACCTCGCTGTGCCGGACCTCGACGAGGGCGGAGCCGATGCGGGTGCGGGCGACGGTGGTGGCGAGCGGCCCGCCGCAGCCCATGTCCTCCGGGTCCATGCCCCCGCAGTCGGCGCCCGTGCAGCGGACGCCCTCGGGAAGGCTGGGGGTGGGCGTCGACGGGGCGGTGGTGGCCGGGGCCGTCGGCGCGGCGGCGGGCGGCCCCTCGGACCCGCCGAGATCGACGAAGAGCACGGCGGCGGTGACGACGAGCGCGGCACCGACGATCCCGGCGACGTAGACCACCGGCGAGACCCGGCGCCCCCGGCGCGGGCGGTGGGTGCCGCCGGCGGGCCCTGAACCAGGCGCGGGACGCCGAGGCTCGGGCACCGACCCCGGAGCCGACCCCGGAGCCGACCCCGGAGCCGACCCCGAAGTCGTCACGGGAGCCGGAGCCGGAGCCGTCACAGGCGCGGGAGCCTTCACGGAAGCCGGCGCGGGAGCCGGAGCCGTCACAGGCCCCGAAGCCGTCGCAGGGGGCACCGCCCGGATGCGCATCGTCTGGTCGGCCGATACGCCCTCCGGGGCGCGGCCCCCGTCCCGTACCCCTTCCTCGTCCCGCTCAGGCCCCGACACCGCCACCGACCGCTCGCGCAGGAGGCGTTTCCAGGCGCGGTCGGCGTGCTCCCACTGGGCGGCGAGGGGGCCGAGGTCGGCGCCGGTGATGTCGGAGAGCGCGACGACGGCGCTCCTCGGCACGGCCCTGCGGGCGTTCAGGTACGCGTCCCAGTCGTCCCGCCCCTGTCCGGTGCGCTCGGCGACGGCGGCGACGCCGAGTCCGCTGCGGTCGATGACCAGCCGCAGCCGTTCGGTGAACGTCCGCACGTCCGGATCGAGTTCGTCCGACAGCGACTTCCACGCCGACATGTGCGCCCCCATCTCCCCTGCCCGTTGTCCCCGGCCGTCCCCAGCCGTCCCGGCTTCCCCGAAGGATGGCAGCTCCGGCGGGCGAGCGGGACCCCGGCCGGAGGGTCCCGATGTACCGGAATGGTCACCTCCGTGCCACAGCGGACGGCCCGAACTTGCCCTTCGTTGGCGGGTACATGACCCTTGATCACAGACGGCGCCCGCCCTCCCACGGGGGAGAGGGCGGGCGCCGTCGTCTGCAAGCCGCGTCTCAGGTGCCCTGCACCACGCCTCAGGAGACCTGCGCCACGTCTCAGGTCACCGTCAGATGGAGGATGTCCTCCAGGAACGGGATCTTGAGCCAGGGCTTCGGCTGCACCATGAGCGCGAGCAGCACGATCAGCGAGCCCATCACGCCGTACGTGATCATGTCGGTGAAGCGCGAGCGGACCGCGAGCATGCCCACCGAGGGCAGTACCCGGCGGAGCACCGCGCCCATCAGCAGCGCGGCCCCGACCATCATCGTCCCGACCCGGAAGGACTGCCAGAAGGGGTCGGTCCCCACCACGAGCAGTCCGAGCGCCGCCGTCCCGAGCACCAGGAGCAGCGGCCACTGGCGCGCGGGCGCGGGAGCGTCGCCGCCCGCCGCCCGGCCGCCGCCCTCGGGGCGGGCCGTGTCGGTGGTGACGGTCGGCGGCCGGCGCGAACCCCGCACCCGGCGGACCTTCGACACCCGGCCGCGCGGCAGCTCCCGCGGCCCGTCGGGGGCCCCGGGGGAACCCGGGCTCCCCGGGGTCATCTCAGAGCGCCGCGGCCGCGCGCTCCGCGGCCTCGACGACGTTCACGAGCAGCTGCGCGCGGGTCATCGGGCCCACGCCGCCGGGGTTCGGGGAGATCCAGCCGGCCACCTCGGCGACGTCCGGGTGCACGTCGCCCAGGATCTTGCCCTCGGCGTTGCGCGAGACGCCGACGTCGAGGACGGCCGCGCCCGGCTTCACGTCCTCCGGCTTGATCAGGTGCGGCACGCCGGCGGCGGCCACGATGATGTCGGCGTTCCGCAGGTGCGCCGAGAGGTCGCGGGTGCCGGTGTGGCACTGGGTCACGGTCGCGTTCTCGGAGCGGCGGGTCAGGATCAGCGGCATCGGGCGCCCGATGGTGACACCGCGGCCGACGACGACGACCTCGGCGCCGTTGATCTCCACGCCGTGGGCGCGCAGCAGGGTGATGACGCCGTTCGGCGTGCAGGGCAGCGGGGCGGGCTCGTTGAGGACGAGCCGGCCGAGGTTGGTCGGGTGCAGGCCGTCGGCGTCCTTCGCCGGGTCCATCAGCTCCAGGATGCGGTTCTCGTCGATGCCCTTCGGCAGCGGCAGCTGGACGATGTAACCGGTGCAGGCCGGGTCCTCGTTGAGCTCCCGGACGACCGCCTCGATCTCCTCCTGCGTGGCGGTCGCGGGGAGTTCGCGCTGGATGGAGGCGAGGCCGACCTGCGCGCAGTCGCGGTGCTTGCCGGCCACGTACTTCTGGCTGGCCGGGTCGTCGCCGACCAGGACGGTGCCGAGACCGGGCGTGATGCCCTTCTCCTTGAGGGCCGCCACACGGACGGTCAGGTCGGACTTGATCGCGGCCGCGGTGGCCTTGCCATCGAGAATCTGGGCGCTCATGGGGGACATCCTCCCGGATGACCCCCACCGAGTTCCAATTCGCTCCCCCTTCCCACCTCGCTTCCCTCCCCCTCCCCTCCCACCGGAGGTTCCGGGAGGGGCCCGGCCGTCGGAACGGAGGGTTGCACTTGCACAACTCCGGTGCGTATCGACTGGACAACACCTCGGAGCTACGACGACGATTGCCCCCGCAGTGCCGCGGAAAGTGCCGGGGGGAGTCCGCTCACATGCCGTGAAAGTTCCTCCGCGCGGGCCGCGTCGTCCCCGCACGAGAACATTCACGGAGGAATGACCCGATGAGCTTCGGCGACCCGAACAACCCCTACGGCCAGCCGCCGCAGGGTCAGCAGCCGGGCTACGGCTACCCGCAGGCCCCCCAGGGCGTCCCGCAGCAGGGCGGCTACGGCTACCCGGCCGCCCCGCCCGCCTCCCCGTACGGCCAGTTCCCGGGCGGCCCGAACCAGATCCCGCAGTCGATGCCGGGTCTGCTGATGACGGCGCGGGTGTTCCTGTACCTGGTCTCGGCGGTGCAGATCATCGCCGGTGTGCTCTACGTCTACGCGGCGAGCATCGCGAGCGACGCCTCGGACCTCGCGTCCTCCTACGGCACCTCGGACAACCCGCTCGGCGACCTCGGTGACGCCGCCGCCGGCATCCTCGTCATCATCGCCCTCGTCTTCCTGGGCCTCGCCGCGCTGTCGATCACGCTCGGCGTCAAGTTCAGCCGGGGCGGCCAGGGCGTGCGGATCACCACGGTGATCTACGGCGCGCTCGGCACGATCGTGGGCGCCATCGGCCTCTTCATCGGGATCGACTCGGGGCTGGCCACGGCCATGATCTTCCCGCTGATCTGGGTCGTCTTCGGCGTGATCATCACCATCGCCCCGGTGGTCCCCAGCGGCACCGCCTGGTTCGCCCGCCCGCGCTACTGATCCGGCGCGGCCGCACGGCACGCCGAAGGGGCCCGGTTCCGCCTGGAACCGGGCCCCTTCGCGTACCCCTCACGTCACTTCCGCTTGAGCACCGCGAAGCCCTCGGAGCGGTGGACGATCTCGTACGCCGCCTCCGGGTGCAACTGCGAAGCCGTCACGGCCGGGTCCGAGGTCTGGCCGGACCAGCCGCGCAGGTCGAGCGCGAGGTAGTCGGGGGTCACGCCCTTCGACGTACCGACCCAGAAGACCCGGTGGTCGGCGGTGAGGTGCGCGAGGAGCGGCACGTCGGCCTCGACGGTGGCGCCCTCCGGGACCGCCGCGACCGCCGCGCGGGCCTGCTCGGCGCGGGCGTCGGTGCGGTACGTCTCGGACTTCAGCAGTTCGCGCAGCGGAAGGTTCGCGGCGAGGGTGAGGGCGACGGCCGTGGAGACGGCGACGGCGACCTTCCCGTACGCGGCGAGCCAGGCGCGCGGCGAGGTGCGCACCGCGCGGACCCCGTCGACCAGGGCCAGGAAGACGACCGGCATCAGGACGGCGCTGTAGTGCCAGTGCATGCCCCAGTGGTTGGCGTCCTGGGAGACGAAGCGCCAGCCGAGGGTGGGCAGGACGAGCAGCACCAGCGGGGAGCGCAGCGCGAGGAAGCCGGTGATCGCGAGGAGGTAGAGGACCATCTCCCAGCGGTCGCCGGAGGTCAGGGCGGAGCTGATGATCTGCCCGAGGGAGGTCTCGGCGCCGGTGCCGGTCTTCTCGATCTTCGCCCAGTAGTCGTACTGGCCGAGCTTGCTGGCGGCCGGGATGAGGACGAGGACGGTGAGCGCGAAGGCGGCGACGCCGAAGCCGGCGAGGGCGGCGCCGAGCTTCCGCTGGCCCTTGACCGCGAGGACGACGCCGACCATGGCGACGGTGAGCCCCATGTCCTCCTTGACGAGGACGAGCGGCGCCGCCCAGGCCGCGGCGGCGGTCCAGCGGCCGAAGAGCAGCGCGCGGCAGACCAGGGCGAGCAGCGGGACGGCGAAGGCGATCTCGTGGAAATCGGACTTCACGGCCTCCTGGAGGCCCCAGGAGAGCCCGTACGCGACCGTGAGGGCGAGCCCGGCGGCCCGGCTGCCGAGGATCTGCTGGGCGGTGCGGCCGACGATCACGGCGGAGGCGGCGAAGAGCGCGGCCTGCGCGAAGAGCAGCGAGACCGGCGAGGGCCAGATCCAGTAGAGCGGGGCGAGGAGCGCCGTCACCGGGCTGAAGTGGTCGCCGAGTATGGGGAAGCCGGGGCCCTTGATGTCGACGACGGGGACCCGGAACTCGGCGTAGGAGCGGACGGCCTGCCCGAAGATGCCGAGGTCCCAGGAGGGGGTGCGGAACTGGTCGTACTGCACCCAGGAGTAGAGGAAGTACAGACCGGTGAGGACGGCCGCGATCGCCACGTACGGCAGGTACGGGACGCGTGGCGGGTCCGTGCCCTCGGCGGGCCGCTCGTCGGCGGGGTCCGCAGCGGGCTTGTTCAGTACGTCCAACACCACGTCTCCACTACTGCCGGCCGGCCCGGGGCCTGACCATTAGACCAGAGACGGCTGGGGAGCCCTCCGGAAAGAGGAGGGCTCCCCAGCGCGTCGCACCGTCAGTGGAAGAAGTGGCGGGTGCCGGTGAAGTACATCGTCACGCCGGCCTTCTTCGCGGCCTCGACGACGAGCTCGTCGCGCATCGAGCCGCCGGGCTGGACGACCGCCTTCACGCCGGCCGCGGTGAGGATCTCCAGGCCGTCGGGGAAGGGGAAGAAGGCGTCGGAGGCGGCGTAGGAGCCGCGGGCGCGCTCCTCGCCGGCCCGCTCGACGGCCAGCTTGGCGGAGTCGACGCGGTTGACCTGGCCCATGCCGACGCCGACGGAGGCGCCGTCCTTGGCGAGCAGGATCGCGTTGGACTTGACCGCGCGGCACGCCTTCCAGGCGAAGGCGAGCTCGGCGAGCTCGGCCTCGGAGAGGGCGTCGCCGGTGGCGAGGGTCCAGTTGGCCGGGTCGTCGCCCTCGGCCTGGAGGCGGTCGGTGACCTGGAGGAGGGCGCCGCCGTCGACGGGCTTGACCTCGACCGGGTTGGCCGGGGCGCCGTCGGCCCTGAGGACGCGGATGTTCTTCTTCTTGGCGAGGACCTCGACGGCCCCGTCCTCGTACGCCGGGGCGACGATGACCTCGGTGAAGATCTCGGCGACCTGCTCGGCCATCTCGACGGAGACCGGGCGGTTGACGGCGATGACGCCGCCGAAGGCGGAGAGCGGGTCGCAGGCGTGGGCCTTGCGGTGGGCCTCGGCGACGTCGGCGCCGACCGCGATGCCGCACGGGTTGGCGTGCTTGATGATCGCGACGCAGGGCTCGGAGTGGTCGTACGCGGCCCGGCGCGCGGCGTCGGTGTCCGTGTAGTTGTTGTACGACATCTCCTTGCCGTGCAGCTGCTCGGCCTCGGCGAGGCCGCCCGTGCCGTCCACGTACAGCGCGGCGCCCTGGTGGGGGTTCTCGCCGTAGCGCAGGACGTTCTTGCGCGCGTAGGTGGCGCCCAGGAAGTCGGGGAAGCCGCCCGCGGCGGAGCCGCTATCAGACACAGTGTCGGCGGCGGCGTAGTCGCCGGCGAACCAGGAGGCCACGGCCACGTCGTACGCGGCGGTGTGCTGGAACGCCTCGGCGGCGAGCCGCTTGCGGGCGGTCAGGTCGAAGCCGCCCGCCTGGGCGGCGGCGAGGACGTCCGCGTACCGCTCCGGGCTGGTGACGATGGCGACCGACGGGTGGTTCTTGGCGGCGGCGCGGACCATCGACGGGCCGCCGATGTCGATCTGCTCGACGCACTCGTCCGGGGTGGCGCCGGAGGCGACGGTCTCGCGGAACGGGTACAGGTTCACGACGACCAGGTCGAAGGGCTCCACGCCCAGCTCTACGAGCTGCTCGCGGTGCGACTCCAGGCGCAGGTCGGCGAGGATGCCGGCGTGCACGCGCGGGTGCAGCGTCTTGACGCGCCCGTCCAGGCACTCGGGGAAGCCGGTCAGCTCCTCGACCTTGGTGACCGGGACGCCGGCGGCGGCGATCTTCCCGGCGGTGGAGCCGGTGGAGACGAGCTCGACACCGGCCTCGTGCAGACCGCGGGCCAGCTCCTCCAGACCGGTCTTGTCGTAGACGCTGACCAGCGCGCGGCGGATGGGCTTAACGGTGTCCGTGTTCACCGATCTGAACCTTTCGTCCCTCAATGCGGTAGCCGTGCCGGGCGAGACGCCCCACGACGTCGACGAGCAGCGAGCGCTCGACTTCCTTGATGCGCTCGTGCAGAGCGGCTTCATCGTCCGACTCCCGCACCTCGACCACGCCCTGGGCGATGATCGGGCCGGTGTCGACGCCGTCGTCGACGAAGTGGACGGTGCACCCGGTGACCTTCACGCCGTGGGCGAGCGCGTCACGCACCCCGTGGGCACCGGGAAAACTGGGGAGGAGCGCCGGGTGGGTGTTGACGACCCGGCCGCCGAAGCGGGCGAGGAACTCCTTGCCGAGGATCTTCATGAACCCTGCCGAGACGACGAGGTCCGGCTCGTACGCGGCGGTGGCCTCGGCCAGGGCGCGGTCCCAGTCCTCGCGGGTCGCGTGGTCCTTCACCCGGCAGACGAAGGTGGGCAGCCCTGCGCGCTCGGCCCGCTCCAGGCCGGCGATGGAATCGCGGTCGGCACCGACGGCGACGATCTCCGCGCCGTAGCCCTCGGGGTCGGCGGCGATGCCATCGAGGAGGGCTTGCAGGTTGGTACCGGACCCGGAGACCAGGACGACAAGACGGGCGGCAGCCACAGGGTCACTCTTTCCGTGGTGTTTGTACGGTCGTACGAACGAATCGTGCCCGTCGATACGGGGAACCCTACGAATGGCTCGACCGTCAGCAACGATACCGGCACACCGGGCGGCCCCCACGGGACGGGGGCGGGGCAGGGGGGTAGCGTCAGGGTCCGACGCCGGTCACGCCGCCCGGTGCGACGCGGTCACGACGACAGAGGGAAGACGTCCAGCAGATGCCGGATCGCCAGTCCACGAACGACAACAACCCGTTCGCCCCGCCGCCCGAGGGCAAGCCCGACCAGCCGTGGCAGCCGCGCAGGCCGGACGGCTCGGACGGGTCGGAAGGCCCGGACGGCGACGCCGCCGAGCCGTCGTCGCCCGTGACGGGGTCGTCCGACGGGCGCTGGAGCCCGCAGCAGCCGGGCCGTTCCTCGGACGGTTTCGGGCGCGGGCCCGAGCGCGAGGGCGGCCAGGGCGGTCAGGGCGGCGGATCCGGCGGCCAGGGGCCGGAGCGGCCCGGGCTGCGCTGGGACCCGACGGACCCGGCCCAGCGGCGCGCGCGGTACGCGATCCTCGGCGGCATGTGGGCCTTCTTCTTCGCGATCTTCGACATCCCGGAGCTGGCCCTGCTGCTCGGCGCGCTGTCGCTGTATTGGGCGATCAGCTCGCTGCGCGCGAAGCCGAAGGCGGCGGCCGAGGTGTCGCCGGAATCACAGAACGCGTCCCAGCCCTCGGGACGGGCGTCCGCCGCGCCGGGCACCCCGAACCCGCGCCGCTCGATGCGGACGGCCGCGATCAGCGGCCTGGTGGCGTCGTCCGTGGCCCTGCTGATCGTGGCCTTCGGCTTCACGATGCAGCTGGTCTACAAGGACTTCTACGAGTGCCGGGACGACGCCCTCACCCACGCGGGGGCACTGTCCTGCAACGACCTGCTGCCGAAGCCGCTGCGGGACGGGTTCGGGGTGCGGGACTAGCGAGAGCGCTTCTCACTTCCCACTTCTCACTTCCGCGCGTCTCCCTTGTCCGCCTTTTCTGACGCTTTCGCCGTTTGCGATCCTTCCGCCCCGGCCGTCCCCGACGGCCGGGGCGGTTCGGCTTGTGCGGTCGGGAGTGTGGGCTTGGGGTTCTCCCAGGCGGCGGGGAGGTAGTCGTACGGCTCGTAGCCCTCGTCGTCCAGGGAGAAGTCGAAGTCCAGGCCGAGGGGGTCCGGGGCCGTGGTGGAGGCCGCCGGGGCGGTGGCACCCGCCGCCGCCAGGGCCGGCTCCGGGGCCTTCGGGGTCTTCGGGGTCTTGGACGCCTTCGGCTGCTTGGGGGTCTTCGGCGGCTTCGGCTGCTTGGGGGGCTTCGGGGGCTTGGGCTCCTTCTGGCGGGGCACCCGGCGGCCCCAGGCCCGTACCACCAGCGCCGTCGGCAGGCCGACGGCCACGCCCCACAGCACCGCCGCAGCGCCCACCTGCCACCCCACCGGGCCGAAGGCGAGCAGCCGGCCCGAGCCCAGCGGGCCGCCCGCCGCGCCCGCCAGGACGGTGACCGCCGCCCCGGTCGCCCAGGCCGCGCCCAGCGCCGCGAGCGCCGTCTCACGGGCCTCGCCGGTGCCGGTCGCCCGGCCCACCGAACGGCCCAGGGCCACCGCCGCGGCCAGCGGCACGACCGCCGCGGCCCACTGCGGCCAGCCGCCGCGCCCGTCCGGCGGCAGCGCCGCGAGGAGCGGGAAGGGCGGCACGGCCGGGTCGCCGACGAGACCCAGCGGGGTCGCGAGCGCGCCCGTGCCGAGCGCGAAGCCGGGACCGAGCCCGTACGCGGCGGCCCACACGGCCGCGTTCGGCAGCAGCGCGAGGACGAGCAGCGCCAGCGCCACCCGACCGGACCACTCCCCCGCGATTCCCTCGTACGAGGCCCGCGCCGCGCCCGCGTGCCAGACCAGCGAGGTCCCGGCCAGGACCGCGCCGCCCGCGAGCAGCGTCACCAGGCCCGACCCGGCCCCGCGCAGCGCGGCGGCCGTCTCCTCCCGGCCCGGCAGGGGCCGGCCGAGCGCCGTCCAGACCCCGGCGCCCGCCGCGCCGATGACCACGCCCGGCAGCCACAGTCCGGCGGTGACGAGGTCGGCGGGGAGCGGGCCGCTCTCGCTGTAGACCACGATCACGGCCGCGACCAGCAGATATCCCCCGGAGACCGCGCCGAGCGCGCCCGCGGGCGAGGGGCGGGCTCGGGTCTCGTCAGCCGGGTCGAGGGTGGACCGGGCGGTCCGGAAGACCAGCCAGGCCGGCAGCACGGCGGGCAGCAGGGGCACGATCCCCAGCGGCGCGGGCAGCCCGCTCACGGTGTCGGTGCGGACGAGGTCGACGCCGTGGGAGAGCAGCCACAGCCCGGCGGCGAGGTGGAGGGCGCCGTTGGCGCCGCTGTCGGGGTACGGCGAGCTGATCCAGGCGACGATCACCAGGACCGCGAGCGCGCCGGCGCCGAGGCAGGCGGCGACGCCGCCGCGGACACAGGCGGTGGCGAACGCGGCGGAACGCCCGCTCTGGACCAGGGAGTGCTCGGTCAGGTGGGTCACGGGGCCATGCTGCCAACGACACGCGCTTTCGCGGCGTAACAGGCAAACATCCGTTGTGTCGCTCAAGATACGTTTATGTACTTTTCGGCCCAGAGGTGCTCTGTGGGAGGTCCACGCCGATGAGCCAGACGAGCCGGGGCGGCGACACCGCGCCCCCCTCCACCGCCGCGCTGCCCACCCCGAAGGAGCGGCGCCGACTCCGCGAGGCCCTCTCCCTGAGCGAGGAGCAGGTCGCCGAGTCCATGGGCGTCACGAAGGCCACGGTCAAGGCATGGGAAACCGGCCGCTCGACCCCCCGGGGCCGCAAGCGCGAGGCATACGCGAAGCTGCTCGCGGGACCTGCGGCGGAGCCCGCCGCGGGGCCGGAGGCAGGTTCGGCGGCCGGTCCGAGAGCCGGTGCGGTGGCCAGTCCGAAGGCAGGTCCGGCGGCCGGTCCGCAGGCCGGTTCGGCAGCCGGTCCGCAGGCCGGTTCGGCAGCCGGTGCGGCGGTCGGTACGGCAGCCAGCCCGAAGGCAGGCCCGGCGGCCGGTACGAAAGCCGGCGCGGCGGCCAGCCCGCAGGCAGGTGCGGCAGCCGGGCCGAAGGCCGGTAAGACGGCCATCGCGAAGGCCGGTGCGGTGGCCGGGCCGAAGGCCGGTCCGACGCCCGCCCCCGCCGCCAACGTGCGGCCCAAGGCCAGCCCCAAGCGGGCACCCAAGCCGCCCCGGGTCCTCCCGGCGACAGCGAACGCCTCGGCGCCCGGTCGGCGCCTGAAACCGGGGCCTGAGCCGAAGCCCGCAGCGGAGAAGGAGCCGACGCCGGCGCCCGCTCCGGCCCGGCTCACGCCGGAGGAGGCGTTCGACGCGCTGTACGGGCACGCGGCCCCCGGCCTCGTCCACCAGACGTATCTCCTGACCGGGCGCCGACGGCTCTCCCGGGAGTCCGTCGAGCACGCCTTCCACCACGCGTGGGAGCACTGGCCCGAGGTGGCCACGGACGCCGACCCGGTCGGCTGGGTGCGGGCGGCGGCGTACGAGTACGCCCTCTCGCCCTGGCACCGGCTGCGCCGCGCCCACAAGCACCCCGACGCCCCGCCGACCGAGGCAGGCCGGCGGGCGCTCCTCGGCGCGCTGCTCGACCTGCCGGCGCCGTACCGCCGCACCGTCCTGCTCTACGACGGGCTCGGGCTCGACCTGCCCGAGACGGCCGCAGAGACGGAGGCGAGCACGCCGGCCGCCGCCAACCGGCTGATGTACGCGCACGCGGCGATCGGCGAGCGGCTGCCGGAGCTGGCCGACCCGGAGGCGCTCCAGCGGCGGCTGACCGAGCTGGTCGCGGAGGCGCCGACGGCGACGCTGCCGGGGGCGCGCGCGGTCCGCAGCGGCAGCGAGCGGCGGATCCGGCGGATGACCCGGGCGGTGCTCGGGGTGACGGCGGTGCTGATCGGCGTCACGGCCCTGACGGCGGTGACGGCGCCGACCCGCTACATCCCGGACGTCGCGCCCGGCCAGACCGTGAACGGCGTCCCGGTCCGCGGCGGGCCGCAGAAGCTCGGCGAGGAGGACGTGGAGCTGCGCGACAGGCTGCGCTCCGAGCCGAACCCCGGCCCGGAGCGGCTGATCCCGGCCGCGCGGTAAGCCGCTCCCGTACGCGAGTGGGCCCCGCCCTTCCGGTCTCCCGGAGGGGCGGGGCCCACTTGCCTACGGCCTGTGAGGCGGTGCCGTGCGTCAGCCCGCGAGGATCGCGCGCGCCAGCTTGGCGGTCTCGGTGGGGGTCTTGCCGACCTTCACACCGGCGGCCTCCAGGGCCTCCTTCTTCGCCTGGGCGGTGCCGGAGGAGCCGGAGACGATGGCGCCGGCGTGGCCCATGGTCTTGCCCTCGGGCGCGGTGAAGCCCGCGACGTAGCCGACGACCGGCTTGGTGACGTTGGCCTTGATGAAGTCGGCCGCGCGCTCCTCGGCGTCGCCGCCGATCTCGCCGATCATGACGATCAGGTCCGTCTCCGGGTCGGCCTCGAAGGCCGCCAGGGCGTCGATGTGCGTGGTGCCGATGACCGGGTCGCCACCGATGCCGACGGCGGAGGAGAAGCCGATGTCACGGAGCTCGTACATCATCTGGTACGTCAGCGTGCCGGACTTCGAGACCAGGCCGATGCGGCCCGGCTTCGTGATGTCGCCCGGGATGATGCCGGCGTTGGACTGGCCCGGGGTGATGAGACCGGGGCAGTTCGGGCCGATGAGGCGGGTCTTGTTGCCCTTCTCCACGGCGTACGCGTAGAACGCGGCGGAGTCGTGGACGGCGATGCCCTCGGTGATGACGACGGCGAGGGGGATCTCGGCGTCGATCGCCTCGACGACGGCGGCCTTCGCGAAGGCCGGCGGCACGAAGAGGACCGAGACGTTGGCGCCGGTCTCCTTCATCGCCTCGGCGACGGTGCCGAAGACCGGGACCTCGGTGCCGTCGAAGTCGACCTTCTGGCCGGCCTTGCGCGGGTTCACGCCACCGACGATGTTGGTGCCGTCACCCAGCATGAGCTTGGTGTGCTTCATGCCCGTGGCACCGGTCATGCCCTGGACGATGACCTTGCTGTCCTTGTTGAGGAAGATAGCCATGGCTGTTCTGTCCCTCTTCCCTTACTTCGCGGCCGCGAGCTCGGCGGCCTTGTCGGCCGCGCCGTCCATGGTGTCCACACGCTGCACGAGCGGGTGGTTGGCGTCCGACAGGATCTTGCGACCCAGCTCCGCGTTGTTGCCGTCGAGGCGCACGACGAGCGGCTTGGTGACTTCCTCGCCCTTCGAGGCGAGGAGCTCCAGGGCCTGCACGATGCCGTTGGCGACCTCGTCGCAGGCGGTGATGCCGCCGAAGACGTTGACGAACACGGACTTGACGTCCGCGTCGCCGAGGATGATCTCCAGGCCGTTCGCCATGACCTCGGCGGAGGCGCCGCCGCCGATGTCGAGGAAGTTGGCGGGCTTCACGCCGCCGTGGTTCTCACCGGCGTACGCGACGACGTCCAGGGTCGACATGACCAGGCCGGCGCCGTTGCCGATGATGCCGACCTCGCCGTCGAGCTTGACGTAGTTGAGGCCCTTGGCCTTGGCGGCGGCCTCGAGCGGGTTGGCCGCGGCCTTGTCCTCCAGGGCCTCGTGCTCCGGCTGGCGGAAGTCGGCGTTCTCGTCGAGCGAGACCTTGCCGTCGAGGGCCAGGATGCGCCCGTCCTTGGTCTTCACCAGCGGGTTGACCTCGACGAGGAGGGCGTCCTCGGCGACGAAGGTGTCCCACAGGGTGACCAGGACCTCGGCGACGCCCTCGGCGACCTCGGCCGGGAACTGCGCCTGGGCGACGATCTCGCGGGCCTTGACGATGTCGACGCCCTTGTTGGAGTCGACCGGGACCTTCGCGAGGGCCTCGGGGGTCTTCTCCGCGACCTCCTCGATGTCCATGCCGCCCTGCACCGAGGCCATGGCCAGGAAGGTGCGGTTGGTGCGGTCGAGGAGGTACGAGACGTAGTACTCGGCCTCGATCTCCGGGGACAGCTCGGCGATCATCACCTTGTGGACCGTGTGGCCCTTGATGTCCATGCCCAGGATGTCCGTCGCGCGGGCGACGGCCTCGTCCGCGGTGGCGGCGAGCTTGACGCCGCCGGCCTTGCCGCGGCCGCCGACCTTCACCTGGGCCTTGACGACCGACTTGCCGCCAAGCCTCTCGGTGGCCTCGCGCGCCGCCTCAGGCGTGTCGATGACTTCACCGGCCAGCACCGGTACACCGTGCTTGGCGAAGAGGTCCCTCGCCTGGTACTCGAACAGGTCCACGCGCGTCCCTTTTCTAGATGATCGCGGTTCGTTGTCTGCGTGGGCGTGCCGCGGAGGGCAACGTGACTGCGCTGTCACTAGGGAGGCGTACACGGTGTCCGTGGACGCGGCATGTCCGTCTCGCAGGTTATCCCCGTGGGCCGTTGGTCCCTAAATCGCAGATCACAACCGAGCGGTGATACGGGTCACAGAACGTAGGGGCGGGAGGGCTGTCCGTGGGCACCGGGGCACCCCCGCCCAGTCCCCACGGGGCAGGCGGGGAAGGGGGATTGCGCCCCTCACGCCACGCCGGTGCGCCGGGTGAGGGGCGCCCGGCCTCGGGTGTGATATGGGCCTCAGTGGACTCGCGCGCGCCCGTCCGGGTGGCCGGGAGACGACGGATTCCGTACGACCGGCCGAACGCCGCTCAGGCGGTGTCGGGTATCGGCAGCGGCCGCTTCTCCAGGGCCGCCGCCATCACCTCCGGGAAGAGGTCGGGGGTGCAGGCGAAGGCCGGGACGCCGAGGGCGGCGAGCGCGGCCGCGTGCTCGCGGTCGTAGGCGGGGGCGCCCTCGTCGGAGAGGGCGAGGAGGGCGACGAACTCCACCCCGGACGCCTTCATGGCGGCGACCCGCTTCAGCATCTCGTCGCGGATGCCGCCCTCGTACAGGTCGCTGATGAGGACGACGACGGTGTCGGCGGGGCGGGCGATCCGTGACTGGCAGTAGGCGAGCGCCCGGTTGATGTCGGTGCCGCCGCCGAGCCGGGTGCCGAAGAGGACGTCGACGGGGTCGTCGAGCGCGTCGGTGAGGTCGACGACGGAGGTGTCGAAGACGACGAGCCGGGTGGCGACGGCCCGGAGGGAGGCGAGGACGGCGCCGAAGACGGAGGCGTACACGACCGAGGCGGCCATCGAGCCGGACTGGTCGATACAGAGCACGACCTCCTTCCGCATCGCCTGGGACGCGCGCCCGTGGCCGATCAGGCGCTCGGGGACGACCGTGCGGTGAGCGGGCAGGTAGTGCTTGAGGTTGGCCCGCAGGGTGCGGTCCCAGTCGATGTCCCGGTGGCGGGGCCGGCTGATCCGGGCCGAGCGGTCCAGGGCTCCGGTGACGGTCGCTCTCGTACGCGCCGCGAGCCGGGCCTCCAGGTCGGCGACGACCTTGCGGACGACGGCCCGCGCGGTCTCCCGGGTGGTCTCCGGCAGCGCCTTGTTCAGCGACAGCAGGGTGCCGACGAGGTGGACGTCGGGCTCGACGGCCTCCAGCATCTCCGGCTCCAGGAGGAGGGTGGCGAGCCCGAGCCGGTCGATGGCGTCGCGCTGCATGACCTGCACGACGGTGGTCGGGAAGTAGGCGCGGATGTCGCCGAGCCAGCGCGCGACGGAGGGCGCGGAGCCGCCCAGCCCGCCCCTGCGCTCCCCGCCTCCGTCGCGGCTGTCCCGGCCGTCGCGGCTGTCGTAGAGGGCGGCGAGGGCCGCGTCCATGGCGGCGTCGGTGCCGGTCAGGGCGCGGCCGGTGCCCGCCTCCGCGGCGCCGCCGAGGACGAGCCGCCAGCGCCGCAGCCGCTCGTCGGCCGTGGTGGTGGAGCTGCTGCCGCTCAGGGTGGGGCTGTTCAGGGTGGGGCTGTTCATGCGGGTGCCTCCTGTCCGGTGGTTCCGAGGACGAGGTGGAGCAGGGGGAGGACCCCGTCGGCCCGCTCCGCGTCGAGGTCGGCGGCGAAGCCGGGGACGAGGGCGGCGGGACCGGGGGCGGCCGCGCCGGGCCCCCGGGCGACGAGCTCGCCGAGCGTGCGGCGCACCCCGGGCTCGTACGCCCCGAAGGTGCGCCGCAGCAGCGGCAGGACATCGGTGAACGCCTCGGCCGGTACGCCGCTGAGCCAGCCGTCCAGCAGGGCGAGGAGGCGCTCGTCGTGGACGAGGAGCAGGCCGCCGCCGGAGCCCCCGACGAATCCGTCGACCCAGGCGGCGGCGGAGGCGGGCGGCGTGCCGGGCGACAGGGCGAGTCCCATGAGCCGCGCGGTCTCGTCGTCGGACGCCCGCCCCTCGTCGAGCAGGATCCGCGCCGCCCGCCCCCGGACGACGCCGGGCGTCCGCTCCCCCACGGCGAGCCGGCGCAGCACACCGGCCCACCGCAGCGCGAGCGCGCCGGTGGCGGGGTCTGTGGCTGTGGCTGTGGCCCGTTCCGGTACCGGTTCCGGTTCCGGTTCCGGGAGGAGGGGGAGGGTGGCGTGGAGGGCGTCCAGGCGGTCGCGCATCTGGGCGGCGGCGTCCGCGTCGAGGCCGGCGCAGGCGGGCGGGAGGCCCACGCAGATCCGCTCGGCCAGCCCGGCGGCGACGCCCGCGAGGGCGGCCGTGTCGGTGCCGCGCACGTCGCCGTAGCGCAGGGCGCGGGCCAGGGCGGGGAGCGCGTCGGCGAGGTGGGCGACGTCGGTGTCGAGGGCGGCCCGGTCGGCGAGGGCGCCGAGGACGGCGGGCAGGGCGTCGGTGAGCCCGGCGAGCAGGCACCGCTCGGCGAGGGCGGTGATCTCGCCCAGGGAGTCCGCGGCGAGCGCCCGGGACGCGGCGCGGGCGGTGGCGGCGGCCTCCACGGTGGTGCCCCAGACGCCGGCCTCGGCGACCCGGACGTGCAGCTCGGGCTGCCAGCGCAGCCGCCAGGACTCGCGGAAGGTGCCGGTGCCGGTCCGTCCCGGGGCGGGCGCGCCCCAGTCGACGCCGAGGAGCCGGAGGCGGTGGAGGAGGCGGCTGCGGGCGGCGTCGGTCTCCCCGCGCAGGTCGAGGTCGAGCTCGCGCTCGTCGGCCTCGGGCTTGAGCCGGAGGCTCCGGCGCCGCCGGTCGAGGTCGCGCTGGAGCGGGACGGCGGGCGCGGCGGCCGGGACCTCGCCGAGGACGTCGCCGACGACGAGCCGGTCCCGGACGAGGGCGAGCGGCACGTCGGAGCCCTCGCAGAGGACGGCCCGGACGGCGTCGGTGGTCTCGTCGAGGCCGGGGCGGGGCCGGCCGCGCAGGGCGGCGAGGGTCTCGGCGAGGCGGACGGCCTCGATGACGTGGGCGGGGGAGACGGGGTGGTCGGCCTCGCGGAGGAGTCCGGCGACCTTGGTCATCCAGCGCTCGACGGGCCGGTCGGGGGCGGCGAAGAGGTGTCCGTACCAGCCGGGGGACTCGATCCCGGCGCCGTATCCCGAGCGGCGGGCGAGCCGGCGGTGGGTCCAGGGGACCCAGGTCAGTTCGGCCTTGACCTTGGGCAGGCCCTTGAGGAGGGCGCGGTCGGCGGTGACGGTGGTCCGCCGGGCGAGGGCGGGGACGTGCCAGGCGCCGCAGACGACGGCGACCGAGTCGCCGAACTCCTTGCGGGCGGCGCGCAGGCGCAGCCGCATGTGGGCCTCGCGGACGAGGTCGCGCGGGTGGCCGCCGTGCCCGTACCGCTCGCGCAGGGCGGTCATGGCGTCGGCGAGGGCGTCGAAGGGGGCGAGGGGGTCGGCGCCGGCGCGGAGCTCGACGACGTCCTCCCACCACTGCTCGGGGTCCTCGTGCCCAGCGGCCCTGGCGAGTTCGGCGAGGGGGTCGATCCGGACGCCGCCGTCGGCCTCCTCCTCGCCGTCGCCCCAGGTGGGGTCGGTCGCGGCGAGGGTGTGGGCGGCGGGCAGGTCGACGAAGCGGACGGGGACGCCCCGGCCGAGGGCCCAGCGGACGGCGGTCCACTCGGGCGAGAAGGCGGCGAAGGGCCAGAACGCGGCCCGTCCGGGGTCGTCGACGGCGTGGGCGAGGAGGGCGACGGGCGGCCGCATCTCCGGGTCGGCGGCGAGGGCGACGAGCGCGTCGGCCTCGGCGGGGCCCTCGATGAGCACCGCGTCGGGCCGGGCCGCGTCCAGCGCGGCGACCACCCCGCGCGCGGAGCCGGGCCCGTGGTGCCGCACCCCGAGGAGCAGGGGCCCGGGAGCCCGGACACGGGGGTCCGCCCCGGCGGGTGCCGTGGCGAGGGCCGTCATGCGCTCACCTCGCGGCAGGCGCGGTAGAAGTCCTTCCAGCCGTCGCGCTCTCTGACCACGGTCTCCAGGTACTCCTGCCAGACGACCCGGTCGGCGGCCGGGTCGCGGACGACGGCGCCGAGGATGCCGGCGGCGACGTCCGAGGGGCGCAGCACGCCGTCCCCGAAATGGGCGGCGAGCGCCAGGCCGCCGGTGACGACGGAGATGGCCTCGGCGGTGGAGAGGGTCCCGGAGGGTGACTTGAGCTTGGTGCGCCCGTCGGCGGTGACGCCGTCGCGCAGTTCGCGGAAGACGGTGACGACCCGCCGGATCTCCTCCACGCCCTCGGGCAGGGCGGGCAGTTCGAGGGAGCGGCCGAGCTGCTCGACCCGGCGGGCGACGATGTCGACCTCGTCCTCGGGGGTGGCGGGCAGCGGCAGCACCACGGTGTTGAAGCGGCGCCGGAGCGCGCTGGAGAGGTCGTTGACCCCCCGGTCGCGGTCGTTGGCGGTGGCGATGAGGTTGAAGCCGGGGACGGCCTGGACCTCCTCGCCGAGCTCGGGGACGGGCAGGGTCTTCTCGGACAGGATCGTGATGAGGCTGTCCTGCACGTCGGCGGGGATGCGGGTCAGCTCCTCGACGCGGGCGGTCATCCCCTGGTCCATGGCCCGCATGACGGGGCTGGGCACGAGCGCGGCGCGGCTGGGGCCCTCGGCGAGGAGGCGGGCGTAGTTCCACCCGTACCGGATGGCTTCCTCGGGGGTGCCGGCGGTGCCCTGGACGAGGAGGGTGGAGTCGCCGCTGACGGCGGCGGCCAGGTGCTCGGAGACCCAGGTCTTGGCGGTGCCGGGGACGCCGAGGAGCAGCAGCGCCCGGTCGGTGGCGAGTGTGGTGACGGCGACCTCGACGATGCGGCGGGGTCCGACGTACTTGGGTGTGATCACGGTGCCGTCGCGGAGCGTGCCGCCGAGGAGGTAGGTGGCGACGGCCCAGGGCGAGAGGCGCCAGCGGGCGGGCCGGGGGCGGTCGTCGGCGGCGGCGAGCGCGGCGAGTTCGTGGGCGAAGGCGTCTTCGGCGTGGGGCCGCAGGGCCTCGGCGGCGGGCCTCGGCCGGCCCGGGCCGGTGTCCGTCACGGCACCGGCGCCGGGCTGCGCGATGGTTGCGGGCACGGTCATGGATCCCCCTCCAGATCGTTTCGACCTGCTGTGCGATCCACGGTGCACCACGCCACTGACAATCGGCTGTCGTCGCTGGTCAGTGGCGGTTTACGGCCCTGAAGGGCGGGGCGCTGAGGCCCAGTTGAGGACCGGTCAGTTGAAGACCGGGGAGACGGCGACGCAGCCGCCGGACATGGCCTGCTCGCCCTTGGCCTCCTTGATGACCTTGCCCTGGTAGACGACCTTGCAGGTGAGGTCGGCGGGCTTCAAGGAGACCGGCATGACGGCGGGCGGCATGATGCCGTGCAGCTTGACCGTCCTGGTCCACGGCAGGGCGGGCTTCTTGTCGCTCTGGACCTGCGGCTGCATCGCGGTGCCGTCGCCGGCGTGGTACTCGATCGACTCCACGGCCGTGCCGGTGACCTCGTAGGTCACCTCGTAGCTCTCGGCGACGGCCTTGTCGACCTGGTCGGCGGCCTTGTCGGCCACCTCGGAACAGGCTCCGAGCCCGAACGCGAGGCCGCTGACGGCGAGGGCCGAGACGGCGGTGCGGACGGTGCGGTTCATGGTGGTACTCCCCCTGCACGGTGGTGCGGACGTAGGGGCGCGCGCCGGTTCGCGCGAGCCCGTACAGCACCGTAAAGGACCGGTAAAGCGGGGACGGCGCCGGGGGTCGCCGCCGGAGGTTAATCCGCAGGTCAACAGCATTGTCAGTGGCGGAGAATACCGTCAGGTACATGAATGCGATGGGGGTGCGCTGGACGGCTGAGCAGGTGCTGGCACTGGCTCCTGACGAGGCGTCGCGCAGAGCGGGGAGCAGGCTCGGCGCGGCCGGGCCGTGGAGTGGTGCGGGCGGCGGCGAGGGGGTCGTCTGGGGGCAGTGCAAGGGCAGCGGCCGCACGCCGTACCGGACGGTCGTGGACACGGCCGGGCCCGCGTACGCGTGCACCTGCCCGAGCCGCAAGTTCCCCTGCAAGCACGCGCTCGGACTGCTGCTGCTGTGGGCGGCGGACGGCACGGCCGTGCCGGACGGGACGGAGCCGCCGGAGTGGGCCGCGCGCTGGCTCTCGACGCGCCACGCCCGGGCGGCAGGGGCCGCGCGGAGGGCGGACGGGGGCGCGGCGGCGGCTCCGGCCGATCCGGAGGCGGCCCGCCGGCGGGCCGAGCGCCGGGCGGCCCGGGTGACGGCGGGCGCCGAGGAGTTGGAGCGGCGGCTCGCGGACCTGGTGCGCGGCGGGCTCGCCGCGGCCGGGCAGCAGGGGTACGGCCTGTGGGAGGAGACCGCCGCCCGCATGGTCGACGCGCAGGCGCCCGGGCTCGCGGGCCGGGTCCGTGAGCTGGGCGCGATACCGGGCTCGGGCCCCGGCTGGCCGGTGCGGCTCCTGGAGGAGTGCGCGCTCACCCACCTCCTCGACCGCGCGTGGCTGGCCGCCGACCGGCTCCCCGCCCCGCTCGCCGCGACGGTACGGACCCGGGTCGGCCTCCCCTCCGCCCCCGGCGGCACGGAGGTACGGGACCGCTGGCACGTCCTCGCCCAGTACGACACCGGGGACGGCCGCCTGACGACCCGTCGCATCTGGCTGTACGGCACGGGCAGCGGCCGTACGGCCCTGCTGCTCTCCTTCGGCGCGGCGGGCCGCGCGCCCGCGCTCGCGCTGCCGGTCGGCGCCGTGGTGGAGGGCGGACTGACCCCGCACGCGGGCGCGGGGCAGCTCCGCGCCGACCCGGGCGAGGCACTGCTCCCGGTCGCCGCCCCGGCCGCACCTCCGCCGGGCGGACCGGTGGGTGCCGCGCTGGACGCGTACGGACGGGCGCTGCGCGAGGACCCGTGGCTGGACTCCTGGCCGGTGACGCTCACCCAGGTGGTCCCCACGCAGGCGGAGTACGGCTGGCAGCTGGCCGACGCCGACGCCCGCGAGGCCCTCCCCCTGACCACCGGCGACCGCCCCCACCCCGGCCTGTGGCGCCTCCTGGCCCTCTCGGGCGGCGCCCCCCTCACCGTCTTCGGCGAATGCGGCCACCGAGGCTTCACCCCCCTGGCCGCCTGGTCCCCGGACGACCCGTCGGAAACAGTCCCGCTGCACTGACCGCCCACCGATGCCCGCGACCGCGGGCGAGATCGCGACCGAGGAGTGCTTGTGCCGATGACCGTCGATGCGCGTCCCGAAATTCCGCAGGCCGGTGCTTCGGAGCCTGGGCGTGGTGGGGGTTCGGGTGGTTCCGGGTGGGAGGGGCTGATGACGGCGGCGTTGCTGGGGACCGACCGGCGGCCGCTTTCGGGGGCGCGGGGGGCCGCGGCTGCCGGGGAGCTGCTGGACGCGGCCGCGCGGGGGACGCTGCGGCGGCGCGCGGGGCTGCGGGCCGGGCCCGCCGCCATACCGCCCGAGCGGGCGCCGGAGGATCCGCGGCCCGCGCTGCCCGCGGCGGCCCGGCGGCGGCTCGACGGGCTCCTGGCCGGACGGGCCGCGCCCGCCCCGGCGGGCGGCCGCAGGGGCAGCGCGCCGGACCTCGCCGAACTGCTGCCGCAGTGGCTGGCGCTGGCCGGTGAGCGCGGCTACAAGGCGCCGTCCGCCGCGCTGCCGGCGCTGCTGGACGCGGCCAGGGCCCGTACCGATCTACGGCCGCAGGCGCTTGCCCTGGCCGGGCCGCGCGGGCTGTGGCTGGCCCGGTTCAACCCGGACTGGCGGTTCGCCCTGCGGGGCGGCGGCGCGGGCGGCACCCTGCCGGATCCCGGGGACGCGGGAGCGGTGCGGGCGCTGTGGGAGGAGGGCCTGTTCGCCGAGCGGGTCGCGCTGCTCGGTGCCGTACGGGCGGAGGATCCGGCCGCAGGGCGGGCTCTGCTCGCGTCCACCTGGTCCGGGGAGCGGGCCGAGGACCGGCTGATGTTCCTGGACTCGCTGCGCGCCGGGCTGTCGGCCGCGGACGAGGAGTTCCTGGAGGCGGCCCTAGCCGACCGCAGCCGCAACGTCCGGGCGACCGCCGCCGAACTGCTCTCCGCCCTGCCCGGCTCGGCGCTCGCGGGCCGCATGGGCGACCGGGCGGGGACCTGTGTGGGCCTGGACCGGACGGCGGCCGTGCCGACGGTCGTCGTGGAGGCCCCGCACGAGTGCGGTGAGGAGATGCGGCGGGACGGTGTGGTCGCGGTGCCCCCGTCGGGCCGGGGCGAGCGGTCCTGGTGGCTGGGGCAGTTGGTGGAGGCGGCGCCGCTGTCCTGCTGGCCGGCCCGGTTCGGCGGGCGCTCGCCGGAGGAGATCGTGGCGCTGCCGGTCGCCGACGACTGGCAGGCGGAGCTGCACGCGGCCTGGTGCCGCGCGGCGGTCCGGCAGCGGGACGCGGCTTGGTCGCGCGCGCTCCTCGGCGCCCCGTCGGTGCCCCCGGCGACGGGTCCGGGAACCTCCTCGCTGGCCGAGCGGGCGCAGTTGCTGTCGACGCTCGACCCGGCGGAGCGGGCCCGGTGGGTGGCGGCGTTCGTGGCGGCGCACGGCCTGTCGGAGGCGTTCCAACTGCTCGGGGTCTGCGCGGTGCCCTGGGCGGAGCCGCTGGGCGAGGCGGTGATCGACGCCCTGGACATCGCCCGGGACGCGGGCAGCTACCCGTGGAGCTTCAGCGGTGTGATGGGGCTCGCGGAGCGCTGCCTCTCCCCCGCCGCGGCCCGGCGGCTGGAGTCGCTGGCGGCGGCGGTCCCCGACGCCGAGGACACCTCGCCGGGCGCGGGCGCCTACTGGTCGGAGGCGTTCCAGCGCCTGGTCGCGACCCTGGACCTGCGCGCCCGCATGCGTACCGAACTGGAATCCGCCCAGGCCGGAGCGGCCTGAACCACCCGCTCGCCACCCGTACGCGCGCGTGCAGCCCGCCCCGCGTACACGCGCGGACGGCCGGGAACCCGTCGGAGGGGGCTCCCGGCCGTCCGGCACGCGTGGGTCTCACGGGTGGGTCCAGAGGACCCTCAGGCGGCCGCCACGCGGACGTTCGCGTTCACCCAGTCGACGATCGACGCGGTCGTCGCGCCCGGCGTGAAGATCTCCGCGACGCCCTTCTCCTTCAGCGGCGGGATGTCCGCGTCGGGGATGATGCCGCCGCCGAAGACCTTGATGTCCTCCGCGTCGCGCTCCTTGAGGAGCTCGATGACCTTGACGAAGAGCGTGTTGTGCGCGCCCGAGAGGATCGACAGGCCGATCGCGTCGGCATCCTCCTGGATCGCGGTGTCGACGATCTGCTCGGGCGTCTGGTGCAGCCCGGTGTAGATCACCTCCATGCCGGCGTCGCGCAGGGCCCGCGCGATGACCTTGGCCCCGCGATCGTGGCCGTCGAGACCCGGCTTGGCGACGACCACGCGGATCGGACCGGTCACACCCATCACTGCCTCCACATGCGACCCCCGCGCGTCTGTGTGCCGGGGAGGTGAACGAACGTTATCGACAGCATCCCGCAACGGGCCGTTTCGCGGTGCCCGGCGAGGGGGAAATCACACGTGGGACACGTTCGTTCCGCGGCCCACCCCGCACCGGCCCTCCTCCTGGGCCTTCCAGCCGCCCGCGGGGCCGGTCGCGAAAGGAGCCGCGACCGCCGGTCGCCGGAGTTCCGTGCCGCCGTCCGTACGGCACGGGAGTCCGGCGACCGGCGCACCACCCGGCCCCATGTGCCGCACGGGAGGTCGGCGATGGAGTTCGCCAAGGTCACCACCCAGCTGAAGGCCACCACCCTCGAGGTCGCGATCCTCACCGGCCGGCTCGTCCTCTACCCCTCCGGGATCGCCCCCGAGCGGCTCGCCCCCGTCCGCCCGGGCGAGGGCCCGCTGCCCGTCACCCCCGGGGGAGGCCGCCCGGTGGTCCTCCTGCACGGCTTCGTCGACAACCGCTCCGCCTTCCTCCTGCTGCGCCGCGCGCTCGCCCGGCACGGCCGGATCCACGTCGCCTCCCTGAACCACTCGCCGCTCACCTGCGACCTGCGGACCGCCGCCGAGGCACTGGGGAGCCGGATCGACACCCTCCTGACCGGCACCGGCCGGACCGAGGTGGACCTCGTGGGCCACAGCCTGGGCGGACTGATCGCCCGTTATTACGTACAGCGGCTGGGCGGTGACGCGCGGGTACGGACGCTGGTCACCCTCGGCACCCCGCACGCGGGCACGGCGGTGGCGCCGCTCGCCGACGCGCACCCGGTGGTGCGGCAGATGCGTCCGGGGTCGGAGGTGCTGCGGGAGCTGGCCGCTCCGGCGCCGGGCTGCCGGACCCGCTTCGTGAGCTTCTGGAGCGACCTGGACCAGATCATGGTGCCGGTGGAGACGGCCCGCCTCGACCACCCCGACCTCCTCGTGCACAACGTGCGCGTGAGCGGTATCGGCCATCTCGCGCTCCCGGTGCACCCGACGGTGGCGACGGGCGTCCTGGCGGCGCTCGACGCCGGCGAGGCCGGCGAGGTCAGCGAGGTCAGCGAGGCCGGCGAGGCCGAGAACATGCCGGAAGGAGGCGCGGCGGGAGCTTCCGGGGCGGCCTCGGTGGCCTGAACCCGCCGCGCCGCGGCGACACCCCCGACCCCGTTTTTCGAACACCTCTCGAACACAAGGCCAAAGGTCTGTGCGTGAGCTGGCGAAACACGGCCGATTGCCCGTTTCCTGCGCCCGCGAACCTCTCCGAAGATTGTCGGCCCCGCATACCGCCGGGTACAGTCGCGCCACTGCTTCCCCCCGGGACACCCCTGTCGGGCCCGCCCCGGACTGGTCCTGCTGCCGAGGCGAGAGAGACGTTGGTGAACGACCAGCACCCCCACGCCGGGTACGCCGGAGACGGCGCCCACACCACCGGCGGCTTCGCGGCCGACCCCCTCTTCGGGACCTGGTCCGACACCGGACAGACCGGCCACAGCGGCCAGTGGGACCTCGGTCAGTACGCCGCCACCGGCACGTACGACACGACCGGCGCGTACGAGACGGGCGCCTGGACCACCACCACGGGGAGCTACGACACGACGGGCCAGTGGGACACCACCGGCCAGTGGACCACCGCGACGGGCACCTCCACCGCCACCGCGACGGACGCCTACGCGACGGACACGGCGTACGGCCAGTCCGAGCAGCACGGGCAGCACGAGGCGTACGCGGCGCACGAGGCGCACACGGCGTACGACACGACCGGCCAGTGGGACGCCTCCGCCTGGACCGAGGCCCAGCACACCGGCCAGTACGAGACCCTGCACTCCGGCACCTACGCGGCGCAGGGTGCGTACGGGCACGAGGCGTACGACGCGACCGGCCAGTGGGCCGCCCCCGCCTTCGCGACCGACACCGGCGCCTACGACGCCACCGCCTGGAACCAGGCCACCGACCTGGCCGATCCGGTCGTCCCCCATCAGTACGTCCCGCCGACGGAACGCGTCGACCAGACCGCCGAGTTCGCGTTCACGTACGAGCCGACCGCCGAGGCCGACACCGGCGACGAGCACGACCGGATCGCCGATCTCGGCGAAATCTCCGAGATCACCGAGATCGACGCCCCCGTCGCCGAGGTCCGTACCGACGCCGCCGCCGGAGCCCGTCCCGTACGCCGTTCCTCCGGCGGCAGCCGCGCCCGGCGCCGTACCCCCGCCAAGCGCTCCGCCCTGCTGACCGTCGCCGTCCCGTCCGCCTGCGTCATGGGCGTCGCCGGCATCGCGGCCGCCTCCGTCAGCGGGCTCACCGGCACCGGCACCGACGGCCAGAAGCAGGACACCACCGCGCTCGCCGCCGCCGACCAGGCCGCCGTGAAGCAGGTGGCGGCCAACACCGCGCTCGAAACCCAGCTCAACGCCCTGGACGCCGACGTCCGCGACTTCGGCGACCGCGCCAGCCGCACCCAGGAGCGCATCGACCTCAAGGCGCGCCAGGCCGCCGACAAGAAGAAGCGCGAGGAGGAGGCCGCACGCCGCGAGGCGATGCGCCCCAAGTACATGCTTCCGGTGAAGCTGCACCAGCTCAGCGCCCGCTTCGGCCAGTCCGGCGTCAACTGGATGTCGGTGCACACCGGCATCGACTTCCCCGTGCAGTACGGCACCTCCGTCATGGCCGCGACCGACGGCACCGTCCGCACCCAGTGGAACTCCGCCTACGGCAACATGGCGATCGTGACCGCCGCCGACGGCACCGAGACCTGGTACTGCCACCTCAGCAGCACCAAGATCCGCTGGGGTCAGGTCAAGGCCGGCGACGTCATCGCGTACTCCGGCAACTCCGGCAACTCCACCGGCCCGCACCTCCACTTCGAGGTCCGGCCCGGCGGCGGCTCCGCGATCGACCCGCTGGACTGGTTCCGCAGCCACGGCCTCGACCCGACGAGCTGAACCCGCCCGCACACACGCGCGAGGGGCCCGGTCCACCATCGGACCGGGCCCCTCGGCGTGTCACACCGTCTACAGCTTCTCGACCAGCTACAGCTTCTCGACCGGCGCGTACCGCAGCAGCAGCCGCTTCGGCTTCTCGTCGCCGAAGTCGATCGTCGCCTGGGCGTCCGAGCCCGCGCCCGTCACCGCCAGGACCGTGCCCAGACCGAACTGGTCGTGGGTGACCCGGTCGCCGACCGTCAGCGCGACCACCGGCTTCTCCCCGCCCGCGCGGCGGGTCGCGAAACCGGACGGGCCGGAGCGCGCCCGGGACGAGGAGAGCGAGGACGTCAGCGAAGAGGTGATCCCCGAGGTCGGCCCCGCGGGCTTCGCCACCGGCCCCGTCCGCTTCCACTCCAGGTACGCCGGCGGGATCTCCTCCAGGAAGCGGGAGGCCGGGTTGTACGAGGGCTGGCCCCAGGCGCTGCGCATCGACGAGCGCGTGAGGTAGAGGCGCTCGCGGGCGCGGGTGATGCCCACGTACGCCAGGCGCCGCTCCTCCTCCAGCTCCTTGGTCTGGCCGAGGGCGCGCATGTGCGGGAAGACGCCGTCCTCCATGCCGGTGAGGAAGACCACCGGGAACTCCAGGCCCTTCGCGGTGTGCAGGGTCATCAGCGTGATGACGCCGGAGCCCTCCTCGTCCTCGTCCGGGATCTGGTCGGAGTCGGCGACGAGCGCGACCCGCTCCAGGAACTCGGCGAGCGTGCCCGCCCCGGCCCCCGCCGCTCCGGCCGCTTCCGGCTCGGCGCCTTCCTGCCCGGCGCCTTCCTGTGCGGCGCCTTCCTGTGCGGCGGCGGCCTCCCCGCGCTCCTGTTCGAACTCCAGGGCCACCGCGGCGAGCTCCTGGAGGTTCTCGATCCGGGTCTCGTCCTGCGGGTCGGTGGACGCCTGGAGCTCGGCCAGGTAGCCGGTGCGCTCCAGGACCGCCTCCAGGACGACGGCGGGGCCCGCGCCGGACTCGGCGATGGTGCGCAGCTCGTCCATGAGGGTGTTGAAGCGCTTCACGGCGTTGGCCGAGCGGGCGGCCATGCCGTACGCCTCGTCGACCCGCTTGAGGGCCTGCGGGAAGGTGATCTTCTCGCGCAGCGAGAGGGCGTCGATCATCGCCTCGGCGCGCTCGCCGATGCCGCGCTTGGGCACGTTGAGGATGCGGCGGAGCGGCACGTTGTCCTCGGGGTTGGCGAGGACGCGCAGGTAGGCGAGGACGTCCCGGACCTCCTTGCGCTCGTAGAAGCGCACGCCGCCGACGACCTTGTAGGGCAGTCCGACGCGGATGAAGATCTCTTCGAAGACGCGGGACTGGGCGTTGGTCCGGTAGAAGACGGCGACGTCCCCGGCCTTGGCCTCGCCCGCGTCGGTGAGCCGGTCGATCTCGTCGGCGACGAACTGGGCCTCGTCGTGCTCGGTGTCCGCGACGTAGCCGGTGATCTGGGCGCCCGCGCCGGCGTTGGTCCACAGGTTCTTGGGGCGGCGCGACTCGTTGCGCTCGATGACCGCGTTGGCGGCCGAGAGGATCGTCTGGGTGGAGCGGTAGTTCTGCTCCAGGAGGATCGTCGTCGCGTCCGGGTAGTCCTCCTCGAACTGGAGGATGTTGCGGATGGTCGCGCCGCGGAAGGCGTAGATCGACTGGTCGGCGTCGCCGACGACGCACAGCTCGGCCGGGCCGAGGTCCTCGTAGCCGGTGCCGACCAGCTCGCGCACCAGGGTGTACTGGGCGTGGTTGGTGTCCTGGTACTCGTCGACGAGGACGTGGCGGAAGCGGCGGCGGTAGTGCTCGGCGACGTCGGGGAACGCCTGGAGCAGGTGGACCGTCGTCATGATGATGTCGTCGAAGTCCAGCGCGTTGGCCTCGCGCAGGCGCGCCTGGTACATCCGGTACGCCTCGGCCAGCGTCTTCTCGAAGCCGTCGGCGGCCTGGTCGGCGAAGGACTCCTCGTCGATCAGCTCGTTCTTCAGGTTGGAGATCTTGGCGCTGAAGGACTTCGGCGGGAACTTCTTCGGGTCGAGGTCCAGGTCGCGGCAGACCAGCGCCATCAGGCGCTTGGAGTCGGCGGCGTCGTAGATCGAGAAGGACGAGGTGAAGCCGAGGCGCTTCGACTCGCGGCGCAGGATGCGGACGCAGGCGCTGTGGAAGGTCATGACCCACATCGCGTGCGCACGCGGGCCGACGAGCTGCTCGACGCGCTCCTTCATCTCGCCGGCGGCCTTGTTGGTGAAGGTGATCGCCAGTATCTGGCCGGGGTGCACGTGCCGGGTGCCCAGGAGGTGGGCGATGCGGTGGGTGAGGACCCGGGTCTTGCCGGAGCCGGCGCCGGCCACGATGAGCAGCGGGGTGTCGGTGTGGACGACAGCGGCGCGCTGCTGCTCGTTCAGCCCGTCCAGCAGGGCGGCCGGGTCCACGACGGGGCGGTGCGCGCCGTCCCGGTAGTACGGGTCCCGGGGCGGGGGCGCGTCGAAGTGCTCCCCGAACAGGTCGTGCGGAACGTCCTCCGCGGCCGGGGAGCCGTGCTCGTAGTCCTCGGGCGGGGGCGGGGCGTCCTCCGGGGAGTGGGACTGGAGGCCGGCCAGGAAGCTGTCGTCAAAGAGGCTGCTCATCGCCTCACGAGTCTAGGACGCCGCACCGACATCCGGTCCCGCCTTCGTCAGGTCGCCGACGTGACGGCCCGCACGCGGGCCCCGGCCGGGGGCCCGCACCCGGCTCCCCCGGCCCGTCCCGGCCCGCCTCCGACTCACGCCGGGCTCACGTCCAGAGGGTCGCGATGAAGATGTTCGCCGTGGTCAGGCCGCCGACGGCGGCGAAGAGGCCCTTGTCGGCGGTCTCCTCGTCGCGCTTGACGTAGACGATCCCGAGGATCGCCACGAGGATCAGCAGCTTGACGCCGATCTTGATGTTGTTGACCGTCTGGTCGTCGGCCTGGTTGAGGCCGACGAGCGCGACGCCGGTGACCAGCATGGTCAGCGCGCCGTGCAGCATGGCGGGGGTGAAGCGGGCCGTGCCGGCCCCGATCGCCTTCATCTGGGTGAGGAATCCGCCCAGGAGGGAGGCGATGCCGATGATGTGCAGCGCGACGAAGACATTGATGAGGACGTCCATGGGGCGGAGCCTAACCGGGCCCCTAGCACCGCTCTCCGGCCGGGTCCACCCACTCCCCCGCTTCGGTCGCCCGCTCCACGGAATCCTTCGCCGACCACCCCGGCCGGCGAAAGGGAACGGTCCCGGAGGGTCATCCGGCGCCAATAGCCGTCAACCCGCCGCCTCGTCGTGACCGCCGGGTCTAGCGTCCTTCCCCAGGTGGCCGGCTCCCCACCCGCCGGACCACCCGGCGGTGCCGGCCGACCCCGCCGGAGAACCCCGGCGGCGGCCCGTCTCCCCTGTGCGGTCCGCCGCCGGCCCCGGCCGGCACCGTCCCCCACAGGGAGAGGATGTGACCCGCCCTCGTGGCAGCTCACCGAAAACCCCGGCCGTCGTCGCTCGGCCGCCCCGCGGCCCGCACGGCCGCCACGCTGGCCCTGGCCTCCGCGGCCACCGCGACCCTCTTCGAGGGTTCCGGGCACGCCGACCCGGCGGCCCCCGGCCGCACCCCCGCCCAGGTCAGGACCGAGGTCGACCGGCTCTACCAGGAGGCCGAGGCCGCCACCGAGCGGTACAACGGCGCGAAGGAGCGGGCCGACGCCGCCCGCGTCTCCTACGACCGGCTCCGCGACGAGGCCGCCCGCCGCACCGAGCGGCTGAACACCGCCCGCCAGAGCCTCGGCGCCGTCGCCGCGGCCCAGTACCGCTCCGGCGGACTCGACCCGGCCGTCCAGCTCGCCCTCACCTCGGACCCGGACGAGTACCTGGAGCGGGCCGCCCTCGCCCAGAAGGCCGGCGACCGGCAGGCCGCCACCCTCACCTCCGTACGCAGAGAGCTGGCCGGACTCGCCCAACTGCGCGCCGAATCCGCGGGCAGGCTCACCGCCCTGCGCGGCCACGAGGCCGAGCTGCGGCGCCAGAAGGCCACCGTCCTCGGCAAGCTCACCGCCGCCCGCGAACTCCTGGCCCGGCTCACCGCCGAGGAACGGGCCCGGTACGAAGCGGCCGTCGCCGCCCGCGCCACACCCCCACCCGGCACGACAGCCCACGCCGGCACCACCGGAACCGCCGCCGCGACCACAGGCACCGGCACCGGCTCAGCGGCCACCGGCGGCACCGCGGCCCGGGCGGACCGCTCCTCCGGCGACCGGGGCCCGGTCGCCGCACCCACCGGCCGCGCCTCCGCCGCGATCTCCTTCGCCCGCGCCCAGCTCGGCAAGCCGTACGTCTGGGGCGCCACCGGCCCCTCGGGCTACGACTGCTCGGGGCTCACCCAGGCCGCGTGGCGCGCCGCCGGGGTCTCCCTGCCCCGCACCACCTACACCCAGATCAACGCGGGGCGCCGGGTCTCCCGCTCCGAGCTGGCCCCGGGCGACCTGGTCTTCTTCTACTCCGGCATCAGCCACGTCGGCCTCTACATCGGCGGAGGCCAGATGGTCCACGCGCCCCGGCCGGGCGCCCCGATCCGGATCGCGCCGATCGACGAGATGCCCTTCGCGGGCGCCACCCGGGTCGTCTGAACCCGGGCTCAGACCAGGCGGCGGGCGGTGGCCCAGCGGGTCAGCTCGTGCCGGTTGGAGAGCTGGAGCTTGCGGAGCACCGCGGAGACGTGCGACTCGACGGTCTTCACCGAGATGTAGAGCTGCTTGGCGACCTCCTTGTACGCGTAACCGCGGGCGATCAGCCGGAGCACCTCCCGCTCCCGCTGGGTCAGCCGGTCCAGGTCCTCGTCCACCGGGGGCGCGTCGGTGGAGGCGAAGGCGTCCAGGACGAAGCCGGCGAGGCGCGGGGAGAAGACGGCGTCGCCCTCCTGGACCCGGAAGATCGAGTCCACCAGGTCAGTGCCGGTGATCGTCTTGGTGACGTAGCCGCGGGCGCCGCCCCGGATCACGCCGATCACGTCCTCCGCCGCGTCCGAGACGGAGAGCGCGAGGAAGCGGACCGGGTCCTCGGCGGCGCCCATCAGCCCGGCGCAGCGGCGGAGCACCTCGACCCCGCCGCCGCCGGGCAGGTGGACGTCGAGGAGGACGACCTCCGGTCTGGTGGCGGTGATCACGGTGACGGCCTGGTCGACGTCGGCGGCCTCGCCGACGACCTCGACGCCGGTGGTCTCGGTCCGCCCGATCTCGGCCTGTACGCCGGTGCGGAACATGCGGTGGTCGTCGACGAGGACGACCCGCACCCGGCGCCCGGCACCGCCCGCCGCGCCCGGCCCCGTCTCCCCGTCGGCTCCGGTCGTCGCCCCGGTCTCGTCGCTCATCCGTCCGCCCTCTCCATCTCCAGCTCGACTTCCGTGCCCCCGCCCGGTACGGCCCGCAGGCGGGCGGTGCCGCCGTTGCGCTGCATCCGGCCGATGATCGATTCTCGTACGCCCATTCTGTCCTCGGGGACCTCGTCCAGGTCGAATCCGGGGCCCCTGTCGCGCACCGAGACGAACACCGTGCGCCCCTCGACCTCCGCGTACACCTGCACGGCCCCGCCCTCGCCACCGTACTTCGCGGCGTTGACCATCGCCTCGCGCGCGGCCTGCATCTGCGCGGTCAGCTTCTCGTCGAGAGGGCAGTCGCCGACGACGACGACCTCCAGCGGCACGCCGTGCTTGTCCTCGACCTCGGCGGCGGACCGCTTCACCGCCTCGGCGAGGGTCTCGGGCTCCTCGTCCTTGCCGGTGCCCTCGGGCTTGTAGAGCCAGTTCCGCAACTCGCGCTCCTGGGCGCGGGCGAGCCTGCGGACCTCTCCGGCGTCGTCGGCGTTGCGCTGGATCAGGGTGAGGGTGTGCAGGACGGAGTCGTGGACGTGGGCGGCGACCTCGGCCCGCTCCTGGGCGCGGATGCGCAGCGTCCGCTCCGCGGTCAGGTCCTGCGACATGCGGATCAGCCAGGGGCCGGCGAGCAGCGCTATGCCGGTGAGGACGGCGACGGCGGCGGTGAGCGCGGTGCCGATCTGCGCGACGGAGCCGCGCACGACCACGAAGACGGCGAGCCCGGTGCCGACCAGGGCCACGCCGACGAGCCCGCGCACGAGGTGGAAGCCGCGCCCGTGCTTGACCTCCCGGCCCATCCAGATGTCGCGGCGGGCGTTGTCCGCCTGCCGCCACACCAGGACGACGCCGACGCCGATGAGGAGCGTCGGCCACACGTACCGGCCGGTCTCGCCGTCGATCCGCAGGTTCGCGATGAAGACGGACGCGCCGATCGCGAGGGCGATGAGGGCGAGGATCTGGCCGCGGTCGGGTTTGCGGAGCCGGCGTCTGCCGTCCTCGGTGGCCTCGAACAGCGAGCGGGGCTCGCCCCGGCCGCCGACCCCGAGCGGGACGACGATCCAGAAGATCGCGTAGAGCAGCAGTCCGAGGCCCTCGGTGAGGACGAGCACCGCGAAGACGGCGCGCACCCAGGCGACGGGCAGACCGAGGTGTCCGGCGAGGCCGCGTGCGACACCGCCGAGCCACCGGCCGTCGGCGCTCCGGTAGAGCCTGCGCACGGGCGGTTCGTCGAGTTCGGTGACACGAGCGGTTGCGGACATGTACCGATCGTCACACGTCCGGCCCTCCCGGGGTATCAGGGTCGGCCCTGAGATCGACCCCGGGATCGCCTCGGGGTCGGGGCCCCCTCGAATATCAGGGTCGTGCCAGGGTCGTTCCCGGTGCCGTCCGGGGGTCACGGGCGGTCACCATGGACCCATGACGAGTTCCACGCCTTCGCGGCCCACGCAGCACGAGGCTCCGCCGGCGGCCGATGCCGCCTCCACGGCTCCCCTGCGCCGCTCGCGCACGAGCCGAGTGGTCGGCGGGGTCTGCGGCGGTCTCGGCCGGTACTTCGACATGGATCCGGTGATCTTCCGGATCGTGCTGGCGGTGCTGGCGGTAACCGGCGGCATAGGGCTGATCTTCTACGGCTTCGCGTGGTTGCTGATCACGCTCGTGGACGAGGAGGAGAGCGAGGGTCGGCGGCTGCTGACCGGCCGGGTGTCCGGCGCCTCGCTCGCGGCGATACTCATGGCGCTGGTGGGCTGCGGCATCTTCCTGTCGATGCTGCGCACGGGCTCGCTGTTGGGCTTCGCGGTGCTGCTGACGCTGGCGACGGCCGGTGCGGCCTACTGGTCGCAGCGGCGGCCGCTTGCCGAGGGAGAGGCGGCCGAGGGCGATCCGGAGGCCAAGCCGAAGGCTCCGCACGGGCGGGTCCCGGTGCCGCCGGAGGCGAAGGCCCCGCCGCTGACGTTCATCGAGCTCGGCTCGTGGTGGCGCGACCCGATCGTGAAGGACGGTTCGACGGGCAAGGTGGCCATCGGCTACATGTGGGGCCCGCACGGCATCGTCGACCGCGAGGGCAAGGTCGGCGGCGAGGTGCCGAAGCCGGGCAGCCAGTGGGGCCCGCAGGTGGATCCGGAGCGTCCGGAGCCCTCGGTGCGGCGCAGCCCGTACTCGATCGCGGGCATCGTGCATCTCCTGGCGTTCGCCGCCGCGATCACGGGCACGGCCCTGACGTGGGAGTCGCAGCCGCTGGGCACCAGTCTGGCGACGGGTCTGGCGGCCGCGCTCGCGGTGTTCGGCCTGGGGCTGGTCGTCAGCAGTTTCCTGGGGCGCACCGGCTTCGGCACGATCTTCCAGACGGTGGTGACGGCGGCGCTGCTGGCCGGCGCGATCGCCTTGCCGGACAAGATCACCACGGACTGGACGCGTCAGACGTGGACGCCGCCCACGGTGGCCGCCGTGCAGGCGCGGTACGACCTCGGGTCGGGTGTGGGGACGCTGGACCTGTCCCGGCTGTCGGTGCCCGAGGGGACGACGGTGTCGACGGCGGTCGACGTGGGCGCGGGGAAGCTGGAGGTGGTGGTGCCGCGGGACGTGGTGGTGAAGCTCCACGCCCAGGTGGGTCTCGGCGATCTCCAGCTGCCCGGGCAGGCGCCCGACGACATCGACATCGCCCCGGACCGCGACGAGACGCGGACGCTGGACCCGGCCGCCGGGATCGACCCGGCGGGGACGCTGGACCTCTCGTTGGAGGTCGGCCTTGGACAGGTGGAGGTCACCCGTGCTGCTTCATGAGTTCCGTCCGGGCCGGCTGGTCGTCGGCGTGGCCGCCCTCGCCCTGGCCGGGGCCTACGGCGGGGAGCTCGCCGGCGCCTGGTCGGTCCCCTGGTGGCTGGCGATCCCGGTGATGTGCGGGGGGCTGGGGGTGGCCGGCCTGGTGACCTGGGTGGCCTACGGCATACGGCGGCGTTCGGCGAGGAGCCGGTCGGCGGAGAGCACCGGGGCCCCGGCGAGCAGCAGCGGCAGCCAGGCCATGAGGTAGGCGAGGTCGTTGCCGAGGTAGTACGGCTCGACCTGCCAGCTCACGGTGAACCAGAGGCTCAGCGAGATGAGGACGCCGCCGAGGGCGGCCAGTCGGGCGAGGAGGCCCAGGAGGGTGCCGAGGCCGACGGCGATCTCGCCGAAGGCGATGGCGTAGCCGAAGCCGGTGGGGCTGTTGAGGGCGAGGTCGACGAGTCCGGGGATGGCCGAGGAGTCGCGGACGCCGCGCATGGTGTCGCCGATGGAGCCGGCTCCGGAGTCGGCGAAGAAGGCCGGGTCGGTGAGTTTGTCGAGGCCGGCGTAGACGAAGGTGACGCCGAGGAAGATCCGGAGCGGGAGGAGGGCGTAGCGGGAGGCGGTGGCCTTCCACTCGTCCGTGCGGCGGCGTCGCGGGGTGGTCCCGCCGGTGCGGTCCAGGTACTCGGCCATGATCGCTCACCTCTCCACACCCCGTACGACTGTTCGCGGATCGATTGTCTCCGCTTGTCCTGTGAAGGGACACAGGTGGAGGGGCTTTCGGGGCGGGATCCTCAGTCGAGGACGTCGATCGTCACCCGGTTGGTCTCGAATCCGGCGGCGGTGACGACGGAGACGTCGACCCGGCCGGGCTCGACGTCGGCGGGGAGGGGGACGGTCAGGACGGTGTCGGTCGGGTTGGCGAAGCCGCCGGGGACCGGGACCAGAGGGACGTGGGCGTGGACGGGGCCGATGCGGACGACGAGCCGGGTCAGCGGGTCGGGGGCGGCGGCGCCGGGCGGGACGAAGCCGTGGCCGCGGATCTCGATGTCGTCGCCGGTGCGGATGGGGGCGTCGAGGTCGCCGGCCTCGCGGGCGCGGACCACGGCGTGGACGGCGGGGCGGCCGCCCTCGGTGCACTTGGCGGCCAGGTGCCAGGCGGCGGAGACGGCGACGAGGAGGGCGAGGGACCAGGGCAGTTCGGGGAGGTGGGCCGGGTCGGCGGCGAGGCGGGTGGCGGCGAAGGCGAGGACGGCGCCGGAGACGAGGACGTACTGGACGTCGGCGAGGTCGGCGCGGCCGTTGTCGTCGCAGAGGAGGTCGGCGGCGCGGGGCCGGTCGGCGCGGACCTTCTGGAGCCGCTGGGCGGCGATCCGGGTGGAGACGACGAGCCGGGCGGTGACGGCGACGGCGGAGACGAGGGCGAGGACGGTGACGAGCCCGGCGGCGCCGGAGAGGCCGAAGGCGGTGGCGGTCAGGGAGCGGGAGGTGAGGAAGAGGAGGGCGTAGCAGAGGAAGAGGAGCCAGGCGGCGGCGACGGCGCGGGTGGTGGAGAGCCGGTTGTCCTCGCCGGTGAGCGGGGCGAGGAGGCCGCCGCGGGCGCGGTGGGCGTGGGCGGCGGCGGTGAGCGGGACGGCGAGGAGGAGCGCGGTGCAGAGGCCCGCGGTGCGGGCGGCGGTCCAGCCGGTGCCGAGGGCGGTGAGGGCCTGGCCGAGGAGGAGGGCGAGGACGGCGGCCCAGACGGCGGCGAGGCTGCCGGTGCGGACGCGGGTGAGCCAGGCGAGTCCGGCCTCGCGGCCGTGGGCGGTGACGGCGCGGGCGGACTGGGCGAGCTCGTCGGAGACCCACTGGCGGGCGGCGACCGGGGAGTGGGCGACGGCGGCGGGGACGCCGTGGCCGGCGGCGAGTTCCTCACGGCGGGCGAGGAAGGCGGCGACGGCCCGGCGGTGGCCAGTCTCGCCGCAGTGGGCGCAGCCGGCGCAGGCCGTGGGGTGCTCGCCGGCGCCGTGGCGCCCGCCGTACTGTCTCGCCTCTTGAACCGCCACGGTGCCGTCACTTCCCGAGTTCGAGGTTTCGAGCTCAACCTGCCGCTGATTCCTCGGAATTGTTCCGCACCGAGGGTGCTCGCGAGGGCCGCGTGCGCCCCGTCGGAGAGTGATTGCCGCGCCATCCCATTGACGTACAGAAGGGTGAAGCGATGGTGCTACGACAGGAGTTCGGGCTCCGCTCGGCTGATCCTGCGCCAGAGGGGCTGGTAGTTGATCCAGGCGACGAGGTCGCTGCCGAGCTGTTCGCGGGTGGCGACGGCGTCCTTGTGGTCGATGAGGACGGGTTTGCCGGCGGCGCGGGCGGCGAGCTGGATGCGGGCGCAGCGGTCCATGGCGATGAACCACCAGGCGGCGGCGTCGACGGAGGAGCCGACGGTGAGGAGGCCGTGGTTGCGCAGGACGATGCCCTTGAAGGGGCCGAGGGCGAGGGCGACGCGGCGGGCCTCCTCGGTGTCGACGGTGACGCCGGTGTAGGCGTCGTAGAGGGCGTGGTCCTGGTAGAAGGCGCACGCCTCCTGGGTGAGGGGGTCGAGGAGTTCGCCGAGGGCGGCCAGGGCGCGGCCGTGGGTGGAGTGGGTGTGGGCGACGGCGACGGCGTCCGGGCGGGCGCGGTGGACCTGGGCGTGGACGGTGAAGGCGGCCTGGTTGACGTGCTGGCCGCCGAGGACGACCTGGCCGTCGCCGTTGGCGAGGACGAGGTCGCTCGCGGTGAGGTCGCCGAAGGGGGCGCCGAAGGGGTTCACCCAGTAGCAGTCGTCGTACTCGGGGTCGCGGACGGTGATGTGGCCGGAGACGCCCTCCTCGTACCCGAGCCGTCCGAAGAGGCGGAGCGCGCCGGCGAGCCGCTGCTTGCGGTGGGCGCGTTCCTCCGCTGCCGTCGCGTGCACGGGCGGCATGGCGAAGTGGAGCCGGTCGACGGGGACGGGGGCCGGTATCTCGGTCATGCGCCGGAAGGTAACGCCCGGCCGGTCAAGTCACCAGACTCCGGACGGGAACGGTCTCCGTCCGGGGGCCGGGAAGCGGCGAGGCCGCCGTCCCCGGGGTGCGGGGACGGCGGCCTCGTGCGCGGGCGGGAGGGGTCACTCCCACTCGATGGTGCCCGGGGGCTTGCTGGTGACGTCGAGGACGACGCGGTTGACGTCGGCGACCTCGTTGGTGATGCGGGTGGAGATCCGGGCGAGGACCTCGTAGGGCAGGCGCGACCAGTCGGCCGTCATGGCGTCCTCGGAGGAGACCGGGCGCAGGACGATCGGGTGGCCGTAGGTGCGGCCGTCGCCCTGGACGCCGACGGAGCGGACGTCGGCGAGCAGCACGACCGGGCACTGCCAGATCTCGCGGTCGAGACCGGCGGCGGTCAGCTCCTCGCGGGCGATGGCGTCGGCGTCGCGGAGGAGGTCCAGGCGCTCCTTGGTGACCTCGCCGACGATGCGGATGCCGAGGCCGGGGCCCGGGAAGGGCTGGCGCTGGACGATCTCGTCGGGCAGGCCGAGCTCCTGGCCGACCATGCGGACCTCGTCCTTGAAGAGCTGGCGCAGCGGCTCGACGAGCTCGAACTCCAGGTCCTCGGGGAGGCCGCCCACGTTGTGGTGGGACTTGATGTTGGCGGTGCCGGTGCCGCCGCCGGACTCGACGATGTCCGGGTAGAGGGTGCCCTGCACGAGGAAGGCGACCTCGGGGCCCTCCTCCTGGAGGATCTCCAGCTGCGCCTGCTCGAAGACGCGGATGAACTCACGGCCGATGATCTTGCGCTTGGTCTCCGGGTCGGAGACGCCGGCGAGGGCGGTGAGGAAGCGCTCCTGCGCGTCGACGACCTTCAGCTGGACGCCGGTGGCGGCCACGAAGTCCTTCTCGACCTGCTCGGTCTCGCCCTTGCGCATCAGGCCGTGGTCGACGTAGACGCAGGTGAGCTGCGAGCCGATGGCCTTCTGGACGAGGGCGGCGGCCACGGCGGAGTCGACGCCGCCGGAGAGGCCGCAGATGGCGCGCTTGTCGCCGACCTGGGCGCGGATGGCCGCGACCTGCTCCTCGATCACGTTGCCGGTCGTCCAGGTGGGCTGGATGCCGGCGCCGCGGTAGAGGAAGTGCTCCAGGATCTGCTGGCCGTGCGTGGTGTGCAGCACCTCGGGGTGGTACTGGACGCCGTAGAGCTTCTTCGCGTCGTTCTCGAAGGCGGCGACCGGGACCACGTCGGTGGAGGCGGTGACGGTGAAGCCCTCGGGGGCGGCGGAGCAGGCGTCGCCGTGCGACATCCAGACGGACTGCTCGACCGGGGTGCCCTCGAAGAGGGTGGAGCCGGCCTTGGAGACGTGCAGCGGGGTGCGGCCGTACTCGCGGGCGCCGTTGTCGTCGACGGTGCCGCCCAGGGTCTGCGCCATCAGCTGGAAGCCGTAGCACATGCCGAAGACGGGGACGCCGGCCTCGAAGAGCGCGCGGTCGAGGCGCGGGGCGGCCTCCGCGTACACGGAGGACGGGCCGCCGGAGAGGATGATCGCCTTCGGGTTCTTGGCCAGCATCTCGGCCACCGGCATGGTGGACGGGACGATCTCGCTGTAGACCCGCGCCTCGCGGACGCGACGGGCGATGAGCTGGGCGTACTGGGCGCCGAAGTCGACAACGAGGACTACGTCCGGGTTGGTGACGTCGGGCGCGGCAGCGGGGGACGCTGATGACACTTCGGCGGCCTTCCGGCGGTAGGAGGGTTCCCCCGAAGGAGGGGGCTATTTGTCGATTCTACCGGCGCGCGGGGGGCGATTTTCGTCTCACCATCCCAACCCGGGTGGCCTTCGTCTCACGATCCGGGCCCGGCTTGCCCCGGGGCGCGGCGCGGGGTCCATACTGTCTGCCATGCGCGAGCTCACGACCTTCCTGTTTACCTATGGCAACCGGCCCACCGGCTGCCATGGTCGTGCTGCTTGAGCAACTGACAAGCGACTTCCCAGGCGCCCCGGGCCGACAAGGCCCGGGGCGTCTGGCGTTTCCCGGGCCGTGCCGATCCGGGGCCTCCACACCACCAGGAGCCCCGCATGACCACGAAGACCCTCACCGAGCAGACCGGCGCCCGCACCGACGAGGCGGCCTCGCTGATCGGCGACGCCCGCGAGCGGATCGACGCGCTCGACGACCGGATCATCGGTCTCATCCAGGAACGGATGGCCGTCTCGGCGGTGATCCAGGAGGCCCGGATCACCTCCGGCGGCCGGCGGGTGAACCTGGCGCGCGAGATGGAGGTGCTGGCCCACTACCGGGACGCGCTGGGCAAGCCGGGCACGGCGCTGGCGATGACGATGCTGGAGCTGTGCCGGGGCCGCGTCTGAGGGGTGGGTGCCCGCACCCGAGTTCGGTGCCGGTCTCACCCGTACGGCGCGTGACCGGTGCCCGGCGGGCTTCGTTGAGCGGGGTGTCCGTGCCAGCCAGGGGCGGGCCCGTAGAAACCACGCGTGGCTTTCGCTGGGGCGTGTGACGTGCTCGCGCACGTCGTGGGACCTCGCTCCAGTGCACGTGACCGGACGGCAGGGGACAGCAGCCCGGTCACCCAGAAAGGGCGGTCGGTCCCGGGGACGCCCGGGGCCGACCGCAACCGGCTCACCGGTCGCGGATCCCGCGGCCCGCACCCCTCTGTACCCGCACCCCCCGCACCCCCGTCCCCCGGCCCGTCCCCGTCCCCCCTCCGACTTTCCTCCCCGACGCGGCGCGACCCCCCGGCGCCGCTTCGCCCGGCACCGCCGCTGCCCTGACACCGGTGCCGACCCGAAGGGCCCGTGCCGCGACCGGAATCGCGGCACGGGCCCTTCCCATACCCCACCACCCTATGTGACGCGCGTCACATGAAGATCCGGGGCAACGCCTACAACCAAAGGCGGGGTCCGGTGGTCATCTATGCAGCAACACCGAAAAGCCGGAAGGGCGCTGCACTCGGAGGGGGGTGCAGCGCCCTTTCTGTGCGTCCATGGACCTGTGCGTCCGTGGAGTCGTCAGGATCGCTTCGGCGGTACGGCCGGGATGCCCAGGAAGGGCAGGCGCAGGGCGCCGAACGCCTCCGCCGGGACCGCGGGGGACTTCGGCTCGACCGCCGCCACGCGCGCGTACGCCTCGCCCTGCCGGGGCCGCGGGTCCTCCTCGCCCTTGTTCGGCCAGAAGGACATCGCCCGCTCCGCCTGGGCGGTGATCGTCAGGGACGGGTTCACCCCGAGGTTGGCGGAGACCGCCGAGCCGTCCACGACCGAGATGCCCGGGTGGCCGTAGAGGCGGTGGTACGGGTCGATGACGCCGGACTCCGCGTCGGCGCCGATCGGGCAGCCGCCGAGGAAGTGCGCGGTCAGCGGGGTCCCCATCAGCTCGCCCACGTTGGAGCCGGCGAAGCCGTTGATCTCCTCGGAGATCAGGGTGGCGGCCCGGGTCGCCGCCTCGATCTGCGTCGGGTTGGGCGCCCCGTGCCCCTGGCGGGCGGTGAGCAGGCCCTTTCCGAGGCCGCCGGGCTTGCGGTAGGTGGTCAGCGAGTTGTCGAGGGACTGCATGACGAGGCCGATGATGGTCTTCTCCGACCAGCGCCGGTTGGACAGCGAGCGGAGCGCGAGGACGGGGTGCCGGGCCATGTTGAGGGCCCAGTTGCGCACCCGGTGGGCGCCGTAGGGGACCTGGAGGACGGTGAGGCCGCCCATCGAGTTGGAGCCCTTGCCGTAGCGAACCGGTTCGATGTGGGTGTTCTCGTCCGGGTGGACGGACGAGGTGATGGCGACGCCGCGGGTGAAGTCGGCCCGCTCCTTGCCGTGCTTGCGCCGGTAGCGGCGGTCGGTGGTCTGGGCGCCGACGAGACCCTCGGAGTTGGTACGGGTCAGCTCGCCGAGCCGGCCGGAGATCCGGGGCAGCAGACCGCTGTCCTTCATCCGGTGCAGCAGGGTCTGGGTCCCGTACGTGCCGGCGGCGATGACCACCCGGCGGGCGGTGAAGGTGCGGCCCCGGCCCTTCTTCCGGTCGTCGGTGGGCAGCGTCTTGACCGCGTAGCCGCCGCGCGAGTCCTCGGTGACGGCGACGACGGAGGTCATCGGGTGGACGACCGCGCCCGCCTTCTCGGCGAGGTAGAGGTAGTTCTCGTTGAGGGTGTTCTTGGCGCCGTGGCGGCAGCCGGTCATGCACTCGCCGCACTCGGTGCACGCCTTGCGCGAGGGGCCCACGCCGCCGAAGAACGGGTCGGCGACCTCGCCGCCCGGCCTGGCGGTCGCCTTCCCGTCGGCGTCGTCCCCGTCGCCGAAGAAGACGCCGACCGGCGCCATGTGGAAGGTGTCGCCGATGCCCATGGCCTGGGCGGCGGCCTTCAGGTGCACGTCGGAGGGGGTCATCGTCGGGTTGAGCCGGACGCCCAGCATCCGCTTCGCCTGGTCGTAGTACGGGGCGAGCTCGGCGCGCCAGTCGGTGATGTCCTTCCACTGCGGGTCGTCGAAGAACGGCGCCAGCGGCTCGTACAGCGTGTTCGCGTAGTTGAGGGAGCCGCCGCCGACGCCCGCGCCCGCCAGCACCATCACGTTGCCCAGCAGGTGGATGCGCTGGATGCCGTACAGGCCCAGCGCGGGCGCCCACAGGAAGTTCTTCAGGTCCCAGGAGTTCTTCGGCAGGGTCTCCCGGGTGAAACGGCGGCCCGCCTCCAGGACGCCGACCCGGTACCCCTTCTCGGTGAGCCGGAGGGCGGTGACCGAACCGCCGAAGCCGGAGCCGACCACGAGGACGTCGTAGTCGTACGCGCCTTCCTCGTCCTGATTTCGGGCAGGGGGGACCGCGGTCATGGCTCTCCTCGCAGAACCTCGTAAGGAAACGGGCGGAAACGGGCGGAGCGGCGCACCGGCGTCGGGGCGGGCCGGGCTACGTACGGGCGGAGCGGCGTACCGGCCGGGCGTCAGCTCAGACGCAGGGCCTTCAGCGCCTTCAGGGAGAGGCTCATCACCTTCGCGTACGCCTCGTCGTCCATCCCGAAGGAGGGCGCGAGCGGCATCAGGCGCTGCTGGGCGACGGTCTGGGCCTCCGTGTACTTGAGGATGCCCTCGGAGCCGTGGCGGCGGCCGAGGCCGGAGTCCTTCATACCGCCCATCGGGGCGCGGACGCTGCCGTACGCGGGCGCGTACCCCTCGTTGATGTTGACGGTGCCGGTGCGAAGCCGGGCGGCGACGGCGTGGCCGCGGCGCGAGTCGGTGGTCCAGACGGAGGCGTTGAGGCCGTACGGGGTGGCGTTGGCCTGCGCGACGGCCTCGTCCTCGTCGGTGAAGCGGTAGATCGAGACGACCGGGCCGAAGGTCTCCTCGGCGCAGACGGACATCGGGGCCTCGACGCCGTCGAGGATGGTCGGCTCGTAGAAGAGCGGGCCGATGTCGGGGCGGGCGACGCCGCCGGCGACGAGCTTGGCGCCCTTGGCGACGGCCTCCTCGACGTGCTTCGTGACGGTCTCCAGCTGCCGCTCGCCGACGAGGGAGCCCATGTCGGCGCCGTACGCGAGGGAGTTGCCGAGGCGCATGGCCTTGGTGCGGGCGGCGAAGCGCTCGACGAAGGCGTCGGCGACCGACTCGTGCACGTACAGGCGCTCGATGGAGATGCAGAGCTGGCCGGCGGAGGAGAAGCAGGCGCGGACGGCGCCGGCGGCGGCCTTCTCGATGTCGGCGTCCTTCAGGACCAGCATGGCGTTCTTGCCGCCGAGTTCGAGGGAGACGCCGACGAGGCGGGCGGCGGCGCCCTGGGCGACCTCGCGGCCGGTGCGGGTGGAGCCGGTGAAGGAGACGTAGTCGGCGTGGCGGACGACCTCCGGGCCGACGACCGGGCCCTCGCCGAGCACGACCTGGAAGACCTCGGCGGGCAGACCGGCCTCGATGAGCAGGTCACGGGCCCAGAGCGCGGTGAGCGCGGTCTCCGTGTCGGGCTTCATGACGAGCGCGTTGCCGGTGACGAAGGCGGGCAGGGCGTCGCCGACGGAGAGTTCGAGGGGGTAGTTCCAGGGGGCGATCTGGCCGACGACCCCGCGCGGCTGGCGCAGCTCGGTGACCTTGGTCAGGGTCGGGACGACGCCGGTGTGCCGCTTGGGACGCAGGTACGAGGACGCCTTGCGGCCGTAGTGGCGGGCGGCGACGGCGACCGCGAGGACCTCCTCGTGGGCGTGCAGCCGGGCCTTGCCGGTCTCCAGCTGGATGAGGTCGAGCACCTCGGACTGGCGGGCCAGGACCAGGTCGTGGAAGCGGAGCAGGACGGCGGCGCGGGCCCGGACGGGGGTGGCGGCCCAGGCGGCCTGGGCGGCGCGGGCGCGCGCGAACGCCTCGGCGACGTCCTCGGGCGTGGCCTCCGGCAGGTCCGCCAGCTTCTTCCCGGTGAAGGGGGTGTGGTTGGCGGTGCGGCCGGAGCCGACGACGCCCCGGGTGAGCCGGGCGACCAGGTCGGGCGTCACGACGTCGGCGGCGGTCCTGGCGCCGGCCGGCGCGGGGGCGACCGGGTTGGTCGCGCCGGCCGGGGCGGCGGGGCGGGCCGCCTGCGCGGCGTCGGCGGGAACCGTGAGAGCGGCGGCGGGGGCCTGCGAGTCCGTCATGACGCCGAGCGTAAGCGCCGTTCCGGTCTTTGGGTACCCGCCGGTAACGCGTTTTCACCCCCCGCACACATCACGCCAGTGATCACTGGCGCATAAGCCCTGATCAGGGGCTTACGGCCGGCAGGGGGTCACGGTGAAGATTCTTCCGGAGTCACGCGGCGGGCGGCCGCCAGTACCGGAGGACGGTGTCGAACTGCTGCCGGGTGGTGTCCCAGCTCGACTCCGGCGAGGCCATGTAGATCGCGTACTCGGTGCCGTCGGCGGCGTAGTACACCTGGTCGATCGCGTGCCGGGCGCCCGGGAAGTTCTGCCGCTCGGTCCAGGTGAACTCCCAGAGCGCGGACTCGACCTGATCGCGGTAGGTGTTCTGGTTCAGCCACACCCGCCGGTAGTCCATCCGCTTCTTGAGCGTCTTCTCCAGGTCCAGGAGGTGCATGTACGGGTTCTCGAAGTCGGGGCTGCGGTCGATGCTGATCCGCAGGCGGTGGCGCCCGCCGTCCGGGGTGTAGTCGATGTTGGCGTCGCCGTCCGTCTGGCGCTTCCAGCCCTCCGGGACGACCACGCTGAAGCCCGCCGGGTCCTCGACCCGGCGCCAGCCCTCCGGCACGCCGTCCGCCGTCACGCCCTGGCCGTGGGTGGGGGTGGGCCCGGCGGTGGTGCTGGTGGCCGGACCGGGGCCGGGCGCGCCGCCGCCCCCTCCCCCGTACTGCATCACGGCGAAGACGGCGCCGCCCGCGACGACGGCCGCGAGCACCGCCGTGAGCACGGCGGAGCGCCACCGCCCCTTCCCGCCACCGGAGGCGGACCCGGCGGGGACGAGGGTGGGCGGGGACGAGGGCGAGGGCGAGGCCGGGGCGGAGGAAGGAGAAGGGGAAAGGGAAGGGGAAGGGGAAGGGGGAGGGGACGCGGCGGGGCGCTGGGTGGCGGACGCCTGTGCCGGGCTGGGCCACTCGGCCGTCCGCGGGGTCGGGGAGATGGAGGTCGAGGACGGCGGCGTGTGCGGGAGCGAGGTCGGGGACAGGGGCGTCGGTACGTCCTCCGGGCCGCCGGCCGCCACCGTCTCCAGGTCCATCCGCTGCGTCGGCACGTACGCCTGGGCCGTCTCCGGGCTGCGCCCCTCCATCGCGTCGAGCAGCATCCGCTCGGCCTCGTCCGCGTGCGGCCGCTGCCCGGGGTCCTTGCGCAGCAGCGCCACGATGACCGGGGCGAGCGGCCCCGCGTTCGCCGGGTACGGCGGCTCCTCGCCGACGACGGCCTGCATGGTGCTGATCGGGGACGTACGCCGGAAGGGCGAGGTGCCCTCGACCGCCGTGTACAGGGTGGCGCCGAGCGACCACAGGTCGGAGGCCGGGCCGGGATCGCCGCCCCTTACCCGCTCCGGCGCCAGGTAGTCGATCGAGCCGACGAGTTCGCCGGTCCGGGTGATGGTCGAGTCGCCCTCGATCGCGGCGATGCCGAAGTCGGTGATGAGGACCCGCCCGTCGCGGGCGAGCAGGACGTTGCCGGGCTTCACGTCCCGGTGGAGCACGCCCGCCGTGTGCGCGGCCCGCAGCGCGCCGACCACGTGCAGCCCGACCCGGGCCGCCTCGCGGGGCTCGATCGTCCCGGCCTCCTTGACGGCGTCGGCGAGCGACGGGCCGTCGACGAACTGCATGACGATCCAGGGCCGGTCGTCGTGTTCGAGCACGTCGTGGACGGTCACCACGCCGGGGTGGGTGATCCGGGCGGCGGCCCGCGCCTCCTTCTGGGTACGAGCGTGCAGCACCAGCCGGTCCGCCTCGGCGACGAACCGACCCGCCGTCAGCTCCTTCACCGCCACCACGCGGTGCAGCACCTCGTCGTGCGCGCGCCAGACCTTGCCCATGCCGCCGCGTCCGATGGACTCGGCGAGCCGGTACCGTCCGGCGAGAAGCAGCCCCGACCCTGTGCTCTGAGAGTGTTCCACGTGCCCCCGCCCCGTTGCTTCGGATCCCAGGTTACGGAGGAGGGGACAGCGGACGGAACCGCGGGGCCCGCAAAGGAACCGCACTGTGACCGCCGCCGGGCTCAGCGCGCCGGACGGAACCCCTTCACGGCCTCCTCGTAGATCTCCGAGACCTTGTCGCGGTCGCTCTCCGGGCCGATGACCTGGACGACGTGGTAGCGGCCGCCGTCGATGAGCGCGAGGTTGCGGACGAAGACCTCGCGGCCCGAGCTGTCCATCCAGGTGTAGTGCCCCTCGGCGGTGGGCGTGCGGCCGATGTCCACCCGCCGCGCCTTCACCAACTCCGACCAGCTGGACTGCCGGTAGGGCTCCAGCTCGCGCTCCCTGGAGCTCTGGTACTCCAGCGGATCGGAGCCGTGGTCCTGGACGCTGTCCCGGCCCGGGACGACGATCATCGTGAAGTCGCCGCCGGTGTAGCGGACTTGCCCCGCGTCGTTGATGGCGCTGCGACGCCAGTCGCGCGGGACGCCGATCCTGAACCCCTCCGGGTCCTCACGCAGCGCGTACCCGGCGGCCGGCGCGGGGCGGGAGGGCGCCGATGCCGAAGTCGACGGCGGGGCGGGCGGGGTGGTGGCGGGCGGCGTCGTTGCGGGTGGGGCGGTGGTCGGCGCCGGGGCGGGCGGCTTCGAAGTGGCCGACGCCGACGTCGTCGGGCGGGCGTCGGTGGGCTGCTCGCCGCCTCTGGGCAGGGCGATGGCCACGTACGCGAGGGCGCCGCCGAACAGCATGAGGACGACGAGCAGCACCCGGCGGCCGAGGGAACGCGGACCGGCGGGCGGGCGCGGACCCCGGCGCGGCGGCTCGGGCTCGACGTCCTCGTAGCCGTACTCGTAGCTCTGATGGGACTCGTACGCCTGCTGGGACTGCTGGGACTGCTGGGGCTCGTACGCCTGCCCGTGCTGCTGAGGCTCGTAGCGCTGCTCGGCGGAGGGTTCCTCGTACGCCGGGAAGTGCCGTGCGCGCGGCTCTTCCTCGGGTACGGGGGTGGGTGCGGGCGCGGGCGTGGATACGGGCTCGGGGGGCCGGCTTCCGCGGGGCTCCTTGCCGCGGCGGTGGCGGTGGCGGCCCGAGCCGGCGGCGGCGCGACGACGGCGCACCAGCTCGCCGCGGCGGCGCAGGATCGGCAGCCGCTTCGCGTCGAACGGCGGCGGGGGTACGGCCGCGAGGTCCGCCTCCGGCTCCGGCGCGGACCTGACCAGCGACCGCAGCCAGCCGCGCAGCTCCTCGAAGTCCGGGCGCTCGGTGGGGTCCTGGCGCAGCAGGGACTCCACGACCGGGCGCAGCGGACCGCACTCCTCGGCGAAGGCGGGCGGTTCGGCGCAGACCAGTTGGACCAGTTCGGCCGCGTTGTCCTCGGGGTACGGGGCGTGGCCCTGGACGGCCCGGTAGAGCAGGGCGCCGAGCGCCCACAGGTCGGTGGCGGGGCCGATGGGCGGGGCGAGCCGCCAGTTCTCGTGGACGGGCCCGGCCTGTTCGGGCGCCCAGCGCTCGGTGACGGCGCCGACGACCGCGATCCGGGTCTGCCGGGCCCGCTCGGCGGCGAGCCGGGTCGCCGGACCCCGGTACCGCTCCGCCGCCGGGCCCGGATGCGCGGGGACGGCGGTCTCGGCGGACGGCCGGGCCGGGCGGGCGGGCTCCGGGACGGCGGCCGTGTACCCGGCGGGCAGCGCGGGGCGGCCGGAGCCGGGCAGCACGGGACCGCCGCCGGCCGGCACGTGCGGCGAGCCGTCCCGGGAGGTGTGCGGGCCGTCGCTCCAGGTGCCCTTGAGCATCACGCGCGGCGGGCGCGGGCCCCGGTACGGCGGCTCGTCGTCCTCGTCGTCGTCCTCGTCGTCCGCCACCCGCGCCCACCACTGCGGCGCGGGCCCGGGCCGGGTGGCCTCCGGGAGAGCGGGCACCTCGGTCCCGGGGGCCGTGTCGGGGGCGGATTCCGGCTTGGGTCCGGGCTCCGGCGCGTGCTCCGGCGCGGGCTCCGGTTCGGGGGCGCGCTGGACCGGGAGCGAGCCGGTGTCGCCGATCCGCGCGGCGGCGGCGCGGGTGGCCGCGCGGTAGGCGGCGATGGCCCCCGCCCGGGCCGCCCGCGGGTCGGTGCTGGGCGGCACGGCCGGAACCTCGGGCGGACTCGCGGGGCGCGGCGCGGGCGTCGCGATCCCGTACGGGTCGGCCCCGTACGGGACGGGCTCCTGCGCGGGCGGCAGCTCGGCGACGGCCGCCCCGGGAGCGGCGTACTCACCGGTCTCGTAGACGTCGGGCTCGTACAGGTCAGGCTCGTACACCTCGGGCTGGTACGCCTCCGGCTCGTACGTCTCCTCGGCGTACTCCTCCGCGGCGTACGCCTCCGGCTCGTACGCCCCGGTCTCCTCGACGTACTCCTGCTGGTACTCCTCCTGCTCGTACTCCCCCGCCTCGTACCTCTCCGCCTCCCCCGCCTCGTACTCCGGCTCGGGGGCGCGGAAGGCGGGGTCGTCGGGGTCGGGGACGGGGGCGTAGCCGCAGAGGGCTTCCTCGGCGGCGCCGGCGGCGAGGCCGGTGAGGAGGACGCGGCCGTCGTCGCAGACGAGGACCGTGCGCGCGGTGATGTTGCGGTGGACCCAGCCGTGGGCGTGGAGGACGCGCAGGGCGGTGAGGACGTCCGCGGCGATCTCGGCGGCGCGGAACGGGTTGAGCGGGCCCTCGGCGAGGAGGGCGGAGAGCGGGCGGGCGGCCACGTGCTCGCTGACTATCCACAGCGAGCCGGCCTCCGCGAAAACGTCGAAGACCTGGTCGAGTAAGGGGTGGTCGGGGATCTGCGCGGCGGCCTGAGCGGCCTCGATCGCCCGGCGGACGACCGGCTCGGCCGGTCTGCGGGTGGCGCCGCCCCCGGAGCCGTACGGGCCGGCGGGCGCGGGCCCCTCGCCGAGGACCTCCGCGTCGACGATCTCGGGCAGCGGGACCTGACGGACCCGCACCTCCTGCCCGCTGTACGTGTCGAAGGCGCGCGTCTCGACGAGGTCGACGAGTCCTCCGGCGCCGGGCGGCGGCAACGGCAGGCGGTAGCGCTCAGCGAGCACTCTTCCCGCGTACTCGTCCACGGCGCCTCCCCCTGCGCATTGGTCGTCCCCCGCCTCTCACGATACGGGGCGGCGGTCAGTCCTTGGGGCTGAACGTGGCGAACGCCGTCTCGCGCAGCGTCCGGCACTCCGCTCCGTTCCACTCCTCGGCCTTGCAGGTGATCATGATCGAGTAGCCGTGCTTCGCGTCCACCTTGAAGCCGCGGTTGAGAACGTGGACGCGCACGCCCTTCTGGGTCCGCTCGAACTCCCAGTCCGCGACGGTCGGGTAGCCCTTGTAGGAGACCGAGTCGATGCGGATGTGCTGGTACTTGGTGCTGGTCAGGCGGACGCCGCCCAGGGCGGCGGCCCAGGCGGCCTTGGCGTCGTCCTTGGGGCTGGCGTTGAAGTCGACCTGGACGCGCGGGAAGCCGCCGTTCTCGCTCCATATGGCGCCGCCCTTGTAGCCGTCTATGGCGCGCATGGTGAAGGACGAGGGCATGGCCATGGAGAAGTGGAAGCGGTCGTTGGTGACCAGGCTGTAGCCGGCGGGAAGCGCGGCTCCGGGGCCGGTGCCGGTGCCGGTGCCGCCGCTGGGCTGGGCGCCGGGGTCGGTGCCGGGGGTGCCGCCGGTCTGTCCGGTGGAGGTGCCGGGGGTCCCGGTCGTCGTCCCCTCCGTCCCCTCCGTCCCCGTCGAACCGCCTTCGGTGGCCGAGCCGTTCTCGCCGGGCTGGGTGCCGCCCTGCTGGCCGGGGTCGCTGGGCGAGCCGCCCGAGCCGCCGTCGGTGCCGGAGCCGCCCTCGGAGCCGGCGGTGGTCCCGGCCGAGGCGCCGGTCTCGCCGCCCTTGCCCTGGTCGCCCTTGTCGCCGCCGTTCAGGGAGACCGCGAGGATCGTGCCGAGCACGGCGAGGACGGCGATCGCGGCGATGATCACCAGAGTGCGCCGGGGGACGACGTCGGTGAGCGGGGCGCGGGCCGGCGTCTGCCGGGAGCCGCCCTGCGGGGGCACGGGCCGGGCCGGCTCCCTGCCCTTGTCCTTCGCGCGGTCCTTCCCCTTCGCCTCGGCCTTCGCCGCCGCCGCCGCCGCGTTCCGTACGGAGGCGAGGGCGCCCCGCATCCGCTCTGCGGCGGGCTCGGGGGCCTTCTCCTGGGCGGCGGCGGCCGGGGCGACCGGGTCCCGCTCGGGGCGGGTCGGCAGCGCGACGACCCTGGTCACCTCGGGCGAGGGCTCCGGCGCGGCCTCGGGGGCGTCGAGCACGGCGCGCAGCAGGACGCGGGCGCGGGCGTCGTCGAGCCGCTGCGCCGGGTCCTTGGCGAGCAGGCCGTAGATGACCTTCTCCAGCTCCGGGCCCGCGTTCTTCGGCGGGTCGACGGGCTCGGTCATGACGGCGGTGAGGGTCGCGATCGCGGAGCCCTTGTCGTACGGCGGGCAGCCCTCCACGGCCGCGTACAGCAGACCGCCCAGCGACCAGAGGTCGGCGGCCGGGCCGGGCTTGTGGCCGCGGGCGCGCTCGGGCGAGATGTACGAGGGGGCGCCGACGAGCATGCCGGTGGAGGTGATGGAGGGGTCGCCCTCCACCTGGGCGATGCCGAAGTCGGTGAGGACGACGCGGCCGTCCTCGGCGATGAGGACGTTGGACGGCTTCACGTCGCGGTGCAGGATGCCCTCGCGGTGCGCGGAGCGCAGCACGTCGAGGATGGCGAGGCCGACCTCGGCGGCGCGGCGCGCGGTGAGGACGCCGTCCTCGCGCACGGCGTCGGCGAGCGACTTGCCCTCGATGAGCTCCATGACGATCCAGGGGCGGTCGTCCTCGTCGACGACGTCGTAGACGGTCACGGCGCCGTTGTTGCGGATCTTGGCGATGGCCTTGGCCTCGCGCAGGGTCCGGGTGATCAGGCGGCGCTTCTCGTCGTCGTCGATGCTGCTGGGGAAGCGGAGTTCCTTGACGGCGACGGTGCGGCCGAGGGTCTCGTCGACGGCGCGCCAGACGGTGCCCATGCCGCCGCGGCCGAGGAGGGCGCCGAGCCGGTAGCGGCCGGCGAGCAGCCGGCCCTCGGTCTCGGCGGTGGTGGACGCGGCGCCCTTGCGGAGCCGATCGCCGGCGGACCGCTGCCCGTCGCCGTCCCCGGCCCCGAACCCGGCCCGCCCCGTGGACGGCTCGGTCCCCGGCACCCGATCCCGAGCCGAGTCGCCCGCGGACGGCGATACGTCACCCTCGGACACCGGGCTCTCAGGCGTCCGGTCCTGAGGCGCGACGGCCTCGGGCTTCGCGTCCTGAGGCTTCGCGTCCTGAGGCGCAACGGCCTCGGGCTTCGCGTCCTGAGGCGTGACGTCCTGAGGCTTCGCGTCCTGAGGCTCAGCGTCCTCAGGGCGCGCGTCACCGGTCACCGCATCCCCGGCCACCGCGTCACCGGCCACCGCATCCGCGGCCACCGCATCCCCGGTCTCCGCGTCCGCGCTCGCCGTGGTCTCCGCCGCCCGTCCCGCCTCGCGCGCGGCCGGAACCGTCCCCCGCGCGCCGTCGGTCGCGGCCCCCGCGGCGGCGTCCCGCCGGGGGTCCTTCGCCGTGTCCCGCGACTGCTCCGACTCCGACATGCGTCCCCTCTGCGTTCCCTGATCTCCGCCGCGTCCACCGCACTCCGCACGCTGCGGCAACCCGCCCTGGAAGAGAGCCCATTGTCCCTCACCTCGGGACGGGTGGCGCCCCCGGGTCCGTACTCCGCTATGACGACGCGCCACCACCGCCCCCGGGTTCCCTCCCGCCCCGGACGTACCGTCAGACGGAGCCCCCGTCAGATCGGGACGATGTCGGGCGCACCGAGCCGTGCGGCGTCCGCCGTCAGGTCGTCGGGCTGCCGCTGCGACTCGCGCTCCGCCTCGACCCGCTTCTCGTAGTGCGCGACCTCCTTCGCGATGTGGCTCTCGTCCCAGCCGAGGACGGGCGCCATCAACTCGGCGGCCTCGCGCGCGCTGAGGGTCCCGCGGTCGAAGGTCTCGATGGAGACGCGGGTGCGGCGGGTGAGGACGTCGTCGAGGTGGCGGGCGCCCTCGTGGGAGGCGGCGTAGACGACCTCGGCGCGCAGGTAGTCGTCGGCGGCGGCGAGCGGCCGGCCCAGCGAGGGGTCCGCGGCGACGAGGGCGAAGAGCTCCTCGGCGAGGGAGCCGTACCGGTTGAGCAGGTGCTCCACGCGGACGACGTGGAGGCCGGTGCGGGCGGCGATCCTCGCCCGCGCGTTCCACAGCGCCCGGTAGCCCTCCGCGCCGATCAGCGGAGTGTCCTCCGTGACGCAGGGGGCCACCCTCTGGTCGAGTCCGTGCACGGCCTCGTCGACGGCGTCCTTGGCCATCACCCGGTAGGTCGTGTACTTGCCTCCGGCGACGACGACCAGGCCGGGCACCGGGTGGGCGACGGTGTGCTCGCGGGAGAGCTTGCTGGTGGCGTCGGACTCGCCGGCGAGCAGGGGGCGCAGTCCGGCGTAGACGCCCTGCACGTCGTCGCGGGTGAGCGGGGTGGCGAGCACCGTGTTGACGTGCTCCAGCAGGTAGTCGATGTCGGCACTGGAGGCGGCGGGGTGGGCCTTGTCGAGGTCCCAGTCGGTGTCGGTGGTGCCGATGATCCAGTGCCGTCCCCAGGGGATGACGAAGAGCACGGACTTCTCGGTACGCAGGATGAGGCCGGTGCTGGAGTGGATCCGGTCCTTGGGGACGACGAGGTGGATGCCCTTGGAGGCGCGGACGTGGAACTGGCCGCGCTCGCCGATGAGGGCCTGGGTGTCGTCGGTCCACACGCCCGTGGCGTTGACGATCTGCTTGGCCCGGATCACGTACTCGCCGCCGGTCTCGACGTCCTGGACGCGCGCGCCGACGACCCGCTCGCCCTCGCGGAGGAAGCCGACGACCCGGGCGCGCCCGGCGGCCAGCGCGCCGTAGGCGGCGGCGGTGCGGACGAGGGTGAGGACGAAGCGGGCGTCGTCCATCTGGGCGTCGTAGTACTGGAGGGCGCCGGTGAGGGCGTCCTTGCGCAGGCAGGGGGCGACGCGGAGGGCGCCCTTGCGGCTGAGGTGCCGGTGGACGGGGAGGCCCCGGCCGCGGCCCGAGGAGACGGACATGGCGTCGTACAGGGCGACGCCGGAGCCCGCGTAGAGCCGCTCCCAGCCCTGGTGCTGGAGCGGGTAGAGGAAGGGCACGGGCTTCACGAGGTGGGGGGCGAGCCGCTCCAGGAGGAGTCCGCGCTCCTTGAGGGCCTCGCGGACCAGGGCGAAGTCGAGCATCTCCAGATAGCGCAGTCCGCCGTGGATGAGCTTGCTGGAACGGCTGGAGGTGCCGGAGGCCCAGTCGCGGGCCTCGACGATGCCGGTGGCGAGCCCGCGCGTGACCGCGTCGAGGGCCGTGCCGGCGCCGACGACGCCACCGCCGACCACGAGCACGTCCAGCTCCCGCTCGGCCATGGCCGTCAGCGCCTCGGCGCGCTCGGCGGGTCCCAGTGTCGCTGTCCTCACGGCTGCCGCCTCCCGTCGTCCCGGCGGGCGCCCCGGCGCTCGTGCGCGCCCGGCGTCCCGCGTCCGGCCAGCCGTGAACCGGACCGCGGTGTGGCCCGGCTCACAGTCCCGATTCTGGACCGGTCGGGCGGCTTCGGCCACCGCCCCCGCACAGACCTGTGGATAACACTCGCGACCTTCGATCATGCAATGCCGCATAACGGTCATATTTACTCTTAGTCTGACATTGCGTACGCAATGCATCACGGCTATCGGGAAGGACGGCCCACCCCCCATGCCCGCAGACCTCGCCGTCATCGGCCTCGGCCACCACGGACTCCCCCTCGCCCAGGCCGCGACCGCCGCGGGCGTCGCCACCGTCGGCTTCGACACCGACCCCCGCCCGGTCGCCGAGCTCACCGCGGGCCGCCCCCCGGTCGACGGCTCCCTCACCGCCTCCGAGATCCGCCGCATGCTCTCCGGCGGCTTCCGGGCCACCACCAGCCCGGCCGAACTCGGCCGGGTCCGCACCGCCGTCCTCTGCGCCCCCACCCCCCTCGGCCCCGACGGCGCCCTCGACCTCACCGCCGTCACCGACGCCGCCCGCGCGCTCGCCGCCCGGCTGCGCCCGCACACCACCGTGCTCCTGGAGTCCCCCGTCCCGCCCGGCACCACCGAGGGCCTCCTCCGGGAGCTCCTGGAGGACGGCTCGGGCCTGCGGGCCGGGCGCGACTTCCACCTCGCGTACTCCCCCGGCCGCATCGACCCCGGCAACCGCCTGCCCGGCCTCGCCGGCACCCCGAAGGTGATCGGCGGCCTCACGCCCGCGTGCACCGAGTCCGCCGCCGCCTTCTACGGCCGCTTCACGGACAAGGTCGTACGCGCGCGTGGCCCCCGCGAGGCCGAGACGGTCAAGCTCCTGGAGACCAACTTCCGGCACGTCAACATCGCCCTCGTCAACGAGATGGCGGTGCTCTGCCACGAACTCGGCGTCGACCTCTGGGACGTCATCCGCTGCGCCGAGACCAAGCCCTTCGGCTTCCACGCCTTCCGCCCCGGCCCCGGCGTCGGCGGCCACGGCGTCCCCGTCGAGCGCCTGGGCACCCACCGCCCGCTCCGGCTCGTCGAACTCGCCGGCCAGGTCAACCAGCGGATGCCCCAGTACGTCGTCCAGCGCGCCGCCACCCTCCTCAACGAACACGGCAAGTCCGCCCGCGGCGCCCGCGTCCTGCTCCTCGGCGTCACGTACAAGCCCGACCTCGCCGACCGCGAGGGCTCCCCCGCCGAGGAGATCGCGGGCCGCCTCATGGACCTCGGCGCGGCGGTCAGCTTCCACGACCCGCACGTCCCCGACTGGCGGGTCCGGGACCTGCCCGTCCCCCGCGCGGACTCGCTCTACGAGGCCGCCGCCCACGCCGACCTGACCCTCCTGCTCCAGCACCACCGCGTCTACGACCTCCAGGGCCTCGCGGTGAAGGCCCAACTGCTCCTGGACACCCGCGGCGCCACCCCCGCGGGCACGGCCCACCGCCTCTGAGCCACGGGTAACAGGTGGGCCACTGCCGGAGCGGACTGCTAGTCTCCGGCCCTCTCGATCGCACAGCCGTGCGTCAAGCACCGTGGGGGGACCACACCATGAGCCAGCCCGTTCCGCCGCCCGGCAACCCGTTCGCCCAGGGCTCGCCCCAGCAGCCCGACGGCCAGAACCCGTACGCGCAGAACCCGGCCGGCCAGAACCCGGCGGCCCCGAACCCGTACGCCCAGGACCCGGCCGCCCAGAACCCGGCAGGCCCGAACCCGGCGGCCCCGAACCCGTACGCGCAGAACCCGGCCGGCCAGAACCCGTACGGTCAGGCGCCCGCCGGCCAGAACCCGTTCGGCGCCTACCCGCCGGCGCCCGCGCCCCGCCGGGCCAACGTGGGCCTCGGCATCCTCGCCGCCGTCGTCGCCGCGCTGGTCACCGCCGGTATCTACGGCGCCATCATCGGCGGCGTCGAGATCCAGATCGGCTGGGCCGCCATCGGCGTCGGCTTCGCGGTCGGCTTCGCCGCCGGCAAGGTCGGCGGCAACAACCCCGTGCTGCCGATCGTCAGCGCGGTCATCGCGCTCGGCGCCGTCTACCTCGGCCAGATCGTCGGCATCGCGGTCTTTTTCACCAAGGAGTACGACGCCTCCTTCGCCGACGTCTTCTTCAAGGAGTTCGGCCTGCTGACGGACCTGTGGAGCGAGGCCAAGGAGCCGATGACGTTCCTCTTCCTCGCGCTCGGCCCCCTCGCCGCCTTCTCCGGCGCCAAGAAGGCCGGCGCCTCCGACTGACCCGGAGCACGCGCGCGTACGAGAGGGCCCCGCACCGACCGGTGCGGGGCCCTCTCGTACGCGTACCGCCGGCGTCAGCGCTTGTGCTGCGCGTCCGCGACGGTGACCTCGACGCGCTGGAACTCCTTGAGCTCGCTGTAGCCGGTCGTGGCCATCGCGCGGCGCAGGGCGCCGAAGAAGTTCATCGAGCCGTCCGGGGTGTGCGACGGACCGGTGAGGATCTCCTCGGTGGTGCCGACGATGCCCAGGTCGACCAGCTTGCCGCGCGGCACGTCCTCGTGGACGGCCTCCATGCCCCAGTGGTGGCCCTTGCCCGGCGCGTCGGTGCCGCGCGCCAGCGGGGAGCCGATCATCACCGCGTCGGCGCCGCAGGCGATGGCCTTCGGGAGGTCGCCGGACCAGCCCACGCCGCCGTCGGCGATGACGTGCACGTACCGGCCGCCGGACTCGTCCATGTAGTCACGGCGGGCCGCGGCCACGTCGGCGACGGCGGTCGCCATCGGGACCTGGATGCCCAGCACGTTGCGCGTGGTGTGCGCGGCGCCGCCGCCGAAGCCGACCAGGACGCCCGCGGCGCCGGTCCGCATCAGGTGCAGGGCGGCGGTGTACGTGGCGCAGCCGCCGACGATGACCGGGACGTCCAGCTCGTAGATGAACTGCTTCAGGTTGAGCGGCTCGGCGGCGCCGGAGACGTGCTCGGCGGAGACCGTGGTGCCGCGGATGACGAAGATGTCCACGCCCGCGTCGACGACGGCCTTGGAGAACTGCGCGGTGCGCTGCGGGGAGAGCGCGGCGGCGGTGACGACACCGGAGTCGCGCACCTCCTTGATGCGCTGCCCGATCAGCTCCTCCTTGATCGGAGCGGCGTAGATCTCCTGCAGACGGCGGGTGGCGCGGGCCTCGTCCAGCTCGGCGATCTCGTCGAGCAGCGGCTGCGGGTCCTCGTACCGGGTCCACAGCCCTTCGAGGTTCAGCACGCCGAGGCCACCGAGCTCGCCGATCCGGATGGCGGTCTGCGGGGAGACGACCGAGTCCATCGGGGCGGCCAGGAAGGGCAGCTCGAAGCGGTAGGCGTCGATCTGCCAGGCGATCGAGACCTCCTTCGGGTCCCGGGTGCGCCGGCTCGGTACGACGGCGATGTCGTCGAACGCGTACGCCCTGCGGCCGCGCTTGCCGCGCCCGATCTCGATCTCAGTCACGATGTGTGGCCTTTCCCTCTATGTCTGCGCCTACCAGTATCCCCGACACACGCGCGGGGGGCGGCTCCGGCCACATGCCGGAACCGCCCCCTCCCGTGTGCGCGGACTACTTCCTGCTGTAGTTCGGCGCCTCGACCGTCATCTGGATGTCGTGCGGGTGGCTCTCCTTGAGGCCCGCCGAGGTGATCCGGACGAAGCGGCCCTTGGACTCCATCTCGTCGATGGTGGCCGCGCCCACGTAGCCCATCGTCTGGCGGAGGCCGCCGACGAGCTGGTGCAGGACGCTGGCGAGCGGGCCGCGGTACGGCACCTGGCCCTCGATGCCCTCGGGGACGAGCTTGTCGTCGGAGGCGACGTCGGCCTGGAAGTAGCGGTCCTTGGAGTAGGACCGGCCCTGGCCGCGGGACTGCATGGCGCCGAGCGAGCCCATGCCGCGGTACGACTTGAACTGCTTGCCGTTGATGAAGAGCAGCTCGCCGGGCGACTCCTCGCAGCCGGCGAGGAGGCTGCCGAGCATCACGGTGTCGGCGCCGGCGGCGAGCGCCTTGCCGATGTCGCCGGAGTACTGGAGGCCGCCGTCGCCGATCAGCGGGATGCCGGCGGCGCGGGCCGCGAGCGACGCCTCGTAGATGGCGGTGACCTGCGGGACGCCGATGCCGGCGACGACGCGGGTGGTGCAGATGGAGCCGGGGCCGACGCCGACCTTGATGCCGTCGACACCGGCGTCGATCATCGCCTGGGCGCCGTCGCGGGTGGCGACGTTGCCGCCGATCACGTCGACGTTCACGCTCGACTTGATCTTCGCCATCCAGCTCAGGGCGTTGCTGTTGTGCCCGTGGGAGGTGTCGACGATCAGGAAGTCCGCGCCGGCGGCGGCGAGCGCCTGGGCGCGCTCCAGGGCCTCGGGGCTGGCGCCGACGGCGGCGCCGACGAGCAGGCGGCCCTCGGCGTCCTTGGCGGCGTTCGGGTACTTCTCCGCCTTGACGAAGTCCTTGACGGTGATGAGGCCCTTGAGGACGCCCTTGTCGTCGACGAGGGGCAGCTTCTCGATCTTGTGGCGGCGCAGCAGCTCCATGGCGTCGACGCCGGAGATGCCGACCTTGCCGGTGACCAGCGGCATCGGCGTCATGACCTCGCGGACCTGACGGGTGCGGTCGGTCTCGAAGGCCATGTCGCGGTTGGTCACGATGCCGAGCAGCTTGCCGGCCGGGTCCGTGACGGGGACACCACTGATGCGGAACTTGGCGCACAGGGCGTCGGCCTCGGCGAGGGTCGCCTCGGGGTGCACCGTGATGGGGTCGGTCACCATGCCGGACTCGGACCGCTTCACCAGGTCGACCTGGTTGACCTGGTCCTCGACGGAGAGGTTCCGGTGGAGCACGCCGACGCCGCCCAGACGGGCCATCGCGATCGCCATGCGGGACTCGGTCACCTTGTCCATCGCCGCGGAGAGCAGCGGGATGTTGACCCGGACGTTACGAGAGATGCGGGACGAGGTGTCGACCGCGTTCGGGAGCACCTCGGACGCTCCCGGCAGCAGCAGCACGTCGTCGTAGGTCAGCCCGAGTGTCGCGAATTTCTCGGGCACTCCGTCGACGTTGGCAGTCATGACACCTTCCCAAATGGCCTTGATCGGTGCGGGATGTCCATGCTAACGGGCCTGAGCGGTGTCTCATTCCACGATCAAGGTCAGCGGGAAGCTTTGGACGTTCGCACGTGTACGAAAGGGATGACGGGGCCCGGTGAGGCTTACTGCTCGGCCAGGGCGCGCAGCCGGCTGAGGGCGCGGTGCTGGGCGACGCGGACGGCACCGGGGGACATGCCGAGCATCTGGCCGGTCTCCTCGGCGGTCAGCCCGACGGCGACCCGGAGGACGAGGAGCTCGCGCTGGTTCTCCGGGAGGTTGGCGAGGAGCTTCTTGGCCCATTCGGCGTCGTCGCTGAGGAGGGCCCGCTCCTCGGGTCCGAGGGAGTCGTCGGGCCGCTCGGGCATCTCGTCGGAGGGCACGGCGGTGGAGCCGGGGTGGCGCATGGCGGCCCGCTGGAGGTCGGCGACCTTGTGCCCGGCGATGGCGAAGACGAACGCCTCGAAGGGGCGGCCGGTGTCCTTGTAGCGCGGCAGGGCCATGAGGACGGCGACGCAGACCTCCTGCGCGAGGTCCTCCACGAAGTGGCGGGCGTCACCGGGCAGCCGGTTGAGCCGGGTGCGGCAGTAGCGCAGCGCGAGGGGGTGGACGCGCGCCAGCAGGTCATGGGTGGCCTGCGCGTCCCCTTCGACGGCACGGTGGACGAGCACACCGATCTCCCCCTGCCCGGCAGGCATGGGGGAACCCATGGTCTCGTCGTCGCGCATCGCTCCATGGTGCCCTGACGCCTGTTCGTCCGTGGCACCGTGTCCGTTGTTGTGCACCGAAGCGTTATGAGCAGGTGCGCCTGGATTCATCGCTGGCGCCCTCCCCTTCCGCTCGATCGACTCGTCCCCGAGGAACTCCACACCTCAAGGATGCGGCATCGGGCCGGGAAGTGACACAGGCCCGCCCCGTCCGCCCCTCGGCGGACGGGGGTACGGACGGGGAGACGGCCGGTGCGCGGTGATTCAGCGGACCAGGCCCCAGCGGAATCCGAGCGCGACGGCGTGCGCCCGGTCGGAGGCTCCGAGCTTCTTGAAGAGGCGTCGGGCGTGGGTCTTGACGGTGTCCTCGGAGAGGAAGAGCTCGCGCCCGATCTCCGCGTTGGACCGGCCGTGGCTCATGCCTTCGAGGACCTGGATCTCGCGCGCGGTGAGGGTGGGCGCGGCGCCCATCTCGGCCGAACGGAGCCGGCGCGGGGCGAGCCGCCAGGTCGGGTCGGCGAGCGCCTGGGTGACGGTGGCCCGCAGCTCGGCGCGCGAGGCGTCCTTGTGCAGATAGCCACGAGCACCCGCGGCGACCGCGAGCGCGACGCCGTCGAGGTCCTCGGCGACCGTGAGCATGATGATCCGGGCGCCGGGGTCGGCGGAGAGCAGCCGGCGGACGGTTTCCACACCGCCGAGGCCGGGCATGCGCACATCCATCAGGATGAGGTCCGAGCGGTCGGCGCCCCAGCGGCGGAGGACTTCCTCCCCGTTGGCCGCGGTGGTCACGCGCTCCACGCCGGGCACGGTCGCGACCGCGCGGCGAAGCGCCTCTCGGGCAAGCGGGGAGTCGTCGCAGACGAGAACGGACGTCATGACTGACCTCCGCGGCTCTCGCAGCTGATGCGCGTCACCTTGAGCCTCCAGGGCTGTACGTATCGTCACCTGTGCGGTTGACGCTCCCGGACACCTGCCCGATCGCTTGTTCATTCAACCGCCTCGCACTCTCAACGATGGTCACTCGAAAGAGTTACGGGTCGGACGAGACCTTCGGCACTCCTTGTGAGGGGCTGTGCACGGAGAAGAGCGACGCAGGTCCCGCGTCCATCAACAGAAGCTATGCCCCATTTAGCGGGTTTTCTTCCCTTTTCGCGGTGTCTGTGGCTAGATTCGCAATGAGTCATATTTACATCTACTTCGACAGAAGTCGGACACCACCGGACCCGACGGGGCCCGAGGAGCCCCAGAGCGACAGCCACCTCCCGCCCACCCATCAACCCGTTTCGACACGGTTTCAAGGGGACTAGCGCAATGGCAGATTTCTCCCGCCTTCCCGGACCCAACGCCGATCTGTGGGACTGGCAACTGCTCGCGGCCTGCCGCGGGGTCGACAGCTCCCTGTTCTTCCACCCCGAGGGAGAGCGCGGCGCGGCACGGAGTGCGCGTGAGAACTCGGCGAAAGAGGTCTGCATGCGGTGCCCGGTCCGCGCGCAGTGCGCGGCACACGCACTCGCCGTGCGGGAGCCCTATGGCGTATGGGGCGGCCTCACCGAGGACGAACGCGAAGAACTCATGGGACGCGCGCGCAACCGCCTGATCACGGCGGCGCCGGCGACGGCGGTCGCCGGACGGGCGACACCAGCGGCGGCCACGGCCTCGGCGGCCGGCCGCTCGATCGTGGGGCACGGATGAAGGAACGTTTCCTCACGACCTGAGGCCCGCACGGGGCCCGCATGAGGCCGCCCGCCTGAGGCCGCCCGCCTGAGGCCCGCCTGATCCGGGGCCTCCGCCGCTCCCTCTGCGCGCTACGCGCGCGTGGCGGCGCGGGTCAGTTCGTCGAGGGTGGCCGCGACCGCCGGGACCTGGGCCAGGTCCGGCAGGGTCAGCGCCACGATCTCCCGCTCCACGGCGGGCTCGACGGCGACCGTCCGCGCCCCCTTGGGCCGTACGGACTCGATCGCCAGCTCCGGCAGGACGGCCACGCCGAGCCCCGCGCCGACCAGGCCCACCACCGCCGGGTAGTCGTCGGTGGCGAAGTCGATGCGCGGGGCGAAGCCGGCCTCCTCGCAGACGTCCACGAGCTGGCGGCGGCAGCGGGGGCAGCCCGCGATCCAGGAGTCCCCGGCCAGTTCGGCGATGCCGACGGAGCCCGCGCCGGCGAGCGGGTGGCCCTCGGGGACCAGGCCGACGAGGCGGTCGGTGAGGAGCGGGCGTACCACCAGGTCGTCCCACTCGCCGGGCGTCTGGCCCGATCCGTACCGGAAGGCGAGGGCGATGTCGCAGTCGCCCTCGCGGAGCATCTCGACGGAGCGCGGCGGTTCGGCCTCGACGAGGGAGACCCGGGTGCCGGGGTGCGCGGCGCGCAGGGCGGCAAGCGCGGTGGGGACGAGGGTGGAGCTGCCGCTGGGGAAGGAGACCAGGCGGACGCGGCCGGCTCGCAGTCCGGCGATGGCGGCGACCTCCTCCTCGGCGGCGGTGAGTCCGGCGAGGATGCCGGCGGCGTGCCGGACGAGGACCTCGCCGGCCTGGGTGAGGCGCATCTCGCGGCCGGTCCTGATGAGCAGTGGGGTGCCGGCCGAGCTCTCCAGGGCCTTCATCTGCTGGCTGACGGCGGGCTGGGTGCAGCCCAGTTCGCGCGCGGCGGCGGAGAAGGAGCCGGTGGCGGCGACGGCGCGCAGGACGCGGAGGTGGCGTGCCTCGATCATGGGTCGAGCATAAGCGACGCTTGGGTGCGGGCGCGAATATTCGATCGATTCTTTGAGGTGGTGGGTGGGATGCGCGCCTACGCTGCTGTCATGACCTTGCTGAGTATCAATGCGGGCCGGGCGAAGAGCGTCGGCTACACCGACTCCGCCTCGGGGAGGACGGGCATCGACAAGCGTCCCGTCGAGGGGCCCGTCCGGATCGAGTCCCCGGGGCCCAACGGCGTCGGGGCGAGCGGTGTCGCCGGGGACGACGTGTGCGACCTGCGCTTCCACGGGGGCGCGGACCGGGCGGTGTACGCCTTCGCCCGCGAGGACCTGGACCTGTGGGAGCGGGAGCTGGGCCGGGAGCTGGCGAACGGCTCCTTCGGCGAGAACCTGACGACGAGCGGCCTGGACGTGAACGGGGCGCTGATCGGCGAGCGCTGGCGGATCGGCGGGGCGGTGGTGCTGGAGGTCACCGGGGGACGGATCCCCTGCCGCACCTTCCAGGGCCATCTGGAGGAGCGAGGGGTCGACGCCAAGGGCTGGGTGCGGCGGTTCACCCAGGCGCAGGCCGGTCCGGGCGCGCTGCTGCGGGTGATCGAGCCGGGCGAGGTGCGGGCCGGCGACCCCGTCACGGTCGTGCACCGGCCGGACCACGCCGTCACCGTCTCCTTCCTGCACCGCGCGGCGACCACCGAGCGGAAGCTGCTGCCGGAGACGCTGGTGGCCGCCGCGTGGATGGAGTCCGGCCTCCTCGCGCTCGCGCGCACGTACGCGGAGAAGCACGCGGGCTGAGCACGCGCGCGTACAGGCGTCCGACACGGGGTGGTGCCCGCGCCGGGCACTACGGTTCCGGTATGACCACTGCACTGATCACGGGAGCCACCGCCGGCATCGGAGCCGCCTTCGCCCGCAGGCTGGCGGCGGACGGGCATGACGTCGTCCTGGTGGCGCGGGACCTGAAGCGTCTTCGGGAGCAGGCCACCGAGCTGCACGACCGGCACGGGGTGGAGGCCGAGGTGCTCGCCGCGGACCTCTCCGGCGAGGAGGGGATCGCGGCGGTCGAGGCCCGGCTCTCCGACCCGCGCCGCCCGGTCGACCTGCTGGTGAACAACGCGGGCTTCGGCAACAAGGGCCGGTTCCTCGACGTGTCGATGGCCGACGAGCTCAAGATGCTGACCGTGCACTGCGAGGCGGTGCTGCGGCTGACCTCGGCGGCCGCCGCCTCGATGAAGGAGCGCGGGCGGGGCGGGGTGGTGAACGTGGCCTCGGTGGCCGCCTTCGTGCCGCGCGGCACCTACGGCGCCTCGAAGGCGTGGGTCGTGCAGTTCACCCAGGGCGCGGCCCGGGACCTCGCGGGCAGCGGCGTGCGGCTGATGGCCCTGTGCCCCGGCTTCGTGCGCACCGAGTTCCACGAGCGGGCCGGGATGGGCACGGACAACATCCCGGGCTGGATGTGGCTCGACGCGGACAAGCTGGTCGCGGCGGCCCTGTCGGACCTGGCGCGCGGGAAGACCCTGTCGATCCCGGACCCGCGCTACAAGGCCCTGATGGGCGTGGTGAAGCTGGCGCCCCGCGCGCTGCTCGGCGGCGTGTCGTCGAAGGCCGGACGGAAGTACGGCCCTCAGTAGGGCGGTTCTCCGGTGGCGGTGACGCGGGAGACGGCGCCGTCCCACCACGTGACGCGAAGCTCGGGTCCGTCCGTGATCCGGATCTCCGCGAGGGCGGCGGCCGGGGCCGGGCCGGGCTCGGCGGTGAGCGAGGCGAGCGCGGCGAAGAGCGCGACGGGGCCGCTGGTGGCGCCGTGGACGGCGGGGGTACGGGTCGGGGCCGGGCCCTGGAGGGTGGCCCCGGCCGGGAGGGCGGCGACCTCGGGGCCGTAACCGTGGACCGGGTGGAGCTGGGAGACCGGCGCGTCCGGTCCGTCGGCGACGGCCCAGCCGGTCTGCCGTACGGGGGTCCCCTCCGGGGCGCCGAGGACGAGGTGGACGCGGAGTTCGGCTCGGCCGTGGACGACGGTGGTGGAGACGACCCGGACGCCGGGGAGCGGGGTGTGCGCGGAGGCGGCCCGGTCGGGGCCGGTGGCCAGGGGTTCGGCGGGGCCCCGGTGGGTGGCCGTGCCGTCGGGGGCGAGCAGCGCGAAGTGGTTGTCGGCCGGGCCGGGGGCGGTGGTGGGGCCGGTGCGGGTGGCGTAGGCGAAGCGGGCGTAGCCGGGGTCGTCGCCCTCGGGGCCGCCGGCGGCGATGTGGTTGCTGCCGTGGTTGTGGAGGCGGACCAGGCCGTCGGCGGCGGTGGTCTGGACGAGGAGGCCGGTGGGGCCGAAGGGGCGGACGGTGTCGGCGCGTTCGGCCGGGAGGGGTTCCTCGGGGTCCGTCCAGGCGGGGTGGTCCGGGGGGAGCAGCAGCCCGAGGAAGCCCTTGGCGGCCCAGTAGGGGGAGCCGGGGCCCGAGTACGCCTGGACGAGCGGCGGGTGGGGGCCGTGCCAGCCGAGGGTGAGCAGCCCGTCGGCGTCGGTGGCGCCGCGGTCGAGGAAGTACCGCAGGCTCCCGGAGGCGAGGCGGCGGGTGGCGCCGGGGGTGAGCGGGGTGTGGCCGGTGAGGGCCCCGAGCCAGGGGGCGGCGGCCGCGGCGAAGCGGTAGATCAGGGAGCGCCCGTACGGGACGGGGGCGCCGTTCGCGTCGAAGAGGTGGACGTGGTCGTCGAGGTGGGCGCGGAGCCGGGGGCCGTACCGGTCGAGGAGCGCGCGGTCGCCGGCGAGGTGGGCGTGGAGGACCGGGTAGAGGTGCAGGGCCCAGGAGTTGTAGTGGTCGAAGGCGCGGTTGTCGCCGTCGCTGTACCAGCCGGCGCCGAGGTACCAGTCCTCGATCCGGGCGAGGGAGCGGTCGATGGTGGCGGCGGCGCGGTCGGTCTCGACGCCGGCGTCCTGGAGGAAGCCGGCGACGGTGAGGCCGAACAGCCACCAGTTGTTGTCGACGGGGGACGGGCCGAGGGCGGGCCGCAGCCAGTCGGCGATCCGCCGGCGGGTCGCTTCGTCGAGGCGGTCCCAGAGCCAGGGGCGGGTGAGGCGCAGGGCGAGGGCGACGGAGGCGGACTCGACGACGGCCTGGCGGGTGTCGGCCATCAGGGGCCAGGACTCCGCGTCCCGCCGTCCGGGTGTCCGGGTCCCGGCGGCGAGTCCGGCCGCGTACCGGTCGAGGTGGCCGTGCGGGTCCGCGCCGCGGGCGCCGGCGACGCGGAGGGCGGCGAGGAGGAACGTACGGGCGAAGCCCTCCAGGCCGTCGGAGCGGGCGCCCGACCAGCTGGGGCGGGGGCCGGGGAGGTCGATGAGGCCGCCGCGCGGGGAGGCGTGGGGGCGGACGGCGAGGAGGAGCCGGTCGGCGGCGTCCTCCCAGTGGGCGCGGGTCCAGCCGGTGTGCGGACTGAGCTCACGGTCCTCGGGTGGCGTGGGCATGATGCTCCCTGGGCTCCGTGGGGGTGTCGGCCGCGCCGCCCGGAGCCTCGGAGGGGTCCGGCCGGTCGCCGCATCCTCCGCGAGCTCCGATCGAATCGTCAAGGAATGCAGAGCGAATGATCGAAACTCCCGCCGTTCGATCATTCTCGTCTAAGGTCGGGGAACCACCACCACCGCGAGGGGGAACCGCACGTGCGCGAGAGTGCCGCCGAACGACACGCCCGACTGCTGGACCTGGTGCGCGAGCGCGGCACGGTCCGCGTCGCCGAACTGGCCGGACTCCTGGGGGTCTCCCCCGTGACCGCCCGCCGCGACGCCGAGACGCTGGCCTCGCGCGGGCTGCTCGACCGGGTGCACGGCCAGGTCTCCTGGCCCCGCGCCACCGCGCCCGGCGCCCCGGCCGGCGAGGGCCTGGTGCTCGGCCTGCTCGCGCCCTCCGCGACGTACTACTTCGCCGAGGTCATCCGGGGCGCGCACGAGGCGGCGGCCCGGGCGGGCGCCCGGCTGGTGCTGCGGATCTCGGACTACCGCCCGGAGGAGGACCGGGCCCGCACCGAGGGGCTGCTCGCGGCCGGCGCCGAGGGCGTGCTGGTGGCGCCGGGCTGGCGCGGTCCCGACGACCGGCTCGCGTACGGCGACTGGCTGGCCTCGCTGCCGGTGCCCGCGGTGCTCCTGGAGCGGCGCGCCGAGCCGGGCAGCCCGCTCGACGGCCTCGACCGGGTCTCCTCGGACCACGCCCACGGGGTGCTGCTGGCCCTGCGCCATCTGCTCGGGCTCGGCCACGCGACCCCACTGCTCGTGGCCCGGGGGGACTCGCCGACCGCGCTCGCGGTGCGGGCCGGGTACGCGGAGGCGCTGGCGGTGCTGGGCCTGGAGCAGCCGCGGCCGGTGATCGAGTCCGTACCGGCGGAGGCCGATCCGGAGGGCTTCGAGCGGGCGGTGCGGGCGCTGTACGAGGCGGTCCGCTCGGGCCTGGCGAGCGCGGCGCTCGTCCACAACGACGTGGACGCGATCGAGATCACGCAGCGGCTCGCCCCCCTCGGCGTGCGGGTCCCGCAGGACCTCGCCCTCATCGCGTACGACGACGAGGTCGCCGCGCTGGCCGACACCCCGCTGACGGCGGTGGCCCCGCCGAAGCGGCAGGTGGGCAGGCACGCGACGGAGCTGCTGGTGGAGCGGCTGACCGCGGGCGCGGACGAGGACGCGGCGAGCCGGCACGTGAGCCTGCTGCCGCGGCTACGGGTGCGCGCGTCCTGCGGGGCTGCCGGGGCCTCAGGGGCCGCCGGGGCTTCTGGGGCTTGAGGGGCTGCCGGAGCCTCCGGGGCCTCCCAGCCGACGCCACCCCTCTGATCGAACTGTTCTTTTTTCGATCATTCAATCTTTCGCTCTTGACTTCGGTCATGAACGGTCCCAGGATCACGGCCAACCCCGTCCGCGCCGCCGATCAGGAGCCGTGCCGTGAGCCTCAGTTGGAGCAGAACGTCCCGCGTCATAGCCGGCACCGCCACCGCCCTCGCCGTCCTCACGGCGTGCGGCGGGGGCGGTGACGACACCGATTCCGCCGGCGGCAAGCCCGTCACGATCACCTTCTGGGGCTGGGCCAAGGGCTCCAAGGACGTCGTCGACGCCTTCAACGCCTCCCACACCGACATCAAGGTGACCTTCGAGGAGATCCCCTCCGGCAACGCCGGCGGCTACGCCAAGATCTCCAACGCGGTGAAGGCGGGCAACGCCCCCGACCTCGTCTCCCTCGAATACCCCTCGCTCCCCGAGTTCGTCTCCTCCGGCGCCCTCCAGGACATCGGCGACGTCTTCCCCGAGTCGGCCAGGGCCGGGCTGCTTCCCCAGGCCGTCGAGCTCACCACCCTCGGCGGCAGGACCTGGGCGGTCCCCTTCGACGCCGCGCCGCAGGCGTTCTACTACCGCAAGGACCTCTTCGAGAAGCACAAGATCGAGGTCCCCACCACCTGGGACGCCTTCAAGAAGGCCGCCGAGCAGGTGAGGAAGGCCGACGCCAAGGCCCGTATCGCCACCTTCTTCCCCGACGACCCGACCACCTTCGAGGCCATGGCCTGGCAGGCCGGCGCCCAGTGGTTCAAGGCCGAGGACGACACCTGGAAGATCGACACCACCGACCCGGCCACCGCCAAGGTCACCGCCTACTGGCAGGGCCTCCTCGACGCCGGACTCGTCCACAAGAACGCCTCCTTCAGCCCCGAGTGGACCGGCTCCCTCAAGAACGGCACCACCCTCGGCTACCTCGGCGCCTCCTGGGGCGCGGGCGTCCTCAAGGGCACCCTCCCCGAGCAGTCCGGCAAGTGGGCCGTCGCCCCCATGCCCAGCTGGGACGGCAAGCCCGCCTCCGGCATGCTCGGCGGCTCCACCTTCGCCGTGACCAAGAGCAGCGGGAAGAAGGCGGCGGCCGTCGAGTTCGCCACCTGGATGGCCACCACCGAGGAGGGCGTCGAGGCCCGCATCGCCTCCGGCACCTCCAGCGCCTTCCCCGCCGCCACCGCCCTGCGCCCCGCCGCCAAGAAGGCGTTCGACGCGGGCTTCTACGGCGGCCAGGACATCTACGCCCTCTTCGAGGCGGCCGGCGCGTCCATCCGCCCGCAGTGGTCCTGGGGCCCCACCACCGGCACCACCAACACCACCATCAAGGACCGCTTCGGCGCCGTCGCCCCCGGCGGCCCCACCCTCGCCGACGCGGTGAAGGCCGGCCACGACGCCACCGTCGCCGAACTCACCAAGCGCGGCCTGAAGGTCGAGGGCTGAGCACGTGAAGGCCCGCACCCGTGCCGCGGCACTCCTGCTGACCCCGTTCTTCCTGCTCTTCACCGCGGTGCTGGTGGTGCCGATCGGATACGCGGTCTGGCTGAGCCTCTTCACCGAGAAGCAGTCCGGACTGGGCTTCGGCGGATCCGAGACCGTCTTCACCGGCCTCGGCAACTACGCCGCGGCACTGGGTGACCGGGCCTTCCGCGAGGGCTTCGGCGTCCTGCTCGGCTACTGCCTGCTCTACGTGCCGCTGATGATCGGCGGCGCCCTCGGCCTCGCCCTCCTCCTCGACACCGCCCTCGCCCGCGCCCGCCGCTTCTTCCAGCTCGCGCTCTTCCTGCCGCACGCCGTGCCCGGCATCATCGCGGCCCTGATCTGGGTCTACCTCTACACGCCCCAGCTCAGCCCGGTCGTCCAGGCGATGGAGGCGGGCGGGATCGGCTTCGACTTCTTCTCCCCCGAGGGCGCGCTGCCGTCCGTCGTCAACATCGCCCTCTGGGAGTGGCTCGGCTACAACCTGATCATCTTCTACGCCGCCCTCCAGGCCATCGACCGCTCCGTCCTCGAAGCCGCCACCGTCGACGGCGCCGGAGCCTGGCGCACCGCCTTCTCCGTCAAGATCCCGCTGCTGCGCGGCTCCCTGGCGATGGTCGGCCTCTTCACCGTCATCGGCTCCCTCCAGCTCTTCACCGAACCGCTGATCCTCAGCAGGGGCACGGGCTCCGCCGTCACCTCCACCTGGACGCCGAACATGTACGCGTACTCCGCCGCCTTCGACCGCAACGACTACGGCCTCGCCGCGGCCGCCTCGATCCTGCTGGCGCTGACGGCCGCGGCGCTCTCCTTCGCCGTCACCCGCCTCACCAGGGACCGGAAGGAGAAGGCCGCGTGAGCACCGCCCGTATGAGCACCCGCCGCATGAGCACCCCCCGCTCCCGGTGGATGTCGAAGACCGCCGTCAACGGCGTCCTCCTCCTCGCCACCTGCTACATGCTCTTCCCGCTCGTCTGGCTGCTCACCGCCGCCACCAAGGACGCCGGCGGACTGCTCGCCGGGAACGCCTTCTCCTTCGAGGGCTTCGACCTCGGCGGCAACCTCGCCCGGCTGGCCGAGTACAACGACGGCGTCTACTTCCGCTGGTACCTCAACAGCCTGCTGTACGCCGGGGTCGGCGCCGCCGCCTGCGCGCTGATCAGCGTCGCCGCCGGATACGCCTTCCACGTCTACGACTTCCGGGGCAAGGAGAAGCTCTTCGGCCTCGTCCTCCTCGGCGTCCTCGTCCCCACCACCGCGCTCGCCCTGCCGATGTACCTGCTCGCCAGCGAGATCGGCATCGTCAACACCTACGCCGCCGTGCTCCTCCCGGTCCTCGTCAACCCCTTCGGGGTCTACCTGTCCCGGGTGCTGTGCGCCGCCTACGTCCCCGACGAGGCGCTGGAGGCCGCGCGGATCGACGGCGCCGGCGAGATGCGGGTCTTCTGGTCGATCGGTCTGCGCACGGTCATGCCGGGCTTCGTGACCGTCTTCCTCTTCCAGTTCACCGCCGTCTGGAACAACTTCTTCCTCCCCCTGGTGATGCTCTCCGACCAGAAGCTCTTCCCGCTGAGCCTCGGCCTGTACGCGTGGAACAGCAACGCCCACGCCGAACCCGACTACTACCCCCTGGTCGTCACCGGCTCGCTGCTCGCCGTCGTCCCCCTCGTCCTGGCGTTCGTCTCGCTCCAGCGCCACTGGAAGGCCGGTCTGACCGCCGGCAGCGTCAAGTGAGGAGCACAGGTCCCACCATGCACCCGACCACCGACAACCGCCCTTCCCTCCTGCTCGCGATGGGCCCCGGCGTCGCCGACCGCCTCCTCACCGACGTCCACCGCACCCGCCTCGCGGCCCTCACCCGCACCGACCCGCACCTGGTCGCCCACGACCTGGCCGCCCCGGACCCGCGCACCGCCGCCGCCCTCGCCGAGGCCGAACTCCTCCTCACCTGCTGGGGCGCCACCCCGCTCACCCCGGAGGTGCTGGCCCGCGCGCCCCGCCTGAGGGCCGTCGTGCACGCGGCCGGCTCGGTCAAGCACCACATCACCGACGCCTGCTGGGAGCGCGGCCTCAGGGTCACCAGCGCGGCCGCCGCCAACGCGCTGCCCGTCGCCGAGTACACCCTCGCCGCGATCCTCTTCGCCGGGAAGCGGGTGCTGCGCTCGGCCCAGCGGTACGCCGAACTCCGCGCCGGCCACGCCTGGCTCGCCGAGTCGGCCGCCTGGGGCAACTACCGCCGCACGGTCGGCATCGTCGGCGCCTCCCGCATCGGCCGCCGGGTCGTCGAACTCCTGCGCCCCTTCGACGTCGAGGTGCTGCTGTACGACCCGTACCTGAGGAATCCGCCGCCGGGCGCGGTCCTCGCCGGTCTGGACGAACTCTGCTCCCGCAGCTCGGTCGTCTCCGTGCACGCGCCCCAACTCCCGTCCACGTACCGGATGATCGGCGCCCGGCAGCTCGCCGCCCTGCCCGACGGCGCCACCCTGATCAACACCTCCCGGGGCTCCCTGATCGACGAGACCGCACTCCTCCCCCACCTGACCGCGGGCCGCCTCCACGCGGTCCTCGACGTGACCGACCCCGAACTGCCGCCGCCGGACTCCCCCCTCTACAGCCTCCCCAACGTCCTCCTCACGCCCCACATCGCCGGCTCGCTCGGCAACGAGCTGCACCGCATGACCGACCAGGCGCTGGACGAGGTGGCCCGCTACGCCCGCGGCGAGCCCTTCGCGGAGGAGGTCAGGGCCGCCGACCTGACGCACTCGGCCTAGACCGGCCTAGACTGGAGGGGTCCATCCGCGGCTTCGCCGGTCGGAGGCGGCCATGACCTTCGTGCAGATCATCGATTGCAGGACGAGCCGGGTCGAGGAGCTGAACCGGCTCATGGACCGCTGGGTCGAGCAGACCCGGGGGAAACGGACCGCCACCCACAGCATCGTCGGGACCGACCGGTCCGACGCCCAGCACGTCGTGGAGATCGTCGAGTTCCCCTCGTACGACGTGGCCATGCGCAACTCGCAGCTGCCGGAGACCGACCGGATCTTCCGGGAGATGGTCGCCCTCTGTGACGAGATGCCGACCTTCACCGACCTGGACGTGGTCCGGGACGAGGCGCTGTACAAGGCGAACGCGCGGCAGATGTTCGAGCAGTTCGCGAACGGCTCCGACCTGGCGCTGCTCGACGCCCTGCTCGCCGAGGGCTACCACGACCACGATCCGACGAACCCGGTGGACACCATCGGGATGGACGCGGTCCGGCGCGAGGTGGAGGGGTGGCGCGCCGGCTTCGACTTCGCGTTCACCGTGGAGGACCAGCTCGCCGACGGTGACCGGGTGTGCACCCGGTGGAGCTGGAAGGGAACCCACGTCGGCGACTTCATGGGCCTCCAGCCGACCGGCATGGAGGTCACCATGACCGGCACCACCATCCACCGCTTCCGTGAGGACGGGAAGGCGGTCGAGGGCTGGTGGCAGTACGACCTGCTGGGGCTGATGGGCCAGCTCGGCGCGGTCGAGGCGTAGCGAGGCGTAGAAGAACACCGAGGCCCGGTGCCCCCGCGACGGGGGCACCGGGCCTCGGTGGTTCAGTCAGTGGCCTCAGTGGGAGTGGCCGTGACCGCCGTGACCGTGGTCCGCCGGCTCCTCCTCCTTCTTCTCCACCACGAGGGTCTCGGTGGTGAGAAGCAGGGAGGCGATGGAGGCGGCGTTCTCCAGGGCGGAGCGGGTGACCTTCACCGGGTCGATGACGCCGGCCTTGACCAGGTCGCCGTACTCGCCGGTGGCGGCGTTGAAGCCCTGGCCCTTGTCGAGCTCGGAGACCTTGGAGGTGATGACGTAGCCCTCCAGGCCGGCGTTCTCGGCGATCCAGCGCAGCGGCTCGACGGCGGCGCGGCGGACGACCGCGACACCGGTGGCCTCGTCGCCGGTCTTGCCGAGGTTGCCCTCCAGGACCTTGACGGCGTGGACGAGCGCGGAGCCACCACCGGAGACGATGCCCTCCTCGACCGCGGCGCGGGTCGCGGAGATGGCGTCCTCCAGACGGTGCTTCTTCTCCTTCAGCTCCACCTCGGTGGCGGCGCCGACCTTGATCACGCACACGCCGCCGGCCAGCTTCGCGAGGCGCTCCTGGAGCTTCTCGCGGTCCCAGTCGGAGTCCGTGGACTCGATCTCGGCCTTGATCTGGGCGACGCGGCCCGCGACGTCGGCGGACTCGCCACCGCCGTCGACGATGGTGGTGTCGTCCTTGGAGACGGTCACGCGGCGGGCGGTGCCCAGCACGTCGAGACCGGCCTGGTCGAGCTTGAGGCCGACCTCCTCGGCGATGACGGTGGCACCGGTGAGGGTGGCCATGTCCTGGAGCATCGCCTTGCGGCGGTCACCGAAGCCGGGGGCCTTGACGGCGACCGCGTTGAAGGTGCCGCGGATCTTGTTGACGACGAGGGTGGAGAGCGCCTCGCCCTCGACGTCCTCGGCGATGATCAGCAGCGGCTTGGAGCCACCCGCCTGGATGACCTTCTCGAGCAGCGGCAGCAGGTCCTGGATCGAGGAGATCTTGCCCTGGTTGATCAGGATGTACGGGTCGTCGAGGACGGCCTCCATACGCTCCTGGTCGGAGACCATGTACGGGGAGAGGTAGCCCTTGTCGAAGGCCATGCCCTCGGTGAACTCCAGCTCCAGGCCGAAGGTGTTGGACTCCTCGACGGTGATGACACCGTCCTTGCCCACCTTGTCCATGGCCTCGGCGATGAGCTCGCCGACCTGCTGGTCCTGGGCGGAGAGCGCGGCGACGGCGGCGATGTCCGACTTGTCGTCGATCGGGCGCGCGGTGGCGAGCAGCTCGTCCGAGACGGCCTTGACGGCCGCGTCGATGCCCTTCTTCAGGGAGGCCGGGGAGGCGCCGGCGGCGACGTTGCGCAGACCCTCGCGGACGAGCGCCTGGGCGAGCACGGTGGCGGTGGTGGTGCCGTCACCCGCGATGTCGTTGGTCTTGGTCGCCACCTCCTTCACGAGCTGGGCGCCGAGGTTCTCGTACGGGTCGTCGAGCTCGACCTCGCGGGCGATCGTGACACCGTCGTTGGTGATGGTGGGGGCGCCGAACTTCTTGTCGATGACGACGTTGCGGCCCTTGGGGCCGATCGTCACCTTCACCGTGTCGGCAAGCTTGTTGACGCCGCGCTCAAGGGCGCGACGGGCGTCCTCGTCGAACTTCAGGATCTTCGCCATGGGAGCGGTTCAGCCCTCTCGGAAATCGTGTGGGAAAAACTAACCGCGCCCCTGGACGCCCAAGAGATCAAGGGGTCAGGGGCGCGGTTCCATGCGGGTACGGCGTCGTCTTACTTCTCGATGATCGCGAGCACGTCGCGGGCCGAGAGGACGAGGTACTCGTCGCCGTTGTACTTCACCTCGGTGCCGCCGTACTTGCTGTAGAGCACGACGTCGCCGACCTTGACGTCGAGCGGCAGGCGCTCGCCGTTCTCGAAGCGGCCCGGGCCCACGGCGAGGACGGCGCCCTCCTGGGGCTTCTCCTTCGCGGTGTCCGGGATGACCAGGCCCGAGGCCGTGGTCTGCTCGGCGTCGAGCGGCTGGACCACGATGCGGTCCTCAAGCGGCTTGATGGCAACCTTGGAGCTGGCGGTCGTCACGATCCGACCTCCCCCTTCGGAGATCTCGCGGGGTTAACTGTCTGAGGTGGCGACCAGGTCGATCCGTCGTCGCGGGTGCCGGACCTGCCCGTCGCTGTGTTGGCACTCTCCAGTGGGGAGTGCCAGAGCCGAGACTATGACCGCGATTAGCACTCGGTCAAGCGGAGTGCCAATTCCTCACCCCGTGGCGGTCCCGGGAGGGCGCGCCGGTGCCGCGTCCCGGCCCCGATCCGGGGAACGTACGCGCGGAGCCCGGGGTTCCGTACGAGGGTGGGGGGATGACGTCTCCCCGGCCCCCGGGCCGCCCGGCCCTCGATGTCGCCCTGGCCGTCCTGGCGCTGGCGGCGGACGTCCTCGCCGCCCTGGCGGTCATGGTGGTGACGGCGGCGCGGGGCCTGGGCCGGGGCGCCCCTCAGGGCCCCGGCCCGTACCCGGCGGACTGGGCGCCGGTGTGGTGGTTCGCCGGCCTCACGGCGCTCGTGGCGGTGACCGGCCGGGTGCTGTGGAGGCGCGGCCTGCGGGCGGCGGCCTGGACCCAGCTGGGCGCGGCGGGGCTGCTCGCCGTCGTCACGGTCGTCACGGTCGTCGCGTCCGTCGCCGCCGCGGGCCGGGGGTGAGGGCGCCCCGGCGGAGGTCAGTCCCGGGCTCCCTCCGCCCGGACCCGCTCCTGGTGGCCGGTCTCGTGGTCGCCGACGCGCTCCACCGCCTTGCGGCCGAGGCGTTCGAGCGGGTCGACGGCGGAGGCGCAGCCGGTGAGGCCGAGGAGGAGTGCGGCGACCACGAGCGGGCGCAGCCGGCTCATACGTAGTCCTCCAGCTTGGCGACCGCGTACCCCTTGGACGTGATCACGTTCATGACCCGGCGGATCATGTCGGGCATGCTGCCCTTCCAGTCCTCCTCGCCGCGGAAGTGGGTGAGGACGATGTCGCCGGGGTGCAGGTCGCGGTCCCACTCGCGCCACTCCATGTGGTCGGGGAACGCCTCGGAGGCCCAGAGCGGGACGGCCTTGACGCCGCAGGACTTCGCGGCGCGCAGGGTGTCCTCGTTGTAGTTGCCGTACGGCGGCCGGAAGAGCTCGGGGCGCTTGCCGTACTTCTTCTCGATGACGTCCTGCATCCCGCAGATCTCGCGCTTCTGGCGGGCGTAGGAGAGTCCGGGCAGGTACTTGTGGTTGAGGGTGTGGTTGTGGAGGGCGACCCCGCCGGGCTGCGACTTCTGCATCTTCCCGAAGTAGGCGTAGTCGTCGCTGACCACGTAGTCGCTGAGGAAGGCGCTGTACGGGATCTTCAGGTCGCTCATCATGCGGATGAGCTCGGGGTCCTTCTCGGCGCCGTCGTCGATCGTCAGGAAGACGATCTTCTCCTTGGTGGGGACGGTGGTGAAGACGGGCGGGAGGCCCTCGCCGTCGGTCTCGAAGCCCTTCCGGGTGGTGATCTTCGGCTTCTTCTTGGGCGGGGCGGGCGCTTCGAGGGGGGCGAGCTTGAGGCCCCACTTCTTCGCGGCGGCGGCCCGGGCGGCACGCTGCTTCACCAGCGCCGCCTTCTTCTCCGCGGCGAGCTGGGCGGCGGTCTTGGCGGGGGCCTGCTGGCCGGCGGCGGGGGCGGGGGCGCCGGAGGAGCCGGGCTCGGAGCCGCTCCCGCAGGCGGCGGTGGAGGTGAGGGCGGCGACGAGGAGCGCGGCACCCAGGGCACGGCGTGACTGGCCCTTGCGCGCGTGACTCTTGGGTGAGCGACCCTTGGGCGAGTGGCTCCTAGGCGAGTGACCCTTTGCCATCATTTCTTCCTTTTGTCGTATGAGCGGTATGGCGCCGCATCCTGTCAGCGCGACCCGCCCCTTCCGGCCGCGACACCGCCGTACCGGCCCCGCCGTCCCCCACCCGGCCCACAGGGAGAATGGAACGGTGACCGACCTCGCCGCCTTCTCCGCCCTGCTCACCCCCGAGGGCCAGACGCTCCTCGCCGCCCTGCGCGACTACGACCCCGCCCAGGAGCTGGCGGTCGCCTCCCGGCTGCGCCGCGACCACCCCGCCGAGCTGGTCTCGGCCGCCCTCGGCCAGGCCCGGCTGCGGCAGCGCGCGGTGGCGAAGTTCGGCGCCGAGGACGCGTACCGCATGTACTTCACGCCGCACGGCGTCGAGCAGTCCACCCGGGCCACCGTCGGCGCCTACCGCGCGGCCCGGCTCAGGGAACTCGGCGTCGGCAGCGTCGCCGACCTCTGCTCCGGCATCGGGGGCGACGCGCTCGCCCTCGCCCGCGCCGGGATCTCCGTCCTCGCCGTCGACCGGGACCCCCTCACCGCCGAGGTCGCCCGCGCCAACGCCGCCGCGCTCGGCCTCGCGGACCTGATCGAGGTGCGCTGCGCCGACGTCACCGAGATCGACACCAGCCCGTACGACGCCGTCTTCGTCGACCCGGCGCGGCGCGGCGGCCGGGGCCGGATCTTCGACCCGGAGGCGTACTCCCCGCCGCTCTCCTGGGCGGTCCAGGCCGCCCGCCGGGCCCCGCGCGCGGCCCTGAAGATCGCCCCCGGCATCCCCCACGAGACCGTCCCCGACGAGGCCGAGGCCGAGTGGATCTCGGACGGCGGCGACGTGAAGGAGGCCGTCCTCTGGTTCGGTACGGAGCCGGGCGCGCGCCGCGCCACCCTGCTGCCCTCCGGCGCGAGCCTCACCGGCCGCGGCCTGCCCGACCCGGCGGTCCGCCCCGTCGACCGTTACCTCTACGAGCCGGACGGCGCGGTCATCCGCGCCCACCTGGTCGCCGAGGTCGCCGAGGAGCTGTCCGGCGGCCTGATCGACGCGACGATCGCCTACGTCACCTCCGACGTCCTCGCCCCCACCCCGTACGCCTCCGCCTACGAGATCACCGACGAACTCCCCTTCAACCTCAAGAAGTTGAAGGCCCTGCTGCGCGAACGCGAAGTGGGCACCCTGACGGTGAAGAAGCGCGGCTCGGCCGTGGAACCCGAGGAGATCCGGCGAAAGGTAAAGCCGAAGGGGCCGCACTCCGCGACGGTGCTCCTCACACGTGTCGCGGGGGCTCCGACGATGCTGATCGGGCACCCCGTGCGGGCGGAGCGACCCTGATCGCCATCCGGTAGTGCCCGACGGCCTTGAAGAGCCCGATCAGGCCGTTGATCCAGAAGATCAGCGCGACACCCATGCCGTACGCGACGAAGTAGTAGCCCCCGTACTCCAGGGTCGCCCCGGCCGGCACGGCGAAGCCCAGCCACAGCCCGAGCCCGCACAGGGCGGCGGAGAGCAGCATCCAGCAGGCGCTCTGCACGGGCCGGCGCAGCCGCGCGTCCGCCGCCGCGTCCCGGTCCAGCGCGGCCCAGGCGGCGAACCGTTCCCTCACCACGCGGTCCCGCCGCACCCCGCGCGCGACGAGCCAGACGCCCGGCACCATCACGCCGAGGCCGAGGGCGGCGGCGAACAGCCCGATGAGGAGGGTGATCGGGTCGAGGAGCGCCCCGCCGGCGTCGATCAGCAGCATGCCCACCAGGCCCCAGCCCAGCTGGAGCAGCAGCACCGAACCGGCGAACAGCGCGAACCGCCCGCCGCCGAGCAGCCGCCGCCCCAGCACGTCGAGCGCCCTCGCCCGGTCGGCAAGCAGCGCCCCCCGGTCGGGCCAGCTGCGGACCTCGGCGGGCGGGGGCGGCGGGGGCAGGGGCGTACGCGGAGACATGCCCAGAACCCTAGGCCCCGCCCCCCAACTCCCTTACGCGGCCCCGCAAGAGCGCCCGCTCGCTGTCAGGGTCGTACTCGCGCGTGAAGGCCGGCAGGGCCGCGGCGCCGTCATCCGATCCGGTGAGCTCAGACGTAGTCCTCCAGGCGGGCCACCGTGAAGCCCTGTTCCTGGATCTTGCGGAGCATCGTCGCCGTCATCTCGGTCATCGTGCGGCCCTTGAGCTCGGCGGGGCCGCGGAAGTGGGCGAGGACGATGTCGCCGGGGTGGAGCTTCCGGTCGCCGCGCTGGTACTGCATGTTCTTGATCTGCATGGACTCGCGCCAGAGGACGATCGCGTCGACGCCGCACTCCCCGGCCGCCGCGCGGGTGGCCTCGTTCCAGTTGCCGAAGGGCGGCCGGAAGAGGCGCGGGGCGGTGCCGTACCGCTCGCGCAGCTTCTCCCGCTGGCCGCAGATCTCGCGGCGCTGGGCGTCCTGGGAGAGGGTGCGCAGGTTCGGGTGGGTGAGGGTGTGGTTGGCGACGCCGTGCCCCTGGGCGACGAGCGGGTCGAAGTAGCCGTAGTTCCCGCTGATCACCGAGTCGGTGAGGAACATGGTGAAGGGGACGTCCAGCTCGTCCATCATCCGCACGAACTCCGGGTCCTTCTCGGCCCCGTCGTCGATGGTGAGGAAGACGACCTTCTCGTCGGTCGGTATGTCGCTGATCACCGGGACCGGCCCGCCGGGCGCCCGCTTCACCGGCTTGACGGCCGGCGGGGCGGGCGGGGCCGGGAGGGGCTTCAGGCCCCACTTCCGGTACGCGGCGGCCCGGGCGGCCTCGGGAGCCTGGGCCGGCTCCGGGGCGGCGGCCTTCGCCGAGGGCGTCGCCGCGTCGGGGACGGCCGCCGGGGCCTGGGCCGTGCAGCCCGTCACCAGGAGGGTCACCGCCGTCAGCGCCGCCCATACCGCGATCTGCTTCTTCACAGGCTGTGGGATGCCCGCTAGGCCCGAAAGGTTGCCCGATCGCCGAACGAATCCCCGAACGAATCCCCGAACGGATCCCGAGCGAGTCCCCGAACGGATCGCCTATTCGACCGATTCGAAGCGCCAGCGGTGGACCGGCCGGGTGATCAGCGCGGCGTCCGGCTCCGGCAGCTCGGGCAGCTCGGCGTCGAGCCGGTCCGCCTCCCACCAGGTGAGGACGAGGACCCGGTCCTGAGGCGCCCGGAAGACCTCCCGGCGCAGCGGCTCGCGCGCCAGCACCCGGGCCCGGGCCCGCGCCCACTCCAGGAGCTCGGGGCCCCGGCCCTGCACGGCGCGGGCCTCCCACATCAGCGTGACCCTCACGAGTACAGGTTCTCCTTGCTGATCTCGTGCACGTGGTCGTGGGTGTGGCCATGCGCGTGGTCATGGGTGCGACCGGGCACGTGCGGGTCCGTCACCGGCAGCGAGGAGTCCGCCGACAGCTCGAAGTCGGAGGCCGCCCGGTTGCGGGCCACCATCTCCGAGCCGAGCGCCGCGACCATCGCGCCGTTGTCGGTGCACAGGCCCGGCCGGGGCACCCGGAGCCGGATCCCGGCCCGCTCGCAGCGCTCCTCGGCGAGCGCCCGCAGCCGCGAGTTCGCGGCCACGCCGCCGCCGATCATCAGGTGGTCGACGCCCTCGTCCTTGCAGGCCCGGACGGCCTTGCGGGTGAGGACGTCCACCACGGCCTCCTGGAAGGACGCGGCCACGTCCCGGACCGGCACCTCCTCGCCCGCCGCCCGCTTCGCCTCGATCCAGCGGGCCACGGCCGTCTTGAGACCGGAGAAGGAGAAGTCGTACGCCGGGTCCTTGGCGCCGCTCAGACCGCGCGGGAACGCGATGGCGGCCGGGTCGCCCTCCCTGGCGAGCCGGTCGATGACCGGGCCGCCCGGGAAGCCCAGGTCGAGGACCCGCGCGATCTTGTCGAACGCCTCGCCCGCCGCGTCGTCGATGGTCGCGCCCAGCGGCCGCACGTCGGAGGTGATGTCGGCGGAGAGCAGCAGCGAGGAGTGCCCGCCGGAGACGAGCAGCGCCATCGTCGGCTCGGGCAGCTTGCCGTGCTCCAGCTGGTCGACGCAGATGTGCGAGGCCAGGTGGTTGACGCCGTACAGCGGCTTGCCCAGCGCGTAGGCGTACGCCTTGGCGGCGGAGACGCCGACGAGCAGGGCGCCCGCGAGACCGGGGCCCGCGGTGACCGCGATGCCGTCGAGGTCCTTCGCGGACACCCCGGCGGTCTTCAGGGCCCGCTCGATCGTCGGGACCATCGCCTCCAGGTGCGCCCGCGAGGCGATCTCGGGCACGACGCCGCCGAAGCGGGCGTGGGTGTCGACGCTGGAGGCCACGGCGTCGGCGAGGAGGGTGGTCCCGTGGACGATGCCGACGCCGGTCTCGTCGCAGGAGGTCTCGATGCCGAGGACCAGCGGTTCGTCAGCAGCCATCAGATCTCAGTCCCAGTTCCTTGAACGATAAGTCGCATCACGAGCGCGTCGACGTTGCCCGGCTGGTAGTAGCCGCGCCGGAAGCCGATGGGCTCGAAGCCGAAGCGCTCGTACAGCTTCTGCGCCCGGGTGTTGTCCACGCGCACTTCGAGCAGGACCTCGTCGCACTCGAAGGCCGTGGCGTGCTGGAGGAGGTCGGTGAGGAGCCGGGCGCCGAGCCCGGTGCCCCACTGCGCGCGGGAGACGGCGATGGTCTGGACGTCCCCGAGCCCGCCGGCCGCGGCCAGGCCCGCGTAGCCGGCCAGCTCCCCGGCGGCGGTCTCCGCGACCACGTACCGCCGGGTGGCCCGGGGCCCGCGCGCGTGCGCCAGCTCGGACCAGAACATCCCCTCCGACCAGGCGTCCTCGGGGAAGAGGTCCGCTTCCAGGGCGAGCACCTCCGGCAGGTCCCACCAGCGCATCTCGCGCAGGACGGCACCGCCGGCCACCGCTGCCCCGGTCACTTGGGGGTGACCACCTTGTAGTTCTTCGGCACCTGCGCGTCGGGCCGCCGCAGGTACATCGGCTGCGGGTCGAGGAAGCCCTCGCCGCCCGCGGCCAGCCGCTCCGCCGCGAGCGCGGCGAGCGCCCCGGCGGACTGGTGCTCGGGCCCGCGGGCGTCGGGGAAGGCGTCCGGGTAGAGCAGGGCGCCCGCGCCGACGACCGGCAGCCCGGCGAGCCGCTCGGCGATCTCGGCGGGCCGGTCGACGGAGGCGTCGGTGACCCGGGTGCGGGCGTCGTCGTACCGCGCCCAGTAGACCTCCTTGCGGCGGGCGTCCGTCGCCACGGCGAAGGGGCCCTCGATCCCGGAGGCGTACGCGAGGCCGTCCAGGGTGCACAGGCCATGCACGGGCACCCCGCCGAGGGCGGAGGAGAAGGCGGCGGCGGTGACGAGCCCGACCCGGAGGCCGGTGTAGGGGCCGGGGCCGACCCCGACCACGATCCCGGTCACCGCGTCGAGCGCGGTCCCGGCCTCCTTCAGGACCCGGTCGACGGCGGGGAGCAGCAGCTCCCCGTGACGGCGGGCGTCGACGCGGGTCGACTCGGCGACGACGGCCTTGCCGTCGTGGAGGGCGACGGTGACGGCGGGGGTGGCGGTATCCATGGCGAGCAACAGCACGCGAACAGCCTACGGCGCCACGAGCGGGCGATGCGGCGCGCGGCCCTCCGGGGGCCCTGCTGCTACCGTCGGGCCGGACAGCTCGTCAGGCTCGGCACGTACGTACGAAGAGGTGGAGACGGTGGCTAGGAGCAGCTCGGGATTCGTGGCCGGGCTCACCGCGGCGGCCGTCGCCGCGGTCGCCTTCCTCGCCTACCAGGCGTCGGCGAGCGTGCCGGCGGACCTCGCGGAGCGGCCCCGTACGCCCGGCACGGTCGCTCCGTCGGCGTCGGCGCCGGCCGGGGCGAAGAAGCCGGCGAAGAACCCGCTGACGGTGCCGGGTGCCTCGGGCACGGGCGAGCGCGTGGTGTACTCCCTGGCCGACCGCCGGGTGTGGCTGGTCGACGGGAAGAACAAGGCGCTGCGCACCTTCGCGGTGGCGCCGAGCTCGGTGAGCCCGGCGCCGGGGGCGTACGCGGTGACCTCCCGGTCCGGCTCGGTGCGCGGCTCCGACGGGGTGCAGATCGAGCACGTGGTCCGCTTCGCGACGGTGGAGAACGTGACGGTCGGCTTCAGCGCGGCGGTGGACGGCTCGATGCCCTCGCCCGACCCGGCGAAGAAGACCGGCGGCATCCGGATGAAGCGGGCGGACGGCGACGCGATGTGGACCTTCGCGTCGATCGGCGCGAAGGTCGTCGTCGTCGCCTGACGCGGGATCCCTTACGGGTACGCCGGCCCGCTTTCTGTTACGCGTACGCCCGGCTCGTCCTTACCCGTACGGGTTACGCGGCCTCGTCCCTGAGGTCCTGCTCGGGTTCCTCCGGGGCGGGGGCGAGGGTGGGGCGCGGTGGGGTCGAGACGGCGCTGGCCGCGGCGCAGGCGGCCAGCAGCTCGCTCATCGAGACGCGCTCCTCGGCGGTGCGGTCGTCGCGCTCCGGCATCTGCGTCGCCATGCATGCCTCCCGTAGGTTAGGTTCACCTAACCAGCTCGTGCGTCCATGTCACCACGGCGCGGAGCGGCGGCGCAACATTTTCCCGACATGCTGTCGGAACCTACGTACCCCGAGGGGGCGCGTTCACAGCAGCGCGAGGTCCTCGTCGGCCCAGCGTTCCCCGACGCCGCGCAGCACGACCGTGCGCCGGTCGTCGTCGGTGTCGCCGGTGACGCGGTGGATGAGGACGTGCAGCCGGTCGTCGGTGAGCTCCTCGACCTTGCCGTCGCCCCACTCCACGACCACCACGGACTCGGGCAGCGAGACGTCGAGGTCCAGGTCCTCCATCTCGTCGAGCCCGCCGCCGAGCCGGTACGCGTCGACGTGGACGAGGGCCGGGCCGCCGACGAGCGAGGGGTGGACGCGGGCGATGACGAAGGTCGGCGAGGTGACCGCGCCCCGCACGCCCAGGCCCTCGCCGAGGCCGCGGGTCATCGTGGTCTTCCCGGCGCCCAGCTCGCCGGTGAGCATGACGAGGTCGCCGGGGCGGAGGATCTTCGCGAGCCGGCGGCCGAGCTCCTGCATCTGCTCGGGGGAGTCGACGGGGAGGGTGGCGCCGGAGACGGGCGGGTGCGCTGCTTCCATACCCGCCAACCTATCCGTTCGCGGGGTCCTCCCCCGAGCCCGGAGGGAGGGCCCCGGCCGCGGCCAGGAGCCGTACCAGCGCCTCGGTGACGGCCGCGGGCCGCTCCAGCATCACCAGGTGGCCTGCGTCGGGGACGACGAGCAGTTCGGCGCCGGGCAGTTCGGCGGCGATGGCCTCGGTGTGGGAGGCGGGGGTGACGAGGTCCTGGTCGCCGGCGAGGGCGAGCGCGGGGAGGCCGCGGAAGGCGGCGAGGGCGAGCCGCTTGTCGTGCTCGGCGAAGGCGGGGTAGAACTCGGCGACGACGTCGACGGGGGCGGACTCGATCATCCGCTCGGCGAAGCGGACGACGGCCGGGTCCACGTCCCGCGAGGCGAAGGAGTACTTCTTCACCAGCCCGGCGAAGAGGTCGGCGGTGGCCCGCCGCCCCTTCTCGACCAGCTCCGCCTGGGAGCCGAGGGCCCGCAGCACCCCGGGCAGGACCCGGCGGACCGCGTTGACGCCGGCGAGCGGCAGCCCGTACGAGACCTCCTCCAGGCGGCCCGAGGAGGTGCCGACGAGGGCGACGCCCACGACCCGGTCCCGCACCAGCTCCGGGTACCGCTCGGCGAGCGCCATCACCGTCATGCCGCCCATGGAGTGCCCGACGAGGACGAGGGGCCCCTCGGGCGCGGCGGCGTCGATGACGGCCCTGAGGTCCCGCCCGAGCCGGTCGATGGTGACGGGCACCCCGTCGGCCCCCGCCTGGGAAGCCCCGCGGGCGGACCGCCCGTGCCCCCGCTGATCCCAGTAGACGGCCCGGACCCGCCCGCGCAGGGCCTCCCGCTGGTAGTGCCAGGAGTCCTGACCGAGACAGAAACCGTGCGAGAAGACGACGGTGACGGGCGAGGTGCCTTCGGCCGGCTCGCCGGTCCCGGTGGCCTCTTCGATCTCGTACGCCAAGGCCGTGCCGTCGTCGGCCAGGGCGCGGCCCGAGGTGCCTCGGAGGGTGCCGTACGGGCCGGTGGCGTCCAGGGCCAGGCGGGCCTTCTGGCGTACCGAGCGGCCCACCGTCAGGCGCTCGATCGCCACTCCGGCCGCCGCGCCGGCGGCCAGCACGCCTATCGCGGCACCGGCGAAGCCCGCGCGCCGCCAGCCGCTCCCCCCGGTCCCCTCCCCCATGGCGGGCTACTCCCCCACGTAGACGCGCGGCACGCGGGCGCCGATCCGGGTGACGATCTCGTACGCGATGGTGTCGGCGGCCTCCGCCCAGTCCTGGGCGGTCGGCTCGCCGTGTTCGCCGGAGCCGAAGAGGACGGCCTCGGTGCCGGGCTCGGGCCGGTCGCCGCCGAGGTCGACGACGAACTGGTCCATGGCGACCCGCCCGGCGACCGTGCGGACCCTGCCGTCGACGAGGACAGGGCCGCGGCCGGAGGCGTGCCGGGGGATGCCGTCGGCGTAGCCCACCGGGATCAGGCCGAGGGTGGTCTCGCCGCCGGTGACGTAGTGGTGCCCGTAGGAGACGCCGTGGCCGGGCGGCACCTCCTTGACGAGCGCGACGCTCGCCTTCAGCGACATCACCGGGCGCAGGCCCAGCTCGGCGGAGGTGCCGAGCTCGGGCGCGGGCGAGACGCCGTACATCGCGATGCCGGGGCGGACCAGGTCGAAGTGGGTCTCGGGGAGGGTGAGCGTGGCCGGCGAGTTGGCGATGTGCCGGACCTCGGGCTCGATGCCCGCCTTCTCCGCGTGGTCGAGCATCGAGCGGAAGACGTCGAGCTGGGCGGCGATGGAGGGGTGGCCGGGTTCGTCCGCGCAGGCGAGGTGGGACCAGAGGCCGGTGACCTTGACCAGCCCCTCCTTCTCGGCGTTCAGGGCCTCGGAGACCAGCGCGGGCCAGTCGGCGGGCTGGCAGCCGTTGCGCCCGAGGCCGGTGTCGGCCTTGAGCTGGATACGGGCCGTGCCGCCGGTGCGGCGGGCCGCGGCGGTAACCTCGTCGAGGGCCCACCGGCCGCTGACCGCCATGTCGAGCCCGGCCTCGATCCCCTCGTCCCAGGGGTCGCCGGGGGTCCACAGCCAGCACAGCACCGGGACGCCGGTGATCCCCGCGGCGCGCAGGGCCAGCGCCTCCTGCGGGGTGGCCGTGCCGAGCCACTCCGCGCCCGCGTCGAGGGCGGCGCGGGCGCAGCGCACGGCGCCGTGTCCGTACGCGTCGGCCTTGACCACGGCCATGACCCGGACGTGGGGGGCGACGCGGGCGCGCAGCGCGCGGACGTTCGCGCGCAGCGCCCCGAGGTCGATCTCGGCGCGGGCCCGGCGGGGCGGGAGTGCTGTCTCAGTCATCGCGCCCAGTCTCTCAGGTGGTCACAGCCCCGGCCGCTTGCCCCAGATGTAGACCCGGTCACCCTGGCGGAGGACGGACCAGAGTTTCTCGGCGTTCTTGTAGCTCAGGTTCACGCAGCCGCGGCTTCCGGTGGGGGTGGCGATGGGCCCGTAGACGCCGTGGAACGCCTGGCCGCCGTCGAAGAACTGGGAGAACGGCATCGGTGTGTCGTAGATGGTCGACCAGTGGTCCTTGTGGCGCCAGTAGACGGAGTGCCAGCCGGTGCGGGTGCGGTAGCCGGCCCTGCCGCTGCGGATGTTGACCACGGCGTACGTCAGCTTCTTGCCCTTCTGCACCCACATCAGCTCGCGGTTCAGGTCGACGCAGGCGACGGGGTAGGTGCGGACGGGGCACTTCCCGGCGGCGTTGGGGTTCTTGCGGGCGGCGAGGAGTTCGGCGCGGCCCCAGGTGACGGGGCCCGCGTAGCCGTTGGCGGGCTTGATCTTCTGCTTGGTCTGGAAGGCGCGGATCGCCTTGCAGTCGGCGGCGGACTGCTTGCCGTCCACCTTCAGCTTCAGCAGCCGCTCGACCTGCCGCTGGTACAGCCCGGTCTGCGCGGTGCAGGCGGCCTTGGTGGCGTCGCGCGGGAGGTACTCGACGAGCTCGTCGACCTCCTCCTCCGGCACGGGCACGGGGATCTCGCCGTCGGGCGCGATCGGCGGCAGGACCTGGTCGGGGGTGTCCATCGGGTACTCGGGGCGCCCGGCACCCGCGATCCCGGGAACGAGGACGTCGAGGGCGGGGTCGGGCTCCTCCCCGTACGCGGGGACGGCGCCGCCCAGCAGGGCGGCGGCGAGCAACGGCAACAGGATGCGCTTTCTCCAACTGATCACCCCCCCATCCGACCCCGCCCCCGACACCCCCGCCACGCGCTGACCCCCGCCCGGCGCAACGGGGTTGGGCCGGGCGGGGGGGGTGGGGCGGGGGTCGGGGCCGGGGGGGGCGGGGGCAGGGGGTGGCGCGCGAGGTCAGGGCTCGGCTCAGGGATCGGGGCGGCGCGAGGGTCGGGGCGCGGGTCAGTGCGGCTGAGGGCGCGGGTCGGGGCTGGGGTCGGCACGGCTGAGGGCGCGGGTCGGGGCTCGGGCCGGCGCGCGCGGCACAGGCCCCGGGCAGCGCGGGGGTCAGGGCCCGGGGGCAGCACGCGGATCGGGGCCCGGGGGCAGCGCGTGCGTCAGGGCCCGGGACGGCGCGCGGCGCAGGCCCGGGGCGGCACGCGCGGCGCGCCGCTCAGGGCTCGCGTACGTCCTGCCAGGCGGCGCTGAGCGCGTCGGCGACCTCCGTCGCGGTGATCGGGGCGGTGCCGGTGGCGGCGCGGCGGGCTGCTAGGCCGTGCAGGTAGGCGGCGCAGGAGGCGGCGTCCACGGGGGCGAGACCGGCGGCGAGGAGGGAGCCGGCGAGGCCGGAGAGGACGTCGCCGGAGCCGGCGGTGGCGAGCCACGGGGTGCCGGTCGGGTTGACCCGGACGGGGCCGGTGCCGCCGGGACCGCAGACGAGAGTCGTGGAGCCCTTGAGGAGGACCGTCGCGCCATAGCGCGCGGCGAGTTCGCGGACGGCGGCGAGCCGCCCGGCCTCCACGGCGGCCCGCTCAATCCCCAGCAGCGCCGCCGCCTCGCCCGCGTGCGGGGTGAGCAGGGTGGGCGCGGACCGCTGCCGTACGGCGTCCGGGTCCAGGGCGCGCAGTCCGTCCGCGTCGACCAGGACGGGCACGTCGGAGGCGAGCACCTCGGCGACGGCGACCCGGGCGCCGGGCCCGTCGCCGAGACCGGGGCCGACGACCCACGCCTGGACACGGCCGGCCTTCTCGGGCGGGCCCTCGTGCACCAGGGTCTCCGGGTGCGCGGCGATCACCGCGTCGCGCGCGTGGCCCACGTACCGGACGGCTCCGGCGCCGCCGCGCAGCGCGCCCGCGACGGCGAGGACGGCGGCGCCGGGGTAGCGGGCGGAGCCGGCGACGACCCCGAGGACGCCCCGCCGGTACTTGTCGCTGGCCGCACCGGGTTCGGGCAGCAGCCAGGCCACGTCCTGGTGCTGGAGCGCCTCGACGTCGGGCACGGAGGGGAGGGTGGCGGCGAGCCCGATGTCCACGAGCCGCAGCGCGCCCGCGTACTCCCGCGCGGGGTCGACGAGGAGTCCGGGCTTGTACGTGCCGAAGGTGACGGTCGCGTCGGCGCGCAGGGCCTCGCCGCTGACCTCGCCGGTGTCGGCGTCGACGCCGCTGGGCAGGTCGACGGCGACCACGACCGCGTCGGAGCCGCGCGCGGCCCGCGCGACGGGCACGGCGTCGGGGCGCAGTCCGCCGCGCCCGCCGATGCCGGTGATCCCGTCGAGGACCAGATCGGCGGCGGCCAGCGCCTCGTACGGGTCCTCGGTGACGCGCCCGCCGGCCGCCCGCAGCGCGGCGAGCCCGGCCCCGTGCGCGCGGGCGCCGAGCAGCACGGCGGTGACCCCGGCGCCGCGCCGGGCGAGCCGGGCTCCGGCGTAGAGGGCGTCGCCGCCGTTGTCGCCGCTGCCGACGAGGAGGACGACCCGGGACCCGTACACCCGCCCCTTGCCCAGCAGCGAGCAGCAGGCGGCGGCGAGTCCGGCGGCGGCCCGCCGCATCAGCGCGCCCTCCGGCAGCCCCGCCATCAGCTCGGCCTCGGCGGCCCGGACGGTCTCCACGTGATGAGCGGTACGCATGGGCAGCAGTCTGCCGCAGGAACGGGGGCCCCGCCCGGAGGCCCGGACGCGCCGCCTCCCAAGCACGGGCCGGAAAGCGCGGGTTGACGACCCCTCACCCTCCAACTTAGGTTTGCCTTACCTAACCAATCCTGCCCCGGAAGGCCGGCTTCGCCATGCGCACCCGCACCCGCACCGCTCTCACCTCCGCCCTCGCCCTCGCCTCCGCGAGCGCCCTCACCCTCGGCCTCGCCTCCTCCGCCTCGGCCGCCACCGCGGGCCGCACGGTCACCGACGGCACCCGCAGCTACACGCTCTCCCTCACCGCCCCGAACACCGCCGCGGCGACCGGCGCCAACGTCACGGTCAGCGGCACCGGCTACAACCCCGACCAGGGTGTCTACGTGGGCCTCTGCGCCATACCCGCGGGGGTGAACACGGCCGACCCGGCCACCTGGAACAGCAAGCCCACCCCCTGCCTGGGCGGCCAGGACGAGACCGGCACCACCGGCGCCTCCCACTGGGTGAACAGCGACTGGTACTGGATGTCCCCGTCCAACTCCTCCCCGTTCACCGAGGCGTCCGGCCTCGGCTCCTTCTCCGTCCAGATCCACGTCAAGGCCCAGCTCTCCTCCACCGTCACCTGCGGCCAGTCCGGCATCACCTGCGCGATCGTCACCCGCGCCGACCACTTCGACAGCTCCGACCGCAAGTACGACGTCTACGTCCCGGTCACCTTCCAGTGAGAACAGCCCTCCTGACGGCCGTCGCCGCGCTCGCCCTCACGGGCGTGGCGGCGGTCCCGGCCCCGGCCGGACCGCACCACGAGACGCTCCGCACGATCACGCCGCCCACCGGGGCGGCGCTCGACGCCGAGGTCGACCCCGTCGCCGACCGGCTCTACGTGAGCAGCAGCGACGGCGCCTCGCACCGGCTCACCGTGTACGACACGGGCACCGGTGCCGTCGTCGGCGAGCCGGTGCCGCTGCCCGCGCCGGCGACCGTCCTCGCGCTCGGCCCTGGCGGCACGCTCCACCTCGGGCTCTCCACCCGGATCGCCGCCTACGACCCGGCGACCCGCACCCTCACCGACGACCGCATCCCGGTCACCGGCAGCGTCACCCTGCTCGCCGCCGACCCCGTCCAGGGCCGGCTGTACGTCGGCAACCAGGCCGCGAAATCGGTGACCGTGTACGACACCGCGACCGGCGCGGCCGTCGGCGAGCCCGTCGTGCTTCCCTTCCACCCGGCCGGACTCGCCGTCGACACCACCCGCCACACCGGGTACGCCACCTACGTCGGCGGCGCCGTCGAGAACGGCTCGGTCGTCTACAAGAACGTGCTCAACACCGTCGACGGCACCACCGGCCGCCTCACCGGCAGCGTCAGCATCGGCAGCACCGCCCTCGGCTCCATGGGCGTCACCGTCGACCCGTCCACCCGCACCGGATACGTCGCCAACCTGGCCGCCGGCACCGTCTCCGTCGTCGACCTCGCAGCGGAGCGCGTCACCGGCACCCTCCCCGTCCCCGGAAACCCGAAGGCCCTCGCGTACGACCCCGGCACCGCCACCCTCTACGCGGCGCAGACCGGCACCTCGTCGGTCGCGGTCGTCGACCCGGCGAAGGGCGAGGTCACCGAGACCGTCGCGACCGGCGAGCGCCCGGCCGCCCTCGCCCTGGACCCCGAGGACCACACGCTCTACACCGTGGCGGGCGGCGCGGTCACCCAGACGATCCGCAGGCCCCCGGTCGAACCGACCCCGGAACCGACCCCGACGCCCACTCCTACCCCGACCCCTACGCCCACCCCTACGCCCACCCCGACCGGTGAACCGACGCCGACGCCGACGCCGACACCGACGCCTACGCCGACTCAGACGCAGACCGGTGAACCGACCCCGACCGGCGAACCCACCGAGCCCACCGAGGAACCCACGGCCGAACCCACCGGCGAACCGACACCGACCGGCGAGCCGACCAGCGAACCGACCGACCCGTCCTCCCCCTCCCCCACCACGGCCCCAACCCCCGACAGCACCCCGCCCTCCACCCCCGGCACGGCCCTCGCCTCCACCGGCAGCGGTCGTACCGTCACCCTCGCCCTCGCGGCCGTCGCCTTCGGCGCCGTCGGCGGCACCGCCGTCTTCCTGGCCCGGCGGCGGCAGCGCGGCGAGGAGGGACCCGCCTCCTAGGCGGCACGGACCCCGCGCGCGGCACTCGCAACCATCGCCGGCCCTGGCAGTCGCGCGCGGCACGGAACGGGGCCCGGTACCGCCTCCCCGCGGCCGGGCCCCGCTTCCGTACCCACTCCCGTACCCGTACGGCTCATCCCTCGGCGATCACCACCGCCGAGGCCACCCCGGCGTCATGGCTCAGCGAGACGTGCCAGTGCTTCACGCCCAGCTCGGCCGCGCGGGCCGCGACCGTGCCGCTGACCCGCAGCCGGGGCCGGCCGGTGGCCTCGACGTACACCTCCGCGTCCGTCCACAGCAGGTTGCCCGGCGCGCCGAGCGCCTTCGCCAGGGCCTCCTTCGCGGCGAAGCGCGCCGCGAGGGAGGCCGGGCCGCGGCGCTCGCCGCTCGGCAGGAGCAGCTCGTCGTCCACGAAGAGGCGCTGAACGAGCGCCGGTGTCCGTTCCAGCGACGCGGCGAAACGGTCGATCTCCGCCACGTCGATCCCCACCCCGATGATCATTCCTTCTAACCCCTCACTCACTCCACCGTCACGGACTTGGCCAGGTTGCGCGGCTGGTCCACCTCGTTGCCCCGCGCGGTCGCCAGCTCGCAGGCGAAGACCTGGAGCGGCACCGTGGAGACGAGCGGCTGGAGCAGCGTGGGCGTGGCGGGGACGCGGACGAGGTGGTCGGCGAAGGGGACGACGGCCTCGTCGCCCTCCTCCGCGATCACGATCGTCCGGGCACCGCGCGCCCGGATCTCCTGGATATTGGAGACGATCTTGTCGTGGAGGACCGAGCGCCCCTTAGGCGAGGGCACCACGACGACGACCGGCAGGTCCTCCTCGATGAGCGCGATCGGCCCGTGCTTCAGCTCGCCCGCCGCGAAGCCCTCGGCGTGCATGTACGCCAGCTCCTTGAGCTTCAGCGCGCCCTCCAGGGCCACCGGGTAGCCGACGTGCCGGCCGAGGAAGAGGATCGTGTTCTTGTGGGCGAGGGAGCGGGCCAGGGCCCGGACGGGCTCCATGGTCTCCAGGACCCGCTCGACCTCCTCGCCGATCCTGGCGAGTTCGCGGACGACGGCGTGGATCTCGTCGCCCCACTTGGTGCCGCGCACCTGCCCCAGGTAGAGGGCGAGGAGGTAGCAGGCGACGAGCTGGGTGAGGAACGCCTTCGTGGAGGCGACGGCGACCTCGGGCCCGGCGTGCGTGTAGAGCACGGCGTCGGACTCCCGGGGGATGGTCGACCCGTTGGTGTTGCAGATGGCGAGGACCTTGGCGCCCTGCTCGCGCGCGTGCCGCAGCGCCATCAGCGTGTCCATGGTCTCGCCGGACTGCGAGACGGCGATGACGAGCGTCCGCTGCCCGAGGATCGGGTCGCGGTAGCGGAACTCGCTGGCCAGCTCCACCTCGCAGGGGATGCGGGTCCAGTGCTCGATGGCGTACTTGGCGATGAGCCCGGCGTGGAAGGCGGTGCCGCAGGCGATGATGACGACCTTGTCGGCCTCGCGGAGCACGGCGTCGGGGATGCGCACCTCGTCGAGGGTGAGCCGCCCGTTCGCGTCGATCCGCCCGAGGAGGGTGTCGGCGACGGCCTTCGGCTGCTCGGCGATCTCCTTGAGCATGAAGTGGTCGTAGCCTCCCTTCTCCGCGGCGGAGGCGTCCCAGTCGACGTGGAAGGCGCGGACGTCGGCCGGCGCGCCCTCGAAGTCGGTGACGGTGACGCCGTCCCTGGTCAGCTCGACGACCTGGTCCTGCCCGAGCTCGATCGCGGACCGGGTGTGGGCGATGAAGGCGGAGACGTCGGAGGCGAGGAAGTTCTCCCCCTCCCCCACGCCGACGACGAGCGGCGAGTTCCGCCGCGCGCCGACCACGACCTCGGGCTGGTCGGCGTGGACGGCGACCAGGGTGAAGGCCCCGTCGAGCCGCCGGCAGACCAGCCGCATCGCCTCGGCGAGGTCGCCGACCGACGAGAACTCCTCCGCGAGGAGGTGCGCGACGACCTCGGTGTCGGTCTCCGAGAGCAGCTCGTGCCCGCGCTCGCCGAGCTCCTCGCGCAGGGCGGCGAAGTTCTCGATGATCCCGTTGTGCACGACGGCGACCCGGCCCGCGTTGTCCAGGTGCGGGTGGGCGTTGGCGTCGGTGGGGCCGCCGTGGGTGGCCCACCGGGTGTGCCCGATGCCGACGGAGCCTCCGGCCAGCGGCCGGTCGACGAGTTCCTTCTCCAGGTTGACGAGCTTGCCCGCCTTCTTCGCGGCGGCGAGCCCGCCGTCCGCGAGCACGGCGACCCCGGCCGAGTCGTACCCCCGGTACTCCAGCCGCTTCAGTCCCGCGACGACCACATCAAGCGCCGACTGCCCGCCGACGTATCCCACGATTCCGCACATGACGGCAGCCTACGGCCGGAGCGGGCCCCCGGCCCGGACCCCGCACGGAGTCGGAGCGGCCCGCCGTCAACCGCCCGGCACGTGACCCACCCCACGGTCCACGGCGCGCGGGAACCCGGGACAATGGCGGGGTGATCACTTCGCCGCCACGAAGCGCCAACGGCACCGGAGCCGGGAACGGCGGGACCCGCAGGGCCCCCGAGGCGACCCCGTACGTCGACCTCACCCGCTCCGAGTGGAGCGCCCTGCGCGACAAGACCCCGCTCCCCCTCACCGCCGACGAGGTCGAGCGGCTCCAGGGGCTGGGCGACGTCATCGACCTCGACGAGGTCCGGGACGTCTACCTGCCCCTCTCCCGGCTGCTCAACCTGTACGTGCAGGCCACCAGCGGGCTGCGCGGGGCGCTGAACACCTTCCTCGGCGAGAAGGCCGAGCAGCGGGGCACCCCGTTCGTCATAGGGGTCGCCGGCTCGGTCGCCGTCGGCAAGTCGACGGTGGCCCGCCTCCTCCAGGCGCTCCTCGCCCGCTGGCCCGAGCACCCGCGGGTGGAGCGGATCACCACCGACGGCTTCCTCTACCCGATGGAGGAACTGAAGGCGCGCGGGCTGATGTCCCGGAAGGGCTTCCCCGAGTCGTACGACCGCAGGGCGCTGACCCGCTTCGTCGCCGACGTGAAGGCGGGCAAGGACGAGGTCACCGCGCCGGTCTACTCGCACCTGATCTACGACCGGGTGCCGGGCGAGCAGCTGGTGGTGCGCCGCCCCGACATCCTCATCGTCGAGGGGCTGAACGTCCTCCAGCCGGCGCTGCCCGGCAAGGACGGGCGGACCCGGGTGGGCCTCGCCGACTACTTCGACTTCTCCGTCTACGTGGACGCCCGGCCGGAGGACATCGAGGGCTGGTACCTGAACCGTTTCCGCAAGCTGCGCGAGACCGCGTTCCAGGACCCTTCCTCGTACTTCCGGCGCTGGACGCAGGTCTCCGAGGAGGAGGCGCTGGACTACGCCCGCACGATGTGGCGGACCGTCAACCGGGTGAACCTGCTGGAGAACGTGGCGCCGACCCGCGGCCGGGCGACCCTCGTCGTCCGCAAGGGCCCCGATCACAAGGTGCAGAGGCTCAGTCTCCGTAAGCTCTGACCATGCTGCATCTGCGGATGATCGTGCCACCGGACCGGACCGAGGCGGTCACCGGGCTGATCGGGTCGACGGTCGGCACCACCCATCTGGTGGTGCTGCCCGGGGCGGCCCGTGACCCCTCGGGGGACCTCGTCATGTGCGACGTCGCCCGTGAGGCGGGGGACGAACTCCTGCACGGGCTGCGGGAGCTGAAGCTGGACCAGGACGGTTCGATCGCGGTCGAGAACATCGACCTGTCGATGTCCGAGCGGGCCGACGCGGCGGAGGGCGACGCGCCGGGCGAGGGCGCGGACGCGGTGCTCTGGGAGCAGTTGGCGGACGCGACGCACGAGGAGTCGACGCTCTCCGTCACGTATCTGTCCTTCATGGTCCTGGCCACCATGATCGCGGCCTGTGGTGTCGTCCTCGACAACGCGATCCTGATCGTGGGGGCGATGGCGGTGGGCCCGGAGTTCGGCCCGCTCGCCGGGGTGTGCACGGCGATCGTGCAGCGGGCGCCGCGGCTCGCGGTCCGCTCGCTGGTGGCGCTGCTCGCCGGCTTCCTGGCCGCGATCGCGGTCACGACCCTGTTCAGCCTGCTGATGGACTGGCTCGACCTGTTCAGCAGGGCGCAGCTGGACGCCGAGCGGCCGCAGACGTCCTTCATCTGGCAGCCGGACCCGTTCTCCTTCGTGGTGGCCCTGCTCGCGGGCGCGGCGGGCACCCTCTCGCTGACCTCGTCCAAGGCGGGCGCGCTGGTGGGCGTGGCGATCTCGGTGACGACCGTGCCGGCGGCGGCCAACGCGGCGGTGGCGTTCAGCTACGGGGAGGTCGGCCAGACCTGGGGCTCGATCGAGCAGCTGCTGCTGAACCTGCTGGGCATCATGCTGGCCGGGACGCTGACGCTCCTCGCCCAGAAGTGGCTGTGGAAGACGCAGCGGGGCAAGCTGAAGCGCCGTCTGAGGCGGGGCTGAGCACGCCGGTTCGGGATATGGGTATACGGGAAAGGGCCCCGCCGCACCGGATGCGACGGGGCCCTTCCTCTCACCCGTACGGGCGGGGGGCTAGCCCAGCGCGGACTTGACCACGTCGGCGAGGCGCTGCGCGACGGCGCGGGCCTGCTCGATGTCGGCGGCTTCGACCATGACGCGGACCAGCGGCTCGGTGCCGGAGGAGCGGAGCAGGACGCGGCCGGTGGTGCCCAGCTCGCGCTCGGCGTCGGCGACGGCGGCGGCCAGCTCGGCGGAGGTGGTGACGCGCGACTTGTCGACGTCCTTCACGTTGATGAGGATCTGCGGCAGCCGCTCCATGACGGAGGCCAGCTCGGCGAGGGACTTGCCGGTGGCGGCGACGCGGGCGGCCAGCATGAGGCCGGTGAGGGTGCCGTCGCCGGTGGTGGCGTGGTCGAGCACGATGACGTGGCCGGACTGCTCGCCGCCGAGGGCGTAGCCGTGCTCCTTCATGGACTCCAGGACGTAGCGGTCGCCGACCGCGGTCTGGACGAGGGTGAGGCCCTCGCGCTCCATGGCGAGCTTGAAGCCCAGGTTGGACATGACGGTGGCGACGACGGTGTCGCCGCGCAGGGTGCCGGCCTCGCGCATGGCGAGGGAGAGCACGGCGAGGATCTGGTCGCCGTCCACCTCCTCGCCGGTGTGGTCGACGGCGAGGCAGCGGTCGGCGTCGCCGTCGTGGGCGATGCCGAGGTCGGCGCCGTGCTCGATGACGGCGGCCTTCAGCAGCCCGAGGTGGGTGGAGCCGCAGCCGTCGTTGATGTTGAGGCCGTCGGGGGCGGCGCCGATGGTGATGACCGTCGCGCCGGCGCGGGTGAACGCCTCGGGCGAGACGCGGGCGGCGGCGCCGTGGGCCTCGTCGAGGACGATCTTGAGGCCGTCGAGGCGGTTGGGCAGCACGCCGAGGAGGTGGCCGACGTAGGTCTCGAAGCCCTCGTCGTAGTCGCGGACGCGGCCGACGCCGGCGCCGGTCGGGCGGTCCCAGGGGGCGCCGGTGCGGTGCTCCTCGTACACGGCCTCGATCTTGTCCTCAAGGTCGTCGGCGAGCTTGTGGCCGCCGCGGGCGAAGAACTTGATGCCGTTGTCGGGCATGGCGTTGTGGCTGGCGGAGAGCATCACGCCGAGGTCGGCGCCGAGGACGCCGGTGAGGTGGGCGACGGCCGGGGTCGGCAGGACGCCGACGCGCAGGACGTCGACTCCGGCGCTGGCGAGACCGGCGACGACGGCCGCCTCCAGGAACTCTCCGGACGCGCGCGGGTCCCGTCCGACCACGGCGGTCGGCCGATGGCCCTCGAAGGTCCCCGCCTCGGCGAGCACGTGCGCCGCCGCGACCGACAGGCCGAGCGCGAGCTCCGCCGTCAGGTCCGCGTTGGCAACGCCGCGTACGCCGTCGGTGCCGAAGAGTCGTCCCACAGCTGTCCTCCGAAAATGCGTGCCCAAGGGGGAAAAAAGGTTATGAAAAAACGTACGCCCCGACGGCACGCGCAGTGCGCCGGGGCGTACGTACAAGCAGTGCTGGCAGGCGATTAACGCTTGCTGTACTGCGGAGCCTTGCGGGCCTTCTTGAGACCGGCCTTCTTCCGCTCGACCGCGCGGTCGTCACGGGAGAGGAAGCCGGCCTTCTTCAGCGCCGGGCGGTTGTTCTCGACGTCGGCCTCGTTCAGGGCACGGGCCACGCCGAGGCGCAGGGCGCCGGCCTGGCCGGAGACACCGCCACCCGCGATGCGGGCGATGACGTCGTAGCGGTTGTCGAGCTCGAGCACCTTGAAGGGCTCGTTGACTTCCTGCTGGTGGACCTTGTTCGGGAAGTAGTCCTCGAGCGTACGCCCGTTGATCTTCCACTTGCCGGTGCCCGGGACGATCCGGACGCGGGCGATGGCGTTCTTGCGACGGCCCAGGCCGGCGGCCGGCTGCGGGTCGCCGAAGCGGGACGCGAGGGACTCGGAGGTGTAGTCACCCTCGACGATCTCGGTCTCGGTGGTGTACTCCTCGACGCCCTCGAACTCGTCGACGGGGGTCTCGGGGGTGGTCTCGGCCACGATGCTCCTCAGATTTCTTTCGTTCTTAGGGGGTGTGGCCGGAACTACTGCGCGACCTGGGTGATCTCGAACGGGACCGGCTGCTGAGCAGCGTGCGGGTGGTTCTCGCCCGCGTAGACCTTCAGCTTCGAGAGCATCTGACGGCCCAGGGTGTTCTTGGGGATCATGCCCTTGATGGCCTTCTCGACGGCCTTCTCGGGGTTCTTGTCCAGCAGCTCGTCGTAACGGACGGAGCGCAGACCACCCGGGAAGCCGGAGTGGCGGTACGCCAGCTTCTGGGTCTTCTTGTTGCCGGACAGGTGGACCTTGTCGGCGTTGATGATGATGACGAAGTCGCCCATGTCCATGTGGGGGGCGTAGATCGGCTTGTGCTTGCCTCGGAGGAGGTTCGCGGCCGTGGTCGCCAGACGGCCCAGGACGATGTCCTGCGCGTCGATGATGTGCCACTGGCGAGTGACATCGCCGGGCTTGGGGCTGTACGTACGCACTTCGTAGCCTTCGCTTCTTCAGTGGATGGAGTCCAGACACACCTGAAGCGATCATGCAGCTGGGGCCTGCACTGCCGGGAACTCCGCCCGTATGCGAGCCACTGGTAACTGCTCCAGGGAACCTGCGTACCGACTCTTCGCGTGAAAACGACGAAGCCAGTACGCATAACAAACCAGAAGCCTACCCGGGTGCCCCCACCCCGGTCAAAACGCGCCGCACCCCCTACCGAGCCCGCTCCACCCGCCGCTCGTCCCACACCGGCTCCGTCGACTCACGCACCACACCGTCCGAACCGAACACCAGATACCGGTCGAAGCTCTTGGCGAACCACCGGTCATGCGTCACGGCGAGGACCGTGCCCTCGTACGACTCCAAACCGTCCTGAAGCGCCTCGGCCGACTCCAGGTCCAGGTTGTCCGTGGGCTCGTCCAGGAGGAGCGCGGTGGTGCCTGCCAGCTCCAGGAGGAGAATCTGGAAGCGGGCTTGCTGGCCGCCGGAGAGCTTGTCGAAGGGCTGGTCGCCCTGGCGCTCCAGTTCGTAGCGGCGGAGCATCGACATCGCCGCGCCGCGGTCCTTCGCGTGCTCGGTCCACAGGATGTCGACGAGGGGGCGGCCGGTGAGCTCGGGGTGGGCGTGGGTCTGGGCGAAGTGCCCGGGGACGACCCGCGCGCCCAGCTTCCACAGGCCCGTGTGGGCCACCGACTCGTCACCGGCGAGGAGCCGCAGGAAGTGCGACTTGCCGGAGCCGTTCGAACCCAGGACGGCGACCCGCTCCCCGTAGAAGATCTCCAGGGAGAAGGGCTTCATCAGGCCGGTCAGTTCGAGGTTCTCGCAGGTCACGGCCCGGACGCCGGTGCGGCCGCCGCGCAGCCGCATCCGGATGTCCTGCTCGCGCGGCGGCTCCGGCGGCGGCCCCGCCTCCTCGAACTTCCGCAGCCGCGTCTGCGCCGCCGCGTACCGGGAGGCCATGTCGTGGCTGACCGAGGCCGCCTGCCGCAGGTTGACGACGAGCTTCTTCAGCTGGGCGTGCTTCTCCTCCCAGCGCCGCTTCAGCTCCTCGAAGCGCGCGAAACGGTCCCGCCGCGCGTCGTGGAAGGTGTCGAAGCCGCCACCGTGCACCCACACGTCCGACCCGGCCGCGCCGGGCTCCACCGCGATGATCTTCTGCGCGGCCCGCGACAGCAGCTCCCGGTCGTGGGAGATGAAGAGCACGGTCTTACGGGTCTCCCGCAGCCGCTCCTCCAGCCACCGCTTGCCCGGCACGTCCAGATAGTTGTCCGGCTCGTCGAGCAGCAGCACCTCGTCGGTGCCGCGCAGCAGCGACTCCAGGACGAGCCGCTTCTGCTCACCGCCGGAAAGTGTCCGCACCTGACGGAACTGCGCCTTGTCGTACGGCATCCCCAGCGCGGCCATCGTGCAGATGTCCCACAGCGTCTCCGCCTCGTACCCCTGCACCTCCGCCCAGTCGGCGAGCGCCTGCGCGTACTTCATCTGCGCGGCCTCGTCGTCGACCGTCATGATCAGGTGCTCGGCCTCGTCGACCGCCCTCGCCGCCTCCCGGATCCTCGGGTGCGCCACCGAGACCAGCAGGTCACGGACGGTCGACTCGTCCCGTACGGAGCCGATGAACTGCGGCATCACGCCGAGCCCGCCGCTGACGGTGACGGAGCCGCCGTGCGGCTGGAGGTCTCCCGCGATCATCCGCAGGAGGGTCGTCTTCCCGGCGCCGTTGGCCCCGACGAGCGCGACGACCGCGCCCTCCCCCACCCGGAAGGAGGCGTCCCCGAGCAGGACCCTCCCGTCGGGAAGGTAGTACTCCAGATGCGCGGCCTCGACATGTCCCATGCTGTGCATTGTCACCGCCCGCGTCGGCTTCCCCCAACCGGTTTAGGATGCGCGGCATGAGCTTTGGGGGATCGCAGTGGCCGCAGGAGCCGCAGCAGCAGGGGCATCAGGGGTACGGACAGCAGCCGCAGCCGGGGCCGTACGGCCACCAGCAGCCTGCCTACGGACAGCAGCAGTGGCAGCAGCGGACGGACCCGTTCGCGGGCGGCCAGGGAAGCGGCCACGGCGGCGACCCGGAAGGCGGCGGGACTCCTGACTGGGGCGCCCTCGCCGACGCCTCCGCCGCCGGCGGCCGCCGCAAGCGCCGACTGCTGATCGCGGGCGGCGTCGTCGCCACGATCGCCGTGGGCGCGGTCGTCGCGACCGCCGTCGTGGCCACGAACAAGAAGAACGACGAGGCCAAGAACGGCGGCCCGGCCCCCACCGCCTCGGTCACCGAGACGGCCTCCCCCACCCCCGCCCCGACCTTCTCCTCCGTGGCCCCGCCGCCCCCGCCGGACCCGAAGGACTACATCACCGATCCGAAGAAGGACAAGGCGCCGCTGACCGCCGAGGGGCTGTACCCCGGCAAGAAGCTCACCATGTTCGGCCGCCCCTACCAGAAGGGCGCGACCTCCTCCACGAAGAACTGCGCCTCGGTCACCACCGGCGGCCTCGGCTCGGTCCTCCAGAAGAACGGCTGCGAGCGCGTCCTGCGCGCCACCTACGTCAAGGACGGCGTGGCGATCACCGTCGGCGTGGCCGTCTTCCCCTCCGAGAAGGCGGCCCTGGCCGCGAAGAAGCAGGCCACCGGCGGCATCGCGACCCTCTCCGGCGCGGGCGTGAAGAACTTCTGCCACGCCACCGTCTGCCTCCGCCGCGCCAACGCGGTCGGCCGCTACGCCTACTTCACCCAGGCCGGCTTCACCAACGGCACCAAGGTCACCACCGGCGACAAGCCGGTCTTCCAGGCCAGCGACGACCTCGGCACCTTCGTCTTCAACCAGATCTACGCCCGCGGCAAGTCCCAGGCGAAGGCCGCGGCCGCCGCCTCGGCCCCGCCGCGGTAAGACGTTTCAGCAGCAGCCCGCGACGCCCGGCAGGGTCCGCTTGTTGCGGGCCTCGCGGCTGCGCGCGGCGAGCTGGTCGTCGGCCGGGTAGCCGACCTCTTCGAGGGTGAGGCCGTGCGGGCGTACGACGTGCACGGCGGAGTCCCGGACCCCGGCGGCCAGCACCTTCCCCGGCCACTCCACCGGCCGGTGCCCGTCGCCGACGAAGAGCAGCGCGCCGACCAGCGAGCGGACCATGTTGTGGCAGAAGGCGTCGGCCTTGACCGTCGCCTCCAGGATCCCGTCGGGCCGCCGCTCCCAGCGCAGCTCCTGGAGCGTGCGGATGGTCGTCGCGCCCTCGCGCTTCTTGCAGTACGCGGCGAAGTCGTGCTCGCCGACCAGCGCGGCCGCCGCCTCGTTCATGGCGTCCAGGTCGAGCGTCCAGTCGTGCCACAGCACGTGCCCGCGCAGCAGCGGGTCGACGCCGCCGGGGTGATCGGTGACCCGGTACGCGTACCGCCGCCAGATCGCCGAGAAGCGGGCGTTGAACCCCTGGGGGGCCTCCTCCACGCTCCACACCCGCACGTCGTGCGAGAGCCGCCCCGCGAGCCGCCTCAGCAGCTTCTCGCGGTGCTCCTGCCACAGCCCCTCCGGCAGGTCCACGTGCGCGACCTGCCCGCGCGCGTGCACCCCGGCGTCGGTCCGGCCGGCGACGGTCAGCTCGTACGTCTCCGAGGACCGCGTCACGGTCTTCAGCGCGTCCTCGATCTCGCCCTGCACGGTCCGCTGCCCGCGGGCCTGCTTGGCCCACCCGGAGAAGTCCCGGCCGTCGTACGAAAGGTCAAGCCGTACCCGTACGAACCCGGGCTGCGCGTCATCACTCACCAGAAAATCCTCTCAGACACACGGGAACGGGCCCGCACCCCAGGGGGTACGGGCCCGTCCGCGAGAAACGTCGCGGGAACGCTTACGCGTCCTTCGCCTCGTCCTCGGTCGCCTCGACGGCGGCGGCCTCGTCGGCCTCCTTGACGGCGCGCTTGGTGGCGGCCTCGGCCTCGGAGACGGTCGCCTTCTTGGCGATCTCGCCCTCGACCAGCTCGATCACGGCCATCGGGGCGTTGTCGCCACGACGGTTGCCGATCTTCGTGATGCGGGTGTAACCACCCGGACGCTCCGAGTAGCGCGGGGCGATCTCGGTGAAGAGGGTGTGGACGATGCCCTTGTCGGTGATCGTCTGAAGCACCAGGCGACGGTTGTGGATGTCGCCCTTCTTCGCCTTGGTGATCAGGCGCTCGGCGACCGGACGCAGGCGGCGGGCCTTGGCCTCGGTCGTGGTGATGCGACCGTGCTCGAACAGCGACTTCGCCAGGTTGGCGAGCAGCAGCTTCTCGTGAGCGGCGGAACCGCCGAGGCGGGCACCCTTCGCGGGACGCGGCATGGTGTTTCTCCTTGTGATCTGCACCGGCCGTATGAGGTACCGGTGTCAGTGTCCGAGCGAGCGAGTGCCCGTCGGAGACCCCGGGCCCCTTCAGGGGCGCGGGGAACTGCGCGACCAGCCGAAGCGGACCCGCAGCAAGAACGTGACCGTCAGTACTGCTCGGTCTCGACGAACCCGGCATCCGCATCGTCATCGGCGCCGAAGGCGTCCGCCGCGGCGGTCGGGTCGAACCCGGGCGGGCTGTCCTTGAGCGCGAGGCCCATGCCGGCCAGCTTCGCCTTGACCTCGTCGATCGACTTCGCACCGAAGTTGCGGATGTCGAGCAGGTCGGCCTCGGAGCGCGCCACGAGCTCACCCACGGAGTGGATGCCCTCACGCTTGAGGCAGTTGTACGAACGAACGGTGAGCTCAAGCTCCTCGATCGGCAGCGCGAGGTCGGCGGCGAGGGCGGCGTCCGTCGGGGACGGGCCCATGTCGATGCCCTCGGCGTCGATGTTCAGCTCGCGGGCGAGACCGAACAGCTCGACCAGGGTCTTGCCGGCGGACGCCATGGCGTCACGCGGGCGCATGGCCTGCTTGGTCTCGACGTCGACGATGAGCTTGTCGAAGTCGGTGCGCTGCTCGACTCGGGTCGCCTCGACCTTGTAGGTGACCTTGAGAACCGGCGAGTAGATGGAGTCGACCGGGATACGACCGATCTCCTGGCCCACCTGCTTGTTCTGGACGGCGGAGACGTAGCCGCGACCGCGCTCGACGGTCAGCTCCATCTCCAGCTTGCCCTTGGCGTTCAGGGTCGCCAGGACGAGGTCGGGGTTGTGCACCTCGACACCGGCCGGGGGCGCGATGTCGGCGGCGGTGACCAGACCCGGGCCCTGCTTGCGCAGGTACATCACGACCGGCTCGTCGTGCTCCGAGGAGACGACCAGCTGCTTGATGTTGAGGATGAGGTCGGTGACGTCCTCCTTGACGCCCGGCACGGTGGTGAACTCGTGCAGGACACCGTCGACGCGGATGCTGGTGACAGCGGCACCCGGGATCGAGGAGAGGAGGGTACGGCGGAGGCTGTTGCCGAGGGTGTAACCGAAGCCCGGCTCCAGCGGCTCGATCACGAACCGGGAGCGGAACTCGTCGACGACCTCTTCGGTCAGCGACGGACGCTGAGCGATAAGCATGTGTGTTCCTTCAGTCGTGGACGCCCACTATTTGACGTCCGACAGGTGCTACAAGGGTACGGGCGGTACGCCTCAAGAAGAGGCGCACCGCCCGAAAGCCCTGGTCAGGCAGGCCCTGCGTCAGACGAGGTCAGACGCGGCGGCGCTTGGGGGGACGGCAGCCGTTGTGCGGCGTGGGGGTGACGTCCTGGATCGAGCCGACCTCGAGGCCGGTGGCCTGGAGGGAGCGGATCGCGGTCTCACGGCCGGAGCCGGGACCCTTGACGAAGACGTCGACCTTGCGCATGCCGTGCTCCTGCGCGCGGCGGGCGGCCGACTCGGCGGCCATCTGCGCGGCGAAGGGGGTGGACTTGCGCGAGCCCTTGAAGCCGACGTGGCCGGCGGAGGCCCAGGAGATCACGTTGCCCGAGGGGTCCGTGATCGAGACGATCGTGTTGTTGAACGTGCTCTTGATGTGCGCGTGGCCGTGAGCGACGTTCTTCTTTTCCTTGCGGCGCACCTTCTTGGCAGCGCCCTGACGACCCTTGGGGGGCATCTCTTACTCCTACGGGAGGTGGTCGGTCCTACAGCGAAGACCGCTTGGTCAAGCGTCCGCTGAGGACTACTTCTTGCCCGGCTTCTTCTTGCCGGCGATGGCGCGACGCGGGCCCTTGCGGGTACGAGCGTTCGTGCTGGTGCGCTGGCCGCGGACGGGCAGGCCACGACGGTGGCGGAGGCCCTGGTAGCAGCCGATCTCGACCTTGCGGCGGATGTCGGCGGCGATCTCGCGACGGAGGTCACCCTCGGTCTGGAGGTTGGCGTCCACGTACTCGCGGATCTTGACGAGGTCTTCCTCGGCAAGATCGCGGACACGGGTGGACGGGTTCACGCCGGTCGCGGCGAGAATCTCCTCGGACCGGGTACGCCCGATGCCGAAGACGTAGGTGAGTGCGACCACCACACGCTTTTCGCGCGGGATGTCAACACCGGAAACGCGTGCCATTCAATGGCTCCTGTGTTCTCGGGGGTCTGCTGCAGAACCGTTCCCGGCTGCCGTATGAGGTACAGGTCGGGTCCCCGGCCCCCGCCGGAGGTGCCGTCAACCGTGCGGAGACGGTCGGACGGGCTCTGCGTATGTACGTATTGCTATGCGTCGCGCGAAGAACTGCGAAGTAGCAGGTCGGTCGGCGTGCGTCAGCCCTGGCGCTGCTTGTGGCGCAGGTTGTCGCAGATGACCATGACCCGGCCGTGACGGCGGATCACCTTGCACTTGTCGCAGATCTTCTTGACGCTCGGCTTGACCTTCATGGGATGTGAGGTTCTCCGGGTCAGTGCCACCACCCGCGCGCGAAGGCGGGGTGCGGGCAAGATCTACTTGTACCGGTAGACGATCCGGCCACGCGTCAGGTCGTACGGAGACAGCTCCACGACGACCCGGTCGTCCGGGAGGATACGGATGTAGTGCATCCGCATCTTGCCGGAGATGTGCGCGAGGACCTTGTGACCGTTCTGGAGCTCCACCTTGAACATGGCGTTCGGCAGGGACTCGATCACGGTGCCCTCGATTTCGATGGCACCTTGCTTCTTGGCCACGCTTCGCCCTTCGAATCGGCTACCTTGATCGACTCTCACTCCCCGGTGCGGACACACGGGTACACGAGAGCCGACGCATCAGTCTACGTCAGGCCCCTCGAAAAGACGAATCCGGGGAATCTGCCCAACGCGGAAGATCATTAAGCCGGCGAAAACACCGGCACCTACGCCAGCGGATCCGGCGCCGCCGTGACGCCCAGTTCCGCGAGCTTCGCCTTGCCGCCGTCGACGGCGGTCAGGACCAGGGGGCCCTCCTCCGTGAGGGCGACGCTGTGCTCCCAGTGGGAGGACCAGGTGCCGTCGGCGGAGACGACGGTCCAGTCGTCCTCCAGGACCTCGGTGTGCGGCGTACCGAGGGAGACCATCGGCTCGATCGCCAGGCAGAAGCCGGGGACCAGCTTCGGGCCCTTGCCCCGCTTGCGGGAGACGTAGTTCAGCAGGTGCGGGTCCATGTGCATCTCGGTGCCGATGCCGTGGCCGCCGTAGTCCTCGACGATGCCGTACTTCCCCAGGCTGTGGTCGCCGGCGGCCGGCCGCGGCTGACGCTTGATGTACGACTCGATCGCCTTCGAGATGTCGACCAGGCGCGCGCCAAGCCGCATCGCGGCGATGCCCGCCCACATCGACCCCTCGGTCACCCGGGAGAGCTCGATGAGCTCCGGCGCGTGACCGGTGCCGACGAAGGCGGTGTACGCGGCGTCGCCGTGCCAGCCGTCGACGATCGCGCCGGCGTCGATCGAGATGATGTCGCCGTCCTTGAGGACGGTCTTCTCGTCGGGGATGCCGTGGACGACGACCTCGTTGACCGAGGTGCAGATGGTCGCGGGGAAGCCGCCGTACCCGAGGAAGTTCGACTTCGCCCCGTGGTCGGCGATCACCTTGCGCGCGACCTCGTCCAGGTCCCGGGTCGTGGCGCCCGGCACGGCCGCCTCGCGGGTCGCCGCGTGGATGGCGGCGACGACCAGCCCCGCCTCACGCATCTTCGCGATCTGCTCGGGGGTCTTGATCTGCACCATCGTGGCCGGGGCCTTTCCATCGGGTAAGGGAGACAGAACAACGATACGGCCGCGGCGCCCGTCAGGGGCACCGCGGCCGTATCGCGTGAGCGTGGGGGTTACTTCTTCAGCGCGTCCATCGCCCGCGCCGTGACCTCGTCCACCTTGCCGAGCGCCGAGATCGTCACGACCAGGTTCTGCGCCCGGTAGTAGTCGATGATCGGCTCGGTCTGCGTGTGGTAGACCTCCAGGCGCGTACGGACGGTCTCCTCGGAGTCGTCGGCGCGCTGGTAGAGCTCACCACCACAGGTGTCGCAGACGCCCGCGGTCTTCGGGGCGTTGTACTCGACGTGGAAGACGTGCGAGGAGTCGTTGCGGCAGATGCGGCGACCCGCGATCCGCTTCACGACCTCGTCCTCGGGGACCTCGAGGTCCAGGACCGCGTCCAGCTGCATGTCGTCCGCCTTGAGCACGACATCCAGGGCCTCGGCCTGAGCCACGTTGCGCGGGAAACCGTCGAGCAGGAAGCCGTTGGCGGCGTCCGACTGCTCCATGCGGTCCTTGGCCATCCCGATGGTCACCTCGTCCGGGACGAGCTCGCCCCGGTCCATGTAACCCTTCGCCTCCAGGCCCAGCGCCGTGCCCTGCGAGATGTTGGCACGGAACAGGTCACCCGTGGAGATGTGCGGGATGGCCAGGTTCTTGGCAAGGAACGCGGCCTGCGTTCCCTTGCCGGCCCCGGGCGGTCCGACGAGGACGATTCGCATCAGCGGAGGAACCCTTCGTAATTGCGCTGCTGGAGCTGGCTCTCGATCTGCTTCACGGTCTCCAGCCCGACACCCACGATGATGAGGATGCTCGTCCCACCGAAGGGGAAGTTGGCATTGGCACCGCCGAAGCCTGCCAACGCCATCGTCGGCACAAGAGCGATCAGACCCAAGTACAGCGAGCCCGGCCAAGTGATCCGGTTGAGCACGTAGCTCAGGTACTCGGCAGTAGGTCGACCAGCCCGGATACCCGGGATGAAGCCACCATACTTCTTCATGTTGTCGGCGACTTCCTCGGGGTTGAACGAGATCGCCACGTAGAAGAAGGCGAAGAACACGATCAGAAGGAAGTACGTCGCGATGTAGTAGGGGTGGTCACCCTTGACGAAGTGGGCTTCGATCCAGGTCTTCCAGCCCGAGCTCGAGTTGGAGAACTGCGCGATGAGAGCCGGGATGTAGAGCAGCGACGACGCGAAGATGACAGGAATCACACCTGCCTGGTTCACCTTCAGCGGGATGTACGTGGACGTACCGCCGTACGACCTGCGGCCGATCATGCGCTTCGCGTACTGCACCGGGATGCGGCGCTGGGCCTGCTCGACGAAGACGACGAGGGCCACCATCACGAAGCCGATGAGGATGACGGTGCCGAACTCGATCCAGCCCTGGGCGAGCTTGCCGCTCTCCTTGATGGCCCACAGGGCGCCCGGGAAGCCGGCGGCGATCGAGATGAACATCAGGATCGACATGCCGTTGCCGATGCCGCGGTCGGTGATGAGCTCGCCGAGCCACATCACGAGGGCGGTGCCGGCGGTCATGGTGAGGACCATCACCGTGATGGTGAAGATCGAGGGGTCCGGGACGACCTGGTCGGCGACGGGGCAGCCGCTGAACAGCGCACCGCTCTTGGCGGTGGCCACGAGGCCCGTGCCCTGGAGGATCGCCAGCGCGATCGTCAGGTAGCGGGTGTACTGCGTGATCTTCGCCGTACCGCTCTGGCCCTCCTTCTTGAGGGCTTCGAGACGCGGGATCACGACGGTGAGCAGCTGGAGGATGATGCTCGCCGTGATGTACGGCATGATGCCGAGCGCGAAGATGGTGATCTGCAGCAGTGCGCCGCCACTGAACATGTTCACCAGGCCGAACAGGCTGTTGTTGCCTTCGCTCGCCTGGTCCACGCACATCTGGACGGCCTCGTAGCTGACACCGGGGACCGGGATGTGGGCCCCGAGGCGGTACAGCACGATGATCGCCAGCGTGAAGAGCAGCTTCTTGCGCAGGTCGGGCGTCTTGAACGCCCGGGCGAAGCCGGTGAGCACGGTGCCTCCTGCGACCCCCGCGCTATGCGTCAGAGGTGACGGTCTTGAGATTCGATAAGGACTGATTGGATCGGTCCCGGCTCCGCGGTCTATACCGCATGAGCATGGACGGTGCACGCCACCTTACCGGCGACCATGCCCCCCTAGGAACGACCAACCGGGGATGCCCCTTTTGAGAGGCATCCCCGGTCGGATGTTCAGGCCATCGAGTCGTCTCAGACGAGCTCGGTGACGGTGCCGCCAGCAGCGGCGATCTTCTCCTTGGCGGAGCCGGAGACGGCGTCGACCGTCACCTGAAGCGCCACGGAGACCTCGCCGGTGCCGAGCACCTTGACGAGCTGGTTCTTACGAACCGCACCCTTGGCGACCAGATCGGCCACCGTGACCTCGCCACCCTGCGGGTAGAGCGCGGCCAGCTTGTCCAGGTTCACGACCTGGTACTCGGTGCGGAACGGGTTCTTGAAGCCCTTGAGCTTCGGGAGACGCATGTGGAGGGGCATCTGGCCACCCTCGAAGCGCTCCGGAACCTGGTAACGGGCCTTGGTGCCCTTGGTACCACGACCGGCCGTCTTACCCTTCGACGCCTCACCACGACCGACACGGGTCTTGGCGGTCTTGGCGCCCGGGGCGGGACGGAGGTTGTGGATCTTGAGCGGGTTGTTCTCCGCCATGATCAGTCGACCTCCTCAACCGTCACGAGGTGGCGGACGGTGTGCACCATTCCGCGGAACTCGGGGCGGTCCTCCTTGACGACCACGTCGTTCAGGCGCTTGAGCCCGAGCGAACGCAGCGTGTCGCGGTGGTTCTGCTTGCTACCGATGTACGACTTCGTCTGCGTGATCTTGAGGCGAGCCATTACGCACCCGCTCCCGCACGCGCACGGAGCAGAGCCGCGGGGGCGACGTCCTCGAGGGGCAGACCACGGCGAGCCGCGATCTCCTCGGGACGCTGCAGGCCCTTGAGGGCCTCCACGGTCGCGTGCACGATGTTGATCGCGTTGTCGGAGCCGAGGGACTTCGACAGGATGTCGTGAACGCCGGCGCACTCGAGCACGGCGCGCACCGGGCCACCGGCGATAACACCGGTACCGGGGGAAGCCGGCTTGAGCAGGACGACGCCCGCGGCCTTCTCACCCTGGATGGGGTGCGGGATGGTGCCCTGGATACGGGGGACCTTGAAGAAGTGCTTCTTGGCCTCCTCAACACCCTTGGCGATGGCGGCCGGCACCTCCTTGGCCTTGCCGTAACCGACACCGACGGTGCCGTCACCGTCGCCCACCACGACCAGCGCGGTGAAGCTGAAACGACGACCACCCTTGACAACCTTGGCGACGCGGTTGATCGCGACTACGCGCTCAACGTACGCGGTCTTCTCGGCGGCGGCAGCGCCACCGTCGCGGCCCTTCCGGTCCCGCCGCTCGCCGCCACCGGCACCGCTGCCGCGGCGCTGGGGTCCAGCCATTGGATTACCTCTCTCTGTTACGTCCGTTAGTCCCGGAACCGGGGCTTAGAACTTCAGCCCGGCTTCGCGGGCGGCGTCAGCCAGAGCGGCAATGCGCCCGGCGTACCTGTTGCCACCACGGTCGAACACGACGGCCTCGACACCGGCGGCCTTGGCGCGCTCGGCGACCAGGGCGCCGACCTGCTGGGCCTGCGAGGACTTGGAGCCCTCGCCGCCGCGGACGGAGGCGTCCAGGTGGGACGCCGACGCCACGGTGTGGCCCTTCAGGTCATCGATGACCTGCGCGGTGATGCCGCGGTTGGAACGCGTCACGACGAGGCGCGGACGCTCCGCCGTACCCGACACGCTCTTGCGGATGCGCAGGTGACGACGCGCCTTCGCGGCGCGCTTGTAAGCGTCGCCCTTGGCGATCTTGACACCGTATGCCATGGCTTACTTACCAGCCTTTCCGACCTTGCGGCGGATGACCTCGCCCGCGTACTTGACGCCCTTGGCCTTGTACGGGTCGGGCTTCCGCAGCTTGCGGATGTTCGCGGCGACCTCGCCGACCTTCTGCTTGTCGATGCCCTCGACCGAGAACTTGGTCGGCGACTCGACCTTGAACGAGATGCCGTCGGGCGCCTCGATAAGGATCGGGTGGCTGTAGCCGAGCTGGAACTCCAGACCGGAGCCCTTCGCGGCCACGCGGTAACCGACACCGCTGATCTCGAGCGCCTTGACGTACCCCGCGGTCACACCGGTGATCATGTTGGCCACCAGCGTGCGGGACAGGCCGTGGAGGGCCTTGTTCTGACGCTCGTCGTTCGGACGGGTGACGTTCAGAACGCCGTCCTCGCCCTTAACGATCTCGATCGGCGCGGCGACGGTGTGGGTCAGGGTGCCCTTGGAACCCTTCACCGTGACCGTGCGGCCCTCGATGGTGACGTCCACGCCGGCGGGAACCGTGATGGGGAGCTTGCCGATTCGCGACATTGCTATTCCTCCGTTCCCGACTACCAGACGTAGGCGAGGACTTCCCCACCCACGCCCTTCTTCTGCGCCTGCTGGCCGGTCAGGAGACCGTGGGACGTGGAGATGATCGCCACGCCCAGGCCGCCGAGGACCTTCGGCAGGTTGGTGGACTTCGCGTAAACCCGGAGGCCCGGCTTCGAGATCCGCTTGATGCCCGCGATGGAGCGCTCACGGTTCGGACCGAACTTCAGGTCGACGACGAGGTTCTTGCCGACCTCGGCGTCCTCGACCTTCCAGCCGGTGATGAAGCCCTCCTGCTGGAGGATTTCCGCGATGTGCGACTTGATCTTGCTGTGCGGCATCGTCACGGTGTCGTGGTACGCCGAGTTCGCGTTACGCAGACGCGTGAGCATGTCTGCGATCGGATCAGTCATGGTCATGAATTGGCCTTCGGCCTCTCTCGCCGGGGTTTCCTGGTGCACCATCCCTCTCCCCGATCCGAGACGGGGCGGGTGCGGTGCGGGGGACCTACGGCGTAGTAAGTCGTAAGGGCGGCGGACGCCCAACCCCACTAGCCTAAGCCATGCGGGGACAGGAGTCCGCCAACCCAATGCCTACCGAGAGACTCCGGTCATTCGCCAACGCCCAATGGGCGAAGGGGAATTACCAGGAGCTCTTGGTCACGCCCGGCAGCTCGCCACGGTGAGCCATCTCACGGAGGCACACGCGGCACAGGCCGAACTTGCGGTACACGGAGTGGGGACGACCACAGCGCTGGCAGCGCGTGTAGCCACGCACGCCGAACTTGGGCTTGCGGGCAGCCTTCGCGATGAGAGCCTTCTTCGCCATCTCGCTTACGCCTCCTTGAACGGGAAGCCGAGGTGACGAAGGAGCGCACGGCCCTCAGCGTCGTTGGTCGCCGTGGTGACCACGGTGATGTCCATACCCCGGGTACGGTCGATCTTGTCCTGGTCGATCTCGTGGAACATGACCTGCTCCGTGAGACCGAAGGTGTAGTTGCCACGGCCGTCGAACTGCTTCGGCGACAGGCCGCGGAAGTCGCGGATGCGCGGCAGCGCGAGCGACAGCGTACGGTCCAGGAACTCCCACATGCGGTCACCGCGGAGGGTGACGTGGGCACCGATCGGCTGGCCCTCGCGCAGCTTGAACTGCGCGATGGACTTGCGGGCCTTGGTGACGGCCGGCTTCTGGCCGGTGATCGTGGTGAGGTCGCGGATCGCGCCCTCGATCAGCTTCGAGTCACGGGCGGCGTCGCCGACACCCATGTTGACCACGATCTTCACGAGGCCGGGGATCTGCATGACGTTCTCGTACGAGAACTCGTCGCGCAGCTTGCCCGCGATCTCCTCGCGGTACTTCGTCTTGAGACGCGGAGTGGTGGTAGCCATCAGATGTCCTCACCCGTCCGCTTGGCAACGCGGATCTTGTTGCCCTCGTCGTCGAAGCGGTAACCGACACGCGTGACGACCTTGGCGCCGTCCTTCTCCACGACCAGCTGGACGTTGGAGACGTGGACCGGAGCCTCGGTGGTCACGATGCCGCCGGCCTGGTTCGGGCCGGCCTTCGTGTGCTTCTTGACCCGGTTGACACCCTCGACCAGGACACGGGAGTCGGCGGGGTAGGCCGCGATGACCTTGCCCTGCTTGCCCTTGTCCTTGCCGGTGATGACCTGGACCAGGTCGCCCTTCTTGATCTTCATGCTTACAGCACCTCCGGCGCGAGCGAGATGATCTTCATGAACTTCTTCTCGCGCAGCTCACGGCCGACCGGGCCGAAGATACGGGTGCCACGAGGGTCGCCGTCGTTCTTGAGAATGACAGCGGCGTTCTCGTCGAAGCGGATGTACGAGCCGTCCTGGCGGCGGCGCTCCTTGACGGTGCGAACGATGACCGCCTTGACGACGTCACCCTTCTTCACGTTGCCACCGGGGATCGCGTCCTTGACGGTGGCGACGATGACGTCACCGATGCCCGCGTAGCGGCGACCCGAGCCACCGAGAACACGGATGCAAAGGATCTCCTTGGCACCAGTGTTGTCGGCGACGCGAAGTCGCGACTCCTGCTGGATCACGTCTATCTCCTGATTGTCTGCCGGTTCCCGGCGGGGGACGCTGGTCGATCAGCGTCCCCCGCCGAGCCTGGCGGAACTGTTCCTAGGGGGTCCCCCTAGGAGGGATTACTTGGCCTTCTCGAGGATCTCGACGACGCGCCAGTGCTTCGTCGACGACAGCTTCCGGGTCTCCATCAGGAGGACGCGGTCGCCGATGCCGGCAGCGTTCTGCTCGTCGTGAGCCTTGAGCTTGTTGGTACGGCGGATGACCTTGCCGTACAGCGCGTGCTTGACGCGGTCCTCGACGGCGACGACGACGGTCTTGTCCATCTTGTCGCTGACGACCAGGCCCTCGCGGACCTTGCGAGCGTTGCGCTCGGTCTTCTCAGTCACGTTGCTCTCGCTCATCAGGCGTTCTCCACCGTCTCAATGCCGAGCTCACGCTCTCGCATGAGGGTGTAGATCCGGGCGATGTCCTTACGGACCGCCCGCAGGCGACCGTGGTTCTCGAGCTGACCCGTCGCCGCCTGGAAGCGGAGGTTGAACAGCTCTTCCTTGGCCTCGCGGAGCTTGGCGACAAGCTCCTCGTTGCCCAGCTCGCGCAGCTCGGACGCCTTGGTACCGGCCGACATCACAGCTCACCTGCCTCGCGCTTAACGATCTTGCACTTCATCGGCAGCTTGTGAGCCGCACGAGTCAGAGCCTCACGCGCGATCTTCTCGTTCGGGTAGGACAGCTCGAACATCACCCGACCGGGCTTGACGTTCGCGATCCACCACTCCGGAGAACCCTTACCGGAACCCATGCGGGTCTCGGCAGGCTTCTTCGTGAGCGGGCGGTCCGGGTAGATGTTGATCCAGACCTTGCCGCCACGCTTGATGTGGCGGGTCATCGCGATACGCGCGGCCTCGATCTGACGGTTGGTCACGTACGCCGGCGTGAGGGCCTGAATGCCGTACTCGCCGAACGCGACCTGCGTGCCACCCTTGCTCATGCCCGAGCGCTTGGGGTGGTGCTGCTTGCGGTGCTTGACCCTACGGGGGATCAGCATGTCGGTCAGGCCTCCGTTCCGGTGCTCTCAGCAGCCGGAGCGGCGGCGGCCTCGGCCTTGGGGGCCTCGGCGGCGGGAGCCTGCTGCGGCTTGCGACCGCGACCGCCACGCTCGCCACCGCGGCCACCGCGGCCGGCCGGACGGTCAGCGCCGCCACGGGCCGGGCGGTTGCCCGCGCGGGCAGCAGCGTTCTCGGCGCGGACCTCGGCGATGTTCTTGACGTCGCCCTTGTAGATCCAGACCTTCACGCCGATGCGGCCGAAGGTCGTCTTGGCCTCGAAGAAGCCGTACTCGACGTTCGCGCGCAGCGTGTGCAGCGGCACACGACCCTCGCGGTAGAACTCCGAGCGGGACATCTCGGCGCCGCCGAGACGGCCACCACACTGGATCTTGATGCCCTTGGCGCCGGCCTTCATGGCGGACTGCATGCTCTTACGCATGGCCCGACGGAAGGAGACGCGGGAGGAGAGCTGCTCGGCGACGGCCTGGGCCACCAGCTGAGCGTCCACCTCGGGGTTCTTGACCTCGAGGATGTTCAGCTGGACCTGCTTGCCGGTCAGCTTCTCCAGCTGGCCACGGATCTTGTCGGCCTCGGCGCCACGGCGACCGATGACAATGCCCGGACGAGCGGTGTGGATGTCGACGCGGACGCGGTCGCGGGTGCGCTCGATCTCAACCTTCGAGATGCCGGCGCGCTCCATGCCGGACGTCAGCATCCGGCGGATGGCGACGTCTTCCTTGACGTAGTCCTTGTACAGCTTGTCGGCGTACCAGCGGGACTTGAAGTCCGTGGTGATGCCGAGCCGGAACCCATGCGGGTTAACCTTCTGGCCCATTACCGGGTTCCTTCCTTGCTGCTGACGACCACGGTGATGTGGCTGGTCCGCTTGCGGATCCGGTAGGCACGGCCCTGGGCACGCGGACGGAACCGCTTCAGGGTCGGGCCCTCGTCGACGAACGCCTCGCTGATGAACAGCGAGTTGGCGTCCGTGTGGTCGTAGTTGTGCGCGGCGTTGGCAATGGCGCTGTCGAGCACCTTGCCGACCGGCACGGAGGCTGCCTGCGGAGCGAATCGCAGAACAGCCTGAGCCTCCGTGGCGTCCATGCCACGGATCAGGTCCACCACGCGGCGGGCCTTCATGGGCGTGACGCGGATGTACCGCGCCTGGGCCCTGGCTTCCATGGTTGTCCCTCTCAGTTACTTACGTGTCTGAATGCGATCCGCTACTAGCGGCGCTTCGACTTCCGGTCGTCCTTGACGTGGCCCCGGAAGGTACGCGTCGGCGAGAACTCGCCGAGCTTGTGACCGACCATCGACTCGGTGACGAACACCGGGACGTGGGTCTTGCCGTTGTGCACCGCGATCGTGTGCCCGAGCATCGCCGGGATGATCATGGAGCGACGGGACCAGGTCTTGATGACGTTCTTGGTACCGGCCTCGTTCTGAGCGTCCACCTTCTTGATGAGGTGGCCGTCGACGAAGGGTCCCTTCTTGAGACTGCGCGGCATCTAAACCCGCTCCTAGCGCTTCTTGTTCGTCTTGCGGCGGCGGACGATGTACTTGCTCGAAGCCTTCTTCGGCGAGCGAGTACGACCCTCCTTCTGACCCCACGGGGAGACCGGGTGGCGACCACCGGAGGTCTTGCCCTCACCACCACCGTGCGGGTGGTCGACCGGGTTCATCGCCACACCGCGAACGGTCGGACGAACGCCCAGCCAGCGCTTGCGGCCGGCCTTGCCCCAGTTGATGTTCGACTGCTCGGCGTTGCCGACCTCGCCGATGGTGGCGCGGCAGCGGGCGTCGACCAGACGGATCTCGCCGGACGGCATGCGGAGGTGGGCCATGGTGCCCTCCTTCGCAAGCAGCTGCACGGAGGCGCCGGCGGAGCGGGCGAACTTGGCACCGCCACCGGGACGGAGCTCGATCGCGTGGATCGTGGTACCGACCGGGATGTTGCGGAGAGCCAGGTTGTTGCCGGGCTTGATGTCCGCGCCCGGGCCGTTCTCGACGCGGTCACCCTGCGTCAGACCCTTGGGAGCGATGATGTAGCGCTTCTCGCCGTCCGCGTAGTGGAGCAGCGCGATGCGCGCGGTGCGGTTCGGGTCGTACTCGATGTGAGCGACCTTGGCCGGCACGCCGTCCTTGTCGTGACGACGGAAGTCGATCACGCGGTAGGCGCGCTTGTGTCCACCACCCTGGTGGCGAACGGTGATCCGGCCGGTGTTGTTACGGCCGCCCTTGCTGTGCAGGGGGCGGACCAGCGACTTCTCCGGCGTGGACCGCGTGATCTCGACGAAGTCGGCTACGGAGGAGCCACGACGGCCCGGCGTAGTCGGCTTGTACTTGCGGATACCCATTTCTCAGTCCTCGTCCGATATCGGACGACTCGACCGCCGTCAGGCGGTCGGGCCGCCGAAGATGTCGATTCGGTTGCCCTCAGCAAGGGTCACGATGGCGCGCTTGGTGTTGGCGCGCTTGCCGAAACCGGTGCGGGTGCGCTTGCGCTTGCCCTGGCGGTTGATCGTGTTGACCCCGGTGACCTTGACCGAGAAGACCGCTTCGACGGCCTGCTTGATCTGGGTCTTGTTGGAGCCGGGCGCGACGATGAACGTGTACTTGTTCTCGTCGAGCAGGGCGTAGCTCTTCTCGGAGACAACCGGCTTGACGAGGACGTCGCGCGGGTCCGTGAAGGTCTTGCTGGTGATCTCGGCCATCAGGCTTCGTTCCCCTCGTTGTCGTCGGCCTTGGGGCCAGACACGAAGGACTCGAGGGCGGCCTGGGTGAAGACCACGTCGTCGGATCGCATCACGTCGTACGTGTTCAGCTGGCCCGGCTCCAGGATGTGCACCTGGGGCAGGTTGCGGGCGGACAGCCACGCGGCCTCGTCGGCGCGCTCGACGACCAGGAGCAGGCTCTTGCGCTCCGAGATCTTGCCGAACAGCGTCTTGGCGGCCTTGGTGGAGACCGCACCCTCGACCACGCCGGAGACGACGTGGATGCGGGAGTGGTTCGCCCGGTCGGAGAGGGCACCGCGGAGGGCGGCGACCTTCATCTTCTTCGGGGTCCGCTGCGAGTAGTCACGCGGCACGGGACCGTGCACGACGCCACCACCGGCGAACTGCGGGGCGCGGGTCGAACCCTGACGGGCGCGGCCGGTGCCCTTCTGGCGGTAAGGCTTCTTGCCACCACCGCGGACCTCGCCACGCGTCTTGACCTTGTGCGTGCCCTGACGGGCGGCGGCCAGCTGCGCGACGACGACCTGGTGGATCAGCGGGACGCTGATCTTGGCTTCGAAGATCTCGGCCGGGAGCTCGACGGTCCCGGTCTTGTCGCCGGAAGGCGACAGAATGTCAATGGTGCTCATATCCTCAGGCCCCCTTGGCCGCGGTGCGGACCAGGACGAGGCCGCCGTTCGGACCAGGAACCGCGCCCTTGATGAGCAGCAGGCCCTTCTCCGCGTCAACGGCGTGAACGGTCAGGTTCTGGGTGGTCACGCGCTCGTTGCCCATGCGGCCGGCCATGCGCATGCCCTTGAAGACGCGGCCCGGGGTGGCGCAGCCACCGATCGAACCCGGCTTGCGGTGCACGCGGTGGGCACCGTGGGATGCCTTGCCACCACGGAAGTTGTGGCGCTTCATGACACCGGCGAAGCCCTTGCCCTTGCTCTTGCCGGTCACGTCGACCTTGATGCCCGCCTCGAAGACCTCGGCGGTGATCTCCTGGCCGAGGGTGTACTCGCTGGCGTCAGCGGTACGCAGCTCGACGAGGTGACGGCGCGGGGTGACGTCGGCCTTGGCGAAGTGGCCCTTGAGGGGCTTGTTCACCTTGCGCGGGTCGATCTCGCCGAAGGCGATCTGGACCGACTCGTAGCCGTCGACGTCGTTCGTACGCACCTGGGTCACGACATTCGGGCCGGCCTTGACGACGGTCACCGGGACGACCCGGTTGTTCTCGTCCCAGACCTGCGTCATGCCGAGCTTCTCGCCCAGGATGCCCTTGATGTTCTTAGCCATCTCGCGCGCCCTCAGAGCTTGATCTCGATGTCGACACCGGCCGGCAGGTCGAGACGCATGAGCGAGTCGACGGTCTTCGGCGTGGGGTCGAGAATGTCGATGAGGCGCTTGTGCGTGCGCATCTCGAAGTGCTCGCGCGAGTCCTTGTACTTGTGCGGCGACTTGATGACGCAGTACACGTTCTTCTCAGTGGGCAGCGGCACCGGGCCCGCGACCGACGCACCAGTGCGGGTCACCGTCTCGACGATCTTCTTCGCCGAGGAGTCGATGACCTCGTGGTCGTAGGCCTTGAGCCGGATGCGGATCTTCTGTCCCGCCATGGCTACTCCGTAGTCCTGTCTTGTCTTAACGCTCCGGAACCCGGCGGGTTCGCGTCTTCCTCCGACCCACGCGGTCGGGCGTGTCGCACTCCCTCTACGAAGAAGTCCCGAAGGATTTCCCAACCAAGGGGGTGCGGCCGAAGACCGCGGAACGGGGGTGAACACCCACCGGGCGCCTGGCTGGTACCCCGCTGGCACTTCCCGGAAGATTCCCGTACGTCCGCCCCTGAGAAGGGGCGACGAGTACTGTGGGACTCGCTTCCGGTCCTCCCGACGGGAGGCGCGCAGCATCGGCACTCAACCGAGCAACCCCGCTAGTCTGCCATACCGCCCCTCCGGGCCGCCAATCGGGGCGAAGACTGTACCCCACGTCACGTTCGGGTAAGCGCAGGGGCGGCGGGCCCTCATCCGAGGCGGCGGGCGCGCTCCGTGAGGTGCCGGCGCTCCGGCGCGCTGGTGGTGCGGCGGGCGGCCTCGCGGTAGGCGGTCGCCGCGGCCCCGGGGTCGCCGGACAGCTCCAGCAGATGGGCCCGGGTGGCCAGCAGCCGGTGGTGACGGGCCAGGCGCTTGTCGGCGGCCAGCGTGTCGAGCAGGTCCAGGCCGGCCCGCGGACCCTGCACCATGGCGACGGCCACCGCCCGGTTCAGGGTGACCATCGGGTTGGGGCCCGTCCGCTCCAGGAGCTCGTACAGGGCGAGGATCTGGGGCCAGTCGGTCGTCTCCGCCGACTCCGCCTCGTCGTGCACCGCCGCGATCGCCGCCTGGATCTGGTACGGGCCCACCCGGCCGCGCGGGAGGGTGCGGCTGATCAGGCCGACGCCCTCGGCCAGCAGGGCCGGGTCCCAGCGGGTGCGGTCCTGCTCCGCCAGCGGGACCAGCTCGCCGTGCGGGCCCGTGCGGGCCGGGCGGCGGGCGTCGGTGAGCAGCATCAGGGCCAGCAGGCCCGCCGTCTCGGTGTCCTCGGGGACGAGCCGGTTCAGCAGCCGGGCCAGCCGGATCGCCTCCGTCGACAGCTCCGGCGCGGTCAGCTCGTCGCCGCCGCTCGCGGTGTAGCCCTCGTTGAAGACCAGGTACAGCACGTGCCGGACCTCGGCGAGCCGGGGCGCCCGGTCCTCCCCCTCCGGCAGGGCGAGCGCGTCGCCCGCCGCCCGGACGGTCTGCTTGGCGCGGCTGATCCGCTGCGCCATCGTCGCCTCCGGCACCAGGAACGCGGCGGCGATCTGCGCGGTGGTGAGGCCGCCGACCGCGCGCAGGGTGAGCGCGATCCGGCTGGGCGGCGACAGGTCCCGGTGGCAGCAGAGGAAGAGCAGGGCGAGCGAGTCGTCGCCCGCCTCCTCCCCCGCCTCGTCGGCGGCGGCCGCGAGCAGCTCCGCCGCCGGGGTGGCGAGGGCGACCGTGTCCTCGCGGCGCCGGCGCGCGGCCTCGCTGCGCACCTGGTCGACGTACTTGCGCTGGGCGACGGTCAGCAGCCAGCTCCCCGGCCGCTCGGGCACCCCCTGCTCGGGCCACTGCCGAGCCGCCGCGATCAGCGCCTCCTGGACCGCGTCCTCGCACCCGTAGAAGTCCCCGTGCCGCCGCACCAGCACCCCGAGCACCCGCGGCGCACTGGCCCGCAGCACCGCCTCGAAGCCGACGGACTCGCGGGCCGAACCCGCGCCCGCACCGACCGGGCCCGAGCCGGCCGGCTCTTCGCTCGGCGGGCGCCCGCCGGCCGACGGGCGCCCGTCGGCCGGCGGGACCGCGTGGGAGTGCGGCCCGCTCACACGTCCGCCGCGGACTCGTGGAGGATCGGCCAGAGTTCCACCGGGTCGGTGTCCGCGAAGGGCATGTCGGCGGCGATCTGCTGGGCGCGCTCGGGGGTGTCGCAGTCCAGGAGGTAGAAGCTGGCCAGGTACTCCTTGGTCTCCAGGTAGGGGCCGTCGGTGACGGCGGGAGCGCCGGCCTCGCGGCGTACCAGCTGGGCGGCGGCCGCGTCGGCGAGGCCGTAGGCGCCGATCAGCTCACCGGTCTCCCGGTACTTGCGGTTGAACGCCTCCTGGCGGGCGATCGCCTCGGGCCACGCCTCGGCCGGGAACGCGTCCCACTTGGCCTGGTTCCCGTAGATCATCGCGACGTACTTCATCTCGGGCGTCCTCCCCGTCCCGCGCGCCCCGGTGGCGCGCTGTCACCCTACGGTCGGAGCCGACGGGGAGGTCTCGACATCGCCCGGAAAGATCTTCGGAGAAAGTTCTCTCCGGGCTCGTCGGGGCGGAGCGTCAGATCACGCCCTGCGCCAGCATCGCGTCCGCGACCCGCTCGAATCCGGCGATGTTGGCGCCGGTGACGTAGTCGCCGGGGGCGCCGTACCGCTCGGCGGTCTCGTGGCAGGTGCGGTGGATGTCCGTCATGATCCCCGCCAGCTCCTCCTCGACCCGGGCCGCGGACCAGGACGTACGGGAGTGGTTCTGGGCCATCTCCAGGGCGCTGACCGCGACCCCGCCCGCGTTGGCCGCCTTGCCGGGGCCGAAGGCGACGCCGGCCCGCTGGAGCAGGTGGACGGCCTCGGCGGTGGTGGGCATGTTGGCGCCCTCGGCGACCGCCTTCACGCCGTTGCGCACCAGCGCGGCGGCGTCGTTCTCGTCCAGCTCGTTCTGCGTCGCCGACGGCAGGGCGACGTCGGCCGGGACCTCCCAGACCCGGCCGCCGGGCACGAAGCGGGCGGAGGCGCCGCGCCGCTCGGCGTAGTCGGCGACCCGACCGCGCTCGACCTCCTTGATCTGCTTGAGCAGGTCGAGGTCGATGCCCTTGTCGTCGTAGACGTAGCCGCTGGAGTCGGAGCAGGTCAGCGGGTTGGCGCCGAGGGCGAGGAGCTTCTCGATCGTATACAGCGCCACGTTCCCGGAGCCGGAGACGACGGCGCTCTGCCCCTCCAGGTCCTCACCGCGCTCGCGGAGCATGGCGGCGGCGAAGAGCACGCTGCCGTAGCCGGTGGCCTCGGGGCGGATCGCGGAGCCGCCCCAGCCGGTGCCCTTGCCGGTGAGGACGCCGGCCTCCCAGCGGTTGGTGATGCGCCGGTACTGGCCGAAGAGGTAGCCGATCTCTCGCCCGCCGACGCCGATGTCACCGGCGGGGACGTCGGTGTGCTCGCCGAGGTGGCGGTACAGCTCGGTCATGAAGGACTGGCAGAAGCGCATGACCTCGGCGTCGCTGCGGCCGTGCGGGTCGAAGTCGCTGCCGCCCTTGCCGCCGCCGATGCCGAGGCCGGTGAGGGCGTTCTTGAAGATCTGCTCGAAGCCGAGGAACTTGACGATGCCGAGGTTCACCGAGGGGTGGAAGCGCAGACCGCCCTTGTAGGGGCCCAGCGCGCTGTTGAACTCGACGCGGTAGCCGCGGTTGACGTGCACGCGGCCCCGGTCGTCCTGCCACGGCACCCGGAAGATGATCTGGCGCTCGGGCTCGACGAGCCGCTCCAGGAGGCCGGGCTCGGCGTACTCGGGGCGGGCGGCGAGCACCGGCGCGAGGCTGTCGAGGACCTCGTGGACGGCCTGGTGGAACTCGGGCTGGGCCGGGTTGCGGTGCTCGATCTCGACGCGCAGGGCGTCGAGCGCGGACCGGGCGGCGGTGGTCTCGGCGATGGGCTGGGACGGCACGGAGTACCCCCTTCTGGCGCGGCTGCGCGCACCAGGGAAGCGGTGCGGGGCTCGGCGCCGTTGCCGAGCCATTGACGGGCGGCGTCCTCGCGCGCCCCCGCACCTGTTGGGACCGCCGCAGGCCCCACTGTTACATCCAGGTGAATGCACGCACCAGTAAGCATTCACGTCCGTCCCGGCATGCGAGACGGCGGCGGACTCCCGCCGGGCGGGCAACCCCGGCCCCGCGGAGGGCGTCTAGCCAGGGACCGATCCAGGGGGAAGGGCCGTCCGCCGTGCACATACCGTCCCGCCGTACGCTGCTGGCCGCCGCCGTGACCACGGCATTGGCCACGGGCTGTTCCGTACCCGCTCCTCGGCGGAGCTCCCCGGCGGCGGACCCGGCGCCGGGCAAGCCCTTCGCGGGCGGGGAGCCGGGGCGGGCGCTGCTGCTCCAGATCGTCGCGCACCCGGACGACGACCTGTACTTCATGAACCCGGACGCGCAGCGGCTGCTCGACGACGGGGTGCCGGTGGTCTCCGTCTACGTGACGGCCGGCGAGCACCACGGCGTCAACCGGATCGCGGGGATGCCGAGGACGCCCCCGGACCGGGCCGCGTACTCCTCCGCACGCCGCCAGGGCCTGCGGCAGAGCTACGCGGCGGCGCTGGGTCTGCCGCTCTTCGCGCCCTGGCGGCGCGAGGCGCTGGCGCTCGGCGGCGGCCGGACGGCCGAGCGGGCGGTCCTGGCGCACGGCGGGCGCCGGGTGGAGCTGGTCTTCCTCGACCTGCCCATGCACACCCCGCGCCGGTACATGGCGCTGCCCGCGCTGTGGGAGGACCGGGGCCTGGAGCTGTCCGCGCACCGCTCGGCGGGCTCGCCGGCCGCGCGCCCGGGGCCGTACGACCACGAGGGTCTGGTGGCGGCCCTGACCGGGCTGCTGCGGCGCTACCGGCCGACCGTGGTGCACACCCTGGACCCGGACCCGGATGCGCAGCCGGGCGACGAGGCGACCCGCCGCCGGAACTCCGAGCAGCCGGGCTTCTCGGACCACGGGGACCACACGGCGGCGGCCTGTTTCGGCTGGGCGGCGCTGGTGCGCTGGGTGGCGGAGGAGGTACGCGGCGGGGCGCCGGTCCCGGTCTTCACGGCGACCGCCTTCCGCGGCTACTACAACCGGCACTGGCCGAAGAACCTGCCGCCCGGGGTGCTGGCGGGCAAGGCGGCCCGGCTCGTGCCGTACGGCGGCGATCCGTCGTGGGCGTGCGGGAACCCCTCGGGGTGCGGCGACTACGGCGTCGGCGGCGACCGGCCGCTGACCAACCGCAAGGGCTGGGTCCGCTCCACCCACCACCGCTGGCCGGGCGCCGCCCCTGCGCTCGCCGAGGAGCCGGACGGGCGGCTCGCTGCCTACGGGGTGCTGGGGCTGCGCGCGGTGCGCCGGCGGGAGACGGCGCCCGGGGTGTGGGGCGGGCCCGAGGACCTGGGCGGCGGCCCGCTGGCGCCCGCCCTGGGTTCGGCGGTGCTGCCGGACGGGCGGGTGCTGCTCTTCGGGGTGCGGTTCGCGGCCCTGGAAGGGCGCGGCGGGCCGAACCGGCGGGAGGTGGTCCTGCTGGAGCAGCGCTCCCCCGGCGGCCCGTTCCTGGCCTGGCGGGGGCTCGGCACCCCGGACCGCGGGGCGGACCGCAGCCGCCGCCTCGGCGCGCCGGTGGCGATGGCGGCCCCGGACGGGCGGGTCCGGCTGTACGTGCGGAACGCGGCGAGGGGCGTCGCCGAGCGGGTCCGCGAGCCGGACGGCGCGTGGGGCCCGTGGCGGGCGCTGCCGGGGGACGCGGTGGTGCAGGACGGCCTCGCCGTCTCGCTGGACGCGGCGGGGCGCACCCACCTGTACGCGGCGGGCACGGAGTCCGTACGGCACTGGGTGGACGGCCGGGAGGCGCCGGGGCGGCTGCCGCTGTCGGGTTCGACGGTGGCGAGCGCGGGCGGCGGGCTCTACCACCGGGCGCCGGCCTCGGCGCGGCTGGTGGGCCCGGACGGCGCCGACGCGGGCCTGGACGGCTACGGGGAGGTGCGGGCGGCGCGCTCGGCCGCGCTGGGCACGGTGCTGCTGGGGGCGGACGCCGAGGGGCGGCTGTGCGTCCGGGCCGGCGGGAGGCTGCGTACGCGCGCACAGGGCCCGGCGGCGGTGGCGGCGGCGCTCCACGTGGGCGCGCGCGGGGTGACGGTGGTGGGGCTCGGCGCGGACGGGCGGCTCTGGTCCTGGAGGCCGTAGAGCCCCCCGGCCGCGCCGAAGAACCGCTCCGGGAACGCGAGAAGGCCCCGCACCTCTCGGTGCGGGGCCTTCCCTCACTGCTAGCAGCTCGTGCGAGCTACCAGGTCAGTTCAAGATCAGGCGTTGATCTTGACGACCTGGCCGGCGCCGACGGTCCGGCCACCCTCACGGATGGCGAACTTGAGGCCCTCCTCCATGGCGATGGGCTGGATCAGCTCAACGCTCATGGCGGTGTTGTCGCCCGGCATGACCATCTCGGTGCCCTCGGGGAGGGTCACGACGCCGGTCACGTCCGTGGTACGGAAGTAGAACTGCGGGCGGTAGTTGTTGAAGAACGGGGTGTGACGGCCACCCTCGTCCTTCGACAGGATGTACGCCTGGGCCTCGAAGGAGGTGTGCGGCGTGACCGAGCCGGGCTTGATGATGACCTGGCCGCGCTCGACATCCTCGCGCTTGATGCCACGGAGGAGCAGACCGACGTTCTCACCGGCCTGGCCCTCGTCGAGCAGCTTGCGGAACATCTCGATACCGGTGACCGTGGTGGTGGTCTTCTCGGTCTTGATGCCGATGATGTCGACGGTCTCGTTGACCTTGAGGATGCCGCGCTCGATACGACCGGTGACGACGGTGCCACGACCGGTGATCGTGAAGACGTCCTCGATCGGCATCAGGAACGGCTTGTCGACGTCACGCTCGGGCTGCGGGATGGACTCGTCCACGGCCTTCATGAGGCCGAGGAGCTTCTCGCCCCACTCCTTGTCGCCCTCGAGCGCCTTGAGCGCCGAGACGCGGACGACCGGAAGGTCGTCGCCCGGGAACTCGTACTCGGAGAGGAGCTCACGGACCTCGAGCTCGACGAGCTCCAGGATCTCCTCGTCGTCCACCATGTCGGCCTTGTTCAGGGCGACGACGATGTACGGAACGCCGACCTGGCGGGCCAGGAGCACGTGCTCCTTGGTCTGCGGCATCGGGCCGTCGGTGGCGGCGACCACGAGGATGGCGCCGTCCATCTGCGCGGCACCGGTGATCATGTTCTTGATGTAGTCCGCGTGACCGGGGCAGTCGACGTGCGCGTAGTGACGCGACTCGGTCTGGTACTCGACGTGCGCGATCGAGATCGTGATACCGCGCTGGCGCTCCTCGGGAGCCTTGTCGATCTGGTCGAAGGCCGAGGCCTCGTTCAGGTCCGGGTACGCGTCGTGCAGCACCTTGGTAATGGCGGCCGTGAGGGTCGTCTTACCGTGGTCGATGTGACCGATGGTGCCGATGTTGACGTGCGGCTTAGTCCGCTCGAACTTCGCCTTCGCCACTGGGGTCCTCCTGTGGAGTGGTTCTGAACGCCTTGCTTCATCGGCGCCAGGTGATCTTTGCTGGGGTGCCGCCCGGCAGGGGGTATCCCTCTCGGGACGGCCCCCCACCGGTCGGTGTCAAGCCTAAAGCGTGTGGACGCGGTGCGTTGAACGCGGTCGCGTTACTCGCCCTTGGCCTTCGCGATGATCTCCTCGGCGACGTTCCGCGGAACCTCGGCGTAGGAGTCGAACTGCATCGAGTAGCTTGCGCGACCCGAGGTCTTGCTGCGGAGGTCGCCGACGTAGCCGAACATCTCCGACAGGGGCACGAGGCCCTTCACGATGCGGGCACCGTGACGCTCCTCCATGGCCTGGATCTGGCCACGGCGGGAGTTGATGTCGCCGATGACCTCGCCCATGTAGTCCTCGGGCGTGGTGACCTCGACGGCCATCATCGGCTCAAGGAGCACGGGGGAAGCCTTGCGCGCGGCCTCCTTGAAGGCCTGCGAGCCGGCGATCTTGAACGCGAGCTCGGAGGAGTCGACCTCGTGGTAGCCACCGTCGAGAAGGATGACGCGGACGCCAGTCATCTCGTAGCCGGCCAGGATGCCGAACTGCATGGCCTCCTGCGCACCGGCGTCGACCGAAGGGATGTACTCCTTCGGGATGCGGCCACCGGTGACCTTGTTCACGAACTCGTACGACGCCTCGCCGCCCTCGATGGGCTCGATCGCGATCTGCACCTTGGCGAACTGACCGGTACCACCGGTCTGCTTCTTGTGGGTGTAGTCGTGCCGCTCGACGGCCTTGCGGATCGTCTCGCGGTACGCGACCTGCGGCTTGCCGACGTTCGCCTCGACCTTGAACTCGCGACGCATGCGGTCGACGAGGATGTCGAGGTGGAGCTCGCCCATGCCACCGATGATGGTCTGGCCGGTCTCCTCGTCCGAGTGCACCTGGAAGGAGGGGTCCTCCTCCGCGAGACGCTGGATGGCGACACCCAGCTTCTCCTGGTCACCCTTGGACTTGGGCTCGATCGCGACCTGGATGACCGGCGCCGGGAAGTCCATGGACTCCAGGATGACCGGGTTCTTCTCGTCGCACAGCGTCTCACCGGTGGTGGTCTGCTTCAGGCCCATGACGGCGACGATGTCGCCGGCGCCCACCGAGTCGATCTCCTCACGCTTGTTCGCGTGCATGCGGTAGATCTTGCCGATGCGCTCCTTCTTGCCCTTGACGGAGTTCAGCACCGCGGTGCCGGCCTCCAGGCGACCGGAGTAGATCCGGACGAAGGTGAGCTTGCCGAGGTGCGGGTCGCTCGCGATCTTGAACGCGAGGGCGGCCAGCGGCTCGTCGTCGGACGGCTTGCGCCGGACGACGACCTCGGCGTCCTTGACGTCCTGGCCCTCGATGGCCTCGACGTCCAGGGGCGACGGCAGGTAGCGGACGACAGCGTCGAGCAGGGGCTGGACGCCCTTGTTCTTGAACGCGGTGCCACAGAACACGGGGGTGACCGTGGTCTCGCCGCCCTTGCCGGAGGCGATGGTGATACGACGGATCGCCGCGTAGAGCTGCTCCTCGGTGGGCTCGACGCCCTCGAGGAAGAGCTCCATGAGCTCCTCGTCGTTCTCGGCGACGGCCTCGACCAGCTTGGCGCGGTACTCGTCGGCGAGCTCGGCCTTGTCGGCCGGGATGTCGACGATGTCGTACATCTCGCCCTTGGTGGCCTCGGCGGACCAGACGAGGGCCTTCATCTTCACGAGGTCGATGACGCCCTCGAAGTCGGCCTCGGCACCGATCGGGAGCTGCATCACGATCGGGGTGGCGCCGAGGCGGTCCACGATCATGCTGACGCAGCGGAAGAAGTCGGCACCGGTCCGGTCGAGCTTGTTGACGAAGCAGATGCGCGGAACGCCGTAGCGGTCCGCCTGACGCCAGACGGTCTCGGACTGGGGCTCGACGCCGGCCACGCCGTCGAACACGGTCACAGCACCGTCGAGCACGCGCAGCGAACGCTCCACCTCGACGGTGAAGTCGACGTGACCCGGCGTGTCGATGATGTTGATCGTGTGATCGACATTCTCGAGCGGCCAGTGGCAGGTCGTCGCGGCAGACGTGATCGTGATGCCGCGCTCCTGCTCCTGCTCCATCCAGTCCATCGTGGCAGCGCCGTCGTGGACTTCACCGATCTTGTACGAGACACCGGTGTAGAACAGGATCCGCTCGGTGGTGGTCGTCTTGCCCGCGTCGATGTGAGCCATGATGCCGATGTTGCGCACCTTGGCAAGGTCAAGCGAAGTGGTAGCCATATCGGCTCAGTCTTCTCTCGGTCTCGATGGGGGTTGCGACTACCAGCGGTAGTGCGCGAAGGCCTTGTTGGACTCGGCCATCTTGTGCGTGTCCTCGCGCTTCTTGACCGCAGCGCCCAGGCCGTTGGAGGCGTCCAGGAGCTCGTTCATGAGGCGCTCGGTCATGGTCTTCTCGCGGCGGGCGCGGGAGTAGCCGACGAGCCAGCGCAGCGCGAGGGTGGAGGCACGACCGGGCTTGACCTCGATCGGCACCTGGTAGGTGGCGCCACCGACACGGCGGGACTTGACCTCAAGAGCCGGCTTGACGTTCTCGAGGGCGCGCTTCAGCGTGACGACCGGGTCAGCACCGGTCTTCTCGCGCAGGCCCTCCATGGCGCCGTAGACGATGCGCTCAGCGGTGGAGCGCTTGCCGTCGAGCAGGATCTTGTTGATCAGCGACGTGACAAGAGGAGAACCGTAGACCGGGTCGATGATGACCGGGCGCTTCGGGGCGGGGCCCTTACGAGGCATTCTTACTTCTCCTTCTTGGCGCCGTAGCGGCTGCGGGCCTGCTTGCGGTTCTTGACACCCTGGGTGTCGAGGGAGCCGCGGATGATCTTGTAACGAACACCCGGCAGGTCCTTCACACGGCCGCCGCGCACGAGCACGATCGAGTGCTCCTGCAGGTTGTGCCCCTCACCCGGGATGTAGGCCGTGACCTCGATGCCGCTGGTCAGACGCACACGCGCGACCTTACGGAGGGCCGAGTTCGGCTTCTTCGGGGTGGTCGTGAACACACGCGTGCAGACGCCACGGCGCTGGGGCGAACCCTCGAGAGCGGGCGTCTTGTTCTTCTCGACCTTGTCCTGCCGGCCCTTCCGGACCAGCTGCTGGATCGTAGGCACTACTTCTCCGGTTTCTGTGTGCCGTAAGTACTACTAACCTGGAACATTCACCGACCCACGCGGTCGGGCGTGTCGGATCCGGTGGTCCCTCCGCAGAGCGCGGAAAGGGCGCGGATCACGGTGGCCCCTAGCGGACTCGCCGTGCGGTTGTGGACACGCACAGGAGCCCAGGCACACCCCAGGCACAAGGCATGAGCGTACCTACCGCACGGACTGCGGTCAAAAGAAAAGGAAACCACCGGCCCGGCGAGGAAGATCGTCCGGGCCGCCCTTCGGCCCGCGCGGACCGCCCGACCCCGCGGCGGGGGTAGGCCGCGGAGCCGGACCGGACCGCCGGGCGGCCGGGCCGCCGGGGTCAGTCGCGGGCGGTGCGGCGGTGATGGTGGTCGGGGCGGGAGTCCTCGGGTTCGGTGGCCGTGTCGGGCTCCAGGAACTGGCTGACGACCTTGACGAAGACGCCCATGCGCTCGTCGGGGACGCCGAGCCAGCGGGCGAAGTCCTCCATGGTGGGCTGCCAGTCGGTGGGCGGCAGCAGGTCGGCCGCGAGGGGAAGCTCCTCGGGGGTGACCCGGCCGGAGCGGATCAGCATGTCCCGGACGGAGACCCCGAGGAGCGGGGCGATGCGGCGCATGGTCTCCAGGTCGGGCATGCTCTGCCGCTGCAACAGGCGGGTCACCGCGGCCCGGTGCACCCCGGCCTCGTCGGCGATGCGGGACTTGCCGCCGCCGCGCGGACTGTCGATGTCGTATCCGCGCCGCCTCATCAGACCTTCGACCCAGCCGGCGAACTCGTCGAGCCCTTGACTGTTCATGCTCTACCGCTCCCTCATCACATCATCCCCACCCTCCGGGACCCTTACTCTAGCGTGCTTGCGCGCACGGAATTACGTGCTTTCGGGCACGCAATCGTGTCGAATCGATGAAGACCCTCCACATCGTTAGTTGCGAGCTCGCACGCAACATGCGAGTCTGCTGCCCGCCGCACTCGCCGGCCCCTGGACGCCAGGCCCCCCTCGGGGTCCTTCGGCGTGCCGGCGGCCTCGGACCGTGGAGAGAACCGTTTTGTCCCAGCTCGACCCGACCCCATGGCAGGCCGCCGCCGCGTGCGCCGGCCTCTCCCCGTCCGTCGTCTTCGCCCGCCGCGAGCGGCAGGCGGCCCCCGCCCTGCGGGCCTGCGCCGCCTGTCCCGTCCGCCGCGAGTGCGAGGAGGCCGTCGCCCCCGCCGAAAGCTGGTTCGACGGCGTCTGCGCGGGGCGCCTCTGGCGCAACGGCCGCCCCGTGAAGCCCCGCCCGTCCCGGACCCCTGCCTCCCTCCGGACCCCCGCGCCCCTCCGGGCCCCCGCGCCCCTCCGGGCCCCTGCCTCCCTTCGGACCCCCGCGCCCCTCCGGGCCCCCGCCGCCCTCCGGCCGCTCGACGCGAGCGCGGTCGCCGCGCAGCTCGACGCGGCGCTCGTGGCGAGTGTTGGGGAGTCGGCATGACGGGGAGCGCCGGCGGGGCTGGCGGCGAGGCCGGCGGGGCCGCCTCGCGGGACGCCGCGCAGAACGTCGTACGAGACGCTGCGCAGGGCGCCGTACTGAACGCCGCGCAGGACGTCGTACGGGACGCTGCTCAGACCGTCACACAGAGCGTCGTACGAGGCGCCGCACAGACCGTCGCACAGGACGTCGTACGAGGCGCCGCACAGACCGTCGCACAGGACGTCGTACGAGGCGCCGCACAGACCGTGACGCAGGACGTCGTACGAGGCGCCGCACAGACCGTGACGCAGGACGTCGTACGAGGCGCCGCACAGACCGTGACGCAGGACGTCGTACGAGGCGCTGCGCAGACCGTCGCACAGGACGTCGTACGAGGCGCCGCGCAGGCCGTCGCGCAGGATGTCGTGCTCTGGGCCGGGGCGCTCGTTCGTCAGTTTCCCGAGCTTGCCGAGGAGTTGGCGCCCGGGCGTCGCTCGCCTGCCGGGGCCGCGCCCGCCGCCCCGCACCCCGGGGACCGCGAACTGCTTCGCCAGGAACGGCGCGAGGCGCTGCTCCTGGAGCAGCGGCACGGGCTCACCGTGCCGGGGCACGGGGCCGCCCCGATCCGGCTGCACGTCTCCGACTGCATCCGGGACGTCACCGACGGCGTGGTCGAGCTGGAGGAGGCCGTGTGCGCCCGCCTCGGGCTGCCCCGGCCGCCCCGGGCCGGGGTGACCGACCGGCTGCGCCGGGTCGTCGGGCTCCTCGACGGCATCGCCGCGCACCCGGACCTCGCCCGTCACGTGCGGGACGAGATCCGGCGGATGGCCCGCCGGTGCGCCCGCACCCTGGGCGAGGCGGAGACCGTGGTGCGGGTGGCCGGCCGCTGCCCCTGGTGCGACTCGGTCTCGCTGCGCGCCTTCCCGGACCGCCGGGCGGTGCTCTGCGTGAACCCCGCCTGCGTGTGCGCCGATCCGGTGTGCGGCTGCCAGGACGACCCCGCCTACCGGCACCTGTGGCGGGAGGACGAGTGGCGTGAACTGGCCGACGCCTCCGGAGCCCGTACGGACGAGATCGAGGCGGCGATGGACGACACGAAGGAGACCTCATGCTGAGCTCGCCCCACCTGCCGGCCCTGATCCCGGGACCGCTCGCCGCCGAGGAGGCGGGGGTCGCGCCCTCGACCATCCGCAAGTGGGTCCAGCTGGGCCACCTGCGGGCCGCGGGCCGGGCGGGCCGGGCCCAGCTCTTCCGCCTGGAGGACGTCTTCGCGGCGGAGCGGGCGGCCCGCCGCCGCCCCCGCACCGCCTGATCGCACAGCCGCAAGACGAAGCGCCCCGTGTCCGTCATCGGACACGGGGCGCTTCGTCTTTCACGCCTTCAGGAAGGCGTGGAGCGAGTCCGTCAGGGTCTCGGTGAAGCGTGCGCGGACGGGCTCGCCGACGCGGTCGAGCGAGAGGTACGGGTTGAGGTCCTCCAGCTCCACCAGGAGGAGTTCGCCGTCCGGGGCGCGGCAGGCGTCGACGCGCTGGACGCCGTGGCGGAGCGTGTTCCAGTCGATGAAGCGGCGGGCGAAGGCGAGGTCGGCCGCGGTGGGCTCGTACGGCTCCAGGACCCAGCGGCGCTCGGGGTCGGGGGCGTACAGCGCGTACTGGAAGAGGTCGTCGACGAAGACGAAGGAGACCTCGTACGCGAAGTCGATCCGCGGCTGGACGAGGAGGCTCCCGTCGAGTTCGAGGCCGGCGAGTTCCCCGTACGGGAGGAAGCGCAGCCCTATGGAGTCGGCGCCGGCCTTGGGCTTGACCGCGTACAGCTCGGTCCCGGGGAGGAGGTGGAGGTCCTCGGGGCGGTCGACGGTGGGGATGACGGGGTGGCCCTCGGCGGTGAGGTCGAGGACGTACTGCTTGCCGGCCATGTCGGCGCGGCCGTGGAGCGGGTTGTAGACGCGGGTGCCGAGGGCGGTGGCGCGCTCGCGGAAGTGGTCGTACGCCTCCTGGAAGTGCAGGACCGGGCCGCTGTTGCGGACGACGACGGCGTCGAAGGCGTCCATGAGGGCGGCGGCGTCGCGCGGGTGGCAGAGGGCGAGGTCGAAGGAGGCGCGGAGCCGGGCGGTGAGGTCGATGTCCTCGTCGCAGTAGCGGCGCCCGCGCGCCGGGTAGGCGAGGTCGGTGACGTAGAGCAGGCGGGGGCGGGCGGCGGACACGGGCGGCTCCTCGGGGATCGGGAGGGCCAACCTATCCGCCGGTGCGGGCGATCCGATAGGTATCGCCGCAGGTCAGGACGGCCCTGTGGCCCTCTCGCGAGATTTCTTGGGCGATGGACACCGAGTTAGTTGCGTGCGCGCACGCTCTCTGTCACAGTTGGTGCAGCGGCGGAGCTGCGCCCGCTGGTCGGGACGCGGCTCCGCCGTCCGCCGTCCGGGGCGGGCTCCGTGCCCCTCCCCCTCCCGCCGGAGCCCCCGGACGGCCCCCTCACCCCCCGCACCCCTCCCGCCCATCCCACCGCCCCTCTCCCGAGGAGAAACCGTCATGACCACTCCCCCGAGTGCGTTCCCGGACGTCGAGAAGCTGGTCGTCGACGTCCTCAAGGCCGACCCGGCACTGGCCGGGGCGGTGCTCGCCGTCCACCCGCCCGCCGGGTTCGACGGCACCCAGGCCGCCGTCCTCGTCAACCGCCGTGGCGGCGCCTGGATCGGCGATCTGCACGTCGACATGCCGCTGATCGAGTTCGAGGTGTACGGCCCCACCAAGGAGGCCGCCCACGTCCTCGCCAACGGCGCCCGGCGCGCGCTGCTCGCCACCCTCGGCAAGGTGATCGGCGGCTACGCCGTCCACGACGTGGAGGAGCAGGACGGGCCGCGCTGGCTGCCCGACTACCTCTACCGGGGCGCCAACCGCTACCTCTGCGTGCTGCGCCTCTCCCTCGGCGTCTTCTGACGCCCGCTCGGCGTCCTCCGACACCTTCCCCGGCGTCCTCCGACGCCCCGCCGACACCTTCCCCGGCGTCTCCTGACGCCCCGCCGGACCCCGTCCCGTCCCGTCCGGCCCCACAGACCAGGCCCTGCCGTCCGGCGGGGCCTTTGCCGTACCCGGGTCCCTTCCCTTCGCCCGGGCGCGGTGCTCTCACCCACACAAGGAGAAACCCACCATGGCAGGAAACAACTCCGCCGAGATCCGCGTCGCCGGTACCGGCAAGCTCTTCGTGGCCACCGCCGGCTCCAGCCTTCCGTCCTTCGGCGCCGACCCGGCCACCGACTGGGCCGCCGCGACCTGGACGAACCTCGGCTACACCACCGGCGACGGCGTGACCTTCTCCAAGAAGGACAAGCTGGAGCCGATCGACACCTGGCAGTCGGTCTCCCCGGTGCACTTCATCTACTCCAGCCGTGACCTCTCGCTGAAGTTCTCGATGCTCCAGTTCAACGAGGACACGCTGCCGTTCTTCATGGGCGGCGGCGAGGTCAAGCCGGAGCCGGCCGCGTCGACCGACACGTACAAGTACGAGATCGCCGAGCGTCCGTACGCGGACGTCCGCGCCCTCGGCCTGGAGTTCACCGACGTCAAGGTCGGCGGCACCGCGGTCACGTACCGCTTCATCATCCCGCGCGGCCAGGTCACCGCCTCCGACGACATCAAGCTGGCCCGCAAGGCGGCGTCCACCCTGGGCATCACCTTCACCGCGATGTCGAACGGCGACGGCAAGCCGCTGGCGACCTTCCTCATGAAGGACAACCAGTACGGCGCCACGGCCTGATCCGGCCCGGGGCGGGACGGCGGCACCCCCGCCGTCCCGCCCCGCCCCCTTCTTCTCCTTCTCCTCCTCCGTACGCATCCGATCAAGGAGTACGCATCACCATGGCCCGTTTCGACGTCAACGCCGCCCGCGCCCAGCGCCAGGAGGGCCGCGGCCGCTCCTGGTCCTTCGAGCTGGACGGCGACACCTTCACCCTGCCCACGGAGCTGTCCCGCTCGACCGCGAAGGGCCTGCGCAAGCTCGACGACAACGACGTGGACGGCCTGCTGGCGCTCCTCATGGGCGCGGAGCAGTTCGCCCGCTTCGAGGATCACGAGGTCACCATGCAGGACATCGCCGCCATCCTGGAGGCGTACGGCCAGGAGACCGGGCTCGGCCTGGGGGAAGACTGAGCCTCGTCGAGTTCGTCGACGAACACGCCGAGGCCCTTGAGGCGGACCTGATCCGCTACTACGGGACCGACATCCTGGACTGGCACCGGGGCGAGCTGTCCAGCCGGCGGCTGCTGGTGCTGATCAAGCACCTGCCGCGGGAGAGCGCGCTCCAGCGCCACGTCCACGGCGAGTCGGCCGAGTGGTCGGTCACCGACCACCTCCTGGCGGCGACGGTGGACCACCTGGCCGTCGCCAACTGGATGTTCACCTGCGTCAACAGCGCGGAGGACAGCGATCCGCCCGAGTTCCCGAAGCCGGTCCCGCGCCCGGGGACCACGGAGGACGAGGACGAGGGCCGGGGCGGGGACGGGACGGGCGGGGCGGATTCCGCCCCGGCGAACGGGGAGGAGCCCCCGGCCGTCTCCCCCGGCCAACTGGCCCGCTTCTTCGGCTGACCCTCCCGACATTCCCAGTGATCCCGGCGCTCCGGGCCTTCCCGTCCGCGCCACCCCTCCCGGAGTCCGTTCCCGTCAGGGGGCGGACTCCGGAGGTGCTTCCTGGGTGCGCTCGGCGGCCAGCTCCTCCTCCAGCGCCTTGGCGCGCTCGGAGAGCCGGCGGGTCCTGCGGGGCTCGGCGTCCCGGCGTTCGCCGGTGCCGCCCTGCTGGACGGGGACGTGGGAGAGCGGCGGGACGATCGGGCGGCCGCCCTTGCCCCGTACGACCTTCCGTACGGGCTGCGCGTTGCGCCGGGTGCGGCCCTCCTGGGCCGTGACGAGGGCGTCCGGGGGTGCCCTGTCGGGCGCCGGCTCCTTGCCGTGCTCGGGCTCGGGCTCGCCCCCGTACCCGCCCTCGAACCCGCTCTCGTCCTTGAACCCGTTGAACCCGTCCTCGTCGCCGTACGCGGACTCGGTCTCCGGTGCGGAGCTCTGTTCGAACAGCTCGCGCTCCCGGCGCACCCGCTCCTCCGCCTCGACGACGGCGGCGGGCGGTTCGAGGAGCCGGGCGAAGGGCAGGGCGATGACCCGGGCGCCGTCCTGCGGGCCGGTGTCCGTGCGGCGCTGCGGCCGCCTGATGCCCCGGCCGTCGCTCTGCCCCTGGGCGTACGCGTCGGCGACGCGGCGCTCGTACTCCCTCCGGATGCGCGGGAGTTCGTCGGAGACGGCCTCGGCCCAGCCGGAGGTGAAGGCGGTGGTCTCCCTGCGGTCGATCTCGGACCGGGGGATCACGACGAGCTCCTCGGGGGCGTGCCCGAGGACGTGGACGAGCTCGGAGAGCCGTGCGAAGAGGTGGGGCAGGTCGGGATGGGACGCGAGCCAGTCGACCACCCGCTCCCGCCGGTCGGCGTCCGGCTCGGTGTCCATGTGTCAGTACTGCCTTCCAGCCCCCTGGGGTCCCCGCGCGCCCCTCGCGCCCCTCCCGCCGTCCCGGAGTGGTCGGATCCGAGAGAGCGCCCTCCAGATTACCCGGTCGAACTTTCGTTTCGTTCACGGCCAACTCGATCGGGAACCTGACGAGAAGACACGCCGTCAGTCTCATCTCGCTCGACAAACCTCGAACAGATGTTCCACACTCTGTTCGCACAGTAGTTCGAACACGTGGTGCCCCCGCTCTCCAGACGCACGCGGCGCCGCCACGCACGCACGGGCAAGCAAAGGAAGGCAGGCGTCCATGACTCAACCGGGCGAGGCATCGCGAGCGCACATCCCTCTCCAGGACCGCCTCCGCCAGCTCCTCGACGGACCCGTCGCCCTCGACAAGAGAGCCCTGCTCGGCACCCTGTACGCCGAGGTCTCCCGCCGCGAGACCGTCGCGTACGCCGCCGGCTGGAACGACGCCCTCGCGACGACGCGACGCACCCCCCGCCGGGACACCGACGCCTGACCGTCACACGCCGCCCCACGAACGAGCCCTCGCCGCGACCGGCGGGGGCTTTTCGGTGCTTGGCCGACACGGCCGGAAGCGGAGCCATCCATGGCAGACCCCACGATCAAGGACGTCCTGGCCAAACTCGACGCGCTCGAGGGCAAGATCCCCAAGGACAACCCGGTCAGAGTTCCCAACCTGGACATCGAGAAACCGACCGAGGAGCAGAAGAAGAAGCAGAAGGAGGAGGAGGCCAAGGGCAAGAAGCCGGCGCCCATCCCCGAGGACGCCATGGTGTCCATCTCCCGGTTCAAGCACTCGCTCATCGAGCAGGAACCGAAGATCCTCACCGAGCGGCACCTGCCGACGGAGTTCATCACCAAGATCGACGACATGCACAAGGAGCTGGTGAAGCACCCGGTCACGGAGTGGCTGGAGGCCGCCGGCCTCGGCGGCTTCGCGGCCGGATTCGAGAAGATCAAGGAGAACACGGACTGGAAGACGTACGTCCCCTACTTCGTCGCCGCCGTGATCGGGTTCGTCCTTCCCGTCCTCGGTCTTCTCCTCGCCACCAAGTTCACCGACTTCCAACGGTGGGTGCAGCAGCTCTTCAGCCGCGGCGGCCGGATCCTCGCCTTCGACGAGAACGGCCAGGTCAGGCTTCAGGACCGCACCGTCGTCGAACAGCGCGAGCGGCGGATCGCCAACGGCGGCACCAGCGTCGCCGACCTCGTGGGCGACCCGGCCAACGCTCAGCAGGCCGAGACGCTGGCCAAGGCGCTCGAGAAGCTGAATCCGCAGGTGGAGAGGTTCGAGGCGAAGGCGCCCTCGTTCCTGAACTCGTTCAAGCGGCTGCCGAACAAGGCCAAGGCCGACAAGGCGGTGATCGTCCTCGGTCTGGTGGGCGACGCCATCAAGAAGGTCAACGCCAGGAAGCTGGAGAAGATCGCCGAGGGGCTCGAGAAGCTCAACAAGGAGCTGGACCAGTTCCAGCCCACCAAGCTGCCCACGGACACCCAGCTCGGCAACACGGCCGACGCGATGGGCAACCTCGCCAGAGAGGCCGGGACCCTGCGGGAGAAGTTCGAGGGCCTCCAGGGCTCCATCCGCAGCCTCGACCAGCAGATCGGCCAGGCCACCGGCGGCTGATCCCCACCCACCCAGAAAGGAGGTACTCCCATGTCTCTCGTCAAGAGCCTCAAGAACGCCTCGACCGCCCTCGGCCGCTTCAAGTCCCAGGCGTCCGGCACCGGCGGCTCGGTCAAGAAGGTCGGTGACGCCGGGCGGTCCGCGTCCGGTCAGCTCAGGACGCTGCGTACGAACGCCCAGGGCGCCGGCACCCAGCTCAGGAACCTGAAGACCGCGTCCGACCAGGCCGAGCGGGCCATGAAGAAGGCCGGCTCGACCGCCCAGTCCGCCGGCGGCAAGCTCGCCAAGTACGAGTCCGGCGCGGGCAAGGCCGCCAAGGGCCAGGACAAGCTCAACAAGTCCATGAAGGGCAACTTCCTCATCCGCCTGCTCGAACTCTTCATGCCGCTCATCGAGGCCATCGTCGACATGGCGCTGCGCTCGAAGACGATGCAGAAGGTCCTGAAGAAGGCGTTCAGCGCCATCAAGAGCGTCATCAGCTCCGTCATGAAGGCCGTCGGGCCGATCATGAAGAAGGCCGGCAGCCTCATCAAGTCGGTCTGGAACGGCATCAAGAAGGCGATCTCCAGCGTCGTCAAGGCCGTCGCCACCGTCATCAAGACCTACGTGAAGGTCTGGAAGACGGTCATCACCACGGTGATGAAGGCGATCAAGAGCGTCATCAGCTCCGTCTGGAACGGCATCAAGCGCGTCATCACCCCGGTGGTGAACTGGATCAAGAGCGCGATCCCCAGGGCGTTCAGCGCCGTCAAGGAGAAGATGTCGTCCATCTGGAACGGCCTCAAGGGCATCGCGTCCCGCGCCTTCGACGGCATCAAGAGCGGCGTCAAGGGCCCGATCAACGCCGTCATCGGCCTGATCAACTCCATGATCCGCGCCATCAACAAGGTCAAGGTCTCCGTCCCCGGCTGGGTCCCCGTCGTCGGCGGCAAGACCTTCGGCGTCAACATCCCGACCATCCCGATGCTCGCCACCGGCGGTGTCGTGATGCCCCGCACCGGCGGTGTCCCCGCCATCCTCGCCGAGGCCGGCGAGGCCGAGGCCGTCCTGCCGCTCTCCAAGCTCGACCGGCTCCTCGCCCTCACCGCCCGCCGCGCCCGCATGGCCCAGGGCCCGAACGCCGGCACCGGCGCCGGGCTGCACATCGAGCACTACCACGCGGCCCGCGGCAGCGACCCGCACGCCACCGCCGCCGCCCTCATGTACCTGGTGAAGGCGCGTGGAGCCCGCGCATGAGTGCCGCGCTCGCCATGCCGCGCCTCACCATGCCCCGCTTCCGGGTCGCCGTCGGCCCGATGCGCGGCCTGCGGCAGGGGGCCACCGGCGCGACCTCGGCGGTACGCGACCTCCGGCAGGGCGTCCAGCGGGCCGCCTCCGGAGTCGGCGCCCTCGCCACCGCCGCGCGTAACGCCGGCACCGCCACCCGCACCCTCGGCCAGAACGCCGCCTCCACCCGCACCGCCCTCGACAAGCTCCGCCGCTCCCCCGCCGCCACCCGCATCAAGCGGGTCGGCACCGCCGCCGGCAAGGCCCGCAGAGCCACGGCCCGGATCGGCACCGGCGCCGGGGCGATCCTCGGCCTCCTCCTGCCGCTGCTGCCCGTCGCCGATGTCATCACCGGCCTCATGGGCACCTTCGGCACCGTCATGACCGTCGCCTCGGTCGCCATGACAGGCATCAACGTCGCCATGCGGGCCAACCCGCTCGGCTTCCTCGTCGGCCTGATCGTGCCCATCGCCGCGTACCTCATCGAACTCGCCGTCAACTCCGAGACCGGACAGCGGATCATCCGCAAGGTCCTCCAGCAGGCGCTCAAGGTCGTCCAGGGCATCTGGAAGTTCATCAGCCCCTTCATGAAGGCGCTCGGCAAGGCGATCGGCACCTACGTCAAGGCGTACCTGACCGTCTTCCGCACCGCGCTGAAGATCGTCGGCTCGGCCATCGGCGGGATCTCCAGGATCGGCTCCGCCGTCCGCTCCGCCAGCAACGCCCTGCGGGGCATCGCCTCCCGCGCCCTCGGCGGCATCAAGAGCGCCGTCCAGCCCGTCGTCCGCTGGATCACCGACAAGATCCCCGGCTTCTTCCGCACCGCGAAGGACGCCGTCGCCAAGGCCCTCAACGGCATCGGCGACATGGTCCAGGGCGGCCTCAGCGCCGTCCTCGGCGTGGTCAAGGGCCCGATCAACGGCCTGATCGCCTTCGCCAACTGGATCATCGACGGGCTCAACAAGCTCAGCTTCGAGATCCCGCTCACCGGCAAGAAGTTCGGCGTCACCCTCGACAAGATCCCGATGCTCGCCGAGGGCGGCATCGTCGCGCCCCCCGAGGCCGGCGAGTACCGCATCGACGCCCTGAACGAGCTGGAGCACCGGCGCGTCCCAGCACTCACCGAGCCGCCGCCGCGCCCGCACCGCGTCCGGGAGTTCCGCGAGGAACCCGGCGCCGGCCCCCGGGCGGTGGCCGAGGACCTGCTCTTCCTCCTCGCCGCCCACGCCCCCGCCCGCGCCGCCGCCGGACAGCCGGTCCTGACCTGACGCCCCCGCCCACCCCCGAAGTGAGGTGACGGCCCCATGGCCGAGACCACGACCCCGTACGCCGGAAACTCCCACACCGCCGACCTCGCGCCCGGCTCGCTCATCACCCAGGACGGGCAGATGCAGTGGGCCGGGCTGCTCATCGGCCCCGGCACCCCCTTCGCCGTCGACAAGTCCGGCCTGACCGGCTGGGAGGACCTGCCCGAGTACGACTCCGCCGACGCCGACCGCCCGACCTCGCACGGCGCCTGGCCCGGCGCCCGCTACGCCAAGCCCCGCAAGACCGGCGGCACGATCGTCCTGATGCCCGAGTACGGCGGCGCCCCCGCGGCCGTACGCGCGCTGCGCCAGGCCCTCGCCCTCCTCGACGAGGAGCGCTGGCTCGCCGTCCGGCTGCACGGCGAGACCCTCGCCGTGCGCGCCCGGATCGCCCAGCGCGTGGTCCCCGCCGACCAGGGCTTCGCCACCCAGGGCAGCTCCCGCATGTCCGTCCAGTGGCTCGCCACCGACCCCCGCCGGTACACGGTCAACGAGCAGCTCGCCACGACCATGCCGCCGCAGCCGGAGGCCGGCCTCGTCTGGCCGCTGACCTGGCCGCTGTCCTGGGGCGAGGCCAAGAGCACCGGCGACGCCGTCGTCGAGAACACCGGCTCCGCCCCCGCCCACCCGGTGATCGTCTTCCGCGGCCCCTGCTCGATGCCGAGCGTCACCGAGCGGGTCAGCCGGCGCCGGCTGCGGTACGCGATCGACCTGGCCGCGGGCGACGAGCTCACCATCGACACCCGCGCGGGCACCGTGATGCTCAACAAGTCCGCCTCCCGGCTCCACACGGCGATGGCCGACTCCACCCCGGAGGAGCTCTTCGTCCTGGAACCCGGCCGCAGCGACCTCTCCTTCCGCCCCGAGGACGGCACCGAGCAGGCCCTGATGACCGTCCGCTGGCGCAGCGCCGAGTGGTGACGGCCTGAGCCGGCCCCCGATGACGGCCCCGCGAGGACGCACCACCGCCCGCGGACCCGGCCCGCACCACCCCCCGATGACGGCCCGGCGAGCCCGCGCCACCGCCCACGGACCCGGCCCGCGCCCCCACCCGACCCCGGCCCCGTGAGCCCGCACGCCCGCGGGTGCCGGCCGGTGACCGCCGACCGGCGCCCGGGCGCCGCCCGCACGACCCCGACCCGGCCGCCGACCCGCCCGCCGGGACGGCCGTCGCGGCGCCCGCCCGGCGGCCGTCCCGCACCCTCCCCTACCCCGAGGTGACCCCATGACCGTACGAGCCGCCTGGCTCCACTCCGAAGGGCAGACCCGCGAGGACACCCGCGCCACCCTCGCCGCCCTCCTCACCCCCAGCGGCCAGAGCGCCGACGAGACCCCGCTCCGCTCCCGGGCCGGCATCGTGCCGGGCGGGCTCCAGCTGACCGGCAGCGCGCCCATGCAGGCCACCATCGGCACCGGCCGCGCGATCGTCCAGGGCAAGGACACCGCCCAGGGCGCGTACCTGGTCGCCGTCACCGCCCCGGAGACGCTGACCCTGACGGACGGCAACGACCAGTACGACCGGATCGACCTGATCGAACTGGCCGTCGTCGACGACGCCTACGACCGCACCGGCGCCACCGAGGCCGTCGTCCGCCTGGTCACGGGCGTGCCGAGCGCCACCCCGACCGCCCCCCAGAGCCCCCCGGGCAGCACGATCCCGCTGTACACGATCAAGGTGCCGAAGCGCGCCTCGGCCGGCACCGGCGGCATCGCCTGGGGCACCTCCGCCGTCACCACCCTGCACTGGCCCGTCGTCGCGCTCGGCGGGATCATGCCGACCAGCGGATACAAGGGCGCGTACGTCGGCCAGTACCGGGACGCCGCCGGGCTGCTCCAGCGCTGGGACGGCACCACCTGGGTCTCGTACCCGAAGCCGATCGGCGGCATCGCGCCGAGCACCACCGCGACGGGCACCTACGCCGGCCAGTTCCGCGACTCCGGCGGCGCCCTCCAGCGCTGGGACGGCACCGCCTGGCAGTACACCGAGGGCGCCTCGACGGTGCTGTTCGGCGCCACCCAGTGGACGACCGCCCAGCAGCAGACCCTCGCCTCGAACACCTGGACCACGCTCAGCCTGCCGACCGTCGAGATCGACGACACCGGCGGCTTCAACGGCACCACCACCTACACCGTGACCCGCCCCGGCTGGTACCGGGTCTCCGGCCACGCCACCTTCGCCAACGACAGCCAGACCGGCATGCGCGGCAGCCGCATCGTCATCAGCGGCGTCGGCCAGTCCCGCTTCACCTGGCTCAGCCCGGCCGGCCCCGGCGCGATCAGCGTCGGCGGCTCCGGCCTGCTCCAGCTCTCCGCCGGCGACACGCTCCAGCTCGCCGGCTTCCAGAACAGCGGGGCGGCGGTGAAGACCCTCGGCGGCTCCGGCTACGGCTGCACCCTCTCCGCCGAATGGATCCGGGCCTGACCCGCGCCGCCCCTCCCGCCCTCCCCGATTGGAGAACCCCGTGAACCTGCGCAGCAGCTGGGTCGCCACCACCGGCCAGACCCGCGAGGACACCCGCCTCACCCAGACCGGCGTCACCACCCTCGCCAACCCCGTCCAGGTCCGCTCCGGCATCCTGCCCGGCTCCTACGACGGCCAGTACCGGCTCGCCGCCTTCTGGACCTTCGGCTCCGCCCCGATGACCGCCACCGTCTCCGAGGGCCGGGCCGTCATCCAGGGCGAGATCTCCCAGGGCGCCTACCCGGTGACCCTGCCGAACTCCGAGACCCTCACCTTCGCCCCCGGCAACGCCTACAACCGCATCGACCTGATCGTCCTCAAGGTCTACGACGGGCTGTACGACGAGAACCAGCGGTACGAGGCCAAGCTGGAGATCATCCAGGGCGCCGCCGAACCGAACCCGCAGGTCCCGCTGGTCCCGCCGCGCTGCCTCCCGCTCTACGAGGTCCTCGTCCCGGCCGGCGTCAGCGCGGGCAACGGCGGCATCCCGTGGAACACCTCGCTCAAGGACCTCCGCACCCCGGTCGTCAGCCTCGGCGGCATCCTGCCGGTCGAGGGCCAGGTCCTGCCCGGCGCCTACCCGGGCCAGTACCAGGACGCGGGCGGCACGTTCCAGCGCTGGGACGGCGGCGCCTGGGTGGCGTACCCCTCCGCTCTCGGCGGCATTGTCCCCTCCTCCGCCGCCGGCGCCCCCGCCACCTACATCGGCCAGTACCGGGACTCCACCAGCGGCGTCCTCCAGCGCTGGAACGGCACCGCCTGGGTGCCGGCCGTGCCCGGCCCGTACTTCGTCGACAACACCGACCAGGGCGAGACCACGTCCGGCGCCTACGTCTCGACGCTCGTCGGGCGCGCCACCAACCCGCTCCGGATCAGCTTCACCGCCCCGCCGTCGAAGGTGGTCGCCGTGGACTACGGCTGCCGCATGCGGGCGCGCGACGACCTCTACTCGTACATGGCGCTCGAACTCTCCCAGGGTTCCACGGTCATCAGCGCCCCCGAGGACGAGTACGGGCTCTACGCGGCCAGCACCACCACGCTCTCGGTCGCCGGCGCCCGCCGGTTCACGAACCTGACCCCGGGCTCGACGTACACCCTCACCGCCTTCTTCCGGGTCGTCCCCACCACCCCGGTCGTCAAGGCGTTCTTCGACAACACCTACATCAAGGTCCACCCGCTGTCGTAGCCCCCGGCCCACCACCCCTCCCACCGAGAGGAGCACCCCGTGCCCCTGCGTCCCGGCTGGCTGCTGCCCAGCGGCCAGACCCGCCAGACGACCCGCCTCACCGACCTCGGGGCCGTCACCCCGGTCGACCCGCTCGTCTCCCGCTCCGGCATCCTGCCGGGCTCCACCGACGGCACGTACCGGGTCAGCGGCCTGAGGATGACCGACAGCGGCCCGATGACCGCGACCGTCCACGCCGGGCGGGCCCTCGTCCAGGGCCGGCCCGAGCAGGGCGCGTACGCCGTCACCCTCGACGGCGACACCGTCCTCACCTTCGGCGACGGCGACCCGCTCCAGCCCCGGATCGACCTCGTCGTCCTGCGCGTGTACGACGACGAGTTCGACAGCCTCACCCGCCACGAGGCCGTCCTGGAGGTGCTCGTCGGGCAGCCGTCGGCCACCCCGTCCGCCCCGCCCGTCCCCGCCGCCTCGCTGCCGCTCTTCACCGTCCGGGTCAAGGCCGGGACCTCGGCCGGCAGCGGCGGCGTCGACTGGGCCAAGGACCTCACCGACCTGCGCACCACGGTCGCCTCGGTCGGCGGCATCCTGCCCGTCTACAACAACGCGGGCGTCCCCGGCTCCTACCCGGGCCAGTACCAGGACAACGACAACGCCCACCAGCTCCAGCGCTGGAGCGGCACCGGCTGGGTCGCGTACCCCAAGGAGATCGGCGGCGTCGCCCCCCAGGGCGCGCTCACCGTCGGCGGCTACACCGGGCAGTACCGCGAGCACAACGGCGTCCTCCAGCGGTGGAACGGCACCACCTGGGCCACCTACCACCCCCCGGTGGAGACGGAGGCCATCACGGCCGGCGCGCTCGCCCTCGCCAACTGGACGCTCGTCTCCTACGACGCCCGGCGCACCCGGGGCGGGCTCTGCACCATGTCGGTGACCGTGACCCGCAGCGGCGCCCAGGTCGACGCGAACTCCGCCGGGAACATCGTCAACGACGAGCAGCTGTGCACCCTGCCCTCCGGCTGGCGCCCGGCCCTCAGCCTGGAGGCGAGCGCCGCCGACGGCTACGGCAGCGGCTCCGCGATGATCTCCAGCGGCGGCACGGTCACCCTGCGGACCTGGTCCTCCAACGGCGCCCTGGTCCCGGGCCGCAACGTCCGCGTCAGCGCCACCTACATCCTTCCGTGAGGTCCGCCCCATGAGTCTCGACACGCCCTACCGGGCCATCTTCTGCGACCTGGTGACCGACCAGACCCTCGACATCCTGCCGCTGCGGGACGTCTCCTTCGAGGACTACATCGGCCGCGCCGGCTCGCTCTCCGGCACCGTCCCCATCCCCGACCGCGCGATGGCCGACCGGGCCCACAAGATCAAGCCGGGCCGGACCACCGTCTACCTGGAGCGCGGCGGCTTCCTGTGGTGGGGCGGCATCGTCTGGACGACCAACCTCCAGGGCAGCGACCGGGGCGTGGTCACCCTCTCCATCCAGGCGTCCACCTTCGACTCGTACGCGGGCCGCCGCCGCATCCGCACCGAGCTCAAGTACAACCAGGCGGAGCAGTACGGCATCGTCCGCGACCTGTGGGACAAGCTCGGCGCCGGACTGGGCCTGAGCAAGGTCGAGCCCGGCGACGACGTGCCGGCGAAGGCCGTCCCCCGCACCGTCTCCTACCGGCACGGCGACGAGACCGTCTACCAGGAGGCGCTCGACCAGCTCAGCGCCTACGAGGACGGCGTCGAGTACCACATCCTCGTCTACCGCGACCCCTCCGACGGCCAGCGCGTCCGGCGGCTCCGGCTCGGCTCCCCCAAGATCCGCACCGGCGCCACCGACATGGTCTTCGACCGCCCCGGCACCATCCTCAGCTACTCGCTCCCGGACGACGCCACCCGCGGCGGCACCACCTCGCTCGCCCGCGGCGCCTCCGTCAACGGCAACGCCGCCGCGGAGTCCCGGCCGACGCTGTCGGCGGAGATCCCCGCGGTGGGGCTGCCCGACCGCTGGCCCCAGCTGGACCTCTCCACCGACTACAACGACGTCAGCGACAAGAACGTCCTCGACGCCCTGGCCACCGCCGTGCTCAGGGAGGCCCAGGGCTCGGTGCAGATCCCCGAGATCAGCATCCGGCTCTCCGGGATCGTCCCCCCGGCGCTCCTCGGCCGCACGGCCCGCCTCCGGATCACCGACGAATGGCACCCGACGGGCCTCGACGCCCGCTACCGGATCGTCGGAGTGAAGGTCAGGCCGGCCGAGCGCGGCCGTCCCGACACCGCCGAACTCGCCCTGGAGGCCCCCTGATGGCACTGCTGCCCGAGGACATCATCGACCGGCTGATCCAGATGGAGCGCCGACTCAACGCCCTGTCCACGGCGGTCAACACCCGTCCGCCGCTCACCGAGATCACCAACGGCTCGCTCGCCCTGAAGCGGCAGCCCAAGCCGGAGGACCCGGTCACCCTCGTCGCCCAGCTCACCACCAGCGGCCCGGGCGGCACCAAGCCCGTGCTGCGGGTGAACGACGCCTACGGGCACGAGATCCTCTCCGACGACATCCTCACCGGCGGCCTCGCCCGGCCCTGGCTCCCGATGCTGCCGCCGCAGCCGCTGGCCTCGGCCCAGTGGGCGTCGACCACCTCCACCGCCTGGTCGGCCGTCGCCCAGTCGCAGAACCCGATCTGGCAGCCCAAGCTGCGGCTGCGGATGCTCACCCGGGCCTCCTCCGGCGCCGCCGGACAGGTCCGGGTGCTGGTCGGCGGGGTCGCCTTCGGCCCGACCGTGGCCGCCGGGGCCGTCTTCGACCACACCGACGTCGTCACCGCCGACATGCAGGCGGACTTCGGCAAGGACGTCACCGTCGAGATCCAGGCCATCGTCTCCAGCGCGTCGGGCACGGTCTACGCCCAGCCGGTGCTGATGTACGGCCGCCAGACCTGACCCCGCCACCCCTCTCCCAGGAGGAGCACCCATGACCCCCGACCCCACCCAGCCCTGGGGCGTCGAGATCGACTACGCGGGCCGCGGCACCGTCGTCGAGAACGGACACACCGTCGGCCTGCGCCTGTACGACAACACCCTCGGCGGCCCGCTGGAGCTCGACCCGATGACCGGCGAGTACCCGGCGGTGTACGTCACCGCCCAGGTCGTCGAGAACGGCGAGGGCGGCGCCCAGCTCCGCGGCTACGGCCTCGCCCTGGTCCAGCCGGTGAACGGCCGCCCCGCCGTCCCCGACCCGGCGGTCGTCGTCCGTGCCGTCGCCGCCGCACTAGCCGACTTCGAAACCCGCCGCACCGCCTTCGCCACCCTCTGCGCCACCTGGACCCCGACCCCGGAACCCGAGCCGGAGCCGGAGCCGGAGCCCGCGCCCGCGCCCGAGCCGGAGCCCGAGCCCGCTCCGTAAGCACTCCCCTCGCGCATCACCCGCACACCCGCCGCCGCGCTCGCCGACTGCGAGACCCGCCGCGCCGCCTGGGCCCCGGCCCCCGAACCGGCCCTCGAACCGGAGCCCGAGCCCGCGCCCGCGCCCGCTCCGTAACCACTCCCTCGCGCACCACCCGCACACCCGCCCCGAGCCGCCTACGGCCGGGGTCTTCGCATGTCAGGAGGCAACAGTTGGCCACTCCCCTGCCCGCGGACCGGCTCCTCGCCGCGCTCCGCGCCGAGGGCGTCACCGTCGTCGAGCACCCCGGCTGGCGCACCCACCACCGCAACCACACCGGCGCCTGGGGCCCCGTCGCCGGCGTCATGATCCACCACACCGTGTCCAGCGGCACGACGTCCTCCGTCGCGATGTGCTCCGACGGCTACGACAGCCTCCCCGGCCCGCTCTGCCACGGCGTGATCGCCAAGGACGGCAGCGTCCACCTGGTCTCCGCCGGACGCGCCAACCACGCCGGCGGCGGCGACCCGTCCGTGCTGCGGGCCGTCGTCACCGAGGCGTACGGCGACCGGCCCCCGGCCCCCCACGAGCACCAGGGCAGCCCCGGCGCCGTGGACGGCAACTCCCGCTTCTACGGCTTCGAGTGCGTCAACCTCGGCAACGGCCGCGACCCCTGGCCGGCCGCCCAGCTCGACGCGATCGAACGGGTCTCCGCCGCGCTCTGCCGGGCCCACGGCTGGGGCGCGAAGTCCGTCATCGGGCACCTGGAGTGGTCCGACTGGAAGAGCGACCCCAAGGGCTTCGGCATGCCCGGGATGCGCGACCGGGTGCAGAAGCGGCTCTGCGCCGCCCCCGCCCCGAAGCCCCCGGCCCCGTCGAAGCCCGCCACCCCGAAGTACCACCCCTTCCCCGGCACCTCGTTCTTCCGCGGCGCACCCAGCTCGGCCGTGGTCACGGCGATGGGCCGCCGGCTGATGGCCGAGGGCTGCGGCCGCTACCAGGTGGGCCCCGGCCCCCGCTGGTCCGAGGCCGACCGCAGGTCGTACGCGGCCTGGCAGCACAAGCTCGGCTTCCGCGGCTCCGACGCCGACGGCTGGCCCGGCGCCGCCTCGTGGAACGCGCTGAAGGTCCCGTACACCCCGTAACCCGTGCACCCGGCAATCCCGCGCACCCCGTAATCCCGTACACCCCGTAATCCCGTGCACCCCGTAGTCCCGTGCACCGCGCAATCCCGTGCACCCCGTAGTCCCGCGCACCCCGTACTCCCGTGCACCCCGTAAGGAGAGTCACCCCCATGTCCGAAGCCGCGAAGCGCACGGCCCGCACCCTCCTCCAGACCGCCGTCGCCCTCGCCCTGGTCCTGCCGGCGCTCGTCGACGCCTCCGGCATCCCCGCCAGCCTGCCCTGGGTCGCCGGCGCGCTCGCCGTCGCCGGCGGGCTCACGCGTGCGATGGCCGTCCCCGCCGTCCAGCTCCTGCTGCCCTCCTGGCTGCGCACGGAACCGGGCGGTGCCGATGACCGAGGCTGATCCGAACGACCCGGTCGCGGTGGCGCTCGAACTGGAGCGGCTCCGCGGCACCCTCGAAGCGGGTTTCGCCCGCGTCGACGGCTCGCTCGCCCTGCTGGTGCAGCGCAGCGACCAGACCGACAAGCAGCTCGCCGACCACGAGGCCCGGCTCGACGCCCTGGAACGGGCCCGCTGGCCGCTCGCCTCGATCGCCGCGCTGACCGCGAGCGCGGGCGTCCTCGTCGCGGTCTGGGAACTGGCCTCCCGCTGAGCCGCCCACGGAGAAACCCCTGAAAAGCCCGAAGGGCGGCCACCCCGTACGCAACGGGGTGACCGCCCTTCGGTCAAGCGACTCGCTTACTGGTTGTACGGACCGTAGTCGTAGTCCTCCAGCGGAACGGCCTGGCCGGAGCCCGTGCCGAACGGCGAGTAGTCGAGGTCGTCGTAGCCGACGGACGAGTACATCGCCGCCTTGGCCTCCTCGGTCGGCTCGACCCGGATGTTGCGGTAGCGGGACAGACCCGTACCGGCCGGGATGAGCTTACCGATGATGACGTTCTCCTTGAGGCCGATGAGGCTGTCGGACTTGGCGTTGATCGCCGCATCCGTCAGGACTCGGGTCGTCTCCTGGAAGGAGGCGGCCGACAGCCAGGACTCGGTCGCCAGCGAGGCCTTGGTGATACCCATCAGCTGCGGACGGCCGGAGGCGGGGTGACCGCCCTCGGTGACCACACGACGGTTCTCGGTCTCGAACTTCGACCGCTCGACCAGCTCGCCCGGCAGGAGCTCCGCGTCGCCGGACTCGATGATCGTCACGCGGCGCAGCATCTGCCGGATGATGATCTCGATGTGCTTGTCGTGGATCGACACGCCCTGCGAGTTGTAGACCTTCTGGACTTCGCCGACCAGGTGGACCTGGACCGCGCGCTGACCGAGGATCCGGAGCACGTCGTGCGGGTTGGTGGCACCCACGGTGAGCTTCTGGCCCACCTCGACGTGGTCGCCCTCGCCCACGAGCAGACGGGCACGCTTCGAGATCGGGAACGCCGTCTCGTCGGTGCCGTCGTCCGGGGTGACGACGATCTTCTTGGTCTTCTCGGTCTCCTCGATGCGGACGCGACCGGCCGCCTCGGAGATCGGGGCGACACCCTTGGGCTGACGCGCCTCGAAGAGCTCGACGACACGCGGCAGACCCTGGGTGATGTCGTCACCGGCCACACCACCGGTGTGGAAGGTACGCATCGTGAGCTGGGTACCGGGCTCACCGATGGACTGGGCGGCGATGATGCCGACCGCCTCACCGATGTCGACCAGCTTGCCGGTGGCGAGCGAACGGCCGTAGCAGAACGCACAGGTACCGACGGCGGACTCGCAGGTCAGGACCGAGCGGGTCTTGACCTCCTCGACACCGGCGCCCACGAGGGCGTCGATGAGCACGTCACCCAGGTCGACGTTGGCCGGCGCGATGACCTTGCCGTCGACGACGACGTCCTCGGCGAGCATCCGCGCGTACACGGAGGTCTCGACGTCGTCCGTCTTCCGCAGGACACCGGCCTCGTCCTTGGCCGCGATCCGCAGCTTCAGACCGCGCTCGGTGCCACAGTCCTCCTCGCGGATGATCACGTCCTGCGAGACGTCCACGAGACGACGGGTCAGGTAACCCGAGTCGGCGGTACGCAGGGCGGTGTCGGCGAGACCCTTACGGGCACCGTGCGTCGAGATGAAGTACTCGAGGACGGTGAGGCCCTCGCGGAACGACGCCTTGATGGGACGCGGGATCGTCTCGTTCTTGGCGTTCGACACCAGACCACGCATACCGGCGATCTGACGCATCTGCATCATGTTTCCTCGGGCGCCCGAGTCCACCATCATGAAGATCGGGTTCGTCCGCGGGAAGTTCGCGTTCATCGCCTCGGCGACCTCGTTGGTCGCCTTGGTCCAGATCGCGATGAGCTCCTGAGTGCGCTCTTCCTTCGTGATGAGACCGCGCTCGTACTGCTTCTGGACCTTCTCGTCCTGCTCCTCGTAGCCCTTGACGATGGCCTTCTTGGCCTCGGGCACGACGACGTCGGAGATGGCCACGGTGACGCCCGAACGGGTCGCCCAGTGGAAGCCGGCCGCCTTCAGGTTGTCGAGCGTCGCCGCCACGATGACCTTGGGGTAGCGCTCGGCCAGGTCGTTGACGATCTCGGAGAGCTGCTTCTTGCCCACCGAGTAGTCGACGAACGGGTAGTCCTCGGGCAGCAGCTCGTTGAAGAGCGCGCGGCCCAGCGTGGTCTTCAGGCGGAACGAGTCGCCCGTCTGCCACTCGGGCTCGCCCTCTTCGGCCACCGGCGGCACCCAGCCGCGCGGCGGCACGGTGCCGATCGGGAACCGGATGTCGATCTCCGACTGGAGAGCGAGCTCCCCGGCGTCGAACGCCATGATCGCCTCGGCCGTGGAGCCGAACGCGCGGCCCTCGCCCTTGGTGTCACGCAGCTCGCCGTCGGTGGTGAGGAAGAACAGACCGAGGACCATGTCCTGGGTCGGCATCGTCACCGGGCGGCCGTCGGCCGGCTTGAGGATGTTGTTCGAGGACAGCATCAGGATGCGGGCCTCGGCCTGCGCCTCCGCGGAGAGCGGCAGGTGCACGGCCATCTGGTCACCGTCGAAGTCCGCGTTGAAGGCGGTGCAGACGAGCGGGTGGATCTGGATGGCCTTGCCCTCGACCAGCTGGGGCTCGAAGGCCTGGATGCCGAGGCGGTGCAGCGTGGGCGCACGGTTCAGCAGAACCGGGTGCTCGGCGATGACCTCTTCGAGGACGTCGTACACGACCGTGCGGCCGCGCTCGACCATCCGCTTGGCGCTCTTGATGTTCTGCGCGTGGTTCAGGTCGACCAGGCGCTTCATCACGAACGGCTTGAAGAGCTCGAGCGCCATGGCCTTCGGCAGACCGCACTGGTGCAGCTTGAGCTGCGGGCCGACGACGATGACGGAACGCGCCGAGTAGTCGACACGCTTGCCGAGCAGGTTCTGACGGAAACGACCCTGCTTGCCCTTCAGCATGTCGCTGAGGGACTTCAGCGGACGGTTGCCGGGGCCCGTGACCGGGCGACCACGACGGCCGTTGTCGAAGAGGGCGTCGACCGCCTCCTGGAGCATCCGCTTCTCGTTGTTCACGATGATCTCGGGGGCACCGAGGTCGAGCAGACGCTTCAGACGGTTGTTGCGGTTGATCACGCGGCGGTACAGGTCGTTCAGGTCGGAGGTCGCGAAGCGGCCACCGTCCAGCTGCACCATCGGACGGAGGTCCGGCGGGATGACCGGCACGCAGTCGAGAACCATGCCCTTGGGGCTGTTCGCGGTCTGGAGGAACGCGGAGACGACCTTGAGGCGCTTGAGCGCGCGGGTCTTCTTCTGGCCCTTGCCGGTGCGGATGATCTCGCGGAGCTTCTCGGCCTCCTCCTCCAGGTCGAAGGACTCGAGGCGCTTCTGAAGCGCCGCGGCACCCATCGAGCCGTCGAAGTACGTGCCGAAGCGGTCACGCAGCTCGCGGTAGAGGAGCTCGTCGCCCTCCAGGTCCTGGACCTTGAGGTTCTTGAAGCGGGCCCAGACCTCGTCGAGGCGGTCGATCTCGCGCTGCGCGCGGTCGCGCAGCTGCTTCATCTCGCGCTCGGCACCCTCGCGCACCTTGCGGCGCACGTCGGCCTTGGCGCCCTCGGCCTCCAGCTCGGCCAGGTCGGACTCGAGCTTCTTGGCGCGGTTCTCCAGGTCGGAGTCGCGGCGCTGCTCGATCTGCTGACGCTCGACGGAGACGTGCGCCTCAAGCGAGGGCAGGTCACGCGTACGGCGCTCGTCGTCGACGAACGTGATCATGTACGCCGCGAAGTAGATGACCTTCTCGAGGTCCTTCGGGGCGAGGTCCAGCAGGTATCCGAGGCGCGACGGGACGCCCTTGAAGTACCAGATGTGGGTGACGGGAGCGGCCAGCTCGATGTGGCCCATCCGCTCACGGCGCACCTTGGCGCGGGTGACCTCGACGCCACACCGCTCGCAGATGATGCCCTTGAAGCGGACACGCTTGTACTTGCCGCAGTAGCACTCCCAGTCCCGGGTCGGACCGAAGATCTTCTCGCAGAAGAGTCCGTCCTTCTCGGGCTTGAGCGTGCGGTAGTTGATGGTCTCCGGCTTCTTGACCTCGCCGTGGCTCCACTGACGGATGTCGTCAGCGGTGGCCAGACCGATCCGGAGCTCGTCGAAGAAGTTGACGTCGAGCACTATGCGTCAATCCCTCTCAGGGTTGTAAGGCTGTGGGGTCTGATACGGGGGTCCTGGGGCCGGCAGGGGGACCAGAGCTGGTCCCCCTGCCGGACTCCCGTCAGACCTCTTCGACGCTGCTCGGCTCGCGCCGGGACAGGTCGATGCCGAGCTCCTCCGCTGCGCGGAAGACGTCCTCGTCGGTGTCGCGCATCTCGATGGACATGCCGTCCGAGGACAGCACCTCCACGTTGAGGCACAGGGACTGCATCTCCTTGATGAGCACCTTGAAGGACTCGGGGATGCCGGGCTCAGGGATGTTCTCGCCCTTGACGATGGCCTCGTAGACCTTCACGCGGCCGGTCACGTCGTCGGACTTGATCGTCAGCAGCTCCTGGAGGGCGTACGCGGCGCCGTAAGCCTCCAGCGCCCACACCTCCATCTCACCGAAGCGCTGGCCACCGAACTGGGCCTTACCACCCAGCGGCTGCTGGGTGATCATCGAGTACGGGCCGGTCGACCGGGCGTGCAGCTTGTCGTCGACCAGGTGGTGGAGCTTGAGGATGTACATGTACCCGACGGAGATCGGGTCCGGGAACGGCTCGCCGGAGCGGCCGTCGAACAGCCTCGCCTTACCGGTCGGGAGCACCATGCGCTCGCCGTCGCGGTTCGGGATGGTGTGGTTGAGCAGGCCGGCGAGCTCGTCCTCACGCGCACCGTCGAAGACGGGGGTGGCGACGTTGGTGCCCGGGGCGACCTGGTCGGCGCCGATCGCCTGGAGGCGCTGCGCCCACTCGTCCGCGAGGCCGGAGACGTCCCAGCCGCGGCTGGCGAGCCAGCCGAGGTGGATCTCCAGGACCTGTCCCGGGTTCATTCGGGACGGGACACCCAGCGGGTTGAGGATGATGTCGACCGGGGTGCCGTCCTCCAGGAACGGCATGTCCTCGATCGGGAGGATCTTCGAGATGACGCCCTTGTTGCCGTGACGGCCGGCGAGCTTGTCACCGTCGGTGATCTTGCGCTTCTGGGCGACGTAGACGCGGACCAGCTGGTTCACGCCCGGGGGAAGCTCGTCGCCCTCCTCGCGGTCGAAGACGCGGACGCCGATGATCTTGCCGATCTCGCCGTGCGGCACCTTCAGCGAGGTGTCACGGACCTCACGGGCCTTCTCACCGAAGATCGCGCGGAGCAGGCGCTCCTCCGGGGTCAGCTCGGTCTCGCCCTTGGGCGTGACCTTGCCGACCAGGATGTCGCCGGCGACGACCTCGGCACCGATGCGGATGATGCCGCGCTCGTCGAGGTCGGCGAGGACCTCCTCGGAGACGTTCGGGATGTCCCGGGTGATCTCCTCGGGGCCGAGCTTGGTGTCACGGGCGTCGACCTCGTGCTCCTCGATGTGGATCGAGGAGAGGACGTCGTCCTGTACGAGGCGCTGCGACAGGATGATCGCGTCCTCGTAGTTGTGGCCCTCCCACGGCATGAACGCCACGAGCAGGTTCTTGCCGAGCGCCATCTCGCCGTCTTCGGTGGCGGGACCGTCGGCGAGGACCTGGCCCTCGATCACGTGGTCGCCCTCGTCGACGACGACCTTCTGGTTGACCGAGGTGCCCTGGTTCGAGCGGGAGAACTTGTGCAGGCGATACGTGTTGTACGTGCCGTCGTCGTTGGCGACCGTGACGTAGTCGGCCGACAGCTCCTGGACGACACCGCTCTTCTCGGCCTTGAGCACGTCGCCGGCGTCGGTGGCACAGCGGTACTCCATGCCGGTGCCGACGAGCGGGGCCTCCGACTTGATGAGCGGAACGGCCTGGCGCATCATGTTCGCGCCCATGAGGGCACGGTTGGCGTCGTCGTGCTCAAGGAAGGGGATCATGGCGGTCGCGACCGACACCATCTGGCGCGGCGAGACGTCCATGTAGTCCACGTCCGCCGGCTCGACGTAGTCGACCTCGCCGCCACGCTTGCGGACCAGGACGCGCGGCTCGGTGAACTGCATGTCGTCGTTGAGCGCGGCGTTGGCCTGCGCGATGACGAAGCGGTCCTCCTCGTCGGCGGTGACGTAGTCGACCTCGTCGGTGACCTGGCCGTCGACGACCTTGCGGTACGGGGTCTCGATGAAGCCGAACGCGTTGACGCGGCCGTACGAGGCGAGCGAACCGATCAGACCGATGTTCGGGCCTTCGGGCGTCTCGATCGGGCACATGCGTCCGTAGTGGGACGGGTGCACGTCTCGGACCTCGAAGCCGGCCCGCTCACGGGAGAGACCACCGGGGCCCAGCGCGGACAGACGACGCTTGTGCGTCAGACCCGAGAGCGGGTTGTTCTGGTCCATGAACTGGGACAGCTGGCTGGTGCCGAAGAACTCCTTGATGGAGGCGACGACCGGCCGGATGTTGATCAGGGTCTGCGGCGTGATCGCCTCGACGTCCTGGGTGGTCATGCGCTCGCGGACGACGCGCTCCATACGAGCCAGACCCGTGCGGACCTGGTTCTGGATGAGCTCGCCGACGTTGCGCAGACGACGGTTGCCGAAGTGGTCGATGTCGTCGGTCTCGACGACGATCTCGTTGCCGTTCTCACCGATCGTCTCGGTCTCGCCCGCGTGGAGCTTCACGAGGTACTTGATCGTGGCGATGACGTCGTCGGTCGTGAGCACGCCGGCGTCCAGCGGCTCGTCGGCGCCGAGCTTCTTGTTCACCTTGTAGCGGCCGACCTTCGCGAGGTCGTAGCGCTTCGGGTTGAAGTAGAGGTTCTCGAGCAGCGTCTGAGCGGCCTCGCGGGTCGGCGGCTCGCCCGGACGCAGCTTGCGGTAGATGTCGAGCAGCGCGTCGTCCTGGCCCTGGGTGTGGTCCTTCTCCAGGGTGGCGCGCATGGACTCGTACTCGCCGAACTCCTGGAGGATCTGCTCGGTGGTCCAGCCGAGGGCCTTCAGGAGGACGGTGACGGACTGCTTGCGCTTGCGGTCGATGCGGACACCGACGAGGTCGCGCTTGTCGATCTCCATCTCCAGCCAGGCACCCCGGGACGGGATGATCTTGGCGGAGAAGATGTCCTTGTCGGACGTCTTGTCGATGGAGGAGTCGAAGTAGACGCCCGGCGAGCGGACGAGCTGCGAGACGACGACACGCTCGGTGCCGTTGATGACGAAGGTGCCCTTGTTCGTCATGAGCGGGAAGTCGCCCATGAAGACCGTCTGGGACTTGATCTCGCCGGTCTCGTTGTTCGTGAACTCGGCGGTGACGAAGAGCGGGGCACCGTACGTGAAGTCACGGTCCTTGCACTCGTCGATGGAGTTCTTCGGCGGCTCGAAGCGGTGGTCGCGGAAGGTCAGCGACATCGACCCGGAGAAGTCCTCGATCGGGGAGATCTCCTCGAAGATCTCCTCCAGACCGGACTTCGTGGGGACGTCCTGTCCCGACTCGAGGGCAGCCTCGACGCGAGCCTTCCAGGCGGCATTGCCGAGCAGCCAGTCGAAGCTCTCGGTCTGCAGCGCGAGGAGGTTCGGAACCTCGAGGGGCTCCTTGATCTTTGCGAAGGAGATGCGCAGCGGGGCGGTGCTGGCGGCGTTGTTCATGTTGTTCGAGGCGTTGCGCGAGGCGGCCAAGAGGGGGTCCTTCCGAGGGCTCGGACTCACTACGCGCGTACCGGTCCCCAGCAACGCTTCACGGCAGACTTTTCCTGAGATGACCAAAAGGCCAGGTCAGACGGGGTCGGTCCACGAAGCTGATGCGAAGGTATGCCCCTGGTGACGGGCAGGGGGCAGCTAACAGGCAGCGCAAAGGGTCAGTGTAGCCACTTGGCTCACTGATGTCCAGGGCGACTTCTTCGCGACCCTCGTTGCACTCAACTCCGCGGTACTCGCGCCGTGTGGCGCACCTCGATACTGCCCGTTCGGTCGTCGATCCATGCCTCGGAAACGGATCGTTGTGACGACGCGTCCTGAGAATTGCGCGCGGCGTGCCGTTCGTCAAGGCCCCCGCCCGTGAGCGGCGCACGGCGAAGATCACCATACTCCGCTTCCGGAGGCCCGCAGGACCCCCGCCACGCGGGTCCCGGGAACGCCGAAAGGCGACCACCCAGATGGATGATCGCCTTTCGGTGCTCCCGCGTTACACGGGGGCAGGAGTCAGCTTCAGCGACTCGAAACGGTCTTACTTGACCGTGACGGAGGCGCCGGCGGCCTTGAGGGACTCGGCAGCCTTCTCGGCGGCCTCCTTCGCGACCTTCTCGAGGACCGGCTTCGGGGTGCCGTCGACGAGGTCCTTGGCCTCCTTGAGGCCCAGGGAGGTGAGCTCGCGCACGACCTTGATGACCTGGATCTTCTTGTCGCCGGCACCCTCGAGGATGACGTCGAACTCGTCCTGCTCCTCGGCGGCCTCGGCCGGGGCGCCCGGGGCACCCGGGGCGGCGACGGCGACGGCCGCGGCGGCGGTGACGTCGAACTTCTCCTCGAAGGCCTTCACGAACTCGGAGAGCTCGATGAGGGTCATCTCCTCGAACTGGGCGAGGAGGTCGTCCTGAGAGAGCTTCGCCATGATGGGCGATCCTTCCACTAATTCGGCAGGTGCCGATGTGTCTATAGAGGCGGGCGTAACGGCCCGCTACGACCCGCGCACTAGGCGGCGCGGGTCAATGCGCGAGCCGAATTACTCGGCACCGCCCTGCTCGGCCTGCTTGGCACGGAGCGCGTCCACGGTGCGGACGAGCTTCGACGGCAGCGCCTGGAAGAGCTGAGCAGCCTGAGACTGCTTGCCCTTGAAGGCACCGGCCAGCTTGCTGAGCAGAACCTCGCGGGACTCGAGGTCCGCAAGCTTCTTGATGTCGTCGGCGGAGAGAGCCTTACCGTCAAGGACACCGGCCTTGATGATGAGGTTCGGGTTCTCCTTGGCGAAGTCACGCAGGGCCTTCGCCGACTCCACCGGGTCACCGGTGACGAAGGCGACCGCGGTCGGACCAGCGAAGTGCTCGTCCAGTGCGGTGATCCCGGCCTCGTTGGCCGCAATCTTGGTCAGCGTGTTCTTCACCACGGCGTACTGGGCGTTCTCACCGAGGGAGCGGCGCAGCGTCTTGAGCTGCGCCACGGTGAGACCCCGGTACTCGGTCAGCACGGCGGCGTTGGAGCTCTGGAACGCGTCCTTGAGCTCGGCCACCGATGCAGCCTTGTTGGGCGTCGGCATAGTGCGTTCGCCTCCTTCCGGGTGATGAGGACCGCTCAGAAGGGGCTGAACAAACGAAACGCCCCGGGCGCAGGCGCACGGGGCTCAGCTCGACCGGATGAAACACCCGGGAACTCTCCACAGTCACCTGCGCGGGTCGTCCGCAGTCAGCGGATCCTTCGGCCACCGCACCCGGTAGGGCACAGCAACGACCAGCGGTCTTTGGCTTCTGTGGAAGAGTACGTGAAGGTGTCGCCCAGGGGCAAATCAGCCCTCGGCGCCCGCCTCGGCCATGTCCTGCATCATCTTCATGAAGTCGACGGTCTCACCGGCCGGCGGCGCCACGACGTCGGCCTTGGTGCCGTAGTCGGAGTAGTCCGCGGTCAGCTTCATCGAGCCCTCGGGGGCCTCCATGCCGACGACCATCTTGACGGGGTAGCCGTCGGAGTTGATCCAGACGTCGGTGTCGTAGCCCTTGATGCCGGCCTTCTTGGTGGCCTCGGTGAGGGCCTTGCGGTCCTTCTCGCTGATGAGCTCGTCGTACGCCTTGTTGGCCTTCAGCATGTCCGCGATGGACAGGAAGCCCTTGTAGTGCTCGGCGTCGCCGCCGGCGACCTTCTCGGGGCCGACGTGCTTCAGGTTCGGCGACTTCAGCAGCAGCGCGATCTGCTGGGCCGGGTCCTGGTTCATGCTCTCCATGCTGCCGGACAGCTGCTTCTGGAGGGCCTTGTCGCCGGACGCCTCGGCCATCGCGCCGAAGTCCATCTTGATCCAGCGCTTGCCGTCCATCTGCGCGGCCTGCTCGGCGCCCATGTCCATGTACATCGCGCCGTCGAGCATCAGCATGCGGATCTTGTCGGGCATCCCCGCCTCGCCGGCGCCCAGCATCGGACCGGACATCGTGACGTCCATGAGGCCCGGGTCCCAGCCCTGCACGCCGGTCAGGGTGGTGGTGCCGGACTCGGCGCCCATCCCCGACATCTCGATCGTCATCTTGATCTTCGCCGCCTTCGCGGCCGACGTCTTCTCGTACGCCGCCGTGAGGACCTGCGTGACGTCGCCGAGGCCGCCACCGGCCTTGGCGCCCGTCTTGTCGCCGCCGTCGTTACAGCCGGCCAGACCGGCCACGAGGCCCGCGGCGGTGAGCGCGACGCCCGCGCGCTTCCAGGTGGACTTGCTCATAGGTGTTCCCCACCCCTTGATCATCGTCTTTGCGTTCCTTTGAACCGTCTCTGAGACCGTATCCCAGCCTTACGACAGTCAAGACGCAATAAAAGCCGCCCCCCGTTCCTCCGGAGAGGAAGCGGGGGGCGGCTTTCAGGACTGACTGCTACCGAGCCGGGAGGGCTCAGACCGCGGCCGGGTCCTCCTCGACGAGGAGGTTACGGGTGCGGTTGCCGTCGACCGGGATGCCGGGGCCCATCGTGGTGCTGATGGCGGCCTTCTTGATGTAGCGGCCCTTGGCGGCGGACGGCTTCAGACGGAGGATCTCCTCCAGCGCCGCGCCGTAGTTCTCCACCAGCTGCGTGTCGTCGAAGGACGTCTTGCCGATGATGAAGTGCAGGTTCGAGTGCTTGTCGACGCGGAACTCGATCTTGCCGCCCTTGATCTCGTTGACCGCCTTGGCGACGTCGGGCGTCACGGTGCCGGTCTTCGGGTTGGGCATGAGGCCACGGGGACCGAGCACGCGGCCGAGGCGGCCGACCTTGCCCATGAGGTCCGGGGTGGCGACCACGGCGTCGAACTCGTTCAGGCGCTGGCCCTTGGCGATCTCGTCGATCAGCTCGTCGGAGCCGACGATGTCGGCGCCCGCGGCGACCGCGGCCTCGGCACGCTCACCGGTCGCGAAGACCAGGACCCGGGCGGTCTTGCCGGTGCCGTGCGGGAGGTTCACGGTGCCACGGACCATCTGGTCGGCCTTGCGCGGGTCGACACCCAGGCGGAAGGCGACCTCGACGGTGCCGTCGAACTTCGTGGTGGAGGTCTCCTTGGCAAGGCGGACGGCCTCGAGCGGGGCGTAGAGCTTCTCCCGGTCGATCTTGGCGTCCGCAGCGCGGAGGGACTTGCTGCGCTTCACTTCTACTCCTGGTGTGGTTCAGGTGTGGAGTCGTGGTGCGGACCAAGCGCTGGTCCTACCACTGAGGTCACGAGGGGGGGTGATCAGCCCTCGACCGTGATGCCCATGGAACGGGCGGTGCCGGCGATGATCTTCGACGCGGCGTCCAGGTCGTTCGCGTTGAGGTCGGGCATCTTGGTGGTGGCGATCTCGCGGACCTGCGCCTCGGTGATCTTGGCGACCTTGGTCTTGTGCGGCTCGCCGGAGCCCTTCTCCACGCCCGCGGCCTTGAGGATCATCTTCGCGGCCGGCGGAGTCTTGGTGATGAAGGTGAAGGAACGGTCCTCGTAGACCGTGATCTCCACCGGGATCACCCAGCCACGCTGCGACTCGGTCGCGGCGTTGTAGGCCTTGCAGAACTCCATGATGTTGACGCCGTGCTGGCCGAGCGCGGGGCCGACCGGCGGGGCCGGGTTGGCCGCACCGGCGTTGATCTGGAGCTTGATGAGCCCCGTGACCTTCTTCTTCTTGGGAGGCATTGCTCTCTCCGGGTCCTAGTGAGAGTTTTTCAGCCGATCCATCCGGTCATCCGGATGGAGGCATACCGCACAACGATAACGGGTATGGCTGCGCGTCCAAAAACCGAGCAGGTCAGAGGGGCTGTAGCAGCCCCTCTGACCTGTCCGGAAACTCGGGAACGATCCCTGGGAACGATCTGGTGAGAGATCAGTTCTTCTGGATCTGGTCGAAGCTGAGCTCGACCGGGGTCTCGCGACCGAAGATCTCGACGAGGCCCTTGACCTTCTTCGAGTCCGGGTTGATCTCGTTGATCGTCGCCTGGAGGGTGGCGAAGGGGCCGTCGGTGACGGTGACCGAGTCGCCGACCTCGAAGTCGAGGACCTGGACCTCCAGCTTGCGGGCCGGAGCCGGCTTGCCCTCGGCCTCGGCGGCCTCGCGGGCGGCCTTCTCCTCGGCCTCCGGGGCGAGCATCTTGACGATCTCGTCCAGGGTCAGCGGGTACGGGTCGTAGGCGTTGCCCACGAAGCCGGTGACGCCGGGGGTGTTGCGGACGACGCCCCAGGACTCGTTCGTCAGGTCCATGCGGACGAGGACGTAGCCGGGGAGCTTGTTCTGCTTGACGTTCTTCCGCTCGCCGCCCTTGATCTGGACGATCTCTTCCTCGGGCACCTCGGCCTGGTAGATGAAGTCCTCGACGTTGAGCGAGACGGCGCGCTGCTCCAGGTTGGCCTTCACGCGCTTCTCGTAGCCCGCGTAGGTGTGGATGACGTACCACTCGCCGGGCAGGGTGCGCAGCTCCTCGCGGAGCGCGGCGACGGGGTCGACCGGGGCGGCCGGCTCGGCCTCCTCCTCGGTCTCCTCGATCTCGGCCTCGGCCTCGATCTCGTCGTCCTCGACGTCGGCGGACTCCTCGTCAGCCTCGTCGGCCTCGTCAGCCTCGGTCTCGTCGGCCTCGTCCTCGGCGGTCTCGTCGTCCTCGACGGTCTCGTCCGCCGCGGCGTCCGCAGCCTCGTCCTGGTCCTCGTCCTCGTCGGCGGCCTCGACGATGTCCAGCTCGTCCTCGACGGACTCGGACTCGAAGGCGTCGTTCAGGTTCGCGTCAGACACGGTGGCTGCTTCTTCCTGCGATACAGATGGGGTGGAACAAAAAGTCAGCCGAAGACGTACTTGACTGCTTCCTGGAAGCCAAAGTCAATCACGGTGACCAGGCCGATCATCACGACCACGAAGATAATCACCACAGTGGTGTACGAGGTGAGCTGACTACGCGTGGGCCAGACGACCTTGCGGAGCTCGGCGACAATCTGCCGGTAGAAGACGGCGAGACGGCCCAGAGGGCCCTTCTTCCCGCGCTTGCCGCCCTTGCGGCCCTTCTTCTTCGACTCGGACTCGTCTTCGGCATCAGGCATGTCGATGGAGCCAACGGCGTCCGTCACGATCTCTCACCTGATTCCGGGTCGTGGCCGTGCCGCGCCCGGGTGGAGCCGCACGACAATGCAATGAAGACGTACATGCGCACACAACCTGGCGGTGTGTGTAGCAGGGCCGGAGGGACTTGAACCCCCAACCGCCGGTTTTGGAGACCGGTGCTCTACCAATTGAGCTACGACCCTTTGCGGTGTCCCCCAACCTACCCCATGTGTGAGGGGGTCGGTGCGGGCCAACGAGGTGTGAGTGTACGTGGTCTTGGGGCCTCCCGTCGAACAGGAACCGCGCCGACCTGCCCGAGGGCCGTCCTTCGACCGGTATCGACCGCTCCTGTCCGCTCCCTGAAACCTGCGTGCCGGGCCGGGAAGGGGTCTGGGACCATGGCCGTATGAGCGCTGCTACCCCTCCCACCGAGCGTCGGGTCTCCGCCCGGATCGGTGCGATCTCCGAGTCCGCCACCCTCGCCGTCGACGCCAAGGCCAAGGCCCTCAAGGCCGCCGGGCGCCCGGTGATCGGCTTCGGCGCCGGTGAGCCCGACTTCCCGACCCCGGACTACATCGTCGACGCGGCCGTCGAGGCCTGCAAGAACCCCAAGTACCACCGCTACACGCCGGCCGGCGGCCTGCCCGAGCTGAAGGCCGCGATCGCCGCCAAGACGCTCCGCGACTCCGGCTACGAGGTCGACGCCTCCCAGGTCCTGGTGACCAACGGCGGCAAGCAGGCGATCTACGAGGCGTTCGCCGCGATCCTCGACCCGGGCGACGAGGTCATCGTCCCGGCCCCGTACTGGACCACCTACCCCGAGTCGATCCGCCTCGCCGGCGGTGTCCCGGTGGAGGTCGTGGCCGACGAGACCACCGGCTACCGCGTCTCGGTGGAGCAGCTGGAGGCGGCCCGCACGGAGAGGACCAAGGTCGTCCTCTTCGTCTCCCCGTCGAACCCGACCGGCGCCGTCTACAGCGAGGCCGACGCCGAGGCGATCGGCCGCTGGGCCGTCGAGCACGGCCTGTGGGTCCTCACCGACGAGATCTACGAGCACCTGGTGTACGGCGACGCGAAGTTCACCTCGCTGCCGGCGATCGTGCCCGAGCTGCGCGAGAAGTGCATCGTCGTCAACGGCGTGGCGAAGACGTACGCGATGACCGGCTGGCGCGTCGGGTGGATCGTCGGCCCGAAGGACGTCGTGAAGGCCGCGACGAACCTCCAGTCGCACGCCACCTCCAACGTGTCCAACGTGGCCCAGGTCGCCGCGCTGGCCGCCGTCTCCGGGAACCTGGACGCGGTCGCCGAGATGCGCGCCGCCTTCGACCGGCGCCGCCAGACGATCGTGCGGATGCTCAACGAGATCGAGGGCGTCTACTGCCCGACCCCCGAGGGCGCGTTCTACGCGTACCCGTCGGTGAAGGGGCTCCTCGGCAAGGAGATCCGCGGCAAGCGCCCGGCGACCTCCGTCGAGCTGGCCGCGCTGATCCTGGACGAGGCCGAGGTCGCGGTCGTCCCCGGCGAGGCGTTCGGCACCCCCGGCTACCTGCGCCTGTCGTACGCGCTCGGTGACGAGGACCTGGTGGAGGGCGTGTCCCGGATCCAGAAGCTGCTGGCCGAGGCCCGCGACTGAACCAGCCTTGACTGTTCAAGGGTGGGCCCCCGGTGCTTCGGCGCCGGGGGCCCGTTTTTGCGTTCGGGCGGGTATCGATCGGGGAATGCCCGTGCATACCGCCGTTCGGGTAAGGCAGGATCGGTCAATGGAGCACCCCCGCGATCTCACCCTGCTGCCCAAGGCCCATCTGCACCTGCACTTCACCGGTTCGATGCGGCCCACCACCCTCATCGAGCTGGCCGACAAGTACGGGGTGCACCTCCCGGAGGCGCTGAGCAGCGGTACGCCCCCGAGGCTGCGGGCCACGGACGAGCGCGGCTGGTTCCGCTTCCAGCGCCTGTACGACATCGCCCGCTCGTGCCTGCGCTCGCCGGAGGACATCCAGCGGCTGGTGCGGGAGGCGGCGCAGGAGGACGTGCGGGACGGTTCGGGGTGGCTGGAGATCCAGGTCGACCCGACCTCGTACGCGCCGCATCTGGGCGGGCTGATCCCGGCCCTGGAGATCATCCTGGACGCGGTCGACGCGGCCGCCCGGGAGACCGGGCTCGGGATGCGCGTGCTGGTCGCGGCGAACCGGATGAAGCACCCGCTGGAGGCGCGGACGCTGGCGCGGCTCGCGGTGCGGTACGCGGACCGGGGCGTGGTGGGCTTCGGGCTCTCCAACGACGAGCGCCGGGGCATGGCCCGTGACTTCGACCGGGCCTTCGCCATCGCCCGCGAGGGCGGTCTCCTGGCGGCCCCGCACGGCGGCGAGCTGACCGGCCCCTCCTCCGTGCGGGACTGCCTGGACGACCTGCGGGCGGCCAGGGTCGGGCACGGCGTACGGGCGGCCGAGGACGAGCGGCTGCTGCGCAAGCTGGCCGAGCGGGGCGTGACGTGCGAGGTGTGCCCGGCGTCGAACGTGGCCCTGGGCGTGTACGAGAAGCACGAGGACGTGCCGCTGCGGAGGCTCTTCGAGGCGGGCGTCCCGATGGCCCTGGGCGCCGACGACCCGCTGCTCTTCGGCTCCCGGCTCGCCGCCCAGTACGAGATCGCCCGCCGCCACCACGGCTTCACGGACGCGGAACTGGCCGAACTGGCCCGCCAGTCCATCCGGGGCTCGGCGGCCCCGGAGGACGTACGGAAGGACCTGCTGGCCGGGGTGGACGACTGGCTGGCCGCGCCGGCTTCCTAGAGGCCCTGGAGGCCCTAGAGGCTGACGCCGACCGTCACGGGCTCGTTGACGAGGGTGACGCCGAAGGCGTCGTGGACGCCGGCGACGACCTCGCGGGCGAGGGCGAGCAGGTCCTCGGTGGTGGCCTCGCCGCGGTTGGTGAGGGCGAGGGTGTGCTTGGTGGAGATCCGCGCGGGCCCGGAGCCGTACCCCTTGGTGAATCCGGCCTTGTCGATCAGCCAGGCGGCGGAGGTCTTGGTGGAGGAGGTGCCGACGGGGAAGGCCGGGGCCTGGGCGTCCGGGCCGAGGCGCTCGGCCACCCGCGCCCGGAAGACCTCGAACTCGTCGTTGGTGAGGATCGGGTTCGTGAAGAAGGAGCCGGCGGACCAGGTGTCGTGGTCCTCGGGGTCGAGGACCATGCCCTTGCTCGCGCGGAGCTTCACGACGGTGTCCCGGGCGTGCGCGAGCGGGACGCGGTCGCCCATCCCGGCGCCCAGCGCGCGGGCGGTCTGCTCGTACGCGATCGGCGCCGACAGCCCGCCGGCGTCCTCCAGCTCGAAGCGGACCCGGAGGACGACGTACTCGTCCGGCAGCTCCTTGAAGACGCTGTGCCGGTACGAGAAGCGGCACTGCTCGTTCGTGAGCGTGAGCTTCCGGTGGTCGCGGGTGTCGTAGACGACGACCTCGGTGATGGTCTCGGCCACGTCCTGGCCGTAGGCGCCGACGTTCTGGACGGGCGTGGCGCCGGCGGACCCGGGGATGCCGGCCAGGCACTCGATCCCGGCGAGCCCGGCCTCGACGGTGCGGTCGACGACCTCGGACCACACCTCTCCGGCCGCCACTTCGAGGGTGGTCCCGTCGAGGGCGAAGCCCTTGGTGGCGATGTGCAGGACGGTGCCCTCGAAGCCCTCGTCCCCGATGACCAGGTTGGAGCCGCCGCCGATGACGAGCAGCGGGGTCGCGGAGGAGTCGGCCTCGCGGACCGCGGCGATCACCTCGTCGTCCGTGGTGGCCGTGACGAGCCGGGTGGCGGGGCCGCCGAGCCGGAAGGTGGTCAGGGGGGCGAGGGGGGCGTCCTTGAGCTGCTGCACGGGCTCAAGGGTACTTACCTCAAGGGGTAAGTACCCTTCGCGCGACCGCTCAGGCGAGGCGGACCACGGCCCGGCTCATGCCGAGGACCTTCTGGCCCGCGCTGGTCGCCGTGAGGTCGACCCGCACGAGCTGGTCGTCCAGCTTGGCGCCGACCTTGGCGGAGACCTCGATCACGGCGCCGACGCCGTCATTGGGGACGACGACCGGCTTGGTGAAGCGGACGCCGTACTCGACGACGGCGGCGGGGTCGCCGGCCCAGTCGGTGACGACGCGGATCGCCTCGGCCATGGTGAACATGCCGTGGGCGATGACGTCCGGGAGCCCGACCTCGACGGCGAACTTCTCGTTCCAGTGGATGGGGTTGAAGTCCCCGGAGGCGCCCGCGTACTGGACGAGGGTGGCGCGGGTCACGGGGAAGGTCCCCGCGGGCAGCTCGGTGCCCACCTCGACCTCGTCGTAGGCGATCTTCGCGGTCATGGTCAGCTCTCCTCGGGGGCGCGGGAGACGAGCTTGGTCCAGGCGGTGACGACGTGCTCGCCGCTCTCGTCGTGGACCTCGCCGCGGATGTCCAGGATGTCGTTGCCGGCCAGCGACTTGATCGCCTCGATGGTGGAGGTGACCGAGAGGCGGTCGCCGGCGCGGACGGGCCGGGTGTAGGCGAACTTCTGGTCGCCGTGGACGACGCGGCTGTAGTCGAGGCCGAGCTGCGGGTCCTCGATCACCTGGCCGGCGGCCTTGAAGGTGATGGCGAACACGAAAGTCGGCGGGGCGATCACATCGGGGTGGCCGAGTTCCTTGGCCGCTTCGGCGTCGGTGTAGGCGGGATTCGCGTCACCGACGGCCTCGGCGAATTCGCGGATCTTCTCCCGGCCGACCTCGTAGGGGGCGGTGGGCGGATAGGTCCGGCCCACGAAGGACTGGTCGAGCGCCATGGACTCGATACCTCCTGCTGGATCTGTTGCGACCTTGATCTGATGCAAGCTGATCTGCGAGCTTGATCTGTTGCGACAAACGCCACGAGGCCGCCCCCGGGGTGGGGGCGGCCTCGTGAACGAGCCTGATTAGCGCGTCTCGCGGTGCGCGGTGTGCGAGTTGCAGCGGGGGCAGTGCTTCTTCATCTCCAGTCGGTCCGGGTTGTTACGCCGGTTCTTCTTGGTGATGTAGTTCCGCTCCTTGCACTCCACGCAGGCCAGCGTGATCTTCGGGCGGACGTCGGTGGCAGCCACGTGAGTGCTCCTTGACGGACGGATGGGATGGATGAACGCATGAAAGAGTAGCCGATCGCAGGACCGACCCCACAATCGGCTACCGTGTGTAGCGGTGACCGGACTTGAACCGGTGACACAGCGATTATGAGCCGCTTGCTCTACCGACTGAGCTACACCGCTTTGATGTCAGTAGCCCCGCCCGAAGGCGGGATTCCCGGCACCAGAGCCCCAATACGGAATCGAACCGTAGACCTTCTCCTTACCATGGAGACGCTCTGCCGACTGAGCTATTGGGGCGAGCGAGGAAGACATTACACGGTCTCCGGCCCATCACCCAAATCCGTTTCCCCGCCCCTCACCGGCATGCCCGCCCGCCCCACCCGTACGCCAGTCGTGGACTCATCGGTACGACTATTGCGGTCCTCCTCGAAGGCGGCCCGGCCCGCCCCTAGGCTCTGCCCCACGCTGCGTGAACTCGATCTTGGTGAGCCGGTCGGCGAGCCAGCCGCGAGCCAGGAGGAGCACCGATGTCAGCCGACAGCAAGCAGCCCCGTCAGCCCTCCGACGACGCGGGCGGCGCGGCGACCGAGGACGCGAACGCGCTCCTGCTGTCGAACGCCCGGCTGACCGACGGGCGGACCGTGGACGTGCGGCTCGTGCGGGGCCGTATCGAGGCCGTCGGCACCGCGGGGAGTCTCAGCACCGCCGGCGCCCGGGTGGACCTGGCCGGCTACCTGCTGCTGCCGGCCCCGGCCGAGCCGCACGCCCACGCCGACACGGCGCTCTCCGCGGACACCCCCGGCCCGGTCTCGTACGCCCCCGAGGAGGTGCAGCGGCGGGCCACCGAGGCGGCGCTGCTCCAGCTCGGGCACGGGGCGACGGCCCTGCGGGCCCACGTCCGGATCGGCGACGTGCACGCGCTCGGCCCCCTGGAGGCCGTCCTCCAGGCCCGGCGCTCGCTGCGCGGCCTGGCGGACCTGACGGCCGTGGCGGTGCCGCGGCTGCTGACCGGGGCGGCGGGCGCGGACGGCCTCGCGATGCTGCGGGACGCGGTGAAGATGGGCGCCGGGGTGGTGGGCGGCTGCCCGGACCTGGACCCGGACCCGGCGGGGTACGTGGAGGCGGTCCTGGAGGTGGCGGCCGAGCACGGCGTGCCGGTGGACCTGCACACGGACGGCGACGACCCGGCGCGGCTCGCCCGCTTCGCGGCGATGGCCGGCGGGCTGCGGCCGGGGGTGGCGATCGGCCCGTGCGCGGGCCTCGCGCGGCTGCCGGAAGACGTGGCGGGCCGGGCGGCGGACCGGCTGGCGGCGGCGGGCGTGACGGTCCTCTGCCTGCCGCAGGGCGGCTGCGCGGGGACGGAGCGGCGCGGTACGGCCCCGGTGCGGCTGCTGCGGGCGGCGGGCGTACGGCTCGCGGCGGGCGGCGGGGCGCTGCGGGACGCGGCGAACCCGGTGGGGCGCGGGGACCCGCTGGAGGCGGCCTTCCTGCTGGCCTCGCTGGAGGGGCTGGACCCGGCGGAGGCGTACGGGGCGGTGAGCACCCGGGCGCGGGAGGCGATGGGCCTTCCGGAGGTGCGGGTGGAGGCGGGCTTCCCGGCGGAGCTGCTCGCGGTGCGGGGCGCGGGGCTCGCGGGCGTGCTGTCGCTGGCGTACAGCCGGATCGTGGTGCACCGGGGGCGGGTGGTGGCGCGGACGAGCGCGGTGCGGGAGTACTGCGACTCGGCGGCGGCGCTGGACCTGCCGCGTCAGTCCCGGCCGGATCCGGGAGGCCCGGCGGCCCGCTGAGTCGTACGGTCGGGGTATGCGCATCGTCATCGCTGGAGGACACGGTCGGATCGCCCTGCGCCTGGAGCGGCTGCTCTCGGCGGGCGGACACGAGGCGGTCGGGATCATCCGCCGCCCGGAGCAGGCGGAGGACCTGCGGGCGGCGGGTGCGGAGCCCGTCGTGCTGGATCTGGAGTCGGCGTCCGTGGAGGAGGTCGCGGAGGCCCTGCGGGGCGCGGACGCGGCCGTCTTCGCGGCGGGCGCGGGCCCGGGGAGCGGGGCCGGCCGGAAGGACACGGTGGACCGCGGGGCGGCGGTCCTGTTCGCGGACGCGGCGGAGCGGGCGGGCGTGCGGCGTCTCGTCGTGGTCTCGTCGATGGGCGCGGACGCCCGGCACGAGGGCGACGAGGTCTTCGACGTCTACCTGCGGGCGAAGGGCGCCGCGGACGACGCGGTGAGGTCCCGTCCGGGCCTGGAGTGGACGGTCCTGCGCCCCGGCATGCTCACGGACGACGCCGGCACGGGCCTGGTCCGCCTGGAGGCCCGCACGGGCCGCGGCCCGGTCCCCCGCGACGACGTGGCGGCCGTCCTCGCCGAACTGGTGGACTCCCCCGGCACGGCCGGCCTGACCCTGGAACTGGTCTCCGGCTCGACCCCGGTCACGGTCGCGGTGAAGGACGTGGCCGGCAACTGACCCCCAGGCCCTCAGGCCCTCAGGAAACGAGTGAAGGTCCCCGGTGCGGACACCGGGGACCTTCTTCACGTGGCGACGCCAGGATTCGAACCTGGGTAGGCTAAGCCGACGGATTTACAGTCCGCTCCCATTGGCCACTCGGGCACATCGCCATGGGTTCGCTGCCTTGGAGCCCCACTGTTCTGCGGTGTTCCCCGGCAACGACGTAAACAATACCTGATCCCCGGGGGTGGTTCGCCACCGGATTGATCGGCGGGTGATCAGAGGTTCGGGCCGTTGCTCACCCCCTAGGCTTTGGGGGTACCCCACAGCATCCGAGCAAGGAGCCACGAGTCATGGCCGACTCCAGTTTCGACATCGTGTCCAAGGTCGAGCGGCAGGAGGTCGACAACGCCCTCAACCAGGCCGTGAAGGAGATCTCCCAGCGTTACGACTTCAAGGGAACCAACGCCTCGATCTCCTGGTCGGGCGAGAAGATCCTGATGCAGGCGAACGGCGAGGAGCGCGTGATGGCGATCCTCGACATCTTCCAGACCAAGCTGATCAAGCGGGGCATCTCGCTGAAGTCGCTGGACGTCGAGGGCGAGCCGCAGCTGTCCGGCAAGGAGTACAAGCTCTTCGCGTCGGTCACCGAGGGCATCTCGCAGGAGAACGCGAAGAAGGTCGCGAAGACCATCCGGGACGAGGGTCCGAAGGGCGTCAAGGCGCAGGTGCAGGGCGACGAGCTGCGGGTCAGCTCGAAGAGCCGGGACGACCTCCAGGCCGTGCAGGCGCTGCTCAAGGGCAAGGACTTCGACTTCGCGATCCAGTTCGTCAACTACCGGTAGGTAGGTAGGTGTCCGAAAGCCGCCGGTCCACGGGCCGGCGGGGCTCGCACACTGGAGTCATGGACGACATCACCGTGTACGCGTACGCCGACGGCCCCCTGGGCGAGATGCTGCTGACCGGGCGGCTCGCCGCGGGGGGCCGCGCCGTGCTGCGCTCGCTCTCGCTGCCGGAGCAGAAGGGGGCCGTGGCCGTCGAGGACGGCTGGGTCCGCGACCAGGGGGCCTTCGCGGAGGTCGTGCGGCAGCTGGAGGAGTACTTCGAGGGGCGGCGGGAGCGGTTCGACGTGCCGCTGGCCGCGGACGCCGGGACGGAGTTCCAGCGGCGGGTCTGGGCGGCCCTGGAGGAGATCCCGTACGGGACGACCGTCAGCTACGGCGAGATCGGGCGGCTGGTCGGGGCCGGCGGGGCCGGGGTGCGGGCCGTGGGAACGGCGATCGGGCGCAATCCGCTGCTCGTGGTGCGGCCCTGCCACCGGGTGATCGGCGCGGACGGGAGTCTGCGCGGGTACGCGGCGGGGCTGGAGCGCAAGCGGTCGCTGCTCGGCCTGGAGGGAGCCCTCGCGTGACCGAGGGGCTGTTCCCGCGCGAGCGGGCCGTGGTCGCGCCCGGGGCGGTGCACGTGCCGGGGTGGCTGCCGCTCGAAAGGCAGCGGGAACTGGTCGCGGCCTGCCGGGAGTTCGGGCGCGGGCCGCTGGCGTACCGTCATACCGTGCTGCCCGGCGGGGGTGTCATGTCGGTGCGGTCGCTGTGTCTGGGCCGGCAGTGGGTCCCGTACCGCTATCTCGACTCCGTCGCCGTCGAACTGCCGGACTGGCTCGGCGCGTTGGGGCGGGAGGCGGTGGCGGAGGCGTACGGGGACGACGGTGGTTTCGCGCCGGACACCGCGCTGGTGAACTTCTACGGGGACGGGGCCCGGATGGGCATGCACCAGGACAAGGAGGAGCGGTCGGGGGCGCCCGTGGTGTCGCTGAGCCTCGGCGACCGCTGCGTCTTCCGGCTGGGCAACGCCGAGGGGCGGGGGCGGCCGTGGACGGATGTGGAGCTGGGCTCCGGGGACCTGTTCGTGTTCGGCGGGGAGTCGCGGTGGGTGTACCACGGCGTGCCGAAGGTGTACCCGGGGACGGCCGAACCGTCGCTCGGGCTGACCGGGCGGCTCAACCTCACCTTGCGGGAGACGGGCCGGGTGTGACCGCGTCCGGGCGTCGCGGCGGGGTCAGGCGAGGACGACGCGGACGCCTTCGGCTCTGAGGCCGTCGACCCACTCCTGGAAGGTGGCCGGGCGGGGGTCGGCGAGGAGGGGTGTGACGCCGAGGCAGGCGCGGGCGATGTCGGCGTGCTGCCAGACGAGGGTGCGGCCGGAGAGCTCCGCGCCGAGCGCGTGCGGGTCGTCGAAGGGGTAGGCCAGGCCGGGGCCGTGGACCGCTTCCGTGACGGCGCAGACGAGGGCGTCCCCGTCGGTGATCCCCCGGCCGTCGAGGGTGTACGTGGCGCCGGGGGCGGGTTCCGGCAGGTCGCGCGAGCGGAGGGCGGCCTCGTGGCGCCACGCGGCGCGGGCGGCGCCGGTGAAGCGGCGCCAGGTGCCCGGCTCGGCGGGGGGCCGGTGGTCGTGGAAGAGCTCCCAGACCGCGCGGGTCTGCGCCGGGATCAGGCCGGTGCGGGGGAAGGCCAGGGTGAGGTCAAGGAGGCCGTGGTGGTCGCGGGCGGTGTCCCAGGCGGTCACGCGGCCCGCCTCGCCCTCGTGCCGGAGGTTCCCGCCGCCGCGCAGGACCTGGTAGCGGACCTCCTCGAAACCTCCGGTACCGGTTCCCGTGCCGGCGCTCGTGGCGAGGGCTTCGCGGAGGGCGCCGCGCGGGGAGCAGCCCAGGAAGGTGACCTCGGTGCGGGAGGGCTCCGCGCCGGGGAGCGGGATGAGGTGGGCGCAGGGGACGGGGGCGGGGGCGCCGTGGTGGCGGCGGGGCGGCCCGGCCGCCTCGATGGTGACGACGTCGCCGCGGGCGCCGAGGACGCGGACGGCCTCGAAGCGCCAGGGTCCGTCGGGGGTCTCGACGTCGAGCGTGCCGAGCGGGGCGGTGCCCTCGACGATCGCCTGGGTGACGGCCCGGGCCAGTGCGCCGCGCGGTTCGCAGCCGCGCAGCTCGTGGCGGGCGCGCGGGTGCGGGGCGGGGTCGCCGTAGAGGCCGTCGACGTCCTGGCAGAGGGCCAGGACGTGGCGGCCGGAGAGCAGGGCGTAGCGCGGGTTCCGCACGGCGGTGGTCAGAAGCCCTGGTTGCCGTACGTCCGCGGGGAGGAGGCCGTGCCTCCGCCGTACGCCTGGTCGGTGGGGACGATGTCCTTGCCGAGCGGCAGCAGCGAGACGGGGATGAGCTTGAAGTTCGCGAGGCCGAGCGGGATGCCGATGATGGTGAGGCAGAGGAGCACGCCGGTGACGACGTGGCCGAGGGCGAGCCACCAGCCGGCGAGGATCAGCCAGAGGACGTTGCCGACGCAGGAGGGGGCGCCGGCGCCGGGCTTGTCGACGACGGTGCGGCCGAAGGGCCAGAGGGCGTAGAGGCCGATGCGGAAGGCGGCGAGGCCGAAGGGGATGCCGATGATGGTGATGCAGAGGAGGAGGCCCGCGGCGAGGTAGCCGAGGAACAGCCAGAAGCCGGAGAGGACGAGCCATATGACGTTGAGGATGGTCTTCACGGGCGGCGACCTGCCATCTCTTCGAGCCGGGCGATCCGCTCGGCCATGGGCGGGTGGGTCGAGAACATCTTCGAGAGTCCCTTACCCGGTCGGAAGGGGTTCGCGATCATCATGTGGCTCGCGGTCTCGATCCGCGGCTCGGGCGGCAGCGGGAGCTGCTTGGTGCCCGCTTCGAGCTTCCTGAGGGCGCTGGCGAGGGCGAGCGGGTCGCCGGTCAGCTGGGAGCCGGAGGCGTCGGCCTCGTACTCCCGGGAGCGGGAGATGGCGAGCTGGATGATGGAGGCGGCGATGGGGCCGAGGATGAGGATCATCAGGTAGCCGAGGAGGCCGGGGCCGTCGTCGTCGCTGGAGCGGCCGACGGGGATGAGCCAGGCGAAGTTGACCAGGAACATCACGACGGAGGCGAGCGCGCCGGCGACCGAGGAGATGAGGATGTCCCGGTTGTAGACGTGGCTCAGCTCGTGGCCGATGACTCCGCGCAGCTCGCGCTCGTCGAGGAGGGCGAGGATGCCCTCGGTGCAGCAGACGGCAGCGTTGCGCGGGTTGCGTCCGGTCGCGAAGGCGTTGGGCGCCTGGGTCGGCGAGATGTAGAGGCGCGGCATGGGCTGGCGGGCCTGCGTGGAGAGCTCCCGCACCATCCGGTAGAGGGCGGGGGCCTCGAATTCGCTGACGGGGCGGGCGCGCATGGCCCGCAGGGCCAGCTTGTCGCTGTTCCAGTACGCGTACGCGTTGGTGCCGATCGCGACGACGAGTCCGACGATCAGGCCCGTACGGCCGAAGAAGCTGCCGATGACGATGATGAGGGCCGAGAGCCCTCCGAGGAGTACGGCGGTCCTCAGCCCGTTGTGCCGGCGGTGCACGGTACGCCCTCCAAGTGGTGCGGCAGGGGAACCCTTTGCTTGGTGGTCCACGCGTCCAGTGGACCCTCACGTACTGGTCAACGCCAGGCGAGAGGCTGCGGTTCCCCCGGCCGCACCGGGGACGTGTTACGCCGTTCGGGTGATCGTCACCACGGCCGGTCGCTCCGGCCGGTCGCTCCGGTTCAGCGGGAGGCGGGGACGGAGAGCTTCTCCAGGCTGGTGGCGATCGGCTCGACCTCGCTGGTGCAGTGGGCGCAGCGGGAGGCGACGGCCGGGATCTCGGTGAAGCAGCGGGGGCAGTCGCGCTTCTCGGCCTTGGGGTCGAGGGCCTCTTCCTTGGCGAACCGTTCCTGGACCTTCGCCAGCGGGGCGACGATGAGGAAGTAGAGGACCGCGGCGGTGATGACGAACGCGATGGCGGCGGAGATCGCCAGGCCGTAGGGGAAGACGGTCTTGCCGACGTGGAACTGCGCGTCGTTGAAGTTGCCGACGGAGCCGGTGGCGAGACCGATGAGCGGGGTGATGAACGCCTTGCTGAAGCCGGTGACGACGGCGGTGAACGCGGTGCCCACGGCCAGGCCGATGGCCATCGAGATGACGTTCCCGCGAAGTATGAAGTCCTTGAATCCGTTCAGCACGGGGTGTTGCTCCTAGGGGTTCCGTGGGGCCGTGGGGGGCCGTGGGGGTGTCAGAACAGGCCGGCCGTCGCGAAGCGGAGGGCGAACTGCGGGTAGCCCGACAGGACGGCTCCGGCGGCGGCGGTCAGCACGATCGCCACGGTGACGGGCGCGGGGGCCCGCGCCGGCGTCCCCTGGACGGCGTGCTCCGGCGTGCGGAACAGCAGGGCCGTCCACCGCAGGTAGTACGCGAGGCCGATGACGACGTTGACGCCCATGACCACGGCCAGCCAGCCGAGGCCCGCGTCGACGGCCGACGAGAAGACGGTCACCTTGGCGAAGAGGCCGATGATACCCGGGGGCAAACCGGCCAGATTCAGGAGGAAGAAGGCGAGCGCGAGGGCGGCGGCGGGGCTGGTGGCGTGGAGCCCGGCGTGGTCGGAGATCCGCTTGCCCGGGTGGGTACGGGCGACGAGGGCGACGACCGCGAAGGCGCCGAGGTTCACGACGGCGTACATGAGGGCGTACGCGACGGTGGCGCCGACCTGGTCGTCGCTGGAGTACGCGGCGGCCGCGATCGGCACCAGGAGGTAGCCGGCCTGGGCGACGGAGGACCAGGCGAGCAGCCGGATCGCGCTCCCCGCGCGCGTGGGGTCCTGCCGGAGGGCGGCGACGTTGCCCGCGGTCATGGTGAGGGCGGCGAGGACGGCGAGGGCGGGGCCCCAGATGTCGGCGTACGAGGGGAAGGCGACGACGGTCACCAGGATGAGGCCGGTGAAGCCGACGGCCTTGCCGACGACCGACAGGTAGGCGGCGACGGGCAGCGGGGCGCCGGTGTAGGTGTCGGGGACCCAGAAGTGGAAGGGGACGGCGGCGACCTTGAAGGCGAAGCCGACGAGGGTGAGCGCGACGCCGGCCTCGGCGAGGGTCTGGAGCTGGCCGGGGACCTCGTCGAGGCGGGCGGCGATCTCGGTGAGGTGGAGGGTGCCGGTCGCGGCGTAGACGAAGCTCACGCCGAGGAGGGTGACGGCGGTGGCGGTCACCGAGGAGAGGAAGAACTTGAGGGCGGCCTCGCTGGAGCGGCGGTCGCCGCGCTTCAGGCCGACGAGCGCGAAGGCGGGCAGCGAGGCGACCTCCAGGGCGACCACGAGGGTGGCGAGGTCGCGGGAGGCGGGCAGCAGGGCGGCGCCGGCGGCGGAGGACAGCAGCAGGAACCAGTACTCGCCGGCCGGGAGCCTCCCCGCGCGCGTGGCGGGCAGCGAGAGCAGGGCGGTGAGGAGCGCGCCGCCGAGCACGAGGAGCTGGATGACCAGGGTGAAGTGGTCGGCGGTGTAGCTGCACCCGGCGGTCTGGGCGTGGCTGTCGGTCTGGGCGCCGGCGGTGAGGCAGAAGGTCGCCCGGTCGCCGGAGCGCAGCGGGAGGAGCAGGGCGAGGGCGGCGGCGAGGCCGGCGATCGAGATCCAGCCGAGGAGCCGCTTGCGCTCCGGGGGGACGAAGAGGTCGGTGACGAGGACGCCGAGCGCGACCAGGGCGGTGAGCGTCGGGGGCGCGATCGTCAGCCAGTCGACGGACTGGACGAGGGAGGCGTCGGCGGTGCTGGCGGACATCACTGGGTGCCTCCCGCGAGGAGCTGCTGGACGGCCGGGTCGGTGAGGCCGAGGAGGACCGCGGGCCAGAGTCCGGCGAGGACGGTGAGGGCGGCGAGCGGGGTCCAGGCGGCCAGCTCGTACGGCTGGACGTCGGCGAGCTCCGGTTCGCCGGCCGGGCGGGGGCCGCCCATGCAGACCCGGCGGACCACGATCAGCAGGTACGCGGCGGTGAGCAGGGTGCCGAGGCCGCCGAGGGCCATGAAGACGAGGTACGCGGAGCGGTTCAGCCCCTCGGCCGGGTCGAACGCGGCGAAGAGGGCGAGCATCTCGCCCCAGAAGCCGGCCAGGCCGGGCAGGCCCAGGGAGGCGACGGCGGCGAAGGCGAGGAGGGCGCCGAGGCGGGGTGCGCGGCCGTAGAGGGCGGCGCCGGTGGCCCCGGCGAGGGTGTCGAGGTCGGCGGTGCCGTAGCGGTCCTTCACGGCGCCGGCGAGGAAGAACAGCAGGCCGGTGATGAGGCCGTGGGCGATGTTGGCGAAGAGCGCGCCGTTGACTCCGGTGGGGGTCAGGGTGGCGATGCCGAGGAGGACGAAGCCCATGTGGCCGACGGAGGAGTACGCGATCAGGCGCTTGAGGTCGCCCTTGGCGCCGGGGCGCGCGAGGGCGAGGCAGGCGAGGGATCCGTAGACGATTCCGGCGGCGGCGAAGGCGGCCATGTAGGGGGCGAGGATGTGCATGCCGTCGGGGGCGATGGGCAGGGCGATGCGGACGAAGCCGTACGTGCCCATCTTGAGGAGCACGCCGGCGAGGAGGACCGAGCCGACCGTGGGGGCGGCGGTGTGGGCGTCCGGCAGCCAGGAGTGCAGGGGCCACATCGGGGTCTTCACGGCGAGCCCGAGACCGATCGCGAGAACGGCGGTGACCTGCACCGATGTGGTCAGTCCGCGGCCGTTGTCGGTGGCGAGTGCCACCATGTCGAAGGTGCCCGCCTTGATCCCGATCAGGAGCAGGCCGAGCAGCATGACCACGGAACCGAGCAGCGTGTAGAGGATGAACTTCCCGGCGGCGGCCCGCCGGCCCTCGCCGCCCCAGCGGGCGATGAGGAAGTACATCGGGACGAGGACCATCTCGAAGGCGAGGAAGAAGAGGACCAGGTCGAGGACGGCGAAGGTGGCGAGGGTGCCGGCCTCCAGGACGAGCAGCAGCGCGACGAACGCCTTCGGGGACGGGCCCGTCGGCGGCTTGGAGTAGGAGTACAGCGCGCAGAGGAACGTCAGCAGCGCCGTGAGGAGCAGGAGGGGGAGCGAGATGCCGTCGACACCGAGGTGGATCCGCACGTCCAGTGCCCTGATCCAGCTGATGTCCGTGGTGGCCTGCATCCTCGACGGGTGGTCGTGGTCGAAGCCCAGGGTGAGGGCGATCGTGGCGAGCAGGATCACGCCGGTGACGGTGACGCCGTGGCGGAGCACCGCCTGGTCGGGCGACTTCCCCTTCAGTCCGGGCGGGGCGGGCAGGAGCGCGGCGGCGGCGCCGAGGAGCGGCGCGGCGACGATGAACGCGAGAAGGAACTGCATCACGGATTCGCTGATATCGATCACGGCTCACGCTCCGGCGAAGGCGTTGGCGAGGGCGACGGCGGCGATCGCCAGGACGACGGAGCCGGCGAGCAGGGCGCTCAGGTAGGTCTGGACGTTGCCGGTCTGGGCGAGGCGGACGAGCCGGCCGAGGCCCTTGGCGGTGGATCCGGCACCGCTCACGTAGGTGTCGACGACCTCGCGGTCCAGGAAGCGGACCAGGGAGGCGGCGCCGAGCACGGGGCGGACGAAGACCTTCCGGTAGAGGGCGTCCAGGCGGAAGCCGTCGGTGGCCGGGCCGTACAGCGGGCCGAGCAGGGCGCGGCCGGGGTCGGCCGGGTCCTGGGTGGGGTGCGGCAGGTGCAGCGCCTCGGCCTCGACCAGTCCGGCCTCGGCGTCCGGGTGGGCGACGTGCGGGGTCGTGACGGGGGGTACGGCCCTGGCGGCGAGGGTGCGCCAGACGGCGTAGGTGACGGCGCCTCCGGCGACGGCGAGGCCGGTGCCGAGGACGGCGGTGGTGAGGGTCGGGGTGAGGGCCTCGCCGTCGAACCAGTCGTCGAGGTACGCGGCGCTCAGTCCGAAGCCGAGGGAGGGGATCGCGAGGACCCACAGGACGCTGGTCATCGCGATCGGCTGACGGCCGTGATCCGGGGCCTCCGCGCCCCGGCCGCGGAAAGTGCGGAGCCAGAGGCGGAGCGCGTACGCGGCGGTGAGGAGGGCGGTCAGCAGACCGGCGACGAGGACCATCCAGCCGGCCCCGGCGGGGGCGGTGGTCCGGTCGCCGAGCGCGGTGTGCTCGGCGGCGACCAGGACGGCCTCCTTGGAGAAGAAGCCGGCGAAGGGCGGGATCGCGGCCAGCGCGAGGAGGGCGACGGTCATCGTCCAGTACGCGTCGGGGATCCGCTTCGCCAGGCCGCTCATCCGGGACATGGCGGTGAGCGAGTTGGTGCCGGCGGCGTGGATGACCGCGCCCGCGGCGAGGAAGAGCAGCGCCTTGAAGGCGGCGTGCGAGAGGAGGTGGAAGACGGCGGCCCCGCGGTCGCCGACGGCGAGCGCCCCGGCCATGTAGCCGAGCTGGCCGATCGTCGAGTAGGCGAGGACCCGCTTGATGTCGTCCTGGGCGAGCGCGGCGAGCGCCGAGCCGACCATGGTGACGGCGGCCATTACGGCGAGCACCGTCATCGCGGCGGCGGAGGCGGCGAAGACCGGGAGGAGGCGGGCGACGAAGTAGATGCCGGCGGCGACCATGGTGGCCGCGTGGATGAGCGCGGAGACCGGCGTCGGGCCGGCCATGGCGTCGGGGAGCCAGGTGTGCAGCGGGAACTGCGCGGACTTCCCGGCCACGCCGGCGAGGAGCAGCAGGGCCACCAGGGTGGGGTGGTCGAGGCCGCCGCTCGCGACCGTGGAGAGGATCCCCTCGATGCGGAAGGTGCCGGCGTCGGCGGCGAGCGCGAAGAGACCGAAGAGGAAGGGGACGTCGCCGAGCTTGGTGACGAGGAACGCCTTCAGGGAGGCGGAGCGCGCCTCGGGGGTCTCCCAGTAGTGCCCGACGAGGAAGTACGAGCAGATGCCCATGATCTCCCAGCCGACCAGGAGCACCATCAGGTCGCCCGAGTAGACGACGAGGAGCATCGCGGCGGTGAAGAGGGAGACCAGCGCCGCGTACGAGGGGTAGCGGGGGTCCTCGCGGAGGTAGCCGGTCGAGTAGATCTGCACGCAGCTCGCGACCACGCCGACGAGGACGGCGACGAGGGCGGCGAAGCCGTCGATGTGGACGCCGAGGGAGATCGGGACGGAGCCGGTGGGGGTGAGCTGGGTGCTCGCCTCGATGACCGAGTTGCCGCCCTGGCGGATCGCCACGAGGACGGCGAGGACGGCGGCGGCGAGGGTGGGCAGCACGGCGAGGGGCCGGACGAAGCCGGGGGCGGTGCGGCCGACGGCGAGACCGGCGGCGGCGCCGAGGAAGGGCAGGAGGGGGACGAGGACGGCGAGGGTCGTGGTGGTCACGCGGCGGCCTCGGCCTTCTCGTCGGTCTCGCCGGTCTCGTCGGTCTCGTCTGTCTCGTCGGGGCTGTGCGTGGGCTCCGCCGTGTCGCGGAGGCGGTCGACGTCGGACGTGCCCCGGTTGCGGTAGACCATCAGGACGATCGCGAGGCCGATGCCGATCTCGGCGGCGGCGATGGCGATGGTGAAGAGGGTGAGGGCCTGGCCGGCGTGGAGGGCGTCGCGGAGCCAGACGTCGAAGGCGACCAGGTTGAGGTTGACGGCGTTGAGCATCAGCTCGACCGACATCAGGACCAGGATCGCGTTGCGGCGGGCGAGGACGCCGTACAGGCCGACGCAGAAGAGGAGCGCGGCGAGGACGGCGGGGTAGGCGAGGTGCATCAGTCCCGCTCCCCTTCCGGCTTCTTGCGGGACAGGACGATGGCGCCGACCAGGGCGGCGAGGAGCAGCACGGACAGCGCCTCGAAGGGCAGCACCCAGTGCCGGAAGAGGATCTCGCCGGTCACTCCGGTCGAGCCCTGCGCGGGCCCGTCCAGCTCGATCCACGTCGTGCGGAAGGCGTCGACGACCACCCAGACGAGGGCGGCCGCGGCGGCGACCGCGACGGCGAGGGCGGCCGGCCGGTTGCCGGAGTCGGCGTCCGGGGAGCGGCCGATGGGGGCCTTGGTGAGCATGAGCCCGAAGAGGAGGAGGACGACGACGGAGCCGACGTAGATCAGGACCTGGACCCAGGCGATGAACTCGGCGGTCAGGAGGAGGTACTCGACGGCGAGGCCGCCGAGCGCGACGACGAGCCAGAGCGCGGCGTGCACGAGCTGCTTCGTGGTGACGGAGACGATCGCGGCGCCGAGGGTGACGAGGCCGACGAGGAGGAAGGCGATCTCGACGCCGGAGGGCGAGAGGAAGCCGGGGGTGGTGGCGGCGGCCGGGGTGGCGAAGGCGGCCGGGGTGGCGGCGAGGATCACTGCGGGCCCTCCTGCTGCTCCGTGGCCTCGGCGGCTGCCTGGGCGGCCGCGGCCTGGGCAGTGGCCTCGGCTGCGGCCTCGGCTGCCGCGGCCTTGTCGGCGGCCTTGCGGGCGGCGGCGATCTCCTTCGGCTCCTCCGCCATCGGGTCGAGCGCGGGCGGCTCGGGGACCGTCCACATCCACTCGCGGAGCTTGTCGCGCTCGTGGGTGAGTTCGAGGATGTCGGTCTCGGCGTACTCGAACTCCGGCGACCAGAAGAGGGCGTCGAAGGGGCACACCTCGATGCAGATCCCGCAGTACATGCAGAGGGAGAAGTCGATGGCGAAGCGGTCGAGGACGTTCCGGCTGCGCTCGCGGCCGCCGGGGGCGGCGGCCGGGACGGTCTCCTTGTGGGAGTCGATGTAGATGCACCAGTCGGGGCACTCGCGGGCGCACAGCATGCAGACCGTGCAGTTCTCCTCGAACAGCGCGATCACCCCGCGCGAGCGGGGCGGCAGTTCGGGCTGCGCGTCCGGGTACTGCGCGGTGACGGACCTGCGCGTCATCGTGCGGAGGGTGACGGCGAGGCCCTTGGCGAGGCCGGAGCCGGGGAAGTTCGGGGACATTTAGCTGATCGCCACCTTCACGATGCCGGTGAGCGCGATCTGCGCGAGCGCGAGCGGGACGAGGGTCGTCCAGGCGAGCTTCTGGAGCTGGTCCTCGCGCAGGCGCGGGTAGCTGACCCGCAGCCAGATCACGACGAAGGCCAGGACCGCGGTCTTGAGCAGGGTCCAGAGCCAGCCGAGGCCGTCGGCGCCCCAGGGGCCGTGCCAGCCGCCGAGGAAGAGGACGGTGGTGAGGCCGCAGAGGACGACGATGCCGGCGTACTCGGCCAGCAGGAAGAGCGCGAAGCGGAGGCCGGTGTACTCGGTGTACGCGCCGAAGATGATCTCGGAGTCGGCGACGGGCATGTCGAACGGCGGGCGCTGGAGCTCCGCGAGCCCCGCGACGAAGAAGACCAGCGCGCCGACGATCTGCCAGGGCACCCACCACCACTCGAAGGCGTCGAGGACGCCGGTGAGGGAGACGGTGCCGGCGGCCATCGCGACGGACGCGGCGGTGAGCAGCATCGGCAGCTCGTACGCGAGCAGCTGGGCGGCGGTGCGGAGGCCGCCGAGCAGCGAGAACTTGTTGGCCGAGGCCCAGCCGGCCATCAGGCTGCCGAGCACGCCGACGCCCATGACGGCGAGCACGAAGAAGATGCCGGCGTCGACGACCGCGCCGACGGAACCCGGTGCGACCGGGATCGCGACGAGGACGAGGAGATACGGGAGGAGGGCGACGGCCGGCGCGAGCTGGAAGACCCGCCGGTCGGCGTCCTTCGGGACCACGTCCTCCTTCTGCGCGAACTTCACCCCGTCCGCGACGAGCTGGGCCCACCCGTGGAACCCACCCGCGTACATGGGCCCGAGCCGCCCCTGCATGTGAGCCATCACCTTGTGCTCCGTCTGCCCGACGACGAGCGGCAGCACAAGAAACGCGACGAAGACGAGCAGCAGCCGAACGCCGACGTCGAGTGCGTCATTCACGCGGAATCGCCTCCGGCGGGGTCGGGGTGGGGGTGGGGGTCGGTGTCGGGACCGGTGTCGGTGCCGGGACCGTCTTCGCCTGCGGCGGGCTTGGCCTCCGGCGCGGGCTCCGCCTCCGGCGCGGGCTGCGCGCTTGGCGGCGGGGCGTCCGCAGCGGGCTTGGCCTCCGGTGCAGGCACGCCTGCGGCGGGCTCCGCGCTCGGCGCGGGGGCGCCCGCGGTGGGCTTGGCCTCCGATGCAGGCTCGCCTGCGGTGGGCTCCGTGCCCAGCGCGGGCTCCGCCTCCGGCGCGGGCTCGCCTGCGGCGGGCTTCGCCTCCGGTACGGGGCCGCCTACGGCGGGGTCGGCGCCCGGCGCGGGCTGCGCGCTCGGCGGCGGGGCGTCCGCAGCGGGCTTGGCCTCCGGTGCAGGCTCGCCTGCGGTGGGCTCCGCGCTCGGCGCGGGCTGCGCCTCCGGCGCGGGGCCGCCGGAGGCGGGCTTGACCTCCGGTGCGGGCTCGGCCGCGGGCTTCACGCCTGGCGCGGGATCGTCCGCTGTGGGCTTTGCCTCCGGTACGGGGGCGGCCGCGGGCTTCGTGTCCGGTGCGGGTGCCGGGGGCTCGTCGAAGGCTGGGCGGGCGTGGTGCCAGGGGGCGTCCGAGCTGCGGGTGCGCGGGGGCGGCGCGGGGGCCGCCGGCGTCTCGCCGGCCTGCTCCGCCTGCTGGCTCGCCGAGCCCTGGCTCGCGCTGCGCGTACGGCGCGGAGCGGCCGGGGCCGCCTGGCTCGCGGAGCCCTCGGACGCGGAGCGCGTACGGCGCGCCGGGGCCGCTCCGGCCTCCGGGGCCGCCGGAGTCTCGGGAGCTGCCGGGGCCGCCTGGCTCGCGGAGCCCTCCGAAGCGGAGCGCGTACGGCGGGCCGGGGCCGCTCCGGCCTCCGGGGTCGCCGGAGTCTCGGGAGCTGCCGGGGCCGTCTGGCTCGCAGAGCCCTCTGACGCGGAGCGCGTACGGCGGGCCGGAGGTGCTCCGGCCTCCGGGGCCGCCGGGGTCGCCTGGCTTGCCGAGCCCTCCGACGCGGAGCGCGTGCGGCGGGCCGGGGCCGCGCCGGCGTCCGGGGTCGCCGGGGGCTCCGCTGCCGTGCGGGTTCGGCGGGGGCGGTCGGTTGCGGGGGTTCGGGTGGGGCGGGTGGGGGTGGGGGGGAGTTGGCCCTTTTGGGGGCCCCATTCGTTGGGGTCGGGGACGCCGGGGGGGAGCATTTGGCGGCGCTTGGGGCCGCCTTCGTGGGGCTCGCCCGGTTCCTTCGCGCCGGGCCATGCCTTGGCTACGCGGGCGGCCAGGACGAAGTCCTTGCGGAGGGGGTGGCCCTCGAAGTTCTCGGGGAGGAGGAGGGGGGTGAGGTTGGGGTGGCCCTCGAAGACGACGCCGAACATCTCGTGCGTCTCGCGCTCGTGCCAGGCCGCGCCCGCGTACACGCCGATGGCGGTGGGGAGGGTGGGGGCGGTGTGGGGCAAGGTCGTGCGGAGGAGGAGGCGGCGGGGGGTGCCCTTGCCTACCGCCACCACGTGGGCGCAGACGCGGAAGCCGGTGCCGGGTTCGTCGACCGCGCTCAGCCAGTCGAAGTAGGTGCAGCCCAGCACGTCGCGGGCGGTGCGCAGGGCGTCGAGCCAGCCGGACGGCGGGACGTCGACCGTCAGGAGGTCGTAGGCGAGTTCGGCCGTCGCGTCGGGGCCGAAGACGTCCGTGACGGCGTCCGGAAGGGTGGCGTACGGCTCGCTCATGCCTCGGCTCCCGGGGGCGTGACGAGGGGGCTGGTCAGCTGGGCGACCGTCGCCCCGGTGCCGTACCGCTCACCGAGGTTCTCCCGGGCGATCTTCTCCTGGAGCTTGAGGATGCCCTGGAGGAGCGCCTCGGGCCGGGGCGGGCAGCCGGGGACGTACACGTCGACGGGGATGATCTGGTCGACGCCCTTGGTGACGGAGTACGAGTCCCAGTACGGGCCGCCGCAGTTCGAGCAGGCGCCGAAGGAGATCACGTACTTCGGCTCGGGCATCTGCTCGTAGAGCCGCTTCACGGCCGGCGCCATCTTGTCCGTCACCGTGCCGGAGACGATCATCAGGTCGGCCTGGCGCGGGCCGGGCGCGAAGGGGATCACGCCCAGCCGGATGAAGTCGTGGCGCGCCATGGACGCCGCGATGAACTCGATCGCGCAGCACGCGAGCCCGAAGTTGAAGACCCAGAGGCTGTAGCGGCGGCCCCAGTTCAGGACCACCTTCATGGGCTCGGGGGCGAGCCGGGAGAGCGTTCCCAGCTTCGGCGCGGGCAGGGGTACGGCGCTCCCCGCGGAGGGGACCTCGGGTGTTACGTCCATGTCAGGACGCCCTTCTTGTACGCGTAGAGCAGGCCGACCGCCAGGAAGCCGAGGAAGACGAACATCTCGACGAGGGTGGTGGCGCCGTAGCCGGGCGCGGCGAAGACCGTCGCCCAGGGGAAGAGGAAGATCGAGTCGACGGCGAAGATGACGTAGAGGAAGGCGTAGACGTAGTAGCGGACCTGGGTGTGGGCCCAGCCCTCCCCCACGGGGTCGACGCCGCACTCGTAGGTGAGCAGTTTCTCGGGCGTCGGCACGACGGGCCTGAGCAGCCGCCCGGCGCCGAAGGCGACCGCGACGAAGAGCACGCCGAGGACGGCGATCAGTCCGACGACGGAGTACGTATCGAAATAGTCCGCCGCGACTACGGTCGGTTCCCGCACGTTCGCCGCTCCTCAGTCTCGCCGCCGGTGTCCCGGATTTCCCGGACGCGAGTCTAGGCCCTGCTAAAAGGAGCATAAGCAGGTGCGGGGTGGGTGCGGGGTTGGGTGCGGGGTGGGTGCGGGTGGGGTTATCCCCCCGTGGTCGACACCCACCTCCCCCATGGCCCGGAGGCCGCCGGGGACGGCAGGCTGGGGGCATGACCGCTGATCACCCGAGCACTCCTTCCCCGGCCGCCACCGGCTCCGCAGCCGGCTCCGCGGCCGGCTCCGTCGACGCGCCCGGCCGTGCGTCCGCGCGGCGGCGGACCGCGTACGGGAAGGAGACGTGGAAGGAGATCTCCTTCCTCCTCCTCAATCTGCCCACCGCCCTCGTCGGCTTCGTCTACGCCGTCACCACCGTGTCCGTCGGCGTCGCCCTGTCGGTCACCGTGGTCGGTCTGCCGCTGCTCGCGGCCGGTCTGGCGGGGGCGCGCGGCATCGGGCGGTCCGAGCGGGCGCGGGCCCGGGGGCTGCTGGACGTCGTCGTGGCGGAGCCGTCGCCGCTGCCGCGCGTCGGCGGGACGCTGCCGTGGCTGTGGGCGCGGCTGGCGGATCCGGTGGCGTGGCGAACGCAGTTGTACGGGCTGATCCGGCTCCCGTGGGGGATCGTCACCTTCAGCGTGACGCTGGTGGCGCTGGTGGCGCTGTGGCCGGTGCTGCCGTTCATCGCGCGGGGCCTGGCCGCGGCGGACCGGGGCATGGTGCGGGGGCTGCTGTCGCCCTCGGACGAGCTGGAGCGGCGGATCGCCGAGCTGGAGTCGGACCGGGGCGTGGTCGTGGACACGGCGGCGGCCGACCTGCGCCGGATCGAGCGGGACCTGCACGACGGGGCGCAGGCGCGGCTGGTGGCGCTCGCCATGGGGCTCGGGCTCGCGAAGGAGAAGCTGCACGAGGATCCCGAGGCGGCGGCGGAGATGGTCGCGGAGGCGCACGGCGAGGTGAAGCTGGCCCTCCAGGAGCTGCGGGATCTGGCGCGCGGCATCCACCCTGCGGTCCTGACCGACCGGGGGCTCGGGGCGGCGCTGTCGTCGCTGGCGGGCCGGTGCACGGTGCCGGCGACGGTGACGGTGGATCTGGCGGAGCGCCCGGCGGAGGCGATCGAGGGGATCGCGTACTTCACGGTCTCGGAGCTGCTCCAGAACGTGTCGAAGCACGCGCGGGCCCGTACGGCCTCGGTGGAGGTGTGGCGGGCGAAGGACCGGCTGCTGCTCCAGGTCCGCGACGACGGGCGGGGCGGTGCGCGGCTGGACGGCGCGGGCACGGGCCTGGCCGGTCTGGCGGAACGTCTCGGCGCGGTGGACGGCCTGCTGGTCGTCGACTCGCCGGAGGGCGGGCCGACGACGGTGACGGCGGAGCTGCCATGGCGGGAGCGGCGGAGCTGAGGGCTTCCGCCCTGGAGCCTTCCGCTCTGGAGCCTTCCGCTCTGGAGCCTTCCGTCCTGGAGCCTTCCGCTCCGGACCCTTCCGTCCTGGAGCCTTCCGTCCTCGGGCGGTAGGGATATCCCCCCTCGGGAGACGCCGACCCGCCTCATGGTGCCGAGGGGGTCCCGGGCGGAACCCTGGAGTCGTATCCGAGAGACCTGACAAGAGACCTGACAGAGAAGGACGAACCGATGGATTCCCCCCTCGTTCCCGCCGCGCTCCGGGCCCCCTTCCAGGGGCGGACCTGGCGGGCCTTCCTGTTCACGCTGGTGGGGCTGCCGCTGAGCGTGCTGTGGTTCTCGCTGGCGGTCTCCCTGACCTCCGCGGGGGTGGGTCTGCTGATCACCTTCCTCGGGGTGCCGGTGCTCGCCGCGTCGCTGGCCGTGTGCCGGGGGTTCGGCGCGGTGGAGCGGGCCCGGGTGCGGGGGCTGCTCGGGGCGGACGTGGCGGCGCCGGAGCCGGTACGGGGCCGGACGGGCGGGGCGTTCTCGTGGATGGCGGCGATGCTGCGGTCCGGCGCCTCCTGGCGGCACCTGCTGTACGCGCTGGTGCACTTCCCGTGGGCGGTGTTCTCCTTCTGCGTGTCGCTGACGGTCTTCGCGTGGGGCTGGGGGATGTTCACGTACCCGGCGTGGCGGTGGGTCTTCCCGGCGTACGTGGGACAGGACGGGATCCAGCTGTACGGGGACGAGACCCACGCGCTGTACCTCGACTCGCCCTTCGAGGTGGGCGCGACCTGCGTGATCGGGCTGGTGTTCGTGCTGGCGTGGCCGCCGGTGGTGCGGGGCCTGACGGCGGTGGACCGGTTCCTGGTGGCGGGGCTGCTGGGGCCGGGGCGGCTGGCGGAGCGGGTGACGGAGCTGGAGTCGGACCGGGGCGCGGCCGTGGACACGGCGGCGGCGGACCTGCGGCGGATCGAGCGGGACCTGCACGACGGGCCGCAGGCGCGGCTGGCCTCGCTGGCGATGGACCTGGGTCTCGCGCGGGAGACGCTGGCCCGTGACCCGGAGGCGGCGGCGGTGCTGGTGGACGAGGCGCACGGCGAGGTGAAGCTGGCGCTGAAGGAGCTGCGGGACCTGGCGCGCGGCATCCACCCGGCGGTCCTGACCGACCGGGGCCTCGACGCGGCCCTGTCGTCGGTGGCGGCCCGCTGCGCGGTGCCGGTGGTGGTGACGGTCGACCTCCCCGGCCGCCCGGTGGCCGCGATCGAGGGCCTCGCCTACTTCACGGTCACCGAACTCCTCCAGAACGTGACCCGCCACTCGCGCGCCCGGCGCGCCTCGGTCGACGTCTGGCGCTCGGAGGACCGCCTGATGCTCCAGGTACGCGACGACGGCGCAGGCGGCGCCGACCCCGCCCACGGGTCGGGCCTGACCGGCCTCGCCGAACGCCTCCGCTCGGTAGACGGCGTCCTCGCCGTGGACTCCCCGACGGGCGGCCCGACGACGGTCACAGCGGAACTGCCCTGGCGGGGGTGAGGGCGGGTCCGCGCGGCGGGCGGGGACGGGGCGCCCGCTTGTACGGGAGCCGTACGGGCTCCGCCGTGCCCGGTCGCGTACGGCGGAGCCCGTACGCGACGGGCCGCACGGCGGAGCCCGTACACGACAAGCCGTACGGGGGGCCGTACCCGAGGGGCGGCACGGCGGAGCCCGTATGGGAGGGGCTAGGGCGGACCGTACTCGCGGAGCCCGTACGGGGCCGTACCCGAGGCGCCGTACGGCGGAGCCCGTGCCCGGGGCGTACGGCGGAGCCTGTACCCGGGGGTACGGCCCTGCCGTACCCGAGGCCGCGTCCGGCGGAGCCGTACAAGAGGGGCCGCACGGCGGAGCCCGTACGGCAGGGCCGTACACGAAGGGGCGTACGGCGGAGCCCGCACACGAGGGCCTGTACGGCGGAGCCCGTACGCAAGAAGCCGCACGGCAGGGCCGTACACGAGGACCCGCGCTGCGGAGCCCGCACGGGCAGGGTCGTACAGCGGAGCCCGTACACGAGGACCCGTACGGCGGAGCCCGTACACGACGAGCCGTACGGCGGGGCCGTACCCGAGGGCCCGCACTGCGGAGCCCGTACGCGAGGAGTCCGTACGCGAGGAGCCCGTACGGCGGAGCCCGTACGGCGGAGCCCGGCCCTGTGGGCCGGCCAGCAGGCGGCACCTGGTGGGGCGGGCTGGACGCCGGGTTCTGCCAGGGCCGGGGGTCTGGCAACGCCAGGTTCTGCCGAGGCCGGGGTTCCGGCGACGGCGGGTTCTGGACAGGTGCGAGGGTCGGTTTCGGTCGGGGCTTGTGTTCCGTTTCGGTCAGGCCTTGTGTTGTGTTCCGGCCTCGGGTCGGTGGGGGCCCTGGGGGGTCGCCCCCGGTGGGGGGTTTCCTGCGATGCTGGGTGGGCGGCGGCGGTCGGGTCGTCGGGAGGCCGAGCAGGGAACGTGGGGGCGGCAGGCGTGGGTGTGGGAGAGGTGGCGGGGCGGGTGCGGGTGGTCATCGCCGAGGATTCGGTGCTGTTGCGCGAGGGGCTGACCCGGCTGCTCACGGACCGGGGTCACGAGGTCGTCGCGGGGGTCGGGGACGGCGAGGCGCTGGTGAAGACGGTGGCGGAGCTCGCGGACGCGGGCGCGCTGCCGGACGTGGTGGTGGCCGACGTACGGATGCCCCCGACCCACACCGACGAGGGCGTACGGGCCGCGGTGCGGCTGCGCGCGGAGTACCCGGACCTCGGGGTGCTGGTGCTGTCGCAGTACGTGGAGGAGCAGTACGCCACCGAACTGCTGGCCGGTTCCACGCGAGGCGTGGGCTATCTGTTGAAGGACCGCGTCGCCGAGGTGCGCGAGTTCACCGAGGCGGTGGTGCGGGTGGCCGAGGGGGGTACGGCCCTGGACCCGGAGGTGGTCCAGCAGCTGCTGGGCCGGAGCCGGCAGCAGGACGTGCTGGCGCATCTCACGCCGCGCGAGCGGGAGGTCCTGGGTCTGATGGCCGAGGGGCGGACGAACTCCGCCATCGCGAAGCAGCTGGTCGTGAGCGACGGCGCGGTGGAGAAGCACATCGGCAACATCTTCCTCAAGCTGGGCCTCTCGCCGAGCGACGGCGACCACCGACGGGTCCTCGCCGTGCTGACCTATCTCCGATCCTGAGCACTGACTGAGCACCTGACTGAGCACCTGACCGAGCACGCAGAGCGGCTACCCCTGCCCGAACGCCTTGATCTTCTGACACTCTGTCAGATACGAGGTCCCCGGGCCCCGCGCGGTCCTAGGACGGAAGAACGAGGCGGAATGCGGCGTTCCGGAGCAATCCGGGTAGCCGCAGAACAGGACAATGTAATACATAAGGGCATCTCAAACAGAGGCCCATCATGTGAGAAGTCCCGGGAAGGCCCACCTCACCGTCGTAGGGTGGGCCGAGAGTCCCGCTTGCCGCTAGGGAGGTCCAGTTCAGTGACCAGCCAGGTCAGTAGCGAGGCCGGCGAGGCCCTGCTCGGGGAGCAGCGCAGCGCCCCGGCGGAGGCCCGCGACGGCACCGAGAAGGAAGTCCGTCGGCTCGACCGGGTCATCATCCGGTTCGCGGGGGACTCCGGTGACGGCATGCAGCTCACGGGTGACCGCTTCACCTCGGAGACGGCGTCCTTCGGGAACGACCTGTCGACGCTGCCGAACTTCCCGGCCGAGATCCGCGCCCCCGCGGGCACCCTGCCCGGCGTCTCGTCCTTCCAGCTCCACTTCGCCGACCACGACATCCTGACCCCGGGCGACGCGCCGAACGTGCTGGTCGCGATGAACCCGGCCGCGCTCAAGGCGAACATCGCCGACGTGCCGCGCGGTGGCGAGATCATCGTGAACACCGACGAGTTCGCCAAGCGCGCCATGGCCAAGGTCGGCTACGCGACCTCGCCGCTGGAGGACGGCTCGCTGGACGGCTACCGCGTCCATCCGGTGCCGCTGACGACGCTGACCATCGAGGCGCTGAAGGAGTTCGGCCTGTCCCGGAAGGAGGCCGAGCGGAGCAAGAACATGTTCGCGCTCGGGCTGCTCTCCTGGATGTACCACCGGCCGACCGACGGCACGGAAGCCTTCCTGCGGTCCAAGTTCGCGAAGAAGCCGCAGATCGCCGAGGCGAACGTGGCCGCCTTCCGGGCCGGCTGGAACTTCGGCGAGACCACCGAGGACTTCGCCGTCTCCTACGAGGTCGCCCCCGCGACCCGCGCCTTCCCGACCGGCACGTACCGCAACATCTCCGGGAACCTGGCCCTGTCGTACGGCCTGATCGCCGCCGCGAAGCAGGCCGGGCTCCCGCTCTACCTGGGCTCGTACCCGATCACCCCGGCCTCGGACATCCTGCACGAGCTCAGCAAGCACAAGAACTTCGGCGTGCGGACCTTCCAGGCCGAGGACGAGATCGCGGGCATCGGCGCGGCGCTCGGCGCCGCCTTCGGCGGCTCGCTCGCCGTCACCACCACCTCCGGCCCCGGCGTGGCGCTCAAGAGCGAGACGATCGGTCTCGCGGTCTCCCTGGAGCTGCCGCTGCTGATCGTCGACATCCAGCGCGGCGGCCCCTCCACCGGCCTGCCGACCAAGACCGAGCAGGCCGACCTCCTCCAGGCGATGTACGGGCGCAACGGCGAGGCGCCGGTCCCCGTCGTCGCCCCGAGGACCCCGGCCGACTGCTTCGACGCGGCCCTGGAGGCGGCCCGGATCGCGCTCACGTACCGCACCCCCGTCTTCCTGCTCTCCGACGGCTACCTCGCCAACGGCTCCGAGCCCTGGCGGATCCCCGAGACCGACGGCCTGCCCGACCTGCGCACCCCCTTCGCCACCGGCCCGAACCACACCCAGGCCGACGGCACCGAGGTCTTCTGGCCCTACAAGCGCGACCCGGAGACCCTCGCCCGCCCGTGGGCGGTGCCCGGCACGCCCGGTCTGGAGCACCGGATCGGCGGCATCGAGAAGCAGGACGGCACGGGCAACATCTCGTACGACCCCGCCAACCACGAGTTCATGGTCCGCACCCGGCAGGCCAAGATCGACGGCATCGACGTCCCCGACATCGAGGCCGACGACCCGGACGGCGCGCGGACCCTGGTCCTCGGCTGGGGCTCCACCTACGGTCCGATCACCGCCGCCGTACGCCGCATCCGCCGCGAGGGCGGCCACATCGCGCAGGCCCACCTGCGCCACCTCAACCCCTTCCCGAAGAACCTCGGCGAGGTCCTCAAGGGGTACGACAAGGTCGTCATCCCCGAGATGAACCTCGGGCAGCTCGCCCTCCTCGTCCGGGCCGAGTTCCTCGTCGACGCCCGCAGCCACACCCAGGTCAACGGCATGCCGTTCAAGGCAGAGCAGCTCGCCGCCGTCCTCAAGGAGGCCATCGATGCCTGAGCCGCGCCCCGACTCGCTGCTACAACTGGTCCCCAAGGCCGAGGCCGCGCAGACCATGAAGGACTTCAAGTCCGACCAGGAGGTCCGCTGGTGCCCGGGCTGCGGCGACTACGCCGTGCTCGCCGCCGTCCAGGGCTTCATGCCCGAGCTGGGCCTGGCGAAGGAGAACATCGTCTTCGTCTCGGGCATCGGCTGCTCCTCCCGCTTCCCGTACTACATGAACACCTACGGGATGCACTCCATCCACGGCCGCGCCCCGGCCATCGCGACCGGTCTGGCGACCTCGCGCCGCGACCTGTCCGTCTGGGTCGTCACCGGCGACGGCGACGCGCTCTCCATCGGCGGCAACCACCTGATCCACGCGCTGCGCCGCAACGTGAACCTCAAGATCCTGCTCTTCAACAACCGGATCTACGGGCTCACCAAGGGCCAGTACAGCCCGACGAGCGAAGTCGGCAAGATCACCAAGTCGACCCCGATGGGGTCGCTCGACGCGCCCTTCAACCCGGTGTCGCTGGCGCTCGGCGCGGAGGCCACCTTCGTCGCCCGCACGGTCGACTCCGACCGCAAGCACCTCACCGAGGTGCTGCGCCAGGCCGCCGACCACGACGGCACGGCGCTGGTGGAGATCTACCAGAACTGCAACATCTTCAACGACGGCGCCTTCGAGGTCCTCAAGGACAAGGACCAGGCCAAGGAGGCCGTCATCCGCCTGGAGCACGGGCAGCCGATCCGCTTCGGCGCCGAGCTCGACAAGGGCGTCGTCCGCGACCCGGCCACGGGCGACCTGGAGGTCGTCACCGTCACGCCGGAGAACGAGTCGCGGATCCTCGTCCACGACGCGCACGCCGCCTCCCCGACGACGGCCTTCGCCCTCTCGCGCCTGGCCGACCCCGACACCCTCCACCAGACCCCCATCGGCGTCTTCCGCTCGGTGGAACGCCCGGTCTACGACACCCTGATGGCCGCGCAGCTCGACCGCGCGGTGACCGAACAGGGCGAGGGCGACCTCGCCCGCCTCCTCGCCGGCAACGACACCTGGACGGTGGTCGGCTGACACCGCCGGCCACCGGCCACCGGCCACCGGCCACCGGCCGGACAGCGGAAGGCGCCCTGACCTCGTGGGTCAGGGCGCCTTCCGCTGCCCGCGCCCCGCGCCCGGGTGGGTCACCGGGCGCGGGCCTCGTCGTAGCGGGCGCGGGCGGCCTCCACGGCCGGGACGCGCCGCTCGGTCCAGAGGGCCAGGTCCCTGATGCGGTGGGCGGCGTCCTCGCCGAGGGGGGTGAGGGTGTAGTCCACGCGGGGCGGGATGACGGGCTTGGCGTCGCGGTGGACGAAGCCGTCGCGCTCCAGGGTCTGGAGCGTCTGGGTGAGCATCTTCTCGCTGACGCCGCCGATCCTGCGCCGCAGCTCGCTGAAACGGTACGAGCGCTCCAGGAGGGCGATCAGGACGAGGACGCCCCAGCGGCTGGTGACGTGCTCCAGGACGAGCCGGGACGGGCAGAGGGCGCCGTCGACGTCGGCGAGCAGGGGGCCTGTCGGCGGCTCGGTCAGTGGCCCGGTCAGTGGCTCGGTCGGCTCGGTCGGCGGCTCTTTCGCGGTGTTTGCACTTACCTCCATGCCAGTACCTTACTTCAAAGTGGGTACTTTCCATGAGTTAGTGCCCGACGTACGGTGAGTGTGTAGCCCCTCCCCCGTTCACCCCACCCGCGAAGGAAGCCCCATGAGCATCGTCGTCACCGGAGCCACCGGACAGCTCGGCCGTCTCGTCGTCGACGCCCTCCTCGCGGACCCGGCCGTCGCCGCCGGGTCCGTCGCCGCCGTCGTTCGGAACAAGGAGAAGGCCGCCGACCTCGCGGACCGGGGCGTCGAGCTGCGGATCGCCGACTACAGCCGACCGGAGACGCTGGCCGGCGCCTTCGAGGCGGGCGACCGGGTGCTGCTGATCTCCGGCAGCGAGGTCGGGCAGCGGGTGCCGCAGCACGCGGCCGTGATCGACGCGGCCAAGGCGGCGGGCGTGGCCCAGCTCGCGTACACCGGTGTCCTCGGCGGTCCCGACGCCGACTTCGACCTGGCGGCGGAGCACAAGGAGACGGAGTCGCTGATCCTCGCCTCCGGGCTGCCGTACACCTTCCTGCGCAACGGCTGGTACAGCGAGAACTACACCGCGAACCTCGCCCCGGTGCTCGCGCACGGCGCCGTCGTGGCCAACGCGGGCGAGGGCCGGGTCGCCTCCGCGACCCGCGCCGACTACGCGGCCGCCGCGGCGGCGGTGCTGACCGGGCCCGCCGGGGAGCACCTGGGCAAGGCGTACGAGCTGAGCGGCGACGAGGCGTGGTCGCTGGCGGAGTACGCGGCGGAGATCGGCGCGCGCAGCGGGCGCGAGATCGCGTACACGAACGTGCCGGCCGAGACGCACCTGGGGATCCTGACGGGCGCCGGGGTGCCGGAGTTCTTCGCGGCGATCCTCGTCGACGTGGACGAGGCGATCGAGCGGGGCGCGCTGGCGGTACGGACCGGGGACCTGTCGCGGCTGATCGGCCGCCCGACGACCCCGATCGGCGTGACGGTCGGCGAGGCGCTGGCGGCGGCCTCGGAGTGACCCCGTCCCGCTCCGCCTCTTGTCCAAGGTCATGACCGTATAGCGGTACACGCATGACAGCCTGCCTTGCGCGGCGCTACCTTCATCGGAACAGCGCGCGCAGGGCGGGAGGCTTTCATGGGCGGCGGCAGAGGCACGGTCGCGGGGACCGGTACGGGGGAGACGGGCGCGGGCGCGAGCGCGAGCGCCGGGGTCGGGGTCGGCGTCGGCGTCGGCACGGACGGCGGCGCGGACGGCGAGAACCGCGCCGGTCTGCTGTACGGCATAGCCGCGTACGCGATCTGGGGCCTGGTCCCGCTCTACTGGCCGCTCCTGAAGCCCGCCGGCGCGGGCGAGATCCTGGCCCACCGGATGGTGTGGTCGTTCGTCTTCGTCGGGCTCGCCCTGCTGGCGCTGCGGCGCTGGGGCTGGGTGAAGGAGCTGGCGGCCAACCCGCGCAAGCTCGGCCTGCTGACGATCGCCGCGACGGTCATCACGGTGAACTGGGGCCTCTACATCTGGTCGGTCAACAACGGCCACGTCCTGGAGTCGTCGCTCGGATACTTCATCAACCCGCTGGTGACGATCGCGCTCGGCGTCCTCGTCCTGAAGGAACGTCTCCGCCCGGCGCAGTGGGCGGCGGTCGGCATCGGCTTCGCGGCGGTGCTGGTCCTGGCGGTGGGGTACGGACGCCCGCCGTGGATCTCCCTGGTCCTCGCCCTGTCCTTCGCCGTGTACGGCCTGCTGAAGAAGCAGGTCAACCTCGGCGGTCTGGAGTCGCTGGCGGCGGAGACGGCCGTGCAGTTCCTGCCCGCGCTCGCCTACCTGGTCTTCCTCGGCTCGCAGTCGACGCTCGCCTTCGGCTCCGAGGGCGCCGGCCACATGGCGCTCCTCGCGTCGACCGGCATCGTCACGGCGATCCCGCTGGTCTGCTTCGGCGCGGCGGCGATCCGGGTCCCGCTCTCCACCCTGGGCCTCCTCCAGTACCTGGCCCCCACCTTCCAGTTCCTGCTCGGCGTCACGTACTTCCGCGAGGCCATGCCGCCCGAGCGCTGGGCCGGCTTCTCCCTCGTCTGGCTGGCCCTCACGATCCTCACCTGGGACGCCCTCCGCACCGCCCGCCGCAGCCGCGCGGCGATGGCCCGAGCGGCGAGGGAAGCGGCCGAGCACCTGACGGAACCCGCCGCCCCCAAGAAAGCCCGCGCCTGAGCCTGACTCCCGCCCGGAAACTCGGTGGCCGGGCCCCCGCACCCCCGGCCACGCTGTCCCCATGTCCACGCCCAGCACCACCGAACCGGCGCGCCGCATCCGCGCGCTGCACACCGCCACCACGGTCACCGTCTACCAGGCGTACCCCCCGGAGATCGGCCTGCCCGCCGCGCGGGACGGGCGGTTCCCGAAGCTCTGGAAGCGGGACCGGATGACGTGGGTCAAGCCGTCGTTCCTGTGGATGATGTACCGCTCCGGCTGGGCCACCAAGGAGGGCCAGGAGACCGTCCTGGCAGTGGAGGTCACCCGCGAGGGCTTCGAGTGGGCACTCCGCCGCGCCTGCCTCTCCCACTACGAACGCGGCTTCCACCCCGACCGGCCGACCTGGCAACGAGAGCTGCGACAGGCGCCCGCCCGCGTCCAGTGGGACCCGGAGCGCGACCTGCACCTGGCCCCCCTGCCGTACCGCTCGCTCCAACTGGGGCTAGCGGGGGAAGCGGCGGGCCGGTACGCCGACGAGTGGACGACCTCCATCACCGACGTGACCACCCTCGCCCACGAGGTGCACGCCCTGGTGCGGACCGGGGATCTGGCGGGCGCGGCGCGGCTACTGCCCGCCGAGACGGTCTATCCGGAGACGGAGGGGTTGCTGGAGCGGGTCCGGGGGTGAGGAGGCGGGGGGCGGCCCGCCAGGCTGGGGCGCGGAGGCCCGTCAGGCTGGGTGCGGAGGCTCGCCAGGCTGGGGCGCGGAGGTCCGTCAGGCGGGGTGCGGAGGCGGTTAGGCGTCGGCTCGGAGGCCCGCCAGGCCGAGGCTCGGAGGCCAGTCGGGCTCCGGGCCGGGGCAGGTCGGGCCGGAGGCGGACGCCCGCCAGGCCGTGGCCGTCGGAGGCGCGCCAGGCCGTGGGGCCCGTCAGGCCGAGGCCCGGAGTCTCGTCAGGCTGGGGCGCGGAGGCCCGCCAGACGGGGTGCGGAGGCGGTTAGGCGTCGGCTCGGAGGCCCGCCAAGCCGAGGCTCGGAGGCCGGCCGGGCTCCGGGCCGGGGCCGGTCGGAACGGACGCGGACTCCCGCCAGGGCCGCGGCCGCCGGAGGCGCGCCAGGCCGTGAGGCCCGTCAGGTTGGGGCTCGGAGGCCCGCCAGGCGGGGTGCGGAGGCGGTTTAGCGTCGGCTCGGAGGCCCGTCAGGCCGAGGCGCGGAGGCCGGTCGGGCTCCGCGCCGAGGCCAGTCGGGCCGGACGCGGACTCCCGCCAGGGCCGTGGCCGCCGGAGGCGCGCCAGGCCGTGGGCCCGTCAGGCCGTGAGGCCGTCAGGCCGAGGCCCGGAGTCTCGTCAGGCCCGGGGCGCAGAGGCCCTCAGGCCGAGGCCCGGAGGCTCGTCAGGCCGGGTCTCGGAGGCCCGTCAGGCCGGGGTGCGGAGGTCGGTCGGGCTCCGGGCCGGGGCAGGTCGGGCCGGAGGCGGACGCCCGCCAGGCCGTGGCCGGTCGGAGGCGCGCCAGGCCGTGAGGCCCGTCAGGCCGAGGCCCGGAGGCCCGTCAGGCCGAGGCTCGGAGGTCGGTCGGGCTCCGGGCCGGGGCCGGTCGGGCCGGACGCGGACGCCCGCCAGGCCGGGGCCGCCGGAGGCCCGTCAGGCCGTGGGGCCCGCCAGGCCGGGGCCGCCGCAGGCGCGCCACGCTCCGGGGCCCGTCACGTTTCGGTGCGGAGGCCCGTCAGGAGGTGGTCCAGGGCCTGTTCGGTTGAGGTCGGGTCGCCGCCTCGGGCGATCCATAGGGCTGCTTCGTTCATCGCGCCGGAGAGGAGGCGGGCCAGGGGGTCGATCGGCTGCGCCGTGATGACTCCGGCGTCTGCTAGTGCCGTGAGGGCTTCCGCGAGGTGGCGGGCGGAGGACTCCTCGTCCAGGGCCCGCCACTCGTCCCAGCCCAGCACCGTCGGGGCGTCGACCAGCAGAATCCGCCGCACCGCCGGGTCCGTACCGGCGGCCAGGAAGGCCCGGCAGCCGGCCCTGAGCTGCTCCCAGAGGTCCTCGTGCCGCTCCGCCTCGGCCGCGACCCGCTCCCCCAGCTCGTGCTGGACCTCCGCGACGACGGCCCGGAAGAGCCCCGCCTTGCTGTCGAAGTGGTGGTACGCGGCCCCCTTGGTGACCCCGGCCGCCCGCGCCACCTCCGCCAGCACCACGTGGTGGTATCCGTCCGCCGCGAACCGGCGCCGCCCCTCCGCCAGTAGCGCCCGCCGCGTGGCCGCCCGCTGCTCCGCCCGGTTGACCGCCATCCCGCGCACCGCCCTTCCCGTTTCACGTACCCGGGGTATGCTAACTCCATGGTTCACATACCCTGGGTATGTGAAATACCGGAAGACACCAGCCGGAGGACCCGCCATGCTGAACACACCCACGACCGCGCTCCGCGGCTTCTACCCCGTGCTCGCCACCCGGGACGTCGCCGCCGCCCGCGACTTCTACACCCGTCACCTCGGCTTCGAGACGACCTTCGAGGCGGACTGGTACGTGAGCCTGCGCCGCCCCGACGCCCCTCAGTACGAGCTCGCGCTGCTGGACCACGCCCACCCGACCGTCCCGGCCGGCCACCGGGCCGCGCTCACGGGCGGTCTGGTGCTGAACTTCGAGGTGGACGATGTCGACGCCGAGCACCGGCGGCTCGTCACCGAGGCCGGCCTGCCCGAGGTGCTGTCGCTGCGCACGGAGGAGTTCGGGCAGCGCCACTTCATCGTCGCCGCCCCCGACGGCGTACTGATCGACGTCATCACGGTCGTCCCGCCCACGGAGGAGTTCGCCGAGCTGTACAGCGATCTCACCTGATCACTCGTTCCGGTGGCGGCCCGACCCCAGGTGTACGAGCCTCGTGAGGATGGAGCCACTGCACTGGAAACTCGTGATCGACGCCGGTGACCCGCACGCGCAGGCGACCTTCTGGGCGGCCGCCCTCGGGTACGTGGAGGAGGACCACAGCGGGCTCGTCGGGACGCTGCTCGGCGCCGGAGCCGTACCGGAGGAGGTCACGGTCACCGTGCACGCCGGGCAGCCGGACAAACGGCTCGGCTGGCACGACCTCGCGGCCGTACGGCACCCGGACGACCCGGTCTCGGAGGAGAACGGCGCGGGGCTCGGGCGGCGGATCCTCTTCCAGCGGGTCCCCGAGGCGAAGACCGTGAAGAACCGCGTGCACCTCGACGTCCACGCCCCGCCCGGCGCCCGCGACGCCGAGGTCGCGCGCCTGGAGGCGCTCGGCGCGACCGCCCTGCGGCGGGTCGCCGAGCAGGGCGGCGCGTGGGTGGTGATGGCCGACCCCGAGGGCAACGAGTTCTGCGTGCAGTGATCCCGTACGCCTCGTACCCCCGTACGCCCCCGGGGTCGACCCCCTTCACCGGCTGACCGTCACCGGCTCACAGCGCCAGCAGCGCCCCCTGCGCCGCGTCCGGCACGCCCGGGTCCCGCAGCGGTCGCAGGGCGAGCCGCATCAGGGCCAGGGCGTTGTCGTCACCGGCGATCCGGTTGGCGCTCAACTCCCCGCAGGAGCGGCACTCGTGGACGAGCAACCACTCCCCGTCGGGCCGGACGGAGACGCTGAGCGGCACCATGCGGCCCCGGCAGGCGGAGGCCCGGTCACCGGGCACCCGCCCGTCGACGTGCAGGCTGGCCAGACAGGTCGGGCAGTGGTTGCGGTGCGCCGTGCCGGGCGCGGCCAGCGGGACGACGAGCCGGCACCCGACGCACCGGAAGTCCTGCTCCCGGTGCCCGTCGCGCTGCCCGTGCAGCACGTCCTTGCGCCGCTGGGCGCGGCGGCGGTCGTCCGTACGCGTACGGCGGGCCATGTCACAGCTCCCCGAACGCTTCGAGCGGGAACGGCGGCTGGGCCAGCGGCCGCACCGCCATCCGCATGAGGATGAGCCGGTTGTCGTCCTCGGCGACGGGACTGGACGTCAACTCGTCGCAGCGCACGCACCGGTGGACGACCATCCAGTCCCCGGTCCGCAGCACGGCGATCGAGATCGGCGTCATCCGCGCCTCGCAGTCACTGGCCCCGCCCTCGACGTGGTCGTGGACGTGCCGCGAGTGCAGACAGGACGGGCAGTGGTTGCGCCGCTGCCCGCCGGCGGCGTGGGCATGGACGGTGAGTCCGCACCACACGCAGGTGAAGGTGTCGATGGTGAGGGTGTTGGTGTTGGTGTTGGTGAGGGTGTTGGTGTTGGTGTTGGTCACCCGGAGGCTCCTAGCTGAGGAATCGTCACAGACAGCAGGAGTCGGCCGAGCGGGCCTCGCGCGGTGTGCGCCGGCGCCTAGAGGGCGCGGGCGGAGGAAAGAGGCGCGCTCGGCGCGGGCCGGGTCATACAACACCCTCTCGGAAGGCACGAAGAAGCGAACGGGGACCCGAGGACGGGAACCGTCGAGGTCACTCCGACGGTAGACACCCACCCCCACCCCCCGCCACCGCTTTTCCCGGCAGCCCTACGGCCGCCGCACCTCGAAGTGGAAGCAGCCGTATTCGACCGCGCGGACGTGGACCAGGGCGACGGACGGGTCGGTGAAGGCTTCGGTGAACGCCTCGTCCAGGCCGGGGAGTTCGACGAGGCGCCCGCCGAGGATGCGGCCGTCCGCGCCGTAGCGGCGGACCGTGCGGAGGGCTCCGGCCCGCTCGAAGGGGTACGTCTCCGATTCCGCCGGATCCGCCGGGCCCCCGCACTCCTCCGCGTGGACGAAGACGGGCCCCACCTCGTCGTACGCGCCCGGCGCCGCGCCCGTCGCGACCGCCCATCGGCGCAGCGGGGCGTAGGACACGAGGGCGATGCGCTCGCCAGGGCGGGCGGGGCGGAGGCAGCAGCGCAGCGGTTCGCCGCCCTCCTCGGCGGCGTACGGGACGCAGGGGCGTCCGGCGTCGTCGGTGGTGCGGAGGGCGGCGAGTGCGGCGGGCTCGACGGCCCGGGGCGTGAAGGTGCTCATGGCTCCAGCGTCACCCCGGGGCCGCCGCCCCGCTGGCGGGAATCAGACCCCGCGCTCAGCACTCAGCACTCAGCACTCAGCACTTAGCGGCCCGCCACAGGGTCGCGCGCTCAGCGCAGCGCGAGGGCGACGATCTGGGTGACCGCGTCCTTGTCGAAGTTGTCGTCGCTGACGAGGATCAGGGTGCGCTCGCCGGAGGGCAGGGTCGGGCCCCACGTCATGCCCTCGGTGTTGTCGACGGTGGACAGGCCGAGGGTGTGGAAGTCCGCGACGAGCTTCTTCCGCATGGGCACGACCGGCTGCCCGGCCAGGGAGTCGACCGCCTTCACGTCGGTCGCGCCGCGCGTGGTGGCGTCGTACAGCCGGATCTTGTATCCGGAACCCGCGACCCAGGTGCGCTCCAGGACGAGGTAGCGGTCGGGGTCGTTCGGGAAGGCGAGGAGGGACGGGACGCCGGTGTCGGGGCCCCAGGGGCTGGTCGGGTCGGACGGGGCGAAGATCTTCTCGACGGGGTACGCGAACTGGCCGAGGACGTGCCCGCCGCGCGTCTGCTGGGTGACGCGGACGAGCGCGCCGCGCGTGAGGTCCGGCACCGGGCCGTCCTGGACCAGCGGGCCCTCGATCGCGCTGGTCACGCGCGTGCCCCGGGCGTTGAAGGTGAGCGCCTCGATCGCCTGGTTGCGGCGCGGGCCGCGGTCGGCGGTGATCGCGTAGTTCTCCGGAAGCCGGAGGCGCCCGCGGTGGGCGCCGTCGGGGGCGGAGATCTCGATGGACGGCTGGATCACCGGCGGGCCTTCGACCGCGGGCCGGTCGCCCTCCTGTCCCCACCAGTAGCGGCAGGTGACCGGGTCGACGCGGATCTCCTCCGGGTCGATGGCCTTGCCGTCGCCCGCGGCGGGCGAGGGGTAGACCGCGCCGTCGGGCTGCCGGAAGGGGCGGGTGCCGGTGAAGTCGACGGAGTGCACGCCCGCGGCGTCCACGTCGAGCCGCGCGGTGTAGAAGCGCGCGGGCTGGAGGAAGGACCGGTCGTCGCTGATGAACACGTACTCGCCGGTGCACCGGTCGCGGTCGATGCCGGAGAAGCCTCCGACGGTGGTGCCCTGGAAGTCGAGCTTGAACGGGACGATCTTCTCGCCGAGGAGCCGGGCCTGCACCGCGCGGTCCGACTGCGGCCCGGGGGCGCCGGGTTGGGCGCCGGGTTGGGCGGCGGAGGCGCCGGCGGGGACGAGCGTGGACGTCAGGAGCAGGGCCGCGGCGCAGGCGCGGCGGATCAGGGAGGCACTCATGCCGATGATCATGTCCCGGCGCCCGACCGCCCCACAGTCACCCAGGCGAGTGTTCCTCACACGGCCCGGACCGACGTTCCGATGATCAGTTCGACACGGCGAGCCCTCGGAGATCGGGTACTGGGGGGGCACCGCGGACTGAGGGGGACCGCCCGCCGCTGCTGCTGCTTTCAGGGGCGTGCCGCCTCCGCGAGTGTGCGGGCGAGGGCGTGGGGGCGGGTGGTCATGGGCCAGTGGCCGGAGTCGAGGTCGGCGTAGGTGAGGTGGCGGGCTCGGGCGAGTTCGGGGCTCTCGCCCCCGGCGATCCACTCCTCGGCCTGGGCGGGGGTGAACTCGGGGCAGACGACCACGACGGGGACGTCGAAGCGGCGCTCGTCGGTCAGGCGGACGACGCCCTTGGCGACCCCCTCCGGGACGGGGACCGCGGCGGAGGCGAACCGGTCCCGGGCCGCCTCGTCCAGGTCGGCCGCGTCCGGGCCCTCGAAGGGACCCCAGCCGGGGAAGGGCATGACGCCGTCCTCGATGGCGAAGAGGTCGGCGTAGGCCCGCCCGTCGGCGGCCGGGAAGCCGCCGACGAGGACGACCCCCGCCACCCTCCCCGGGCGCGCGTCGGCCGCCAGCCAGGCGAGGCTCGCCGCCGCCGAGTGCCCCACGACCAGCGGCTTCCCGGGCGCCGCGTCGACCGCCGCGAGCACCGCGTCCAACTGGTCCGCGAGCGTCGCGGACGCGTCCCCGTCCCCCTGGCCCGGGAGGGCGACCGGCACGGGCCGGTGGCCGAGGGCGGTGAGCTCGGGCACGACCTCGTCCCAGGCGGATCCGTCGAGCCAGAGGCCGGCGATGAGCAGGATGTCCACGGCGGTACTCCCGGTGAGGCGTCGGTTCACGTCGGTCGTCGGCACGCTACCGGGCGCCTCTGACAGTCGGGCGCCTCTGACCCGGGCGGCGGCCCCGGAGTCGTACGACCGTCGCACGAACCTCGTACAACCATTCGCCCTGTGGCGTGTCTTACAGGAGAGGCGCATGGTGCGCCTGTTGTCTCCGGGAGGAATGCCCCGTGCCCCTGGCCCGTTCGCCCCGCCGCCGGCTCACCGCCGCCGTCACCACCGTTCTCGCCGTCACCCTCGGGGCGAGCGCGCTGACCGCCCCCGCGGGCGCCGCACCCGGGACGGGGGTACGCAACGCGGTGGGCGCAGCGGGTGCGACGGAACTCGACGCGGACCTGATCGCGTACCCGGCGGAGGGCGAGCTGGCCGGCGTCGGGCTGACCGGCTTCCTCACGCGCGGCCCCAGCGGCATCGCGACGTTCCAGCCGTACGCGGGCGGCCCGGTGCAGGTGTACGACGAGGCCGCCTTCCTGACCTCGACGCGGACCGCCGACTTCGTCGTCGACTGGGCGCCGGGCAAGGTCATCCAGCGGGACCTGGCCACGAACACCACCCTGGTGGTCCTCACCGGAGAGGCCGCGGGCGACCCGCAGTACGCCGGGGCGGCGGGCGACGCCGTCTACACGACCGTCCGCAGCGAAACCGGAACCGGCACGGATACGGTGCTCCTCAAGCACACCGTGGCGGCCCCCGCCGGCGAGCCGGTGACCGGGCTTCCCGCGGGCGCGGGCGGCTTCGCGATCGAGCCCGCGACCCCGGACCACGCGGAGATCACCTTCTCCCAGGGCGGTGCCCGCAAGTGGGGCCTGCTGGATCTCGCCACCGGCACCCTGACCGGGATCCGCGCGGCCGTCCCCGCCGACCGGGCCTCCTCCGCGACGCACACCGCCTGGGTCGAGGACGACGACACGAGCCTCCCGCCGCGGGTCTTCGTCGCGGACCGGGCCACCGGTGACGTACAGGAGGTCCCGGGCATCGACGAGGCGGCGTTCGCCGGCTTCCACGTCGGGCTGGCCGGGAACTGGGTCCTGTACGGCCAGCCCGGCGGCATGGCCAACTCCCGCCCCGGCGCCCACTACCCCCTGACCGCGTACCGCCTCAGCCCGGCCGGCACCACGACGTCGGAGAAGCTGTTCGACCACGCCTACCAGGTCGCGCCCGCCCCCGACGGCAGCCTGTACGTGCGCGGCGGCATCGTCGGACAGGGCGAGGGCCTGTACCGGGTGACGGACGAGGGCGGTACGAAGCCGAAGGTCGTGAAGGTCGCGACGACCGGGCGGCCCACGGAGATCGTCGCGACGAACGTGACCGTCCCCCCGGCCGTCCTCGACCTCGACGCCGCCGCGAACGAGGACGGGTTCGGCTTCCGGTTCGCCCTCTCCCGCAGGACGGGGGACGTGACGCTCACCGTCCGCCACGTGCGGACCGGGCAGACCACGACCGTCGAGAGCGGCTCCCGCGACGCCGACGTACGGCTCCACTGGGGGAAGACCGCGTGGGCCGAGGCTCCCCACAACGGCGACCACACCTGGAAGCTGACCGTCCGTCCGGACAACGGCATCGGCCCGGACGCGGTGCTCCAGGGCGGCTTCAAGGTCGTCCGCAAGACGCAGCCGCACGACTTCAACGACAACGGCACCCCCGACCTCCTCACCCGGGACACGGCGGGCCGCCTGTGGCGCGACGACCTCCTGCCCGACGGGACCCGGGAGGCCGGGAAGCGGGCGCTCCTCGGCTCCGGCTGGAACGTGTACGACCGGATCGAGGCCGCCGGGAACCTGGGCGGTTCGGCGGTGGGCGACCTGCTGGCCCGCGACACGTCCGGGGTCCTGTGGCTCTACACGGGCACCGGCGCGGGCAACTTCGCGGGCCGGCTCAGGGTCGGCGGCGGCTGGCAGGCGTACGACCAGATCGCCTCCGGCAGCGACCTGACCGGCGACGGCCGCGCGGACGCCGTAGCCATCGACAGGTCCGGCGTCCTCTGGCTCCACCCCGGCACCGGCGACGCCAAGTCCCCCTTCGCCACCCGCAAGAGGATCGGCGCCGGCTGGTCCGCCTACAACGACCTCACCGCCACCGGAAACCTCGCGGGCGGCCCCGCGGGCGACCTCGTGGCCCGCGACAAGGCCGGCGTCCTGTGGCAGTACCTCGGCAAGGGCGACGGCACGCTCGCCCCCCGCACGGAGATAGGCCGCGGCTGGAACCCGTACCGCCCCCTCATCGCCACGGGCGACACCGACACCGACGGCCACCCCGACCTCATCGGCATCGGCAAGTACCACCTCCACACCCCGAACACCCTGTTCCGAGGCACGGGCAACTGGAAGACCCCCTTCCGCCCCGGCACACCGATGAACCTGACCCGGGTAGGCGGCAACGACACGGACCTCGTGTTCTGACGCCGGGGCGAGCGCCCCCTCCCCCGCAACCTCCTTGATCTCAAGCGCACTTGAGGTCCTAGCGTGAACGTATTCCGTCGTCACGGCACGAGGAGGAAGACATGGGTGGGACGCTCAAGGAGTACTCACGGGAGGAGCTGGCCGGTCAGCCCATCGGGGCGTGGACCGGCCTGGCGGCCCGGCTGGTGGTCGGTGCCCTCCGCGAGCAGCTGGCGGCGGAGGGCCTGACCCAGCCGCACTGGTGGACGCTCAACCACGTCGCCGTGCAGCCGGGCGCCTGGAGCCGCGCGGCCCTGGTCGAGCGGCTGACGCCGTGGGACGACCGCAGAACGGACTTCGAAGCCGTCTTCGACGACCTGGTCGCCCGCAGCTGGATGACGGAGGACGACGCGGGCCGGATGACCCTGACGGAGGAGGGCGAGGCAGGCCGCGCCCGCGCCCGTGACCGCACCGCCCGCGTCCACCAGCAAGTCCACCAGGGCATCGCCCCGTCCGACTTCGCGACCACCATCGACGTCCTCCGCCGCATGGTCGCCAACCTGGGCGGCGACGGCAACCTCCCCGGCTGACCCGAAGCGGACGACACCCAGGCCCCCGCCCCCGGTCGTCTGGACCGGGGGCCGGGGGCCGGGGGCTGGAGCCCTGGGAGGCCCGTCAGATGGGCTGGGTGGGGAAGATGAAGAGGCCGTCGGGGGTGCGGAGGAGGGCTTGGCCGTTGGTCGTGAACTGGGGGAGCTCTTCGATGTCGGAGGCCAGGAGCTTCTTGTCGTCGGCGTCCAGGGCGGCGCCGGTGCCGTCCAGGTGTGCGTAGAGGACGCCGTTGCCGGGGAGGGCGTTCGGGGTGATCGACACCTCGTCCTCGGCCTGGCGCCACAGCTCCTTGCCGGTCTCGGTGTTCCAGGCGACCGCTCCCCCGCCGTACTGCACCACGGTGGTCTTGCCGTCCGGCGAGATCACGCTGCCGTCGTCGTCCAGGGTGACGGTGACCTCGGCGGCCGGACCCTCCGCGAGCCGGCGCCCGCTCTTGAGGTCGATCAGCGTCATGACCACCTCGGAGTCCCCGTACAGGGACCATTCGAGGAGGGCCTTGTCGCCCTGGTACGGCATCAGCCGCGCGCTGGTCGCCTTGTCCTCCGTGATCTTCTTCGCGAGGGCCGCCGGCGGGGTGAGGCTCTGGGTGTTCCACACCTTCGCGTCGGTCCGGATGTCCTTGGCGGTCAGCCACTCCGCGTAGGGCTGGAAGGAGATGTCCTGCTCGGAGGAGTAGCCGAAGCCGGGGCCGACCGCGTTCTTGAGGTCGACGGAGGTCTCGATCTCCACCGGCGCCCCGCCGCCGATCGGGATGAACGTCGTGCCGGAGCCGGACGTGTCCACAAGGTGGCCGTTCCGGAGCGGGGTGGACATGTGGTCGTCCCCGTCGAAGGACGCGCTGCCCAGCTTCTCGCCGGACGGCGCGTACATGGTCAGCTCGGCCTTGGTGGACGCCTTCTTCAGGCCGTCCGCCGGGGTCTCGACGCGCTGGCGGACCAGCAGCGCCGGCGAACCGTCCGTCCACTCGCCCACCTGCACGACGGCGTTCGTCGGGTGGTACGTGGACCCCTCGATCTCCGGATCCGCCAGCTCGAACTTCTTGCGCTCCTGGCCGGTCTTCGCGTCGAGCAGCCGCGCGGTGTACATCCGCTTGTCCGCCTCCCCGCTGGAGCCGGTGACGATGACGGCGTCGCCGACCGTGCAGACGTCGAGGCTCGCCGTGCTCTCCTCGGACGCCTCGCTCGCGCAGTTCCCGGCCTCGTCGCTCGACAGGCTCCAGGCGGGCGTCGCGGCGAGCCCGGGGATCGGCTTGCCCTGGTAGACGGGCTCCTTCGGCGCGCCGGACGCGGACTCGGACTCGGTGCCGGTCGGCGTGGCCGTGCCCGTCGCCGTCTCCGCGCCGCCGGGCGCCTTGGCATCGGCGTCCGCGCCGCCGCCGGAGCATCCGGTCACGAGACCCACGGACAGCACCAGACCGAGCGCCGCCGCCGCCGTATTCGTCGTCTTACGTATGTGATTGCGGTTCAACTTGCTTCCCCGTATTCCTCTTTACGTGTTCACGTCCAACGGATCACCCTACTTCGAGCCTTGATCACGCCGAAGCCGGGAGCTTGAGGAGGCGCACCGCCCGTGGCAGGCTCATGCCGCATGATCGATGAGTCGTTCGCGAAGGCCCACCTGCACAGGAGACTGCGGCGGGACCACGAGGCCCTGCTCTGGAAACTCGACGGCCTGTCCGATTACGACGCCCGCCGGCCTCTGACCGCGACCGGGACGAACCTCCTCGGCCTGGTCAAACACGTCGCCACCGTCGAAGCGAGGTACTTCGGCGAGGTCTTCGACCGCCCCTCCCCGGAACCGCTCCCCCGCTGGCAGGACTCCGACGGCGGCGACCTGTGGGCGAGCGAGGACGAGACCCGCGAGCAGATCACCGCCTTCTACCGGCGCACGTGGGGACACGCGGACGCGACGATCGAAGCCCTCCCCCTCGACGCCCCCGGCCACGTGCCGTGGTGGCCGGAACCCGCCCCCAACACGACCCTCTTCGCCGTCCTGATCCACGTCCTGGGCGAGACCAACCGCCACGCAGGCCACGCCGACATCCTGCGCGAGACCCTGGACGGCCGGACCGGCCTACGCCCCGAACACGAGCAGCGGATCGACGAAGAGGCCCGCGCGGCGTACCGCACGAAGATCGAGCAGGCGGCCAGGTCGGCGACCAGGTCGGCCGCACCGAGCGAAACGTAGAGTCACGTCTCCTTGTGCAACCGGTGGATGAAGTCGCGTGACTCCGCCGGAGTGAGTGCCTGGCCGCGGATGATGCCGTAGCGGAGCTCCAGGGGCCTGAGCAGTTTGGGGTCGGTCGTCGGGCGGTCGCCGTTGACGTGCTCGGCGTGGCCCGCCGCCGTGCCGTCGGCGAACTTCAGCAGGTGGATCATCCCGGCCAGGCCCGGATGGTCCGCGTAGGCGGTCGGCATCACCTGGATCTCGACGTTCGGCAACTGCGCCACCTCCAGCAACCGCTCCAGCTGCCGCCGCATCACGTCCCGCCCGCCCACGGGCCGCCGCAGCGACATCTCCTCCAGCACGAAGCTGAACTCGGGGGCCGGAAGCCTGCCGAAGGCTTTCTGCCTCCCGATCCGGAGGGCCACGTACCTCTCCAGCTCCTCCGGCCGGTACAGCGGGCGAAAGGTCCGCATGATCGCTCGCGCGTACTCCTCGGTCTGGAGCAGGCCCTGGAGGCAGTAGATGGTGTACAGGGCGAACTCGACCGCCTGGCCCTCCAGCTTCGCGAGGCTGCGCGGCCTCTTGGGGTACCGGACGGCCAGGACGTCCTGCTTCATCGCGGAGATGATCCCGTTCGCATCGAGCTTCTCGTCCGCCTTGTCCAGGAACTCGGGACGCGGGATGCGGGAACCTCCCTCGACCTTCCGGACGATGGCCTCGCCGTACCCCATCATCCGCCCCAACTCGCCCGCCCGCAGACCCTTGGCCTCCCGCCACATCCTGAGCTGGCGCCCGACCATGACCACGATCGCCGCACCCGAGTCGTCGCCGGGAGTCAGATCCCAGGTCGGCCCTTCGGAAACCGCACCCGCCTTGGCCTTGCCCGCGTTCACACGCACCACCACCCCGTCCACCCGATCCACGCCTTCCACCCCTTCCACCTCTTCCACCCCTTCCACCTCTTCCATCCCTCCCATCCCTCCCATCCCTCCACCCCGCCCGGGACAACCGTGGACACGCCTGGACAACCGCAGGACAGTGACCGTACGTAAGGGCGTTTTCGGGCCGCAGCGTAGGCGGAAGGCGCCACGCTGGGTCACATGAACCCGGAAACCAGCCAACTCATGGCGACTGCACGCCACTTCACCCTCCAGCTCTCCTCGACGCCCAGAGGGGCCCGGCTGGCGCGGTTGCTCGCTGTCGAGCAGGTACGCGCCTGGGGGCTGGAGGACTCGATCGGCGCGGCGGAGCAGGTCGTGGCCGAGCTGGCGAGCAATGCCGTGACGCACGGGCATGTGCCGGGGCGGGACTTTCGGCTGCGCGTGATCGCCACGGGGGCGGCCCTCCGGATCGAGGTGACGGACACGCGGGGTGACCGCGTACCGGTCACCGGGGGTCACGACGGAAGCGGCGAGGGCGGTCGCGGGCTGTTGATCGTCGAGGCGTTGTCGCGGGGGTGGGGGGTGCGGCCCGGGCCGGCTCCGCAGAAGACCGTCTGGGCCGAGATCCCGCTGCCTTGACGGGCCTCTTCCCTCCCCTCCGCGTCACCCTCCACCGCGTCGTGGGCGTCCGCGACGCGGTGGGGCGCGACGTAAAGACAAAAGACGGGGAAAGTACCTACCCAACCCCTCCAGCCTCCCCGCCAGAGGCCCGTCACTCACTCGGGTGACTTACGTGAACTGGGCTGGATTTGGGGCGGGTTGCCTGGCATATGCTCACGCCACAACCCCAGAAACGCGTCGGCCCCCGGCCGGGATTGCAGTCCCGGCCGAGGGCCTGACCACCGAGGAAGGCAACAACTTCCCGATGGCTTCGAAGCACCCTAACGCGCCCCTGCGCGCCTCCGGGCTCGTTCATCGCAATGTCCGGCTCACCACGCGGTACGTCGTCGTCAGCAACGACCTCGCCCAGCACGCGAAGCTCTCCTTCACCGCGATCGGGATCGCCGTGTACATCCAGTCGCTGCCCGCCGGTGCGCACGTCGGGATCAAGGCGCTCGCGGCGGAACACCAGGAGAGCGAGCTGAGGATCGCCGCGGCGATGCGGGAGCTGGAGGCGCACGGGTTCCTCGCACGGACGCGCGAGCGGATGCCGGACGGGCGGTTCCTGCCGCGTACGGTCTCGTACAACCGGCCGGGGGCTGAACCCGATCCCGTACGGAAGACTCCGCCGCCCTCCACGGACGAGGAGCCGGCGCCCCCGCGAGCCTTCGCGCGGAAGGCCCCGCGGGCGGCCGAGCCGCCGAAGCTGGCGGACGTGCACCTGCCGGGCGCCGCGCTCCTGACGGGTCTGCGCGCGATCGAGCCCCTGCTGCTGCTGTCCGAGCAGGACGTGCGGCGGTTGGCCCCCGGGGTGACGGCGTGGCTGGAGCGCGGCGCGCACCCCGACGCGGTGCGCCGCACTCTCTGCGCGGCCCTGCCCCACGACCTCGCGCACCCGGCGGGCCTCCTAGCCCACCGCCTCGCGGCACTCCTCCCACCCCCACTCCCCGCGGGCCCGTCCGTCGCGCCCCAGACCCCGTTCCAGAACTGCGACGACTGCGAACGAGCCTTCCGCGCACCGGAACCGGGCCGCTGCCGAGAGTGCGAGTCCGTGGCCGGAGACGCGGCCGCCTGAGGCGATGCCCGTCCCTCGTTCCTGACCGCCGCCGCCTCCAGGCGGACCAGGCCCCGCCGGAACTCGGCCCTGGCCGGAGACGCAGCCGCAGCCGCGTGACGCGGCCCGGCGGCCCTCACCGGCGGGAGAACACGGCCACGTCGTAGCACTCCAGGACCGGCCGGGTCTCGCTCCTGGCCACCGCCTCCAGGCGGGCCAGGCCCCGGCGGAACTCCTCCTCCGGGAATGCGAGGCCCTGGCCGCAGACGCGGCTGCCCGACGCGGCCCGGTGGCCCTCACCGGCGCGAGAACACGGCCACGTCGTAGCGCTCCAGGACCGGGCGGGTCTCGTTCCTGGCCGCCGCCTCCAGGCGGGCCAGGCCCCGGCGGAACTGCTCCTCCGTGAGGTGGGTGAACTTCGACTGGGGGCGGGCGGCCAGCCGGGCGGCGTACTCCGCGAGGTTCGGCGCGACCGGCTGGGCGAAGGAGGTGACTTCCTCCAGGGTGAGCCCGGCGGAGACGAGGTCGGCGACGACTTCGGCCTCCCCCGGGAAGCGCTGCTCGTCTATCGGGCGGAGCTCCGGCCAGTAGTCGTAGACGACCGCGTCGAGGCGTTCGCGGAAGGTGGTGCGGATGAGCGCGCGCCCTCCGACGCGCAGGACGCGGACCAGTTCGCGGGCCGCACGCGCGCGGTCGGGGAGGTGGTGGATCACGCGGGACATCAGCACCAGGTCGAAGGCGTCCGCAGCGGCGGGGACGGCCTCCGCCTCGCCCGCCAGGTACCGCACGGCGGGGTGCGGGTGATGCCGACGGGCCTCGGCGAGCATCGCCTCGGACGCGTCCACGGCCACGACCTCGCTGCCCTCAATCCAGCGGGCCATCGCAGCGGAGAAGACCCCCGTCCCGGATCCGATCTCCAATATGCACAGAGGCCGGGACGGCCGTCCGCGCCCATGGGCAGCGATCAGCGCGACCCACGCGCGCAGCGACTCCTCGGGCATCTCGTTGCCGAACTCGTACGCGCCGGCGAGACGTTCGTCGTCATAGACACGGTTCATGCGGGCTGCCTACCCCCGGATGGTCACCAGGAGCCACGCCACCGGGAGCGCGAGGAGGCCGAGGGCGACGGCGCCGACCAGGCTCGCGAGCCAGACGAAGAAGTAGCCCTCGCCATCGCGGAACCGACCCCGCCGGGCGGACGCGAACATCCAGTGCCCCGGCAGGCCGAACGTGGCGGCGGTCCAGCCGGCGAAGACCACGTACTCGGCGGCGGTGAGCGGTGACGGTTCGAAGACGTCACCGCCGACGAGCCGGACGTCGAGGCGGGTGCCGGGCTGATGATCGTCGGCGGCGGAGCGAAGCAGTACGTGCCGAGCGGGGGCGGAAGCCGATGTGGGGACGTACGTACCCCGGCAGTGGGTGTCCTCCGAGTCCAGCCCCTCGAAGCAGCCCGAGACCACGAAGGTCCCGGTAGGCCCCGCGATACCGCTCACCGCGCCCAACCGCGCCCCGAACAACACCCAGACCACACCCGCCCCCGCGAGCAGCCACAACACGGCCACCCCGCCCAACACCCGCCAGCCCCAACCCCGTTCCATACGAAACCCCTCCCCCAGCCAGGGCCCTACCCGACACCCGGAACCGCCACACAGGACGGAGGCCCGGAGGCCCGCCCGCGCCTAGCGCGGGATCGCCTGCTCCCCGTTCGCCATGAAGACCGTGTCCGCGGCGCAGGGGGCGGGAGCGTCCGCGTGGGTGCCCGTGCCGCCGCCCAGGCCCACCTTGTCGCCCTCTCGGGCGAAGAGTCGGCCCTCGGGGGTGTAGACCGCCGCCTTGCCGGACTCCTCTCGGACCGACCAGCCGTGGGCCCAGACGACGGGGGTCGCGTCCGCGCGCCTGGTGGACTTCACGGCTACGCAGCCTTCCTCCGTGACGACGAGGGTGCCGGGGAAGTGGGCGTACAACGCGGCCGAGGGATCGTCTGCGGATCGCGTCGCCAGGTGGAGCGTTCGTGCCTTCGGGGTCTCCACCACCGTCACCGCTTTCGGCGGGTTCGGCAGTGTGTCCGCCTCCGCCTTCGCGCCTCCGCAGCCCGTCACTGCCGCGCCGAGCAGTGCCATCCCCGCGAGGACCACCAGACCGCCCCGGGCGCGTTTTCCGATCGTCATCACCCGCTCCCTCCGAAATTGACCGCACACCGACACAAGCACTCCCACCATAGGGGCAGCCCCACGTGTCCGCTGAGCGAACTCCACCGTCCTGAATGCGTCTTGACGCGACCTCAGATCTTCACCCACCATTCAGCACGCACTCGCACGCACTCGCACAGCTCCAACGCCTCGCGTCACCCACGGCGCGAGGCGCTCGCACGTTCCGTCCCATCCCCGTTCGGAATCCGGAGCCCCCACATGAAGCTCTCCGTGAGACTGTCCGCCCTGGCCGGTTCCTCGGCCCTCGTCCTCGGCGCCCTCGCCGGGGCCGCGCCCGCGACCGCCGCGCCCACCGGCGCCACCGCCGCGCCGGACATCCCGCTCGCCAACGTCAAGCAGCACCTCACCGACCTCCAGGCCATCGCCACCGCCAACGGCGGCAACCGCGCGCACGGCCGGACCGGCTACAAGGCGTCCATCGACTTCGTGAAGGCCAAGCTGGACGCGGTCGGATTCACCACGTCCGTCCAGCAGTTCACGTCCAACGGCGCCACCGGCTACAACCTGATAGCCGACTGGCCCGGCGGCGACCCCAACCAGGTCATCATGGCCGGCTCGCACCTCGACTCGGTCAGCTCGGGCCCCGGCATCAACGACAACGGCTCCGGCTCCGCCGCCGTCCTGGAGGCCGCGCTCGCCGTCGCCCGCGCCAACTACCAGCCCACCAAGCACCTGCGCTTCGGCTGGTGGGGCGCGGAGGAACTGGGCCTCGTCGGCTCCAAGTACTACGTGAACAACCTCGCCACCGCCGAGCGTTCGAAGCTCAAGGGCTACCTCAACTTCGACATGATCGGCTCGCCGAACCCGGGTTACTTCGTCTACGACGACGACCCCACCATCGAGCAGACCTTCAAGAACTACTTCTCCGGCATCGGGGTCCCCACCGAGATCGAGACCGAGGGCGACGGCCGCTCCGACCACGCCTCCTTCAAAAACGTCGGCATACCCGTCGGCGGCCTGTTCACCGGCGCCAGCCGGGTCAAGACCAGCGCCCAGGTGAGCAAGTGGGGCGGTACGGCCACGGCCTTCGACCGCTGCTACCACTCCTCCTGCGACACCACCTCGAACATCAACGACACGGCCCTCGACCGCAACAGCGACGCCGTCGCCCACGCGATCTGGACCCTGTCCGGCGGCTCCACCCCGCCCACCGGGACCGTCTTCGAGAACACCGCCGACGTGACCATCCCGGACAACGGCGCCGCGGTGACCTCCTCCGTGACCGTCTCCGGCGTCACTGGCAACGCCCCGGCCGCCCTCGCCGTCGGCGTGGACATCGTCCACCCCTGGCGCGGTGACCTCGTCGTCGACCTCGTCGCCCCCGACGGCACGGTCTACAACCTGCACAACCGGACCGGCAGCAGCGCCGACAACATCCAGCAGACCTTCACCGTGAACGCCTCCTCCGAGGTCGCCAACGGCGTCTGGAAGCTGCGCGCCCAGGACACCGCGTCCGCCGACGCCGGCTACATCAACGGCTTCAAGCTGACCTTCCCGTAAGCCCGTAAGCCCGAAAGCCACCCGGGTGGGCCGGTGTCCTTCTCCCGGCCCACCCGGGCTCCCAACATGACTACTACTCGTGCTACTTCGCCGCGTTCGCCGCGTCCACCAGCGCCTGCGGGGTCACCGCGCCGACGTAGACCTTGCCGTCGTCCGTCATCAGCGCGTTGACGATCTTCGTCTTGAAGACCGTGCCGGAGCCGAACTTCCCGCTCACCTTGTCGCCGAGCGAGTCCAGGAAGCCCTGGAACTCCTTCGGCGCCTCCTCCGTCTTCGGGGCCGCCGCGCCGGTGTCGAAGGCGGCGATGGTCGTCCAGCCCTCCCCGATCACGTTGACGTCGCCCTCGCCGAAGCCACCGAGGTCCGCGAGACCGCCGAACTCCTTCTCCAGGTCCTTCGGCGCCGCCTTCTCGACCTCGTCGCCCTCCGTGACCTTCGCGCCCTTCGGGACGGTGAAGTCGAACTCCGAGGCCGCAGGCTTGCCGAAGTCGACCTTGGTGAAGCCCGCGTCGAGGACCGGCTTGCCGCCGCTGGTGGAGTCCAGGGTGAACTTCAGCGGCGTGCCGTTCGCCGCGTCCACCGCGATCGTGATCGCGTCGACCGTCGAACCCTGCTGCTTCGGCTCGATGACCAGGCGGTACGCGTCCCGGCCGGCCACCTTCGCGGTGCCGCCGACCGTGATGGACGTCGTGTCACCGGCGGCCTTCAGGACCTCGTCCGCGAGCTCCTTGGGGCTGGCCGGGAGCTCCTCCTCCGGGGCCGGGCCGCCGTCCTCGACGCCCTTCTCGTGGAAGACCTCGTTCGACCGGGAGTCGTACGCCCACACCTCGTCGCCGTTGTGGATCAGGCTGTACTGCTCCTTGCCGTCGAGCAGCGTCAGCTTCTGCCGCTCGGGGCCGTCGGCCGCGATCCGCAGGGTGTGCGTACCGGAGACGAGCTTGCTGAGCTGCGCGGACGGGTCGGCGGAGCCGGAGCCCTCGCCGGAGCCCTCCGGCGCGCCGCCCAGGCCGCCCGCGATCCCGCCGAGCAGCCCGTCCAGGGCCGGCAGGCCGAGGTCCGTGGAGACCTTGAAGGTGCCGGACAGGGTCTGCGTGTCCGAGGACGCGATCTTCTCGATGAGCTGCTGGGCCGTGATCTCCGGCAGGTCCGGGTCACCGGACGCGGCGAGCGCCGGGACGAGTCCGATCGTCGCGGCGGCGACTCCGGCCACCGCGACCGGGACGACGTACCGACTCGTCTTTCGCTTTGCTGCCATGGTCTGTGATCCCTCCGTGCCCTGGCGGACTGCTGGACTGCTTCTCGATGTCTCCATCTCACCAGGGCGGGGCCGGACAATCGTCAGCCTGGGGGCTCAACCTCGCGTACCCCTCCGGGATGACAGACCCTAGGGGGCCGTCAGCCCGCGCGATGCACCACCGCGTCGCACAGCTCCTGGAGGGCCGACTTGGCGTAGCCGTCGGGCAGCGGCTCCAGCATGGCCCTGGCCTCCTCCGCGTACCGCACGGTGTCCCGGCGGGCCTGCTCCAGGGCGGGGTGGACGCGGAGCCGGCGGAGTACCTCGGTGTGCCGCGTGTCGTCGGTGAGGTCGCCGTCGATCAGGGCGACGAGCTCCAGGTCCTCGGCGCGGCCGTGGGCGGCCGCGGCGGCCCGGAGGCGGAGGACCGGGAGGGTGGGGACGCCCTCGCGGAGGTCGGTGCCGGGGGTCTTGCCGGACTCGTGGCCCTCGGAGGCGATGTCGAGGACGTCGTCGGCGAGCTGGAAGGCGACGCCGAGCCGCTCGCCGTACTGGGTGAGGACGGCGACGACGGACTCGTCGGCGCCGGACATCATGGCGCCGAAGCGGCAGGAGACGGCGACGAGGGAGCCGGTCTTGCCGCCGAGGACGTCGAGGTAGTGGTCGACCGGGTCGCGGCCGTCCACGGGGCCCGCGGTCTCCAGGATCTGGCCGGTGACGAGGCGCTCGAACGCCTCGGCCTGGATCCGTACGGCCTCCGGGCCGAGGTCCGCAAGGGTGTGCGAGGCGCGGGCGAAGAGGAAGTCACCCGTGAGGACGGCGAGCGAGTTGCCCCAGCGGCTGTTGGCGCTGGGCACGCCCCGGCGCACGGCCGCCTCGTCCATGACGTCGTCGTGGTAGAGCGTCGCCAGATGGGTGAGCTCGACGACCACGGCCGAGGGCACCACGCCGGGCGCGTACGGGTCGCCGAACTGGGCGGCGAGCATCACGAGCAGCGGGCGGAACCGCTTGCCGCCGGCGAGCACCAGGTGCTGCGCGGCCTCGGTGATGAAGGGGACATCGCTCTTGGTGGCGTCGAGGAGGCCGGCCTCGACGGCCGCCAACCCGGTCTGGACATCGGCCTCAAGAGCCTGGTCCCGCACGCTAAGACCGAACGGCCCGACGACGGTCACGAGGGGGTCTCCTGTCTGCTGACGCCTGCTGACGATCACATGGCGACCATCACATGGTTTCGGTGGTGATCACACGGTGTTCGTGGTCACACGGATTGTCGATGTGTCGCTGGGATTCACTCAAGCCAGCGTATCCGGTCACGTTTCGATCACCGTGGGCGCCTTCCCGTCACCCCCGGTATGTTCGTGATCAGCTGATACGACATGGAGTGCGTCAATTGTCTCGAACAGCGATCGACAAGGACCCGAACGGGGAGCTGCCGCCCCCCGAGGACGACCGCGCCTTCCTGGGTCACCCGCGCGGACTGCTCGCCCTGTCCGGTCTGGAGGTCTGGGAGCGGTTCTCGTTCCTCGGCATGCAGGCGATCCTCGTCCTGTACTTCGCCGCCGCCGTGTCGGACGGCGGGCTCGGCATGGCGTCGGGCACCGCCGCCTCCGTCTCCGCGGCCTACGGCACGCTCGTGTACCTGGTCTCGGTGGCGGGCGGCTGGCTCGCCGACCGGATCCTGGGCTCGTACCGGGCCGTCCTGTGGGGCGGCATCCTCATCGCCTGCGGCCACTACTCCATGGCGGTGCCCACCGCCGCCATGACCTGGGTCGGCCTCGGCCTGATCAGCGCCGGTACCGGCCTGCTCAAGCCGAACGTGGCCACCATGGTCGGCAAGCTCTACGCCACCGACGACGACCGGCGCGACGCCGGTTTCGCCCTCTACTACATGGCGATCAACATCGGCGCCTTCGCCGGACCGCTGATCACCGGCTGGCTCGCCGACCACAAGGGCTACCACTGGGGCTTCTCGGCCGCCGCCATCGGCATGACCTTCGGCCTGATCCAGTACGTCGTCGGCCGCCGCCACCTCGCCGGGAAGAAGCACTCCGCCGAGTTCCCGCTGGCGCCCGACGCCATGCGGCACGCGGTGCGGCTGATGATCGTCGGCGCGGTCGTCGTGGCCGCCGCCGGCATCGCCCTGGCGGCCGCGGGCTGGCTGACCATGGCCCGGTTCGTGGACGTGCTGACGGTGATCTCGGTGATCGCCCCGGTCGTCTACTTCTGGGTGATGTTCACCAGCCCCCGGGTCACGGCGGAGGAACGCGGCCGGCTCAAGCCGTACGTCGTGCTCTTCCTGGCCTCGGTCGCCTTCAACTTCATCCTCTTCCAGGCGTACTCGACGATGATCCTGCTGGCCTCCACCAACGCCCGCACGACCATCCTCGGCTTCGACTTCCCTGCGAGCTGGTACGCCTCCGCCCTCGGCGCCTTCGAGGTGGCCCTGGCGCCCGTGGTGGCCGCCGTCTGGGCCCGGATGGGCCACAAGCAGCCGCACGCCTCCAACAAGATCGCCTTCGGCGTGATCCTGGGCGGCCTGTCGTTCCTCCTGATGGTCCTGCCGACCTCGGGGCACGCCGACGACACGTACCAGATGGCCGCCTGGTGGATCGTGGGCTCCTACCTGCTCCTCGGCCTCGGCGACGTGCTCCTGGAGACCTCCGGCATGTCCGCCACCAGCAAGCTCGCGCCGAAGGCGTTCTCCAGCCAGACGATGTCGCTCTGGTTCCTCTCCCTCGCCCTGGCCAACGGCATCCAGGCGCAGACCGTGAAGCTCTACGACGACGTGTCCAAGCCCGCCTACTTCGGCGTCAACGGCGCCATCGCGGTCGTCGTCGGCCTCGCCGTCATCGCCCTGGCGCCCTGGCTGCGCCGCACCATGCACCCCGTCCACTGAGGTACCGCCATCCGCTGAGGTACTGCCATCCCCCGAGGTACTGCCATGCGCATCCGCACCGACTATCCGTACGAGACCCGGCACGAGGACGTCCGCATCCCGATGCCGGACGGAACCCTCCTGTACGCGCGCGTGTGGCGGCCGCTCACCGACGAGCCCGTCCCCGCCCTCCTGGAGTACCTCCCCTACCGGCTCACCGACTGGACCGCGCCCCGCGACTGGCAGCGCCACCCCTGGTACGCGGGCCACGGCTACGCCTCCGTACGGGTGGACGTGCGCGGCCACGGCAACAGCGAGGGCCTGCCCGGCGACGAGTACGACGCCACCGAGCTCGCCGACGGCGTCGCCGTCGTGCACTGGATCGCCCAGCAGGAGTGGTGCACGGGCAAGGTCGGCATGTTCGGCATCTCCTGGGGCGGCTTCAACAGCCTCCAGATCGCCGCCCTCGCCCCCGAACCGCTCAAGGCCATCGTCACGGTCTGCTCCACCGACGACCGCTACGACAACGACGTCCACTACATGGGCGGCTCCGTCCTCGGCGTCGACATGCACGCCTGGGCGGCCACCATGCTCGCCTTCGTCTGCCGCCCGCCGGACCCGCGGTACGCGGGCGAGGAGTGGAAGGAGCTGTGGCTGCGCCGCCTGGAGGCCGTCGAACCCTTCGTCCACACCTGGCTCTCCCACCAGACCCGGGACGACTACTGGAAGCACGGCAGCGTCTGCGAGGACTACCCGGCGATCCAGGCGGCCGTGCTCGCCGTCGGCGGCTGGCACGACCCGTACCGCGACACCGTCCTCCGTCTGGTCGAACACCTCCCCCAGGACCGCGTGCGCGGCCTCATCGGCCCCTGGTCCCACCAGTACCCCGACCGCGGTCTGCCGCCCGGGCCCGCCATCGGCTTCCTCCAGGAGACGCTGCGCTGGTGGGACCACCACCTCAAGGGCGCGGACAACGACGTGATGGCCGAGCCGCTGCTCCGCTCCTGGATCAGCGAGTCGCACCCGCCGGCCACCGTCTACGCGGAGCTGCCGGGCCGCTGGGTCGCCGACCCGTCCTGGCCGTCCCCGCACGTCACCCCGGTGACGTACGCCTTCCAGGGCGAGCACGCCGTCGTCGACTCGCCGCAGCAGACCGGCATCGACGCGGGCCGCTTCTTCCCCTTCGGCAACGACGCCGACCTGCCGCCCGACCAGCGCGACGAGGACGCCCACTCGGCCTGCTTCGACTTCCCGGTGCCGCTGGATGGCGCCCCGATCGAGATCCTCGGGCGGCCCTCCGTCAAGCTCAGTGTCATGACCCCGGCGCCCACCGGGCAGATCGTCGCCCGGCTCTGCGACATCGGCCCGGACGGCTCCTCCACCCTGGTCACCCGCGGCGCCCTCAACATCTCGGCCCGCTACGGGCGCGACCGGGCCGTCGACGCCCAGCCGGGCGAATGGGAGGACTACGTCTTCGAACTGAACGGCATCGGGCACACCTTCCCGCCGGGCCACCGGGTCCGGCTCGCGATCTCCTCCGCGTACTGGCCGTGGATCTGGCCGCAGCCCGACGCCGCCGGCTTCACGCTCGACCCGGTGGGCTCCTCCCTCACCCTTCCGGTCCGCGCCCACACGGAGGACGCTGTCTCCTTCGAGGAACCCGAGCAGTCCCCGCCGCTCGGCGTGTCGTCGCCGGAGAGCCTGGAGGAGACCCGCCCCGAACGGCTCGTGCTCCGGGACGTCGCCAAGGGCGAGTGGACCCTCCAGGTGGATCCGAAATACGGCGGCACGCGCGTGTACCCGGACGGCCTGGAGTTCACGGAGGACGCCGTGGAGACGTACACGATCGCCGAGGACGACCCGCTGTCCGCCCGCACCCGCTCGGAGTGGCACATCCGGCTCCACCGGCCGGAACTCGCCTGGGACGTCACGATCGACACCCGCTCGGAGATCACCTGCGACGCCGACGCCTTCCGTACCTCCGACGAGGTGGTGTGCAAGGCGGGCGGCGAGGTCGTCTTCCACCGCACCTGGGAGAAGCGGATCCCCCGCACGGCGGGCTGAGCCCTGGGCCGTACGGGGGATCGCGGTGAACGGTGGTGCCGAGGCTGACGGTGCTGCTCAGGTCAACCGTGGTGCCGTGGTGCCTAGGCGTTGGCCTTGCGGCGGCGGGCGAGGAACAGCGCGCCCGCGCCGAGCAGGACGGCCGCGGCGGCCGCCGCCGCGAGCCGCGGCATGGCGTCGTTGGAGCCGGTCGCGGCGAGCTCACCGCTGACCGCGGTCCGCGAGGAACCGCCCTGCGCGGAGGCGTTGCTCGACGACGTGGCCGCCGGGGCGGGGGTGGAGGTCGACGGGGACGGCTCCGGGGTCGGGGTCTGGGTGCCGGAGGTCGGCTTCTCCGACGGCGTCGGCTCGCCCTTGTCGGTGCCGGTGACGTCGAACCAGGCGTCGACGACCTTGTCGCTGATGCCGCAGGAACCGTCCTTGTTCCAGTACATCGCGTCGACGTTGACCACACCCGCGGTCTCGTGGGCGTCGCCGTCGACGGTCACGCGCAGCTTGACCTCGGACTTGTCACCCTTGTCGATCGCGCCGAACTCGACGGCGGCGAAGTCGTCGGAGACCTTCGTCCACTCCAGGACGTCCGCGGAGGACCACTCCAGCGTGACGTTGTCCTTGATCTCCGAGTCCTCGGGGTCCGACGGCTGCCCGTCCTCGCCCAGGCCCTCGAAGAGCGCGACGCCGGGCATGCCCTGGACGTCGTCCAGGTCCCGGCCCGAGAGGTTGGTGAGGGTCAGCGAGAAGATCCCGCTGCCGCCCGCCGCGATCTCCTCGGGACCGGTCAGCGAGAGGCCGAGGGCGTCGTCCTCGTTGCACCCCTCCATGACGTTCTTCCAGTACTCCAGGTCGTCCTTGGCGGTCTGGAGCTCCTCCTCGGCGTCCTCGATGTCCTCGCTGAGCCGCTCCCGCTCCTGGGAGCGCTCTTCGGCCGCGTCGACGATCGCCTGCCGGGCGTCCGTGAGGCGCGCGTCGGCGACGGTCTTGGCGTCGGTGGCCGTGGCGACGGCCTCCTCGGCGGTCGTGACGGCGGCCTCGGCCTCCGCCAGCTCCTCCTCGGTGGCCTCGGCGGGCAGCTTGTCGAGGTTGTCCTGGGCGGTCGCCAGGTCCGCCTCGGCGGTCGTCAGGGCGGTCTGCGCGGTCTCGACGGCCGTGGTGGCGGCGGTGAGTTCGGCGGCCAGGGCCTCGTCGACCTTGTTCTCGTCGATGGCCTTCTGGAGCTCCGCCAGCTCGCCCTTGAGCTTGTCGACCTTCGCCTGGGCGTCCTTGACGGCCGCCTCCAGCTCCTCGATCGACGGGCCGTCCTCGTCGTGCTCGGCCGTCCCGGCCGTCTGCTTCTGCGTCGGCTTCGGGGTGTCCGCGACGGCCGTGCCGGCGGAGAGGAACACGACCGGCGTCGTGACGGCGGCCGCCACGGCGGTCGCGAGAATGCGGCGAATCTTCACGTATGGACCTTTTCCTGGTCAGGGAAGAGTGGAGAGGGGCGCGCGCCCGCGGGATCTTCACGCGGGGGCGACACCGGCTTGATCGTATGGCCGGAACAGGCCCTGCGACAGGCGTGTTTAAGCAGCTCGGGCGGGGAACTGTCCCCTCCGGAGGAACAAGCCCGGCAAACCAGGGCAGTTGCCCACGGAGCCCCCGGTTTCTCTGTGATCCATGTCATCCTCGCCCGGCCGCCCGACCCGTAACGTGTCCCTCACCCCTCATCGAAAGCGAGGCACGCACCGATGCCCGAGCACAGCCCGCTCGACCTGGCCGAAGGCGACCCCTTCGGCCCGCACAACCTCCCGTACGGCGTCTTCTCCACGAGCGACGAGCCGCGCCGCCGGCTCGGCGTCCGGATCGGCGCGTACGTACTGGACGCGGGGGCCGCGGCGCACGCGCTGGGCTCCCCGTACGCCTCCCTGCTCGACCAGCCGAGCCTCAACCCGCTGCTCGCCGCCGGCCGGACCACCTGGCGGGACGTCCGCCGCGCGCTCACGGCCTGGCTGACGGTCCCCGCGCACCGCCCGGAGATCGAGCCGCTGCTGCACCCGCTGGACGCGGTGACGCTGCACCTGCCGTACGAGGTCGCGGACTACGTGGACTTCTACGCCAGCGAGCACCACGCCACCAACGTGGGCCACATCTTCCGCCCGGACGGCGAGCCGCTGACGCCCAACTGGAAGCACCTGCCCATCGGTTACCACGGGCGCGCGGGCACGGTCGTCGTCTCCGGCACCGACGTGACGCGCCCCTCGGGCCAGCGGAAGACGCCCGCCGACGCGGCGCCGGTCTTCGGCCCGTCGGTGAAGCTCGACATCGAGGCGGAGGTCGGCTTCCTCGTCGGCACCCCCTCCGAGCTGGGCAGCCCGGTGCCGCTCGCCTCCTTCCGCGACCACGTCTTCGGCCTGACGCTGCTGAACGACTGGTCGGCGCGCGACATCCAGGCGTGGGAGTACGTGCCGCTGGGCCCGTTCCTCGGCAAGTCCTTCCAGACCTCGGTCTCGGCGTGGGTCACGCCCCTGGAGGCCCTGGACGCGGCCCGTACCGCGCCGCCGGCCCGGGACTTCCCCCTCCTGCCGTACCTGGACGACGCGGCGGAGGAGGAGCCGGGCGGCTTCGACGTGCGGATCACGGTGGAGATCAACGGGGAGACGGTGGCCGAGCCGCCGTTCTCCACCATGTACTGGACGGCCGCGCAGCAGCTCGCCCACATGACGGTGAACGGCGCCTCGCTGCGCACCGGCGACCTGTACGGCTCCGGTACGGTCTCCGGCCCCGAGGTGGACCAGCGCGGCTCGCTCCTGGAGCTGACCTGGAACGGGCGGGACGCGATCGAACTGGCCGGTGGCAAGCGGACGTTCCTGGAGGACGGCGACGAGGTCGTCCTCACCGCGTGGGCCCCCGGCCCGGACGGCACCCGGGTCGGCCTGGGCGAGGTCCGGGGCCGGATCGCCCCCTCGGCCTAGCCCTTACCCCACGCGCCAGAGAGCGGGCACGTTCGGCGGCTCCCACCCGCCCTGGGCGGTGTGCGCCTGGAGGCACACATAGCCCAGGCCGCCGTACGTGACCCGGTCCCCGGCGACGTACGCCCGTCCGGCGGTCCAGGTGCCGCCGGGCGGGGCGGTCGTCGGCGTGGCGGTCGGCGACGGGCCCGGGTCCTGCTTCACGTCGAGCACGAAGTCGAAGGCCGCCTCGCGGCCCCCGCCGCCGTCCCTGACGGTCATCAGGAGCCGCGGGTCGAAGAGCGAATCGGTGTTGTTCCGGGGCTCGTTCGGGAAGTACAGCTGGGTCGTGAGCACCGGCCGGCCGGGCGCCTGCACCTTGACGTGGATGTGGCGGGTGCGGCCCGGGTAGAGGCCGGGCACGATGGTGGTGAGTTTGAACGCGCCGTCGGCGCCGGTGAACTGGTGCCCGCGGAATTTGAACCCGGTGTTGTCGTACGCGCCGTTGACGTCGGCCTGCCAGAAGTCCAGCAGGACCCCGGATATCGGCCGGCAGGCCCGCCCGAACACGTACCCGCTGACGGTCAGCCGCATGCCCGGCCCGTCCGGAAGGCTGCTCCGCAGCGGGGAGTTGGGCTTGAAGTAGGGCCCCTCCATCTGCGGCGGGGTCGGGTCGTCGCCGTCGTCACAGGTGGGGGTGAGGTCGAGGGCGGTGCCGCTGTCGCTCAGCGTCCGGGCGAGCGCCGGGACGCCCATGAGGACGACGGGCGCGGCCATCCCGGCCGCGAGCGCCGCCCGCAGCACGGCCTTGCGCGAGACGTGCCCGGTGCTGGTGTTGCTCTCGGTGTCCATGTGCCTGGCTCCTCAGGTGGGGGCTGGGATCGGCACGAACCTAGGCGGGCGCGGAGCCCGGTTCGATGGACGGAACGGGGCGGTCGTGGTGTTTTCGAAAGTCCCCCGGGCTGCGCCCGACCTCCCGCCGGAAGAACCGGCAGAAATAGGCCGGATCCTCGAACCCCACCCGCGCGCCCACCTGCCGCACCGACAGCGAGGTCGCCACCAGCAGCCGCTGCGCCTCCCGCACCCGCGCCTCCCGCAGCAGCGCGGCCGGCGTCCGCCCGGTGGCGCCCCGTACGACCTCGTTCAGATACCCCGGGGTGACCCCCAGCCGCTCGGCACACGCCCGTACGGAGAGCCCTTCGGCGGCGCCGGGACCGGCGATCCGCAGGAACTCCCCGGCGACCCCCCGCACGGCCGGCCCGACCCCGCCCCCGGCCCCGCCCCCCGGCACCCGCGCGGCCCGTACGAGCAGCACGTGCAGCAACGACCGCAGCACCCCCGCGAACCCGTCGTCCCCGCTCCGGTACTCCTCCGCCAGCTCCCCCATCAACAACGAGGTCCGCTCGTGCGCGGCGTCGTCCAGATCCACCCACGGCCGCTCCCCGAGCCGCCGCAGCAGCTCCTCGTCCCCGGCCCCGCCCACCAGGAACTCCGGCGTGAACAGCACCAGCGACCCCTCCAGCCCCCGCACCCCCTCCCACCGGTGCACCTGCCCCGGCAGGATCACCCCGAGCTGCGGCGGCCGCACGTCGTACCGCTCGGCGTCGATCACATGCACCCCGCTGCCCTCGACGACGTGCACGATCTCGTAGAACGTATGCCGATGCGGATAGTCGGCCCGCGACATCGGCCCCATCGCGTCGAACCCCCCGGCGGCGAACGGCACCTGCTCCGGCAACCGCAACTCCAGCCGATGCACCGGCGGCTCCCCGTCCCGCACCGCCTCACAGGGCACCCCGGGTAAGACCGTCGTCCCACGCACGAGCCGCCTCCTCAACAGGTACAGACCATTCGGTCCGTTCACGATCCCACGCGGACCGCCGCCTGTCAGGAGGACCGGGGGGCGCCCCCGGGCACGCGGAAGGGCCCGGCTCGCCCCCGAGCCGGGCCCTGCTCGCTTCGTGGTCCTTTCGTGGTTTTACCGGACGAAGACGCTCGCCTGGCTCGCCAGGTCCAGGAAGTACTGGGGTGCGAGGCCGAGGACCAGGGTGACGACGACGCCTGCCGTGATGGTGAGGGTCGTCAGGATCGAGGGCACGGCGACCGTGGGGCCGTCCGCCTTCGGCTCGCTGAAGAACATCAGCACGATCACCCGGATGTAGAAGAAGGCCGCCACCGCCGAGGCGATGACGCCGACCACCACGAGCGCGCCCGCGCCGCCCTCCGCCGCCGCCTTGAAGACCGCGAACTTGCCGGAGAATCCGGAGGTCAGCGGGATGCCGGCGAAGGCCAGCAGGAAGACCGCGAAGACGGCCGCGACGAGCGGCGAACGGCGGCCCAGGCCCGCCCACTTGGAGAGGTGGGTGGCCTCGCCGCCCGCGTCCCGCACCAGGGTGACGACGGCGAAGGCGCCGATCGTCACGAAGGAGTAGGCGCCCAGGTAGAAGAGGACGGACGAGATGCCGCTGGGCGTGGCGGCGATGACGCCCGCGAGCAGGAAGCCCGCGTGCGCGATCGACGAGTACGCCAGCAGGCGCTTGATGTCGGTCTGGGTGATCGCGACGACCGCGCCGCCCAGCATCGTGAGGATCGCGACGCCCCACATGACCGGTCGCCAGTCCCAGGTGAGGCCCGGGAGGACGACGTACAGCAGGCGGAGCAGCGCGCCGAAGGCGGCGACCTTGGTGGCGGCGGCCATGAAGCCGGTCACCGGGGTCGGGGCACCCTGGTAGACGTCCGGGGTCCACATGTGGAAGGGGACGGCGCCGACCTTGAAGAGCAGGCCGGTGAGGATCAGCGCGAAGCCGATGAGCAGCAGCGCGTCGTTCCCCATGGTCTCGGCGAGCGCCGGGTTCACCGAGCCGACCGAGCCGTCGACGACCCCGGCGATGGTGGCGTACGAGACGGAGCCCGCGTAGCCGTAGATCAGGGCGATCCCGAAGAGCAGGAAGGCCGAGGAGAAGGCGCCGAGCAGGAAGTACTTGACGGCCGACTCCTGCGACAGCAGCCGCTTGCGGCGGGCGAGGGCGCAGAGCAGGTACAGCGGGAGGGAGAAGACCTCCAGCGCGATGAAGAGGGTCAGGAGGTCGTTGGCGGCGGGGAAGACCAGCATGCCGGCGACCGCGAAGAGCGCGATCGGGAAGACCTCGGTGGTGGTGAAGCCCGCCTTGACGGCGGCCTTCTCGTGGTCGCCGCCCGGGACGGCGGCGGCCTCGGCGGCGAAGGAGTCGACCTTGTGGCCGTGGTCGGCCGGGTCGAGCCTGCGCTCGGCGAAGGTGAGGATCGCGACGATCGAGGCGAGCAGGATCGTGCCCTGGAGGAACAGGGCCGGTCCGTCGACGGCGATCGCGCCCATGGCCGCGATGCCGGCCTTGGTGGTGCCGTAGCCGCCGGCCGCGAGGCCGACGACGGCGGCGAAGGAGGCCGCGAGGGCCAGGACCGAGAGGAAGACCTGGCTGAGGTAGCGGCCCTTGCGGGGCACGAATGCCTCAAGGAGGACGCTGATGATGGCCGCGCCGACCACGATCAGCACCGGCGCGAGCTGGGTGTACTCGATCTTCGGTGCCGGGATCTTGTTCAGCGGCTCGGCGGCCGTCGTCCACAGGCTGTGGACAGCGAGGGCGTTCACTTGGCCGCCTCCACGTTCTGGACGGGAACTTCGGGCTGGGGGTCCGTCCGCTGCACGTCCGACATCGTGTGCCGGACGGCCGGGTTGACCACGTCCGTCAGCGGCTTCGGGAAGACGCCGAGGAAGAGCAGGACGGCGATGAGCGGGGCGACCACCGCGAGCTCGCGCGGCCGCAGGTCGGGCATCGCGCGGACCTCCTCCTTCACCGGCCCGGTCATCGTCCGCTGGTAGAGGACGAGGACGTAGAGCGCGGCGAGGACGATGCCGGTGGTGGCGACGATCCCGGCCACCGGGTAGCGGGCGAAGGTGCCCACCAGGACCAGGAACTCACTGACGAACGGGGCGAGTCCGGGCAGTGACAGCGTCGCCAGACCGCCCACGAGGAAGGTGCCGGCGAGGACCGGCGCGACCTTCTGCACACCGCCGTAGTCCGCCATGAGCCGCGAGCCGCGCCGGGAGATCAGGAAGCCGGCGACCAGCATCAGGGCGGCGGTGGAGATGCCGTGGTTGACCATGTAGAGCGTGGCGCCCGACTGGCCCTGGCTGGTCATCGCGAAGATGCCCAGGACGATGAAGCCGAAGTGGGAGATCGACGCGTAGGCGACCAGCCGCTTGATGTCCCGCTGGCCGACGGCGACCAGCGCCCCGTACACGATGCTGATGAGCGCCAGGACGATGATCGCCGGGGTGGCCCACTTGCTCGCCTCGGGGAAGAGGCCGAGGCAGAAGCGGAGCATCGCGAAGGTGCCGACCTTGTCGACGACCGCGGTGATGAGGACGGCGACCGGGGCGGTCGCCTCCCCCATCGCGTTCGGCAGCCAGGTGTGCAGCGGCCACAGCGGCGCCTTCACCGCGAAGGCGAAGAAGAAGCCGAGGAAGAGCCACTTCTCCGTGGAGGACGCCATCTCCAGCGAGCCGTTGGCCCGCGCCTCGGCGATCTCGGTGAGCGAGAAGTTCCCCGCGACCACGTAGAGCCCGATGACCGCGGCCAGCATGATCAGGCCGCCGACCAGGTTGTAGAGCAGGAACTTGACCGCGGCGTACGAGCGCTGCGCCGCCGCGTTCTCGTCGGTGCCGCTGTGCGCGCGGTCGCCGAAGCCGCCGATGAGGAAGTACATCGGGATGAGCATGGCTTCGAAGAGGATGTAGAAGAGGAAGACGTCGGTGGCCTCGAAGGAGAGGATCACCATCGCCTCGACCATGAGGATCAGGGCGAAGAAGCCCTGCGTCGGGCGCCACCGCTTGGAGGAGGTCTCCAGGGGGTCTGCGTCGTGCCAGCCGGCCAGGATGATGAACGGGATCAGCAGCGCGGTCAGCGCGATCAGCGCGACCCCGATGCCGTCCACGCCCAGCTCGTACCGGACGCCGAAGTCCCGGATCCAGGAGTGGGACTCGACGAGCTGGTAGCGGTCGCCGCCCGGCTCGAAGCGGGCGAAGACGAGCCCGGCGAGCACCAGCGTGACCAGCGAGACGATCAGCGCCAGCCACTTGGCGGTGGTGCGGCGGGCGGCGGGCACGGCGGCGGTGAGGATCGCACCGACCGCCGGCACCGCTGCCGTCGCCGTAAGGAGCGGGAAGGACATGACAGTTACACCGCCCTCATCAGCAGGGTCGCGGCGATGAGGACCGCCGTACCGCCGAACATGGAGACCGCGTACGAGCGGACGTGGCCGTTCTGGAGCTTGCGCAGCCGGCCGGAGAGCCCGCCGACACCGGCCGCCGTGCCGTTGACCACGCCGTCCACGAGGCTGTGGTCGACGTAGACCAGCGAGCGGGTCAGGTGGGTGCCGCCGGTGACGAAGACCGCGTGGTTGAAGTCGTCCTGGAGCAGGTCGCGGCGGGCGGCCCGGGTGAGCAGCGAGCCGCGCGGGGCGACCACCGGCACCGGGCGGCGCCCGTACTGGAGGTAGGCCAGGGCGACGCCGATCACCATGACGGCGACGGTGGCGGTCGTGACGGCCGCGGCGCTGATCGGCGGGTGGCCGTGCTCGTAGTCGGTGACGGGCTTCAGCCAGTTCACGAACCGGTCGCCGATGCCGAAGATCCCGCCCGCGAAGACCGAGCCGAACGCCAGCAGGATCATCGGGACCGTCATGGACTTCGGCGACTCGTGCGGGTGCGGCAGCTCGCCCTTCTCGTCGGGCTGCCAGCGCTTCTCGCCGAAGAAGGTCATCAGCATCACGCGCGTCATGTAGTACGCGGTGATGGCGGCGCCCAGGAGGGTGACGGAGCCAAGGATCCAGCCCTCGGTGCCGCCCTTGGCGAAGGCCGCCTCGATGATCATGTCCTTGGAGAAGAAGCCGGACAGGCCCGGGAAGCCGATGATGGCGAGGTAGCCGAGGCCGAAGGTGATGAAGGTGACCGGCATGTACGTGCGCAGGCCGCCGTACTTCCGCATGTCGACCTCGTCGTTCATGCCGTGCATGACCGAACCGGCCCCGAGGAACAGCCCGGCCTTGAAGAAGCCGTGCGTCACCAGGTGCATGATCGCGAAGACGTAGCCGATCGGGCCGAGGCCGGCCGCCAGGATCATGTAGCCGATCTGCGACATCGTCGACCCGGCGAGGGCCTTCTTGATGTCGTCCTTCGCGCAACCGACGATCGCACCGAAGAGCAGCGTGACCGCGCCGACGATGGTGACGACGAGCTGCGCGTCCGGGGAGGCGTTGAAGATGTCGGCGGAGCGCACGATCAGATAGACACCGGCGGTGACCATGGTCGCGGCGTGGATGAGGGCCGAGACCGGGGTCGGGCCCTCCATCGCGTCCCCGAGCCAGGACTGGAGCGGCACCTGGGCCGACTTGCCGCAGGCCGCGAGGAGCAGCATCAGGCCGATCGCCGTCAGCGTGCCCTCCGAGGTCTCCCCCGTCGACGCGAGGACCGGCCCGAAGGCGAAGGTGCCGAAGGTGGTGAACATGATCATGATGGCGATCGACAGGCCCATGTCGCCGACCCGGTTGACCAGGAACGCCTTCTTCGCGGCGGTGGCCGCGCTGGGCTTGTGCTGCCAGAAGCCGATCAGGAGGTACGAGGCGAGGCCGACGCCCTCCCAGCCGAAGTACAGCAGCAGGTAGTTGTCCGCGAGGACCAGCAGCAGCATCGCCGCGACGAACAGGTTCAGGTAGCCGAAGAAGCGGCGGCGCCGCTCGTCGTGCTCCATGTACCCGATCGAGTACACGTGGATGAGCGTGCCCACCCCGCTGATCAGCAGCACGAAGGTCATCGACAGCTGGTCGAGCTGGAAGGCGATGTCCGCCTGGAAGCCCTCGACGGGGATCCAGGTGATGAGGTGCTGGTGCATCGCCCGGTCGTCGGCGCTCCGGCCGAGCATGTCGGCGAAGAGCGCGAGACCGATGACGAAGGAGACGGCCGCGAGGAGCGTGCCGAGCCAGTGCCCGGCCTTGTCGAGCCGGCGGCCGCCGCACAGCAGGACGGCCGCTCCGAGCAGGGGCGCCGCGATGAGCAGCGCAATCAGGTTGTCCACGGTTCAGCCCCTCACAGCTTCATCAGGCTGGCGTCGTCGACCGAGGCCGAATGGCGGGATCGGAAGACGGACACGATGATCGCGAGCCCGACGACGACCTCCGCGGCGGCCACGACCATCGTGAAGAAGGCGATGATCTGGCCGTCGAGGTTGCCGTGCATGCGGGAGAAGGTGACGAACGCGAGGTTGCAGGCGTTGAGCATCAGCTCCACGCACATGAAGACCACGATCGCGTTCCGCCGGATCAGCACGCCGACCGCACCGATGGTGAACAGCAGGGCGGCGAGGTAGAGGTAGTTGACGGGATTCACCGCGGGGCCTCCTCTCCGTCACGCGTCTCGTCCCGGTCGCGGCCCAGCCGCTCCGAGGAGCGCTGCTCCAGGGCCTTGAGATCGGCGATCGCCTCCGCCGACACGTCCCGCACCTGGCCCCGCTTGCGCAGGGTCGAGATGACGGTGAGCTCGGACGGGGTGCCGTCGGGCAGCAGACCCGGGACGTCCACCGCGTTGTGCCGGGCGTAGACGCCGGGGGCGGGCAGCGGCGGCAGGTGCTTGCCCTCGCGCACGCGCTGCTCGGCCAGCTCGCGCTGGGTCCGGGCCCGCTCGGTGCGCTCCCGGTGGGTGAGGACCATCGCGCCGACGGCGGCGGTGATCAGCAGGGCGCCGGTGATCTCGAAGGCGAAGACGTACTTGGTGAAGATGAGGGCCGCCAGGCCCTCCACGTTCCCCCCGTGCGCGGCGTTCGCCGCGCCGAGGCCGGCGAACTCGGTCAGCGCCGCGTTCCCGATCCCGGCGAAGAGCAGGACGCCGAAGCCGAGGCCGCAGGCGGCGGCCCACCAGCGCTGGCCCTTGATGGTCTCCTTCAGCGAGTCCGCGGCCGTGACACCGACCAGCATGACGACGAAGAGGAAGAGCATCATGATCGCGCCGGTGTAGACGACGATCTGCACGATGCCGAGGAAGTACGCGCCGTTGGCCAGGTAGAAGACCGCGAGGACGATCATCGTGCCGGCCAGGCAGAGGGCCGAGTGCACGGCCTTCTTCATAAGGATGGTGCACAGCGCGCCGATGACGGCGACGGTGCCGAGCACCCAGAACTGGAACGCCTCGCCCGTGGAGGTCGCGTAGGCCGCGAGCATCATGCGTCCGCCCCCTCCTGGTCCGGCGTCTCCCCCTTGGACACGGCGACCTGACGGACCGTCCCGGGCGCGGCCTCGACGACGAGGCCCCGGTAGTAGTCCTGCTCGGTCATGCCGGGGAAGATCGCGTGCGGGGTGTCGACCATGCGGTCCTCGAGCCCCGCGAGCAACTGCTCCTTGGTGTAGATCAGGTTCTCGCGGGAGGAGTCGGCCAGCTCGAACTCGTTGGTCATCGTCAGCGCGCGCGTGGGGCACGCCTCGATGCACAGCCCGCACAGGATGCAGCGGGCGTAGTTGATCTGGTAGACGCGGCCGTACCGCTCGCCGGGCGAGTAGCGCTCCTCCTCCGTGTTGTCCGCGCCCTCCACGTAGATGGCGTCGGCGGGACAGGCCCAGGCGCACAGCTCGCAGCCGACGCACTTCTCCAGGCCGTCCGGGTGGCGGTTGAGCTGGTGCCGGCCGTGGAAGCGGGGTGCCGTCGTCTTCTTCTGCTCCGGGTACTGCTCGGTCAGCCGCTTCTTGAACATGGCCTTGAAGGTCACGCCGAAGCCGGCCACCGGATTCTGGAAGTCAGACACGATCCGTCCCCCTTTCGTCACTCTCAGTAGCAGTATCGGGGCCACCACTGACAACGAGGTCCCGCTGGTGTCGGGACCCGCGCCGGGGCACGGGCGGCAGGGACTGTCCTGGCTTGGGCGGTACGGGGAAGCCGCCGGCCATCGGGTCGAAGGCGCCCTCCGCGCCGGGCCCGGCCGCCTCCTCCTTCTTCCGGTCGCGGAAGAAGTCGGCGAGGAAGGAGAGCAGCAGCACGGCCAGGATGGCGCCGGCCACGTACAGCACGATGTTGGTGAAGGCGATGTTCTCGTTGCGCAGCGCCCGGACGGTGGCGACCAGCATCAGCCAGACCACCGAGACCGGGATGAGCACCTTCCAGCCGAGCTTCATCAGCTGGTCGTAGCGGACGCGTGGCAGGGTGCCGCGGAGCCAGATGAAGAAGAAGAGCAGCAGCTGCACCTTGAGGACGAACCACAGCATCGGCCACCAGCCGTGGTTGGCGCCCTCCCAGAAGGTGGAGACCGGGTACGGGGCCCGCCAGCCGCCCAGGAAGAGGGTCACCGACACCGCGGAGACCGTCACCATGTTCACGTACTCGGCGAGCATGAACATCGCGAACTTGATGGACGAGTACTCGGTGTTGAAGCCGCCGACGAGGTCGCCCTCGGACTCCGGCATGTCGAAGGGGGCGCGGTTCGTCTCGCCGACCATCGTCACGATGTAGATGAGGAAGGAGACCGGCAGCAGGACGATGAACCAGCGGTCCTGCTGCGCCTCGACGATCGCCGAGGTCGACATCGAGCCGGAGTAGAGGAAGACCGAGGCGAAGGCCGCGCCCATGGCGATCTCGTACGAGATCATCTGCGCGCAGGAGCGCAGGCCGCCGAGGAGCGGGTACGTGGAGCCGGACGACCAGCCGGCGAGCACGATGCCGTAGATGCCGACGGAGGCGACCGCGAGGATGTAGAGCATCGCGATCGGCAGGTCGGTGAGCTGCATCGTGGTGCGCTGGCCGAAGATCGACACCTCGTTGCCGGCCGGGCCGAAGGGGATCACGGCGATCGCCATGAAGGCGGGGATGGCGGCGACGATCGGGGCCAGGACGTAGACGACCTTGTCGGCCCGCTTGACGATCACATCCTCCTTCAGCATCAGCTTGATGCCGTCCGCGAGGGACTGGAGGAGGCCCCAGGGGCCGTGCCGGTTGGGGCCGATGCGCAGCTGCATCCAGGCGACGACCTTGCGCTCCCACACGATGGAGAAGAGCACGGTGACCATCAGGAACGCGAAGCAGAAGACGGCCTTGACCGCGACGAGCCACCAGGGGTCCGTCCCGAACAGGGAGAGGTCCTCGGCAGCGAGAAGCGTGTTCACGCCTGCGCCTCCTTCGGGGTGGCGGGGCCGATGCGGACCAGGGTGCCGGGGTGGGCGCCGGTGTCGGCCAGGACGCCGTGGCCGTCCGAGTTCAGCGGGAGCCAGACGACGCGGTCGGGCATGTCGGTGACCTGGAGCGGGAGGGCGACGGAGCCGGTGGGGCCGGTGACCTCCAGGAGGTCGCCGTTCTTGACGCCGGTGTCGGCGGCGGTGGCGGCGGAGAGCCGGGCGACCGCCGCGTGGCGGGTGCCGGCCAGGGCCGTGTCGCCCTCCTGGAGGCGGCCGAGGTCGAGCAGCAGCCGGTGGCCGGCGAGGACGGCCTCGTCGTCGCCGGGCCGGGGGGCCGGGACGGCGTGCGCGGTGGGCTCGGAGGCCCGCTCCTCGGTCCACCGGCCGAGCCGGTCCAGCTCGCGACGGGCCGCCTTGAGGTCGGGCAGGGCGAGGTGGGCGTCCATGGCGTCGGCGAGCATGTGGAGCACGCGCGCGTCGGTCGGGGCGAGCGCCCTCGTCAGCTGCTCGGGCTTGAGCGCCGCCTCGAACATCCGGGCCCGGCCTTCCCAGTTGAGGAAGGTGCCGGACTTCTCGGCGACGGCGGCGACCGGCAGGACGACGTCGGCGCGCTCGGTGACCGCGCCGGGGCGCAGCTCCAGGGAGACGACGAAGGCCGCGTCGAGGGCCTCACGCGCGCGTGCCGGGTCGGGCAGGTCGTCGACGTCGACGCCGCCGACGAGGAGTCCGGCGAGTTCGCCGCTCGCGGCCGCCTCGATCATCTGGCCGGTGTCGCGGCCGTAGCCGTGCGGGAGTTCGCGGACGCCCCAGGCGGCGGCGACCTCCTCACGCGCGCGTGGGTCGGTCGCGGGCCGGCCGCCGGGCAGCAGGCTCGGCAGCGCGCCGGCCTCGATCGCGCCGCGCTCGCCGGCCCGGCGGGGGATCCACACGAGCGTCGCGCCGGTGGCGGCGGAGGCGCGCAGGGCGGCGGTGAGCGCGCCGGGGACCGAGGCGAGCCGCTCACCGACGGCGATGACGGCGCCGTCCCGGCGGAGCTCCTCGGAGGCGGCCCAGCCGGTGGTGTCCAGGCCGACCCGGGAGGTGAGGGCGTCGAGCCACTCGGTCTCGGTGCCGGGGGCGGCCGGCAGCAGCGTGCCGCCGGCCTTCTCCAGGCCGCGGGTGGCGTGGGTGGCGACGGCGTACGTCTTCTGCCCGTGCTTGCGCCATGCCTTGCGGAGCCGCAGGAAGACGCCGGGGGCCTCCTCCTCGGACTCCAGGCCGACGAGCAGGACCATCGGCGCGGCTTCGAGGGTCGTGTACGTGATCCCCGTGCCGTCGAGGTCGCGGCCGCGTCCGGCGACGGTGGAGGCGAGGAAGTCGGCCTCCTCGCCGGAGTGGATCCGGGCCCGGAAGTCGACGTCGTTGGTGTCGAGGGCGACGCGCGCGAACTTGGCGTAGGCGTAGGCGTCCTCGACGGTGAGCCGGCCGCCGGCGAGGACGCCGGTCCGGCCGCGGACGAGACCGCGGGCGGCGGCCTCCAGGGCCTCGGGCCAGGAGGCCGGTGCGAGGACCCCGTCCGCGTTCCGTACGAGGGGGGTCGTCAGCCGGTCGCGCTGCTGCGCGTACCGGAAGCCGAACCGGCCCTTGTCGCAGATCCACTCCTCGTTGACCGCGGGGTCGTCCTGCGCGAGGCGGCGCATGACCTTGCCGCGCCGGTGGTCGGTGCGGGTGGCGCAGCCGCCGGCGCAGTGCTCGCAGACGGAGGGCGACGACACCAGGTCGAAGGGGCGGGAGCGGAAGCGGTACGCCGCCGAGGTGAGCGCGCCGACCGGGCAGATCTGGATGGTGTTGCCGGAGAAGTACGACTCGAAGGGGTCGCCCTCGCCGGTGCCGACCTGCTGGAGGGCGCCGCGCTCGATGAGTTCGATCATCGGGTCGCCGGCGACCTGGTTGGAGAAGCGGGTGCAGCGGGCGCAGAGCACGCAGCGCTCGCGGTCGAGCAGCACCTGGGTGGAGATCGGCACCGGCTTCTCGTAGGTGCGCTTGACGCCCTCGAAGCGGGTGTCGGCCTGTCCGTGGGACATGGCCTGGTTCTGGAGCGGGCACTCGCCGCCCTTGTCGCAGACCGGGCAGTCCAGCGGGTGGTTGATGAGCAGCAGCTCCATCACGCCGTGCTGGGCCTTCTCGGCGACGGGCGAGGTCAGCTGCGACTTGACGACCATGCCGTCGGTGCAGGTGATGGTGCAGGAGGCCATCGGCTTGCGCTGGCCCTCGACCTCGACGATGCACTGGCGGCAGGCGCCGGCGGGGTCGAGGAGGGGGTGGTCGCAGAAGCGGGGGATCTCGATGCCGAGCTGTTCGGCGGCGCGGATGACCAGGGTCCCCTTGGGGACGGAGATCTCGGCGCCGTCGATGGTCAGCGTGACGAGATCCTCCGGCGGCACGGCCGGGCTTCCGCCGCCCGCCGGGGTGGACGCGGTGACGGTCATGCGGTCACCTCCTTGTGGTTGTCCGCCCAGGCGGTCGACTTGGCCGGGTCGAAGGGGCAGCCCTTGCCCGTGATGTGCTGTTCGTACTCCTCGCGGAAGTACTTGAGCGAGGAGAAGATCGGCGAGGCGGCGCCGTCGCCGAGGGCGCAGAACGACTTGCCGTTGATGTTGTCGGCGATGTCGTTGAGCTTGTCGAGGTCGGCCATCTCCCCTTCGCCGGCCTCGATGTCGCGGAGCAGCTGGACGAGCCAGTAGGTGCCCTCGCGGCAGGGGGTGCACTTGCCGCAGGACTCGTGGGCGTAGAACTCGGTCCAGCGGGTGACGGCCCGGACGACGCAGGTGGTCTCGTCGAAGCACTGGAGCGCCTTGGTGCCGAGCATGGATCCTGCGGCGCCGACGCCCTCGTAGTCGAGCGGCACGTCGAGGTGCTCGTCGGTGAACATGGGGGTGGAGGAGCCGCCGGGGGTCCAGAACTTGAGCCGGTGTCCGGGGCGCATCCCGCCGCTCATGTCGAGGAGCTGGCGCAGGGTGATGCCGAGGGGGGCCTCGTACTGGCCGGGCGAGGAGACGTGCCCGGAGAGCGAGTAGAGCGTGAAGCCGGGGGACTTCTCGCTGCCCATGGAGGTGAACCACTCCTTGCCGCGGTTCAGGATCGCGGGAACGGAGGCGATGGACTCGACGTTGTTCACCACGGTGGGGCAGGCGTAGAGGCCGGCGACCGCGGGGAAGGGGGGCCGGAGCCGGGGCTGGCCGCGGCGCCCTTCGAGCGAGTCGAGCAGGGCGGTCTCCTCGCCGCAGATGTACGCGCCGGCGCCGGCGTGCACGGTGAGTTCGAGGTTCAGTCCGCTGCCTAGGATGTCGCGGCCGAGGTAGCCGGCGGCGTACGCCTCGCGGACCGCCTCGTGGAGGCGGCGCAGGACGGGGACGACCTCGCCGCGGAGGTAGATGAACGCGTGCTCGGAGCGGATCGCGTAGCAGGCGATGATCATTCCCTCGATGAGGGAGTGCGGGTTGGCGAAGAGGAGGGGGATGTCCTTGCAGGTGCCGGGCTCGGACTCGTCGGCGTTGACGACGAGGTAGTGGGGCTTGCCGTCGCCCTGCGGGATGAACTGCCACTTCATGCCGGTGGGGAAGCCGGCGCCGCCGCGTCCGCGGAGGCCGGACTCCTTCACGTACGCGATGAGGTCGTCGGGGCTCATGGCGAGCGCCCGCCTCAGGCCCTGGTAGCCCTCGTGCCGCTCGTACGTCTCCAGGGTCCAGGAGTCCGGCTGGTCCCAGAAGGCGGAGAGGACCGGGGAGAGCAGCTTCTCGGGACTGCTGGAATTGATCTCGGCCGCCAACGTCATCACGCTCCCTCCTGACCGGCTGCCTCGCCGCGCGGGTGGACGATTCGGGTGTGGGGGGTCTCGCCCTTGGCCAGGCGGAGCCCTACGAGGGAGGCCGGTCCGGCGCCGCCGGTGGCCTCGACGGCGCCGGGGCGCTCGTCGGGGAAGCCGGCGAGGATCCGGGCGGTCTCCTTGAAGGTGCAGAGGGGGGCGCCGCGGGTGGGTTCGACGGTGCGGCCCTCGCGCAGGTCGTCGACCATCTTCTTGGCCGACTCGGGGGTCTGGTTGTCGAAGAACTCCCAGTTGACCATCACGACGGGCGCGAAGTCGCAGGCCGCGTTGCACTCGATGTGCTCAAGGGTGATCTTGCCGTCGTCGGTCGTCTCGTTGTTGCCGACGCCGAGGTGCTCCTTGAGCTCCTCGAAGATGGCGTCGCCGCCCATGACCGCGCAGAGCGTGTTCGTACAGACGCCGACCTGGTAGTCGCCGGACGGCTTGCGGCGGTACATCGAGTAGAAGGTGGCGACGGCGGTGACCTCGGCCGTGGTCAGGCCGAGCGTGTCGGCGCAGAACCGCATGCCGGTACGGGTCACGTGGCCCTCCTCCGCCTGCACGAGGTGCAGCATCGGCAGGAGCGCGGAGCGGGAGTCGGGGTAGCGGTCGATGATCGCCTTCGCGTCCTCCTCCAGCCGGGCCCGGACGTCGTCCGGGTAGGCGGGGGCGGGAAGCTGGGGCATCCCGAGGCTGACGTTCTCCGTCATCGGTCGACGCCTCCCATCACGGGGTCGATGGAGGCGACGGCGACGATGACGTCGGCGACCTGGCCGCCCTCGCACATCGCGGCCATGGCCTGGAGGTTGGTGAAGGACGGGTCGCGGAAGTGGACCCGGAAGGGGCGGGTGCCGCCGTCGGAGACCACGTGCACGCCGAGTTCGCCCTTGGGGGACTCGACGGCCGCGTACGCCTGGCCGGCCGGGACCCGGAAGCCCTCGGTGACCAGCTTGAAGTGGTGGATCAGGGCCTCCATGGAGGTGCCCATGATCTTCGCGATGTGGGCCGGCGAGTTGCCGAGGCCGTCGGGGCCGAGGGAGAGCTGCGCGGGCCACGCGATCTTCTTGTCGCCGACCATGACCGGGCCGGGTTCGAGCCGGTCGAGGCACTGCTCGACGATCCGCAGCGACTGGCGCATCTCCTCCAGGCGGATGAGGAAGCGGCCGTAGGCGTCGCAGGTGTCGGCGGTGGGGACCTCGAAGTCGTACTCCTCGTACCCGCAGTACGGGTCGGTCTTCCGCAGGTCGTGCGGGAGGCCGGCCGACCGGAGGATCGGTCCGGTGGCGCCGAGGGCCATGCAGCCGGTGAGGTCGAGGTGGCCGACGTCCTGCATGCGGGCCTTGAAGATGGGGTTGCCGGTGGCGAGCTTGTCGTACTCCGGCAGGTTCTTCTTCATGGTCTTCACGAACTCGCGCACGGCGTCGACGCCGCCGGGCGGGAGGTCCTGGGCGAGGCCGCCGGGCCGGATGTAGGCGTGGTTCATGCGCAGGCCGGTGATCAGCTCGTACAGGTCCAGGATCATCTCGCGGTCCCGGAAGCCGTAGATCATGATCGTGGTGGCGCCGAGCTCCATGCCGCCGGTGGCGATGCACACCAGGTGCGAGGAGAGCCGGTTGAGCTCCATGAGGAGGACCCGGATGACGGTGGCCCGGTCGGGGATGTCGTCGGTGATGCCGAGCAGCTTCTCCACGCCGAGGCAGTACGCCGTCTCGTTGTAGAACGAGGTGAGGTAGTCCATGCGCGTGACGAAGGTGGTGCCCTGCGTCCAGGTCCGGTACTCGAGGTTCTTCTCGATGCCGGTGTGGAGGTAGCCGATGCCGCAGCGGGCCTCGGTGACGGTCTCGCCGTCGATCTCCAGGATGAGCCGCAGCACGCCGTGGGTGGACGGGTGCTGGGGGCCCATGTTGACGACGATCCGCTCGTCGTCGGCCTTCGCCGCGGACTGGACGACCTCGTCCCAGTCGCCGCCGGTGACCGTGTAGACGGTCCCCTCGGTGGTCTCGCGGGGGCTTGACGCGGTGCTGTTCACGAGTACGACCTCCGCTGGTCCGGAGCCGGGATCTGGGCGCCCTTGTACTCGACGGCGATGCCGCCGAGCGGATAGTCCTTGCGCTGCGGGTGGCCCTGCCAGTCGTCCGGCATCATGATCCGGGTGAGGGCCTGGTGGCCTTCGAAGACGATCCCGAAGAAGTCGTACGTCTCGCGCTCGTGCCAGTCGTTCGTCGGGTAGACGGCGGTGAGCGAGGGGATCCGCGGGTCGTGGTCGGGGGCCGAGACCTCCAGCCGGATCAGCCGTCCGTGGGTGAGCGAGCGCAGGTGGTAGACGGCGTGCAGCTCGCGTCCCTTGTCGCCCGGGTAGTGGACGCCGGAGACGCCGGTGCAGAGCTCGAAGCGGAGCGCCGGGTCGTCGCGCAGGGTGCGGGCGACGCGGACGAGGTGCTCGCGCTCGATGTGGAAGGTGAGTTCGCCGCGGTCGACGACCGTCTTCTCGATCGCGTTCTCCGGGACGAGCCCCTGCTCCTCCAGGGCGCCTTCGAGCTCGTCCGCGACCTCGTCGAACCAGCCGCCGTAGGGGCGGGTGGCGGGGCCGGGGAGGCGGATCGAGCGGACGAGACCGCCGTAGCCGGAGGTGTCGCCGCCGTTGTTCGCGCCGAACATGCCCCGCTGGAGCCGGACCTCCTCCCCGTGCTCTCCGCGCTGACCGGGCAGGTTCTGCTCGCTCAGCTCCTTCTCGGGGTTCGGGGTTTCGTCGCTCAACGGAGCAGACCCTTCATCTCGATGGTCGGCAGCGCCTTGAGCGCCGCCTCCTCCGCCTCGCGGGCCGCCTCCTCGGCGTTCACGCCGAGCTTGGAGCTCTGGATCTTCTGGTGGAGCTTGAGGATCGCGTCCACCAGCATCTCCGGGCGCGGCGGGCAGCCGGGCAGGTAGATGTCGACCGGCACGATGTGGTCGACGCCCTGCACGATCGCGTAGTTGTTGAACATGCCGCCCGAGGAGGCGCAGACGCCCATGGAGATGACCCACTTGGGGTTGGGCATCTGGTCGTAGACCTGCCGCAGGACGGGCGCCATCTTCTGGCTGACCCGGCCCGCGACGATCATGAGGTCGGCCTGCCGCGGGGAGCCGCGGAAGACCTCCATGCCGAAGCGGGCGAGGTCGTAGCGGCCGGCGCCGGTCGTCATCATCTCGATGGCGCAGCAGGCGAGGCCGAAGGTCGCGGGGAAGACGGATGCCTTCCGGACCCAGCCCGCGGCCTGCTCGACGGTGGTCAGCAGGAAACCGCTGGGCAGCTTCTCTTCGAGTCCCATGGGTGCTCCTCAGCCCCTCAGTCCCATTCCAGGCCGCCGCGCCGCCACACGTACGCGTAGGCGACGAAGACGGTGAGCACGAAGAGCAGCATCTCCACGAGCCCGAAAAGCCCCAGGGCGTCGAAGGTGACGGCCCAGGGATAGAGGAAGACGATCTCGATATCGAAGATGATGAAGAGCATCGCCGTCAGGTAGTACTTGATCGGGAAGCGGCCTCCCCCGGCGGGAGTCGGCGTCGGTTCGATACCGCACTCGTACGCCTCAAGTTTTGCCCTGTTGTACCGCTTTGGCCCGATTAGCGTGGCCATGACCACGGAGAAGATCGCAAACCCCGCACCCAGGGCACCGAGCACGAGGATGGGCGCGTACGCATTCACGCTCCTCGCTCCTTCCAGTCGTCCTTGACCGTTGGACCGCACTGCCGGCTCGCGAACCCCGGGGCGACCTCCAGGAAGATCGCCCACATGTGAGGCAGTTCACAAGCCTGACGTCCGCGTATCTTAAGCCCGCCCCTCTGTGATCTGCGACACGGGGGTCACCAACGGATTTGTGATCTCTGCCACCTGACGAAGGATCATGAAGTCGGATGAGCGGTGATCTTGTCGCGTGAAGCGCCCAGGTGATCACCAGGTGTGACATTCGGACCGGAAATCGCTGGTCGGAGTGGGTGGCGCTCTATCAAGACATGGCGCATACAAGCAAATTGGCAGTGGACACATCCGGGTGATATAGGCATCCGGATCACCCGCCCGAGGGGTCGGCGGGACGGAAGTGGACGCCCGGAGTCCGTGTGCACGCGTTCACGAGACGCTTATGTGACCTGCGTCACTCCATCGGAGGCCGGAAAACGTGGGGCTTGGCCATCGGCTTCAAGAGGTGGTAGGCGAAGGGCAATTCGGGCATCTCATTGAAAACCCATGATCAAGGGCACAATGAGGCGTGCCCGATTTGCCCGTTACGGCGTCAATAAGGGCGCCAACGAAGCGGATTCACAGGTTCCGGTCGTAACTGTGGCGCAACCCACGTTTCTTGAAGGGAACCGTGAAGCCCTGATAGCGGTTGTACCCATGTCCCACACCGCTCACATACCCAGCCACCGAAAGCCCCGCCGCAGCGCCTCGAAGCTCGCGCTCCGCGCCGGAGTTGCCGGTGGCGTCCTCAGCACCATCGCGGTGGCCGGTGCTGCCGGACCGGCGAATGCCGAGCCGGTGACCGAGACCATCGAGATGCCCACGCTGGGGTCGCTCGGCACGGACCTCTCCAGTGCCGTGGCCGCCTCCGCCGAGGCGTCCCAGCAGGAGGCCCTCGGCCAGAGCCTGGAGGCCCAGGAGGCCGCCGCCCTGGAGAAGGCCGCCAAGGAGGCCAAGAAGGCCAAGGCGGAGGCCGACCGCAAGGCCGAGGCCGAGCGCGCCGAGAAGGCCCGCCAGGAGGCCGAGGCGAAGGCCGAGCGCGAGCGCGCCGAGGCCGAGGCCCGCGCCGAGGCGCAGGCCCGCGCCTCCCGCGACGCCGCCCGTACGCAGCTGACCGCGACGTCGGCGTCCGACTCCTCGAACTCGGGCTCGAACTCCGGTTCCGGCTCGGACTCGGGCTCGGACTCGTCGAGCGACGGCGGTTCCTCGTCCTCCTCCGCCTCCGAGTCGACCCAGGTCGCCTCGGGCTCCGCCGCCGCGATCGTGGCCTTCGCCCGCGCGCAGGTCGGCGACGCGTACGTCATGGGCGGCACCGGCCCGAACTCGTGGGACTGCTCGGGCCTCGTCCAGGCCGCCTACAGCGCCGCCGGCATCGACCTGCCGCGCGTCTCCGGCTCCCAGTCCTCCATGGGCTCCTCCGTCTCCCTGAGCAACCTCCAGCCGGGCGACATCCTCTACTGGGGCAGCCGCAGCGGCTCGTACCACGTCGCCATCTACGTCGGCGGCGGCAAGTACGTCGGCGCGCAGAACCCCTCCACCGGTGTCGTCGAGCGCTCCCTGGACTGGGACACGCCGTCGGGCGCGGTGCGCATCCTCTGATCCACCGGCGCATCCTCTGATCCACCGGCGCATCCTCTGATCCTCCGGGATCACGGGTCGCGCAGCAGCCGTACGCGCGCAGGCACGCGCACGGAGGGCCGTCACTCCTCGGGGGAGGGACGGCCCTTCGGCGTACGGCCTTCGGGGTTCCCGGGGCGCGTCCGTCTCCCGGCGCCGCGCACCCACACTCCCGGAAGGCGGCACCATGCGAAGCACAGCGGTACGGCGGGCGGTCGGAACCCTGGCTGTCCTCGGCGCACTCGTCGGCGCGGGCGTCGCGCCGTCCCGGCCGGCGGCCGCGGCCGCCGGCCGGGACGGCGTCCTGGAGCAGGAGCTGGGCCTCTATCCCGGTGCGCCCGGAGCGAGTTCGGTCCACGACCTGTACACCGAGGACCCGAACTTCACGGGCGACGTCTTCCTCGGTCCCGGCACCGGCCAGGGTGGGGCGGTACTCGGCAACGTCGCCTCGGTCCTCAACCAGGACACCGTCGCCTGGTCCGTGTACACCCAGCCGTACGGAGGCGGCAGCGACGGCTACGTACCCCCGGGCTATCGGGGGTACTTCTCGCCCACCCTCGGGCCCCTCATCTCCTCCGCCTACCGGTACTAGGCCAGCTGTCCGAAACCGGGCCGTCGTCAACCGGTCAATCCGCGGCGGTGACCGGCCCGGTTCCCGAGGTGGTGCGCCGCGGGACGGCACCGCCGCCTCGAACCCGGCCGAGCGGACGTCGGCACAGCTCAACGCAGAGCCAGTCCGGCCACCCCGCCGACGGCGGCACGTACGGCGCGCTCCTCCCCTCCGGAGCCGCCATGCTTTGCCGGCGCAACTTTCCGCCACGGCGGAGAGCTATCCGAGTCCGGTGCGGGAAGTCGCAGGCCCCTGCCGTCCGTTGTACCTCGTGTCGCGTCGTCCTGGGGGGGATACAGACATGCTCCGACATTGCCGGCTGTGCACACCGGAACAGGAACACAGAGACGGAACGAAGACGGAGGAGACGGGGGAGACGGAGGAGGGCCACGTCAATCCGGTCATCGACGCCTTCCAGCACATCGACACCCTTACCGAGCGGGAACGGGAGGTCCTCGCCGCCATGCCGGCCGGCGAGTCCAACGCCGACATGGCGGTCACGCTCGGCATCACGGAACGCACCGTCAAATTTCACGTGACGAACCTACGGGAGAAGCTGGGAGGGCTCTCCCGCATCCAGCTCCACCTGCTGGCCCTGCTCACCGAGGCCGTACGCCCGCGCCGTCCGCAGGGGTGAAGTCCGCGCTTACGCCTTCGGGGCCACCTTCGAGAGGCCGTTGATGATGCGGTCCATCGCGTCGCCGCCGGTGGGGTCCGTGAGGTTGGCCAGCATCTTGAGGGTGAACTTCATGAGGACGGGGTGGGTGAGGCCGCGCTGGGTGGCGATCTTCATGACCTTCGGGTTGCCGATGAGCTTCACGAAGGCGCGGCCGAGGGTGTAGTAGCCGCCGTAGGTGTCCTTGAGGATCTTCGGGTAGTTGTGCAGGGCCAGTTCGCGCTGGGCGGGGGTGGCGCGGGCGTGGGCCTGGACGATGACGTCGGCGGCGATCTGGCCGGACTCCATCGCGTACGCGATGCCCTCGCCGTTGAAGGGGTTGACCAGGCCGCCCGCGTCGCCGACGAGCAGCAGGCCCTTGGTGTAGTGCGGCTGGCGGTTGAACGCCATCGGGAGGGCGGCGCCGCGGATCGGGGTCGTCATGTTGTCCGGGGTGAAGCCCCAGTCCTCCGGCATCGACGCGCACCACGCCTTCAGCACCTCGCGCCAGTCCAGCTCGCGGAAGGCGGAGGAGGAGTTGAGGATGCCGAGGCCGACGTTGGAGGTGCCGTCGCCCATGCCGAAGATCCAGCCGTAGCCGGGGAGGAGGCGGTCCTCGGTGCCGCGCTTGTCCCACAGCTCCAGCCACGACTCCAGGTAGTCGTCCTCGTGCCGGGGGGACGTGAAGTACGTGCGGACCGCGACGCCCATCGGGCGGTCCTCGCGGCGGTGCAGGCCCATCGCGAGGGAGAGGCGGGTCGAGTTGCCGTCGGCGGCGACGACCAGCGGGGCGTGGAAGGTGACCTCGGTCTTCTCCTCGCCCAGCTTCGCGTGGACGCCGGTGATGCGGCCGGTGCGGTCGTCGATGACGGGGGCGCCGACGTTGCAGCGCTCGTACAAGCGGGCGCCGGCCTTCTGCGCCTGGCGGGCGAGCTGCTCATCGAAGTCGTCGCGCTTGCGGACGAGGCCGTAGTCCGGGTACGAGGCGAGGTCGGGCCAGTCGAGCTGGAGGCGGACGCCGCCGCCGATGATGCGCAGGCCCTTGTTCCGGAGCCAGCCGGCCTCTTCGGAGATGTCGATGCCCATGGAGACGAGCTGCTTGGTGGCGCGGGGGGTGAGGCCGTCGCCGCAGACCTTCTCGCGCGGGAAGGCGGTCTTCTCCAGGAGCAGCACGTCGAGGCCGGCCTTGGCCAGGTAGTACGCGGTGGTGGAGCCGGCCGGGCCCGCTCCGACGACGATCACATCTGCGGTGTGCTCGGAGAGGGGCTTCTCGGTCACGGCGGATCTCCCGAAAGGTCAGCGATGAGGTCGTAGGGAAGTCTAGGGCGGGCGGTGGGGAGCGGGGCGGAGGGGCGGGGCTACCGCTCCGGGTGCCAGGCCGCCGACGGCCAGGCGTACTCGTCGAAGCCGTCGGGGAGCCGGCCGCAGGGCACGTAGCCGGTCATGGCGTACGTCCCCGTCGGCTCGTACCAGTCGACGCTGACGGTCCTCCCGGAAGCGGGATCCTCGAAGCGGAAGCCGCGGTCGGAGACGTTCTCGGAGATGAGCCTCCACCCGGCAGCGGCCAGCCTGGCCCTCGTGCGGTCCTGTCCGGCGCGGGCCGCTGCCCCGGACACCCCGCGCACCTCCCAGCGCAGCGCGAAGCTGCGGACGTCGGAGCGGGCCTCGTCGATGTGGGCGAGGGAGCGCAGGCCCCGGTAGTAGCAGCTGCCCGTCTCCACCCGGCCCTCGACCGGCACGGTGCCCGGCGGCAGCCTCGCCTCGTCGTACGCCCACCGGGCCTCGTCCTTCAGCCGGGCCGCGGCCGCCTCCGGGTCGGCGGCCGGGTACGGGGAGCCGAACCACACCGCGGCGGCGAGGACGGCGAGTCCTGCGGCGGCCGTGGCGAGGAGGGCCCGGCGGACGGGGCGGGAGGGACGGCGGAGGTTCATGATCCGATCATCCGGCGCCGCAGACCCGCGCCGCATCGGCGCGGGTACTCAGCGGCGTACTCACCCGGGGCCGGGGCTCGCTACTCCGCCTTGAAGCCCCGGTGGAGGGCCACGATGCCGCCGGTCAGGTTGCGCCAGGCCGCGTTGGTCCAGCCTGCTTTCTGGAGGAGGGCCGCCAGGGAGGGCTGGTCCGGCCAGGACTGGATGGACTCGGCCAGGTAGACGTACGCGTCGGGGTTGGAGGAGACCGCGCGGGCCACCGGCGGCAGCGCGCGCATCAGGTACTCCTCGTACACCGTGCGGAAGGGCGCCCACGTCGGGTGCGAGAACTCGCAGATGACGATCCGCCCGCCGGGCTTCGTCACGCGGTACAGCTCGCGCAGCGCCTGCTCGGTGTCCTGGATGTTGCGCAGGCCGAAGGAGATGGTGACCGCGTCGAAGACGTCGTCCCGGAAGGGCAGCCTCGTGCCGTCGCCCGCCGTGAACGGCATCCACGGGTGCCGCTGCTTGCCCACCCGCAGCATGCCGAGCGAGAAGTCGCACGGCACGACGTACGCGCCCGCGCGCGCGAAGGGCTGCGACGACGTGGCGGTGCCGGCGGCGAGATCGAGGATCTTCTGCGCGGGCCGCGCGTCGACCGCCTTGGCCACCTCCTTGCGCCACCTGCGGTCCTGGCCGAGCGAGAGCACGTCGTTGGTGAGGTCGTAGTTGGCCGCCACGTCGTCGAACATGGAGGCGACTTCGCGCGGCTGTTTGTCCAGGTTGGCTCGGGTCACGCCCCCCATTCAAGCAGCCCGGTCCCCGGCGGGCACCGACGGCCGGCGTGCGGCGCGCGGGGCGGCGGGGGTCAGCGGCGCAGCGCCTCCGCGGGCTCGATGCTGGCGGCCCGCCAGGCGGGGTACAGGCCGGCCAGGACGCCGGTGACCAGGCCGATGGCGGGGGCCGCGGCGACGGTCTCCGGGTGGACGACGGGGGTCCAGTCCCGCACCCACGCCACCGTGACCACCGTCAGCGTGCCGAGCGAGGTGCCGATGAGGCCCCCCAGGGTCCCGAGGGCGCCGGACTCCGCGAGGAACTGCGCGGTGATGTGGCGGCCCCGGGCGCCGAGGGCGCGTCGGAGGCCGATCTCCCCGGTGCGTTCCAGGACGGCGACGAGCGTGGTGTTGGCGATGCCGACCGCGCCGATGATGAGGCAGATCCCGGCCAGGACGAGGAAGAGCTGGTTGAGGTCGGACGTCACGTTCGACCGCAGGCTCTTCGGATCCGGCGGCGCGACCGCCTTCAGGTACTCGGGGTGGTCGGGCCGCAGCGCCGTCGGAGCGAGCCGGGCCACCTGCTGGGCGGCGCCCATGTCGGTGGCGATGAGCATCCGGGCGTCCGGGCGTCCGGAGATGCCGCCCCAGACCTCGTCCGCGGTGGTGCGGGGGACGACCACGGACATCAGCAGGTCGGCTTTCCGCTCGACATCGCCGATGATCCCGACGACGGTGAACGGCTCGTCGCCGACGAAGATGGCCGGCTGGGTCGCGAGGGTGGTGATGCCGAGCCGGGCGGCCGTGGACGCGCCGAGGACGGCCACCCGCTGCCTGGTGCGGGAGTGGTACGTGTCGTAGAGGCGGCCCTGGGTGAGGGTCGGCACGGCGGCGGCGAGCGCGCCGGGAGAGGCGGCGACCACGTCGACCGGCTCGCCCTCGGCGCCGGCGCCGACGGGGGCTGCGCGGACGGCGTGCGAGGCGTCGAGCCGCACCTCGTAGTAGACGCCGGCGTGCCGGACGCCGTGCAGCCGCTCGACGCGGGCATCGGCGTCCTCGGGGAAGCCCGGCCCGGCGAATTCGTTCTGCTGGGCGGCGACGTCCTCGATCTCGACCTGGGTGGCGCTGAGGACATTGAAACGGGCGTCGATCTGCGAGGAGGTCGTCGCGGTCAGGCCGAGGATGGCGACGAAGGTGCCGACGCCGAGGACGGTGCCGAGCGCGGTGAGGGCGGAACGGGCGGGCCGCTGGAGGACGCCGGCGAGCGATTCGGCCACGGCGTCGCGCGGCGCGAAGCGGGACGGCTCGACGGGGCGGCTCCGGGCCCGACGGCCGGGCAGAAGGCGGCGCGCGCTCATGCGGTGGCCGTCCGCTCGTCGAGACGGCCGTCGCGAATGGCCACCGTCCGGCCCCCGCGCTCGGCGACTTCCGAATCGTGGGTGATGACGAGCACGGTCATCCCGTCGCGGTTCAGCTCGTCGAGGAGTGCCAGCACCGTCCCCGCGTTGGCCGAGTCGAGGTTGCCCGTCGGTTCGTCGCACAGCAGCAGCGAGGGGCGCGCCACCAGGGCCCGCGCGATGGCGACCCGCTGCCGTTCGCCGCCGGAGAGACGGGTGGGCAGGGCGTGGACGCGATGGCCGAGGCCGACCCGCTCCAGGGCCTCGTGGGCGAGGCCGGTGCGCTCGCGGCGGCGGAAGCCGTTGTAGACCATGGCCAGTGTCACGTTCTCCAGGGCCGAGCGGTGCGGCAGCAGGTGGAAGGACTGGAAGACGAAGCCGATCCGACGGCCGCGTAGCGCGGTGCGATCGCCGTCCTTGAGGGTTCCCGTGTCGATCCCGTCGAGCACGTAGGTCCCGGTGGTCGGGGTGTCGAGCAGCCCGGCGATGTTGAGGAAGGTCGATTTCCCGGAGCCGGACGGCCCGACGACGGTCACGAACTCACCCCGCTCGATCCGCAGGTCGCAGGGCGTGAGCGCCGGCACGGGCGGTGGCCCGGGGTAGGTGAGCCCGACCTGGCGGAACTCGATGACGGGTGGAGTGCCGGCGAGGGTGCCCGGAGTGCCGATCTGCGTGGCGAGGGCGTCGGGGTGTTTCGGGAGCTCCTGGGGCCGGGGGTTCTTCGGGGGCTTCATGGGGTCTTCCCGCCGGAGGTCGTACCCGTGCCCGCGCTGCCGGTCAGGCCGGGGTTGACGCCGGTGATGACGTTGTCGCCCTCCTCGACGCGGACGGAGCCGACCGGTGTGATCTCGACGAAACCGTCGCCGGTGGTGCCGGGGCGCACCTCCACCTGGCGGCGGACCGAGCCCTCGACGACGGTGACCGTGGTCCGGCCGTCCGCACCCGCCGACACCGCGCTCACCGGGACGACCAGCGCATCGCCGCCGGTGGACGCCGCCTCGATGGTCAACCTCACGTCCTGTCCGGCGAGTTCGGGGGCGAGCGGCTTGTCGGGCCGTACGGTCATGGCGTAGCCCCGCTCGCCTCCGGCGCCCTGCCCGCCCTGCCCGTCCTGGTCACCGCCGGTGCCGCCGGGCTGCCCGGGGGCTTGGGCCACCGTCATGGTGTCCGCGACGGAGTGCACGCGGGCCGCGGCGGCCACGCCGCTCACCTCCGAGAGGATCTCGACCTTCTGACGGGCTCGGACCAGCCCCTTCTGGTGCTCCTGGAGCTGGGCTCGGACGACGAGGGCACCGGCCGAGACGGTCATGACCGGGCCGGAGACGGGGGAGCCGGTACGGGCCCCGAGGGTGTCGACCCGGGCGGGGAAGCCCTCCAGGAAGACCACTTCGCCGGCGGGCAGCATGGGTCCGGTGACGGCGCGAGCCTTGGAGAGGGCCGTCACGGCTTTGGCCAGGTCCTCGCGGGCCCGCTGGACGGAGCGTTCGGCGGCGGCGGAGCCTTCCGCACCGCCCGAGCCTGAAGGGTTGCCCTTGCCGGGGGCGGTGCCGCCTCCGTCCTCAGGGACGGGAGGCGCCTCGGTGGCTTCCCGGGCGGCTTCCCGGGCCGCGTCGCGGGTGGCCACGGCGTCCTCCAGCGCCCGCTCCGCGCCGGTCACCGCTTCCTCGGCCGAGGTCACGGACGCGCCGCCGTCGGCGAGCGCCGGCAGCGGGTCGTAGCCGATGGAGGCGTAGAAGGCGGTAAGTGCCGTCTTGGTCCCGGCGCCGAAAGTGCCCTTCGGGTCCGGGCCCGTGCCGTGGCCTCGCTGAGCGAGGGCCTCCTGGAGCTGTTCGACGTCCTCGCCGGTCGCCCCCGGCTTGAGGTCGCGGTAGACGGGGAGCTTGCCCCGAAGGGCGAAGACCGGCCGCCCCGACACTTCGAGGAGGACGCGGCCGGCGGTGATCCGGTCGCCGACCGCGACCGGCGTCTTGGTGACGACGGGACTGCCCGCGCCCTCCGCCGACATGACCGGGGCGACCTGCACGGTCTGCGCCGCCGTCGCCGTGCCGCGCACGATGACGGTGTCTTTCAGGACCCTCTTCTCGACCCGGGCGACGAGGACGTCCATCGGTGGCGGCCCCGCCTCGGCCGCCGCCTGGGCGGGCGATTTGATCAGCCGGGCCGCGCCGATGCCCGCGCCGGACAGCACCACGGCGCCGATGGCGACGACCGCGACCCAGCGGCGGCGGCGCGCGAGGCCGGATGCGGGAGCGGGCGCCTGCTCGACGGCGTGGTCCGGAGTGTTCTCCGGCTCGGTCATCCGCCGACCTTGCCGTCGGTCCTGGTCTTGTCCTTGCCCCCGCACTTCGCCAGTGCTTCCATCGCCGCCGGGTTCCCCTTCAGGCCGAGCGACTCCAGGTCGTGGTCGCCGGTCTTCGGGTCCGGGTCGGGGAAGCCGGCGACGCCGTTGCGCCGCATGCAGGCGGTGAGCTCCCGGGCGGCGGTCAGTTCGGCCGCGTCAGCGTCGGGGATGTCGAGCTTGCCGGCGCAGGCCGTCTCCGCCTGCTTCACCTTTGCGGGGTCCGCTTTCGCGAGGTCCACGACCGGGATGCCTGAGCCGGTGTTCTTGACCGGGACGCCCTGCTCGGCGATGCAGGCGAAGTACGCGGCCTGCTTCGGGTCCGCGTCGCCCTTCCCGGCGGGATCGCCGGCGGACGCGGAGGCAGAGGCCGAAGCGGACGCGGACGCCTGACCGGTAGTGGCCGTCGGGCCGGGCGCCGCCTTGTCGGTGCCGCCGTCCGAGCAGCCCGTCGCCAGCAGGGCGACCGCGAGCAGAGCCGGGCAGAGTGCCGTCCGGACACGTCGAAGAACCACAGGAGAACCCCTTCAGGATGCCCCCGGCGCGGAACGGCACCAGGGCTCGGGCGCGGATCACCGCCGTACCCGAAGAGCACCGTAGGCGATCGCCCCAACCCCGGACACTGTCCCAAAGGACAGTAGTGGCAAGGAAGTTGCTCGTGTTCACTGAGCGGCGGCCCGGACCGGATCAGTCGGACGATCCGCCCGAGCCGGTCCGACGGTCTCATGTCCCCGACACCGAAAGGCACCTCGTGAACAAGCTCCTCCGCGTCGCCGCCACCGCCGGTCTGCTCCTCGGCGCCGTCGCCGTCTCCACCGGCAGCGCGAACGCCGCCGGAAAGGACGGCTGGCTGACGAGCGGCGAGTTCGGCCTCTTCTGCTTCCAGGCCCAGGCGAACTCGGTCTTCGACCTCTTCACGCACGACGAGAACTTCAGCAACGACTACTTCAAGGGCTCGCAGAGCTGCGCCGGTCACACCACGAACGACTGGACCGAGTCGTACCTGAACCGCGACACGTACGAGTGGAGCGTCCACACGAACGCCGAGGGCTTCGGCAGCGACGGCTACATCCCGGCCGGCTACCGCGGCGACGCCACCAGCACCTTCAAGAACAGCATCTCCTCGGCCTACATCAACTGACGGCCGCGCCTCACCCCGCACAAGGTCACTGCTCCGCCCGTAAGCGCCGGGCGGAGCAGTGGCCGTGGATGCTATCCGATCCATGACGGAGTCACCATGCCCACCTCCCGTGTCCGCCCGACGGCCCGCCCGCTCGCGGTCGCGACCGCCCTCGTGATCGCCCTCGCCGCGTGCTCCTCCTCCGACGGGCAGAACGGGTCCGGCCAGTCCGAGCCCGCCATCGGCGACGTCCCCGTGCTGCTGGACAGCGCCACGCTCCGGTTCCCGCTCGACACGTACGTCCCCACGAGTGCGCAGCGCGCGGCCCTCGCCGAGGCCCAGGACGTCCTGATCGACCAGTGCATGAAGCGGTACGGCTACCGGTTCGCGCTCCGCAAGGGCCGTTCTTCCGGCGGCGACAACACCCTGCGGTACGGGGTGAGCAGCCCGGAGCGGGCCGCCCGCTACGGCTACGAGAACCCGGAGCTCGCCAACCGGCCGCAGAAACCGCCGGCCCGGCAGATGGGCCCCAACGAGAAGCTCGTCCTGCACGGTGAGGCCCAGGTCGATCCGTCGAAGCCGGTTCCGATGAGCCAGGAGGAGGCGGAGAACTCCGAGCTGGGCGTGATCACCGTGGCCGGCCAGAAGGTGCCGGCCGGCGGGTGCAGCCGTGAGGGTTTCCTCAAGCTCTACGCGCCGACCAGGGACTCCGTGGACATCATGGTCCCGCAGAACTTCGGCATGGATGCCTACGCCCGCTCCCAGGAGGACAGCCGGGTGCGCGAGGCGATCAAGGGCTGGTCCGCCTGTATGGCGAAGGCCGGGTACGAGACGGACGACCCGGTCAGCCCGCAGAACGACCTCGGGTTCGCCGACACGACGCTCGACGGCTCCAAGGCCGTGTCCGCCGCCACGAAGGACGTCGCCTGCAAGAAGGAGACGAACCTCGTCGGCATCTGGTCGACGGTGGAGACCGCGTATCAGAAGCGTCTGATCGAGCAGAACGCGGAGACGCTCGACAACGCGAGAAAGCAGCTGGAGACCCGGCTGAAGCTGGCCGCGCAGCTCACCACCTGACCTTTCCCCACCCGCTCCTCACGAAGGACTTCTTCATGCGTATCCGCATACCGACGGCGCTCGGCGCCGCACTGGCGGCCGCCGCCCTCTGCACGCTCACCGCTGCCGGCACGGCCTCGGCCGTCGAGAAGGACGGCTGGCTGACGGCGAACGAGATGGGCCTGTACTGCAACTCCTACCAGGGCAGTTCGGTGTTCGACCTCGGCTCGCACAGCTGGGACGAGAACCTCGGCAACGACTACTTCAAGGGCTCGCTGAGCTGCGCCGGCCAGAAGGTCGACAACAATACGGCCTCCTACTGGAACCGCACGTCGGACAACACGCTGAACGTGTTCACCGGCACGCACTCCACCGGTTCGCAGGGCTACATCCCGCCGGGCTATGTCGGCAACGCGTCCGCCACCTTCAAGAACAAGATCTCCTCGGTCGACACCTCGTACATCATCGGCTGAATCGGATCATGACGCGCCGCTCCACCCGTGCCACCCGCACCGCCGCACGCCGTCGCCGCAGGCGGCGCCGGAACTCACTCCTGGCCGCCCTCACCGTGCTCGGTCTCGGTGCGGGCGGCACGGCCGTCCTGCTGCGCGAGGACGAGTCCCCGGCCCGGGCGGCGGAGGCTCCCCGGGCCTCCTCGTCCCGTACGGCCCCGGCGCCCCCGGCCGCCACCACCAAGCCACCGCCCACCTCTACCCCGCCGACAACGGCCCCCGTGATGACGGTCCCGGCGACGACGGCTCCGGGCCGCGTCCCCGTACCGGCGGACGGGCCGGGCACCTTCACCCGCTCCCGGGTCGGCGGCGAGCGCCAGGGGCGCGGGCCCGTGCGCACCTACCGGATCGAGGTGGAGGACGGGATCGAGCTGGACCCGGACGAGACGGCCCGGACGGTCGCCTCGGTCCTCGGTCACCCCCGGGGCTGGACGAGGAACCCGGCGTACGGCTTCCGGCTGGTGGCCTCCGGCCCCGTCGACTTCACCATCCGGATCGCCACCCCCGGGACCACCGACCGGCTCTGCTACGTGACGACCCCTGCCAGCAAGGGGAACGTCAACTGCCGGATCGACCACGCCGTGGTGGTCAACCTGAAGCTGTGGGTACGCGGTTCGCCCCGCTTCGACGGTCCCATCGAGGAGTACCGGGCGCTGATCGTCAACCACGAGGTGGGGCACGAGATCGGCCGCGGGCACGAGACGTGCCCCGGTCCGGGCCAGCCCGCGCCGGCCATGATGCAGCAGATCAAGGGGCTGCTCGGCTGCGTGGCGAACGCCTGGCCGTACGACGGGGACGGGCGGTACGTGCAGGGTCCACCGGTGCCCTGAGCGGGGCCGTGGCAGGGGCCGCGCACCGCTGCTATCGAGCCGATCCCGGACCGTGCGTCCGCCTCCGCGGGCGGGTTCCCCGGCGAGCGCGTACCGACGCCGTCGCACCCACCCGGATCCGCCCGCCGCCTCTTACCGCCGGGTCCGGACACGGGTCGGTGGACGGTCGGCGGCGGGCCCGCGGCCGCGGCCGCAGGGCGGTTGCTCCCGGGAATCCCGAGGTGGCCGGGCGCACCCTGGGGCCTCGCCAGAGGCCCCAGGCCACACCCCCCCCTCCCAAGCAAACATTCATCATTCACGAAAGCACATTTCTGCACCTGCCACACCCTCGGGCGGCAGGTGGCGAACCATGCCCTCGCGAGCACTCCACAAGGGCGCCTCCCCCTCCTCCTCGACCCCTCCGGAACGAGCGCCTCCCGACCGCTCCGCGCCGCGCGCGAGCCCTCCGGCCGAGGACCTCCGCTGGCCGATTCCCTCCCCGGCGCGGGCCGGACCGCGTGCTAGATTCCGTCGCCGACGCCGGCACACTGGGGGGACCCATGCGACACGACTGCCTCGTTTGCGCTGATCACAGCTCTCTCTTCGCCTGCGACAGCGCGACGGCGACCCGACTCGTGCCCACGCCGGTCCACCACCTGACCCCGATGGAACAGCGGGTCTTCACCGCCCTGCACACCGGCCCGTCGAACGAGGAACTGGCCGCGCGGCTGCGCGTCACCGCACGCACCGCGAAGTTCCACGTGACCAACCTGCGGGCCAAACTGGGCGGGCTGAGTCGCCTCCAGCTCTGCGTGCTCTCGACCCTGACCGGCATGCGCATCCCGGCCGTCTGCGCCTCATGCGCCTGCGCCATCGCAAAGGCCCATGGACTCGCCGACAGCGCGTAGGGCCGATTCCAGACACCCGACCACCGATCTCCGGCCAATCCCACTTTCCTTTCAACCTTTCCGGCCCAACTCCGCTCGGTCCATGTCGGAGGTCCTCCCCGGTGGGCGGGGCGGACCGGTCGAGCGTCGAGAGAGGGGGGCGGATGCCGGAGCATCCGTCGAGGCCGCCGCGGGCCGCCGTCCGCGAGCACCACGGCACCACGGACTTCGAGGAGTACGCCGCGATCGGCCAGCGCCGGCTCTACCGCACCGCGTACCTGCTCTGCGGCGACACCGAGGCCGCCCGTGACCTGACCCAGACCACCCTCGCCAAGCTGTTCCAGCACTGGCGCAAGGCGAGCGCCGCGGACAACCTCGACGCCTACGCAAAGACCGTGCTGGTGCGGACCTTCATCACCGAGCGCCGGCGCTCCCTGCGTGACCTGCTCGCCCACACCCGCATCGCGCCCCGCACCGAGGCCCAGGCCGCGGTCCCCTCCGACCTCCGGGTCACCCTCCTGGCACTGCTCGACGAACTCCCGCCCCGGGCAAGGGCGATCGTCGTGCTTCGCTACTGGGAGGACCTGAGCGTCCAGAGCGTGGCGTCGCTGCTGCGCTGCAGCGAGTCCACGGTGAAGAGCCAGTGCTCGCGTTCCCTCGCCCGGCTGCGCGCCCAACTGGGCGACGCCCACGTCTACACCGTCGGGAGCTGACCGCCACCATGCGTCCCATCGAAGCCCCGGCGGACTCGCCCGAGGAGCGCGCCCTGCGGGGCGCCCTGACCGAGGCGGTCGACGCCCTGCCGCCGCTGCCCGACCTCGTCCCCGCGGCGGTGCGCGTCGGGCGCCGTCGCCGGGCCCGGGCGCGGGCCGCCAAGGCGGGCGGGGCCTTCGGCCTCGTCACCGCCGTCGCCCTGGGGCTCGCCGTGGTGAACCCCTGGCACGGCGGCCGCGAGGTGAATCTCCCCGCCGTGCCCGTGAGCCCCTCCGTGACCGGCACCGGGCCGGGCCGGGAGCCCGTCCACGTCGAACCGAGGCCAGGGGAGACCTTCCCCCACGCGCGGCTGCCCGAGGCGGCGAGGGCCCGGCTGGACGTCTTCCAGCAGCGGGCGGCGGTCGTCCTGGACGACCTGCTGCCCGCCGCCGTGGGCGCGATCCGGCCGTACGACAACGACGTGCGCGACTACCGGGGCGAGGGCGAGCCGGGCGGGGACGCGCGGGCGGGAGCCCCGTACACGGTGCGGTTCTCCGTGCGGCCGTCCACAGGTCCCGCCGAGACCTGCCCCGCCCTTCCCAAGAAGGGCGTGACCTGCCGGACCGAGCGGCTGGCCGACGGGACGCCCGCCCAGGTGACGCGCGCGCCGTCGAACACGCGGGGCGCCCGGGAGGTCACCCTGACCTACCGTCACGGCCGCAGCGACGTCCAGCTCTCGGTGACCCCGGACGCGGGCGCGGCCGGGTCCGCCCCGGTCTCCCCCGCCGACCTCGTGCGGCTGGCGGACGACAACCGATTCCGGGACCTGGTCCGGGAGGCGGACGCCCGCCCGATTCTCGGCAGGTCCTCGTACGCCGCCGACTGATCCCGCCCGCTCAGCGGGCCCGGTAGACCAGTCGCCCCGCGATGACCGTCGCCACGCAGGTCGACGCTCCTCGGCGGACGAGTTCCGCCGTGTCGGCTACGTCGAAGACGGCGAAGCGGGCCGGGGCGCCGGGGGTCAGGGGTGGGAGGAGGATCAGGGGGGTCGGGGAGAGGGACGGGGGGCCGGGGAGGGATTCCGGGCGGCGGCCTACCGCCAGGCCGGCGCGGCGGACCGCGTCGGTGGCGGCTCGGGCGCGCAGGTCGCCGGCCACCGCCACCGTGCCGTGGGCCAGCAGGCGCTGGACGCCGCGGCGGGCGCTCGCGCCGAGGCGGGCGGGGTCGGCGCGGAAGAGCTCGGCCGCCCGCTCGCCGGTGATCGGCGCGGTGCCGTACGTGTCGGCCTCGCGCGGGTCCGGGTGGTAGGTCCGCTCCAGGAGCTCGGGGGCGTACGGGTTGAGCAGGCCGGGCGTGAGGATGCCCGGCCAGCGGCGGAGGCGGGCGTCCTGGTTGGCCTCCGCCAGTTCCTCGTACGGGCCGACGGCGGCGATCAGCGCGCCGTCGACGAGGACGGCCAGCTCGGGGGACGCCTCGGCGGCGTGGAGAGTGAGCACCGGCCTCAGTTCGCGTCGAGGAGCTTCAGCTCAGGGTGGGCCGTGCCGCCCTCGATGGCCACGGACGAGATGTGCGAGGCGACGCGGTCGTCGACCGGGTCGTTCGCCGGGTCGTCGTGGACGGCCAGGTGCTCGTACGTGGTGGAGCGCTGGGCGGGGACGCGGCCGGCCTTGCGGATCAGGTCGATGATCTCCAGGCGGTTGGAGCGGTGCCTGGCACCGGCGGAGGAGACGACGTTCTCCTCCAGCATGATCGAGCCGAGGTCGTCGGCGCCGTAGTGCAGGGAGAGCTGGCCGACCTCCTTGCCGGTGGTCAGCCAGGAGCCCTGGATGTGGGCGACGTTGTCGAGGAAGATCCGGGCGATCGCGATCATCCGGAGGTACTCGAACAGGGTGGCCTGGGTGCGGCCCTTGAGGTGGTTGTTCTCGGGCTGGTACGTGTACGGGATGAAGGCCCGGAAGCCGCCCGTCCGGTCCTGCACGTCACGGATCATCCGCAGGTGCTCGATGCGCTCGGCGTTGGTCTCGCCGGTGCCCATGAGCATCGTGGAGGTCGACTCGACGCCGAGGCCGTGGGCGATCTCCATGATCTCCAGCCAGCGCTCGCCGGACTCCTTGAGGGGCGCGATGGCCTTGCGGGGGCGCTCGGGGAGCAGCTCCGCGCCGGCGCCGGCGAAGGAGTCCAGGCCGGCGGCGTGGATGCGGGTGATCGCCTCCTCGACGGAGACGCCGGAGATGCGCGCCATGTGCTCGACCTCGGAGGCGCCGAGGGAGTGGATGACGAGCTCCGGAAAGTCCTTCTTGATGGCGGCGAAGTGCTTCTCGTAGTACTCGACGCCGTAGTCCGGGTGGTGGCCGCCCTGGAACATGATCTGCGTGCCGCCGAGCTCGATGGTCTCCGCGCAGCGGCGCAGGATGTCGTCGAGGTCGCGGGTCCAGCCCTTCTTGGTGTCCTTGGGGGCCGCGTAGAAGGCACAGAACTTGCAGGCGGTGACGCAGACGTTGGTGTAGTTGATGTTCCGCTCGATGATGTACGTCGCGATGTGCTCCGTACCGGCGTAGCGGCGGCGGCGCACGGCGTCGGCGGCGGCGCCGAGCGCGTGCAGGGGCGCCGAGCGGTACAGGACGAGCGCCTCCTCGGGGGTGATCCGGCCGCCGGCGGCGGCGCGGTCGAGAACGGCTGTGACATCCAACGACGTGAGGTCGGCCTTCTCGGTCACCGTTTCGTCCCTTTCGGAGGGTTGTTGACAGACCGGACCAGCGTACGCCAGCGGGGTTGACGGGCCGGTCCGGGGTCCGCTTGGGCGTGAATTTCCGATGAACGTTCAATTGCGCGATTTCCGTGGAGGGAATGCGCGGATGCGGCGCGCGCCCCGGAAGGGACGGGAGGGGACCGGAAGGGACGGGAAGGGACGGGAACGGACGGGAAGGGAATTGCGGACGTGAATTGACGGGACCTCGGGAGCCGGGGGGCTATTCCGGCGGGAGCAGATCGACCCTCACGTCCGCCGGAAATCCGGTCGTGGGTCCGGTGCGGCGGGCGAACTCGCGTACTCCGGCGAGTTGCTCGGGGCCGAAGCGGAAGTCGAGCGTACGGAAGTACCGCTCCAGCAGCTCGGCGTCGAATGCCTCCCAGCGGGCGGCCTGTTCCGCGACCTTGGTGACCTCGTCGAGGGAGAGGTCGCGGGAGGCGAGGAAGGCCCGGTGGACGTCGTGGACGGTCTCCGGTTCGCGCGCCAGGTAGTCCCTGCGGGCGGCCCAGACGGCGAAGACGAAGGGCAGTCCCGTCCACTCCTTCCACATCAGGCCGAGGTCGTGGACCTGGAGCCCGAGCCGGGGCGCGTCGTGCAGCGAGGCGCGCAGCGCGGCGTCGCCGATGAGGACCGCCGCCTCGGCCTCCTGCATCATGAGGCCCAGGTCGGGAGGGCAGGTGTAGTACGCGGGCTCGACCCCGTACCGCTCCGAGAGCAGCAGCTGGGCGAGGCGGACGGAGGTCCGGGAGGTGGAGCCGAGGGCGACGCGGGCGCCGTCCAGCTCCTCCAGGGGGCGCTGGGAGACGATCACGCAGGACATGACGGGACCGTCGCAGCCGACGGCGATGTCGGGGAGGGCGACGAGCTCGTCGGCGTGCCGGAGGTACTCGACGAGGGTGATCGGACCGATGTCCAGATCGCCCCGGACGAGGCGCTCGCTCAGCTTCTCCGGGGTGTCCTTGGTCAGCTCCAGATCGAGGAGCGTTCCGGTCCTGGCGAGGCCCCAGTAGAGGGGCAGGCAGTTCAGGAACTGGATGTGCCCGACGCGGGGCCGGCTGCGCTGGAGCTCGTCGTTCGCATTGTCCACAACGCGAGGCTAGACCCGTCTCGTACGGTGGACATCGCCGGGGCGACATCGGCGCGGCGCGTCAGCGCGTTAGGGGTGGGTCAAACATGAGGGTGACGTGATCTTTCCCTCTATCGCTGTCTGCGGGCTGCGTGCTAGGCTCGTCCGCAAGTTGCAGTTTGGTTTCCCTTGCAGTACAGAGCCTGCGGAGCATGTGACCCGCAGGCTTTTGTAGTTTTCAGACTTGTTTGCAGGTTCTGGAGCAGGGCGACCCTTTGGCCCATAGGAGGGCTCATGGCTACCGGAACCGTCAAGTGGTTCAACGCTGAAAAGGGCTTTGGCTTCATCGCCCAGGAAGGCGGCGGCCCGGATGTCTTCGTCCACTACTCCGCGATCAACGCGAACGGCTTCCGCTCGCTTGAGGAGAACCAGGCGGTGAGCTTCGACGTCACGCAGGGCCCGAAGGGTCCGCAGGCGGAGAACGTCACCACGATCTGAGCGCCGTAGTGGCGATCTTGATCTTCTAGAGCAGTACCCAAGGAGCCCCGCTCCGTGCCGCAGGTGCGGTACGAGCGGGGCTCCTGCCCGTTTCGGCAGTTACGTACGCTGGACACATGACCGAACGGAAACCGCCGGGTGTCAGCTTCGAGTCCTTTGTCGACAAGCAGATCCGGGAGGCTGCCGAGCGTGGGGACTTTCGGAAGCTGCCCGGGTTCGGCAGGCCGCTGCCGGACGACGCGGCGCCCTACGACGAGCTGTGGTGGGTCAAGCAGAAGATGCACCGCGAGGGCATGGCGGTGCTGCCGCCCGCGCTCCAGCTGCGCAAGGAGGCCGAGGACGCGGCGGCGGCGGTGCTCGCGGCCGTCTCGGAGAGCCAGGTCCGGCGGATCCTCGGCGAGATCAACACCAAGATCGCGGAAGCCCTGCGCCGCCCGCCGGCCGGTCCGCCGCTGAACCTGACGCCGTTCGACGTCGAGGCGGAGCTGAGCCGGTGGCGGGAGGCGCGCGACCCCAAGGGGGCGTGATGAACAGTGCCGGTCTGCTGCTCGACTCCTTCGGCCGGATCCGGGAGGCGGTCCACGAGGCGGTGGAGGGCCTCGGCGAGGAGGATCTGGCCGCGCGGCCCGATCCGGACGCGAACTCGATCGCCTGGCTGGTCTGGCACCTCACGCGCATCCAGGACGACCACCTGGCGGGAGCCTTCGGTACGGAGCAGCTGTGGCGGTCCGACGGCTGGCGGGACCGCTTCGGGCTGCCGTTCCCGCCCGCCGCGACCGGCTACGGCCATACGTCCGCGCAGGTCGGAGCGGTACGGGCATCCGCGGAGCTGCTGCTGGGCTACCACGACGCGGTCCACGACCGTACGGCGTCCCTGCTGGCCCCGGTGACCAACGCGGACCTCGACCGGGTCGTCGACCCCGCCTGGGACCCGCCGGTCACGCTGGGCGTCCGCCTGGTCTCGGTCCTCGCGGAGGATCTTCAGCACGCGGGGCAGGCGGGGTATGTGCGGGGGGTGGTGGAGCGGAGGGGTGGGGGGTGAGGGGGCGGATCTCCTTTTCGAACTAATCCTCGACATCTCGTACAACCAGTCGAACCGATCATGAGTCTGACCGGGCGCGGCACTCACGTGCCCGGTCTTTCCATGGGGGTTCACTGTGCAGTCCCGCTCCACCGGCACCCGTCTCGCCTCGGCCGTCACGGCCGTCCTGGCCGTCACCGCGCTCGGCGCGGGCACGCTCGCCACGGCGCCGGCCGCCTTCGCGGCCACTTCGGGTCCCGTCTCGGCCACGCAGGCCGACGAGGCGCTTCCTTCCTTCCCCGCGAGCACGAAGCTCAGCGGCGTGGGCGCCTTCGGTTTCGCCACGTACACCTTCGCCCACGACGGCAGCCGCGTCGTGCGCTGGACGCCGTTCGACGGCGGCGCCCCGGTCCGGATCGACGTGCCCGAGGGCGGCGACTGGTCCCTGAGCCACGGCGACGTGCTCGTCCTCAGCGACGCCCGCGACTTCTCCGAGGCCCGCACGCTCACCCTGCGCGACCTGTCCGCCCCGGGCACCCCGGACGTGACCATCGACCTCGCCGCGCTGAACGGCACCTATGTGAGCACGCTGAGCCGCACGAGCGTCCTCGCGCGGATGAAGCGGGCCGACGGCTCGTCGGAGCTGCACATCGTCACCAAGGACGGTGCCCACACGGTCGACCGCGAGGTCACGGGCCTTCCCGCCGACGCCGCCGACTTCACCGGTGGCCTGCTCCGGGACGGCTCCGGCGCCTTCGCCGTCGGATACGAGAAGGGGCCGGCCGAGCTGCGGACCGGCGGCCGGGCCGTCATCGACCCGGTGACCGGCGCGGCGACGGAGACGTACCACGCCGCCGACTCCGGCTCGGGCTGGGGCGGGCCTCACCTCTCCGACTCCCACGTGGCCTGGTACGAGTGGTCGGAAGACCTCGGCAGCGTCATCCGGACGGTCGACCGGAAGACGGGCGCGCCGAAGCACGTCACGCTCGGCGCGCACGGCGACGGGTGGTACTTCAGCCTCGCCGGCGAGTGGCTCGTCTACGGCAACCCGTCGACGCCCGCCAAGGCCGTCTCCCTGGCCACCGGCGAGACCGTCCCGCTCCCTCTGGACTCCGGCTCCGTCGCGAGGGGCACGCCGGACGGCGGCTTCGTCGTGCGGGGCGCGCGGGCCGCCGACGGCAAGGGACTCTTCCGGGTCGTGCGCGCGGCCGACGGCCCGCCGACGATCACCAAGGTCGCCGACGAGGTCGAGCTGCCCGAGCTGAAGATCCAGGAGGTCCACGTCCCCGACTGGGCGGAGCTCGACAGGACCGGCGGAAAAGTGACGCTGGGCTGGACCGTGTCGCGCCGGGACGCCTACGTCGACGTGACGCTGACGCACACCGTCACCGAGCGGCAATTCCACACGCGCGTGCAGGCCCCCGCGACCGGGAACACCTTCTCCTTCACCTGGGACGGCGTCCTCGACGACGGCACCGACGCTCCGAACGGCCGGTACGCGATCGAGGCCGAGGCGTCGGTGCTCGACGGCACCAGCGCGCCCGTCTACCAGGGCTGGCAGATGTACGTCACGCGTGCCGCCAACCCGCACGACTTCACGCACAACGGCTCCACCGACGTCCTCGCCCGGGACGCCGCCGGTGTCCTGTGGCGCGACGACCTGCGCGACCGGCCGGTGAACGGCAAGGTCACGTCGGCTCAGCGCGCCCGGATCGGCGGCGGGTGGAACACGTACAAGCACATCGAGGCCGCCGGGGACCTCGGCGGGTACATCGGGCACGGCGGATACGAGATCGGCGATCTCGTCGCCCTCGACGGCTCGGGCGTGCTCTGGTCGTACGCCGGCCAGGGCGACGGCACCTTCGGCACGCGCGCGCGAGTCGGTGGCGGCTGGGGCGTCTACAAGCAGCTCACCGGCGGGTCGGACCTCGACGGGGACGAGCGGGCCGATCTCGTCGCCGCCGACGGTGCCGGGGCGCTGTGGTTCTACAAGGGGACCGGCAACATCGCCAAGCCCTTCGGGACCCGGGTGCGGATCGGCGGGGGCTGGGGGGTCTACAACCAGCTCGCGGCCGTCGGGAACATCGCCGGTAGCGCCGCCGGGGACCTCGTCGCGCGGGACACCACCGGGGTGCTCTGGCTCTACCAGGGCGACGGGAAGGGCAAGTTCCTCGGGCGGGTGCGGGTCGGCGCCGGGTGGAACGCGTTCAGCCAGCTCGTCGGCGCCGGGGACGTGAACGGCGACGGGCGGGCGGACCTGCTCGCGTACGGGGCCGGGGGCACCTACGTGTACCGGTCGAACGGCACCGTCTCCGGCACCTTCACGCGCATGAACACCACGCTGTACGCGGGCGAGGGCAGCAAGTTCACCAGCGTCTCCTGACGCCGCGCCGCGCCGCCTGTCCGTCCGCTCCGTCCGTCCGCCGTATCCGATCCATCATCAGCACACTTCTGGGGGACTTCCGTGAACCACCGCATCACCGGACGCCGGCTCGCCGCCGCCGTCCTCACCCTGTCCACGGTCACGGCCGTGACGGGGACGCTCGTCACCGCGCCGGTGGCCGTCGCCGCCACCAACGGCCCCGCCGCCGTTGGGCGTTGCGCGCCGACGGCACCCGGGCTGCTGCCCGTCGGGGCCGAGGTCGTGGCCACGGGCGCGTTCGGGTACATCACGAAGTGCGTGGACGAGAACGGCGAGACGGTCCGGGAGTTGCACAAGCCCGACGGCTCCGTCGTCGTCTTCGGCAGCTACGTCTCGGACGTCTACGACTCCGGGTCGGACTGGATGGTGACGAACAACCAGGGCACCATCTCCGCCCACCACACGCCGTCCAACACGTACTCCAACCACACGCTCAGCGGCGAGTTCGTCGGCGTGGCGTTCAACGTCGCGTACGAGAGCCGGCCGGCGGAGTCCGGCACGGGCCGCGAGCTGTGGCAGCTGCGGAACGACAACGGCGTCGTCAACAAGATGAAGCTGACCGACACGTTCGGCAACAAGATGGACCGGCGCACCGAGACCGACTACCGGGTCGTCGCGGCGGGCCGGAACGCGAACGGCATGGCCGTGGCGCTCGTCCTCATCCGGGGCACCTACGCCACCAGCGAAGGGCCGAAGCCGTACACCACGCAGGCCCTGATCTCCGCGCCCACCGGCACCGCGATCGTCCAGGAGACGCCGACCCGCCCCGGCGGCGACTGGGACGCGTCGGTGACCGCCGCGCTCACTCCCAAGTACCAGGCGTGGATCGTGAACCGCGCGGGCGGCGGCTCGGAGATCCGGGCGCACGGGACCGCGGTGTCGAGCGGGATCTACAAGAACGTCCCGCTCACCGACCTCCCCGGCAAGGCCGTCCTCGCCGGGATCGTCGGCGACACGGTCCTGTACGCGGCCCAGCGCGACCCGTGGGCCGACCCGGCGGTCCGGACGCCGCTGTACGCGCGGAACCTGGCCACGGGCGGAGCCCCGTACAAGGTCATGGAGAACTTCTCGTCCGTGGCGCACGCGCCCGACAGCAGCCTCCTGGTGCGCGGTGCGACGGGCACGGCCGACGGGCTGTTCTCGATCGGCAAGGACGGCACCACCGTCACGCCGCAGCTCGTCGCCGACACCGGGCAGGTCATGGCGCTGACCGTGACCGGCACGTCGGTGCCCGGCTCCGTGAGCCTGGAGAAGCCCGGGACGAGCGTCCCGATGACCTTCGACCTGTCCCGCCCGGACGCGGACGTGGACCTCGTCCTCACCCACACCCGCACCGGGAAGAAGCTCACCACGCGGCTGACCCGGCCCGTGTCGGGCCAGCGGTACGCGCACTACTGGGACGGGCTCCTCGACGGGGCCAGCGCCCCGAACGGCGCCTACAGCTGGAGGATCACCGCCACCTCCGACTCCGGCGGCGCCCCGGCCACGGCCTCCGGTGCCCTCACCGTGACCCGTACCGCCAACCCGCACGACTTCAACGACAACGGCTCCGCCGACGTCCTCGCCCGCGACTCCGCCGGTGTCCTGTGGCGCGACGACCTGTACGACTGGCCGGTCGCCGGGCAGGCGAAGCCGGCCAAGCGGACGAAGATCGGCCCCGGCTGGAACACGTACAAGCAGATCGAGGCCGCCGGGAACCTCGGCGGCGGCGCGCCCGGCGACCTGATCGCCCTCGACTCCACCGGCGTCCTCTGGTCCTACACCGGCAAGGGCGACGGCACCTTCGCCACCCGGGTCCGCGTCGGCGGCGGCTGGGGCGGCTACAAGCAGCTCGCGGGCGGCTCGGACCTCGGCGGGGACGGCAAGGCGGACCTGTTCGCCACCGACACCGCCGGCTCCCTGTGGTTCTACCCGGGCACGGGCGACCCCGCGAAGCCGTACGGCCGCCGGATCTGGGTGGGCGGCGGCTGGGGCGCCTACAACCAGCTCACGGCCGTCGGGAACATCGCGGGCGACAAGGGCGGCGACCTCCTCGCCCGCGACACGGCAGGCGTCCTGTGGCTGTACCCGTCCCAGGGCAACGCCTACGCCACCCGCGTCCGCGTCGGCGCCGGATGGGGCGCTTTCAGCCAGTTCGTCGGCGCCGGCGACGTCACCGGCGACGGCCGCCCGGACCTGATCGCGTACGGGGCGGGCGGCACGTACGTCTACGCCTCGACGGGCTCCACCCAGTCCCCGTTCCTCCGCCAGAACACGTCGCTGTACGCGGGCGAGGGCAGGAAGTTCACCAGCGTGGCGTGAGGGAGGTCGCGTGCGTTTGTCCGTGGTGTCGGGTTCGGCCTGAACCCGACTTGACGAACTCGCGAACTTCTCCCGAATTTCCGCGACTTCCGTACAACCTTGAACGGTCTTCGTGAGTCCTGTGGGCGTGGCGCAAGGACGCCACGCCCACAGCACGCTCGGGAGGAATCCCCTTGAAGCACCTCCACCCCGCCACTCGGCGTCTCGCCGTCTCCGTCGCGGTCGCCCTCGCGGTGACGGCCGGTACGGGCCTGGCCTCCGTGCCCGCCTTCGCCGCCCCCGTGACGGCCGACGCCCCCGTGACGGCCGACGCCGCCGCGTCGGAGCAGGAGGCGGGGCCCTTCGCCATCGGCGCCGACGAAAAGCTGTTCAGCAGCGGGGCGGCCGGCTTCGTGACCTACACCTACGCCAACCAGACCACCACCTTCCGGTGGCACCGGTCCACGGGCGGAGCGACGGCCGTGGTGCCCAGGGTCTCCGGTCTCAATGCTCCCCGGGCGGCCGTCGACGGCGAGCGTGTCGTGGTGCAGACGCGGGAGACCACCTACCGGATCCTGGACATGGCGGGCGGCGCACCCGTCGACATCGACACCTCCGTCGTCGGGCCGAACGCCGGGCTGCGGGCCCTCCTGGGCGACACGCTCGTGATGACGAAGAGTGACGGGCCCGGCCGCAGCAGCCTCCACCTCCTCTCGAAGACCGGGGGCACGGTCACACACCGGCGGGTGACGGGGCTGCCCGCGGACGCGGACATCCGGCAGAGTGCCGTCAGCTCCTCCGGGGTCGTCGCCGTGCAGTACCGGGGCACGGTCGGCGGCACGACCGGGACGCGGCTGGCCGTCGTCGACCTCAAGGACGCGAAGGTCGTCGAGGACAGGGCCGTGGCCAACCTCCACCGCAACTCCACTCTCGCGGTCTCGTCCACCCACCTGGCCTGGGCCGAATGGCGACCCGGCAATTCCGTGACCCTGGTGACGGCATCCCGGGGCACCCAGGAGCCGGAACGGCGCACGGCCCTGACGCCGAGCCCCGGCCACTTCGTGGAGGTCGACCTGCTGAAGGACTGGGTCGTGTACCACGAGGCGGACTTTGAGGAGGGCCTCTCGGCCGTCTCCCTCAAGGACGGGACGAAGGTCACCGGTCTGCTCGCCAGGCCGAGTGGCTCCGGGATCGCGAACGAGCCCCTGGTGGCCCAGGGCGCCACGCCGGAGCACGGCTGGGGCGTGTACGAGGTCGAGGTCGGCCCGGACGGGCGGCCCGTCGCGAAGGTGCTGGCGACCTACGGCGTGCGCACGCCGACCACCGTCCTGACCGAGCGGGTCCCGGCCACCGCCGACTTCCGCCGGGCCGGTGCCAAGTCGGTGCTGCGGTGGACGTTCGGCCGCAGCGACGTGGCGGTGAACCTGACGGTGACCGACAAGCGGTCCGGCAAGAGCTGGACCCCGTGGACGCGGCTCACGGGCACGGCCACCGAGGCTTCCTTCGCCTGGGACGGGACCCTCGACGACGGAACCGCCGCCTCCAACGGCGACTACACGTGGAAGATGATCGTCGGCCCCCTCAACAACTGGCGCCCCGGCCCCGACGCCAGGATCGAGCGGACCGGCACCCTCCGGGTCGGCAGCGGCACCGCCGCGCACGACTACTCCGACAGCGGCTCCCCCGACCTGCTCTTCCGCGACGGATCGGGCCACCTCTCCTCGTACGACGTCCGGCAGTTCCTCGTCGAGCCCGACGGCGAGAAGTGGGAGCGGACCGAGCGGGGCGGCGGCTGGTTCGCGTACGACCGGATGCTGTCCGCCGGGAACCTCGACGCGACCCCGTACTCCGACGTCGTCGCCCGCGACAAGGCCGGCGTCCTCTGGCTGTACTCCGGCACCGGCCACTCCCTCGCGAAGCGGATCCGGATCGGCGGCGGCTGGAACGCGTACGACACGTTCGCGGCCGGTTCCGACCTGACCGGCGACGGCCGCCCCGACCTCGTCGCCACCGACCGCACCGGCGTCCTGTGGCTCTACAAGGCGACCGGCTCCGCCACCAAGCCGTTCGCGCCCCGCAAGCGGATCGGCGGCGGGTGGAACACGTACGACCTCCTCACCGCCCCCGGCGACCTGGGCGGCGCGAAGGCCGGTGACCTCCTCGCCCGCGACCGGGCCGGCGTCCTCTGGCTCTACCTCGGCAAGGGCGACGGGACCTTCGCGCCCCGCACGAGGGTCGGCGGCGGCTGGGGCGTCTACGGCCAGATCGTCAACATCGGCGACGCCGACCGGGACGGGCGCGCCGACCTGATCGCGGAGAGCGGTACGCAGCGGGACCCCTGGCTCACCGTCTACAAGGGCACGGGCAACTGGAAGGCGCCCTTCCGTGGCGCCGAGCTCCTCAGCATCCCGCCGTACGACTCGCCGTACGGCGCCCGCCCCGTCATCTTCTGATCGCCTCCACCCGGCCTTCCTCCACTTCTCCTCTAGGAACAGCGTGAACCACCAGCCCGCCCGCACCGCCCGCCGTCTCTCCGTCGCCGTCGCCGTCGCCCTCGCGGTGACGGCCGGCGGGCTGGCCGCCGGTCCGGCTCTCGCCTCGGCGCCCGCCGTGGTGCCCGCTGCCGTCGCGGCGGACCTGGCGTCCGCGCCTGCCGTCATCGACCCGGCGTCGGGGCTGCGCGGGTGGGGGAAGTCCGGCTTCCTCAGCCGTGTCGGGGGCGTGGGGGAGGTGCCCAGCTACCGGTGGACCCGGTACGAGGGCGGCGTCACGACGACGCTGCCCGCCTCGGCGACCCTCTACCGGGCCTCGATGGGCGGTGACGTCGTCGTGCGGCCGGAGGGCACCTCGTACCACCTGTACGACATGGTGGCGGGCGGCGCGCCCGTCACGCTCGACACCTCGTTCCTCGGGGCCTCGGCGACGCTCGCGTGGGTGATGGACCGCACGCTGGTGATGCAGACGAAGGACAGCGGCGGGCGCACGACGCTGCACCTCGTGTCCGAGTCGCCGGAGCCCGGGGTCCAGGCCGTGAGCGAGGCGGTCACCGGCTTCCCGGCGGACGCGAAGATCGTCTCGTCGTCTCCCTCCGAGAACGGCCTCCTCGCCGTCTCCTACACCGGGACCGTGAACGGCGTCGCCGGGAAGCGGCTCGCCGTGGTGGACCTGGCGACGGCGAAGGTCGTCGACGACCGGGCGGTTCCGTCCCTGCACACCGGCTCCACCTTCGCCGCCTCCGCCACGCACGTGGCCTGGGTGGAGCGGCTCGCCGACAGGCGCTCGGTCGTGGTGACGGCCCGCCGGGGCCAGGCCGCCACCGTCCGGCACACGGTGGCCGCGCAGGACGAGAGGCTCTCCCTCGGCCTGGTGGGCGGCTGGGCGCTGTACGGCGTCCCTGGCGGAGCCGCCGCCGACGCCGCGAACCCGCTCCACGCGCTGCGGGCCGTCCCGGTGGGCGGCGGGACGCCCGTCACCGTGCTCGACAGCCTGGAGCTGGCCTACGGCGGCCCGGACGCACTGCTGGCGCAGGGCGGGACGGCGGCCGAGGGCGAGGGCGTGTACCGGATCGTCCCGGGCACCGGCGGCAAGCCCGTCGCCACCCAGGTCGCGACCACTCGCGTGCGGACCGCGCTCGGTGTGGTGAAGGAGACGGCTCCCGCCACCGCCGACTTCAGCGGCGGGGGCTCCACGGCCCGCTGGACCTGGGACCTCGGGCGGAGCAACGCGCGCGTCTACTTCGTCGTCACCCACTCCGCCTCGGGCAGGAAGTGGAAGAGCGAGCCCGCCGTGATGGACTACACGCCCGAGGGCAAGCGGGGCCTGGCCTCCTTCACCTGGAACGGACTCTTCCCCGACCAGGTCTCCGCGCCCACCGGCACCTACACCTGGACGATGACGGCCTGGCCGGAGAACGGCATCGGCGGTGAGTTGAAGCGGACCGGCACCCTCAAGGTCACCAACAAGCCGATCCAGCACGACTACTCGACCAGCGCCTTCCCCGACCTGCTCGCACGGACCGACCGCGGCGAGCTGATCTCGTACGACACCCGGCAGATCCTCTTCTGGCCCGCCAGCACCTACTACTGGCGGACCCCGACGCACCGGGGCGGCGGCTGGAACGCCTACGACCGGATCCTCGCCACCGGCAACCTGGACTCCACCCCGTACTCCGACCTCGTCGCCCGCGACCGGGCCGGCGTCCTCTGGTTCTACGCGAACAAGGGCACGACGCTGGCCAAGCGGACGTCCATCGGCGGCGGCTGGAACGCGTACGACAAGCTCGCGGCGGGCTCCGACCTGACCGGCGACGGCCGCCCCGACCTCGTCGCCACCGACCGCACCGGCGTCCTGTGGCTCTACAAGGCGACCGGCTCCGCCACCAAGCCGTTCGCGCCGCGCAAGCGGATCGGCGGCGGCTGGGGCGCGTACAACAACCTCACCGCCCCCGGGAACCTCGGCGGCGGACCGGCCGGCGACCTCCTCGCCCGCGACCGGACCGGCGTCCTCTGGCTCTACCTCGGCAAGGGCGACGGCACCTTCGCGCCCCGCACGCGGGTCGGCGGCGGCTGGGGCGGCCTGGAGCACCTCGTCCCCATCGGCGACCTGGGCCGCGACGGGCGCCCCGACTTCCTCGCCTCGACCCCCTACCGCGGCGACCGCGCCTCCCTCGTCCACTACAAGGGCACCGGCGACTGGCGCGCCCCCTTCGAGAAGGGCGTGACGACGCCGCTGCTGGAAGCGAAGGACCACCACTTCAACCTCCTCTTCTGACCCCTGCCCCGACCCCTGTGCCAACCCCTGGAGCGACCCACCCCATGAGGCACCACAGAAGCACCGCCCCGCGCCGCCTCGGCGCGGCCGTCGCCGTCGCCCTCGCGGTGACCGCGGGGACGCTGACCGCCCCGGCCCTCGCGGCCGGGGCCCCCGCCCCCGCCCCCTCCGCGCAGGGCACGGCCGACACGGTCGCGCCGCTGACCGTCCCCGCCGACTCGGTGATCCTCAGCGCGGGCAGGACCGGCATGCTCACCCGCAGCGGCAAGCGCAACGGCATCGTCTACCGGTGGACGAGCCACGCCGACGGGTCGACCAGGGTGCTGCCCCTCAGGACGTACATGTACGGCCCGGGGTCGGACGTCATCGTCACCCAGACCGGGGCGGCGGTGTTCACGCTCACCGACATGGGCGGGGCCGCGGAGCCGGTGGTGATCGACACGTCCGCGTTCAACACGAGCGCCAACCCGTACAAACTCGTCAGGGTCATCGGCAGCACGCTGGTGCTGTCGGTGAGCGTGGACGGTGTCCGCAGGCTCCACCTGGTCTCCTTGGAGGGGGGCGAGGTCGTCGACCGGGAGGTCGCCGTGCCGAAGGGCCACACCATCAGGAGTCACTTCACCGCCGGCCTGGGGACACTCGCCGTCACCCATCACACGCTCAACTCCTCCTCGGTCTCCCTCTCCCTCGTGGATCCGGCCACCGGCGCGCTGACCGAGACGTACCCCGCCGCCTCGGCGGCCGTCCAGTCGGTGACCGTGACGCCGACGCACACCGCCTGGATCGAGAGACCGGCGGAGAACAGCCTGCTCCTCATCGCCCCGAGGGGTACCGGGCCGGTCCCGCGGACCCCGCAGGTGCCCCTGGGCTACGAGGGCTACGAGGGCAGCAGCCGGGTCCACGCGCTCGGCGAGTGGCTGGCGTACGCCCGGTCCGACGGCGGCACCGCGCTCTTCCCGAACGCCCTCAACCGGCTCACCGTCCGCTCCGCGAAGACCGGCGAGTCGTTCGCGCTCCTGGACCACACGACGTCCCTCGTCCCCGAAGCCGACGGCACCCTGCTCGCCATCGGCGGCACGGTCGCCCGCGGCGAGGGCCTGTACCGGATCGCCCTGAACCCGGCCACCGGCAAGCCCGCCGCCACACTCGTGCGCACGGCGAACCGGCCGACCGCCCTCACCGTGGTCGAGGAGACCCTGCCGCCGACCGGCACCTTCGACTTCGACCGCGCGGGCGGGAGGCTGAAGGCCGGGTGGACGCTCAGCCGGTCCAACGCGAAGGTGTCGCTGACGCTGAGGCACACCGCTTCCGGCCGGACCGAGACGATGGCCTCCGAACCGCGGGAGGGCGTCACGGACTTCCCCCTCACCTGGGACGGGGTGTACGAGGAGGGCCTCCCGGCCTACAACGGCGTCTACACCTGGACGATGAAGGCCGTACCCGCCAACGGCATCGGCCCGTCCATCGAGCGCAAGGGCTCCTTCACGCTCACCCGCGCACCCCAGCCGCACGACTTCGACGACAACGGCTCCCCGGACGTCCTCGAACGTTCCTCCGGCCACCTCACGGCGCACGACCTCCGGCAGGTCCGGAGCGACACGCACCGGGTGTACGAGATATCGGTCGGCCGCGGCTGGAACGCGTACGACCGGATCCTCGCCTCCGGCAACCTCGGCGGCACCCGCAACGGGGACCTCGTCGCCCGCGACAAGAGCGGCGTCCTCTGGTTCTACGCGGGCACGGGCAGCCACAAGGCACCCTTCGCGCCGCGCACCCGGATCGGCGGCGGCTGGGGGACCTACAGCCAGATCGCGGCCGGTTCCGACCTGACCGGTGACGGCCGCGGCGACCTCCTCGCCACGGACAGGGCCGGGGGGCTGTGGCTCTACCGCGGCACCGGCAACGCCAAGGCCCCCTTCACGGCGCGCAAGCGGATCGGCGGCGGCTGGGGGATCTACAACCAGCTCACCGCCACCGGCAACCTCGCGGGCGGCCCCGCCGGCGACCTCGTCGCCCGCGACCGCTCCGGCGTCCTCTGGCTCTACCTCGGCAAGGGCGACGGCACCTTCGCCGCCCGCACCCGGATCGGCGGCGGCTGGGGCTCCTACCCGAACCTCATCGGTATCGGCGACGTGGACGGCGACGGCCGCAACGACCTGCTCGCGCAGGGCCCTTCCCACGACGAGTACGAGAACGTCCTGCACACCTTCCGCGGCACCGGCCAGTGGAAGACGCCCTTCGCCCCCGCGCGGTCCGACCGGATCGATCACTTCTCCTGGCTCGGCGACCTCTTCTGATCCCCTCCTTCACCCCAGCTCCGGAAAGTAGCCCCATGCGCACTTCACGATCCGCCGGCCGCCGTCTCGGCGTCGCGGCCGTGGCGGCCCTGCTGCTGGCCTCCGCCGGTCCGGCCGTCCTGCCGGCCACCGCCGCCGGGCCCCCCGCCGGCGCCACCGCGCCCGCCGCGCCCGCCGGCACCGACGACGCGGTCTCCCCCCTGCTCAAGCCCGGGGACAGCGTCCGGGGGCTGGGGCGGACCGGATTCCTGAGCCAGGAAGGGGACGATCCGTACGCCAAGCGCTGGACCCGCCTGCTCGACGGAGCGGTGACGACCTTCCCGGACACCGGCCACGTCTCCCTCTCCCTCGACTCGGACGTCGTGGTCCTCCAGAAGTCCGGGTCCTTCACGCTGCGGGACATGGCAGCGGACAAGGAACTCCTCTCCGTGCCACTGCGCCTGGAGCGGTACGCGGGGGCCGTCGGCTCCCACCTCTTCACCCGTGCCGCCCTCTCGGGCCAGGGCCCTCTGGAGGTCTACTCCCCCGGCCCGGACGGGCCGGTACGCCGAACGGTGACCGGGCTGCCCGCGGACGCGTCCGAGCTGGGCGCCGTGGCGGGTGCGGGCGACGAGGCCCTGGTGACCTACACCACCGGCGCGGGGACGACAACGGCCGCCCGTCACTGGGCGGTCGTGGACCTCACCACCGCCGCCGTCACCTCCTCCGGCCGGAACTCGGCCGGAGGCTCAAGCATGAACCGCGCCTACGCCCTCTCCACCGGGTACGTCGCCTGGACCGAGGTCGGGCAGGGAGCGGGGACGGACGTCGTGGTCCTCGACCGCGCCACCCGGCGAGAGCAACGCTTCCACGTGTCCACGGCGAGCAGGCTGCTGATCGGCCTGGTCGGGAAGTGGGTCACGTACTCCCACCCCGGCGGCCTCCAGGCGGACCGCGCCGACACCGCCCACGCGCTGACCGCCCGCAGCCTCACCGGCACCGCCACCCGCGAGCTCCTCGACCACACGGTGTCCGCGGCCGGCACCTCGGGAGAGTCGCACGGCTTCGTCGGCGGCACCGTCGCCGGCGGCGAGGGCCTCTACCGGATCGCCCCCGGCACCGACGGCGTCCCGGCCGCCACCCGGCTCGTCGCGACGGGTGCGCCGACGAAGGTCACGCTGCTCCGCCACACCGCCCCCACGGCGGTGGACCTCGACCGCGCCGGCGGCGTCTCCCTGGCCTGGTACCTCAGCCGGAACAACGTGAACATGTGGGTCACCCTCCGCAACACCCGCACAGGCGAGTCGCTCAAGGAGCACATCGACGAGTCGACACGGGACGAGGACCCGCGGCCGATGCGGTTCGAGTGGAACGGCACGCTCGACTGGCAGGCAACCGAAGGCTTCTGGACCTCCGCCTCGGCCGGTCCGTACACCTGGGAGATCAACGCGGCCCCGCTCAACGGCATCGGGCCCACCCTGAAGGCGTCCGGCTCCTTCACGGTCACCCGCAAGACCGGCGCGCACGACTACGACAGCGACGGCTCGCCGGACGTCCTGGCCCGCGACACCTCGGGCAGGCTGTGGATCCAGGACGTCCACCACCACCCGGGCTGGAACGACACCACCCAGAACCCGGATTCGCCCGTCGGCGGCGGCTGGCAGATCTACGACCGGATCGAGGCCACCGGCAATCTCGGCGGGACCGGCACCCCCGACCTCGTGGCCCGCGACCGCGCCGGCGTGCTCTGGCTGTACCGGGGGACGGGCGTCGGGAAGGCCCCGTTCACCGGCCGGACCCGGATCGGCGACGGGTGGAGCACGTACGTCCACCTGACCGGCGGGAGCGACCTGACCGGCGACGGCCGCCCCGACCTGGTCGCCACGGACCGGTCCGGCAAGCTGTGGATGTACCGCGGCACGGGCGTCGCGTCCGCGCCCTTCGCCGCGCGCCGGCTGATCGGCTCCGGCGGCTGGCAGACGTACGACCGGATCACGGCCACCGGCAACCTGGCGGGCGGCCCGGCCGGCGACCTCGTCGCCCGCGACCGCGCCGGAGTCCTCTGGCTCTACCTCGGCAAGGGCGACGGCACCTTCGCCGCCCGGACCCGGGTCGGCGGCGGCTGGGGCGCCTACACCGATCTCGTCGGCTCGGGCGACCTCGACCGGGACGGGAAGCCCGACCTGTACGTGACCACCCCGGACCACAGCCGTCTGTCGCCGGGAGTCCACCGGGGCACGGGCGACTGGCGGGCGCCGTTCCGCTCCCTCGGAGCAGTCCACGCCCTGCACAACAGCCGGAGCTTCAACCTCCTCGCCTGACCCGCACGGCGGTCAGGTCCGGACCGTCGCCCAGACCGTCTTGCCGATCTGGCGGTCCTTGACGCCCCAGGTGGTGGCGAGGGTGGCTACGAGGAGGAGTCCGTAGCCGCCCTCGTCGGGGGTGCGGGACGGTAAGGGACGGCGTTCGGCCCGCGCGTCGGAGAGCTCCACCGTGACGTGTGCGCCGTCGCACGCCATGCGGAGCTCGAAGTCGCGGCCCGGCACGCGGCCGTGCTGCACCGCGTTGTTCGCCAGCTCCGCCACCACCAGCTCCGCCGCCTCCGCCGCCACACCCGTCACACCCCAGTCGCGCAACTGGTGCGCCGCCAGCAGGCGGGCCAGCCGCGCGCCCCGGGGCGTGGGGCTCAGACGGAGCGCGAACTCCGGCGCGTACTCACTTGTTGGAGTGGTGATTTCCGGCTTCATGCCTTCGAGAGTGGCGCCCCCGCCGTACGCTGACCAGCAGCGACGCCACGACGCTGAGTCACTGTACGAGTACGCCAAGAAGGCGGTACGGATGTCGGGGAAGCACGAGGAGCGGCCGGAAAAGCCCTCCGAAGTAGACGGTACGACGCACCTGTTCAAGGCGCTGGGAAAAATCATCAAGGTCCTGCGCCAGAACGCGGGCCTCAGCCAGGCACAGCTCGCCTCGGTCACGCACTGTAGCGAGGATCTCGTGTCCGCGATCGAGAGGGGAGTACGGACTCCACAACCTGATTTCCTGTTGCGGGCGGACGGGCCGTTGAAGGCGGGCGGTGTGCTCGCTGCGGCTGTCGAGGACACGGAGAAGGCGCTCGCGCGGGCGCGGGTCCGGCATCCCGACTGGTTCCGGAGCTATGCGGCGGCAGAGGCGGAGGCGGCGGCCTTGCACTACTACGCCCCACAGGCCGTGCCGGGCATCCTCCAGACGCACGCCTATGCGGAGGCCGTCTTCCGGCACCGCCGGCCGCTGCACGACGAGGAGAGGATCGCGAAGCTGCTGGCTGACCGCCTCGACCGCCAGGTCATCTTCGAGAAGCAGCCCCCGCCGACGATGAGCTTCGTCATCGAGGAGAGCGTGCTCCACCGCCCCATGGGCGGCAGAGACGCCTTCCGGGAGCAGATCCAACGCATCTCCGAGGTGGCCCGGCTCAGGAACGTCCACCTTCAGATCATGCCGCTCGATCGCGAGGAACACCCAGCACTGGGCGGACAGTTCACGCTGCTCACGCTGAAAGGCCGACGCGAGGTCGCCTACACCGAGAGCTACCAGCACGCCCGCCTCATCACCGACCCCGATGAGGTCCGGATGTACAGCGAGCGGTATGGGATCATGCGCGCACAGGCACTCACGCCCCTGGAGTCCCTGGAGCACCTAGAGAAATTGCTGGGAGAGCTATGAGCACCGCACATCTGGCCTGGTTCAAGAGCAGCTACAGCAGCGGCGAGGGCGGCGAGTGCATCGAGGTCGCCTACGACTGGCGCAAGTCGAGCTACAGCAGCGGTGAAGGCGGCAACTGCATCGAGGTCGCCGCTCACCCCACCACGATCCACGTCCGTGACTCCAAGGTCCCCCACGGTCCCCAGCTCGCCCTCTCCCCCGCGTCCTGGGCCGCGTTCGTGGAGGTCAGTTCGCGGGTCTAGGGCCGCCGTGGTCGCCCCTTTGGAGAGCCTCCCTGAGCGTCGGCCAGGGGGGCTTTCCTGTTTCCAGGACCTGGAGGACGACGTGCAGGACCTCCGGGGTGAGGGTCTCCTTGTAGGAGGCGACGTCGAGGACGGGGATGAGGACGACCGCGTCGGGGTCCAGATGGGTGTCGAGCACTCCGCGCGGGACCGGGAGGACCTCGATCCAGTCGTGGCCGTGCTCGTCGGTGACGGACATCGGGTTGAGGCGCAGGACGGGGTGCTGGAGGCCGAGGCGGAGGCTGAAGCGGCGGCGGGAGGGCGGCTTCGGCTTGCGGTAGGCGTAGACGATGTCGCCGGGGGCGGGTCGCATGCTCTCAGGGTCGGGGGCGGCGGTGGCGGAGGGAAGAACTCCGGGCGTCCGCGGGGGCTCTTCACGGAACCTTCAACCACAGCCCCGTAACAACGCCTTGACGCCGATTCAGATGCTGATCGCACTGGGCTACCCTGTGGCCCATGCAGGGGGAATTGGAAAACGACTCTAATTTGACCGGTAGCGGCGCGATTCCGCTCGACGCGGACGATCCGCGCCGTATCGGCGCCTTCCGCCTGCTCGGGGTGCTCGGCTCCGGCGGGATGGGACGGGTGTACCTGGGCGCGGTCCCGGGGACGTACGCCGCCGTGAAGCGGGTGCTGCCGGCGCTCGCCGAGGACAAGGACTTCCTGAGCCACTTCGGGCACGAGCTGGACAATCTGGCGCGGCTGCCCGCGGGGGCCAGTACGCGGCTGCTGGCGAGCGACCGGCTGGCGAAGCCGCCGTGGTTCGCGACGGCGTTCATCCCGGGCGTGACGCTCAACGACGCGCTGCGGCTCAACGGCGGGCCGCTGCCGGTGGACGCGCTGTGGCGGCTGCTGCGGGAGGCGGCGGCGGGGCTGCGGACGGTGCACGCGGCGGAGATGGTGCACCGGGACCTCAAGCCGTCCAACGTGATGCTCACGGGGGACGGGCTCTCGCTCATCGACTTCGGGGTGGCGCGGGCGGCCGACCAGAGCCGGCTGACCAAGACCGGGATGATCATCGGGACGCCCGCGTACATGGCGCCCGAACAGGCCGTCGCGGACAAGGTGCTGACCGGGGCGGCGGACGTCTTCGCGCTCGGCAGTCTGATCCTGTACGCGGCCAACGGGCGGCCGCCGTTCGGGGACGGGTCCGGGCACGACCTGCTCTACCGGGTCGTGCACGGGGAGCCGGACTTCGGGCGGCTGACCGAGCTGGACCCGGACCTCGCGGATCTCGTACGGACGTGTCTGGCGAAGGACCCGGACGACCGGCCGACCGCGACCGAGCTCGTCGGACACGCGGACGCGCGCGCGGCGGGCGTCGGGTGGCCGGAGCCGGTGGCGGCGCGGATCGCCGAGCGGGCCGCGTTCGCGGCCGGGGCGCCGACCGAGGAGGAGCTGGCGGCCCTGGAGGCCGCCGACCCCTCCCAGGACGTCGCCACGGCCCCGCTGACCCCGCAGGCGCCCGCGACCGGCCCGGCGTACGTGATCTCCGGGAAGCAGGCGGACGGGAAGGACCGCAAGCGGCGCAACCGGCTCGTCATGATGGCCGTGCCCATCGTGATCACCACCGGTACGACGCTGACGCTCACGCTGGCCCCGTACGAGCAGTGGCGCGCGGGCGCGCAGGACCGGCCCTCCGGCTCCCCGACCGCCACGCTCGCCCCTCCGGCCGCCACGCCCTCCGGCCCGGCCGCGAAGCCCTCGTCCGCCGCCCCGCCCTCGGCCTCCGCGTCCGGCACCGCCTCCGCTCCCCCGGCCACCACACCGCCGGGGAGCCCGCCGCCCGTCGTACCGCCGCCTGTGGAGGGTGGTGCGGGCGGGGGCGGTGCCGTCTCCGGTGGCAGTGGCGGGGGCGGTACGTCGACCTCCGGGGGCTCTTCCGGCGGCTCGTCCGGGGGCGGCTCGACGACCACGTCGGGAGGCACCTCGGGTGGCTCTTCGGGCGGCTCGTCCGGGGGCTCCTCGGGCGGCTCCTCCGGCGGCACCACCACCCGTCCGACGACGTCCGCCCCGCGCCCGACCACGGCCCCGCCGAAGCCGAAGCCGACGCCCAAGCCGACGCCGAAGCCCACGCCCAGGCCCACCTCCGGCGGGGGCGGTTCGGGGCCCTCGGGGACGTACGCGCTGGAGAACGGGAACAGCGGCGACTGCCTGGCGGAGTACAAGCAGCCGTACGGGGTGACGACCATCAACTCAAGGCCGTGCGGCTCCCAGCCGACCCTCGCCGGCTACTCCTGGACCTACAAGGCCAACGGGGACGGGTCCTTCCGGCTGGTCAGCAAGAAGTCCGGCGACTGCCTCCAGCCGAGCAGCGGCATCGCCGCCACGGTCGGACCCTGCACCAGCGCGAGCAGCCAGTCCTGGAAGTTCGGCTCCTCCTCGTCGGGCGGGCGCCAGGTCATCAACGTGAGCAATGGCCAGTGCCTGACGGCCAACCCGGGCGGCGTGATCTCCTTCACCTGCAACAGCGGGTACAGCGCCGCTCAGCACTGGCGCAACATCGGCGCCCTGTAGGCCCCGCCCGCCCCGCCCGTCAGTACTCGCCGTCCAGGTCGGCGGCGGAGGCCGCGCGGTAGCAGGCGGAGACGACCTTGAAGTTGAGCATGGTCTGGTTGCCTCCGTCCTTCATGGCGACGACGTGCACGGCGAACTGCTCGGCCTTGTTCTCGGCGTAGATCTCCGGGTCCTGGGCCTGGGAGTTCGCCTTGCCGTCCTTGGTGATCTTCCAGCCGTGCTCGCCGAGTCCCTCGCGCAGGTTCCGCATGCCGCTGTCGACCTGGGCGTCGGTCAGGGCGTACACGGACCAGGGGTGCGAGGTGGAGAACAGGTCCTCGCCGTACTCGGAGCAGCGCGAGACGCTCGGGCCGGGTTCGGTGACCTTGCCCTTGATCCCGGTCAGCTCCAGGAGGCGGCTGGACACCTCCCGCGCCTTCGTGCGGGCCGGGTCCGGGTCCATCCGGACCGGCGTGTAGTCGAGTTCCTTCACGTCCGAACACCCCACAGTCAGCGCCGCGAGCGACGCGATGGCGGCCGCGAGGAAGAGCGCCCTCGGGCCGGAGACGGCACGTCGGCCGACCGCGTTCCATATGTCAGTCACGATGTCACTCACGTTCCACCTTGTCGTACTGCCCGGCGACCACGGAGGCCTGGTTCTCGATGCTCGCGGAGCCGTCTCTCCAGTAGTCGGTGTGGCTCTCGGAGTCGTGGGCCATTTTATTGGCACCGAATCCGTCGTCGGACGGCACGTTCTGTCCCCATACCGCGCCGAACGGCAGCAGCTCCTGCCACCAGTCGGAGTTGCGGCCGAGACCCGCGAGCTTGCCGCCCAGCGGCACCTGGTCGTCGGTGAAGCCGCCCGCCTGGGACCAGACGTGACCCTCCTCGACGTCGAGCTCCTTGGCGTACTCGACGAGCATGCCGGGGCTGCCGACCGCGATGATGTCGTCGGTGCGGAGGTCGCCCCCGTTGGAGGCCGCGCCCAGGACCGTGGACCCGTAGCTGTGGCCGATGAGCGTGGTGTGGCTCTTGTCGTCGCCGCCCTGGACGTGCTCCAGGCCCGACATGAAGCGGTTCAGGTCGGGGGCCGCGGTGTGGGCGTAGTGCTCCTTCATCGCCTCCGGGACGATGCTCTGCGGGGCGTCGTAGCCGATCCAGGTGATGGTCGAGACGTTCTGGCCGGGGACCTTGGCGTTGGTCTCCTTCCACATCTCGCTCATGTGGTGGATGTACTTCTCGGTCTCCGTGATGTTCGTGTACGTGCCGGGGACGAAGACGGCGGTGTGGTCGGCGACGTCGGGGTTGCCGTTGGCGACGACGGCCCGCCCGCCGCCCTTGGTGTCGTAGCCCAGCAGGTACGCCTCCGGCAGGCCGTCCTTGCCGGTGGCGTCGAAGCGGGCCTCGATGGCCCGCACGCCCTTGAGGTTGTCGGTGACGGACTTGAGCTCGCCGCCGTACTTCTCGTTCCACACCGTCCACTCCGGATTACGGTACGGGTAGCTGCTCCCGTAGAGGACCTTCTGCGGCTCCGGGGGGATCGCGGCAAGGCGGAGTTCGAGCTCCGCCCGCTTCTCCGCGAGGACGATGCGGTTGGCCTCGTCGCGGGTGGCGGAGGGCAGCCCGTCGAGGGCGCCGACCTGCGCCGCGTTCAGCGACATGTAGGCGGACTGCTCCTCGGGCGTCAGCCCCTTCCACCAGGCCGCGTTCTCCTTCGGGTCCCCGTTCTTCGGGGCGTCCGGCAGGGAGTCGAGGTAGCCCTTGCCCGCCTCGCGGACGCCGCCGGCGTCCGCGTGGGCGTCGGTCCAGTCGCGGTCGGAGACCTTCAGGTCGTCGTCGGCCCTCAGCGACCGCAGCCGGGGCGCCCACTTCGCGTCCGCGTCGGCGGCCTCCTTCAGGGCGTCGGCGACCCGGTTCGCGTACCCCATCGCCTTGCCGTAATGGGGGTTCGGGTGGACGTTCGCCGCCTGGCGCTCGATCGCGTCGGACGTCGCGCTGCCCCCGGCGCTCCCGCCCACCGAGCCGCCCGGGGCGTCCTTCTCCTCGCCGGGCTTGCGGCCGGCCGGGTACGACACCGAACCGTCGGCGTTCACCGTGCAGCCGTTCGCGGCGGCGTCCTCCAGGGCCGTGTCCAGTCTCCGCTTCGCCGCCGCCAAGTCGAAGGCGAAGCCGTTCAGGGCCGTGCTCGCCAGACCGCACTCGGTCTGCGCGTAGTGGAAGTTCTTCGACAGCTCCTTGAGCTCCGCCAGGGCGGCGTTCGCCGCCTCGCCCTCCAGCCGGTCCTTGCGCATGCCCGCGGAGACCTGGTTGTCCAGGGCGTCCTTGGCGGCGCTCGCCATGTCACCGGCCGCCCGGTAGCCGTCCGCCGCCTGCTCGTACTCCGCCGGCTTGAAGGCCTTCAGCGTCGCGAGGTCCATGTCCGGTCAGTTCCCCTTCGCCTGGCCGCCGACGGCCTCGGTGTCCTCGTACCGCGCCTTGAGACGGTTCAGATCGGCAAGGACCGCCTCGTCAGACTTGGCGAGGTCGTGGCCAGCGCCCTCCAGAAGCCCGCCGAGCGCCTCGCACCGCCCGTTCACGTCGCCGAGGTACTTCTTCCAGGAGTCGTACAGCTCCTTCTGGGCCGCCGCGCTCTGGACGTTCGCGCCGTCCCCCAGACCGGCCTGGCCGTCGGACAGCGCCGTCAGTCCCTTGCCGACGCCCTCCTTCAGGCCCTTCACGCCCTGGCCCGCCCGCGCCCACGCCTTCTTGTCCGACCTCAGGTCCCCGGCGGAGGTGCCGGACCCGCCGCCGTCCACGGAAGCCGCCTGGTTCAGCCGCATCTGCTCGGAACCGCCCTGCGCCACACCGGCCTTGATCTGCTCCCACTCGTCCCACGCCATGCGCTGCACCCCCGTTCCCCGCCGTCGGCGCCGACGCACTGCCGGAACGTCGCCTCGACGGAGCCTCATCCTATGAACTCCCTTGCTCCTCGGGCCCGTCCGGGCACGGAGGCGGGATGAGTACGCGTGCTCTTGCGTACTCAGGAGGGAGGTGTCGTGAAGACCGGTACGGTGACGCCATCCTCGCCCGTCCGGAAGGCGACCGTCAGCTCCATGTCCGGGCGGAGCTCGTGCTCCGGCACGTCCACGACCTCCGTCATCATGCGCGGGCCCTCCGCCAGGTCGACGACGGCGGCCACGTAGGGCACGCGCTCGCCGAAGGGCGGGAGGTCGTTGCGGTGGACGACGGACCATGTGTAGAGCGTGGCGCGGCCGCTCGCGCGCTCCCAGTCGACGTCCTCGCTCCAGCAGTGGGGGCAGAACTCGCGCGGGTAGTGGTGGGGGCGGGCGCAGGCCCGGCAGCGGCGTAGCAGCAGGCGGCCTTCGGCGGCCGCGTCCCAGTAGGGGCGGGTGAAGGCGTCGATGTCGGGGGTGGCCGTCATCTGAATCCTCTCGGGATGCCCCGGCTTCAGCCGGGGGTGGGGTACCTCCCCTTGTTCGGGGAGAGGCAAGACTCCGGCGGATCGGGGCAACGGACTGAGGTTCGCCGCCAGGGCGAATGCAGTGCTCTGACCCGCAGGTTCGGCCCTTCAGCTACTGCCCAGCTAGTTTGTGAGCATGACGACGTGTGTGAAGCGGGCGTTCAAGTACCGCTTCCATCCGACCGACGCGCAGGCGGCAGAGCTGTCGCGCACGTTCGGATGTGTGCGCAAGGTCTACAACCTGGCGCTCGCCGCCCGTACGGAAGCGTGGGCGCGGCAGGAGCGGGTGAACTACAACGCCACGTCGGCGATGCTGACGGCGTGGAAGAAGACCGAGGAGCTGGCGTTCCTCAACGAGGTGTCGTCGGTTCCGCTCCAGCAGTGCCTGCGGCACCTCCAGGCCGCGTTCGCGAACTTCTTCGGCAAGCGGGCCAAGTACCCGCGGTTCAAGTCGAAGAAGAGGTCCCGGAGATCGGCCGAGTACACCACCTCCGGTTTCCGTTTCCGTGACGGCAGGCTGACGCTGGCGAAGATGGCAGAGCCGCTGGACATCGTGTGGTCGCGCCCGCTTCCCGCCGGGGCGAGTCCTTCGACGGTCACCGTGTCCCAGGACGCGGCCGGGCGTTGGTTCGTCTCGCTGCTGTGCGACGACCCGGCTGTCAGGCCGCTGCCTCCGGTCGATGCGGCGGTCGGGGTGGATGTGGGCCTGGACCACCTGCTGACCCTGTCCACGGGCGAGAAGATCGCCAACCCACGGCACGAGCGCCGCGACCGCGCCCGGCTCGCCCGCGCCCAGCGGCAGCTGGCCCGCAAGGCGAAGGGCGATGGTGCCAACCGGGCCAAGGCCCGCCGCAGGGTGGCGAAGATCCATGCTCGGATCGCCGACCGCAGGCGGGACGGCCTGCACAAGCTGACCACTCGGCTCGTTCGTGAGAACCAAACGATCGTGATCGAGGGCCTGACCGTGCGCAACATGGTCAAGAACCACACACTCGCCCGGGCGATCTCGGACGCGAGCTGGAGCGAGTTTCGATGCCTGCTGGAGTACAAGGCCGCCTGGTACGGGCGGGAAGTGATCGCGGTCGACCGCTTCTTCCCCTCCTCCAGGCTGTGCTCCCACTGTGGCTCCCTTCAGGAGAAGATGCCGCTCGGCGTCCGCACCTGGACGTGCGAGAGCTGCGGCACGACCCATGACCGGGACGTGAACGCGGCGAAGAACCTCAAGGCCGCCGGGCTGGCGGTGTCGGTCTGTGGAGCCGGCGTAAGACCTCAACGGAGAACTCCGGGCGGGCAGTCGGCGAAGAAGCAGAAAACCCCACGGCGCGAGCCGTAGGACTCCCCCTCATCAGTGAGGGGGGAGGTCAACAGAAGAGTCCGATCGCGGAGTCGAGGGACCAGGTCTGCCAGGACATCGCGAAGAGGGCCACCAGGGAGATCAGCGCCATCATCGCGTTCTGCCCCTGCTCGGCCCAGTCGTGGATCATCAGGACGAGGTAGAGGAGGTTGAGGAGGAGGCCGCCGACCAGGGCTATCGGGGTGAGGAAGCCGCTGATCAGGCCGAGGCCGAGGGCGAGTTCGGCGTAGACGACGACGTACGCCATGAGCTTGGGGCGCGGGGCGACGACGGCGTCGAAGCCCTTCTTGACCTGCGGCCACCGGTGCTTGCCGGCGACGTCCGCCGCCCAGGCGATGCCGGTGCCGCGCTCGAACCAGCCCTCGCGGTCCTTGTGGCGCCAGCTCTCCAGCCACCACAGGCCGAGGCCGATGCGGAGGACGGCGAGCCATTCGGCGCCGGTGAGCCAGACGGTCTGCATGCGCGGGCCTCCTCGAACGTACTCATCTGACGGTACGTCAGTTCAGCGCAGCGGCCCCGGCCTCCGCAAGGGGTCGGCGCGCGTGACCGTTTCGCAACCGAAATCCCTCTTGACCGAGACCCACTACGTGTACACGTCATTACGCTCAGCATTCATGGTCACCACCACCCCCCAAGAACCGGTGTACGTCATCGGCGCCGGCCCCGGCGGGCTCGCGGTCGCCGCCACCCTGCGCGCCCGCGGCGTCCGCGCCGTCGTCCTGGAGAAGTCCGGGGACGTCGGCAGCTCGTGGCGCGGCCACTACGACCGGCTGCGGCTGCACACCACCCGGCGCCTCTCCGCCCTGCCGGGGCTGCGGATACCCCGCGCGTACGGCCGCTGGGTCGCCCGCGCCGACCTCGTCCGCTACCTGGAGGCGTACACCGAGAAGCACGAGCTGGACGTCGTCACGGGCGTCGAGGTGCACCGGATCGAGCGCGCGGAGGACGGGACTGGGACCTGGGTGCTGCACGCGACCGGCGGGCGGCGGCTGACCGGCCGGGCGGTGGTCGTCGCCACCGGCTACAACCACACCCCGCGCGTGCCGCCGTGGCCGGGCCTCGACACGTACGAGGGCGAGCTCGTCCACGCCCGCGAGTACCGGAACCCGGAGGCGTACGCGGGGAAGGACGTGCTCGTCGTCGGCATCGGCAACACCGGCGCCGAGATCGCCGCGGACCTCGCCGAGGGCGGGGCAGGACGGGTCCGGATCGCCGTCAGGACCGCGCCGCACATCCTGCGCCGCACGACGGCCGGCTGGCCCGCGCAGCGCTCCGGCATCCTGGTCCGGCGCCTGCCGGTCTTCCTGGTGGACCTGCTCGGCCGGGGCATGGCCCGCTTCGCCTCGCCCGACCTCTCCGCGCACGGGCTGCCCCGCCCGGCCGCCGGCCTCGCCAGCCGCGTGCGGGACGGCGCCATCGCCGTCCAGGACGTGGGGCTCGTCGCCGCGATCCGGTCCGGCAAGGTCGAGGTCGTGGCGGCGGTCGAGGCCCTGGAGGGCGGCGAGGTGCTCCTCACCGACGGAACCCGGATCACCCCGGACGCGGTGATCGCCGCCACCGGCTACCGCCGAGCCCTCGAACCCCTCGTCGGCCACCTCGACGTACTCGACACGCGCGGCCGGCCGGTCGTGACGGGTCCGCGCAGCCCGCGCCACGCGCCAGGGCTCTATTTCACCGGTTTCACCAATCCGATCAGCGGAATGCTGAGAGAACTGGCGCGGGACGCGGAGCGGATCGCGCGCCGGATCGCCCGGACGAAGCGGAAGTAGCTCTTACAACACCCTCAGAACGCCCAGGACCCCGCCCGCCCGGCGGGGTCTTCGTGCTTCCTCTGGCCCGCCCCATTCCTGACTGAGCGTCAGTTCTGTAATCTGACTGGGCGTCAGGTCACTTGTCCGGGACGCGTCCTGCACGGAAGGGCGGAGCGCAACGATGCTTGGATCGACTCACGGCACCTTCACCACCGGTCTGCGCGCCCGGGTGGACGCCTGCGGGGAATCCCCCCGCACGACCGTCCACGGGCACGCCGCCGCGCCCGGCGACCGGGACGTCAGCGGGCGGGCGCTGTACGCCGAGGTCCCCGACCTCGACCGCTTCTTCCGGCCCCGGTCCGTCGCCGTCGTCGGCGCCTCCGACGCCGAGGGGCGGCCCAACACCGGCATCACCAGGCAGCTGCTGGCCTGGGCCGAGCGGGTCGGGGCGGAGCTCGTACCCGTCCATCCGACCCGTACGAGCGTCTTCGGCATCGACTGCGTGCCGTCCGTCAGGGACCTGCCGGGGCCCGTGGACCTCGCCGTCCTCCTGGTCGGCGACCCGCTGCCCGTCATCGAGGAGCTGGGCGAGGCCAAGGTGCGCTTCGCCGTCGCCTTCGCCTCCGGCTTCGCCGAGACCGGCGCCACCGGTGCCGCCGCGCAGGAGCGGCTCGCCGAGGCCGTGCGCCGTACCGGCATCCGCCTCCTCGGCCCCAACACCAACCTCAACGCCTTCGAGCGCTTCCGCGACGACCTCGAAGGCCCCGCCGTCGCCCTCATCACCCAGTCCGGGCACCAGGGCCGGCCCGTCTTCACCCTCCAGGAGCTGGGCGTACGGCTCTCCCACTGGGCACCGACCGGCAACGAGGCGGACCTGGAGACCTCCGACTTCATCTCGTACTTCGCCTCGCTGCCCGAGGTCGGCGCCATCGCCGCGTACGTCGAAGGGCTCAAGGACGGGCGCTCCTTCCTCCTCGCCGCCGACCGCGCCGCCCGCGAAGGCGTGCCCGTGGTGGCCGTGAAGGTCGGCAGGACCGAGACCGGCGCCCGGACGGCCGCCTCCCACACCGGGAAGCTGACCGGCGCGGACCGGGTCGTGGACGCGGCGATGCGGCAGTTCGGGGTGATCCGGGTCGACGGGCTCGACCAGCTCCAGGACACCGCGACCCTGCTCGCCCGCGCCCGCAAGCCGCTCGCGGACGGCGTCGTCGTCTACTCGATCTCCGGCGGTACGGGAGCCCACTTCGCCGACCTCGCGACGGCCGCCGGGCTCACCCTGCCCACGCTCCCGCAGGCGAAGCAGGACGAGCTGCACCAGTGGATCCCGGAGTACCTGAACGTCGCCAACCCCGTCGACAACGGCGGGCACCCGGTGGGCGACTGGCGCGGCCGGAAGATCATCGACGCGATCCTCGCGGACCCGTCGGTCGGCGTCCTGATCTGTCCCATCACCGGCCCCTTCCCTCCCATGAGCGACAAGCTCGCGCAGGACCTGGTGGAGGCGGCCGAGGCCACCGACAAGCTGGTGTGCGTGGTGTGGGGCTCGCCCGTCGGGACGGAGGACGCGTACCGGACGACGCTCCTCGGCTCCTCGCGCGTCGCCACCTTCCGCACCTTCGCCAACTGCATCGGCGCGGTGAAGTCCTATCTCGACCACCACCGCTTCACCGCCGCCTACCGCTCCCCCTTCGACGAGGCCCCCCGCACCCCGTCCCCGTCCTTCCGCAAGGCGCAGGCGCTGATGCGGCCCGGGCAGCGGCTCAGCGAGCACGCGGCCAAGCAACTGCTGCGCGCGTACGGCATCCGCGTCCCGCGCGAGCAGCTGGTGACGAGCGCGGCGGCGGCCGTCCGGGCGGCGGGGCTCGTCGGCTACCCGGTGGTGATGAAGGCGTCCGGCGGGCAGCTCGCCCACAAGACGGAGCTGGGCCTGGTGAAGGTCGGGCTGACGTCGGCGAGCCAGGTCCGCGACGCGTACCGCGACCTCACCGACATCGCCCGCTACGAGCAGATCGACCTCGACGGCATCCTCGTCTGCCAGATGGTGGGCAAGGGCGTCGAGATGGTCGTCGGCGTCACCCGCGACGAGCTGTTCGGCCCGACGGTCACGGTGGGCCTGGGCGGGGTCCTGGTGGAGGTCCTGAACGACACCGCCGTCCGCGTACCGCCCTTCGGCGAGGGCGAGGCCCGCTCGATGCTGGACGAACTCCGCGGCCGGGCCCTCCTCGACGGCGTACGCGGCGCACCGCCGGCCGACATCGACGCGCTCGTGGAGGTCGTGCTGCGGGTCCAGCGGATGGCCCTGGAACTCGACGGCGACCTCGCCGAACTCGACATCAACCCGCTGATGGTGCTGCCGCGCGGCCAGGGCGCGGTGGCCCTGGACGCGCTGGCGGTCTGCCGATAGGAGCCCCCCATGACCGAGGATGTGCTGCACACGGTCGAGAACGGCGTCTCGTGGATCACGCTCAACCGCCCCGAGGCGATGAACGCGGTGACCTGGGACCAGCGGGAGCGCATCATCGCCCTGCTCGCGGAGGCGTCCGCGGACGCGTCGGTACGGGCGGTGGTGGTGACCGGCACGGGCAGGGGCTTCTGCGCGGGGGCGGACCTGCGCGGCGGCCCACCGGCTTCCGCCGACCGGATCGCGGGCGACGTCTCCCGCATGATCCGCCAGGGCGCGCAGCGGTTCATCGCGGCCGTCATGGACTGCGAGAAGCCTGTGATCGCGGCGGTGAACGGCACGGCGGCGGGCATCGGCGCGCACCTCGCCCTCGCGTGCGACCTGGTCATCGCCGCCGAGTCCGCCCGCTTCGTCGAGGTCTTCGCCCGCCGCGGCCTGGTCCCCGACGGCGGCGGCGCGTACCTCCTGCCGCGCCTGATCGGTCCCCAGCGGGCGAAGGAACTGATGTTCTTCGGCGACGCGCTGCCGGCGAGGGAGGCGCAGGCGATGGGCCTGGTCAACCGGGTGGTCCCGCAGGAGGACCTGACCAAGACGGCCCGGGAATGGGCCGAACGCCTCGCCCAAGGCCCCACCCGAGCCCTCTCCCTCACGAAACAACTGATCAACGCCTCCCTGGACACCGACCGCACCACCGCCTTCGCGGCGGAGGCGACGGCCCAGGAACTGAACATGACGACGCGCGACGCCCAGGAGGGCGTGGCGGCGTTCGTGGAGCGGCGGGAGGCGCGGTACGAGGGGCGGTGACGGGGCGTTGGGCGGTTGTCGGGGGCCGCCCTTACAGTGTGTCCGCGCATATGGAGTGCATATGCCGTTCACCTTTCCCGGGGGGGAAATCACGATGTCTCACCCCGCGCGCGCCCGCGCCCGCTCCGGCAGATCCCGAAGAGCCCTCTTCCTGGTCCCTGCCCTGCTCACGGCCCTCCTGGCCCCGGCCCTGCCCACGGCCTACGCGGCCGACCAGCAGCCCCTGTCGACCGCTTCGGCCCCGGCGGAGGCTCCCGAGGCCCCGGCGAGCCCGAAGCCCCAAGAGGCCCCGGCCCAGGCCCCGGCGGAGGCCCCGGCGGAGGCCCCGGCCGAAGACCCGGCTCCGGAGCCCACAGCCACACCCACCCCCACCCCCACCCCCACGCCCACCGGCACCGCCTGCCCCGTCCTCCCGCTGACCCCCCTGGGCGCGACCGGGGACCCCGCCGGAGCGGTGACACTGGCTCCGGAGGAGGAGACCTGCTTCACCGTCACGGCGGAGAAGCAGGGGCTGCACCGCGTGATGCGCGACGGTGAGGCCAACATCCTCATCACCTTCTTCTCGGGCACCACCGAGGTCTCCTGCGAGCGGGACGAAGCCGACGAGCAGCTCTGCCCGCTGAGCCCGGGCACGTACACCGTCCGGGTGCACAACCACGCGTGGGCCGGCTCGCTGCGCTTCGCCGTCGTCCCCCTGATGCCGGGACCCGGCTGCCCCGCGATCCCGGGCACCCGCTACGACGCCGCTCCGGCGACCGGTCCCGGCACCGGCGAGCTGGGCCTCGTCTGCCGGTCGTTCGACGGCTCCGCCGGAGACCGGATCACCACCGAACTGCGCTCCGGTACGTCCTACCTCTTCAGCTGGATCACCGACGACTCCGGCAGGAGGATCTGCCACGCCTGGGAGTACGGCGCCGCCGGCTGCGTCCTGCCCCAGAGCTCCGGCGGCTACCGCGTCCTCGGCGACCTGTCCCAGGCCGCCGACCCCACCGCGGACTACCGGCTCCTGGTCCGTCGGATGTCGAACCCGGCGGGCTGCACCCCGATCACCCCGACCGCCTACGGCACCGCCGCCCTCCCGGCGTCGCCGCCGAGCGGGTGCAGGTCCTTCACGCCGGAGGTGGGCGGGCGCTACGAGCTCCGCGCCGTCGACGCCAACGGCTGGGACCAGGGCCTCGACATCTACCGCCTGGACGGGCGCGAGATCTCCTGCACCGTCATGTACGGCTGCGCTCTCGGGGCCGGCGTCACGTACACGTTCTTCAGCGACGACCTCGTCGAGCTGCGCGACCGTACGTCCACCGAGGGCTGCACCGGGGACCTCGGCCTGTCGGACATGTACCACGGCGGCTTCACCGGCCTGGCCGAGACCGACTGCCTCACGCTGCCGGCCCCGCAGGGCTCCAAGGTCCTCCTCCGTCAGGACGACGCCGTGGACCTGAGCGTGCTGGACGCCACCGGAAAGCAGCTCTGCTCCCACAGGGGGGAAGAGTCGGGCGCGCCCTGCACCCTGTCCGGGACCGGCCCCCACCGGCTGCTCGTCGAGAGAGCGAGGGTCAGCGGCCCGCCCGGCGCGTACCGGGTCCTGGTGGACCGCGTCGACCTGCCGGGCACCTGCCGCGTCCTCCCGTCCGGTGACTTCACGGACGGCACCCCGCGCGGGGAACTGACGACCGGGGACGGCGTCTTCACCGACTGCCTGACGATCCCGGCGGGCGACCACTCCGCGAGGGAGACGATCCAGTTCGGACGGCTCGCGGGAACGCGCGGGGCGGGTCTCGACGTCTTCGACGCGACGGGCAAGTGGGCCTGCGGCATCGAGATCGAGGGGCACTCCTCGAACCGGGGGTGCGCCCTGACGCCGGGCGTGGCGCACACCGTCTTCTTCCAGGGCCATGACGTGCCGGGCACGTACAGCGTGGTCCGCAGGGATGTCACCGCCACCGCCAAGGGCTGTCCGAGCGGCCCCGTGGCCGCCATCGGCGGCCCGTCCCTCGCCGCTCCGGCCGGTCCGGCCGATGCCTTGCGCTGCCACCAGGTGACCGCCGCCGCCGGGGACAGGGTCCACTTCGCCCTCCGGGGCGCCGGGGACACCACCGTGCGGCTCCACGTGTACGACGCGAACGGCGCGGAGGTCTGCGGGATCGACACGACGGCGTGCTTCCCCACCGGTTCCACCCGGTATCAGGTGGTCTCCGTGCCGGAATCGGGGTCGGCCCTGCCCGCCCACCGCGTCGACGCCCTGCGGATCGCCACCGCCGCGGGCCCTCCGCCCGAGTGCGCCCGGCTCTCCGACGTGAGCGACGGCTTCGGTCCTCTCGTCGGCACGCTGAGCGAGGAGAAGTCCGCGCTCTGCGTGGTGCTGCCGACCGCCGCGAACGACGAGTTCACGGTGCGCTTCCCGTCCGCGGGCTCGTCCCCGAACCGGCCCAAGGCGGTGCTGTACGACCCCTTCATCCAGGGGAACGCGTGCGAGCGGTACGCCGAGTACAACACCTCGCAGTACGAGTGCAAGGTGTGGGGCCACGAGCGGGAGTCCCGCCCGACGACCCTCGTGCTCGGGCTGGCCGATCGGCCCTGGACGTCCCCCACCCCGCTCCGGGCGGAGGCCGACTGCACCGTCGGCGAGGGCGTCTGCGGCCTCGTGCCCTGGTCGGTGAGGTCGGTGACCCCGGGCACGGTCGGCGCCGGGAAGATCACGATGACCGTCACCGGCACCTCGCTCAGCAGCCGGACGCAGGTCGTCGTGGGGGCGTACGAGGAGCCGGGCCTCTACTACCAGGGGGCCGAGTCCACCACGGTCTCCGTCGCGGCCGACCGCCGCAGCATGGTCGTGGCGCTGGACCTGACCGGTGCTCCGACGGGGCGCCGGCTGACCCTGCGCGTGGACTCGCGCAGGGGTATGGAGCACCGGGCCGCCCCGATCACCGTCGTGGCCCCGCTCGGCTCGAACGACGCGCCCGCCATCACGGGCACGGTCGCCGTGGGCGCGAAGGTGACGGCCGATCCGGGCCCGTGGTCGGCCACGCCCGAGGGGTACGCGTACCAGTGGAAGGCCGACGGCGTCGCCCTTTCCGGCGCCACGGCCTCCACCTACACGATTCCCGCGGCGCTCCAGGGGAAGCGGCTGACGGTGACGGTGACCGCGCGCAAGGTCGGCCACCCGAACGGGACCGCGACCAGCGGGGCCGTCGTCGTGAAGGGTGTCGCGCCCAAGGTGACGCGGGTGCCCTATCTGTCGGGGAGCGCTCGGGTCGGGGGGCGGGTGCTGGCGATGGCGGGGAGTTGGTCGCCTGTGGCCAGCTCTTACGCCTATCAGTGGCGGGCCAACGGGGTCGCGATCTCCGGGGCGACCGGGTACGCGTACGTGCCGACCGCCGGGGTCCTCGGCAAGAAGCTGACCGTGACCGTCACCGCGCACCGCACCGGGCACCTCAGCGGCGCGGCGACGTCCGCCGCGGCCACCGTCGTGGCGGGGGTCGCGCCGAAGGCGACGAAGGCGCCCGCGCTCAGCGGCACCGTCCGGGTCGGGCGGACGCTCAGCCTGAACCGGGGCGCCTGGACGCCCGCGCCGACCTCGTACACGTACCAGTGGTACGCCAACGGGCGGGCGATCAGCGGCGCGACGCGCGCGACCCTCACGCTCGCCAAGGCGCAGCGCGGGCAGAAGATCACCGTCAAGGTGACGGCCCACCGCACCGGGCACACCTCCGGGTACGCCTGGACCCGCGCGACGGGCGCCGTCGCCGGATAGTCCGCGGTGCCGCCTCCCCGGGTGTTCCCATCTGACGCTGCGTCAGTTTCAATGCTTCGCATGATGGGACACGCGGGGATGGCGGCCACCGCCGTCCGACACCTGAGAGCGGCCGGAGCGCCCACGGCCGTCGAACCCCTCTCCCGGCCCGCCCTGCGGGCCGTGCGCGAGGACGAACGGGCGCCCCTCGACCCGGCGGAGTTCCGCCGCGTGCTCGGCCACTTCGCGAGCGGCGTCACCCTCGTCACGACCACCGACACGACCGGCCCGACCGGCTTCGCCTGCCAGTCCTTCGCCTCGCTGTCGCTCGACCCCCCACTGGTCGCCTTCATGGTCGCCCGCACCTCGACCACCTGGCCCCGCATCGCCGCCGCCGGCACCTTCTGCGTCAACATCCTCGGCGCCGAGCAGGGCCCCCTCTGCCGCGCCTTCGCCGTCAGCGGCGCCGACAAGTTCGCGGGCGTCGCATGGACCCCCACCCCCGTCACCGGCGCCCCCCGGCTCACCGGCGTACCCGCCTGGATCGACTGCACGATCACCACCGTCCACACCGGGGGTGACCATCTGATCGTGGTGGGGCGGGTGGAGGCGCTGGGCGCCGTGGAGGAGGGCGGCGAGCCGCTGCTCTTCCACCGGGGGCGGTTCGGGGGGTTCAGCGGCGGGTGAGGACGCGGCGGCTGTCGGAGGAGCCGGGGTCGGACGTCCAGTAGACGATCTCCGGGGCGGACGGGGTGCCGATCACGTCCCACTGCATCCAGTTCATCCCGACGCCGCAGTCGGTCCCGATGCTCACCACATGGCTCCAGCGCGGACGGGACTCGGTGAACGCCCAGTTCGCGTCCTGGTCATGGCACCGCTTCGGGAAACCGTATCCGGAACCGTCCTCCTTCGTGACCTCGAACATGTACTTGACGCCCGACAGCGCCACCTTGCCGTCCGCCTTCAGCGTCACCACACCCCCGTCCCCGTCCTCGTACCGCCCCACCAGGTCCGCCCGCGACGGCCTCGGCGCGTCCTCAGGGCCCAAGACCCGCGTGTACGTGCCCATTCCGGCGATCGTCGCCGCCGCCGGCACCATCAGGGCCGCCCACAGCAGCCACGGCTTGTTCCGCCAACTCCCCATGCGTCCATCATGCCTGGCGGCGGCGGATGACGAGGGACATGAGGGCGGCGGCCGCGCAGAGGGCGCCCGAGGCGTACCAGACGATGTCGTAGGTGCCGAAGACGTCTCGGGCGACTCCGCCGGCGAAGGCGACCACGGCCGCGCCTATCTGGTGGGAGGCGAGGACCCAGCCGAAGACGATCGCGGAGTCCTCGCCGTAGTGCTCGCGGCAGAGGGCGATCGTGGGCGGGACGGTCGCGACCCAGTCGAGGCCGTAGAAGACGATGAAGAAGATCATCGGCGGGTGGACGGCCGGGGCCAGGAGCAGCGGGAGGAAGAGGAGCGAGACGCCGCGCAGGGCGTAGTAGACGGCGAGCAGGCGGCGGGCCTCGAAGCGGTCGGTGAACCAGCCGGAGGCGATCGTGCCGACGACGTCGAAGACGCCGATGACGGCGAGGAGTCCCGCGGCGGCCGTGACCGGCATGCCGTGGTCGTGCGCGGCGGGCACGAAGTGGGTCTTCACCAGGCCGTTCGTGGAGGCGCCGCAGATCGCGAAGGTGCCCGCGAGGAGCCAGAAGGGGCCGGTGCGGGCCGCCTTGAGGAGGACGGTGACCGCGCGGCGGGCCGCGCCCCGCACGGGGGCGGGCTTCTCGGCGTACTCCCCGCCGTACGGGGCGAGTCCGACGTCCGCCGGGTGGTCGCGGAGCAGCAGCCAGACGAACGGGACGACGGCGAGCGCCGAGAGGGCGACGGTCACGGCGGCCGGGCGCCAGCCGTGGTCCTCGACCAGCCAGGCGAGGAGCGGCAGGAAGACGAGCTGCCCGGAGGCGCCGGCGGCCGTGAGGACGCCGGTGACGAGGCCGCGGCGGGCGGTGAACCAGCGGTTGGTGACGGTCGCGGCGAAGGCGAGTGCCATGGAGCCGCTGCCGAGGCCGACGAGGACGCCCCACAGGAGCACGAGCTGCCAGGCCGCCGTCATCCAGACCGTGAGCACGGAGCCGAGCGCGATGACCGAGAGGGCGACCGCGACGACCCTGCGGATGCCGAAGCGGTCCATCAGCGCGGCGGCGAAGGGCGCCGTCAGGCCGTACAGGGCGAGGTTGACGGAGACCGCGAAGCCGATCGTGCCGCGCGACCAGTCGAACTCGGTGTGGAGCGGCTCGATGAGCAGGCCCGGCAGGGAGGCGAAGGCGGCCGCGCCGATGATCGTGACGAAGGTGACCGCGGCGACGGACCAGGCACGGTGGAAGCGTGGCGTGCGGGGGGTGCGGGCGGGGGTGGAGGGGCGGTGCTCCGTTGTCTGGGCCATGCCATCGAGCATGCTGGCCGGAACCCCGCCCCCACCATTGGCCCGAGTGCCAGCTTTCCAACGGATCGGGCCAAGCCCGCTACACGAGCCGGGGCAGGTTCCTGATCGGCCGGACCGCCAGCAGCGCCGCCACCACCAGCACCGCGATCCCCGCCCCCGTGAGCAGGACCGCCTCCGTGCCCACCAGCCCCGCGACCGGCCCGGACAGCGCGCGCCCGACGCCCATCATCAGCAGGGATCCGGCCACGTCGTAGGCGTGCATCCGGTTCAGCGCCTCCTGCGGCACATGCGTCTGGACGGCCGTCGACCACATGACGAGCCAGTACGCGAACGCCGTACCCGCCACGAACTGCCCCGCCCCCAGCACCGCGACCGGCGCGCCGAGGCCGAGGAGCGCCAGGTTCACCGGGAGCCCGAGGAGGGCGACGGCGCCGGAGGCGAGGGGGCGGCGGGGGCGGATCCGCAGGGCGAGGAGGCCGCCGAGGGCGCTGCCCGCGCCGTTGACCGCCATCAGCACGCCGTACACCGCCGAGCCGTGCTCACCGGTGACCAGGCTCGCGGTCAGCGGCACCATCGGCCCCGCCACGGTCAGCCCGTACACCGTCCAGATGGAGATGACCCCCCACAGCCAGCTCCGCGAGCGGAACTCCCGCCACCCGAGCGCCAGTTCCGCACCGAACGAACCCCGCACCCGCTCGTCGGCGGGGGCGGCCGGGAGCCGCATCAGCAGGAAGCAGACGGCGCTGACGGCGAAGGTCGCGGCGTTGGCGGCGAAGGCCGCGCCCGCGTTCCAGAGCGCGACGAGGAGGCCCGCGAGCGCCGGCCCCGCCATCGTCATCAGCGCCTCCACCACCCGCAGGACCGCGTTGGCGCGCTGCACGTCGGGGGCGATGCGCGGGATGGTCGAGGCGACGCCCGGCTGGAAGAGCGCGGCGCCGACACCGGCCACGACCGAGAGCGTGTACACCGCCCACAGCGGCGGACTGCCGACCGCGAAGGCGACCGCGAGCAGCGCGGCACCGGGCAGCCGCAGCAGATCGGCCGTGATCATCATGCGGCGCGCGGTGAAGCGGTCGGCGAGGACGCCGCCGAAGAGGACGAAGACGGCGAACGCGGCGGTCCACAGACCGAGCGCGTAGCCGACGGAGGAGCCGGGACGGCCCGCGCCGAGGAGTCCCGCGGCGAAGGCGACGGGGACCATCCCCTCGCCGAGCACGGCGGCGGCACGGGCGGTGAAGAAGAGCCGGAAGTTACGGTTCCAGAGTGCGGGCGGCTCGACCGGCAGGGGAATCAGCGCGTCGGCCGCAGACTTGTACGTGTTGTCCGTCACGGACAGTCAGTCGTACCACCGAGTGGTCTGGACCACCACTGCTTTTTCCAGAGGAATGCCCATGCCGCCACCGCCGCACCGCGTCGTCGTCCTCGCCCTGCCCGGGCTGCTCCCCTTCGAGCTGGGCATCCCGCACCGCATCTTCGGCCGTGCCAAGGACCCCCAGGGGCGGCCGCTGTACGAGATCGTGACCTGCGCGGTGACCGCCGGACCGGTGCCGACCGACGCCGACTTCGCCGTGCACGTGGAGCACGGACCGGAGGCGCTGGCCACGGCGGACACGGTCGTGATCCCCGCCTCGTACGAACTGGGCCCGGTCTACGAGGAGGGCAGGCTCACCGCCGACCTGGCCGCCGCCCTCGCGCACGTCCGGCCCGGCACCCGGCTCGTCGCGATCTGCACGGGCGGTTACGTGCTCGCCGCCGCCGGCTGGCTCGACGGACGCCCGGCCACCACCCACTGGGCGTCCGCCGACCACTTCCAGCGGCTCTTCCCGACCGTACGGGTCGACGCCGACGTCCTCTTCGTCGACGACGGCGACGTGCTCACCTCGGCGGGCGTCGCCGCCGGACTCGACCTGTGCCTGCACATCGTCCGCCGCGACCACGGCACGGCGGTCGCCAACGACGTGGCCCGCCGCACGGTCGTCCCGCCGCACCGGGACGGCGGCCAGGCCCAGTACATCGCCCGCCCCCTCCCGGAGACCGGCACCCACACCACGACCGCCGCCCGCGCGTGGGCGCTCGCCCACCTCCACGAGCCGATCCAGCTGCGGGACCTGGCCGAGCGGGAGGCGATGAGCGTCCGCACCTTCACCCGCCGCTTCCGCGACGAGGTCGGCGTCAGCCCCGGCCAGTGGCTCACCCAGCAGCGCGTCGAGCGGGCCCGTCACCTCCTGGAGACCAGCGACCTCCCGGTCGACCGGGTGGCCCAGGACTCCGGCTTCGGCACCGCCCAGTCCCTCCGGGTCCACCTCATGACGGCCATCGGCGTCACGCCGACCGCCTACCGGCGCACCTTCCGCTTGGGCGTCTCCGCGTCGTCACCGTCGTCACCGCCGTCGCCCTGAGCGGTCCGGTCCGTACCGTCGGCGGACGGGACGGAGTCGATCTGCCAGGCGACCATGCCGGTCGCCCCGGCGGCGCCGGTGACCGTGACCCGCAGCCGCGCCGGGGCGTCCCGGATGTGCCGCCGGTCGGCGACCCCGTCGCACTTCACGGTCTCCGGGGCCAGGTCCGCGACGGTCAGCTTCACCGCCCCCGTCCCGACGCAGGCCACCGAGAGCCGGTACGTCCTCCCCCGGACCAGCGCGGCACGGACGTGCCCGCCCTCCGCGACCGGAGCGACCCCGGCCTCAAGGAAGTCCGGGTCCTCCCAGGAGCCGACGGCCTCCCGCGCCCGGTCGCCCTGCTCCTTCTGCACCTTCTGCTTCTCCTGCTTCTTCTCCGCCGGCGCTCCCGTGGCGGACCCCGACGAGGCGGACACCGACGGGGTGGCCGACGGCTTCGGGTCGCCGCCGCTGCACCCGGACACCAGCAGGGACGCCAGGGCGAGGGGCGCGAGCAGGACGGACGGCCTGCGGAGTTCCATCAGGGGTTCCTCACGTCGAGAGCGCGCACGGACTTCTCCTCCTCCGGACGCGGCGCCTCGCGCCGCCGGTTCCGCACGAGGCGCCGCTCGCCGAGGGCCGCGACGGCGACGAGCAGCAGCGTCAGGCCCACCCCGCACAGGATCGCCGTCGACGGCGCCACCACCTTCAGCAGCCCGCCCGCGAGGGTGCCGCTCGCCGCGTAACCGGCGCCCACGGCCGCGTACATCATCGAGTACCCGGCGGCCAGCGCGGACGGCGGCAGCACCCGCCGCAGCGCCAGGTTCCGGGTCAGCATGGCCGGCGCCTGGAGCAGCCCCGCCGCGATCAGCGCGGCGCCGATGACGAGGGCCCCCGGCAGCAGCGCCACCAGCGCGACCCCGGCGGTCACCCCGAGGACGAGCAGGAGCGATTGCACCGCGAGCGGTCCGGGCCAGTCGGAGCGGAGCCCGTACAAGAAGGATCCGGCGACCGAGCCGATCGAGAAGCCGGCGAGCAGGGGGCCCGCCCAGCCGATGCCGATCCCGCGCTGTTCGAGGAGGGCGGGCAGGATCAGCTCGGCGAGCGCGAGCAGCGTCAGCGACGCGGCGCCCAGCACGTACACCGGCCACGCGGCGAGCAGCGCCCGCCGGGCCGCCGGGTCCTTCGCCTGCGCCTGGGCCGCCCACCCGGCGGGCAGCAGCCACATCCCGGCCAGCCCGAGCGCCATCAGCCCGCCCTGGAGCAGCAGCGGCACGGCGGGCCCCGCGCCGAGCGCGAGCCCGGTGGTGAGCGCGGGCGCGGCGGCCCAGATCCCGAAGGTCAGCATGGATTCGAGGCTCAGCGCCTGGGTGACGGACCGTTCCCGCACCATGCTGGTGAGCAGGGCCCGCAGCCCGGCGGAGACGGCCACGGGCCCGGCCCCGGCGAGGAACGCGAGCCCGCCGAGGACCACCGGGTGCGCGCCGGGCAGGAGCCCGAGCGCGACGAACCCCGCCGCGCCCACCGCGAGTCCGGCCGCCATCTGCGGCCGCGCCCGCTCGGCCCGCATCCGCAGGCCGAGCACCGGCGCGGCGACGATCTCCCCGACCACGTACACGGCGGCCAGCACCGCCCCGAGGCTGTAGCCCCCGGGCCCCTCCCGCACCAGGAAGACCAGGGCCAGCGGCGCCATGGCCACCGGCATCCGGGCCGCGGTGGTGACGGCGCACCAGGTGAGGACGGGACGGGTGGCCAGCTCGCGGTACGACATGCCGGTGACCGTACTGATCGACACCGGCCGGTCGCACCCGGAATACGCGGAGTGTGTGAAGAACTCGAAGAAGCGATCTCAGAAGACGAGGACGCCCCGGGCCACCTTCCCGGCCTCCGCGTCCTCGCGGGCGCGGTCGAACTCCTCCACCGGGTAGGAGGCGGTGACGAGTTCGTCGAGGAGGAGGGCGCCGGTGCGGTAGAGCTCGGCGTAGAGCGGGATGTCCTTCTGGGGGCGGGAGGAGCCGTACCGGCAGCCGAGGATCGACTTGTCGAGGAACATCGCGGCCGGCGGGAAGCTCGCCTCTGCCTTGGGTGAGGTCATGCCGAGCAGCACCGCCTGTCCGTGCCGGTCGAGGAGGTCGATCGCGGTGCGGACGAGCCCGGTGTGGCCGACGCACTCGAAGACGTGGTCGGCGCCGGTCGGCAGCACGTCCTTCACGCCGTCCGCCGAGGGCAGGAAGTGCGTGGCCCCGAAGCGCCGGGCCGCCTCCTCCTTGGCCGGGTTGGTGTCGACGGCGACGATCGTGAGCGCGCCGGCGATCCGGGCGCCCTGGATGACGTTGAGGCCGATGCCGCCGGTGCCGATGACGACGACGGTGTCGCCGCGCGCCACCTTCGCCCGGTTGAGTACGGCTCCGACGCCGGTGAGCACGCCGCAGCCGAGCAGGGCGGCGGACGGGAACGGCACGTCCCGGGGGATCTTCACGGCCTGCACCGCCTTCACGACCGTCCGCTCGGCGAAGGACGAGTTCGAGGCGAACTGGAAGAGCGGCCTGCCCTGGCGCGAGAACGGCTCTCCGGGCATCCCGATCGCCTTCCGGCACATGGTGGGCCGGCCGGCGTCGCAGTCGGGGCAGGCGCCGCAGTTGGCGAGCGTGGACAGCGCCACGTGGTCCCCGGCGGCCACGTGCGTCACTCCCTCCCCGACCGCCTCGACGACCCCGGCGCCCTCGTGCCCGAGCACGACGGGCGGCGGGAAGGGGATCGTCCCGTCGATGACGGACAGATCGCTGTGGCAGAGCCCGGCGGCCCTGATCCCCACCAGCACCTCGCCGGGACCGGGGTCCCGCACCTCCAGATCCGTGACGACCTCGACGCTCTTCCCGTCGAACACCACACCGCGCACGCCGATCCCTCCCTCTCCCTCTCCTGAGTGCCGTGGACTTACTGGTTCGGGCGGGAGCCCTCCGCCGCCGCGCGGGCCATCTCCTCCAGCCGCGCCAGCATCGGCATCGGGTCCGTCCCGACCGTCCCCGGCAGGAAGTCCGCGATGCGCTCGGGCGTCCAGGCGCCCCCCTCCGCGTATCCGGCCCGCAGCTCCCGGGGCTGCGCCCAGACCGCGATCTTGGGGCCGGCGATCGTGTAGACCTGGCCGGTGATGGACTCGGCGCGGGCCCGCTCGCTGAGCAGGTAGACGACGAGCGCGGCGACGTCCTCCGGCTCGCCGATCTCCTTGAGCTCCATGGGCACGTTGGCGGACATCCGGGTCCGGGCGACGGGCGCGACCGCGTTCGCGGTGACCCCGTACTTGTGCAGCCCGAGCGCCGCGCTCCGTACGAGCGAGATGATCCCGCCCTTGGCCGCCGAGTAGTTGGCCTGCGCCACGGAGCCCTGGTGGTTGCCGCTCGTGAAGCCGATCAGCGCCCCCGACCCCTGCTTGCGCATCACCGCCGCCGCCGCGCGGAAGACGGTGAAGGTGCCCTTGAGGTGGGTGGCGACCACCGGGTCCCACTCCTCCTCCGTCATGTTGAAGAGCATCCGCTCGCGCAGGATGCCCGCGACGCACACGACCCCGTCGATCCGCCCGTACTCCGCGAGCGCCACGTCCACGAGCCGCTGTCCGCCCGCCATCGTGGAGATGTCGTCGGCGACGGCGACCGCCGTGCCCCCCGCCGCCTCGATCTCCTTGACGACGGAGACGGCCACGTCGCTCGTCGGCTCGGCGCCCTCGATGGAGACGCCGTAGTCGTTGACGACGACCTTCGCCCCCTCGGCGGCGCACGCGAGGGCGACCGCGCGGCCGATGCCGCGCCCCGCTCCGGTCACGGCGACGACCTTGCCCGCCAAGAAGTTCCCCATCTCCGGCCCCTTCCCGCAGTTTCTGACGGTCCGTTAGATTCTATGGGTCGTCAGATACCGGAAAACAAGACCCCGGAGGCCCCGATGTCCCTCCCCGCCGCTTTCCACGAGATCGCCAAGCGCGTGAACAACTGGGGCCGTTGGGGCCAGGACGACGAGATCGGGACACTGAACCTGATCTCCGACGCGGTGGTCCGCGAGGCCGCCGCGACCGTCCGCACCGGCCGCCGCGTCCCCCTCGCCGTGGAGCTGCGGCAGGACGGCGTGCAGACCGGGATGATCCCGGGCCGGGTCAACCCGCTCCACGTCATGGTCCAGGTCAACCAGGAGCTCTTCGGCCCCGGCACGGTCGCCACCAGCGACGACGCGGCGACCCTGGGCCTCCAGGCCGGCACCCACTGGGACGCCCTCACCCACGCCTCGCACTCGGGCCGGATCTACAACGGCCGCCCCGCCGACACCATCACCCCGCACGGGCGCGCCGCCTACAGCGGCATCCACACGGCCCGGCACGTCGTCAGCCGCGGGGTCCTGCTCGACGTGGCGGCGGCGAAGGGCGTGGACCGGCTGCCCGGCGACCACGCGGTGACGCCGGAGGACCTGGACGAGGCGGCGGAGTTCGGGCGGGTGACCGTACGGGCCGGCGACCTCGTCCTCGTACGGACGGGGCAGATCCAGCTGTACCTGGCCGGGGACAGGCACGGGTACGCGTTCCCCTCGCCCGGGCTCTCGATCCGTACGCCCGAGTGGTTCCACGCGCGGGACGTCGCCGCCGTCGCGAACGACACGCTCACCTTCGAGATCTTCCCGCCGGAGATCGAGGACCTGTGGCTGGGCGTGCACGCGCTGGACCTGGTCGAGATGGGGATGCTCCAGGGGCAGAACTGGAACCTGGAAGAGTTGTCCACAGCCTGTGCACAAGAAGAGCGCTACGCCTTCCTGCTCTCCGCGATGCCGGAACCTTTCGTCGGCGGCACGGGAACGCCGGTGGCGCCGGTCGCGCTGTTCTGAGGGCGCCCAGGAAGGTCCGGAGAGGTCCGGGAAGGTTCAGGAAGCTTCAGGGAGGCTCACGGGTGGCGGCGCGCTCGCGCGCGCCCCGAGCACGGCACGGACCGCCGCCACCCGGCCGCGACCCGCACATGCCGAGGGCCCACGGCCCTCGGCTCCCCTCGCCACGAATCGCTCACCCCAGGGTGGGCAAAACGGAACGAACCGTCAACAGCGCACCCGTCCGGGTGAGCTGACGCCCTCCCCGGGCGCGGGCGCGGCGGGCGTGCGGTCGACCTCGCACCAGATGCTCTTCCCGGCGCCCTCCGGCTGCCAGCCCCACCGGTCGGCGAGGCCGTCCACCAGCTCCAGACCGCGCCCGTTGGTGTCCTCTCCGGCGGCGTGCCGGGGCCGGGGCGGCATCCCGCTCCGGTCGGCGACCTCGACCCGCACCCCGCCCTCCGCCGCGAAGAGCATCCGCAGCACGGCCGGACAGCCCGTGTGCACCACCGCGTTGGTCACGAGCTCGGAGATGAGCAGCACCAGCGTCTCCGCCAGCGGCTCGTCCTCCCCTATCCCGGAGCCGGCCAGCCGTCTCCGGGCCCACCTGCGCGCACGCCCCACCTCCGCCGGGTCGGGCCCGACTTCCAACTGCACCTGAAGCACCTGCACCGTTCACACCATCCGAACCGGCGGACACACCTTTACGGAACGTGATTCCCTTGTGAGACAGCATGGTTGACGTACAGTCACCGCAACAAGCGCTTCGGGCATATTCCAGCGCGAAGGAGTACGCGTGGTCCATACTGTGCGACGCACGCGGCGGGGAGTCGAACGCGGGGCGCCAGCCGGGCTCACAAGCACTCGCATCCCACGGAGAGTACCGGAGCGGGACCCCGAGTCCGGCCCGTGACGACCCCCCGAAGGACACAACCCGATATCGACGCTCCCCGTCGATTCGAACACGCTCCGTCACCAGTTCGGGCGTTCAGAGTGCGGCGGCCACCTCCTCCGCCGCCCGGTCCCCCGGCAGCACCAGCGCGGCCCGCACCCACGCCCGCTTCAGGTGCAGATGCACGTCCGCCTCCCAGGTGAAGCCCATCCCGCCGTGCACCTGGAGGCAGTCCCGGGCGTTCGCCACGGCCGCCTCGTCCGCGAGCAGCTTGGCGCCGGCGATCTCGACCGGGTCGGCGGTGACGGCGGCGGCGTGCACGGCGGCCCGCGCCAGCTCGGTCCGCACCAGCATCCCCGCGCAGAGGTGCTTCACGGCCTGGAACCCCCCGATCACCTGCCCGAACTGCTCCCGCTGCGTGGCGTACGCGACGGCGGCGTCGGTACACCAGGCGGCGGTGCCGACCTGCTCGGCGGCGAGGAGCAGCACCGTTGTGGGCAGGCGTTCCGCAGGGCGGAACGGGTGGGCACAACCCCCGGTGCCGGGCACCCGATGCAGGGGCGTAAGCGGATCCACCGACCGCAGCGGTACGGCGCCCTCGACAGGACCCCGCACCACGTCCGCAGCCTCCAGCCAAGGAACCAGCCCCTCGGCCGAGACCTCCGTGACGACCACCGTCCCGTCCGCGGCGCCCGCCACATCCCCCGCCGCCACATGCGTCGCCACCAACGGCCCCGGCACCAGCGCCCGCCCCGCCTCCTCGAAGACCAGCACCGCCTCCGGCAGCCCGAGCCCCACCCCGCCCTCGGCCTCGGGCAGCCGCAGGGCGAAGAACCCGGCGTCGCCGAGCTCCTTCCACAGGCCCCGGTCGAGCGTCCCGTCCGCATCGACCGCGGCCCGCAGCGCGTCCCGTCCGAAGCGGCCCGCGAGCAGGTCCCGTACGCCTCGCCCGAGGTCCTTCTGGTCCTGGCTCAGTCGGAAGTCCACGGCCCGGCTCACCGCCCCTTCGGCAGGCCGAGGATCCGCTCGGCGACGATGTTGCGCTGGATCTGGCTGGTGCCCGCGGCGATCGTGTACGAGAGGGAGGAGAGCCGGTCGAGGTTCCACTCCCGGTCGAGGTCGAGCGCGTCGGGGCCGAGGACTTCGGCGGCGGTGTCGTACAGCTCCTGGCGCGCGTGCGAGTAGTGCAGCTTGAAGACGGAGCCGCCGACGCCGGGGACCCCGCCGGTGGCCTCCGCCTCGCTGACGTTCCGCTGCGTGAGCCGCCACAGCGCCTGGAACCCGGCGGAGAGCCGGCCGAGGCGGCGGCGGAGCGCCACGTCGTCCCAGCGGCCGTTCTCCCGCGCGGTACGGGCGAGTTCGCCGAGGAGGCGGCGGCAGGCGACGACCTCGCCGACGAAGGCGGTGCCGCGTTCGAACGACAGGGTCACCATGGTGACCCGCCAGCCGTCGTTCTCCTCCCCGACCCGGTGGTCGACCGGCACCCGCACCTCGTCGAGGAAGAGCTCCGCGAACTCGGTGGACCCGGCGAGGGTCCGCAGCGGCCGCACGGTGACGCCCGGCGCGTCCATGGGCAGCGCGAGCCAGGTGATCCCCCGGTGCTTGGGCCCCTCGGTGTCCGTCCGGACGAGCAGTTCGCACCAGTCGGCGACCTCGGCGTGCGAGGTCCAGATCTTCTGCCCGGTGACGACGTACGCGTCCCCGTCCCGTACGGCCCTGGTCCGCAGCGACGCCAGGTCGGACCCGGCGCCGGGCTCGCTGAAGCCCTGGCACCAGACCTCGTCGCCGCGCAGGACGGGCTCCAGCCACCGGGCCCGCTGTTCGGGCGTGCCCTCGGCGGCGATGGTGGGCCCGGCGTGGAGGAGGCCGACGAAGTTGGCGCCGACGTAGGGCGCGCCGGCCCGCTCGGTCTCCTCCAGGAAGATCAGCCGCTGGGTCGGCGAGGCGTCCCAGTGCACGTGCCCGTACCCGGCGTCGTAGAGCCGCCGCTGCCAGCCGCAGTCGTACGCCCTGCGGCCCGGCCAGTCGAGCGGGTCGGGCCGGGCGGGCAGTCCGGGCAGCTCGGCGGCGAGCCATGCCCGCAGCCCGGCCCGGAACTCCTCCTCCTCTTCCGTGTAGGAGAGGTCCATCAGACGATGCCGAGGTCGAGCATGCGGATGGCGTTGCCGCGCATCAGCTTGTAGACCGTCTCGTCGTCGAGGCCCTGGACGTGGTCGAGGGCGACCTCCTTGGTGTGCGGGAAGGTCGAGTCGACGTGCGGGTAGTCGGTCTCGAAGGTGGCGTTGTCGCGGCCGACCACGTCCAGGGACGCGATGCCGTGCTTGTCGCGGAAGAAGCAGCAGAAGATCTGCCGGTAGTAGTACGTGGACGGCGGCTCGGGGATGAGGTCGCGGACCCCGCCCCAGGCGCGGTGCTCCTCCCACACGTCGTCGGCGCGTTCGAGGGCGTACGGGATCCACCCCATCTGGCCCTCGCTGTAGGCGAGCTTGAGGCGGGGGAACTTCACGAGGACGCCGCTGAAGAGGAAGTCCATCATCGAGGCCATCGCGTTGTTGAAGCTGAGGCTGGCCTGGACGGCGGGCGGGGCGTCGGGGGACGCGGCGGGCATCTGGCTACTGGATCCGATATGCATGTTCACCACCGTCCCGGTCTCCTGGCAGACCGCGAAGAACGGATCCCAGTAGCCGGAGTGGATCGACGGCAGCCCGAGGTGGGTGGGGATCTCGGAGAAGGTCACGGCCTTCACCCCACGGGCGGCGTTGCGCCGGATCTCGGCGACGGCGAGGTCGATGTCCCAGAGCGGGATGATGCAGAGCGGGATGAGCCGGCCGCCGCTGTCGCCGCACCACTCCTCGACCATCCAGTCGTTGTACGCGCGCACGCACGCGAGGGCGACCTCCTTGTCGTGCGCCTCGGCGAAGGTCTGGCCGCAGAAGCGCGGGAAGGTCGGGAAGCAGAGCGACGCCTCGACGTGGTTCAGGTCCATGTCGGCGAGGCGCGCCTTGGGGTCCCAGCAGCCGCGCCGCATCTCCTCGCGGGTGATGCCCTCCAGGGTCATGTCGTCCCGGTCGAAGCCCACGGCCGCGATGTTCCGCTTGTACGGGAACCTGAGGTCCTCGTAGATCCACCAGTCGGTGGGGGGCCCGTCCGGGTCCATGGTGATCTGGTACTTCCCCGCGACGTAGGCGAGCTCCCCGATCCCGGCGGTGAGGGCCTTGGGGCCCCGGTCGCGGTACTTCGCGGGCAGCCAGGTGTCGAAGAGGTGGGCGGGCTCGATCACGTGGTCGTCGACGCTGATGATGCGGGGCAGTTCGGTCATGACCCCTCCAGTTATCTGATGGATCGTCAGATCCCGATGAGGTCAGGCTAACCCCGGGGGTCTGGACCGACAAGGACCGGCCCCTTACGCTCTCCGCACGAACTGACACTCCGTCAGGAATCCCGTCGGAAAGTCCGACGGGAACTCCGACGGGAACTCCGCCAGGAATGGAGGCCCCGGTGACGACCGCGACCGCGACCGCACAGGCCCTGGCGCTGGGCGAGTCCCGCACCCTCTGGGAACTCGTCGAGCGCCGGGCCGACCTCAGCCCCGACCGGGCCGTCCTCCTCCAGGGCGACCGCGTCCTCACCTTCGGCGCCCTGCGCGAGCGCGCCGAGCGCTGCGCCGCCGGGCTGTACGCCATGGGCGTCCGGCCCGGCACCGTCGTCGCCTGGCAGCTGCCGACCCGCCTGGAGACCGCCGTGCTCTCCTTCGCGCTCGCCAGGCTCGGAGCCGTACAGACCCCCGTCATCCCCTTCTACCGGGACAAGGAGGTCGGCTTCGCGCTCCGCGAGTCCCGCGCCGAGTACGTCGCCGTGCCCGGCGTCTGGCGCGGCTTCGACCACACCGCGATGGCCCGCCGGCTCGGCGCGCGCGGGATCTTCCAGGCGTACGCCCCCGAGGACCTCCCCGACGGCGACCCCGCCACGCTCCCCCCGCCGCCCTCCTCCGGCACCGACGTCCGCTGGATCTACTGGACCTCCGGCACCACCTCGGACCCCAAGGGCGTGCTGCACACCGACCGCTCGCTCCTCGCCGGCGGCGCCTGCCTCGCCCACGCGCTGCGCCTCACCGCCGAGGACGTCGGCTCGATGGCCTTCCCGTACGCGCACATCGCCGGGCCCGACTACACGGTGATGCTGCTGCTCTACGGCTTCCCCGCCGTGATGCTCGAACAGTTCGCGCTGCCCGACTCGCTGGCCGAGTACCGCAGGCACGGCGTCACCGTCGCCGGCGGCTCCACCGCCTTCTACTCGATGTTCCTCGCCGAGCAGCGCAAGAACCCCGGCGAGCCCGTCATCCCCACCCTGCGGCTGCTCGCCGGCGGCGGGGCGCCCAAGCCGCCCGAGGTCTACCACGCGGTGCGCAAGGAGCTGGGCTGCCAGCTCACCCACGGCTACGGCATGACCGAGGTCCCCATGATCACCATGGGCGACCCCGAGGACACCACCGACAACCTCGCCACCACCGAGGGCCGGCCGCCCGCCGCCATGGAGATCCGCGTCACCGGCTCCGGCGAGATACGGCTGCGCGGCGAGGCCGTCTGCCGCGGCTACCTCGACCCGGCGCAGAACGCCGCCGCCTTCGACGAGGACGGCTTCCTCATCACCGGCGACGTCGGGCACCTGACCCCGAGCGGCCACCTCGTCCTCACGGGGCGGATCAAGGACATCATCATCCGCAAAGGCGAGAACATCTCGGCCAAGGAGATCGAGGACCTGCTCCACGAGCACCCGGCCGTCGGCGACGCCGCCGTCATCGGCCTCCCCGACGCCGAACGCGGCGAACGGGTCTGCGCGGTCGTCGAGCAGCCCGAGGGCGCCCCGCCGCTCACCCTGGAGGGGCTGACCGCCTTCCTGCGCGCGGCCGGGCTGTCCGTCCACAAGCTGCCGGAGCAGCTGGAGGTGGTGGACGCCCTGCCACGCAACGAGACCCTGCGGAAGGTCCTGAAGTACAAGCTCAGGGAGCGGTTCGGGGCAGCAGACCGGGAGTGGCCCGGGGCGGCAGCGGGTCCGCGGGGGGCGGGGCCGGCCTGAACCGGGGCTCCGGGACCCGTACGACGGTGGACTCCTCACCCGCCAGGGCCCCCGCCACGTCCTCGTACACCTCGAAGAGGCGGGTCACGCCGAGCGCGGCGAAGACCTTGGCGACATGGCTCTGGCCCTCCTCCGCCTCGGGAAGGACCAGCCGCAGCCGCCCGCCGCAGGAGCGCAGCAGCCGACGGACTCCGACCAGCACGCCGATCCCGCTGGAGTCGCAGAACAGCACCCCGGACAGGTCGACGACGAGGTCGTGCCGCCCGGCGGCGACGGCGTCGTGCACCCGCCGCCGTATCAGCGGCGAGGTCACCAGATCCAGCTCGCCGCGCAGGCTCAGCACCGTCCATCCACCGCGGTCGTTCTCGTGGGCCTCGATCGTCGTCACGGTCGGGCGCCTGCCCCGGGGGCCCTGGCCGAAACCCCTTGAGCCGGGTATGACGCTTTCCTTACCATCCGCTCCTGCGTGAAGGCCGCACTTGCGGCAAACAGGCATGCGTTGTCGGCCCCTCGCACTAGTTTGGGGTGACGGACAGGACAGGGACCGACGGCGGGCGAGGCGCGGAAGCGGCGAAGCGGAAGCGGAAGCGGAAGCGGAAGGTGGAGGGCTCGGATGGCGAACGACACACCACCGCGCTGGGACCGCAGGATGCAGCAGCGGCTCGCGCGCGGTGAGGCCGCGGCCCTCGGCGAGCTGTACGACCGCTTCGCCTCCCTCGTCCACAGCCTCGCCCACCGCGTCCTCGACGACGACCAGGCCGCCGACCAGGTCACCCGGGAGGTCTTCGGCTACATCTGGGAGAACCCCGACGCGTACGACCCCCGCCAGGGCAACCTGCGCTCGTGGGTGGCCCGGCTGACCCAGCGGCAGGCCGTGCACCGGCTGCGCCAGACCGAGACGACGGCGTACGCGGAGACCGGCGTCGGCTCGGCGGAGGAGCTGGAGGCCAAGGTGCGCCGGGCCTCCGTCGCGGCCCGCGCCGACTACATCGTGACCTCCATGCCGGCCCCGCTCCGCAAGGCGCTCGAACTGGCGTACTTCCAGCGGCGGGACTACCGCCAGACCGCCGCCGACCTCTCCATCAGCCACGAGGAGGCCCGCCGCCGGCTGCGGCTCGGCCTCCAGCTCCTCTCCACGGCGAACACCCGCCCGGTCGACGGGCCGCCGGGCGGCTACGGACGGGCGCTGTGACGGGGGCGAACGGCGAGGGCGACGACCTCGCACGCGCCCCCTGGATACCGGGCCCGCGGGCGGCCGCCGACGACCACGCGGACCTGACGGAGCCGGTGGCTCCGCCCCTGGTGCTCTCCCACACGGTGCTCAAGTCCCTGCTCGGGGCCTGGGCGCTTTCGGCGTGCTCCGGCGCGGAGACGCGGGCGGTCGAGGAGCACCTGACCGCGTGCGCGCCGTGCGCGGAGGAGGCGCTGCGGCTGCGGGACGCGGTGACGCTGCTGCACGAGGACCGGGACCTGGACCTCGACCCGCTGCTGCGGTCGCGGGTCCTGGAGAACTGTCTGGGCCGCCGCCCGGCCCGCATCCCCGTGCCCGCGTGGGCGACGCCGTACGACGCGGAGACCGCGCGGCTCGACGCGCTGCTGCGGGACATCGGCGAGTCGGAGTGGCACACGCCGGTACGGCTCAAGTGGTACGAGGAGGACCGCCAGGTGCGGCGGAAGTCGACCGTCGCCGGGGTGATCGGGCACCTCCTCGCGGTCGACGGCCTGGTGTCGGGCGCGCTCGGGCTCGACGACCCGCTGGGGCCCGACGTGCCCGAGCTGTCGCCGACGGAGCGGACCGAGGCGTTCTGGGAGGCGCTGGACCGGCCGCCGAACCGGGCGCTGCGGGCGCCGTGGCGGGACCAGAGCCACACCCTGATCCGGACGGTGTCGTTCGCGGGCCGCGGCGTCTCGGACCTCACGGTCACCTACGGCGACTTCGCCCTCCCCATGAAGGACGCGCTGCTGGAGCGGGCCTTCGAGTGCTGGGTCCACGCGGACGACATCGCGAACGCGGTGGCCTACCCCTACGACCCGCCCAGCGGCCCGCACCTGCACGGCATGATCGACCTCGCGGCCCGCCTCCTCCCCGCCGCCGTCGCCCACCGCCGCCGCGCGGGCCTCGCGGCCCCGCCGACCCACCTGGTGGCCGCGGGCGCCCCCGGCCGCTCGCTCCACTTGGAGGTCGAAGGCGCGGGCGGCGGCCACTGGTACATCCCCCTGGACTCCCCCGCCGCCCTAGGCTCCCCCGACCACACCGTCGCCCAGGTAGCCATGGACGGCGTCGAATTCTGCCAGTTGGTAGCCGGCCACATCTCCCCCGAAGAAGCAGCCGCCGGCCAAGACGGCGACCGCCAAGCCATCCAGGACATCCTGAAGGCAGCAGCATCTTTGAGCCGCTTGTAACACGGGGGCGGGGCGGGACCCTCCGTCACACCCCCCTGCGAGGGCGCCCTGGGGTCGCACCCCTCGCGTGCGCCCGCGCCCGCAGGACGGCGCCCTCCGCCGCACCCCCGTGTGGGCATGCGCCCGGAGACCCACCCCCGCCCCCACCCCCGTGTGGGCATGCGTCCCGCTAGGGGCGGGACGGGTGGGCACACGGGACGGCGCCCCCTGCCGGGCCTAGGCTTTCCGCGCCTGAACCCGCACCTGCTGTACGACGCCGTACCGGTGCGGGTCAGGGACGTGTGCGGAGGCACCCGCGCAGGGTGCCGTTCCGTTGTGCCCACCCGTTCCGCCCCAGCGGAACGATTGCCCACAACGGAGCGGCGGCGGGCGCTCGGGCCCCGGGCGGGGGCAGCGCGCTGGGGAGCTAGCCGGCTACAACGGTGCTGCGGCTACGCGAAGACGACCGTGCGGCGGCCGTTGAGGAGGATGCGGCGTTCCGCATGCCACTTCACCGCCCGCGCCAGCGCCTGACACTCCACGTCCCGCCCGACCGCCACCAGCTGATCGGGCGTCACCTCGTGCCCCACCCGCTCCACCTCCTGCTCGATGATCGGCCCCTCATCCAGATCCGCCGTCACATAGTGCGCCGTCGCCCCGATCAGCTTCACGCCCCGCGCATGCGCCTGGTGGTACGGCTTCGCGCCCTTGAAGCTCGGCAGGAAGGAGTGGTGGATGTTGATGATCCGCCCGGAGAGCCGCTTGCAGAGCTCGTCGGAGAGCACCTGCATGTACCGCGCGAGAACGACCAGCTCGACGTTCTCCTCCTCCACCAGCGCCAGCAGCTCCGCCTCCGCCGCCGGCTTGGTGTCCTTCGTGACGGGGATGTGCCGGAACGGCAGGTCGTAGGAGGCGACGAGCTCCGCGAAGTCCGTGTGGTTGGAGACGACGGCGACGATCTCCACCGGCAGCGCCCCGATCGACGACCGGAAGAGCAGGTCGTTCAGGCAGTGCCCGAACTTCGAGACCATCAGCACGATCCGCATGCGCTCCTCGGCGCGGTGGATCTGCCAGTCCATCTGGAAGGAGTCGCCCACCGCCGCGAAGCTCGCCCGCAGCTTCTCCACATTCACCGGCGCCTCGGCCGTGAAGTGGACCCGCATGAAGAAGAGACCCGTGTCCCGGTCTCCGAACTGCTGACTGTCCTCGATGTTGCATCCGGTGATGAACAGATAGCTCGACACGGCGTGCACGATGCCCTTTTTGTCCGGGCACGAGAGGGTGAGGACATACTGGTCGGTCATCCGGACAGCGTGCCACAACACGCCGTCCGGTCCACACCGCAGTCCGTCCACCGGACCCCACCGGAGGCTACGCGCGCGTCAGTATCCGCAGCACGTCCAGGGACCGCGGCGGCGCGTCCGGGTCGTCCCCGTCGGCCGTCGCGAGCCGGACGTGCGCCTCGCGCGCCGCGCGGACGGCCTCGGGCCACCCGGGGTGCTCCTGATAGGCGGTGACGGGCGCGTCGGGACCGACCTGGTGCAGGATCCGCAGCACCCGCAGGACGGCGACGTCGACGAGCTGCGCCTCGGCGGAGTCGCGGAAGATCGCGCCGACGTACTTCTCGGCGGACCAGCTGTCGAGCCAGGTGTCCTCGACGAGGCGGTAGACGGCGTCGGTGACGTCGCCGTACCCCTCCTGGCCGGCGAGCCAGACGGACTGGTGGAACCCGGGGTCGGAGAGCATGTGCAGCGCCGAGCGCACATTGGTGCGCCAGCGCCACCACGGCATGTCGTTGAGCGGCATGCCGCCCATGGTGGAGGAGCGACGGCCGCGACGGGAAGAGTTAACCGAACCGGGGACGGTACTGGACATCGCTCGATCGTACGGTTCCCCACCGACAAGCGGATTCACCCCCTCCCCTTAGAGCCCCCGACCCCCGTAATTCACCTCGACGTCACCATCCGTTGAACGGTGCACACTCCCGCGTTACCCATGAGGCGGAATCGTGCGTGCTCATGACCGGTAGGCGACTGTCCTCACTCCTCGCGTCCCTCACCGCCGCGGCGGCCGGCGCGTCGCTCCTCACCGGGTGTGGCGTGCTCCCTGGTGCCACGGGGGGCTCCAGGGAGCCCGTCACCGTGATGACCTGGGCCCCCGACCAGACCCGAGCCACCAACATGCCCGGCATGCCCGCCATGGCCCAGACGTACGCCCGCTGGGTGAACTCCCAGGGCGGCATCGACGGGCACGAACTGCGCGTCCTCACCTGCAACGAACAGAACACCCCGTCCGGCGCCGCCACCTGCGCCCGCCGCGCCGTCCAGGAGAAGGCCGTCGCCGTCGTGGGCTCGTACAGCCAGAACGGCCGCGCCTTCATGGCCCCGCTCGAAGCGGCGGGCATCCCGTACATCGGCGGCTACGGCATCACGGAGGACGAGTTCACCAGCCACCTCTCGTACCCCGTCAACGGCGGCCTCGCCTCGCTCATCGCCGGGCACGGCATCCAGCTCGCCGAGTCCTGCCACAAGGTCTCCCTGGTCCGCCCCGACACCCTCGCCGGCGACCGGCTGCCCAAGCTCCTCGACGCCGGGCTGAAGCACGAGAGCAAGCGCGGCGCCGTCGACATCCCGGCCGTCGAGGACGCCGACGAGTACACCGCCCAGGCCGCCCGCGCCCGGGAGAAGGCGGGCACGGAGGACGGCTGCGTCGCCGCCGTCCTCGGCGAGCGGACCCAGACCTTCTTCGACTCCTTCCGCCGGCTCCCGAAGGCGACCGGCGGCGCCCAGGAGGACTCCGACGACGGGGACGCCGTACGGATCTCCTCCGTCCTCGGCAGCGTCGGCCAGCCCGTCATCGACCGCACCGGCGGCGCCCGCAGCCCCTTCGAGGGCGCCTTCGTCACCGGCTGGTACCCCGAGGCGGACGACAAGAGCTGGGAGCCGATGCGGAAGGTCATCCGGGAACACGCCTTCGCCGACAACCGGGTCGACCCGACCGACACCGGCGTCCAGACGACCTGGATCGCCTACACCGTCCTCAAGAAGGTCGTCGAGTCCCTCGACACCGACACCATCACCGCCTCGCGCATCGCCGGCGCCCTCGACCAGGGCACCCGCGTGGACACCGGCGGCCTCACCCCGCCGCTGCGCTGGATGTACGAGGACCTGCTCGCCGCCCCCGACTTCCCCAGGATCGTCAACCACGAGGTGACGTTCCAGGTGGTCAGGAAGGGCCGGCTCGTCGCGCAGAAGCCCGGCTTCGTCGACGTCGGCCCCACCGTCACCAACCGGGGCTGACCACCCGGCCCGCCCCGGCCCTCCCCTGCCCGCCCCCTACAGCTGGGTGGCGGACCGCTTCGACAGTCCGAACTTCTCGGCGGTCGGGTTCCACAGCCCGGCCGCCTCCTTCTTGGCCTTGGTCGCCTCGGCGCTCTTGTCGTTGGCCGCCTTGAGCCGGTTGGTGTTCTTGGCGTTCCCGCCCTTGCAGGCGTTCTTGGCCTTCATCTGGTCGGCCCAGCCCGCGTAGTGGTCGTCGGCCGCCGCCGACGCCTGCCACGCGCGCGTGAGGGACGCCGTCAGCCTCCCGTGGTCCGGAAGCTTGTCGACGCCGATCGTCTGGAGCTTGGTCACCAGGCTCCGGCGCTGCTCGGCCGCGCCGCGCAGGTCGGCGGCCGCCTTGTCGAGGTTCTTGCACTGCTTGATCGCCTCGACGGAGCTGATCACCGCGTCCCGGCTGTCGTTGCTGGTGGCGAGCAGCTTGTCCAGCTCCTTCGCCTGCGGCTCGGCCGGATCGGCCTGCTTCTCCGGCGCCTCGGACGCGCCGCCGCTCGGCGCCGGTGCCTGCGAGCTCGGGACGGTACTCGGCCCGGCCTTCGGGTCCTTCTCCTCGTCGCCCCCGCTGAGCAGGGCGCCCACGCCGAGACCGACGACCGCGCAGCCCACCACCACGGCCGCGATCAGCGCGACCGGCGACTTCCGGCGCGGCGGCTCGGGCTCGTCGTCGTAGTAGTACGCCTCCTGCTGCCCACCGGGCGCCTGGTAACCGCCCCCGCCCTGGTAGCCGTACTGCTGCTGCGGAGGCTGCGGCGGCTGGTGGTGCTGCTGTTGCTGGTACGGAGCCGGGGCCGGCTGCTGGTACGCCGGAGGCGCGGGCTGCGCGGGCGCCGAGTCCCGGAACAGACTGTCGAACTCGGCAGGCGGCTGCGAAGGCCCAGGCCCACCGGGCACGGGCCCACCCGGAACAGGCCCACCGGGCACGGGTCCACCCGGCACGGGCCCGCTCGCGACAGGGGCGATGAACTGCGTCGCGTCGGCGGAACCGCCCGGAGCGGGCGGCTGCGGCAGCCTGCCGGTCCCCAGGAACTGCGTGTGGGCACCGCCACCGGGACCGGCCTGCGGCGGCACGGGCGCGATGTGCTGCGTGGCCTGCATGTCGGCGACCGGAGCGGCGGCCGGCGGCGGGTAGCCGTACCCGGCGGGCGGCCCCACCGGCGGCACGCCACCCGGCACGGGCGCGATGTGCTGGGTCGCCTGCATGTCGGCGCCGTGCGCGGCGACCGGCGGCGGGTAGCCGTACCCGGCCGGCGGACCGGCCGGCGGCATCCCGGGCGGACCCTGCGGCTGCGGCGGAACCGGGGCTATGTACTGCGTGGCCTGGAGATCACCGGCGGCCGGCGCCTCCGGGGGCAGCGGCTGCGCGGGCGGCAGCGGCTGCCCGCCCGGCTGGGACTGGGCGCCCCCGGGCCCCCAGGCACCTCCCCACGCCTGCGCGCCCCCCTGCTCCGGACCCTGTCCGTTCTGCGTCACCGGGACTCCTACTGATGGACCTACGGAATCGTCGGCCCACGCTACCGGCTACATCCACGGCTCCGCACACACGTGTGAGCCCGCTAACACCCTTCCCACGGAACCCCTCCACCGAGAAGACCATCCACCCCCACTTGGTCCAGTCCACAGGCACGAACTCCCGGACCGGCCCTACGCCGCGTGCACCTCCAGCCGCGCCTCGAACTCCCGCACCACCGGCTCGGCCGCGAAGGGTTCCAGGCGGTCCCTCAGGTCCTCCAGGTACTCCGCGCCGCGCGACGACCGCAGAGTGCCGAGGAGTTCCAGCGCGCGCGTGCCGGTGCGGCACGCCTCCTCGATCTCCCGCTGCTGCACGCGCGCGTGCGCCAGCAGGGCCAGGCCGATCGCGCGCCGCCGCGCCCGCCCCTCCGGGTGCCCGGCCAGCGACTCCTCCGCCGCCCTGGCCGCCGCCTCCGCGCGCCCCAGGTCCCGGTAGCAGTGCGCCAGTTCGTCCGCGAGGTACGCCTGGTCGAAGTGGGCGATCCACGCCGGATCGTCGCCGGAATCCGGATCGGCCGCCTCCAGCGCGCGTACGGCACGCCCCGCCGCCGACTCGAAGGCCCGCGCGTCCCCCATCAGCGCGTGCCCGCGTGCCTCCGCCGCCAGGAACATCGCCTCCGCGCGCGGCGGCACCCCGCCGCGCGTCCCCTCCTGCGCGGCGCGCGCCAACTGGGCGATCTCCCGCGGGTTCCCGAGCTCCGCCGCCAGGTGGCTCATCGACGCGGCCAGCACGTACCCGCCGTAGGCCCGGTCCCCGGCCGCCTGCGCGAGCCGCAGCGCCTGGATGTAGTACCGCTGCGCCAGACCCGGTTCGCCCGTGTCCACGGCCATGTACCCGGCCAGCTCGGTCAGTCGGGCGACCGCGCCGAACAGCTCCCGGCCCACCGCCTCCCGGTAGGCGCCCGACAGCATCCCCGACACCACGCTGTCCAGGTAGTGCACCACCACCGGGCGGACGTGCCCGCTGCCGAAGCGCCGGTCCAGGTCGACGAGCGCCGCCGTCATCTCCCGTACCGCCGCCACGTCCGAGCGGCCGACCCGCGCCCCGGCCGAGCGCGCCACCTGCGCGTCCGTGCCGGTGATCAGCCAGTCCCTGCTGGGCTCCACGAGCGCGGACGCGGCCACCGCGGAACCGGTCAGGAAGTCGCGGCGGCCCACATCGCTGCGGTACAGCTCACAGACCTGCTCGATCGCGCCCAGCACGGTCGGCGCGAACTGGAGGCCGACGCCCGCCGCGAGGTTCCGGCCGTTGGCCATCCCCACCTCGTCGATCGTCACCGTCCGCCCCAGCTTGCGGCCGATCGCCTCCGCGATGATCCCGGGCGCCCGGCCGCGCGGCTGCTGCCCGCGCAGCCACCGCGCCACCGACGTCTTGTCGTACCGCAGGTCGAGACCGCGCTCCGCGCCGACCATGTTGACCCTGCGGGCGAGACCGGCGTTGGAGCACGCGGCCTCCTGGATGAGCGCCTGGAGCCGTTCGTTGGGCTGTCGTGGCACGAGTGGCCTGGCTGCCATGGGTGGAACCCCCAGACGGGACGGGTACGGACACGGAATGATCACTGCCCTGCGGATATCCGGTCAATGCCGATGTGAACACGCGAAACCGGACACGTCGTCCGACGGCCACCGGCACCCCTCCCGGCCCCCGCCCGTGTCCGTCCCCGCCCTCTTCCCTACCCCTCACCCGCTCCCCGGTCCCCCGCGCGCCCCCGCGCGTGCACCCATGCGCCCCGCATGCAGGATCGATGCCTCACCCCCGGCGCCGCCCCGCCCGTAACCCCAGGTGACGGGCGCAGTTGTCTTCGACGTGGATGAGAGCATCGGAGTCACGACGGAAGCGGCACAGATCCCCAAGCAGCGCGGCGAGCAGCTGCTCGACAGCGCCGTGCGGTATGCGGAGGAGCGGCACTGGGACGTGTTCCCGGGGACCTGGCTGGAAGCCGCCGACGGCCGGGAGCGCTGCTCCTGTGGCGCCGCCGACTGCCCCCTGCCGGGCGGCCACGCCGTGAAACCCGACTGGTCGACACTGGCGACCGGGAGCGGGGTGGGCGCCCGGCGCATGTGGTCGAAGCAGCCGAAGTCGTCGATCCTCCTCCCCACCGGACGCACCTTCGACGCGATCGAGGTCCCCGAGGCGGCCGGTTTCCTCGCGCTCGCGCGCATGGAGCGGATGGAGCTGACGCTGGGTCCCGTGACCTGCACCCCGGACCGGCGGATGTTCTTCTTCGTGCTGCCCGGCGCCTCGGCCAAGGTGCCCGACCTGATCCGCAAGCTCGGCTGGACCCCTGGCTCGCTCGACCTCACCACGCGCGGGGAGGGCCATTACGTGGCGGCGCCGCCCACCCGGATCGGCGGGCGGGGCGCGGTGCAGTGGGCGCGGCGCCCCACTCCGGCCAACCGCTGGCTGCCGGACGCGGAGGAGCTGATCAGCGCCCTCGCGTACGCGTGCGGGCGCGAGGCGGCGGAATCGCGGGCCCGACGCCAGTGACCTGTGGTTTTCCGTCACAGGGCCTTTAGGGTGGCCGGTAAGGCGCGAACAGCGTCGTACGGGGACGACCGAAGGGCTGACGGAACATGCCTGACCAGGCATTTGACGGAGCGTTCGAACCGACGGGCGCCGTACCGGAGACATCCGGTGCGGCGCCCGCGGTGCAGGTGGAGGGGGTGTGGAAGCGGTTCGGGCAGCAGATCGCGGTCCACGGGATCGATCTGGTGCTGCCCGCGGGGAAGTTCATCGGGCTCGTCGGGCCGAACGGCGCCGGCAAGACCACCACCCTCTCCATGATCACCGGCCTGCTGCGGCCGGACGCGGGCCGGATCCGCGTGGCCGGCCACGACGTGTGGCGCGACCCGGAATCCGTCGCGCGGGTGAAGGCGCGGATCGGGATCCTGCCGGAGGGGCTGCGGCTCTTCGAGCGGCTCTCGGGCCGTGAACTCCTGGCGTACAGCGGGCGGCTGCGGGGGCTGCCCGGCGCCGAGGTCGACCAGCGGGCCACCCAGCTGCTCGACGTGCTGGACCTGGCCGGTTCGCAGCACAAGCTGGTCGTCGACTACTCGACGGGCATGCGGAAGAAGATCGGTCTCGCGGCGGCGCTGCTGCACAACCCGGACGTGCTCTTCCTCGACGAGCCCTTCGAGGGCGTCGACCCGGTGTCGGCGCAGACCATCCGGGGCGTCCTGGAGCGGTACACGTCCTCCGGCGCGACCGTCGTCTTCTCCAGCCATGTGATGGAGCTGGTGGAATCGCTGTGCGACTGGGTCGCGGTGATGGCCGGGGGCCGGATCCGGGCGCAGGGTCCGCTGGCCGAGGTGAAGGGCTCGGCGGCCACCCTCCAGGAGGCGTTCCTGGAGCTGGTCGGCGCCCATGACCGGGCGGCGGCGGGGGACTCGCTGGACTGGCTGGGCGGCAAGGGCGAGGCCCGGTGACGGCGCCGACGACGCGTGACGCCGCGGCTTCGGTGGCGCTCACCCCGATCTTCGTACGCCTCAAGCTGTCGCTGATGCGGAACGGGCTGCGGCAGTCCGGCGGGCGTACGGCCGCGTTCGTGGCCTCCCTGGTGGTGGTGCTGCTGATCGCCGCCTTCATGGTGCTGGGTTTCCTGCTGCTGCGGGGGAACGCGGCGGCCGGGGCGGTCGCGGTGCTGACGGTCGGGGTCTTCGGGCTCGGCTGGGCGGTGATGCCGCTGTTCCTGCCGAGCGGGGACGAGACGCTGGACCCGTCGCGGCTGGTGATGCTGCCGCTGCGGCCGCAGCCGCTGGTCAGGGCCCTGCTGGTGGCCTCCCTCGTGGGCATCGGCCCGCTGTTCACGCTCTGCCTCGCCGTCGGGGCCGTCGCCGCCGTGGCGCACGGGGCCGCGGCGACGGTGACGGCGGTGCTCGCGGTGCCGCTGGTGCTGCTGGTGTGCGTGGCGCTGTCGCGGGCCATCGCGACGGCGAACGTACGGCTGCTGACCTCCCGCAAGGGGCGGGACATGGCGCTGCTGAGCGGTCTGGTGATCGCCCTGGGCATCCAGGCGGTCAACTTCGGCGCGCAGGCGCTGGGCCGCGCGAAGGACCTGTCGGTGCTCGACACGGTGGCGTCCGTGGTGGGCTGGCTGCCGCCCGCCTCCGCGGTGGCGGCGGTCCGGTCCGCGGCGGACGGGGATCCCGTCGGCGCCGTCTCCCGGCTGCTGCCCGCGGTGCTGGCGCTCGTTGCGCTGTTGTGGTGGTGGCGGCGGAGCCTGGTACGCCTGATGGTCGAGCCGGACGGTTCGACGATCGGCGCCGCCCCGGACACCGTCCGCGATCCGGCGGAGGGGCGCGGGCTGCTGGCGCGGCTGCTGCCCGGAGGCCGTACGGGCGCGGTGATGGAACGTTGCTTCCGCTACATCTGGCGCGACCCGAAGACGAAGGCGGCGTGGGTGACGGCGCTGGCCATCGGCGCGCTCGTCCCGCTGTTCAACGCCTTCCAGGAGGCCGGCTCGGTCTACTGGGCGTGCTTCGCGTCCGGGATGCTCGGCATGCAGATGTTCAACCAGTTCGGGCAGGACTCGTCGGCGTTCTGGATGGTGGCGCAGACCATCGCGACCCCGGCGGACGCGTACGCGGAGCTGCGCGACCGGGCGTACGTGATGATCGCGATCACCGTCCCCTTCACGGTCCTCGTGGCCGTGGCGACGGCCCTGGTGACAGGCGGCTGGACCCAGCTCCCCGAAGTCTTCGGCCTCGCCTTCGCCCTGCTCGGCGCGATGGTGGCACTGGGCGTCGTCGCCTCGGTGAGGTACCCGTACGGCATCCCCCAGGACGCGCGCCGCAACGTCGCGCCCGGCCAGGGCGGCATGGCGGTCGCCGCGATCTTCGGCGGCATGTTCGCCGGCCCCCTCCTGTGCGCCCCCCTGATCGCCCTCCTGGTCTGGCTCCGCGTCACCGACCACCACGGCATGCTCTGGCTCCTCCTCCCCCTGGGCGTCACCTACGGAGCCCTGCTCACCTGGACCGCCCTGAAGCTCATGTCGGGCCGCATGCTGAAGCGGCTGCCGGAGATCCTGGCGGCGGTCAGCAAGGGCTGACGGGGGAACACGGGGGTCGAGGGCCGCTCGGCGCGCACTGGATGCGCGCCGAGCGGCTCTTGCGTTCCTGCGTTCCCGCGTTCCCTGCGTTCCTGCGGTCAGTGGAACTCGTGGGTGACGGTGATCGGGCCGACGATGTGGGCGTTGAACTCGTCGAGGTCCTCGGCGGGGACCCAGAGCTCCAGGATCGTGCGGCCGCCGGCCTGCTGGACGGGGTAGCGGGCGAGGAAGGCGGAGTCGACCTCGAAGCGGGTGACGTAGCCGGAGCCGTCGTGCTTCACGTTCCAGTCGCGGGCGATGCGGATCGCGTAGTCCTCGTTGAGCACCGGGTAGAAGATCGGCTGCTCGGGGAGGCGGGGCGGCCAGGCGCGCCAGTCCAGCTCGCGGACGAGCGCGAGCTCCTCGGGGCCCGTGGGGCGCCAGAGGGTCGTCGTCGGCTGAGGGTGGGGGTGGGGCTGGGGCTGGCGGCTGTTCATGGCGGTGACCGTATCCGGGTGGGGATCGCGGCTGCGAAGGGTTTTCCACAGGGCGTTGTCCACAGGGGTGTCGGGGGTGGGGGGTGCGGGACATGATGCTGGGGAGGGGTTCGGGCGGCGACGGGGGAGGTTCGCGTGGGGTTCTTCGGGCGGCGGAAGAGGAAGGGCGTCGAGGGGACGCCGGTGGGTGGGGTGTCGGATGGTCGGGGTGTGGGGGCGGCGGAGGCGGGCGGGCGGCTGACGGCTGAGGAGACGGAGCGGCTCAAGGGGCTCACTCAGGAGGCGTACGAGCAGGGGATCGCGCACCAGGTGCTGCCGAGCCGGGCGCGGGCGGCGGTCGACGCGTTCGACCGGTCGGCGGGGTATCTGGACGAGCTGTTCCGGGCGAAGCCGGACGACCCGGAGTTGTGGCACATGCGGGGCGCGCTGCTCTACTCGCGGGCCTCCAGCCGGCTCGCGCTCCGGGACGCGGACGCGGCGGTGGCGGACCTGGGCGGGTGCGTGGACGCCTACGGGAGGAGCGGCCTGCCGAACGCGGCGCTGCTGGCGGCGGACGCGCTGATACGGCGGGCCCGGGCGTACGGGGAGGCGGGCCGCCCGATGGCGGCGCTCGCCGACGTGGACCGGGCGATCGGCGCCTATGTGGAGGCGGGGGCGTACGAGTCGCCGCATCCGCTGCTCCCGGACTTCGCGCGGGTCCTGGCGCTGGCGGCGACCGTGCAGTTGAAGGTCGGGGACACGGACCAGGCGCTGGCCTGTGCCCAGCAGTCGCTGGCCCGATACAAGGACCTGACGCGGCAGCAGGGCGGTCTGGACCGGGAGCAGGCCGGCTACATGGCGGACGCCGCCGGGGAGACGGCCTCCCGGCTGGAGGCGGCACGGGGCAGCTGGGACGCGGCGCTCGCGGTGAACCTGGTGGTACGGGAGGCGGCCGAGGCGGGCCTCGGCGGGCTCGGGCAGGCGCTGGCCCGCGAGGGCCTGCACCTGCGGCTGGCCGGCCGGGAGCGGCAGGCCGAGCCGGTACTGGCCCGGGCCGAGGAGATACAGCCGGGTTCGGTGGCCCGGGAGGAGGAGGTGGCCGCGCGCATGCTGCCGCCGTCGCTGGCGGAGGCGCTCACGGCGGGCGAGTCGCTGTTGCGGGAACGGAAGGGCGTACCGCTGCCGCTGGACGAGATGGTGCGCCTGAGGCACGAGTTGACCGACCACGAGTCGTACTCGGCGTCGGTCAGGGTGCGGATGGGTTCCACCTTCGCCCCGAAGGCCGCCGCGCTGGCGGCGATGGCGGAGCTGCTGCTCCAGGAGGAGCGCGTGGCGGAGGCGTGGCGGGTCGCCCTGGAGACCCACCTCATATGCGACTCGATCATCCGCCGCGCCGCCGCCGCGGCACCGTCCCTCCTGCCGAGCCTCGCCACCCCCTGGCGCGACGCCCTGGACGTGGCGTCCCGCGCGGCGCGAACGGCGGGCCGGGACACGTTCACGACGGACGTGGAGGCGGCCTCGGCGGCGCTGCGCACAGCCCTCGCGGAGAGCCCGCAGGCGGGCTGAGACTGGCTGGGCCCCTCGCGCTCGACCGCCTTGGCCTCCCTACAACTCCTCCCCCCTCCTGGGTTGTTCCGGAGGATGCGTCCCGCCACCGTCCTTCATGTCCGCTTCACAGGTGCGTCCGTAGTAAGACTGGTCATTGGGGATCAACAACACTCCGGCGACCTGCTCAGGATGCTGGACGCCGAGCCAATCGTCGCCCGTGAGGGGATCGTCGGCCGGCCCGAACGCCTGGGACGAGTAGACCGTCTTACACCCCAGCACCACACGCTTCTTGTCGACCGCGCAGGCGTCCACCGCAGCGTCGGAATAGCCGTTGGCGTTGTCGAAGCGGAAGCGGAAGCGGAAGCGGACCTGGTCGCCTTTGGAGGGCTCCTGCGGGTGGGGCTCAAGGCGCCAGTCGACGACCGCGGCGGTGACACCCAGAGGCCGTCCGTCCATGCCCACGACCTGCACCCTGACGCCGGCCTCACCGCGCTCCGCCGTCGTGTCGTTGCAGATCCAGGAAGAGCAGCCGGACAGGGCGAGAATCACCAGAGCCAGCGGGGCGACTGCGAATATCCGTGCAGGTGACACTGAAACGGCCTTCGGTCGGGGTGGGGCGGGGCGGGGTCGGGGGCCCCGCCTCAGTGCCTGGGGTGCGGCCCGCCCTAGGAGGTGAGGGCTTGCTCCTGGCGGGTGTCGAAGGTGGCGCGGGCTTGGGCGATCTCTTGCTGGTGGGTCTCGGTCCAGTCGACGAGGGCCTGGATCGTGGTGTGCAGGGTGGCGCCGAGCGGGGTGAGGGCGTACTCGACGCGGGGTGGGACGACGGGGTGGACGGTGCGGAGGACGAGGCCGTCGCGTTCGAGCTGGCGGAGGGTCACGGTCAGCATCCGCTGGCTGATGCCCTCGATGCGGCGGCGGAGTTCGGAGAAGCGGAGCGACTGGCGCTCCAGGTGGGCGATGGTCAGGAGTGACCACTTGTCGGCGACGCGGTCGAGGATCTGGCGCACCTCGCACCCCTCGCGGGCGTCCCACTGAAGAACCTCGTACGCCTGTTCGGTTCCTTCGCAGTGACCAGGTGACGTGAAAGTGCGTTCTTCCATGCTTCCCGAGGCTGCCTGATGATTCGAAGGGTCACAAGCGAAATCCGGACTCGCTTTCCGTGACCCGCCGTCAGCCCGCATGCCTCACGTGGACTTCAAGGGAACTCCACGCGCGCGGACCAAGAATGCGGCTCGTCCCGCACCACCATTCCTTCGCCGACAGGGGGCCTTTCCATGTCCACATCTCCATCCCTTCCGGGCAGCACCGACCGGATGAGCGGGCGCACGTGGGGCGTGCTCTTCGTGCTGTGCGGCGCGATCTTCCTCGAAGGCATCGACGTCGCCATGCTCAACGTGGCGCTGCCGGCGATCCGCGAGGACCTGGACATGTCCACCGGCATGCTCCAGTGGGTGATGAGCGCCTACGTGCTGGGCTACGGCGGGTTCATGCTGCTGGGCGGCCGGGCCGCCGACCTCTTCGGGCGCCGCCGGATGTTCGTCCTCTGGCTCGTGGTCTTCCTGCTCTTCTCCGGTCTCGGCGGCTTCGCCACCGAGGGCTGGATGCTGATCGTCGCCCGCTTCGTGACCGGTGTCGCCGCCGCCTTCATGACCCCGGCGGGCCTCTCGATCATCACCACGAGCTTCGCGGAGGGCCCGCAGCGCAACAAGGCCCTGCTCGTCTACTCCGGCACCGCGGCCGGCGGCTTCTCCATCGGCCTCGTCGTCGGCGGTCTGCTGTCCGCGATCGACTGGCGCTGGGTGTTCTTCGCGCCCGTCATCCTCTCCCTGATCATCCTCATCGCCGCCGTCGCGCTCATCCCCACGTCGCCGCGCCCGGACCGCACGGGCCAGGGCGTCGACCTGGCGGGCGCGTTCACCGTCACCGCCGCCATCCTGCTCCTCGTCTTCGGCGTCGAGCGCGCCACGCACGCGTCCGCCGCCTGGACCGCCGTCACGATCGGCGCGAGCCTCGCCCTCTTCCTCGCCTTCGCCGCGATCGAGCGCCGGTCCGCCTCGCCGCTGGTCCGCCTGGGCATCTTCCGCACCGGCAGCCTCGTCCGCGCCAACCTGGCGGGCATGCTCTTCGCCGCGGGCTTCTTCGGCTTCCAGTTCATCGCCGTGCTCTACCTCCAGGAGCTGCGCGGCTGGTCGAGCCTCCAGACGAGCTTCGCCCTGATCGTCATCGGCGTCGACGCGGTGCTCTCGCCGACCCTGACGCCCCGGCTGGTGGCCCGGTTCGGCAACGCGCGGGTCATCTTCGGCGGACTGCTCCTCGCCGCGCTCTCGTACGCGCTCTTCCTGCCGGTCGGCGCGGACTGGACCTACATGGCGATGTTCCCCAGCCTGATCATCCTGGGCCTGGCCTTCTCCCTCGCGTACGGGCCCCTCACGATCGTCGCGACGGAGGGCATCGCGGAGGAGGAGCAGGGCGTGGCCGGCGGTCTGCTGTACACGTCCTTCCAGTTCGGCGCGGCGCTCGGCCTGTCCTCCGTGACCGCCGTCAACATCGCGGCGACCGACGGCACCTCGCCCTCGGCCCTGCTCGACGGCTACCAGGCGGCTCTCGTCGTCCCGCTGGTCGCCGCCCTCGTCGCCGCCGTCATCAGCGCCTTCGGACTGCGGAGCCGGTCGGGCGCGAACGGTACGACCGGTACGAACGGCGCGACCGGCGCGACCGGCGCGGAGCCCGTCGCCTCGGGGGCTCCCGACGCCCCGGTGCCCGTCGAGTCGGTGCCGGTGCGATAGCCGCCGGCGTAGGAAGTGTTATTCCCCCGGATCGGATTTATTCCTTCCGAGCCGCCCCGGATAAAGGAGGAAAGAACATGGCCGCGCTTCAGGTGGATTCCTTCGCGGAGATCGAGCAGCAGTTCTTCGGATACATCCAGTCCATCGCCTACTGCACGATGGTCACGGTGGACAAGGAATCGCGGCCGCGCGCCCGTGTCCTCCTGCCCGTATGGGAATCGGTCGACGGAAGGCCCGTCGGCTGGCTGGCGGTCCACCGGACGCCGGTCAAGGTCGCCCACCTGGCGCGCAACCCGCACACCACCTACGCCTACTGGAGCCCCCGCCAGAACGCGGTCTTCGTCGACAGCGTCACGACCTGGGCGGAGGATCCCGAGGTCAGACGGTACACGTGGGACCTGTACCGGAAGGGCAGCCCGGAGGGGGTCGGGTACGACCCCGTCCGGTACTGGCCGGGCGGGCCCGAGGATCCCGCGTACCACGTCCTGCGCATCGACCCCTGGCGCGTGCAGGTGGTGCGCGGGACGGACCTCCAGAGCCGGATCTGGACCGGTGAGCCCGCCCGGAGCGCGGGATAGGGTACGGACGAGTTCGAGGGAGGCAGGACCGTGGCGCAGCAGGAACGGGCGATCCGCACCCGGAGGATCATCCTGGAGGCGGCGGCGGCGATCTTCGACGAGCGCGGCTACAAGGCGACGACGATCGCCGAGGTCCTAGAGCGGGCCGAGGTGACGAAGGGCGCGCTGTACTTCCACTTCCCGTCCAAGGGCGACCTGGCGCGCGGGGTCCTGGAGGGCGCCGTGACCACCGACGGCGTACGCCCGCAGGAGGTGAAGCTCCAGGAGATCGTCGACATCCTGCTCCTGCTGTCGTACCGGCTGCCCCGCGAGCCGATGCTCAGCGCGGCGCTGCGGATGGCGGTCGACCTGCACTCCCGGCGCGAGTTCGGCACCGCCTGGCCCGACTGGATCGCGCTGCTCACGGCGACGCTCCAGGACGCGCGGGGGCGCGGGGAGCTCCTTCCGCACGTCGTCGAGGCCGACATCGCCCGCATGCTGGTGTCCACCTGGACCGGTGTGCAGGTGGTGACGGAGGGGCTGCCGGACCGGCACGACCTGGCCGACGAGATCACCGGCCTGCTCCGGCTCCTGCTGCCCGCCGTCGCGCGGCCGGACGTCCTGTCCGCTCTGGAGGTCTCGCCGGACCGGGCCGCGCGCCTCTACGAGGAGATGACGGCCCGTCGTGACGGCCAGGAGACGGCGCCCGGCGCCAGCGGCTGACCCAGCAGCCGCTGGTGCAGGCGCTGGACGTCCGGTGACGGTTCGAGCCCGAGCTCGTCGCGCAGGACGCGGCGGAGCGCCCGGTACGCGTCCAGCGCCTCGGCCCGGCGGCCCGCCAGCCGGAGGGCGTCGATCAGCTGGGTGTGGAACCACTCGTTGAGCGGGTGGTCGTGGACCAACGACCGCAGGGCGGGAACGAGTTCGCGGAGCCGGCCAAGCCGCCGCATCGCGTCGACCCGCAGTTCGAGCGCCCCGATCCGCAGCTCCTCCAGGTGCACGACCCTCCCGGCGAGGACGGGCCCCACGGGTACGCCGGAGAGCACGGGCCCACGCCAAAGGGCGAGCGCCCGGTCGAGCGTCGCGGCGGCCTCCTCGTCGTACCCGGCGTGAAGTTCGTCCCGCCCCCGGGCGACGAGCCGCTCGAAGACCATGACGTCGACGGCGCTCTCGTCGGCGTGCAGGGTGTAGCCACCGAAGCGGGTGGCGAGGGAGGCGGCACCACCCTCCACCCCCTGACCCTCCGTCAAGATTCTCCGCGCATGGTGGACATAGGTCTGCACGGTGTTGAGGGCGGAGCGGGGCGGGTCGTAGCCCCACAGCTCACGCATGAGGGTGTCGGGCGGGACGAGATCACCGGCGGGCGTGAGGAGCACGGCGAGGACCTGGGAGACCTTGGGCGACGCCGACGGGAGGACCCGGCCGTCGTCGGTGACGATCCGGAACGGCCCGATGAGGTGGAACCTCATGACGCACTCCCCTTCTGACGGCTTCCCCAAAAATAAAACCACATATGTGGTTTGTTTTGGAGGGAGACAGAGCCCCGATCCGCGAGACTGGTCCGGGACGCCTTCCAGCCCCGGGCCGAGAAGCTGCGCGCCGGCCGCCCCGGTGGGCTGCGCGCCGCCATCGCCCGTACGACCACGGCCGCACAGGCGGTCTGGAGGCGCGACGCGCTCACCGCCGCCGACTACGCCATGCTGACGGGCGTCTTCCCGCCCCACGGCGTCACTGTGCCGGACCGGAACCCTGGCTGAGGCCGTCGATCCGGGCGCGGAGCCAGGCCGGATCGGGGTTGGTGTGGTGCCGGCCGGCGAGGAGCACGGTGGGCACGGTCTCGTTCCCGTCGTTCACCGCGCGCACGGCCGCCGCGCCCTCCGGGTCGCGCCAGATGTTCACCCAGTACGCCCTCCGGCCCCGGGCGCCGAGCCGCGCACGCAGCCGCATGCAGAACGTGCAGCCCGGCCGCCAGTACACGACGGGCCGCCCGTCCGCCTCGCTGCGCCGCAGAGCCTCGGCCGCACCGACCGACTTCGGAAAGACCAGCGGCGAGTTGACGGCGGCGAGCAGCAGAAACGGCACCAGCAGAGCCAGCCCGCCCACCGGACTCCCGCTCGCCACCCGACTGCCCGCGGCGAGCACCCCGGTGAGAGCCAGCAGAGTCGGCAACAACCAGGCACGCATCACGAGGCCAGGCTAGCCGCCCCGCCACGGGGGCGCGGGACGCGGGGCGGGCAGCGCCAGGACTGCGGAAGCGGAGCGGCCACGGGCAGCGAACACCGCTCCGGACAGGTCGAGTTCGTCACGTCCCCTGTCGACACCGCGCGTTAGCCGCCGGACGGTTCGGGCCCGGCCGCTCGGTCGAGTGCGTCCCAGGCGAGTCCTGGGCGTTCGGCGAACGCCTCGGCCACGCGCCCCGGGCCCCTCGGCGGGGGGCGGTCGGTCGGCGCGGGCCCGCTCGGCGGGAGGCCGTCAGGGGGTACGGCGGCCCGCGCGGCGAGCGCCAAGCCGGTGCCGGGGACCCGCTCGGTGGGCATCGGTCGGTTGGTGCGGCGGGCCGCTCGGCGGGGGCCGGTTAGGCGGTGCGGTGCTCTGCTCGGCGGGTGTTCGTTGGTTGGTGCGGGGGCGCTCGGTGGGGGCTGTTGGTTGGTGTGGCGGGGTGCTCGGTGGGGTGGTGGGGGCTGGGGTGGTGGGGGTCAGGGGGTCAGGACGCCTGTTAGGAAGGGGTTTAGTGCTTCGGCCCAGGCTTGGGGGTGGGTGTAGTGGAGGAGGTGGCCGGCGTCGGGGATCTCGGCGTAGGCGCCGTGGGGGAGGACGCGGACCATTTCCTGGGCCTCGGCGCGGCCCAGTTCGCCGTCGAGGCCGCGGACGACGAGGGTGGGGCAGCGGACCTGGGCGAGGGAGTCCCAGTGGGCGTCGTGGACCCAGGTCTCGCGGGAGGTGAGCATCTGGTCCGGGTCGAAGACCGGGTGCCAGCCGTCGGGCCGCTCGGCCATCACCTCGGCGAAGAACGCGCCCCGCGCCGGGTTCGGGGTCTCGACCCACGGGTCGTCCGCGCCGAACCAGCGGTGCACCGCCTCCAGCGTCGGGAAGGGCGCCGGCCAGCCCCGGAACCAGTCCTGCCAGGCGCGCTGCGAGGCCGCGCCGAGCGCGGAGGCGCGCATGTCGCAGATGACCAGGGCGCGGACCAGGTCCGGGCGCTCGGCGGCGAGCTGCCAGGCCGTCAGCGCGCCCATGGAGTGGCCGACGAGGGTGACGGGGGCGAGTCCGAGCCGTTCGATGACGGCCGCCGCGTCCGCCACGTACGCCTCGCGTGTGAAGGGGCCCGCGGGCGGCTTCTCGCTCGCGCCGTGGCCGCGCTGGTCGAGCGCGAGGGTGCGGTGGCCGCCGGCGAGGAGGGCGGCGGCCGGGGCCCAGTGGGCCGCGTGGCCCATCAGGCCGTGGAGCAGTAAGACGGGGGCGGGCGCCGTGGACGGTTCGGGGGGCCCGGGGGGTGTCGGGGGCCCGGGGGGCGTCGGGGGTGCGGGGGGTGTGGGGGGTGTGGCGCGGTCCTCCGGGCCGGAGGGCTGGCGGGCGATGCTCACGGCGGTGGCGCGCGGCGTGGGCGGGCGCGCGGCCGTCCGGGCCTCGGGGGCGGTAGCCGTACCGCCGCCCTCGGCCGTGAACTCCCAGGCCGCCAGCCGGATGCCGTCGGCTCCGGTGACGTCGAGTCGTCGCGCCATGTTCTGGCACCCCCTCTTTCCCGTCGAACCCCGCCAGACTATCGAACTCGCATTCGAAAATGCGCTTCTGCCGCCCAACACCCCTCGTTCGAGTGACGGGCCTCAAGGATTGGCGCGCGCGGCCGAGGGGAGATCTTCAACGGGAGGCGGGCCGCTCGGGGAAAACGGTCCGGCGGGACCGACCTAGGGAGCTCGGGGCTCCAGGTCGGAACAGGGGAGGACAGGCCCCGGCGCCGCGAGGCGCCGGGGCCCTCTGCCGTCCGAGCCAGGCCACCCGGCGGAAGCCCGGGGGCGGGCGGCAGCAGGCGTCGGCGTACGGCCCCTGTCGGTCGCATGACCCCACCCTTCCGCGCATCACGCAGCGCACGCAGCTCGCTCCAGCCTGGCACGCCGAAGCCACGCGCGTGGCCATTCCGGCGTAAAGGGGGCGCGCGGCGCCCCGAAGCCAGCCGGATCGATGCCCGTTCGTAACCGAGCGCGAGCGCACGCGCCCCCGCGCGCGGGCGCCACCGAGCCCCCTCACGCGGGGCCTCGGCGAGGTACGAGCCCCGCACTGCGAAGGAGGCGTGCGCTGCTGGGCCCGCTCACGCGGAGAGCTACGCTGCGAAGCCCGGCGCTGCTGGGCCCGCTCGCGCCTAGACCCGGCGTGGCGAGCCCGCCCACGCGGGACCCGGCACAGCACGAGCCCGCTCACGCGGAGCCCCGCGCGCAACGAGCCCCGCTCTGCGGAGCCCCGCTCTGCGGAGCCCCGCACTGCTGGGCCGCTCACACCTAGACCCGGCGTAGCGAACCCGCCCACGCGGGACCCGGCACAGCACAAACCCGCTCACACGGAGAGCCCCGCGCGCAACGAGCCCCGCTCTGCGGATCCCCGCACTGCTGGGCCCGCTCACGCCTAGACCCGGCACAGTACGAGCCCGCTCACGCGGGACCCCGGCGCGGTACGAGCCCCGCACTCGGAGCCTCGCGCTGCTGGGCCTCGTACCGCCTGGCCCGGCGGCGTCGAGACCCGTACCAGCGGGCCCGTACCGCCTGGCCCGGCGGCGCCCAGCCCAGCCGCGCCGAGCTCAGCAGAACCGAGCCCGCTCACGCCGAGCCCGGCCACGCCGAAACCCGGCAACGCCGAGCCGGCCACTCACGCCAACCCCGGCCACGCCGAGACCCGGCAACGCCGTGCCGGCTCGGTCACGCCAGCCCAGCCACGCCAGCCCAGCCACGCCCGGCACAGCCTCGCCGAGCCCGGCAGCGCCGAACCGGGCCTCCCAGCCTCGCCGAGCCCGGCAGCGCCGGGACCCGGCGGCAGCGCCGGACCGACCCGCTCCCGCCCGGCGCAGCCGGCTGCTCAGCGCTTTGCGACGAAGACGTGGGCTGCTACTTCTGCGTCTAGTTCTGCTGCTTCGCCGCTGCTGCCTACCAGGACGCCGCCTGCGGACTCCGAGACGGAGACTACGGAGCCGGGCTGGACGCCGGCTCGGCGGAGGGTGTACATGAGTTGGGCGTCGGTCTGGATGGGTTCGCCGATGCGGCGGACCACTACCGTCTTGCCGCCGGTCGCGTCCAGGTCCGCCAGGGAGACCATGGAGTCGTCCAGGAAGGACTCGGCCTCGGCCTTCTCGCCCAGTTCCTCCAGGCCCGGGATGGGGTTGCCGTACGGCGACTCCGTCGGGTGGCGCAGGAGCTCCAGGACGCGGCGCTCGACGGCCTCGCTCATGACGTGCTCCCAGCGGCACGCCTCCGCGTGGACCTGCTCCCACTCCAGGCCGATCACGTCGACGAGCAGGCACTCGGCGAGACGGTGCTTGCGCATGACGCGCGTCGCGAGACGGCGGCCCTCCTCGGTCAGCTCCAGGTGGCGGTCGCTCGCCACGGCGACCAGTCCGTCCCGCTCCATGCGCGCGACCGTCTGGCTCACCGTGGGGCCGCTCTGGTCGAGCCGCTCGGCGATCCGGGCACGCATGGGGACCACACCTTCCTCCTCAAGCTCGAGGATGGTGCGGAGATACATCTCCGTTGTGTCGATCAGTCCGGACATTCGTGCCCCTCGATGAGTCGTGCGCTGGCCCTGCACCAATTCTTGCGCATCGGGCCGACAAGCGGGCGGCCCCCGCCCCGGAGCGGGAGAACTGGGGACAACGGGGCGGTGGAGGCAGTATTGACAGAGCAATGGTCCAGACCGCACCGTGATCGGCGACCTCGACGAGAAGGAGCTTCCTCACATGGGCGAGTACGCGGGCGGAAACACCGGGGACGCAGCCGCGAGCACGGCGGAGAGCAAGCTGGCGGGACGGTTCTTCGACGCGGCGATCGGCCTGCTCCAGCAGGTCCGCGACGAGGACGCGGCCGACATCGCCGCCGCCGGAGCCGCCGTCGCCGAGGCCGTCGCCAACGGCAACCGCCTCTTCACCTTCGGCGCCGGGCACTCCTCGCTGCCCGCCCAGGACGTCGTCTACCGGGCCGGCGGCCTCGCCCTGATGAACCTCCTCGTCGTCCCCGGCGTCGTCGGCGTCGACGTCATGCCGGCGACGCTCGGCTCCGCGCTGGAGCGCGTCGACGGGCTCGCCGGAGCCGTCCTCGACTCCTCCCCCGCCGCCGCGGGCGACGTGCTCTTCATCATCTCCCTCTCCGGCCGCAACGCCCTCCCCGTCGAGATGGCCATGAACGCCCGCGCCCTCGGCCTCACCGTCATCGGCGTCACCTCCGTGGCCTACGGCACCGAGACGAAGTCCCGGCACGTCTCGGGGTCGTACCTGAAGGACCACTGCGACATCGTCCTCGACTCGAAGATCGCGGTCGGCGACGCGGAGCTCACCCACGAGGGCATCGACGCGCCCTTCGCCCCCGCCTCCACCGTCGTCACCAGCGCCCTCATGCAGGCCACCATGGCCGCCGCCGTCGAGGAGCTCGTCCGGCGCGGGATCGAGCCGCCGATGCTGCGCTCGGGGAACGTCGACGGCGGGCACGAGTGGAACGGGCGCGTGATGACCGAGTACGCGGATCGGATCTTCTACAAGCACTGAGTCCGTACGGAGTCTCCCTGTCTCCCTGTCTCCCTGCGCTCAGCCGAGCGGCGGTACGTCCAGTGCCGCCGCCACCCGGGCCGCTACCGTCTCCGCGTAGAGCGCGTCCTGGCGGTCGAAGCCGCCCCGTGCGGGCGTACGGAGGAAGGTGAGGACGCCGACGGTACGGCCCCGGGAGCGCAGCGCCGTGCACAGCGCGTGCGCCGTGTCCGGGGGCCAGTGGCGGTCCGCCGCCCACGCCGCCGCGTCCCGGCCCGCGCTCACCCGCACCGAACCCGCCCGGTCCCACGCCTGGAGGGCCGGGTGCTCGGGGCCGTACCGCTGCGGGAAACCGCCGCCGAGGCCGTCACCGTCCGGGGCGCCCGCCGGGGACGCCACCGCGCGGGTCAGCCGCCGGTCGCCCGCCACCCGGTCCACCACGCCGTGGTCCGCGAACCCGGCCAGCGCGAAGTCCAGCAGCACGGCGACCGCCTCCGCCGGATCCGCGTACTCCGCCGCCGCCACGCCCGCCCGGTGCAGCTGGCTCCAGCGGAACCGGGTCCGGTCCGCCTCCCGCGCCGCGAGCCGCTCCTCCGTCACGTCCTGGAAGAGCCACGCCACGCCCAGCGGCACCGGCTCCTCCGTCATCGGCGAGGACAGGCGCACGAAACCGCTGCGCCAGCACCGGCGCCGCTCCCCCGCGCCCGAGGCGGACGCGAGCGTCACCCACAGGTCCGCCGGGGCCGGCGGGCCGCCCTCCGCGAGGACGTACTGGAGCGCGCCCTCCAGCTCCTCCACGCCCCGCGCCACGACATCGCCCAGGGGGCGGCCCAGCAGGGTCGTACGGCCGGCGCCGATCGCCTTCGCCGCGTAGCCGTTGACGACCGCCGGACGCAGGTCCGCGTCGATGAGGACGACGCCCCAGGGCGCGTCGTCGAACAGCGCCTCGCTCAGCGCGATCGACCGCTCCAGGTCGATCTGCACGTGCACCTCGCTGAAGGCGCAGTACACGCCCGCGGGCCGCCCGTCGGCGCCGCGCACCCCCGCCGACTGGCTGCGCACCAGGACCCGGCCGCCGTCCTTGCGGAGCAGCGCCAGCTCGTGGACCTGCCGGCCCGGCGTCCGCATCGCCCCCATGAGGCGGGCGAGCGTCTCCTCCGCGTCGGCGCTGCGCGCCGCCCAGCCGTCGAACCCGCGCCGGCCCACGGCTTCCGCCGCCGGCCAGCCCAGGATCCGCTCGGCCTCGCGGTTCCAGTGCGTCACCGTCCCGCCCGCGTCCAGCGCGCACAGCGCCGCGTCCATCCCGTCGAGCAGCGCGGCGAGCAGATCGCCGCCCGCCCCCGGCACGGAAGCGGTGTCCCGCGTGGACCCCGTGAAGGCACTCACCTGGCACTCCCCCCGGTAACCCCCCTGATGCAGGCCATTCAACTGGAACGTGACCCAGAACACACCTGGTTCGGCGAAACGGATTTACCCGGAGGCGGGTTGGCGGGGGTCAGGTCGGGGAAACGAAGCCCGACTCGTACGCGGCGATGACGGCCTGAGTGCGGTCGCGGGCGCCCAGTTTGGCGAGGACGGCGCTCACATGGGACTTGACCGTCTCCGTGCCGACGACGAGGCGGGCGGCGATCTCCGCGTTGGACAGGCCCCGGGCCATGAGGCGCAGCACGTCTTCCTCCCGGTCCGTCAGGTGCGCGCGGGCCAGGGCCTCGTGGGCCTCGTTGACGGGCCGGTCCTGCGCGTAGGAGGCGGCCAGGTCGCGTACGGCCGCCGGGAAGAGCAGCGAGTCGCCCTCGGCGACCAGGCGGACGGCGTGCACGATCTCGGCGGGCCGGGCCCGCTTGAGGAGAAACCCGTCGGCGCCGGCGCGCAGGGCCCCGTACACGTACTCGTCGTTCTCGAACGTCGTCACCACGAGGATCTTCGGCGGCGCGTCGACCGTGCGGAGGACGGCCCGGGTCGCCTCGATCCCGTCCATGAGAGGCATCCGCACGTCCATCGCGACGACATCGGGCCGCAGACTCCGCACGAGCGGAATCACAGCGGCCCCGTCCGCGGCCTCCCCCACCACCTCGATATCCGGCTGAGCCTCCAGAACGACCCGCAGACCGGCCCGCACGAGAGGTTCGTCATCGACGAGGAGGACCTTGATCACCATCCGGCGAGCGTAGCGAGCGCGGCGGGGGCCGCGTCAGTGCGGCGGGGGCGCTTCCGCGCGGCACGGGGGCCGCGTCGGCGCGGCGGGGGCCGCGTCGGCGCGGCGTGGGGGGGTGGGTCAGCGGAGGGGGAGGTGGATCGTTACGTGCCATTCGCCGGCCGTCACGCCGGTTTTGGCTTCGCCGCCCAGGAGGGCGGCTCGTTCGCGGATGCCTCGGAGGCCGGTGCCTGAGCCGGGGGCGGCGGGGGGACGGGCGGGCGGGAGGGGGTTGGTGACCTGGAGGCGGAGGCGGGAGTCGTCGGCTGTCACGTGGACGGTGACGGGGACCGGGCCCGCGTGGCGCAGGGCGTTCGTGAGGGCCTCCTGGAGCATGCGGTACGCCTCCCGGGAGACGGGGCCGGGGAGTTCGGCGACGGGGCCGGTGATCTCGGCGTCCACGCGCGCGCCCGAGGAGCGGGCCGAGTCGAGGAGGCGGGCGGCCTCGTCGAGGCCGGGGCCCGCGCCGGACGGGCGGCGGCGGCCGGTCTCGCGCAGGAGCAGCAGGACGCGTTCGAGGTCCTCCAGGGCGGCCCGGCCGGTCTCCTCGATGGTGGCGAGCGCCCGGTCGGTGAACTCGGGGTCCTTCGCCGCCCGCGCGGCGCCCGCCTGCACCACGGCGAGGGTGAGGGCGTGGCCGAGGGAGTCGTGGAGTTCGCGGGCGATCCGGTTGCGTTCGAGGAGGCGTTCCGTACGGTCCTCCAGGGCCGCCATGCGCTCCTTGACCGACGGGCCGAGGAGGCGGCGGGCGACCCGCGTGTCCAGCCGGCCGCCGGCGACGACCAGGGCGAGGAGGACGAGGAGGGGGAGCGGGGTGAGCGCCGCGGAGCCCTCTGGCGGGGTCAGCGACACCACCACCGGCTCCTCCACCGACACCCCCGACATGACCAGCGCGACCTGGACCAGCCAGATCGACAGCAGCCAGGCCGCGAGCCCCGCCTCCATCCGGAACACCAGCCACAGCGCCGTCCTGCCCCGGTCCGTCCAGGACGCGGACGGGGCCGTCGAGATGCCCGTGTCGGCACCGCCCGTGTCGGCCTCGCTGCCGGTCGCCCCGTCGCCGGCCGCGCCCTCGCGCTCGTTTCCGCCTCGCACGCGCGCGTGCTTGCCGGGGAAGAGCATCAGGCGCGCCTGGAGGCCCTCGGCGCGGCGCGCGGTGGGGAGCAGGGCGACGGCCGCGACCAGCGGGACGGGCAGGGCCGCCGCGATTAGCCAGTCGACGACACCCGGGTCGGACAGGCCCGGGTAGATCAGCCCGCCGGCGAGCGGCACGATCGCGCCGATCAGCAGGTGCAGCCAGCGCGTGTACGTGACCGCGCGGACCAGCGGTCGTACGAGAGTGCGGAGGAGCGACAGCGGTGCGGGTGCGGGCATTCGGTGATCTTCTCAAGCGGCGGGCCCGGGCGGCTCCCCCGCGCGGGGGAGGCGGTCCCCTCCGGCAGGGGATGGCCCGGGGGCGTCCGGCCGCGAGGCTGGACCCATGACCAGCATCGACGTCAAGAACCTCACCAAGGAGTACGGCGGCAGGCGCGCGACCCGGGCCGTGGACGGGCTGACGTTCCGCGTCGAACCGGGGCGCGTCACCGGCTTCCTGGGACCCAACGGGGCCGGGAAGTCGACCACCATGCGGCTCGTCCTCGGCCTCGACCGGCCGACCTCCGGCTCCGCCACGATCGGCGGACGCCCGTACGCGACGCTCGACGAGCCGCTGCGCACGGTCGGCGCCCTCCTCGACGCGCAGGCCGCGCACCCGTCCCGGACCGGCCGCGACCACCTCCGCCTCCTCGCCGCGAGCAACGGCATCCCGGCCCGCCGGGTCGACGAGGTGCTGGCGGAGACGGGCCTGGAGTCCGCCGCCCGCCGCCGGATCCGGGGCTACTCGCTGGGCATGCGGCAGCGGCTCGGCATCGCCGCCGCGCTCCTCGGCGACCCGGGGGTGCTGATGCTGGACGAGCCGGCGAACGGCCTGGACCCGGAGGGCATCGTCTGGATCCGGGGGCTGCTGCGCCGGCTCGCGAGCGAGGGCCGCGCGGTCCTGGTCTCCAGCCACCTCATGAACGAGACGGCGACCTTCGCCGACCACCTCGTGGTGCTGGGCCGGGGCCGGCTCCTGGCGGACGTGCCGATGCGGGACTTCATCGACGCCCACAGCCACGCGCGCGTGCGGGTGCGGACCGGCGATCCGGTACGGCTGCGGGCCACGCTCCTGGCGAAGGGGTGGGCGGTCGGGGACGCGGCGGACGGGGACGGCCGGTGGCTGGTGGAGGGCGCCTCCGCCGAGGAGATCGGCGCGGTCGCCGCCCGCGAGGGCATCCCCGTCTTCGAGCTCGCCGACGAGCGCGCCTCGCTGGAGCAGGCGTATCTCGCTCTCACCTCGGACGCCGCCGAGTTCACCGCCCGTACCCCTCAGGAGGTCTGACGTGTCCGCGCTCTCCCCCACCGCCGTCCTGCGCTCGGAGTGGATCAAGGTGCGGTCGGTCCGGTCGAGCTTCGGCTCGCTGGTCGCCGTCTTCGCCGTCGCCCTCGGGATGAACCTGCTGCTGTACGTGAGCGTGGGCGGGCCCGAGCCGGACGGCAAGGGCGACCCGGTCTTCCGGGCCCTGTTCCACACCAACTTCGCGCAGATCGCGGCCATCGCCTTCGGCGCGACCGCCGTCTCCTCCGAGTACCTGAACGGCGCCCTGCGGAACTCGCTGGCCGCCGTGCCGCGCCGGGGCCTGCTGTACGGGGCGAAGGCGGCGGTCGTCGGCGGCGCGGCGCTCGCGGTGGGCGTGGTGACGTCGTTCGTGACGTTCTTCGCGGGCCAGGCGTTCGCGGGCGAGTACGCGATCGGCATCGGGGAGCCGGGGGCCCTGCGGGGCTGCTTCGGCGCCGGGATCTACCTCGCGCTGATGGCGCTGCTCGCCTTCGGCCTGACGTTCCTGCTGCGCAGCGCGGTCGGGTCGCTGAGCATCCTCGTCCCGGCGCTGCTGATGCTGCCGTTCGTCATCGGCGACGTCTCGGCCGGTGCCGCCGACTACCTGCCGGACCGGGCCGGCGGCGCGGTCCTCTACCAGACCCCGATCGGCGCGCTGGGCCCCTGGACGGGCCTGGGCGTGGCCGCCCTGTGGACGGCGGCGGCGCTCGGCGCGGGCTGGTGGGCCCTGCGACGGCGGGACGCCTGAGAACGCGGAGACGGCGGGGCGCCTGAACACCGGGACCACAGGCGCCTGAGAACGCAGACGACCCGTGGGCCTTTGGTCCCGTCCGCCTAGGTTCGGACGGGAGCCGGCCGGACTTACCGGCGGCCCACGGGTCGGGTGACTGCTTGGGTTTCGGCAGCTGGCCTGCCGAGGTGCACATCGTGCGACGGCAGGCCCTAGCCCGCAGTCACCTCACGAGTCCGAAAAGAAATCATGTTTCCGGATCACCTCCTTTCGCGTGTACCCACACCCTACGAACGCCCCGGGAGGCCCACAAGCGATTTACGCGAGCACCCGCGGCCGTGCCTACGGCGCCAGCCGCTCGACCTGCCAGCCCTCGCCCTGGGCCTCGCCCTCGCGGAAATACCGCAGCCGGTCGTGCAGGCGGTTCTCGTGGCCCTGCCAGAACTCGACCGTCTCCGGGACGACGCGGAAGCCGCCCCACTGGGGCGGCACCGGGACCTGCTCCGAGTCCGGGTGGCGGGCGGCCAGTTCCTCGTAGCGGGCCAGCAGTTCCTCGCGGGAGGCGATGACCGAGGACTGCTCGCTCGCCCAGGCGCCCAGCTGGGAGCCGTGCGGGCGGGTGCGGAAGTAGGCGGCGGTCTCGTCGCGGCCGGTGCGGGCGGCGCGGCCGGTGACGATGACCTGGCGGGCCAGCGGGTGCCAGGGGAAGAGCAGCGAGACGTACGGGTTGGCGGCCAGTTCGGTGCCCTTGCGGGAGCCGTAGTTGGTGAAAAAGACGAAGCCGGCGTCGTCGTAGTGCTTGAGCAGGACCGTGCGGGAGGAGGGGCGCCCGTCGGGCGTCGCGGTCGAGACGACCATCGCGTTCGGCTCGTGGATCGCCGGGCTGGCGGCGGTCTCCTTGAACCACGACGCGAACTGCCGGATCGGATCGGGAGCGAGATCGGCCGCGATCAGCTCCTTGGTGCGGTACTGCTCGCGCATGTCGGCGGGGTCCAGGGCGTCGGTCACGGGGCCATCCTGCCGCAGCACCCCAGTCTGCCCGCCACGGCGGGGCGTCAATCCTTCGTCCCCGGTTCGGCGCAGTGTGCCGGATGTCACGCTTCCCCGCATCATCGGAACCGTACAGACTCAACCGCTGGATGACTGTTCAGTCCCACCAGCGACCGCCGTTAGGTTGATCGATCATCGATAGAAGGAGCCGCCTGATGTCCGACTTCGTACCGGGCCTCGAAGGAGTCGTCGCGTTCGAGACCGAGATCGCCGAACCCGACAAGGAAGGCGGCGCGCTGCGCTACCGCGGGGTCGACATCGAGGACCTCGTCGGGCACGTCTCCTTCGGCAACGTGTGGGGTCTGCTCGTCGACGGCGCCTTCAACCCCGGCCTGCCGGCCGCCGAGCCCTTCCCGATCCCGGTGCACTCCGGCGACATCCGGGTCGACGTGCAGTCCGCGCTCGCCATGCTCGCGCCGGTCTGGGGCCTCAAACCGCTCCTCGACATCTCCGCCGAGCAGGCCCGCGACGACCTCGCCCGCGCCGCCGTCATGGCCCTCTCGTACGTCGCCCAGTCGGCGCGCGGCCAGGGGCTGCCGATGGTGCCGCAGAGCGAGATCGACAAGGCCGAGTCGGTCGTCGAGCGCTTCATGATCCGCTGGCGCGGCGAGCCGGACCCGAAGCACGTCAAGGCCGTCGACGCGTACTGGACCTCGGCCGCCGAGCACGGCATGAACGCCTCCACCTTCACCGCCCGCGTCATCGCCTCCACCGGCGCCGACGTGGCCGCCTCGCTCTCCGGCGCGGTCGGCGCCATGTCCGGCCCGCTGCACGGCGGCGCGCCCTCCCGCGTCCTCGGCATGATCGAGGAGATCGAGCGGACCGGCGACGCGACGGCGTACGTGAAGCAGGCCCTCGACAAGGGCGAGCGCCTGATGGGCTTCGGCCACCGCGTCTACCGCGCCGAGGACCCGCGCGCCCGCGTGCTGCGCCGCACGGCCAAGGAGCTGGACGCCCCGCGCTACGAGGTGGCCGCGGCGCTGGAGAAGGCGGCCCTGGAGGAGCTGCACAGCCGCCGTCCGGACCGCGTCCTCGCGACGAACGTCGAGTTCTGGGCGGCCATCGTCCTGGACTTCGCCGAGGTCCCGGCGCACATGTTCACGTCGATGTTCACCTGTGCCCGCACGGCCGGCTGGTCGGCGCACATCCTGGAGCAGAAGCGCACCGGCCGCCTCGTCCGCCCCTCGGCCCGCTACACGGGCCCCGGCCAGCGGGACCCGCGCGCGATCGAGGGCTACGCCGACATCGCGGGCTGACGCCTGGCGGCTGGCGCCTTGCGGCTAGGCCGGAATGTCCTGGTGGAGGAGGAGGTCCGTGTGGTGGCGTGCCGCTACGAGCGGGTGCGCGCGGACCTTTCCTTTTAGTTCGTTGCGGCCGTACTCGGCGAAGAGCGGGTTCGCCGGGTCGGTCGTCACGCCCGGTGCCCGCCCCGCGTACGGGAAGTCGAGTGGGGCGATGCGGGCGTCGAGCCGGGGGTTGTAGAAGAACGGGACGGAGTACCGTTCCGTCGCGCCGGGCGGGGAGACCACCCGGTGGTTGGTGGCGAGCAGATAGCCGTTCGTCGCGACTTCGAGGAGTTCGCCGAGGTTGACGACGAAGGCACCGGGCAGCGGCGGCACGTCGTGGAACCGCCCGTCCTCCCGCTGCACCTGGAGCCCGCCCACCTGGTCCTGGAGCAGCAGGGTCAGGAAGCCGTAGTCCTTGTGCGCGCCGACGCCCTGGTCGTCGCCGTCGCCGCTGCTGCCGGGGTAGCGCACCAGCTTGAGGTGCGGGTGGGCGCGGGGCCCGAAGCTGTCGGCGTAGAAGTCCTCGCGGGCGCCGATCGAGGCGAGCAGCTCGCGCAGCAGCTTCTCGGCGACGCCGCTGAGCCGGTCGATCCAGTGCAGGGCCGCCGTGCGCAGCCCCGGCAGCGCCTCGGGCCACTGGTTGGGGCCCTCCAGCCACCAGTACGGGGGCTCCCAGGGCGCGGGGACGCGGGCGGGCCGCTCGGCGCCGATGTCGAGCTGGTCGCGCCAGTCGCGGGCGCCCTGGGTGCGCTCGTCGCCGACGCGGGTGTAGCCGCGGAAGTGCGGGGAGTTGAGGTTGTCGACGGCGCGCCGGTCCGCCTCGGGCAGCGCGAAGAAGGCGTGCATGGCGTCGGTGAGGGCCCGGGTCTCGGCCGCGGTCACGCCGTGCCCGACGAGCTGGAAGAAGCCGACGTCGTGGGCGGCGGAGTGCAGCTGGGCGTGGAGCAGCCGACGGGCGTCGGGGCCGCGGTCGGCGGCGGAGAGGTCGACGATCGGGAGCTGCGAGGCGTAGGAGAGAGTCGAGGTGGCTGAGCGGGTGGGTGCGCTGAGGCTCATGGATGCGTCCGCGGGTGTACGGGTCCCGGGGCGGCCGCCGGGGTGGGGCGGGGGCCGCGGGTGCCGGTCGACGGGGGTCGGTGGAGGGACCCCGCGGGGCAGACAGGTGGGTGCCCCTGGGGTCAGGCGGCGCGGCGACAGCTCATGCTCGTGACGCGGACGAAGTCCACGTGACGGCGGCGAACGAGCAGAGGCATGCGACCAGCGTACTGCGGGCGGCCCGCTTCGCCTGTGGCCCGCGTCACGTCCGCCTCGGCCCGTACGGCATAGTGGGAGGCGTGCGTGCGGCACAGTGGGTGGCGTGCTGATCACCGTCGCGGATGTCGAAGCCGCAGCCGAAAGCCTCACCGGACACGTCGTACGGACTCCGACCCTGCCCAGCCCCGGACTGACCGCGCTCCTCGGCGCGGACGTCACGGTGAAGCTGGAACTGCTCCAGCGCACCGGCTCGTTCAAGGCGCGCGGGGCGGCCGCCAAGCTGCTCTCCCTGACGCCCGCGGAGCGCGCCGCGGGGGTCGTCGCGGTCAGCGGCGGCAACCACGGCATCGGCCTCGCGGTCATGGCCGGGGCGCTCGGGGTCCGGGCGACCGTCGTCATGCCGCGGTCGGCGCCGTCGCGGGCCGTGGACACGGCGAAGGGCGCGGGGGCGGAGGTCGTCCTGGCGGACACGATGCACGGCGCGTTCGCGCGCATGGAGGAGCTGCGGGCGGGTGGGCTCACGGCCGTGCACCCCTTCGACGACCCGGTCGTCGTCGCGGCGCAGGGCACGGTGGGTCTGGAGTTCGCCGAGGACGCGGGCGAGCTGACGGACGTCCTCGTCAGCATCGGGGGCGGCGGGCTGATCGCGGGCGTCGCCACGGCGCTGCGCGCGCGCCGCCCCGGCGTCCGCGTCTGGGGCGTCGAGACGGAGGGCGCCCACGCCATGAGGGCGGCGCTGGACGCGGGCGGCCCGGTGCCGGTCGAGCTCTCCTCGATCGTGTCGACGCTGAGCGCGCCCAGCGTCTCCGCGCTCACCCACGCGCACGCCGAGGCGCTGGTGGAGGACGTCCTGACGGTCACCGACGCGGAGGCCGTCCAGGGCACCCTGGACCTGGCCGAACACGCCAAGGTCTGGGCCGAACCCGCCGCCGGCTGCCTCCTCCCCGCCGCCCGCCGCATCCTCGACCGCACAGGCCCCGACACCCGCCTGGGCCTGATCATCTGCGGCGGCAACACCACGACGACGGACGTCGCCGCCTGGGCGTCCCGCTTCGGCCTGCGCTGATCCGCGGTGCGGGGCTGGGGCGGGGGGGTGTTCCGCGCGCACGACCACGCCGAGGGCCGGGGCCGGCGCCGCCCTCGAAGAGCCCGCGGACGTACCGGCCGCACGACGCGGGACACGCCCCGTGCCGGAAGGGCTACGGGGAGGGCGCGCCGGGCGGGGCCGGATCCGCGCGTCTCCCGTGCCCGCAGGGCTGCCGGGAGGGCGGGTGCCGGGCGGGCCGGGGCCCGGCAGGGCCGCCGGGAGCGGGTCCCGGGCGGGCCAGGGTCCGGAAGGGCGCGGCACGCGCGTCTCCCGTGCCCGCAGGGCCGCCGGGAGGGCGGGTCCCGGGCGGGCCGGGGCCCGGAAGGGCGCGGCACGCGCGTCTCGCGTGCCCGCAGGGCCGCCGGGAGAGCGGGTTCCGGGCGGGCCGGGGCCCGGCGGGGCGCGCCCCGGGGCGGGGCTAGTCGGTGGTCAGGGCCTCGTCGATGAGGTGGGACCACTGAGCCACGACGCGGTCGCGGCGGGTGGTGTCGTCGGTGAGGAGGGTGGCGAGGCCCAGGCCGCGGGCCATGTCCAGGAGGCCCTGGACGGTCTCGCGGACGCCGGGGCGGGACTCGTCGGCGCCGAGGAGTTCGACGGCGATCCGGTGCGACTCGCGGCCGACGCGGGCCTCCAGTTCGGTGACCCGGTCACGGAGCTGCTCCTCGTTTGAGGCCGCCACCCACAACTGGAGGGCGGCCCGGAACAGCGGGCCGGTGTAGAGGCCCACGAGCGCGGTGACCGTCTGCGCCCGGTCGTCCGTCGGCAGCGCCCGCAGCGCCTGCGAGCGCTCCTCCGCCACGTACTCGACCGCCGCCGTGAACAGGTCCTCCCGGGTCGGGAAGTGGTGCTGCGCGGCGCCCCGCGACACCCCCGCCCGCTCGGCGACCACGGCCACCGTGGACCCCGCCCAGCCGTACTCGGCCAGACACGCCACAGCCGCCTCCAGAAGCCGCTGCCGCGTAGCCCGACTCCGATCCTGCTTGGGACTGCGGTCTGCCGCCGCCTGCCCAGGCGTGGGGCCGTCGGATCGGGGTGCGGTCACAGCCGCCATTCGGGGTCCCGTCGTTCGAGGAAGGCTGTCATGCCTTCGCGTGCTTCGGGGGAGGCGAAGAGTGTGGCGGAACGCTGCACCAGTTCCTCCGCGTCGCGCTCGAAGGTTTCCAGGACTCTAGCGGTGACCAGCCGTTTCGACTCGCGCAGGCCCTGCGGCGAGGCGGCGCGCAGGCCGTCGAGGATCGGTTCGAGCGCGTCGTCGCCGGCCGTGACGAGGCCCATCGCGCGGGCCTCCGGGACGCCGAAGCGCTCGCCGGTGAGGTAGTAGCGGGCGGCCGCGCGCGGCTCCAGCCTGGGCAGCAGGGTCAGGGAGATCACCGCGGGCGCCACCCCGATGCGTACCTCCGTGAGCGCGAAGTCCGCCCCCTCCCCCGCCACCACCACGTCGCACGCGCCCAGCAGGCCGAGGCCGCCCGCGCGCGCCCGGCCGCCGGGCATGACGTGCCCGACGACCGGCTTCGGCAGCTCCACGACCTGCCGGAGCAGGTCGACGAAGACGTACGGGCTCGGCGGCGCCTTCAGGTCCGCGCCCGCGCTGAACGTGGAGCCGGTGTGGGTGAGCACCACCGCCCGTACCGACGGGTCCTTCCCGGCCGCCGTCAGCGCCTCGCCGAGTTCGGTGACGAGCGCCGCCGAGAGGGCGTTGCGGGTGTCCGGGGAGTCGAGGGCGAGGGTGGTGATCCCCCGCTCCTCGGTGACGGCGACCAGGGTCATGTGCGGTTCCTCAGCTCTCTCTCGCAGCGCTTGCCCGCAGCTCGCGGCGCAGGATCTTTCCGGACGCTGCCCGTGGCACCGCGTCGACGAACTCGACGGCCCGGACCTTCTTGTACGGGGCGACCCGGGCGGCCACGTGCGCCATGACCTCCTCGGCGGTGAGCCCCGGCGCGGCCGGCTGGCGCACCACGAACGCCTTCGGCAGCTCCGTGCCCTCCGCGTCCGTCACCCCGATCACGGCGGCGTCGGCGACGCCCTCGTGGGTGAGGAGCAGCGCCTCCAGCTCGGCCGGGGCGACCTGGAAGCCCTTGTACTTGATCAGTTCCTTCACGCGGTCGACGACGTACAGCCAGCCGTCGGCGTCGACCCGCCCGATGTCGCCGGTGTGCACCCACCCGTCCGCGTCGATCATCTCGGCGGTGGCCTCCGGCCGCCCCAGGTACCCCTTCATCACCTGCGGCCCCCGGATGGCGATCTCGCCGTCCTCCCCCGGCGCCGCGTCCTTCGACGGGTCGTCGAGCGAGAGGATCCGCAGCTCGGTCGAGGGCAGCATCTTCCCGACGGTTCCGGGCGGCGGGTTCGCGGCGGAGAGCGGGGTGACGTGGGTTGCCGGGGACAGCTCGGTCATCCCGTACGCCTGCCGGACCGGCGGCAGCCCGAGCCGCGCCGAACACGCCTCCGCGAGCGCCGCGTCGAGCGGGGCGGCGGCGGAGACGATGTACTCCAGCGAGGAGAGGTCGTACGCGGCCACCGCCGGGTGCTTCGCGAGCGCGAGTACGATCGGCGGAGCCACGTACAGGCCGTTGATGCGGTGCTTCTGGATCGCGCCGAGGAAGGTGTCGAGGTCGAAGCGCGGGAGCACGACGACGGTGGCGCCCTGGCGGAGGGGCGCGTTCATGAGGGCGGTGAGCCCGTATATGTGAAAAAAGGGCAAAACGGCGAGGATCCGGTCCCCCGGGGCCATCGGGATGACCGGCTCCAGCTGCGCGAGGTTCGTCGCGATGGAGGCGTGGGTGAGCATCACGCCCTTGGGGACGCCGGTGGTGCCGGAGGAGTAGGGGAGGGCGGCGACGTCCTCGGCGGGGTCGAAGGCGGGGGCGGGAGCTGGGCCGGTGGATCCGAGGAACCCCTGCAACGACCGTACGCCTTCCCCTTCCGGCGCCGTGTCGCAGACGAAGATCTCCTCGATGCCGCCCGCGAGTTCGGCGGCGGCCCGTGCGGCCGGCAGGAGCGGCGAGACGGTGACGATCCAGCGCGCCGCCGAGTCGCGGAGCTGCTTGGCGAACTCCTCGGGCGTGGCGAGGGGGTGGACGGTGGTGACGGAGGCGCCGGCGCGGGTGGCGGCGTAGAACGCGACCGGGAACAGGACGGTGTTGGGGCTGTGCAGCGCGAGCACGTCGCCCTTCCGCACGCCCGCCTCCGCGAGCCCCGCGGCGACCCGGCGGTGGAAGGCGTCCACCTGCGCGTACGACAACGACAGCTCCCCCGCCCCGTCGACCAGCGCGGGCGTGTCCCCGAACTCGGCGGCGCGGCCGAGGACGGCGTCGTGGATGGGGAGGGAGAGGGTGCTAACGGGCTCGTACTCGCTGTGGAACGCCATGCGTGGCCCCCTGGAGAGGTGAAAGGTGGTCGCCAGGATCGCTGCTGGGGGTACCGCTTAGGGAGACCCTGTCAGCCCCCTTCAAAACAATCAAGCACGCCTGCATGGTTTATAGCGGGGCGCTTACGCCTCGGGCGCCCGCCGCATTCCCCTGCGGGCCCCGCCCCCGGGAGGGCGCGAGGCGCACCGGCCGCCGCGACCCGCCGGGGCCCGCGCCTCCGGCACCCCGGGCGCGAGGCGCACCGCCCGCTACCCCGCGCGGGCATGCCTTCCGCCGCCGCGGGCTCCGCCCGGCCTGTCCACCACCGCACGGGCCTCGGCCGCGCCCGTACGGGCCCACGCCCGCGCCCGTGCGGGCCTCCACCCCCGTGCGGGCCTCCACCCGCGCGCGCCCTGTCCGTCACCCCCGTGCGGGGCCCGCCCGCTTGGTCCGCTACCGCGCGGGCTTCACGCCCGCGCCCGTGCGGGCTGCGCCGGCCTCGCCCACCACCCCCACCACCGTGTGGGCAGGTGTTCCGCAGGGCGGAACGGGTGGGCACACCCCCGGTGCGGCCGCACATGTGCGGGGCGTTCAGGCGCGGGAACCTAGGCCCGGTAAGGGGCGCCGTTCCGTTGTGCCCACCCGTTCCGCCCCAGCGGAACGATTGCCCACAACGGGGTGCGGGGGGGCGCAGCCCGCAACGGGGGTGGGTGTCGCTCCAGCGGAACGAGTGCCCACAACGAAACGGCGGGGCGCAGCCCGTAGCGGGGGTGGGCGCCGGCCCAGCGGAACGATTGCCCACAACGGGGTGCGGGGGGCGTCGGCCCGGCGGAACGGTTGCCCGCAGCGGAGCGGGGTGCGGCGGGGGTGGGGTGAGACGGTTGCGTATGGGGGTGAGTGTTGCGGGCATTCCTGGGGGGCGGGGGGTGGGGGTTGGGTGGGGGGTATGACTGAGTATCGCGGCGGTAGGCCGTTTCTTGTGGTGGGTGGGACCGGGAAGACCGGGCGGCGGGTGGTGTCGCGGTTGCGGCGGGGTGGGTACGACGTGCGGGTTGCCGCGCGGAAGGGGGCCGTGCGGTTCGACTGGAACGACCGGAGCACCTGGGAGCCCGCGCTCGACGGGGTGGGCGGCGCCTACCTGGTCGACTCGATGACCGCCGACGCCGGCGAGCTGATGCGGGAGTTCGCGAAGCTCGCGGCGGCGCGGGGGGCCGAGCGGCTCGTGCTGCTGTCGCATCGCGACTGGGTGGCCCGTGAGGGCGAGGAGAAGCTGCCCTGCGAGCGGGCCGTACGCGAGTCCGGCGCCGCCTGGACGATCCTCAAGCCCTCCTGGTTCGCCCAGAACTTCAGCGAGGACGCCCTCTTCCGCGCCCAGATCCTCGGCGGCGAGGTGGCGTGGGCGACCGGGCAGGGCGTCGAGCCCTTCGTCGACGCCCGGGACATCGCCGACGTCGCCGTGGCCGCCCTCACCGAGGACGGCCACGCCGGGGAGGAGTACCTGCTCACCGGGCCGCGCGCGCTGACCCTGGGCCAGGTGGCGGAGGAGCTGGCCCGCGCCACCGGCCGGGAGATCGTCTACCGCCCCGACTCCCCCGAGGAGTTCGCCGCACGCGCCGCCCGCGCGGGCGTGCCGGACCACATCACCGCCGTCCTGAACCTGCTCTTCGGCTGGATCGCCGACAGCCGCTTCGGGGAGCCCGCGGACGGCGTCCAGCGGGCCCTCGGACGCGAGCCCCGCGACTTCGCGGACTACGTCAGGTCCACGGCCGAGACGGGGGTCTGGCACCCCTGACCCCCGTCTCGGCCGGGACCGCGCGTCACTCGCAGGCCACGCCGTCGCCGTCCCGGTCCAGGTGGCTGCCGTAGCCCGGCTGGCCCGCGTAGATCGGGTCCGCGCCGGCGTCCCGGACGGCGGTGCAGTTGCGGTAGTAGACGTCCGAGCCGGCGTCCTCGGTCGGCTCGGGCTCCGGCTCGGCCGTCTCGGCCGGGCGGGTCGTCGGGGCCGGCGGCTTCGGCTTCGGCTTGGGGGCCTGGGTGGTCGGCGCCTTCGTCGTCGGGGCGGGCGCCCGCGTCGTCGGGGCCTCGGTCGTCGGCTCCGGCGTCGGCTCGGGGGCTTCCGTCGTCGGGGCCGCCGAGGTCGTCGGCGGCGCCGTCGTCGGCTCCGGCGTGGGCGTCTCGGTCGTCGGCTCCGGGGTCGGCTCCGTCGTCGGCGGCTCCGTCGTCGGGGTCGCCGGGGCCGTGGACGTCACCGCCGGCTTCGGGTCCTCCGTGACCTGCTCCTTCTGCGGGTCGCTGACCAGCGCGTAGAGGAACCACAGCGCTGACAGGACCGTCGCCACGATCTTCGTACGGTTGGTCCACTGGCCGAGCCACGCCAGGGTGATGCCCGCCGGCGGGAAGATCACGAGCAGCGTGATGATCACGGCCGGGTGCTGCCACCACCGGCGGCGGGGTCTCCAGTTCGGGGCGGGCTGGTACGGGTTCGACTGCGGATACACGCGCGGCTCCTGGGACGTGACGGGGAGGACGGCACCGAGCGGAGTGCCGTGGCCGTGGGATCGTACACAGGACCTTCACAACCGGTGGCCCGTATCCACGGATCAGGCCACCGACCACCCCGCCCGTCCTTCCCACCCGTGCCGCCTCAGTACGACTTGGGCAGCCCCAGCGTGTGCGCCGAGACGTAGTTCAGGATCATCTCCCGGCTGACCGGGGCGATCCGGGCCACCCGGGAGGCCGTGACCAGGCGCGCGAGGCCGAACTCCTTCGTGAGGCCGTTGCCGCCGAGGGTGTGGACGGCGGTGTCGACCGCCTTCACGCACGCCTCCGCCGCCGCGTACTTCGCCATGTTGGCCGCCTCGCCCGCGCCGACATCGTCGCCCGCGTCGTACAGCTTCGCCGCCTTCTGCATCATCAGACGGGCCAGTTCGAGCTCGATGTGGGCCTGCGCGAGCGGGTGCGCGATGGCCTGGTGGGCGCCGATGGGCGCCTTCCAGACCTGCCGCTCCTTCGCGTAGCCGACCGCCCGGCCGAGGGCGTACCGGCCCATGCCGATCGCGAACGCGGCCGTCATGATCCGCTCCGGGTTGAGGCCCGCGAAGAGCTGGAGCAGCCCCGCGTCCTCGTCGCCGACGAGCGCGTCCGCCGGCAGGTGCACGTCGTCTAGGGTCAGCTCGAACTGCTTCTCGTCCGCGTCGAGTTCCATCTCGATGTGGCGCCGCCCGAAGCCGGGGGTGTCGCGCGGGACGATGAAGAGACACGCCTTCAGGTTGCCCGTGCGGGCGTCGGAGGTGCGGCCGACGATGAGGGTCGCGTCCGCGATGTCGACGCCCGAGACGAAGACCTTCCGGCCGTTGAGGACCCAGCCCTCCTCGGTGCGGGTGGCGGTCGTGGTGATGCGGTGGGAGTTGGACCCGGCGTCGGGCTCGGTGATGCCGAACGCCATCGTCCGCGAGCCGTCGGCGAGACCGGGCAGCCACGCCGCCTTCTGCCCGTCGGTGCCGAAGCGGGAGATGACCGTGCCGCAGATCGCGGGCGACACCACCATCATCAGGAGCGGGGCACCGGCCGCGCCCGCCTCCTCCAGGACGATGGACAGCTCGGCCATGCCGCCGCCCCCGCCGCCGTACTCCTCCGGCAGGTTCACGCCCAGGTAGCCGAGCTTGCCGGCCTCCGCCCACAGCGCCGCCCGGTCGAAGCCGGGGCCGTGGCGGCGGCCGAGCGCGGAGACGGCGGCACGGAGCTCGGTGTGCTCCTGGGGCTCTATGTCGGTGCTCATGCTGTCTTGTCCTCCCGGTCTTCGGTCTGTACGTCTTCTGCCTGTACGACGGCGAGCAGGGCGCCGACCTCGACCTGGCGGCCGGGGGCGGCGTGGAGCGCGGTGAGCGTGCCGGAGGCGGGAGCGGTGACGCGGTGCTCCATCTTCATCGCCTCCAGCCAGAGCAGGGGCTGCCCCGCCTCGACCCGGTCGCCGACGGCGAGACCGTCCGCGACCCGGACGACGGTGCCGGGCATGGGCGCGAGGAGGGACCCGGGGAGGGTCCGCTCACGCGGGTCGGTGAAGCGGGGCTCGACGGCGAGCCGGTGCGGCCCGGCGTGGACAGTGCCAGGCTCCGAGGCGTACGACGCCACCTCGAAGTCCCGTACGACCCCGCTGACTTCGAGCCGTACGCGACCGGGCGCGGCGCTCACGACCCGTACCCCCTCGGGGGCGGTGACCTCGTACCCCCCGTCCCGCGTGGGCCGGTAGCGGACCTCGTGCCCCTCGTACGTCTTCACCTCCTCCCCCGACCGCACGTTCCGCCAACCACCCCCGAACCGACCGGAGTTACGCGCCGCGTCCGCCAGCGCGGCGGCGACGGCCGCGTACTCCCCGCCACCGCGCGGCTCCGTGAGCCCGTCCAGGTTCCGCCCGTAGAAGCCGGTGTCGAGCGCCCGCTCGTCCCCGAAGTCGGGGTGCCGCAACGAGGCGACGAGGAGGTCCCGGTTGGTGGCGGGCCCGTGGATCACGGCCCGTTCGAGGGCGCCGGCGAGCTTGCGGACGGCCTCGGCGCGCGTAGGCGCGTAGGCGATGACCTTGGCGAGCATGGCGTCGTAGTGCACGGGCACGGTGTCCCCGGAGCCGTACCCCGTATCGACCCGGACACCGGTCGGCACCCCAAACGCATGCAACCGCCCCGCCTGCGGCGCCCACCCCGCCCCCGGGTCCTCCGCGTAGAGCCGCGCCTCCACCGCGTGCCCCCGCCCGGCAGGCGGCTCCGGCGGCAGCGGGGCGCCCTCGGCGACAGCCAACTGGAGAGCGACGAGGTCGACCCCGTGCACCTCCTCCGTCACCGGGTGCTCGACCTGGAGGCGCGTGTTCATCTCCAGGAAGTGCGCCCGCCCGTCCGCGACGAGGAACTCCACCGTCCCCGCCCCGACATAGCCCACGGCCTTCGCCGCCGCCGCCGACCGCTCGTACAGCTCGGCGGTCAGCGCGGCCGGCAGCCAGGGCGCCGGGGACTCCTCGATCACCTTCTGGTGCCGGCGCTGGAGGGAGCAGTCGCGGGTGCCGAGCGTCCAGACCGTGCCGTGGGCGTCGGCGAGCACCTGCACCTCGACGTGGCGCCCGTCCTCCACGTACGGCTCGACGAACACCTCCCCGTCCCCGAAGGCGCTCGCCGCCTCGGCGGACGCCGCCTTCAACGCGCTTTCCAACTCCGCGAGTTCGCGGACGAGCCGCATGCCGCGCCCGCCGCCGCCCGCCGCCGCCTTCACCAGGACGGGCAGGTCGGCCTCGGTGACGTCGGTGAGCGGGGCGACCCCGAGGAGTTCCTTGGCGCGGGTCTTGGACGCCATCGCCTCGATGGCCTCCGGAGGCGGGCCGATCCACCGCAGCCCCGCCCCGGTCACCGCCCGCGCGAAGTCCGCGTTCTCGGAGAGGAAGCCGTAGCCGGGGTGGACCGCGTCCGCGCCGGCGGCGAGCGCCGCCGCGACGACGAGATCCCCGCGCAGGTACGTCTCCGAGGGCGCGGCGCCCGGCAGGCGTACGGCCGCGTCCGCCTCCCTCACGTGCAGGGCGTCCGCGTCGGCGTCGGAGTACACGGCGACGGTCGCGATGCCCAGCTCACGGCAGGTGCGGAAGACCCGGCAGGCGATCTCACCACGGTTCGCGACCAGTACGGTCGAAATCATCAGGGCCTCACATTCGGAAGACGCCGAAGCCGCCGCGCGCGCCCTCGACCGGTGCCGTGTGGATCGCGGACAGGCACAGTCCGAGGACCGTGCGGGTGTCGCGGGGGTCGATGACCCCGTCGTCGTAGAGCAGGCCGGAGAGGAAGACCGGCAGCGACTCGGACTCGATCTGCGCCTCGACCAGCGCGCGCAGACCGGCGTCGGCCTCCTCGTCGTACGGCTGCCCCTTCGCCGCCGCCGACGCGCGCGCCACGATCGACAGCACGCCCGCGAGCTGCTGCGGCCCCATGACGGCGGACTTGGCGCTCGGCCAGGCGAAGAGGAACCGGGGGTCGTACGCCCGCCCGCACATGCCGTAGTGCCCGGCGCCGTAGCTCGCGCCCATGAGGACGGACAGGTGGGGGACGCGGGAGTTCGACACCGCGTTGATCATCATCGCGCCGTGCTTGATGATGCCGCCCTGCTCGTACTCCCTGCCGACCATGTAGCCGGTGGTGTTGTGGAGGAAGAGGAGCGGGATGTCCCGCTGGTTCGCGAGCTGGATGAACTGCGCGGCCTTCTGCGACTCGGCGGAGAAGAGCACGCCCTGCGCGTTGGCGAGGATCCCGACCGGGTAGCCGTGCAGCCGCGCCCACCCCGTGACCAGCGAGGATCCGTACAGCGCCTTGAACTCGTCGAAGTCGGAGCCGTCGACGAGCCGGGCGATCACCTCGCGCGGGTCGAACGGCGTCTTGAGGTCGCCGGGAACGATCCCGAGCAGCTCCTCGGCGTCGTACTTCGGCGGCTCCACGCCCACCGGGTCCGGATCCCGGTGCGCCTTGCGGTGGTTGAGGCGAGCGACGATCCGGCGGGCCTGCCGGATCGCGTCCGCCTCGTCGACGGCGTAGTGGTCGGCGAGCCCGGAGACCCGGGCGTGCATCGCCGCGCCGCCGAGCGACTCGTCGTCGCTCTCCTCGCCGGTCGCCATCTTCACCAGCGGCGGACCGCCGAGGAAGACCTTCGACCGCTCCTCGATCATCACCGTGTGGTCGGACATCCCGGGGACGTACGCCCCGCCGGCCGTCGAGTTGCCGAAGACGACCGCGACCGTCGGGATCCCGGCGGCGGACAGCCGCGTGAGGTCGCGGAAGAGCGCGCCGCCCGGGATGAAGATCTCCTTCTGGGACGGCAGGTCGGCGCCGCCGGACTCGACCAGGGAGATCACCGGGAGCCGGTTGGCGTACGCGATCTCGTTGGCACGCAGCGCCTTCTTCAGGGTCCACGGGTTGGAGGCGCCGCCGCGCACGGTCGGGTCATTGGCGGTGATCAGGCACTCGACGCCCTCGACGACGCCGATGCCGGTGACCAGGGACGCGCCCACGGGGTACGAGCTCCCCCAGGCGGCGAGCGGGGACAGCTCCAGGAACGGCGAGTCCTGGTCGACGAGCAGCTCGATCCGCTCCCTGGCCAGCAGCTTCCCGCGCGCCCGGTGCCGGGCGGTGTACTTCTCGCCGCCGCCGGCGAGCGCCTTGGCGTGCTCGGTGTCGAGGGCGGCGAGCTTGTCGAGCATCGCGGCCCGGTGGGTCTCGTAGTCGGGTCCGCCGGTGTCGAGGGCGGAGGCGAGGACGGTCACGGAAGCTCCTCCGGAGGGACGGGACGGGCGGTCACAGCAGCTCCTCGGGGATGTCCGCGTGTCGGGAGCGGAGCCATTCGCCGAGGGCCTTGGCCTGGGGGTCGAAGCGCGCCTGGGAGGCGACACCCTCGCCGAGGATCCCGGCGACGGTGAAGTTCAGCGCCCGCAGGTGGGGCAGCACGTGCCGGACGACGTCCAAGTCGGCCGTCTCCGGCAGGAGTTCACGGAACAGGTCCACGGTCAGCGTGTGGACGAGCCACCGCCACTCCGCCTCCGTCCGCACCCACACCCCGACGTTGGCGTCCCCGCCCTTGTCGCCGCTGCGGGCCCCCGCGATCCGCCCGAGCGGCGTCCGCGCGGCGGGCCCCGGCGGCAGCGGCGCGGGAAGGTCCGGTTCGGGTACGGGTTCCAGGACGCGGGTCGCGGTCGGTACGGGCACGGCGACGCGGGTCCCGTCGGGGAGCACGGCCGTGTGCGGGACGTCGGCGGCGGGCACGGACGCGGTCTCGAAGACCCCGTAGGGGGCGCCCCTGCCGGGCGGGGCGGTGACGTGGAAGCCGGGGTAGCTGGCGAGGGCCAGCTCGATCACCGCGCCCGTCAGCCCCCTGCCCACCTTCTCGGGGTCCTGGTCGCGGACGACGAGCCGGAGCAGCGCGCTCGCGGTCTCCTCGGTGCCGGCGTCCTCCCGGTCGGTGCGGGCGAGCTCCCAGCGGACGTCGGCGGGCGCGTTCTCCGCCAGGGCGGCGTGGACCTGCTCCCGGACCAGCGCGGCCTTGGCGTCGACGTCGAGGCCGGTGAGGACGAAGACGACCTCGTTGCGGTGCCCGCCGAGCCGGCAGCGGCCCGCCTTCAGGGTGGGCGGCGGCGCCTCGCCCCGCACCCCGTCGATCCGCACCCGGTCCGGCCCGTCCTGCGTGAGCCGTACGGAGTCCAGCCGGGCGGTCACGTCGGGCCCCGCGTACCGGGCGCCGGAGGTCTCGTACAGCAACTGGGCGGTGACGGTGCCGACGTCGACGATTCCGCCGGTGCCGGGGTGCTTGGTGACGACGGCCGACCCGTCCTCGTACAGCTCGGCGAGCGGGAAACCGGGCCGCAGCAGGAGGTTCGGGTCGTGCGCGCGGAAGAAGGCGTAGTTGCCGCCGGTGGCCTGGGTGCCGCACTCCAGGACGTGCCCGGCGACGACGGCCCCGGCGAGCCGGTCGTACTCCTCGGGGCCCCAGCCGAAGTGCCACTGCGCGGGCCCGGTGACGAGCGCCGCGTCCGTGACCCGCCCGGTGACGACGACATCGGCGCCGGCCGCGAGACAGGCGGCGATCCCGCCGCCGCCGAGATAGGCGTTGGCCGTCAGGACACCCGGCCCGGACGGCAGCCGGTCCCCCTCCACGTGCGCGACCCGGACCGGCAGCCCGAGCTTCGCGGCGAGCTCCCGCAGCGCGTCGGCGAGCCCCGCCGGGTTGAGTCCCCCGGCGTTGGCCACGATCCGCGTGCCCCGCTCGTGGGCGAGCCCCAGCCCCTCCTCCATCTGCCGCAGAAAGGTCTTCGCGTATCCGGCGGAGGGGTCCTTCAGCAGATCCCGCCCGAGGATGAGCATGGTCAGCTCGGCGAGGTAGTCCCCGGTGAGCACGTCGACATGACCGTCCGTCAGCATCTCGCGGACGGCGGAGAACCGGTCGCCGTAGAAGCCGGAGGCGTTCCCGATCCGCAGGGGCGCCGTCACCGCGCCTCCCCCCGCACGGAGCGCCCGGCCCCCGCGGGCCCGGCGAACGCCTGGGCGATGCCCAGCCAGCGCTCGGCGTCGGCGCCCTCGGCGCGGAGCCCGGTGTCGTCACGGTGCACCCGCTGGGTGACGAGCAGACAGAAGTCGAGCGCGTCCCCGGTGACCCCCTGAGCGGCCCCCTCGGGCCCGTACGCCCACAACTCCCCACCAGGAGCTACGAGTTCCACCCGGAACGGCTCGGCCGGCGGCTGCTCCCCGCGCACGACGTACGCGTAGTCCCGGGCGCGGTGCCCGATCCAGGCCACGTGCCGAAGCCGCGCCGTCGGCTCCCGTACGACCCCGAGGGCGTCGGCCACGTCCTGCCCGTGCGCCCACGTCTCCATCAGGCGCGCCGTAGCCATCGCCGGGGCGCTCATCGGCGGCCCGTACCAGGGGAACCGCCCGCCCGCCGGCACCGCGACCAGCGCCTCGCGCAGCAGCTCCCGCCCCTCCCGCCAGCGCGCCAGCAGCACCCCGGACGGCAGCGCCGCCCCCTCCTCCGCCCCGTCGTCGACGAACCGCTCAGGCGCGGCCAGCGCCTTCTCCACCTCCCCCGCGAACCCCTCCGCGTCGGTAACGGCGAGCACCGCAGCCCGATCGGTCCACGCGAGATGCGCCACCTGATGCGCCACACTCCACCCAGCCGCAGGAGTCCCCCGCCGCCACTGCTCCTCACTCAACTCCCCGACGATCGCGTCGAGTTCCCCACTCTCGGCAACCAGATCAGCAAGGACGTCCGCGAGTCCGGACACGGTGCGCTCCCCTCGGGAGGACGGGCCTGAGGAGTCGGAGCATGGCAGCGATGAGGGAAACAATCAAGCATGCTTGCTTGGATTGGGGGGTGAGGGCCGGCCCGTGGCGGGGCCGGGATCCGGTACGGGTCCCAGCCGGATCCGGCCCGAAAGGCACCCGGATCCGGCCAGTCCGGCCCACAGCCGCCTCCGCCCGCCGATCTTCGGCGTGACACACCTACGGGCCCCTGCCCCTGCCCTCGCCACTTCTCCCGCCCCGCAAGGACCGCACCCGTGCTGACCGCGATATTCCAGGACCGTCTCGCCTATCTGGCCGCCTGCGTGGCGGTCGCCCTCCTCCTCGGAGGAGCTGCCTGGTGGACGGCCCGCCGCCTGGGGAACCCCCGGGGCCCGTGGTGGGCCGGGCTCGCCGCCACCCTCACGGGAATCCTCGGCGTCACGTTCATGGGAAGCCGCGCCGCCACCGGCACCTGCGTGGTCAACCACGACGTGCTCGAACCGTTCCACACCACCCAGGGCCTGTGGAACCTGGCGATGACCGTCCCGCTCGGCTTCTTCGCCCTGGCGGCGGTCCGCCGCCCGCTGCCGGTCCTCGTCGGCGTCGTCGCCTTTCCGCCCGCCCTCGAATTCGTCCAGGGCTCCGTGGACGGCCTCGGCCGGATCTGCGACAGCTCGGACGCCCAGATGAACGTCCTCGGCGGACTCGCCGGACTCGCCCTGGCGGCCCTGGTGTTCGGGCGCGCCCCGTCCTTCGGGTGGCGGGCCGGGGCCAAGGGCGCGGGCGTCGCCGCCGCCGTCCTCCTGGTGTCCGGGATGGTCCTCGCCCGGACCGCGATCCTCTTCACCCACCTGGACGGCACGGGCCTGTCGCCCGCCGACGCGGACCAGCGGAGGGCCGCGGAAGCGGCGGTGCGGGAGGCGTTCGGCGACGGGTACGCCGTCCGGAACGCCTACCACCAGCCGTGCCTGGACGTGCTCTGCGCCCACATCACCTTCGCCGTCGCGCCCACCGGCGCGGCCCCCGAGGCCCCGACCGGCATGGGCACGCTCTCCTGGCCGGACGGCAAGCGCCTGACCCTGGAACTGGAGAGCGCCGGCCTCGGCTTCCCCGTACCGGGCGCAGGCGCGGGCACGGGTTCAGGCCGGGCTCCCGTCGACGAGAAGCAGGCATACGACACCGCCCGCCGGTACATGGCCGCGCACTACCCCTGGGCGGAGAGCGCCGCCGACCACACGACGTACCCGGTCGGGAAGGGTGCGGCGCGCGGGTGGGCGACGGAATGGCGGTGGGTGGACGGCGGGATCGTCATGCCGCGCACCCTCCAGGTCCTCGTCGACCGGACCGGCCGGGTCGCCCGCGTCGACGTGGTCCTGGCCCCCACCCGCCTCGAACTGCCCGACCCGGTACTGGACCCGGACGAGGCGGCCGGGGCCGTACGCCGCTGGATGGACGAGGGGTCCCCCCGGAGCCTCCCGCCGGGCCTGCGCTTCGAGGCGTACAGCCTCCAGGCGGTCGAGCGGGACGGCACCTGGCGCCCGGAGTGGCTGGTCCACATGGTGTCCGACGAGCAGCCCCCGGACACCGACCCGCACGTCGCCGGCACGGGTGACCGGTGGTGGGTGGACGCGGTGACGGGCGCGATCTACAGCAACCCCTTCGCCACGGCTCCGCGCTGACGCCGGAGAAATCCGGGCGGGGACCGATGAGTTTCGTTCCGCCCCACGGTCCTAGATCATGAAAAGCAACACCGCGTACACCGCGCCCCGTGACAGCAGAGAAGCCGAGGACTCGACATGCGTACTCTCATCAGCTCCGCCTTCGTCTCTCTCGACGGTGTCGTCGAGGCTCCTGGGGGCGAGGAGGGGTACCGGAACGCCGGGTGGACGTTCAAGGGGATCGAGTTTCTGCCGGAGGCGTACGAGCTCAAGGGGCGGGAGCAGCAGGAGGCGGGGGCGATGCTGCTGGGGCGCGCGAGTTACGAGGCGTTCAGTCCTGTGTGGCCTGGGATGGCGGACTTCGCCGACTACAAGGAGATGCCGAAGTACGTCGTCTCCACCACCCTCACCGACGACGACCTCGTCTCCGACTGGGGGCCGACCACGATCCTCCGCACCCTCGACGAGGTCGCCGCGCTCAAGGAGACCGAGGGCGGGCCGATCATCGTGCACGGCAGCGCGGCCCTGAACCGCGCCCTCTCCGACGCCGGCCTGATCGACCGCTACCACCTGCTGGTCTTCCCCGTCCTCCTCGGCGCCGGCAAGCGCCTCTTCAGCACCACCGACAAGGACGCCCAGCACCTGAAGGTCGTCGAGCACGAGACGTACGCCAACGGCATCCAGAAGCAGATCCTGGACGTCGTCCGCTGACGGACGGGTCCGTCAGCCCCGGCGCGGGCGGGGGACGAGTTCGCCGCCGCAGTTGGGGCAGGTGCCGGACATCTCCTCCGCGCAGGGCACGCAGAAGGTGCATTCGTACGAGCAGATCCTCGCCGGGCCGTCGGCCGGCAGGGCCGCCGTCTCGCAGCGTTCGCAGCGGTCGCGCATCTCAAGAGCCATGGGTCCATGATCAGCGGACTGGCCGCCGCCCGAAAACAGGGCGGCGGCCAGAGACCGTCAGGATCGGGCCAGGAAGCCCCCCGCCCCTCACCTCTTCTTCAGGGCCGCCGTCTGCGTCCGCACCGCGCCCATGCTCGCCGCGATGACGAGCGCGATCGCGAGCCCGTCCGTGACGGAGAGCGCCTGGTGCAGGACGAGGAAGCCCGCGGTCGCCGCGATGGCCGGTTCCAGGCTCATCAGGACCGCGAAGGTGGGGGCGGGCAGACGGCGCAGGGCGAGGAGTTCGAGGGTGTACGGCAGCACCGACGAGAGCAGCGCGACGCCGAGGCCCAGCGCGATCGTCGTCGGGACGAGCAGGCGGTCGCCCGCCTCGACGATGCCGAACGGCAGGCTGAGCACCGCGCCGAACGCCATCGCGAGCGCCAGCCCGTCCGCCTGCGGGAAGCGGCGGCCCGTCCGGGCGCTGAACACGATGTACGCCGCCCACATCGCGCCCGCCGCGAGCGCGAAGCCCGCACCGAGCGGATCGAGCCCGTCGAAGCCGCCTCCACCGAGCAGCACGACACCACCGAAGGCGAGTCCGGCCCAGAGCAGGTTGACGAGCCGGCGGGAGGCGATCACGGAGAGGGCCAGCGGGCCGAGCACCTCAAGCGTGACGGCCGCACCCAGCGGGATCCGGTCGATGGACTGGTAGAAGAGGATGTTCATGCCCGCCATGGCGGTACCGAAGGCGACGACCGTCCCCCAGTCGGCCCGGCTGTAGCCGCGCACCTTCGGCCGGCAGATCAGCAGCAGGACGAGCGCGGCGAGCACCAGCCGCAGCGTGACGACACCGAGCGCCCCGGCGCGGGGCATCAGCAGAACGGCCACGGCCGACCCGAACTGCACGGACAGCCCACCCGCGACGACGAGCGCGACGGGCCCGAAGCGACGGGGGGCGGGGGTGCCGGTGGCCGGGGCGGCGACCGGTCCCGTGTCCACCGCCAGGCCCGTGCCCGCCACCACGGGGGCCGAGGCCACTCCCGTCGACCCCGTCACCTGGCTGTCCACGACCACCACTCCTCCCCGGCCTTCCATCAGGCCGGACCGTAAGTCCACTCCACTAAACTCTCAGTCCAGAGTAGTGCACCCCCCTGCACCCTGACGACCGGATTCCGCTTCCACCGTACGAACCCCCGGCGCGGCAACGGAAATGCCGATCGGCCTGCGGTTATGCTCCAGAGACATGACCGTGAGCATCGAGCTGCGCCACCTGCGCTGCTTCCTCGCCATCGCCGAGGAGGAGAACCTCACCCGGGCCGCCGCCCGCCTCCACCTCACCCAGCCCGCCGTCTCCCGCACCCTCGCCGCCCTCGAACGGCACCTCGGCGCCCGGCTCGTCGACCGCTCCACCCACCACCTCGCCCTCACCCCCGAGGGCCGCGCCTTCCTCGAACGCGCCACGGCGGCACTCGCCGCCTTCGACGCGGCCGTCGACCCCGCGCGGCTGCGCCACCGCCCCCTGCGCCTCGGCCACGCGTGGTCGGCCTTCGGCCCGTACACGACGCCCCTGCTACGCCGCTGGCAGCGCGAGCACCCGGAGACCCCGCTGGAACTCCTCCGCATCGACGACCGCACGGCCGGTCTCGCCCGAGGTCAGGTCGACGCGGCGCTGCTGCGGGGCGCGGTGGAGGCCCCCGGCCTGGTCACGGCGGAACTCACGACGGAACCCAGGGTCGCGGCCCTCCCCGCCGACAGCCCCCTCGCGGACCGCCCGGGCGACCTCACGCTCCTGGACCTGGCGGACGAGACGGTCGTCCTCAACACGGTCTCCGGCACGACCACCCTCACCCTGTGGCCCCTGCCGGCGCGCCCCACCCGCACCCTCACCGTCGCCAACACCGACGACTGGCTCACCGCCATCGCGGCAGCCCGAGGCGTAGGCGTCTCCTCCGCCTCCACGACGTCCCTCCACCCCCACCCGGGCGTCACGTACCGCGCACTGGCGGACGCCCCGCCGCTGCCGGTCCTCCTGGCGTGGCGGGACGCGTTCCCGCACCCGGCGACGGAGGCGCTGGTGGCGATGGCGCGGGAGATCGTGAGGGGCGGGGACTAACGGATCAGATGCGCCCCTGCGCGGCGGCCTCGACGAAGACCGCGAAGGCGGCGGGGGTGGCAGTGAGGTGCGGGCGGGAGGTGTCCTTGGAGTCGCGGACGGCGATGTGGGGGGCGAGGTCGGCGACCTCGACGCAGTCTCCGCCGGTGTTGCCGCTGTAGGAAGACTTACGCCAGGCGGCGGGGCCGAGGGGGGCGCACTCGATGCACTCGCCGCCGCTGGAACCGCTGTACGACGACTTACGCCACTGCACCGTGCCCATACCGTTCCTCCATGACGCGAGCGATCAGCTCAGCCGAGTCCTCCACAGAGAGGGCCGTGGCCTGGAGGCGAGAGTAACCGACACAACGCTCTTTGATCACTTGCGGATTGGCGGTCATATGCCCGGAGTCGTAACTCTCGGTGTAGAAGATGTCCGGGTCCTTCTCGAACCGCAGGAGGGTGAACGACCCCATCACCCCCGAGTGCTCACCCACCCCGAACGGCAGCACCTGAAGCTGCACCCACGGCTCAGCCGTGAAGGTCAGCAGGTGTTCCAGCTGCGCCCGCATGACCTCCGAGCCGCCGATCTTCCGGTGCAGGGTGGCCTCGTCCAGCACGACCCAGAGCACGGGCGGATTCGTGCGCTGGAGAATCCGCTGCCGGTCCATGCGCCCGGCGAGCGTCTCCTCCAGACGGTCCGTGTAGTCGATGCTCAACACGGCGCGGGCGTACGCCTCCGTCTGGAGCAGGCCGTAGACGAGCTGGCACTGGTACGTCGAGATGTACTCCGCGTTCGCCTCCATCTCCGCGTACGCCTGGAACCAGGAGGGAAGCTGGCTCCGCAGGACCAGGCCCACGAGGCGCGAGAAGAAGCCGTCCGTCATCAGCGCCGCGTCGATCCGTTCCGAGAACTCCCGGGTCGGGACCTTCCGCGCGTTCTCGATCTGGCCGACGAGGGAACCCGTACAGAACACGATGTCGCCCAGATCCGCCTGGCTGAGGCCGGAGTTCTCTCTGAGGCGGCGAAGTTCGGATCCGTAGTAGTCCAGCGGCGAGGCGGACGGGTCCAGGCTGCGGATGTTGACCACGAGAGGCACCCCCAAGTGTCGGCTCGCCGACGAGGCTAGCCTCAGCCCCGGCACGAAGGGGCGAAAACTGAACAACCGCCGCCCTTTCGAGGGAAGTTGGCCCATGAGACGCATGAAAGCACGGAAACGCGACCTCGCCCCTAACCCGCCACCCCCTCCAGCCCCTCCGCCAGGACCTCCGCCAAGTGCCGCCCCCTCCTGCCCGGGGCCACGTGGCTGATCTGCGTCCGGCAGGAGAAGCCGTCGGCCAGGACTTCGGCTGTCGGGTCGGCCTGGCCCAGGGCCGGGAGGAGTTGGTCCTCCGCGCAGGCCCTGGAGACCTCCTCGTGGCCTGGTTCAAAGCCGAAGTTGCCTGCCAGGCCGCAGCAGGCGCCTGCCAGGGTGCCGGTGAGGCCGGCTTTGGCGCGGAGTCTGCGGTCCGGGGCGTCGCCGAGGACCGCGTGCTGGTGGCAGTGGGTCTGGCCCGTGACCGCGCGGTCCAGGCGGGGCGGGGTCCAGTCGGGGGCCAGGGTCTCCAGGGCTTCCGCGAAGGTGAGGACGGACGCCGCCAGGCGGGCCGCTCTCGGGTCGTCGGGGAGGAGTTCGGGGAGGTCGGTGCGGAGGGTCGCCGCGCAGGAGGGCTCCAGGACGACCACCGGACCCTCCACCCCCTCCATTTCGTCCAGCGTCCTCCCCATCACCCTCCTCGCCGCCGCCAGGCGGCCCGTCGACACATACGTCAGCCCGCAGCACACCCTCCCCTCCGGCACGCCCACGCCGAGGCCCGCCGCCTCCAGGACCCGTACCGCCGCCGTGCCCACCTGCGGCGCCAGGTGGTCGGTGAACGTGTCGGGCCACAGCGTGAGGGCCGAAGGACGGCCGGACGGGGCGCGCTCGGCGAACCAGGAGGTGAAGGTGCGGGCGGCCACCCGGGGCAGGGGGCGGGTCGGCGTCACGCCCGCCAGGCGCGCCGCGAAGGGGAGCCGCGTCAGCGCGTTCGTCCCGCGCCCGAACAGGTCCAGCCAGCGCGGCAGCCCGCCCATCGTCCAGTGCGAGCGCGGACGGCGCAGCAGGCCGCGCGGCCCGGCGTAGTGCCGGGACAGGAACTCCGCCTTGTACGCGGCCATGTCGACGCCCACCGGACAGTCGCTGCGGCAGCCCTTGCAGGACAGGCAGAGGTCCAGCGCCTCGCGCACCTCCTCCGATCGCCAGCCGTCCGTGATCACCTCGCCCAGCGCCATCTCGTGGAGGAGACGGGCCCGCCCCCGCGTGGAGTGCCGCTCCTCGCCGGTCGCGCGGAACGACGGGCACATCACCGACTCGGACGGCACCTGCCCCGCCCCCTTCCCCGGCACCCGGCACTTCGCCACGCCCACGCACCGCGCCGCCTCCCGCCCGACGCCCACCAGGGGCAGACCCTCGAAGCGCAGGCCCGTGTCGAGCGGCTCGGGGCGGACCAGGATCCCGGGGTTGAGGCCGCCGTCGGGGTCCCACAGGTCCTTCACCGCGCCGAAGAGGCCGACGAGCTCCTGCCCGTACATCCTCGGCAGGAGTTCCGCCCGCGCCTTGCCGTCGCCGTGCTCGCCGGAGAGGGAGCCGCCGTGGGCGACCACGAGGTCGGCCACGGCCTCCGAGAAGCGGCGGAAGTCGCGTACCCCCTTCCCCGTCCACAGGTCGAAGTCGATGCGGACGTGCACGCAGCCGTCGCCGAAGTGCCCGTACGGGATCCCCCGGAGGCCGAAGTCGGCCAGCAGCGCCCGGAACTCCCTCAGGTACGCGCCCAGCCGGGCGGGCGGCACCGCGCAGTCCTCCCAGCCGGGCCAGGCGTCCCCGCCTCCGGGCATGCGGGTCGCCGTCCCGGCCGCGTCCTCGCGGATCCGCCACAGGGCCCGCTGCCCGGCCGGGTCGCGTACCACCGCCGCGTCGACCGCGTCCGCCGCGCGGACGAGCGCGCGGGCCGGGCCCTCCCCGTCCATCTCGCAGAACAGCCACGCGCCGCCCCGGGGAAGGCCCGTCGCACCGCCCACCAGGTCCGCCGCCATCCCCTCCACCGTCAGCGGGGCGTACGCGAGGAGTCCCGCCGCCGCGTCGGCCGCCGCGGTCTCGTCGGCGTACCCGAGGACGACGAGGACGGGGTCGGCGGGGAGCGGCACCAGCCGTACGGTCGCCTCCGTCACCACGCCGAGGGTGCCCTCGCTGCCGACGAAGGAGCGGACGACGTCCCGGCCCCGCTCGGGGAGCAGCGCGTCGAGGGCGTAGCCGGAGATGCGGCGCGGCAGCCCGGCGGGGTAACCGGTCCGCAGCAGGCCGAGGTTCCGGTCGACGAGCTCCGCCAGCCCCGATGGCGCACCCGCCCCGCCTTCTCCACCCCGCCCCAGCGTCAACCGCTCGCCCCGGTAGGTCACCACTTCGAGTGAGCGGACGTTGTCCGCGGTCGTGCCCCAGGCGACCGAGTGGGCCCCGCACGCGTTGTTGCCGATCATGCCGCCGAGGGTGCAGCGGCTGTGGGTGGAGGGGTCGGGGCCGAAGGTGAGGCCGTGGGGGCGGGCCGCCTCCCGCAGGCGGTCCAGGACCAGGCCCGGCCGGACGACGGCGGTGCCGGCCACCGGGTCCAGCGACACGATGCCGTCCATGTGGCGTGTGAGGTCGAGCACGACGCCGGTGCCGGTGGCCTGGCCTCCGATGGACGTGCCGGCGCCGCGCGCGACGACGGGGACGCCATGCGCCCGGCAGACCTCCAGGGCCGCGGCGACGTCGGCGGCGTCGCGGGGCGCGACCGTACCGGCGGGCACGCGGCGGTAGTTGGAGGCGTCCATGGTGGCGAGCGCCCGTGCGGTGGCGGTGAAGTCGACCTCGCCGGCGAGCGCGGACCTCAGGTCGGCGGCGAGTGTTCCGGGTGTTCCCTCGTCTGTTCCCACAACGCAAGGATGTCTCGTTCCTCGTCTCATCCGGCGGACATCCGGCCCTCCCGGGCTTGCCGACCCGATACTCTCCGGCTCGTGGCCGATATCCAGATTCCCGCTGACATCAAGCCCGCAGACGGTCGTTTCGGCGCGGGCCCCTCCAAGGTGCGGACGGAGGCGCTGGACGCCCTGGCCGCCACCGGCACCTCCCTCCTGGGCACGTCCCACCGCCAGGCTCCGGTCAAGAACCTGGTCGGCGAGGTGCGTACCGGCATCCGTGACCTCTTCTCGCTGCCCGAGGGCTACGAGGTGATCCTGGGCAACGGCGGCTCGACCGCCTTCTGGGACGTCGCGACCCACGGTCTGATCGAGAACAAGTCGCAGCACCTCACCTTCGGCGAGTTCTCCTCCAAGTTCGCGAAGGCCGCGAAGCTGGCCCCGTGGCTGGCCGAGCCGACCGTGATCTCCTCCGACCCGGGCACGCACCCGGAGCCGGTGGCCGAGGCGGGCGTCGACGTCTACGCGTACACCCACAACGAGACCTCGACCGGTGTCGCCGCCCCGCTGAAGCGGGTCGCGGGTGCCGACGAGGGCGCGCTCGTGCTGGTCGACGCGACGTCGGGCGCGGGCGGTCTGCCCGTCGACATCACCGAGACGGACGTCTACTACTTCGCGCCGCAGAAGTCCTTCGCGGCCGAGGGCGGCCTGTGGCTGGCGGCGTTCTCGCCGGCCGCGCTTGAGCGCGCCGCCCGGATCCACGCGTCCGGCCGGCACATCCCGGAGTTCTTCTCGCTGCCGACGGCGATCGACAACTCGCTCAAGAACCAGACGTACAACACCCCGGCGCTGTCGACCCTCTTCCTGCTGAACGAGCAGCTGAAGTGGATCAACGGCCAGGGCGGTCTGGACTGGGCGGTGGCCCGTACGAAGGAGTCCTCGGACGCCCTGTACACGTGGGCCCAGGAGTCGAAGTACGCGACGCCGTTCGTGACGGACGCGGCGAAGCGCTCGCAGGTCATCGGCACGATCGACTTCGCGGACGAGATCGACGCGGCGGCGGTCGCGAAGGTGCTGCGCGCGAACGGGATCGTGGACACGGAGCCGTACCGCAAGCTGGGCCGCAACCAGCTGCGCATCGCGATGTTCCCGGCGGTCGACCCGGCGGACGTGCGGGCCCTGACGGCCTGCATCGACTACGTCATCGGGCAGCTCTGATCCCTGCTCGTACGGAAGGGCCCGCACCGGTCGTGACCGGTGCGGGCCCTTCCGCGTCGGCGGGACCCTGCCGCTTCAGCGGCTGAGGCGCTGGAAGCGGCGGACCGCCAGCGGCAGGAAGATCGCGGTGAGCACCAGCGGCCAGACGACGGCCATGAGCACGGCGTTCTGCTCCACCCAGGTGGCGCCGCCGGCGCCGGGGTTGCCGAAGAGTTCGCGGGTGGCGGCGACCGTCGAGGAGATGGGGTTCCAGGCCGCCACGGGCGCCAGCCAGTCCGGCATGAGCGAGGGGGCGACGTACACGCTGGAGATCATGGTGACGGGGAAGATCACGGCGTAGAGCGCGCCGGCCGACTCGGCGTTCGGGACGACGAGTCCGCACCACACGCCGACCCAGATGAGGCTGAAGCGCAGGAGCAGGAGGAGGCCGAAGCCGAAGAGGGTGCCGCCGACGCCGCCGTCGGAGCTCCAGCCGATGGCGAGGGCGGTGGCGGTGAGGATGGCGAGTTCGGCGGCGGCGATGATCAGGTCGGAGAGGCCGCGGCCGGTGGTGACGGCCGAAGGGGCCATCGGCATGGAGCGGAACCGGTCCATGACGCCCTTGCCGGAGTCGTTGACGACGGCGGTGGCGGTGTTCATGAGGCCGAAGGTCATCGTCATGGCGAACATGCCGGGCATGAGGAAGTCCTTGTAGTCCCCGCCGCCGGGGACGCGCATGGCGCTGCCGAAGACGAAGCCGTAGAGCAGGACGGAGACGATGGGGAAGCCGAGCTGCCAGAGGATGGCGACGGGCTGGCGGCGGTAGTTGAGCAGGGTGCGGCGGACGAGCGTGAGGCAGTCGGTGACGGCCCAGTAGGCGCGGCCGCGGGAGGACGCGAGGGCGGGGGTCGCGGTGGTCATGCGGCGACGGCTCCTTCGGTGGTGTGGTCGCTCTGGCCGGGCGCGCCGTCGGCGTCCTTGCTGTCGTGGCCGGTCAGGGTCAGGAAGACGTCGTCGAGGCTGGGGCGGCGCAGGCCGATGTCCTCGACGGGGATCCGCTCGTCCCGGAGGGTGCGGGCGGCCTCGGTCAGGGCGGCGACGCGGTCGCTGACGGGGGCGTGGACGCGCCGTCCGGCCTCGTCGGTGGTCGGTTCGGCGGCGGCCACCCGGGCGAGGATCTTGTGGGCGGCGGGGAGGTCGGCGGGGTCGGCGACGACGACCTCGACGCGGTCGCCGCCGACGCGGTTCTTGAGGCCGTCGGGGGTGTCGTCGGCGATGGCGCGGCCCCGGTCCATGACGGTGATGCGGGCGGCGAGCCGGTCCGCCTCCTCCAGGTACTGGGTGGTGAGGAGGACGGTGGTGCCCTCCGCGACGAGGGCCCGTACGGCGTCCCAGACCTCGCCCCGGCTGCGCGGGTCGAGCCCGGTGGTGGGCTCGTCGAGGAAGAGGACCTCGGGGGCGAGGATCAGCGAGGCCGCCAGGTCGAGGCGGCGGCGCATGCCGCCGCTGTACTGGCCCGCGCCCTTGTCGGCGGCGTCGGCGAGGCCGAAGCGGTCGAGGAGTTCGCCGGCGCGGGCGCGGGCGCGGCGGGGGTCGAGGTGGAAGAGCCGGCCGAAGAGTTCGAGGTTCTGGCGGCCGGTGAGGACCTCGTCGACGGCGGCGTACTGGCCCGCCAGGCCGATCCGGGCGCGGACGGCGCGGGGGTCGCGGGCGACGTCGAGTCCGGCGACCTCGGCGCGGCCGCCGTCGGCCTTGAGGAGGGTGGCGAGGATGCGGACGGCGGTGGTCTTGCCGGCGCCGTTGGGGCCGAGGAGGCCGTGCACGGTGCCCCGGCGGACGGTGAGGTCGAAGCCGTCGAGCGCGTACGGCTCCGGGGTGGCGGATCCCTTGCGGGAGCCGGCGCCCTTGGGCTTGTACCGCTTGCGCAGGCCCTCGGCGAGGACCGGGTGTTCATGCATGGCTGCCTCCACTCGCACGCGCTGAACGGCTCGCTCAGCGGCGCCGGACTACGAACTGAGTACACCGTACCCCATTACGGGTACGGTGTACTCAGTTTTAAAGTGAGGGCATGACGGACCAGACGAGCAGCAGCCTCGACCTCCTGTGGGGCACGGGCGAGCGCCCCAGCCGGGGCCCCAAGCCGGGCCTCACCCTCGACCGGATCGTCGGGGCGGCGGTCGCGCTGGCGGACGCGGAGGGACTGGACGCCGTCTCGATGCGGCGGGTCTCGGCCGAGCTCGGTGTGGGGACGATGTCGCTGTACCGGTACGTCCCCGGCAAGAACGAGCTGCTCGACCTGATGCTCGACAAGGTGCAGGGCGAGGCCCTGCCGGACGGGCCCGTGGAACCGCCCGCGCATTGGCGCGAGGCCGTCGAGGCGCTGGCCCGCGGCCACCTCGCCCTCTACCGGACGCACCCCTGGCTGCTCAAGGTCAACGAGGCCCGCTCCCTGCTCGGCCCGAACACCCTGCGCGGCTTCGACCTCTGCCTGGCCGGGCTCACCGGGCCGCACGGCATGGGCCTGGGCGACGCCGAGACCGTCTCCGCCATCGTCACCGTACAGAGCTTCGTCGCCGGGATCGCGCGGATGGAGCTCCAGACCACGGAGGCGGCGAAGGAGACCGGCGTCAGCGACGAGGAGTTCTGGCGCGCACAGACCCCGTACCTGGAACGGGCCATGGCCACGGGCGAGTTCCCCTCCGTGGCCGCCCTCGCCGAGGACACCTTCACGCGCCAGATCGACCAGTTCGCCTTCGGTCTGGAGCGGATCCTGGACGGCTTCGAGGTGCTGGTCAGCCGCGCCGCAGCAGGCGCTTGATCCCGAGGACGAGGACGGTGGCGCCGGCCAGCACGAGGAAGCCCTTGGTGGCGCTGCCCTGGGGGCCGTCGTCGGCGGGGGTGGCACCGGTGCCGGTGCCGGGGCCGGTGCCGGGCGCGGGGGTTCCGGGGGACGCGTTCCCGCCCTCGGGCCGGTCCGGCTGGTCCTCCCGGTCCACGCGGACCACGCGACTGTTCTGACCCTCCGAGCCGAACATGAGGCCGGAGCCGTCGAGGGTGTACGTGACCGATTCCGCCTGGCCCTGGAAGGGGGCGCCGGGGGAGGTGCCGTCGCCCTCGATGCGGCCGTCCTTCCAGACGTACTCGCGGGCGCTGAAGTAGCTGCGCAGCAGGAGCCGTTCGCCGTCGGGCGAGAAGGCGCCGTCGGTCACCCAGGGGACCTCCCCGATACGGCGGAAGGTGTTGGTGCCGGAGGTGCTGAGGCGTTCGGGGCCGGCGTACAGGCCGCCGCCGTCCTCGTTCTTGCTGGCGATGTAGACCCGGCCGGTCCCGGGGTGGACCATCAGCGCCTCGGCGTTGCGGGGGCCGTCGGCGTACTTCACGTCGTACTGCTGCGCCTGGACGGTCTGGTCCTTCAGGACCTTCGGCTCGGGGAAGCGGTAGATCCAGACGTGGTCCCAGGAGCCGTCGAGGTTGTCGCCGATGTCGCCGACGTAGATGTCGCCGTCCGGGCCGACGGCGATTGCCTCCATGTCCCGGGGGGTGCCGACCCCGGCCATGGTCAGGGTCGCGACGGTCTTTCCCGTACGGGAGTCGATACCGAAGATCCGGGGCTCGTCCTGGTCGTTGTGCGTCCAGTAGACGCCGGGGTGGGCGCGGCTGGCGGCGAGGCCGCTGGACTCGGTGATCCGGGCGTCCTCGATCGTGAAGTCCCGGTCGGGTTCCTGCCCTTCGGCACGGGCATGACCGGCCGGGAGCAGCGCCAGGGCGGCGGCCGCGCCGAGGGCGCACAGAGCAGATCGCATGGGATCAAGCCTGCCACGGCGGCGGGGAAACCCGCTTGACCTGCGGAGGGGCCGCTGTCATGGTCGCGCCCATGCCTTCCTTCCCCGCTCCCGACGGCACCCTGCTCGCGTACCACGCGTCCGGTTCCGGCGATCCGCTGCTGTGCCTCCCCGGCGGCCCCCTCCAGGACTCCGCCTACCTCGGCGATCTGGGCGGTCTCACCGCCCGCCGGACGCTGATCCGGCTCGACCTGCGCGGTACGGGCGCCTCCGCGGTGCCGGAGGACCCGGCCTCGTACCGCTGCGACCGGCTCGTCGAGGACGTGGAGGCGCTGCGCGCGCACCTCGGGCTCGACACGGTCGACCTCCTCGGGCACTCGGCGGGCGCGAACCTCGCGGCGCTGTACGTGACGCGGTACCCGGAGCGGGTCGGCCGGCTGGTCCTCGTCACGCCGGGCGCGGCGGCGGCCGGGATCGACACGGCGCCGGAGGAGCGGCTGGAGGCCGCGCGGCTGCGGGCCGGGGAGACGTGGTTCGCGGAGGCGTACGCGGCGCTGGAGGAGGTGACGGCCGGGCGCGGGACCGGCGAGTCGTTCGGCAAGGTCGCGCCGTTCTTCCACGGCACCTGGGACGAGGCGGCCCGCGAACGCCACGCGGCCTCGCACCGGGAGCGGAACGCGGAGGGCGCCGCCGTCTTCGGCAGCGAGGGCGCCTACGACCCGCCGGCCACCCGCGCGGCCTTCGCGGCCTTCGACCACCCGGTCCTGGTCGTCGCCGGCGCCCGCGACGCCAACACCCCGCCCCCCACGGCCGCCGCGTACGCCGCCCTGTTCCCGAAGTCCGACCTGTCGGTCCTCCCGACCGGCGGGCACTACCCGTGGCACGACGACGCGGCCTGGTTCACGGGGACGGTCGACGGCTTCCTGGGCTGAGGCGGGCCCGTCGCGGGACGGCGGCGTGGGCGGGGTCACGTCGTCCCGGGGCGAGGGGTCCGGAATGATGGGGGCATGCGTTTTCTGTTCGTCGGCGACAGCATGACCATCGGGCGCGTCGGCGACTGGACCTGGCGGTACCGGATGTGGCGGCACCTGGAGGCGGTGCTGCCGGGTGGGTACGCGATCGTGGGGCCCCGGGACGGGCTGTACGTGCCCGAGGGGGAGGCGGGGGATCCGCGGGCGTACGCCGATGCCGGGTTCCCGGCGGACGCCCGGCGGCACCTGGCCGGGTGGGGCGAGGGGTGGCTGCACATGGCGCCGGTCATCGGCGAGACCGTGGCCGCCACCCGCGCCGACGTGCTGCTGATCTCGCTCGGGCTGATCGACCTCGGCTTCTACACCAACAGCGACCAGACCGAGGAGAACGTGCGCGCGTTCGTGGCGGCCGCGCGGGCCGCCCGCCCCGGCGTACGGGCCGTGCTGCTGCCGGTGATCCCCAACGTCCGGGCCACCTACGACGCCCCCTTCGCCGCCGAGTGCGCCCGCTTCAACGAACTCCTCGCGAAGGCGGTCGCCGACCTCGACACCGCCGCCTCGCCGCTGCTGCTGGCGTCGGTGCCGGAGTCGTACGACCTGGCGACGGACACGTACGACGGGACGCACCCGGGTCCGGCCGGCGAGCACAAGCTGGCCGCCGCCTTCGCGGACGCGATGCACCAGGCGTGGGGGCTCGGCGGGCCCTACCGGGAGCGGTAGCGGCCGCCCAGCCAGACGCCGAGGAAGACCAGCACCGGGCCGATGAGGATCCACTCGGGGCCGAGGAAGACGCTGTTCGTGAGCAGGAGGACGACGAAGAGGACGGTGAGGGCGACGACCGACATCATCGCCCAGCTCAGCGCCTTGAACGCGGTGCCCTCGCGGGCCGCCCGCCGGTCGATCAGCCGCGCCGCCCCGGCGTCCTCGGTCCAGCCGTCGCCGCGCAGCTCCTCCCAGGCGGCGCGCAGGACGCCGATCTCGCGCTCGACCGAAACGTGGACGTCGTCGACGTAGAAGAGCTGGAGGCGGCTGCCGTCGCGCCCGTAGACGTACGAGATCGTCCGCGGCTGGCCCTGGCCCATGGCGGCCGAGGGGTTGGGCACGGCGCGGATGTCCTGGATGTCCTCCCAGGCGATCCGCCGGTTCCTGACGAAGCCGCGGACGTGGATGCCCTTGAGGTCGGCGGAGGTGGAGAGCTTCCTGGCGGCGTGGACGATCCAGCCGAGGAACGCGAGGACGAGGAGGGTGACGAGCCACTTCACCCAGCCCGACACGAACTCCTCGGTGTAGAGCGGGATCATCGCGGCCGGCAGGCCGATCCCGGCCGCGACGTACAGCGCGGTCATCCGGCCGGGCTTGATCCGGTAGGTGCGGGGCAGGGCTGAACTCCCGGTCATGGCTTCCCCGTTCGATCGCTGAACGATCCGACGAGCAGGAGCGCAGAGCTCAACTCGCGCGCAAGGGAAGGCACTTCGACCGTAGGCTCAGCCCCGCCCCGCACCGCTGGCCGTTCCCGGAACTACCAGGCGAACGCCTCCGGGGAGGGGCCCGGGCCCGGGAAGATCTCGTCAAGCCCTGCCAGCACCTCGTCCGAGAGTTCCAGCTCCAGCGCGCGCAGGGCGCCCGCCAGCTGCTCCGGGGTGCGCGGGCCGACGATCGGGCCGGTCACGCCGGGGCGGGTGAGGAGCCAGGCGAGGCCCACCTCGCCGGGGGCGAGCCCGTGCTTGTCGAGCAGGTCCTCGTACGCCTGGAACTGCGCCCGCTTCACCGGGTCCGCCAGCGTCTCCGCCGCGCGGCCCTCGGTGCGGCGCTTGCCCTCGGTCTCCTTCTTGAGGACGCCGCCGAGCAGCCCGCCGTGCAGCGGCGACCAGGGGATGACCCCGAGGCCGTACTCCTGGGCCGCCGGGATGACCTCCATCTCGGCGCGGCGCTCGAAGAGGTTGTAGAGGCACTGCTCGCTGACGAGGCCGACCATCCCGCGCCGGGCGGCGGCCTCGTTCGCCTGGGCGATCTTGTAGCCGGGGAAGTTGGACGAGCCGGCGTAGAGGATCTTGCCCTGCCCGATCAGGACGTCGATCGCCTGCCAGACCTCGTCGAAGGGGGTGGCGCGGTCCACGTGGTGGAACTGGTAGACGTCAATGTAGTCAGTCCCGAGCCGCTTGAGGCTGGCGTCCACCGCGCGGCGGATGTTGAGCGCGGAGATCTTGTCGTGGTTCGGCCACGCCTCGCCTTCGGTGCCCATGTTCCCGTACACCTTGGTGGCGAGAACCGTCCGGTCGCGGCGGCCGTCGCCCTGCGCGAACCAGGAGCCGATGATCTCCTCGGTACGGCCCTTGTTCACGCCCCAGCCGTAGACGTTGGCCGTGTCGAAGAAGTTCAGACCGGCGTCCAGCGCCGAGTCCATGATGGTGTGGCTGGTGGCCTCGTCGGTCTGCGGACCGAAGTTCATCGTGCCGAGGACGAGGCGGCTGACCTTGAGTCCGGTGCGTCCGAGCTGCGTGTACTCCATGGGATACAAGCCAACTAGCTGGAGCACGCTCTAAGCAAGGGTTTACCGGCGCACGGCGTTACTGGCCGACCACAGATGCCACCGCAATGATCGCGAACATCAGTACGAGCACACCGGCCATGATCTGGTTACGAGTCTTCGGATCCACCCTTCGAGGTTAACCCGAGCCCTCCGCTCCCCCGCCTCCCCCCTCCAGCGGCCAGGCGTCGACCGTCTCGTAGCGGGGCTGCTCGCCCGTGACGCCGCTCACCGGGAGGTTCGAGCGGAACAGGGTCAGGTCGGCGACCTTCCAGCGGGTGCCTTCGAAGGCTTCGAGGGCGGTCAGGAAGGGGGTCAGGGAGGCGCCCTCGCCGCGGGCGCGGGCGAGGGTGAGGTGGGCCTGGTAGCGGCGGTGCTCCTCCATCGGGATCCCGGCCCGGCGGGCCGCCGCGTCGGCGCGCTCGGCCAGCCGCCGCAGGGCGTCCAGGTCGCCGGCGGCGCCCGTCCACAGGGCGCGGCGGCCGAAGTGGCCGCCGCCGTGGAGGCGCAGGGTGAAGGGCGGGGTGCGGTGGGCGGCGCGGGCCAGCCGGGCGCGGAGCTCCGGCAGCAGGGCGTCGTCGACCTCGCCCATGAAGGCGAGCGTGAAGTGCCAGCCGGGGCGGGAGGTCCAGCGCAGGGCGTCCGCGCCGGGCAGGGCGTGGAGTCCGTCGGCGACCGCGGCCAGCTCGGCGAGCGGCCCGGCGGGCGGCAGGACCGCGGCGAAAAGCCTCATGACCGCCAGTGTGGCAGCGGATAGCCTCGGCCGGATGGAGAACGTGATCAGGATCAGGCCGGGCGGCCCGGCGGACGTGCCGGCCGTCCTCGGGATACTCGACAGCGCCGTGGTCTGGCTCAACGGCAAGGGCATCACCGCCCAGTGGGGCACCGACCCCTTCACCGCGCGGCCGAAGACGGTGGAGCACGTCGGGCAGGTGATGGGCGAGGGCAGCCCGTGGATCGCGGAGGTGGACGGCGTCCCGGCCGGCACCCTCACGCTGACCCCGCACCCCGGCGCGTACGTGCCGCCCGCCGGGGAGCCGGAGCGGTACGTCCGCTACCTCGCCACCCACGGACGCTTCCACGGCCTCGGGGTCGGCGCGGCGCTGCTCGCCCACGCGGCGGAGGAGACCCGCCGCGCGGGCGTCTCGCTGCTCCGCGTGGACTGCTTCGCGGGCAGCGAGGGGCGGCTCGTGGCGTACTACGAGCGTCAGGGCTTCACCCGCACCGATCCGTTCACGGTCGGCGAGTGGCCGGGCCAGGTCCTGGAGATGCGGGTGTGAGCCCCGGGGGCTTCTCTCAGCCGTGGAAGGTGATGTAGCCGTTGCCGTCGCGGTCGTTCGCGCGCTTGGTGTAGGCGTGCGTGTCCGCGGGGGCGCCGCCCGGCTTGATCAGCTTGATCGTGTCCTTGTCGTTGTTCCACATGAAGTTGCAGTTGTTGCGGTAGGCGACGTTGCCCGCGTCGGACTCCGTGCCCCGGCCGCCGCGCAGCTTCACGTGGTCGCCGGCCTCCAGGTAGTGGTTGACGCGGAAGGTGTAGCTGTTGCCGGCCGCGTCCCTGACCACGTACCCCTTGAGGTTGGTGGTGGTGCGCGAGTAGTTCTTGATGACCAGGTACTCGTTCTTGGTGTTGCCGCTGGTGCAGCTGTTGCTGTCGCGGCCCGGGGCGTCGTACTGGATGCCGAAGAGCTTCAGCGTCGAGGAGTACTCGGCGGCGTGGGCCGGGGTGGCGACGAGGGCGCCGGTCAGCGCGCCGGCGGCGAGGGCCGCGGCTATGACGGGTCGAACGGTGCGCGTGCGCAAGGGAAACCCCCCCTTGTGGTGCCTGTGATTGACGGCTCAACATACACAGGATCCCCACACGCCTGTGCCCGGGCGTTCAGTTCCGGACAGTAACGGGCGGGAGCCGATGACTCCCGCCCGCCCGCTCAGGCCGCCGTCGCCAGCCGTTCCCGCGCGACGCGCGGCACGAACCGTACGCTCGGGTGCCCGCGGCGCCAGCCCATCGCGACCTTCAGGTTGCCGATCCGGGCCAGCACGAGACCGATCACGGCGGCCGCGGCGAGCGAGACGAGCCCGCCGGTCGCGAAGCCGACGCGGGCCCCGTAGGTGTCGGTGACCCAGCCGAGGAGCGGCGCGCCGATCGGCGTACCGCCCGCGAAGACCATCATGTAGAGGCTCATCACCCGGCCCCGCATGACCGGGTCCGTCGCCATCTGGACGGCCGAGTTCGCGGTGATGTTCACCGTGAGGCCGATCATGCCGATCGGGACGAGCAGCAGCGCGAAGAGCCAGAACGACGGCGAGAAGGCCGCCGCGATCTCCAGGGCGCCGAAGACGCCCGCGGCGATCACCAGCATCCGCAGCCGGGTCGTGCCGCGGCGGGCCGCGAGCAGGGCGCCCGCGAGGGAGCCGGCCGCCATCAGGGTGTTGAGGAAGCCGTAGGTGCCGGCGCCGACGTGGAAGACCTCCTCGGAGAAGGCCGTCAGCCAGATCGGGAAGTTGAACCCGAAGGTGCCGATGAAGCCGACCAGGGCGATCGGCCAGATCAGGTCCGGCCGGCCCGCCACGTACCGCAGGCCCTCCCGGAGCTGGCCCTTGCCGCGCGGGGCGCGCTCCACCTTGTGGAGCTCGCTCGTGCGCATCAGCCAGAGGGCGGTCAGCGGCGCGAGGAAGGAGAGGCCGTTGATGAGGAAGGCCCAGCCGCTGCCGACGCCGGCGATCAGCACGCCGGCGACGGCGGGGCCGACGAGCCGGGCGGACTGGAAGTTGGCCGAGTTGAGCGAGACCGCGTTGCGGAGCTGGTCGGGGCCGACCATCTCGGAGACGAAGGACTGCCGGGCCGGGTTGTCGACGACCGTCACCATGCCGAGGAGGAAGGCGATCAGGTAGACGTGCCAGACCTGCACCTGTCCGGTGAGGGTGAGCGCGGCGAGCGCGAGTCCGCACAGGCCGAGGGCGGCCTGGCTGACGAGCAGCAGGCGCCGCTTGGGGTAGCGGTCGGCGATGACCCCGCCGTACAGGCCGAAGAGGAGCATCGGCAGGAATTGCAGGGCCGTGGTGATGCCGACGGCGGCGGCCGAGCCGGTGAGGCTCAGGACCAGCCAGTCCTGGGTGATCCGGGCCATCCACGTACCGGTGTTGGAGACGATGGCTCCGCTGAAGAACAGCCGGTAGTTCCGGATCGAGAGCGAGGAGAAGGTTCCCTTGGGGGACCCTCCGCCGCGCGGGGTAGTCGCGGGTTCATGGACGGGGGCGGAGTCTGCTCCGGGTCCCGTGCTCAAAGTGCGTCGCCTCCTTGGCGCTCGGTTCACAGATGGGCGAGCTTCTCCAGGACAGGGGCGGCCGCGCGCAGTACCGCCCACTCGTCCTCGTCCAGGCCCTCGGCGAGCGAGGCCAGCCAGGCGTTCCGCTTGCGGCGGGCGTCCTCGAGCATGGCCTCGGCCCGCTCGGTCTGGCTGACCACCTTCTGCCGGCGGTCGTCGGGGTGCGGCTCCAGCCGGACCAGTCCCTTGGCTTCGAGCAGTGCGACGATGCGGGTCATCGACGGCGGCTGTACGTGCTCCTTGCGGGCCAGCTCACCGGGGGTGGCCGAGCCGCAGAGGGCCAGGGTGCCGAGCACCGACATCTCGGTCGGGCTCAGCGATTCGTCGACGCGCTGGTGCTTGAGGCGCCGGCTCAGCCGCATGACGGACGAGCGGATCGCGTTCACGGCCGCGGCGTCGTCGGCGGTGCCGTGGGACAGATCAGGCATGTAGTTAGGCTATCTCATTACTCTCGCTAAAGACCAACCGGTTTCCCGTGTGTCGCAGGGATCACTCCGCCCCAGGTCACGGGTCGGTATCCATGTATCACCCAAATGAGTGAGCCGGATCCGGAAAGTGACGCAAAGGGGCCCCGGCAGCCCCGACCCTGAACGGCATGGGATCGACAGTGCTCAGCCTGCGCATCGACAGTGAGCTGCTCGACCGGCTCAAGCGTCACGCCGCGAAAAGAGGAATGAGCGTCCAGGACTATGTCGTCCGGACGCTCATTCGAGAGGACTTCGACGAGCGGTTCAAGACCGCCGTCGAGGAGACGGAGAAGTTCTACGGGGCGGAGCCGGAGCCTCCCGGCACCGGCGCCGCCCCGCTCGATCAGGTCAGGCCCAGCGCCGGCATCGCGTAGTAGAAGACGAAGACCGCCGACACGATGTACATGGCCACCGGGACCTCACGGCCCCGACCGGCCGCCAGACGCAGCACGCTGAAGCTGATGAAGCCGATGCCGATGCCGTTCGTGATCGAGTACGTGAACGGCATCATCGTCATGGCCAGGAACGCCGGCACCGCGATGGTGTAGTCGGCCCAGTCGATGTCCTTGATCGACCCGGCCAGGATCAGGAAGCCCACCGCGAGCAGCGCGGGGGTCGCCGCCTGCGACGGCACCATGGTCGCGAGCGGCGTGAGGAACAGCGCCACCGAGAACAGACCGCCCGTGACGACCGAGGCGAGGCCCGTACGGGCGCCCTCGCCGACGCCCGCCGTGGACTCCACGAAGCAGGTGGTGGCCGACGAGGAGGTCGCGCCGCCGGAGGCGACGGCGAGGCCGTCCACGAGCAGGACCTTGTTGATGCCCGGGAAGTTGCCGTCCTTGTCGATCAGCTTGGCCTCGTCGCCGACGCCCAGGATCGTGCCCATGGCGTCGAAGAAGCAGGACAGCAGGACGGTGAAGACGAAGAGGACGCCGGTGAGGAGGCCGACCTTCTCGAAGCCGCCGAAGATGCTGACCTCGCCGACCAGGCCGAAGTCCGGCGAGGCGACCGGGTTGCCGGGCCACTCCGGGGTGGTCAGGCCCCAGGACGGGATGTCGGCGACCGCGTTGATGACCATCGCCGCGATCGTCATGACGACGATCGAGATGAGGATCGCGCCCGGCACCTTGCGGATGATCAGGGCGAGGGTGAGCAGGGTGCCCAGCACGAAGATCAGGACGGGCCAGCCGCTGAGGTGGCCGCCGGTGCCGAGCTGGAGCGGGACGGTGGTGTGCGCGGCGTCGGGGATGCGGGAGACGAAGCCCGAGTCGACGAGGCCGATCAGCATGATGAAGAGGCCGATGCCGATCGCGATGCCCTTGCGCAGGCCGACCGGGACGGCGTTCATGACGCGCTCGCGCAGACCGGTCGCGACGAGCAGCATCACGACGATGCCGGCGAGGACGACCATGCCCATGGCGTCCGGCCAGGACATCCGGGGCGCGAGCTGGAGGGCGACGACCGTGTTGACGCCGAGGCCGGCGGCGAGGGCGATCGGGACGTTGCCGATGACGCCCATGAGGAGCGTCGAGAAGGCCGCCGTCAGCACGGTGGCGGTGACGAGCTGGCCGCCGTCGAGCTGGTGCCCGTACATGTCCTTGGCGCTGCCGAGGATGATCGGGTTCAGCACGATGATGTAGGCCATCGCGAAGAAGGTGGCGAAACCGCCCCGGACCTCGCGGGCGACGGTGGAGCCGCGCTCGGAGATCCTGAAGTAGCGGTCGAGGGCCGAGGCGGGTTCCTGCGGGACCCCCGGCTCGGGGGCGGGGGCCTTGGCGGCGGCCGTGGTGCTCATGGAAGTGGGTTCCTCTTCGGGAAAGTCCAGAAGTCCTCTTGGCGGTTCATACGAAGGAAACCCGCCATAGGCAAACCGTTTCAGTATGAACACATGAACGAGGACGAGTCCATCTCCGCGCGTAGATAAGAAATCCCCGCGCCTAGACTGAGACCCATGGCGAAGTGGACACCCAAGCACGAGGCACCCGAACCCCTGGAGGGGCCCGTCGTCGGCACGATCACCGGCGGCACGGTCCTCTGGTTCGTCCTCTTCCTCGTCCAGCTCCCCTTCTACGGCTGGTTCGACGACCGGGACCTCACCTGGTGGGTGTGGACCTGCCTGGCCGGCGCGGGCCTCGGCCTGATCGGCATCTGGTACGTCCGCAAGCGCGACGCCGCCATCAAGCGGCACCGCGCGGCGCAGGCGTCTGCCTCGTAGCACCACAGGACGATTCCGGTCCTCCCACGGTCGGATATCGCCCCTTCTCGGCAGGTGAACGGCCGAATCCGGCCGTACCGTCGGAACCATGACTCAGCGGGCGAAGATCGACACGGGCGGCGGCGGCAACCGGGACACCCCGGCGGAGGTCGCCGAACCGCCCGTCGTCCACCGCCCCGCAGGACTCACCGCCGCCGAGGTCGCCGAGCACGTCGCGCGCGGCGAGGTCAACGACGTACCCGTCCGCAGCTCGCGCTCCACCACGGACATCGTCCGGGCCAACGTCTTCACCCGCTTCAACGCGATCATCGGCGTCCTCTGGGTGATCATGCTGATCGTCGCCCCGATCCAGGACAGCCTCTTCGGCTTCGTGATCGTCGCCAACACCGGCATCGGCATCATCCAGGAGCTCCGCGCCAAGAAGACCCTCGACGGGCTCGCCGTCATCGGCGAGGCGAAACCCACCGTCCGCCGCGACGGACGCGCCGCCGAGATCTCCACCTCCGAGATCGTCCTCGGCGACCTCATCGAGCTCGGGCCCGGCGACAAGGTCGTCGTCGACGGCGTCGTGGCCGAGGCCGACAGCATGGAGATCGACGAGTCCCTGCTCACCGGCGAGGCCGACCCGGTCGTCAAGCGCCCCGGGGACCCCGTCATGTCCGGCTCCTTCGTCGTCGCCGGCGGCGGCGCCTTCACCGCCACCAAGGTCGGCCGGGAGGCGTACGCCGCACAGCTCGCCGAGGAGGCGTCCCGCTTCACGCTCGTCCACTCCGAGCTGCGCTCCGGCATCTCCACGATCCTCAAGTACGTGACGTGGATGATGGTGCCGACCGCGATCGGCCTGATCATCAGCCAGCTCGTCGTGAAGGACAACGACCTCAAGAACTCGATCGCCCGGACGGTCGGCGGCATCGTCCCGATGATCCCCGAGGGCCTCGTCCTGCTCACCTCGGTCGCCTTCGCGATCGGCGTCATCCGGCTTGGCCGAAAACAGTGCCTGGTGCAGGAGCTGCCCGCGATCGAGGGGCTCGCGCGGGTCGACGTCGTCTGCCTCGACAAGACCGGCACGCTCACCGAGGGCGGCATGGACGTCACCGAGGTCCGCGTCCTGAACGGCGCGGACGAGACGTACGTGGGCAAGGTGCTGGGCGCGCTCGGCGAGTCCGACCCGAGGCCCAACGCCTCCCTCCAGGCGATCATCGCCGCCTACCCCGACGCGGAGGAGTGGCGCTGCACCGAGTCGCTGCCCTTCTCCTCGGCCCGCAAGTACAGCGGCGCCGCGTTCAGCGAGGGCGACGGCGCGGACTCCACGTGGCTGCTCGGCGCGCCCGACGTCCTGCTGCCGGCCGGCGATCCGTCGCTCGCGGAGGTCGACCGGCTGAACGAGCAGGGCCTGCGGGTCCTCCTGCTCGCCCGTACCGTCCACGAGCTCGACTCCCCCGACGTCGCGAGGGACGCGCGCGCCACCGCCCTCGTCGTCCTCGAACAGCGGCTGCGGCCCGACGCGGCCGACACGCTCGCCTACTTCGCCGACCAGAACGTGGCGGCGAAGGTCATCTCCGGCGACAACGCGGTCTCGGTCGGCGCGGTCGCCGGGAAGCTCGGCCTGCCCGGCGCGGAGGCCACGGTCGACGCCCGGGCGCTGCCGGCCGACCGGGAGGAGATGGCGAAGGTCCTCGACGAGAACGCGGTCTTCGGCCGGGTCACCCCGCAGCAGAAGCGGGACATGGTCGCCGCGCTCCAGTCCCACGGGCACACGGTCGCCATGACCGGCGACGGCGTCAACGACGTCCTCGCGCTCAAGGACGCGGACATCGGCGTCTCCATGGGCTCCGGCTCGGAGGCGACCCGGGCCGTCGCCCAGATCGTCCTCCTCAACAACTCCTTCGCGACCCTCCCCTCGGTGGTCGCGGAGGGCCGCCGGGTCATCGGCAACATCACCCGCGTGGCGACCCTCTTCCTCACGAAGACGGTCTACTCGGTCCTGCTGGCGATCCTGGTGGTGGTCTCCCAGATCGAGTACCCCTTCCTCCCGAGGCACCTGACCCTGCTGTCCACCCTGACGATCGGCGTCCCGGCCTTCTTCCTCGCGCTCGCGCCCAACAAGGAACGCGCCAAGCCGAACTTCGTCCGGCGGGTCATGCGGTACGCGATCCCCGGCGGCGTCGTCGCGGCGGCGGCCACCTTCACCACGTACCTCCTCGCCCGCCACCACTACACGGGCCCGGACGCGCTCGGTGCCGAGACCAGCGCCGCGACCCTCACCCTCTTCCTGGTCTCCATGTGGGTCCTGGCGATCATCGCCCGCCCCTACACCCTCTGGCGCCTGGCCCTGGTCGCCGCCATGAGCGGCGCCTTCCTCCTCGTCCTGGTCGTCCCCTGGCTCCAGGACTTCTTCGCCCTGAAACTCGTCGGCACGACGATGCCCTGGGCCGCCGTGGCCATCGCGGCGGTCGCCGCCACCGTCCTGGAGATCACCTGGCGCTGGGTCGACCGGCGCTTCCCGGCGTAACGGGGGGGGCACGGACCCCTGGGGGCTCGGTCAGTCGAACCAGCGGTCTCGGGCCAGTTCCGTGGTGCGGGTGGGGTCCTCCAGGAGGGCCGCCACCTCGAAGCGGCGGGGCCACTGGCCCGTGGACCAGGCCAGGGCGGCGGCCACGCCTTCCAGGGTGGAGGCGTGGACGGTGCCGTCGGGGGTCCGGCGCCAGTCGAGTTCGACGTCGGCGGCGCGGAGCTCCTCGTGTTCGAGGTAGGTGGCGGGGGTGGAGGGGCCGAGGAGGGCGTGGACCGAGGGCGGGACCTCGTGCTCCTCGCCTTCCGTGGTGACCTCCGCCTCGACCGCCTCGCTGAGGCGGCGGACCTGGAGGAGGTCCGCCAGGTCGGCGGCGCGGGACGGGGAGACCGGGAGCAGCGGGAGGCCCGTCGTGAGCGGGAGGAGGTCGGGGGCGTCGGCCACCAGGGCCTCCGCCGCGTCGACCACCACCAGCTCGCCGTCCACCACCGCCCGGAGCTCGTCGGGGAGGGTGACCTGCTCGGGGTCGAGGTCGGCAAGCGCCGTGTACAGGGCGTGCAGCTGCGCGCCGGTCACCTCGCGCTCCGGGTCCGCCAGGCGGGACAGCAGCTCCGCCGCGCCGCCCGGCTCGTCGAGGAGCGCCGCGACCAAGGTGCGGACGCCGAGGGCCCGCAGGACCTGCTCGTCCTCGAAGCCGGTCGCGTCGGCGGGGTCGTACAGGCCGGCGAGGAGCGGGTCGGTGCCGGCCGCGCGCAGGCCCGCCGGGCGGCGGCCGCCGATGACCGGGTGGTCGCGCAGCCACCAGGCCGTGTACGAGCGGACCGTCTCCGTCGTGCCGTCCGGGAGGAGGACGCGTACGGGCTGGATCAGGGCGTCCCGCAGCGGCGGCTGGGCCAGCAGGGCCAGCGCGCGGGGCCAGGCGTCGTCGTCGACCAGGTCCAGGTCCCGTACCGCCACGATCTCCGTCGCCACCGGCGGCACCACGGCCTCCGGCAGCCGGTCCAGGACGTCCTCGCACCACACGTCGACCGCGTCCAGCAGACCCGCGTCGTCCGGCTCCGGGAAGTCGCCCTCGCGGGGCTCCAGGTCGTCGGGGTCGAGGACGAGGTCGGCGGCGCGCACGAGCGCGAAGTTCGCGAGGACGCCGCAGGCGGCGAGCGGGGCCTCGCCCCAGCGGGCGGCCAGCTCGGCGTCGACGTACGCGAGCTCGTCCTCGCGCATCACCGCGGCGAACGCCGAGCCGGGCAGCACCAGTTCGCCCGCCGGGGCGAGCTCGCCGTCCTCGTCGGGGAGGGCGAGCCCGCCGAGCCACGGCTCGTCGCCGGGCTCCAGATGAGCATCCCGTACGAGCCCGAGCACCGTCTCGGCGAGTTCGTCCGCGTCCAGCGCCTGCTCGTCCTCGTCCCAGATCTCGCCCGCGTCGAGCGAGCCCGCGACCGCCGCCCGCACCTGCGGGGTCGTCAGCACGGCGCGCGGCGTGGCCGGGAGGGCCCCCAGCTTCTCCAGGAGCGGGTGCGCGGCCTCCGCGTGCGCCACCTTCAGGCCGAGCCGGGCCAGCTCCGCCGGGGTGCCCTCCTGCGGCAGGAGGACCTGCCGGGGGCCGATCGCCGTCCGGCCCGAGTCCAGCGGCACCGGCAGGCCGGTCAGCCGGTCCGGGTCCACGCCCGCGAGGGAGTCGTAGAGCCGCCGCCACCAGCTCGGCGCCCGCTCCACGCCCGCGAGCCGGTCCACCGCCTCCGTCAGCGGCACCCGGCCCACGCCGAGCGTGCGCAGCTCGGGGCGGCGCTCCAGGCCCGCCGGGATGAGGGTCGGGAACACCTCGGCGAGGACCGCGACCGTCTCCGCGCCCGCGCCCTCGACGACCTCCGCCTCGATCGGGCGGAGCGCGGGGACCTCCTCGGAGGCGACGGCCGGGGCGAGGAACGCGACGCGCGGCAGCCGGTCGAGGATCGCCTCGCGCAGCGCCCCGTCGAGCGGGCCCTTGCCGAGCGGGCCCGGCACGAGGTCGAGCGCGCCGCTCGTCACCGGCCGCCAGTCGGCGAGGAGTTCGGCGTACGCGTCGGCCGCGCGCTGCACCAGGAAGTCCGTCAGCGGCCCGGGGGCCGGGTGGCGGCGGGCGGTGTCCAGCGGCAGGGAGGCGATGAGCAGGGCGGGGATGCCGAGGGGTTCGTCGGTGGGCGTCGGCGCGTGCACGACGGGCTGGGTGCGCGGGTAGCGGGGGGCGCCGGCGTCGTCGACCGGCACGGCCCAGGTGACCGACCAGTGCGGGCGCAGCCGCTCCTCGACGGGGCGGTCCGCGAGGAGGCCGGCGTCGAGGGGGCCGGCGTGGGTGACGGTCCGCCAGCGGTGCGGGCCCTCGGCGGCGGAGTCCTCGACGCGGACGTATCCGTCCGTGTCGGAGCGGGTCAGGGTGCGGACCCCGTCCGGCGTCTCCACGACGATCTCGGAGAGACCCGGAAGAGTGAGCAGCAGTGCGTCGTCGACGGCCGCGAGGAGCCGTTCGGCGAGGCCGTGCGCGGCGGCGTCGCGGAGCGGGAGGACGACGACGGTGTCGTACCCGTCGGGCGCGGTGCCCTCGGCGGGCAGCGGCAGCCTCAGAAGGGGTACGTGGCCGTCCCTGCGGCGCAGTTCGTCGCCGAGGCCCGGGCTGTGGCGGGCCACGTCCGCGGCGAGCTCGCGGGCCTCCGCGAGGGACCATCGGACGCCGCCGTGCCGGCCCAGGACGGCGGGCTCGTCGGAGACGGCGAGGACGGCGGCGAAACCGACGCCGAAGCGGCCGACGGCGGCGGCGGTGTCCTGCTCGGTGCGCTTCGCGGAGGCGCGGAGCGTGGAGAGGGACTCGACGCCGGTCGCGTCGAGCGGGGCGCCGGTGTTGGCGGCGGCCAGCACGGCGGGGCTGTCCGCGTCGGCCGGGTGCAGGGTGAGGCGGAGACGGCCGGTGACGGCGGTGCGGGCGGCGGCGTCGGCGGCGTTCTGCGCCAGCTCGACGACGAGGCGGTCACGGTAGCCGCCGAGCGCCAGGTCCTCCTCGGCGTTCGCGTCCTCGCGGAAGCGGGCGGGGGAGGCGGTCCAGGCGTCCAGAACGCCTCTGCGGAGACGGGCGGTGCCGAAGGGGTCGCTTCCGTCCGTCGTCGTCCTGACGGTGACGCTCACGTCTGACTCCACTCTGCCGTGCCGATCCTTCGGTCCCGCGCCGAAGTTACCGCGCCGCGGCCCAATTCCACGCGGCGACCACGAGCCACCTCCGGCGGGCGGTGCGGGGCGGGGCTGCCCGGCGGGACGTACGGACCCGCGCCGGTGCCGGCGCCCGCGCCACCCGGCGCGGGTGCGACCCGGTGCCCGCGCTACCCGATGCCCGCGCCGGTGCGGCCCGGTGCCCGTACGGGCCGCGCCCGGCCTGTCCGTGCGGGCCTCCGCGTCCGCCACCCACCGTGTGGGCAGGTGTTCCGCAGGGCGGAACGGGTGGGCACACCCCCGGTGCGGCCTCGCGTGTGCGGGGCGTTCAGGCGCGGGAACCTAGGCCCGGTGAAGGGCGCCGTTTCGTTGTGCCCACCCGTTCCGCCCCAGCGGAACGATTGCCCACAACGAAACGGCGGGGCGCAGCCCGTAGCGGGGGTGGGCGCCGCCCCAGCGGAACGGCGGGGCGCAGCCCGCAGCGGGGCGGCTGGGGCGCAGCCCTCAGGGGGGCCTGGCGTCAGGAGTGGCCCAGGTCGGAGGTGGTGGTGTCTTCGGGGAGGGTGCTGCCGGAGTCGGTGGGGGGGCGGAGGGGGAAGGGGTCCACCGCCGTGGAGTCGAGGACCGGTTCGGCCGGGCGGGGAGGTGTCGGCATGACGGCCGCTTCCGAGTGGCCGCCGCAGCCGTACGCGAGGGAGACCACACGCCCGTCCGCCGGGGACAGTTCGTTGGCGCAGAGGCCGAAGGACTGGCCCAGGGAGCCGGCCAGGGGGATCAGGAAGGCACAGGACTGGCACGTGGCGGGCGCGGCCTGCGCCATGGGCGTGCGGGGGCCGAACGAGTCGTCCCAGCGGTCGGCCGCCAGCCGGAGGCCGTACCGCGAGAGGACCCGCGCCCGCCCCATGCCGAGCTCGTCCGCGACCGACGCGATCGCCCCGCGCGTCGGCGTGCGGCCGGTGATCTCGGCGTCCTCGACGTCGAGGTGGTCCACCAGGTCCTCGGAGACCGCGGAGTTCGGCGGCGGCGCGTCCTCCCCCGTGTAGCCGGGCTCCAGGCGCGGGTCGTCCTGCTCGGTGGGCAGGAGGTCGCCGGGGCCGAGGTCGCCGGGGCGCAGCCGCTCGCTCCACGGCACCCATTCGGGCGCGAGGAGGGCGTCGGAGCCCGGCAGCAGGACGGTTTCGTCAAGCGTGACGTTCTTGGCCCGGGAGGCGCGGGTGACGGTGACCGCCCAGCGCCAGCCGCGGTAGCCGGGCTCCTTGCACTCGAAGAAGTGCGTGACGACCCGGTCGCCCTCCGCGACGACACCGGAGTGCTCGCCGACGACGCCGGGGGCGGCGGCCTCCTCGGCGGCCTCCCGCGCGAGGTCCACGGCCTCGGCGCAGAGGCGGTCGGGGGCCGGGGTACGCGTGGCTCGCGGGGTACGCGGGGCACGGTCTCGCGTCGTCGCAGCACTCACTGGTATCGCTTCTCTCCTACGCCGTCTCACGGGTGCGCCGGCCGAGGTTCGGGAGCGAGGCTCCGGGAGTGGGGCGGGCGGAGCGGACCTGAGGGCCGCATCGACGTCCGCACCCGACCGGTCTCACACGTCTCGGGCACACCTATTCGTCATCCATTCTGCGGGATGCCGAAGGGGCGCGCGGCCGAGAGGAACCGCCGGTGGCGCGCTACGCACGCTACCCCGTTCGCGGGCCTGGGCCCACCTGCGCGCCCCAAGTGACCCGGATCGAGCCCCGGAGCACGCGCCGAGGCGCCCTCCTTCCGGCGTGTCCCGCCGCCCTCCCGGGCCCCCGCAGAACCCCCACAAGACCTCCGCCCGCGCCCGTTTCCCGGCCGTCCGACACCCCCGGGGCCCGCCCGCTCGGTTCGGGCGGGGTGCGGGTGGGGCACTATGAGGTGGTGGCAGCCGCACGGTCCTCTGGTCGATCCCACGATCGCCCCGGGCCGCTCCGCCGAGCGGGCCGGGCGGTGGGGCGTGCTCTCCATCTGCCGTTCACGGGCACCGCGAAGGGGATCCGGCGGGCGACGCACGCGCACGGCGCGGGCGAGTCGGGGCTCGGGAAGCTGATCGAGCTGCACGCGGTGAACGGCGCCGGCGACGTGATGATCACCGTGGCGCTCGCGTCGACCGTGTTCTTCTCGGTGCCGACCGACGAGGCCCGCGGCCGGGTCGCGCTCTACCTGGCCATCACCATGGCCCCCTTCACCCTCCTCGCGCCCGTCATCGGGCCGCTGCTCGACCGGCTGCCGCACGGGCGGCGGGCGGCGATGGCGGCGGCGATGGGCGCCCGCGCGGTGCTGGCCGTCGTGATGTCGGGGCTGGTCGTGACGGGCGGGATCGAGCTCTATCCGGCGGCGCTCGGCGTGCTGGTCGCGTCGAAGGCGTACGGGGTGGTGCGCAGCGCCGTCGTACCCCGGCTGCTGCCACCGGGCTTCTCGCTGGTGAAGGCGAACTCGCGGGTGACGCTCGCGGGGCTGCTCGCGACGGGCGTCGCCGCGCCGATCGGGGCGGGGCTCCAGCTCGTCGGGCCGCGCTGGCCGCTGTTCGGGGCGTGCGCGCTGTTCGTGCTGGGCGCGTACTGGGCGGTGCGGATGCCGCACAAGGTGGACTCGGCGAAGGGCGAGCGGCGGGCGCACCTGCTGACGCACGGCGAGAAGCGGCCGAGCCTGCGGACGGTGGGGCCCGCGGTGCTGCACGGCCTCCAGGCGAACGCGGCGCAGCGGATGCTCTCCGGGTTCCTGATCTTCTTCCTGGCGTTCCTGCTGCGCGAGCACCCGCTGTCGGGGCAGTCGGCGGCGGTGTCGCTGGGCATCGTGGGCGTCGCGGCGGGGGTGGGGAACGCGTGCGGGACGGCGGCCGGGTCGCTGCTGAGAGACCGGGGGCACCGACCCGAGGTGATCATCGCCGTGATGATCACGACGGTGACGACGGCGGCGGTCTGCGCCGCCGTCTTCTTCGGCGGGGTGATGGTCGCGGTGCTCGGCGCGGTCGCCGGGCTCACGCAGGCCCTGTCGAAGCTGTCCCTGGACGCCCTGATCCAGCGGGACGTGCCGGAGGTCGTACGGACCTCGGCGTTCGCCCGCTCGGAGACGGCGCTCCAGATGGCGTGGGTGGTGGGCGGCGGGCTCGGGATCGTGATGCCGCTGAACGGGACGGTGGGGATGGCGGCGGCCGCCTGCTTCCTGGGGATCGGCGCGCTCCTCGCCGTACGGGGGCTGCTGTCGACGCGCGGACCGGGCGCGTCCGACCGCCCGCGCCCCGCGAAGGTGGCCTGAGCCGCCCCCGGCCGCCCCTGGCCGCCCCCGTACCGGCGGCCCGTGCGCGGCACGCCGTACCCCCGCGTGGCAGCGGCGCGGCGGCCCGATAGCCTTCGGCTCATGACCGTTGCGTTCTTCTCCGGCTCGCGCCGCCGGGCCGCCGTCGCCCTCGGGGCCGTCTCCGCCGGGCTCCTCGTCCTCACCGCCTGCGAAAAGCCGACTCCGATCGCGACCGTCACGGTCGGGTCCGAATCGATCAACTCCGAGGCCGCCTGCTACAACGACGGCGACCCCATCAAGGAGTCCGACGTCCAGAAGTGCCTGAACCAGAAGGCCGAGAAGTCGATCACCGTCGCCATGGACGACAAGGTCCGCTTCGGCGTGGACCCGGAGATCGCCGACAACGGCTGGACGATCTTCCTCGGCGGCCAGCAGGCCGAGCCGGAGCCGTACAAGAAGACGTACCGGACCATCCCGGCCAGCGCGTTCTTCTCCAGCCAGCAGAGCCCGACCGGCGAGGCGCCGGACGAGACGCAGGTGACGATCGTCGAGAACACCGGCAAGACGCTCACCGGCATCTGGCACTTCAAGCTGAAGAAGGAATCCTGATCCTCCGGTGTCCCACCGGATCCTGATCGTGACGGCCGTGGCGGCGGAGGCGGACTCCGTCGCCGGTGGTCTCACCGCCCTCGCCCGCCCGGGCGGGGAGCTTCCCGTGCCGGGCGGCCTCGTGCTGCGCCGGTACGCGGCGGAGCGGGGCACCGCCGACGTCCTCGTGGGCGGGGTGGGGCCCGCCGCCGTCGCCGCCTCGACCGGCGCCGCGCTGACCCGTGCCGCGCTCGCCGGGGAGCCGTACGGGCTCGTCGTCTCCGCCGGGATCGCCGGCGGTTTCCCGGGCCGCGCCCCGCTCGGCTCGCTCGTCGTCTCGGACGCGATCGTCGCCGCCGATCTGGGCGCCGACACGCCCGACGGGTTCCTCCCCGTCGAGGAGCTGGGCTTCGGCCGCGCCGTGCACCGCGTGCCGGACGCCCTCACCGGGCCCGTCGCCGCCGCCCTCGCGGCCGCCGGGCTCCCGCACACCACCGGCGCCGTGCTGACCGTCTCCACCGTCACCGGCAGCGCCGCCCGCGCCGGCGAGCTCGCCGCCCGCCACCCGGGGGCCGCCGCCGAGGCCATGGAGGGCTTCGGGGTCGCCGAGGCGGCCGCCGCGCACGGAACCGCCGTCCTGGAGCTGCGGGCCGTGTCGAACGCGGTCGGGCCCCGCGACCGCGCCGCCTGGCGCATCGGCGACGCCCTGGACGCCCTGCGGCGGGCCGTCGCCGCACTCGACACCACCTTCCCGGAGGCACGGCCGTGCAGCTGAAGATCGCCTACTCGCCCTGCCCGAACGACACCTTCGTCTTCGACGCCTGGGCCCACGGCCGCGTCCCCGGCGCCCCGCGCCTCGACGTCACCTTCGCCGACATCGACGTCACCAACGGCTGGGCGGAGAGCGGCACCGACACCCACGACGTCCTGAAGGTCTCGTACGCCGTCCTGCCGTGGATCCTCGACGAGTACGCGCTGCTGCCCTGCGGCGGGGCGCTCGGCCGGGGCTGCGGCCCCCTCGTCCTCACCCGCGAGCCCGGCCTCGACCTGCGGGGCAGGACCGTCGCGGTGCCGAGCGAGCGCTCGACCGCGTACCTCCTCTTCCGGCTGTGGGCGGCCGAGACCGTGCCGGGAGGGGTCGGCGAGGTCGTCGTGATGCCGTTCCACGAGATCATGCCCGCCGTCCGCGACGGCAAGGTCGACGCGGGGCTCGTCATCCACGAGGCCCGCTTCACCTACAAGTCGTACGGGCTCCACTGCCTCGCCGACATGGGCGAGCACTGGGAGTCCACCACCGGGCTGCCGATCCCGCTCGGCGCGATCGTCGCCCGCCGCTCGCTCGGCGAGGAGACCCTGCGGCAGCTGGCCGACGCGGCCCGGCGCTCGGTGCGGATGGCGTGGGACGACCCGGCCGCCTCACGGCCGTACGTCATGGAGCACGCGCAGGAGATGGACCCGAAGGTCGCCGACCAGCACATCGGGCTCTACGTGAACGAGTTCACCGCCGACCTCGGCGAGGCCGGTTACGCGGCGGTCCGGGGGCTGCTCACCCGGGCCGCGGCCGAGGGGCTGGTGCCGCCCCTCGGCCCGGACGCGCTGTCGTTCCCCTGAGGGGGACGGGCGTCAGACGTCGAGCTGGTCCGCGACGGCCCGCAGGAGGCCCGCGATCTTCTTGCCGGCCGCCTTGTCGGGGTACCGGCCGCGCTCCAGCATCGGCGTGATGTTCTCCAGGACCGTCGTCAGGTCCTGCACGATCGAGGCCAGCTCGTCCGGCTTGCGGCGCTGCGCCGCGGCCACCGAAGGCGTCGGGTCGAGCACCGTCACCGAGAGCGCCTGGTCACCCCGCTGTCCCGCGACGACCCCGAACTCCACCCGCTGGCCCGGCTTCAGTGCGTCGACTCCGTCGGGGAGCACCGACGAGTGCACGAAGACGTCACCGCCGTCGTCGCGGGAGAGAAAGCCGAAGCCCTTCTCGCTGTTGAACCATTTGACCTTGCCAGTCGGCAAAGCACACTCTCCCTCTGTCGGTCCCGGACACTCCTGGGCGCCCGTAGAAATGCCCTGGAACACCTTACTGGGGCTGTCCCCAGCGGCGGGGAGGGTTAACCCCGCACCCGAATGAGGGAAGTCCCTGTCCACACCTGTGAGTAAGGGCATGGCGGTAGCGTCTGGCTCATCCCCGACCCCCGAGGTTCACGTAGTGGCCGGCGAGCGCCATGACGGAGCGTGCGAGCCTCTGAGCCTGCCGCAGAGCCCACGGGGAAGCGGCCGGCACGTGACGGTTCCTGAGGCGCCGTGAGGCTTCCTCGATGCCCGCCAGGGCGCAGACGCGGGGCAGGTCTCCCTTGGGGTGCCTGTCAGCCGCCGCGGTGACCTCGGGGAGGAGCAGCATCAGCATCCCCCGGAGCGCCTGGATCAGGCTCTCCACGTCGTTCTCAGAGAGATCGTCCGCCCCTTCCCCAAGCGCTCTGAGGGCCGTCTCCCGCATCGTCTGGAGGTCGAGCGGGATGGTCTGCTCCGGGACCTGTTCCGCTGCGCCGTGCGCGGTAGCGTTCACGTGTCGACTCCTTGCGGTCGGCCAAGCTCCGGGGCCGTTCGCGCGGTCGCCGGAGCGCTGACCTCTCATGCAATCGACTTGGCGTGATCGCTTACAGGGACGCGACGTCCTAGTTCTGATCGCTTAGCTGACGACTCCCAGGAACTCGGCCAGCGACCGCAGCCCTGGGGGGTGGTTGGGGAGCGACCACAGGTCACGGACGATCGCGACAGCCAGCGTGTGGTGTTGCATCCACGTCGGCGCCACCTTCCGCAGGGACTCAAGCGTCTTGACCGCCCCGGCAGCGTCTCCGGTGTCCGTGTGGGCACGGGCAACGTCCAGGAGCAGCCACGTACGCCAGGACGGCGGAGTGTCCTTCCTGAGCCGCATTCCCTTGGCCAGTGCCAACGCGTCGTGAGGGTGGCCGTACTGGACGGCGAGACGTACCCGCTCGATGCGTACGGACGACGGACTGAACACGCTCACCATGCGGCTGTCGCCGCCCTCAGGAAGCTTGGCGACGCGTGCGGCTTCCTTCTCCGCCCGTTCCATGAGGTCCGCTGCGCGGCCATAGTCACCGCTCCTCGCCGCCGACGTAGCGGCGCTCATCGTCAGTCCGCCCCAGACCTTGAGTCCGTCCGCTGTCTCGGTGAGACCCGCGCTCTTCATGTCGTCCGCAGCCCTCAGGGCGATAGCCAGAGCGTCTTCCAGGCGTCCCTGCCGCTGGTACGTCCACGCAGTGGAGTTCACGAGCATGGGCAGGAGCAGAGGGTTAGAGGACTGGGCAGCAGCGTCTATCGCCCGTTCCAGGCTGATGAGCGCCAGGTCTGTCTTCCCCATGCGTACGGCAACGTGTCCGGCGAGTTGCAGCGCCTTCCCCAGAGCTGCGAACCCTTCCCCTCGCTGTCCCTTGTCGGCTGAGGCCGAGACAGAGCGAGCGTCCGCGATCAGGGCAGGCAGAGCGTCCATCACAGAGTCGAACTCAGCCGCGTGATAGCGCGTCCACCCCTCTGCGATCTGTTCCCGCAGGGAGTCCAGGGAGAAGTCGGACGCCGGCGGTTGCGGCTCAGATCCCCAGAGCGCGGGCATGACCGCCCGGCGCATCGCCACGAACTTGGGGCCGTCCGTCTCCCCCTGGGACGAGACCGCAGGGGGGTCACCCAGGAGCGTCGTCAGCTCTACCCCGAGCCCGTTCGCCAGGGCATGGAGCGTAGGAAGCCGGGCAGAGTGCTTGCGCTGCTGCTCAAGCTGTCTGATCACGTCCACGGACACGTTGGAGCGCTCTGACAGCTCTTCCTGTGTCAGTCCAGCCAGACGGCGCAGACGGCGCAGGGTCTTCCCCAGGTCTTCGGTCGTCACGCCGACACCGTACGCCGACCACTCCCCCGCCCATCGGGGTTCCGGGCTGCTGCCCTGCCCCCGGCCACTCGGCTCACTCTATTATGTGGCAAATGCCAGCGCTTTCCGGCGGTACTCTTCGGGGACGTTGTGACTGATGACCATCCGAGCCGTTCCCTCCTTGCTTCCCGGGCGAGAAAGGGCAAGCTCATTGGCCATGGTCTCAATATCCCCCAGATCCATTACCATTCCCCTTTCGCTCCCTTCCACTCCCTTGCCCCACGCCCAGAGCTTCACGCCATAGGTGCGCAAGAATTCCCTGCGATCCCCCTGATCCTTACTCTGCCAGACTTCCCCGTACTTCTTACCCGTAGCCTTGACAGCAGGGTTGGCCCTCTCCGCTTCCTGCTTTTCCAGGAGAGCCACCTTCGCCGACAGCCCCCTGTGAATACGGCGGTACGACTCTTCCTGCCCCTCTCCGTCGTACTCTCCTGCGATGTACTGAGCCTCCAGGCTCCCCAGGCGCGCCTTGGCGGACTGGAGTTCCCGAGCCTGAGAGGGCCCTACGCCTGCCCTCTCGTACATGTCCCAGGTGCCGACGCTCCCCAGAATCTCCTGGTCGACCCACATGTCGAGCACATCGGCACGGACGTAGAGACCCGTGGAGCAGGTCCCGCCCTTGAACTTGTTGGAGCAGCGGTAATACCTGTGTCCGGGGACCTTGGTTCCGTCTTTCCTGGTGTGTCCAGAGCCCACAAGAGAAGTCACCGGAGAATTGCATTCCCCGCATCGCGCGACACCGGAAAGGAGACTCTTCGCGCCGGTACGGCTTTCCGCTCCTTCCACCTTCGGGGCGGGTTTAATCCGGTCCATCAGATCTGTCCACTCATCCATCGTCGCCAACGGCTCTTCCGGGAGAATGACCATCTCTCCGTCGTCACCCAAGATGGCTTCACCCTTGTAGGTATAGATTCCCGGGACCCAGGAAGACCGGATGAATTTATTGATGATGGTGGACTGCCACTGCGTTCCCTTGGTTTTCTCCCCCTTCACCTTTCGCAGGTGATCACCCCAGGTGAGTACGCCACGGGAATTGAAGTCACGGGCGATGCGGTGAGTGGACTGTCCCTCACGGACGCGCCGGAAGATCTCTTCAACGTAGGGGTGGAACTCCTGGTCGATCTCCAGAACCTTCCGTTTGCCGCCCTCTACGGCCTTGATGCTGTAGCCGGTAGGCGGAGCACCTGTCAGCCAGGAACGGTTCTCCAGGCGGCTCTGTACGCCGTTGAGGATGCGTGCCTGGATCATGTCCCACTCGGCCTCAGCGAAGACGGCCGTCATCCGGGCCATCATCTTCCCCTGAGGGGTCGAGAGGTCGAACCCCTCTTCCACGCAGACGATGTACTTCCCGTGCCGCTGCGCCCACTCCAGCAGTTCGTTGAAGTGCGTGGAGCGACGGGTGAGCCGGTCCATCTTCGCCGCGATGATCACGTCGAACTCATCGGCTCGTGACGTGAGCCAGCGTCCGAGCTTGGGGCGCTTGAAGGGGCTCATGGAGCCTGAGACATCGGTGTCCTCCGCTTCCCCGACCAGAGCGCCGGCCAGGTGGGGAGAGCTGACGTGGTGACGGATGACGCCACGCTGCCACTCCATGGATGTGGACCCATCGGAGTCGGCAGACAGGCGGAGACAGGAGAGGTAGCGCAGCCCAGGTGTCACGGCAGGAGCGTAGCGATTCTGCGTGCCTAGGTGACCCGTTGTGTACAGCCGGTAGGCACGTCTAGTGGTCCGGGAGCCGGTGACAAGACGCCGCCGAAGTGTTCCCGTGGGCAGGGAACTACCCTGGCGGGATGCGCAGTGAAACCCCCGCGGGAGCGGTGAGCGAATCCGTGGACGACTCCGCCCCGGGCGACGGGCTCGTCAAGGCGGGCGTCGTCGTCTTCGCCGTCGGCGCGCTCGCGACCCTGGTCACGGTGGCTCCGCTCTTCCTCGGGACCGATCCCTTCCCGACCGTCGCCTACCTGGTGTCGATGCTGATGGGCGTCGGTTTCGCCCTCGCCGGCGCCGGGGTGCTCCGCTCCGTCGCGGCCCAGCGGCGGCAGGCCCGCCAGGGGCGGCCCGCCGCCTAGGCGGCGCGGCGGGAGTGGTACGCCTCCCACCAGGCACGGAAGTCCGTCAGGTCCTTGAGGACCACGTCGGCGCCGGCCGCGCGCAGCTCCTCGGGGGCGCAGGGGCCGGTCGCGACGCCGACCGCGTACGCGCCGGCGGCGGCCGCGCCGCGCACGTCGCCGACGTGGTCGCCGACGTACACCGAGGCGCCGTGGGCGCGCAGGGCCTCCGCCTTGGCCTCGGCGAAGAGGCGGCCGACGACCGCGTCGGGCTCGATGCCCAGGTGGGCGAAGTGGCGGTGGGCGTCGGGGGCGTTCTTGGCGGTGACGACGACGGTCCGGCCGCCGGCCTCGCGGACGGCGTCGAGGGCGTCCCGGGCGCCCGGCATGGGCACGGTGGGCTCGATCGCGTACTCGGGGTAGAGGGCGCGGTAGCGGGCGGTCATCTCGGTGACCTGCCCGGCGGGCACCCAGTGGGCCATCTCCTGCTCCAGCGGCGGGCCGAGACGGGTGACGACGAGGTCGGCGTCGACGGCGACGCCGTACTTCTCCGAGAACGCCTCGAAGGCGGCCTTGATGCCGGGGCGGGTGTCGAGCAGGGTCAGGTCGAGGTCGAAACCGACGGTGAGCGGGGCCTCGGAGGTGTTCGTCGTCATGGGTGACATTGTGCCCGGGTGTTCGAATACGGCGGTTGCTTAGACTGAGCGACTGAGGCAAGCCAAGCCAAGCCTTACCGAACCTCCTCCCCCCTCCTCCACCTCCTCCGCCTCCTTCTCGCCCGATGGGTGCACATGACAGCCGCTTTCCGTTCCAGACGGGTCCTCGCGACCTCGGCGGCCGTCGTCGCCCTGCTCCTCGCCGTCCTCCTCAGCCTCGCCGTCGGCGCCCGGCCCATCGCGCCCGGCACCGTCTTCGACGCCCTCCTGCACGGCGGGACCGGCGACGACGCCGAGGTGGTGCGGCAGCTGCGGGTCCCCCGTACCGTCATCGGGCTGATGGTCGGCGCCGCCCTCGCGCTCGCCGGCACCGCCCTCCAGGGCATCACCCGCAACCCCATCGCCGACCCCGGCATCCTCGGCATCAGCCAGGGCTCCTCGGTCGCCGTCGTCCTCGCCATCGCCTTCCTCGGCGTGCACAGCCTCTCCGGGTACGTGTGGTTCGCCTTCCTCGGCGCCGCGCTCGCCTCGGTCGCCGTGTACGCCATCGCCTCCAGCGGCCGCGGCGGCGCCACGCCCGTGAAGCTGGCCCTCGGCGGCGCGGCGATCAACGCGCTGCTGCTGTCGGTGACGACCGGCGTCCTGACGACGCAGGCGGCGGCGCTGGACGAGTTCCGGTTCTGGCAGACCGGCTCCCTCGACGGGCGGGACGCGGCCACCATCGGGCAGATCTGGCCGTTCCTGCTGCTCGGCGCCGTCCTGGTGCTGTCGGTGGCCCGCGGTCTGGACGCCCTCGCGCTCGGCGAGGACGTCGCCAAGGGGCTCGGGCAGAAGGTCGCGACCGTCCGCGTCGTCGGCGGGCTCGGCGCGACGGTCCTCACCGGCGCGGCCGTCGCCGCCGCCGGTCCCCTCGCCTTCGTCGGCCTCGCCGTCCCCCACATCGCCCGCGCCGTCGTCGGCTCCGACCACCGGTGGGTGCTGCCGATGGCCGCGCTCCTCGGGCCCGTGATGGTGCTGGTCGCGGACGTCGCCGGACGGATCGTCTTCCCGCCCGGCGAGATCCCCGCCGGGGTCATGACGGCGCTCATCGGCGTGCCCTTCCTGGTGACGCTGGTCCGCCGCAAGGCGGTCCCGGCATGAGCCTCACGAAGACCCCGGGCAGCCCGGGGAGCCCGGAGACCGCTGCGACCAAGGCGAGGCGCGCCGGGGCCCGGCCCGCCGGATACGGGCTCGTCCGCACCGGACCCGCCTCCTTCCTCGTCCACCGGCGCTCGGTACTCGCCGCCACGGTGCTGCTCCTGCTGCTGGCCGCGCTGTCGGTCGCGTACCTCTGCGTCGGTGAGAAGACCATCTCCCCGGGCGAGGTCCTGACCGTCCTCACCGGCGGCGACTCCCCCGCCGCGTTCGTCGTCGAGGAGCTGCGCGCGCCGCGGCTCGTCACCGCGCTCGCCGTCGGCGCCGCCTTCGGGATCGCCGGCGCGCTCATCCAGACCGTCGCCCGCAACCCGCTCGCCTCGCCCGACATCATCGGCATCAGCCAGGGCGCCGGCGCCCTCACCGTCGCCGCGATGACCTTCGGCCTCGCCTCGTACACGGTCCTGCCCTACCTGTCGATCGCCGGCGGTGTCCTCGCCGCCGCCCTCGTGTACGCCTTCGCCTGGCGCGGCGGGCTGCACGCGACCCGCTTCGTCCTCATCGGCATCGGCATCGCCATCGCGCTCCGCTCCCTCATCACCCTCTTCATGACCAAGGGCGACTACCTCGTCGCCCAGCAGGCGCAGATCTGGATGACCGGCTCGCTCAACGGACGCGGCTGGGAGGAGTCCGCGCCCGTCCGCTGGACGCTGCTGCTGATGCTGCCCGCCGTGCTGTGGGCGGCCCGCGCCCAGCGGACCGTCGCCCTCGACGACTCCACCGCGACCGCCCTCGGCGTCCGGCTCGGGCGGGTGCGGCTCGGGCTCGTCGCGGTGGGCGTGATCCTGGCCTCCGTCGCCACCGGCGTCGCCGGTCCCGTCGACTTCGTGGCCCTCCTCGCCCCGCAGATCGCCCGCCGGGTGACGCGCACGGCGCAGATCCCGCTGCTCTGCTCGGCGCTCCTCGGCGCGCTGATCGTCACCGCCGCCGACCTCGTCGGACGGCGCCTGTTCTCACCGGTGGAACTGCCGGTGGGCGTCCTCACGGCGGCGGTCGGCGCCCCGTATCTGATCTGGCTCATCGTCCGGAGCCGCACGGGAGAGAAGGCATGAGCAGACTGACGGCCCGCGGGCTGACCCTCGCCTACGAGAGCCGGGTCGTCGTCGAGGACCTCGACCTGGCGGTCCCCGACGGCAAGGTGACCGTCATCGTCGGCCCCAACGCGTGCGGCAAGTCGACCACGCTGCGGGCCCTCGGACGGCTCCTCAAGCCCGCGGGCGGCGCCGTGCTGCTCGACGGGGAGGAGTTGGCGAAGCTCCCCACGAAGCGGATCGCCCGCTCGATCGGCCTGCTGCCGCAGACGCCCGTCGCGCCCGAGGCGATCACCGTCGCGGACCTCGTCGCGCGCGGCCGGCAGCCGCACCAGGCGTGGTGGAAGCAGTGGTCCGAGGAGGACGAGCGGGCGGTCACGGAGGCCATGGCCCGTACGGACGTGGCCGCGCTCGCCGACCGGTCCGTCGACGAGCTGTCCGGTGGGCAGCGCCAGCGCGTCTGGATCGCGATGGCCCTCGCGCAGGAGACCGACCTCCTGCTCCTCGACGAGCCCACGACCTACCTGGACATCGCGCACCAGGTGGAGGTCCTGGACCTCGTCCGCCGCCTCAACCGCTCGCGCGGCCGGACGGTCGTCGTCGTCCTGCACGACCTGAACCAGGCAGCCCGGTACGCCGACCACCTCATCGCCATGAAGGCGGGCCGGGTCGTGGCCCAGGGCCCGCCCTCCGAGATCGTCACGGACACGATGGTCCAGGAGGTCTTCGGCCTCCCCTCGGTCGTCATCCCCGACCCGGTGACCGGCTCGCCGCTGGTGATCCCCGGCGCGCCGTGGGACGGGGACGGGGACGGCGACAGGGACGGGGACTCAGAGACGGCGGGACTGGTGCAGGAGGTAGAGGGCTGAGAGCAGGGCGGCGGCCCTGAGCGTCCAGGGCCAGGTCTCGGCGAGGGCGGTGTCCAGGGCGCCCGCCGGGACCGGTTCACCCCAACGGCCCTGGAGCCTGCCCCACAGCCAGCCGATGCCCCCGGCCGCCGCCACGCCCGGGAGCACGAAGACGGCCCGCTTGACCTGGGCGGGGGTCAGACGACGCGAGCCGTACGCGATGAGCCAGCCGCCCGCGAGCGCGAGCAGCCAGCCGAACGCCGCACCCGCGACCAGCAGTAGCGCGGCGAGCAGCAGGAACGGCTGGCCGAAGCCGCGGGTCCTGACCTGGACCGCGCCCGCGCCCGGCGCCGCCTCCTCCCCCGGTCCCTCCTCCGGCGCCTCCTCACTCGGCCGGCGCCTGCGGAGCAGCCGGGCCAGGCGGCGGGCCCGGCCGACCGGGGCGAAGTCCGCGTCCGGGGCCTCCGGCTCCGGCGCCTCGGGCTCCGGCGGGAGGAAGAGCTCGGGGGCCTCCACGCCGCCGATGAAGCCGGGGGCGATCAGGTCGTCGGGGTCGGCGTCGGGGTCGAAGCCGGGGGTGAAAGGGAATTCGGCGTCGGGGTCGAAGTCCGTGTCCGGGCCGCCTTGCCACCAGCCCCGGGGGCGGGGGACGGCGGGCGGGGGAGCCTGCTGCTTCTGGGGAGGCGCGCTCGGGGGCGTACCGGATTCTTTGCCCGTGTCGGACCACCAGGTGCGCCCGCGCCGCTCCGAAGCCGGGGCCGGAGCCGGAGTCGTACCGGCTCCGCTCGTACCCTCTCCTCCCCTGCCTCCCGCCCTGCTCACGACCTCGTCCGGGGTGCCCAGGTCGCCGAGGATGCCCCGGACGGCGGTGGGGGACTCCTCGCCGTGGGTGGCGCGGCGGCGGTCGATCTCGTTGCGGAGGCCGGAGACGAGGGCGGTCCTGTCGCGGGGCGGGAGCTGCCGTTGCTGGGCCAGGTCGCCGACCTCGCTCAGGTAGTCCATGACCATCCGGTCGCTCTCGATGCCCACGCCGCCCCTCCACCGTCCGGCCGAACGCCGTCCCGGTCCTGACGGTAGCGCCTGCGCAGCGGATAACGTGGGGCGGATGGGGATCGGCGAGCTGGACCGGGAGGCGCACGTGCCCGAGGGACGTCCGAGTGGGACCGCGGCGAGCCCGCGCACGCTGGCCGAGGCGCTGCGGGGGCGCGGTGACGACGGGCTGGCCGCGCTGCTGCGGGCCCGCCCCGACCTGCTGGGCCCGGTGCCGAACGATCTGACGCAGCTGGCGACCCGGGCCGGGACGCGGGCTTCGGTGGTGCGGGCGATGGAGCGGCTCGACCGCTTCTCGCTTCAGGTGGCGGAGGCGCTGGCGGTGGCGCCGGACCCGGCGCCGTACCCCGTCCTGCTCGAACTGTTCCTGGGCGGGCAGGACGCGCCGGAGATCGAGGCGGCGCTGCCCCGCGCGGTGGCGCTGCTGCGCGAGCAGGCGCTGGTGTGGGGCGAGGACGACCGGCTGCGGCTGGTGCGGACCGCGCGCGAGCTGCTGTCGCCGTCGCCGCAGCACCCCTCCCCCACCGGTCTCGGGCCGACCGTCGCCGAGGCGACGGCGGGGATGTCGCCGGGGCGGTTGCAGGAGATCGTGGCGGCGGCCGGGCTGGCGTCCACGCACGACCCGGTGTCGGCGGTCGCCGCGCTGACCGGGCTCTTCACCGACCGGGAGCGGATGGGGGCGCTGCTCGACACGGCGCCGCCGGAGGCGCTGTCGGTGCTGGACCGGCTGGTGTGGGGGCCGCCGTACGGCGAGGTGACGGCGAAGCCGACGCCGCCGGTGAGCTGGCTGCGCGACCGGGGGCTGCTGCTGCCGGTGTCGCCGCGCACGATGGTGCTGCCGCGCGAGGTGGCGCTGCACCTGCGGGGCGGGCGGGCGCACCGGGTGCCGGAGCCGCGCGCGCCGGAGGCCGTGGTGGCGCGCGAGTACCGTCCCCAGGTTGTGGACAGTGCCGCCGCCGGGCAGGCGTACGCGGCGCTGGCCACGGTCGAGGAGCTGCTGAAGTCCTGGGACCACGGCGGCCCGGCGGTGCTGCGGGCGGGCGGCCTGGCGGTGCGGGACCTGAAGCGGACCGCGGCGGCGCTGGACGTGCCGGAGCCGGTGGCGGCCTTCTGGCTGGAGCTGGCGTACGGGGCGGGGCTGCTGGCCTCGGACGGCGAGGCGGACGAGCGGTACGCGCCGACGCCCGCGTACGACGACTGGCTCGACCAGCCGCCGGCCGAGCGCTGGGCCCGGCTGGTCACCGCCTGGCTCGCGGCGACCCGCACCCCCGGGCTCGTCGGCGGCCAGGACGCGAAGGGCCGGACGCTGTCCGCGCTCGGCCCCGACCTGGACCGGGCGGCGGCCCCCGAGGTGCGGCACCGGGTCCTCGGCCTGCTGGCGACCCTGCCGCCGGGCTCCGCGGCGACCCCGGAGTCCCTGCTGGCCCGGCTGCGCTGGGAGCGCCCGACCCGGCACGCGTCCGCCGCGAGCCGTACGGGGATGGCGCCGGGGCCCTCTTCGGGCGCGGGTGCCAGTGGCGGCTCGGGTGCGGGCGCGGAGGCCGGTGCGGCGGGGCCGTGGGCCTCGGAGACACGGCCGCCGGCGGCCGGCGCGTCGGCCACGGCGCCGCGGCCCGCCGCCGACCTGCGGGAGCGGCTCGCCCGCTGGGTGCTCGGCGACGCCGAACTGCTGGGGATCACCGGCCGGGGCGCGCTGTCCACGCCCGCGCGTGCCCTGCTGAACCTGCCGCTCACCGAGGCCGCCGCGCCGGCCGCCGAGGGCGGCGGGGTGGAGGTGGAGGTCGCGGCCGAGCGCGCGGCGGAGCTCCTGGAGCCGCTGCTGCCGCACGCCGTCGACCACGTCCTGCTCCAGGCCGACCTGACCGCCGTCGCCCCCGGCCCGCTGCTGCGCCCGCTGGCCGACGCGCTCGCGGTCCTGGCGGACGTGGAATCGAAGGGTGGCGCGACGGTCTACCGGTTCACGCCCGGTTCGGTGCGGCGCGCGCTCGACACCGGCCGCTCCGCCTCCGACCTGCACGCCTTCCTCGCCGCGCACGCGCGGACGCCGGTGCCGCAGCCGCTGGCGTACCTCATCGACGACGTGGCCAGGAAGCACGGGCATCTGCGGATCGGGGCGGCCTCGGCGTACGTGCGCTGCGACGACGACGCGCTGCTCGGCGAGATCCTGGCCGACCGCCGCTCGGCCCCGCTGCGGCTGCGCCGCCTCGCGCCGACGGTGCTGGCCGCGCAGACGGACCCGAAGTCGCTCCTCGAAGGGCTGCGCGCGATGGGGTACGCGCCGGCGGCCGAATCGGCGGAGGGCGACGTCCTGATCACCCGCGCCGACGCCCACCGCACCCCGCCCCGCACCGCCCCGGCCCCCGTCCCCGACGGCCCGCCCACCCCCGACACCACCCTGCTCACGGCCGCCGTCCGCGCCATCCGCGCCGGCGACCACGCCGCCACGGCCGTACGCAAGGAACCCACCGTCCCGGTCACGGCGGGCGGCCTCCCCCGCACCTCGGCCGCCGAGACCCTGGCCACCGTCCAGGCGGCCGCCATGACCGGCTCGGCCGTCTGGATCGGCTACGTCAACGCGGAAGGCTCGGCCACCCAGCGCGTCATCGCCCCCGTCCGCGTAGAAGGCGGCTTCGTCACCGGCTACGACCACACGGCCGACGAGGTCAGGACCTACCCCCTGCACCGCATCACGGGCGTGGCGGAACTGGCGGAGGAGGAGGTCTAGCTTCTCGGCGCGACCAGAGTGGCCGGGTCGACCTCCAGCGGGAACGGCTTCTCGATCAGCGTCGTCCGCCCCGCTTCGGCGACAAGGCGCTCGACGTAGCGGCCGTCCCGCAACTCGCACACGACCAGCGTCGGCACCGGCTCCAGTTCGAGCCGCCACAGGTGCTCGATGCCGGCCTCGGCGTAGTACGGCGGCTTCAGCAGGCGGTCGGTGCGGCGGCCGGAGGACGACGGGGAGACGATCTCGACGACGAGCAGGACGTCGTCGGCGTCGCACGTCGCCGGGTTCTCCGCTGCGGCGGCCGCCTCGACGACGACGATGTCCGGGATGAAAAGGCCGTCGGGCAGCACGAGATTGACCGCCTCAAGGACTTCCGCCGCCACGCCCTCCCCGTGAATGGCGCGGTCCAGCAGCATCGCGAGGCGCAGCGACGCCCGCTGGTGCTTGAACCCAGGAGCCGGAGACATCATGAGCGCTTCCCCCATCAATTCACGACGCTGCCCACGGTCCTCCCCCAGTGCCAGGACTTCCTCTATGGTCCAGGGCCCATAGTGCGGATCGTGTGCGACGCTCATCTCGCCTCCTCCCTCATGCGGAACCGGTCGACTTCAGTGTGGCAGGCCCCTCCGACAACCGCCGGGCGTCAGGCAGACTGGATGTTTGGCCGTGCGGAAGGGAACCCACATACGTGAACGGGCCACTCATCGTCCAGAGTGACAAGACGCTGCTCCTTGAGGTCGACCACGAGCTCGCCGACGCCTGTCGGCGGGCCATCGCGCCGTTCGCGGAGCTGGAGCGGGCGCCCGAGCACATCCATACGTACCGGGTGACGCCGCTCGGGCTGTGGAACGCGCGGGCCGCGGGGCACGACGCCGAGCAGGTGGTGGACGCGCTCGTGGAGTACTCGCGGTACCCGGTGCCGCACGCGCTGCTCGTCGACATCGCCGAGACCATGGACCGGTACGGGCGGCTCACGCTCACCAAGCATCCCGCGCACGGGCTGGTGCTGACGACGACCGATCGGCCGGTGCTGGAGGAGATCCTCCGGTCGAAGCGGGTCCAGCCGCTGGTGGGGGCGCGGATCGACCCCGACACCGTGGTCGTACACCCCTCCGAGCGCGGTCAGATCAAGCAGACGCTGCTGAAGCTGGGCTGGCCCGCCGAGGACCTCGCCGGGTACGTCGACGGCGAGGCGCACGCGATCGAGCTCGCGGAGGACGGCTGGAGCCTGCGGCCGTACCAGCAGCACGCCGTCGAGGGCTTCTGGCACGGCGGCTCCGGTGTCGTCGTGCTGCCCTGCGGCGCGGGCAAGACGCTGGTCGGGGCCGGGGCGATGGCCAAGGCGAAGGCGACGACGCTGATCCTCGTCACCAACACCGTCTCCGCCCGGCAGTGGAAGAACGAGCTGGTGAAGCGGACCTCGCTGACCGAGGACGAGATCGGCGAGTACTCGGGGACGAAGAAGGAGATCCGGCCCGTCACCATCGCGACGTACCAGGTCCTCACGACCAAGCGGAAGGGCGTCTACCCGCACCTGGAGCTCTTCGACTCCCGCGACTGGGGCCTGATCGTCTACGACGAGGTGCACCTGCTGCCCGCGCCGGTCTTCAAGTTCACCGCCGACCTCCAGGCCCGGCGCCGGCTCGGCCTCACCGCCACGCTCGTGCGCGAGGACGGCAAGGAGGCGGACGTCTTCTCGCTCATCGGGCCCAAGCGGTTCGACGCGCCGTGGAAGGAGATCGAGGCGCAGGGCTACATCGCGCCCGCCGACTGCGTCGAGGTGCGGGTCAACCTCACCGAGTCGGAGCGGCTCGCCTACGCGACGGCCGAGGCGGAGGAGAAGTACCGCTTCTGCGCGACGACGGCGACGAAGCGGCGGGTGACGGAGGCGCTGGTGCGGAAGTTCGCCGGCCAGCAGATCCTCGTCATCGGCCAGTACATCGACCAGCTCGACGAACTGGGCGCGCACCTCGACGCGCCGGTCATCAAGGGCGAGACGTCGAACAAGGAGCGGGAGCGGCTCTTCGACGCCTTCCGCAACGGCGAGATCAACGTCCTCGTCGTCTCCAAGGTCGCCAACTTCTCCATCGACCTGCCCGAGGCCACGGTCGCCATCCAGGTGTCCGGCACCTTCGGCTCCCGCCAGGAGGAGGCGCAGCGCCTCGGCCGCGTCCTGCGCCCGAAGGCGGACGGCCACCAGGCGCACTTCTACTCGGTCGTCGCCCGCGACACCATCGACCAGGACTTCGCCGCCCACCGGCAGCGCTTCCTGGCCGAGCAGGGCTACGCCTACCGCATCGTCGACGCGGACGAGCTGCTGGCGCCGTAGGGGCCCGTGCCTGCCCGTCCGTCCGGTCTCAGTCCATCAGGGCCAGGAGCGGGCCCGCGAGGGCCAGGGCGTACTGGGCGACGACGAGGGCGCGGCGGGGCACGACGAGGGCCGCCACGCCCGCCGCGGCGGCGAGGCCCAGGGCCCAGAAGCCGGTCACGACGAAGCCTCCGCCGGAGCCGTCGCCGGAGATCGCGTCGTCGAGGGTGACCGCCATGGTCGCCACCGTGCAGACCGCGACGAGCAACAGGCCGAAGCCCGCGAAGGCACGGAGCGCGAGGGGGCTCAGGGCGTAGGGGTCGGGGGAGGTGGTGGGGTGCGGGGGCGTTGTCATGCCCCCATCCCATCAGCGCGCCGGGGGCGTCGGTAGACGTGCGCGTACTCAGCCGGGCGGGGCGCGTACTCAGTCCGGGGGGAGGGTGTGGGCGTAGGCCGGGCGGGGGTTCTTGATGCCTGCGCCGCCGGGGCCCGAGGCGTCGCCGTAGTCGCCGTAGTCGCCCAGCAGGGCCACCTCTACGGCGGCCGAGCCGAAGGCCCGCAGGGCTGCCATCAGGCGGCGGGGGCGGGGGACGGTGGTCACGAGGGTGAAGGTCGTCGCGGTCATGTATCCATTCTGGAATCCGGACATTCGGAACATATCGGCCTGGGGGCGGAACCCGCGTCCCCCTTACGGCGGAGCGCTCCCCCTACGGGAAAACGATTCGCACCCGCCCCCGGGCCGGAGCTAGAATCATCGGCTTCCCCGCCTCCGGGACGCGTACGCATAGGCGTCCGAGGAGCGCGCCGCCGTCCGGTCGGAAACCGGCGGCCACATCGCCATGTCCGTGTGTCCGTCCGCATGCCCGACCGGAGGCTCCACCGTGTCCGCAGCTGTGCCCACCGACGATCCGCTCGTACGCGAGCGGGCCCACCTGACCTCCTCCCGCGCCGCCCTGCGCGCGATGCGCGAGGAGGTGGAGGCGCTGGACATCAAGGACGTCACCGCGAACTGGGTCAACTCGATCGTCCTGGAACGGCAGATCGAGGACCGCATCAAGGCGCTCGCGGACCTCGCCCACACCCCGCTCTTCTTCGGCCGGCTCGACTACCTGCCGCCCACCCAGCACGGGCAGCGCTTCTACATCGGGCGGCGGCACGTCCACGACGCGCACGGCGACCCGATGGTCATCGACTGGCGCGCGCCGGTCTCGCAGCCGTACTACCAGGCGTCGAAGAAGGACCCGCAGGACGTGGGGCTGCGCCGCCGCTTCGGCTACACGGGCGGCGAGCTCACCGCGTACGAGGACGAGCACCTCTCCGACCCGGCCGCTGAGACATTTTTCGGCTCCGCCGAGGGGTCGCGCACCAGCCGGCTGCTCCAGGCGGAGATCGAGCGGCCGCGCGTGGGCCCCATGCGGGACATCGTCGCCACGATCCAGCCCGAGCAGGACGAGATCGTCCGCTCCGACCTGTCCGGCACGCTGTGCGTGCAGGGCGGCCCCGGCACCGGCAAGACGGCCGTCGGCCTGCACCGCGTCGCCTATCTGCTGTACGCCCACCGGGAGCGGCTCGCCCGCACCGGGACGCTCGTCATCGGGCCGAACCGGTCCTTCCTCCAGTACATCGAGCAGGTGCTGCCCGCGCTCGGCGAGCTGGAGGTGAAGCAGGCGACCGTCGACGACCTCGTGGCGCACGTGGAGGTGCGGGGCACGGACGAGGCGGCGACGGCGGTCGTGAAGGGCGACGCCCGGATGGCGGAGGTGCTGCGGCGGGCCGTCTGGTCGCACGTGACGCTGCCGAAGGAACCGCTGATGGTGGTGCGCGGCTCGCGCCGCTGGCGGGTCCCGGCGTACGAACTGGAGGAGATCGTACGGGAGTTGACGGCACGTGACATCCGCTACGGGGCCGCCCGCGAGGCGCTGCCGCAGCGGATCGCGCACGCCGTCCTGATGCGGATGGAGCAGGCGGGCGAGGCGCCTGACGACCGGGTGCAGAACGCGGTGGCCCGGAACGCGGCGGTGAAGGCGGTGGTGAAGGAGTGCTGGCCGCCGGTCGACCCGGCGAAGCTGGTGCTGCGGCTGCTGGGGGACGCGGAGTTCCTCGCGGAGCACGCGGCAGGGCTGCTGAGCGAGGAGGAGCAGAAGCTGCTGCTGTGGGCGAAGCCGGGGCGCGGCGTGAAGACGGCGCGGTGGTCGGCGGCGGACACGGTGCTGATCGACGAGACGACGGACCTCGTCGAGCGGACGCACTCGCTCGGGCACGTCGTCCTCGACGAGGCGCAGGACCTCTCCCCCATGCAGTACCGGGCGGTGGGGCGGCGCTGCACGACCGGTTCCGCGACGATCCTCGGCGACCTCGCGCAGGGCACGACGCCGTGGGCCACGCAGAGCTGGGAGACGGCGCTGGCGCACCTCGGCAAGCCGGAGTCCCGGGTCGAGGAGCTGACGGCCGGCTTCCGCGTCCCCAGCGAGGTCATCTCGTACGCGTCCCGGCTCCTGCCCCACATGGCGCCGGGCCTCGCCCCGGTGGAGTCCGTCCGCGAGAACCCGGGCGCCTTCGAGATCCGCCAGGTCACCGCCCCCTCCGAGGAGGCGGTGGTCACGGCGTGCGCGGACGCGCTCGCGCACGAGGGGTCGATCGGCCTCATCGCGGCGGACGCGCGGGTGGCGCAGCTGGCGGAAGCGCTGTCGGAGGCGGGCCTGAAGTACCTCTCCCCAGGCGAGGAGACGACGGCGGAGTCGCGCCTCACCCTGGTCCCCGCGTCCCTGGCGAAGGGCCTGGAGTACGACTACGTCGTCCTCGACGAGCCCGCCGCGATCGTAGACGGCGAACCCGACGAACGCACCGGCCTCCGCCGCCTCTACGTAACCCTCACCCGAGCAGTCTCCGGCCTCACGATCACCCACGCGTCCCCGCTACCGCCGCAGCTGTAGGGCCCGGGGGTGCTGGCCCGCCAGGCTGGACGGCACCCTCCGCTGGACCACCCCCGTGCGGGCCTGCGCCCCGCTGCACGGCGCCCTGGCCCGCACCCCTCGTGTGTGCCTGCGCCCACGGGACGGCGCCCCAGGCCGCACCCACCCCCGTGTGGGCACACGCGCCCACGGGACGGCGCCCTTCGCCGCACCCCGCGTGTGCCCGCGCCGTGCTGGACGGCGCCCTCGGTACCACCTCCGTGTGGGCATGCGTCCCGCTAGGGGCGGGACGGGTGGGCACACGGGACGGCGCCCCCTGCCGGGCCTAGGCTTCCTGCGCCTGAACCCGCACCCGTAGGGCGGCGCACTCGTGGTGCGGGTCAGGGACGTGTGCGGAGGCACCCGCGCAGGGTGCCGTTCCGTTGTGCCCACCCGTTCCGCCCCAGCGGAACGATTGCCCACAACGGAGCGGCGGCGGAGCGGGGGGTGGGCACCGCCCCAGCGGAACGATTGCCCACAACGAAACGGCTGCGGCGGACCGGCGCCCGCACGGGCCCGGGCGGGGGCGGGCACCGGTCCAGTGGCGGGGGCTAGTTGGTGGGGTGGAGGAAGGTCTTGCGGGTTTCTTGGGCTTTGGTTTCTACTGCGCGCTGGGACAGGTGTTCCGCTTCGAAGGACGTCGTGCCGATGCTGCCCTTGTCGGCCCAGAGGCACATCGCGCGGAGCGACCCCGTCTCCCGCTCGGTGACGCGGATGCACCGCATCCAGCCGCCGTAGGGCCCCGCGTCCGCGTTCCAGGCGTCGTGGACCGTACCGAACGCCTCCATGCCGGTGAAGAAGCCGCCGTCCTGGACGTACGAGGCCCGCATGTCGTGGAAGTCGCCGGTCCTGACGGCCACCAGCTCCTCGCCGTACACCCGGGCCATCGCGCCCTCCACCTCCGCGGCGGGCACGGCCCCGAACGGGTCGTACTCCTTCTGGAGGTCGTAGCCCTCCGCGCCCCCGTAGCTGTCGTGGGCGACGATCTCGTAGCGCGGGTAGGAGACGGAGGAGCCGTACGCCGCGACGCCGACGACGAGCGCGAGGACGAGCCCGGCGCCCGCGAAGGCGTACTCGCGGCGGGTGACGCGCGGGACGGGCGGCAGTTCGGGCGGGCCGAAGCCCTCGGGGGCCGGGGAGTCGTCCGCCGACGGCACCGCGTCCACCGCCCGCGCCGCCGCCCGCTCCCGCGCCTGCCGCAGGAGCCGCCGCAGCGCGAGGTCCGGAAGGCTCAGCAGGACGAACACGGCGGCGGTGACCCCGTACGGCATCGGCAGGACCGTGCTCCGCAGGACGACCAGCAGCGCGACGAGCGCCGCGACGAGGAGCCGGTACTCGGAGGCCCGGCACAGCAGCAGGCGGAGCCAGGCGCGGCCGGGCGCAGCGAGGGCGGCGGTCGTCTCGGCGAGGACGGCGAGCCGGCGGTCGTACGGGGCGCGGGCGGCCCACTGCGCGGTCTGCGCGGCCGCGTCGGCGGGCGTCGGACCGGCCGCGAAGGCGCGGGCCGCGTCGAAGGACTGCACCCGGCGCTCCGAGACCGCGTTCCCGGTGCCCGCGGGCACGGAGCTCCCGGCCGCCTCGGCCCGCCGCGCCTCCGCCGAGTGCGGGGCGAGCTCCCGCAGCCGCGCGCTGATCGCCTCGCCGCGCGCGAACCGCCCCGGGCGCTCGAACGCGTCGGTGCGGGCGTGGAGTTCGGCGTACCCGCCGAGCAGTCCGATGTCGTCCGGGAACGCGTCGAGGCCCTCCCGGAAGACCCGCTCGGCGGCGTCGTCGTGGTCGTCGTCGTCCTCGGCCATGTGCGCGCGGCCGAGCGCGAGGTAGAGCCCGGCGTCGGGCCCGTCCGCGTCGAGCGCGTCCCGCGCGGCGGTCCGCGCCTCCCCCGGGCGCCCGGCGGCGATGAGCGCCTCGGCGCGCGTACGGATGTCGTTCAAGAGTCCCCACCCTGGTGCGAGCGGCCGGAACAGCCCGGCCGCGAGCGACACCCTCACCCGAACCGGAACCGCTGTCAACCGTTCACCGTCACCTCTGACCTGCCCTTTCGTCGCCAGGCGGAGTCAGGCGGAGTCAGGCGGAGTCGAGCGGAGTCAGATGGAGTCGGGCAGGGCCTCGCTCCACGTCCTGCGGGCGACGGCCGCGAGCACGGGGTTCGGCACCGGGGCGGTACCGGGCCCGCCCGTACCGCCGTAGTAGTGGTCGGTGACGAGCCCCCAGCACAGCGCCCAGCCGCGGCCCCGGGCCCAGGTGTCGTCGTCCACGCGGGAGGCGGCGCGGAAGAGGGGCCGGGTGGCGGCGGTGAGCAGGGCCCAGGCGGGCAGGAGGTCGGCGGCGGGGTCGCCGGTACCGAGCCCGCCGAAGTCGATGACGGCACTGAGGCGCCCGCCCCGGGTCAGCAGATTCCCCGGCAGCAGATCCCCGTGCAACCAGACGGGAGCCCGGCCCCAAGCAGGCACGGCCAAGACCTCCGCCCAGGCGTCGAGCGCGACGCGCTCGTCGAGCAGCCCGGCGCCGCCCAGCGCGGCGACGGCCGCAGGCAGAGCGCCCCCCTCCCACTCGGTGACGGCCCCGCCCCGAAAGGACCGCGGCCCACCGCTAGCGTCAACGGCCCGCAACGCCGCCCCGAACCGCCCCAACTCCCCAGCGGCATGCGCGAGATCGTCAACGGGCGACACCCACGCATCAACCCCGTCCAGCCACCCGTACACCCCCCAAGGCCGCCCGAACCCCTCCCCCGGCACGCCGACCCCAACAGGCACCGGCACAGGCAGCGGCAACGCGGGCGCGAGCAGCGGCAACCACCGCTGCTCCTTCTCCACCTGCCCACCCGCCCACTCCACCTTCGGCAACCGCACGACAAGCCCGTCCCCGAGCCGGAACATCGCATTGTCGGTCCCGGCCGAGACCACCTCCCGCACGTCGAGCCCCGCCCACCGAGGAAACTGCGCGGCGACGAGCCGCCGCACAAGGTCTTCGTCGAGTCCGTCGAGTTCGTCGCGTGCATCGAGTCCGTCCACCATGCGGGGAGGCTAACGACCGCCCGGTCGGCGCCGCACCGCGTTAAATCCCGCCCCGGCGCCCGGCCGGGCCAACATGGCTTCCGGTCAAGGGCGTTCACCTCCCGGCAGGAACGCCTGACTTCCGATCATCCGTGCTCTACCGTCGTCCCGTGGACGCCTTGGAACCCGGGGATCCCGCGCGGATCGGGCCGTACCGGATCATCGGCCGGCTGGGAGCCGGGGGAATGGGACGGGTCTATCTGGCCCGCTCGGAGGGCGGCCGGACCGTGGCCGTGAAGGCGGTGCACGACGGCTTCGCCCAGAACCGGGAGTTCCGTCTCCGGTTCGCCCAGGAGGTCGCCGCCGCGCGGAAGATCGGCGGGGCGTGGACCGCGCCGGTCCTGGACGCGGACACCGACGGCCCCGCCCCCTGGGTGGCCACCGGCTACATCCCCGGCCCCGACCTGCACCACGTCGTCGCGCGGAGCCACGGACCGCTGCCGCGCGAGTCGGTGCTCGCCCTGGCCAACGGGCTCGCGCACGCCCTGGCCGACATCCACGAGGCGGGGCTCGTCCACCGCGATCTGAAGCCGTCCAACATCCTGGTCACCGCCGACGGGCCGCGCGTCATCGACTTCGGCATCGCCCGCGCGCTGGAGACCCCGGTCGACGGCTTCCTCACCCGCACCGGCGCGGTGATCGGTTCCCCGGGGTTCATGTCCCCCGAGCAGGTCCGGGGCGAGCGGCTGACCGCCGCGTCGGACGTCTTCTGCCTGGGCACGGTCCTCGCCTTCGCGGCCACCGGCCGGACGCCCTTCGGCGACCTGGGCAGCGGCGCGCACGCGCTGATGTTCCGGATCGCCGAGGAGGAGCCGGACCTGTCCGGCCTGCGGGCCCCGCTGGAGGGACTCGTACGGGACTGCCTGCGCAAGGACCCGGCGCGGCGGCCCACCACCGCCGAGGTCCTCGCCCGCACCGAGGCGTGGGCGGTGGACGCCGTCCCGGCCTGGCTGCCCGGCCCCCTCCTGGCCTCCCTCGGCTCCCAGGCGGGCCGCCTCCTCGACGCGGACGGCCCGACCCCGACACCGACCCCGACCCCGACGGAGCCCGTCACTCCGCCCGCGCCTCCGGTCCCGTCACCGGCCCGTCGGCCCGGCCGCCGCCGCGCGACGATCGCGGCCGCCCTCGTGACGGCCGTCCTCGCGACGGCGGCGGCGGTGATCGTGCCCCGGCTGGGCGAGAAGGAGGCGGACGGGGCGGGCGGCCGGAAGGCGAGCACGCCACCGTCCTCGTCGTCACCGATGCCGGTCAACGACCCGCGGTTCACTGGCACTTGGGCGGGAGAGGTGAAGGACGGCGGAACGGGGAAGATCCCCCGCTGGGTCACGTTCGTCATCGGGGCGGGCACCCAGGAGTTCGGTCACACCGCCGACTACGTCCTCCAGTACGAGGACCGGGCCTGCCTCGGCACGGACGGGACCCTGACCGTGCACGACAGCCAGGCATCCATCGATTACAAGGCCCGTGGACTGTCGGAGAACGACAACGCATGTACGCCTCCCACCCAGACGCTCTCCGAGCAGGAGGGCATCCTGGTGTGGCGTTCCGGCCGTGCGTCGGCACGCCTCCACCGCGAGCCGGAACTGTCCCGGACACGGGAGGTCTTCGAGGGCACCTGGACCACGACGGACACCAAGCCCTCGATGGAGATCGCCCTCCCCTACGCGCGCGCGAACGCGACGGTGGAGATCACCGGGGGCACCGGTCCCGGCTCCTGCCCTGTCGCGGCCGTCGTCGTCACCGCCACCCCCGACCGCGTGGTCCTCGGCGACGTGAGCCCCGGCGGTCCCGACATGGGCATCTGCCACGGTCACGGCACCTTCGACCTCCGCCCCGCCGGGAAGGACCGGCTCCGGGTCACCACCGGGCGGGGCGTGCCCTACACCTTCACGCGGGCCTCCGCGTCCTGACGCGTTACGCGTCCACCGCCTCGCGCCACGTGCGGACCGCTTCCGGGGAGACGGGGGCGGTCCAGCCCTGGGGGCGGGCGGCGCCGCCGATGTGGAAGGCGGTGAGGCCGGTGGCGCGGAGGCGGGGGAGGTGGTCGAGGCGGAGGCCGCCGCCTACGAGGATCTGGGGTTCGTAGCCGGGTTCGCCGGTGCGGGCGGCCTCGGCCTCCAGGACCGGGAGGCCGTCGTCCACGCCGCCGGGGGCGCCGGCGGTGAGGTAGGTGTCGAGGCCGGGGAGGTCGGCGAGGCGCTTGCGGAGGACGTCGCGGTCGGCGGCGCGGTCGATGGCGCGGTGGAAGGTCCAGCGGGCGCCGTCGAGGACGGCGATGAGCCGTTCGACGGCGACCAGGTCGGGCTCGCCCGCGGGGGTGAGGAAGCCGAGGACGAACTCGTCCGCGCCGGCCGCCCGGAGCTCCGCCGCCCGGCCGGCCAGGGCGTCGATGTCGCCGGCCGCGAAGCCGTCCGCGAGGCGGAGCATCACGCGGAGCGGGATGTCGACCGCGCGGCGGATGGCGGTGAAGGTGGCCGTCGACGGGGTGAGGCCGTCCGCCGCCATGTCGGTGACGAGTTCGAGGCGGTCGGCGCCCCCGGTCTGGGCGGCGACCGCGTCCTGCTCGTCGAGGGCGATCACCTCCAGGACAGCACGGTTGCTCATTGCGCCCATTCCTCCATGAATGACGACTACAGGTCTAGTCCAATGACCAGACTAGCTGTGCGCGTGACCTCCCGCATCGTGCTCGGCGGCCTCCGAGGAAGTCGTCGCGGGGGCCGGGGCCGTGCCCGGGGTGCCCGCCTTCACGGTGAAGGCGGCCGTGTGGACCTTGCCGCCGTGCTGGAAGTCGAGGAAGAGGCGGTACGTGCCGGTGCTCGGGGCGGTGGCCGTGAAGGAGACGTCGGGGCCGGGGCCGCCCTCGTTGGGGTGGACGTGGAGGTAGGCGAGGTCACCCTGGCGGAGGGCGACCAGGTGCCCGTACGCGCCGAGGTACGGCTCCAGGTCGGTGACGGGCTTCCCGGCCTTGGTGACGGTGAGACGCAGCTCACCCGCCTTGCCGGGGTCGAGGGTGCCGCCGAGGCGGACCTGGTAGCCGTCGACGTCGGCGGTGGGGGCGACGGCGGGGAGCGGCCGCGGGGTGGAGGCGCCGGGGACGGCGAGGTCGACGCCGAGGGTGAGGGCCTTGGCGCCCTTCGCGGCGGGCTTGAAGTCGGCGAACGCCTTGTATCCGCCCGCGGCCGGGAGGTCGGCCTCGACGGTCCAGGTGCCGTCGGCGGCCTTCTCGGGGTGGAGGTGACGGAAGACCGTCAGGTCGCGTGAGGCGACGATGAAGTGCAGTTCCTTGCCGTGTTCGGTGGTGAAGGCGGTGACCTTCTTCCCGGCGGCGTCCTGGATGGCGAAGGTGAGGGTGCTGCGGCCCACGGGCGGGTTCGGGGTGGCCAGGGCGAGGGTGTAGCCGCCGTCGGAGACCTGGAGGCCGCCGGGGAGCTCGGCGCCGCGCGCGGCGGGGGCGGTCGCCTCCTCGTGGCCGGCGTGGCCACCGGCGGAGGCGTCCGCGGAGGCACTGGCGGAGGCGCTGGGCTCGGGCTTCGCGGCGGCGTGCTCGCCGTGCTCCGCCTTCTTGGGCTCCTCGACCGGCCCGACTCCCTTCCCGACCCCGTACGCGGTGCCGAAGGTCGCGGCGAGCGCGGCGGCGAAGGCGGTGATCTTCACTCCGGTGTTCATGGCTGCTCTCCCATGTCGGATGCGCAGGTGCGTGGATGCGGGTGCGCGGCGGGGTGTTCTCCTGCTCTCTGCACTTCACCATACCCCTGGGGGGTATCAAGTCAAGTCGGTCCGACACTTGCGCCGGATACCACCCGGGGGTATACATGGAGACACAACGCCGATACCCCCCGAGGGTATCCGGTCCACTGGACACACGATGGAGGACGACATGGGTTCCTGCTGCACCCCCGACAACAGCTGCTCGACGACCGGCACCACCGCGGTCGCCGTCGCCGACGCGACCAGCACCGTCTACGCGGTCTCGGGCATGACCTGCGGCCACTGCAAGACCGCGATCACCACGTCCGTCAGCGCGCTGGAGGGCGTCCTCTCCGTGGACGTCGACGTCGCCGGCGGCCTGGTGACCGTCACCACGGACGGCGCGCCCGACGACGCCGCCATCGGCGCCGCGATCGACGACGCCGGCTACGAGCTGACCGGCCGCGCCTGACCGGCCGGCGCCCCACTGGCCGCCGGGGCCCGACCGATCCCCCGCCCGGGCCCCGGCCCCCGAACCCCGCTACACCGAGGAGCAGGAAATGACCACGACCACTCCGGGCACCGCCCAGGTCGAGCTCGCCATCGGCGGCATGACCTGCGCCTCGTGCGCGGCCCGGATCGAGAAGAAGCTCAACCGCATGGACGGGGTCGAGGCCACCGTCAACTACGCCACCGAGAAGGCGAAGGTCACCTTCGCCGCCGACATCCCGGTCGCCGACCTGATCGCGACCGTCGAGGCCACCGGCTACACCGCCGAGGAGCCCGCTCCCCCGAAGGCCGACGCCCCCGGCGACAGCGGCCCCACCGACGAGGAGAAGGCCGACGAGGAGCTGCGGCCGCTGAAGCAGCGGCTGGTCACCGCCGTCACCCTCGCCGTGCCCGTCATCGCCATGGCGATGATCCCGGCGCTCCAGATCGAGTACTGGCAGTGGCTGAGCCTCACGCTCGCCGCGCCGGTCGTCGTCTACGCCGCCTGGCCCTTCCACAGGGCCGCCTGGACCAACGCGAAGCACGGCGCGGCCACCATGGACACGCTGATCTCGGTCGGCACGATCGCCGCGTTCCTCTGGTCCCTGTGGGCGCTCTTCTTCGGCACCGCCGGTACGCCGGGGATGACGCACCCCTTCGAGTTCACGATCGCCCGCACCGACGGCGCCGGGAACATCTACCTGGAGGCCGCCGCCGGCGTCACCGCCTTCATCCTGGCGGGCCGCTACTTCGAGGCCCGCTCGAAGCGGAAGGCGGGCGCCGCGCTCAAGGCGCTGATGCAGCTGGGCGCCAAGGAAGTCACCGTCATCAAGAACGGGCGCGAGATCACCGTGCCCACCGCCGAACTCCAGGTCGGCGACCGCTTCCTGGTCCGCCCGGGCGAGAAGATCGCCACCGACGGCACCGTCGTCGAGGGCTCCTCCGCCGTCGACGCCTCCATGCTCACCGGCGAGTCCGTGCCGGTCGAGGTCTCCGCCGGCGACTCCGTCACCGGCGCCACCCTGAACGCCGGCGGCCGGCTCGTCGTCGAGGCCACCCGCGTCGGCGCCGACACCCAGCTCGCCCGGATGGCGAAGCTCGTCGAGGACGCGCAGAACGGCAAGGCCGCCGCCCAGCGCCTCGCCGACCGGATCTCGGCCGTCTTCGTGCCGATCGTCATCGCGCTCTCGCTCGGCACCCTCGGCTTCTGGCTCGGCACCGGACAGGGCCTGACCGCCGCCTTCACCGCCGCCGTCGCCGTCCTGATCATCGCCTGCCCGTGCGCCCTGGGCCTGGCCACCCCGACCGCCCTCATGGTCGGCACCGGCCGCGGCGCGCAGCTCGGCATCCTGATCAAGGGCCCGGAGGTCCTGGAGACCACCCGCAAGGTCGACACCATCGTCCTGGACAAGACCGGCACCGTCACCACCGGCCGGATGACCCTGATCAAGGTCCACACCGCCGCCGGTACGGACGAGACCGACGTGCTGCGCCTGGCGGGCGCCCTGGAGCACTCCTCCGAGCACCCGATCGCCCAGGCCGTCGCCACCGGCGCGGCCGCGAAGGTCGGCACCCTGCCCACCCCCGAGGACTTCGCCAACGTCCCCGGTCTCGGCGTCCAGGGCGTCGTCGACGGCCACGCCGTCCTCGTCGGCCGCGAGAAGCTGCTCGAAGAGTGGGCGATGTCCCTCCCGGCGAGCCTCAAGGCCGCGAAGGACGCGGCGGAGAAGGCCGGGAAGACGGCCATCGCGGTCGCCTGGGACGGGGAGGCCCGCGCGGTCCTGGAGGTCGCCGACGCGATCAAGGAGACCAGCGCGGAGGCGATCCGCCGGCTCAGGGGCCTGGGGCTCACCCCGATCCTGCTGACCGGCGACAACAAGGCGGTCGCGGAGTCCGTCGCCGCCGAGGTCGGCATCGGCGAGGTCATCGCCGAGGTCATGCCGCAGGACAAGGTCGACGTCGTCAAGAGGCTCCAGGCGGAGGGCCGTTCGGTCGCCATGGTCGGCGACGGCGTGAACGACGCCGCCGCGCTCGCCCAGGCCGACCTGGGCCTGGCGATGGGCACGGGTACGGACGCGGCGATCGAGGCCGGCGACCTCACCCTCGTACGGGGCGACCTGCGGGCCGCGGCGGACGCCATCCGGCTCTCCCGCAAGACCCTCGGCACGATCCGCTCCAACCTCTTCTGGGCCTTCGCCTACAACGTCGCCGCCCTGCCGCTCGCCGCGGCCGGACTGCTGAACCCGATGATCGCCGGTGCCGCGATGGCCTTCTCCTCGGTCTTCGTGGTCGGCAACAGCCTCCGCCTGCGCGGCTTCCAGGCCGCCGACAAGTGACCTCCGGACCCTCGACCTGACGGGAGCCCGCCGTGGCCGGCTACGTGCACCACAAGGAAGACATCATCAGAAGGCTCCGGCGGATCGAGGGGCAGGTCCGGGGGGTGCAGCGGATGGTCGACGAGGACGTCTACTGCATCGACGTCCTGACCCAGGTCTCGGCCATCAACGCGGCCCTCCAGTCCTGCGCGGTCGCCCTGCTGGACGAGCACCTCAGCTGCTGCGTCACCGAGGCGATCGAGGCCGGCGGCGATCAGGCCAAGGTGAAGGTCGGCGAGGCGTCGAAGGCGATCGCCCGGCTGATCCGGACCTGACGGAGTCCACCACCGCCCCCGTGCGAGGGGCCCGCGCGAGCGGGCCGCCGTACGGGGGCGGTCGCCGTTCCGGGGGCCGTCAGGAACCCGCCAACTTACCCATGGGGGGTATACCTCGTGCGGGTGTGCGACCCGTACGATGAGCCGCCCGCGAGGGGAGGGGATGCACGTGCGCCGGCTGGGAGAGCTGGAGGCCGAGATCATGGACCGGCTGTGGGCCTGGCAGCGGCCCGCCACCGTCCGCGAGATCGTCGACGACATCAACCGCGGCCGCCGGGTCGCCTACACCACCGTCATGACGGTGGCCGACATCCTGCACCGCAAGGGCTGGCTCCGCCGCGAGAAGGCGGGCCGCGCCTGGCTGTACGAACCCGTCCGCGGCCGCGAGGAGTACACCGCCGGTCTCATGCGCGACGCCCTGGGCGACAGCCAGGACCGCCCCGCCGCCCTCCTCCGCTTCGTGGAGGCCATCTCCGAGGAGGACGTGGAAGCCCTGGACGCGGCCCTCCGCACCGCACGCGGCGAACCGGAGGCGGGTACGGATCCGGGGGCGGGTACGGATCCCGGTGCGGGTGCGGGAGCGGAGCCGCGTACGGGAGCGGAGCCGCGTACGGGATACGGCACGGCGTTTCGGGGAGGATCCGCGTGAACCACCATGTTCTTGTGCCCCTTGGGCTCGTCCTGCTCTCCGGGGTCGTCGTGCCGTGGTCGCTGGTCCGGGCCCGGTGGGCGCAGCAGGTGCCCCGGCTGGCGGTCGGGGTGTGGGCCGCCTGCGGAGCCGTCTTCGCCGTCGCCTGCGCGCTGCTTCCGGCGCAGTTGCTGCTGCCCGGGGAGTCCAGTCACCGGCTCACCGACATGGTGCTGACGCTCCGGCCACCCACCCTGGGGCAGGTACTGGGGCTGCGGGGGCGGGAGTTGGCCGCGCTGGTCGTGGCCGGCGCCGTCCTCGCCGTACCGTCCGGCGCGTTCGCCCTCGGGCTGCTGCGGGCCCGCCGGGCACGGCGGGCGCACGCGGGGGTGCTGCGCCTGATCGGGCGGTACGACCCCGAGCTCGGCGCGACCGTGCTCGAACACGCCCGGCCCGCCGTCTACTGCCTGCCAGGACGCAGCCGCCGCGTCGTCGTCTCCTCCGGCGCCCTCGACACGCTCACGCCCGCGCAGCTCGCCGCCGCCCTCGCGCACGAGCGGGCCCACATCGCGGGCCGGCACCATCTGCTGGTCGCCGCGGCCGAGGCGTTCGGCACGGTCTTCCGGCGGCTGCCGCTCGCCCGGCACGGCTCCACCGCGGTGCCGCTGCTCCTGGAGATGGCCGCCGACGACCGGGCGCTGCGCCGCTGCACGCGCGACGCGCTCGCCACCGCGCTCTACGCCCTCGCGGCGGGCCGCGCGCCGCGCGCCGCGTTCGCCGCGGGCGGGCCCTCCGCGGCGCTCCGGATGCGGCGGATCCTCACCCCGCACCGCGCCGGACATCCCGTGCTGCGGGGACTGCTGACGATCGGCGCGGCGGCTCTCGCGATGGCTCCGCTCGTCGTCGCCTGCTGTTCCTTCCCGGCCTAATGACCGGACCAACTCTCCTATTTACTAAGCGAATTCGTAGATTTCGCATCGGTCACGCACCCGGGAACCGGTCGCTATTGTGGGTACGTTGGAGCTCCGGCTCACCACGGCGCTCGGCACGGCGAAGGGTACAGATCCAATGCAGCTCGCTGGCGTCCGTACGGCAGCGGCCGGCGACGCGACGACGATATCCCGGCTGCTCGCCGACGCGATCCGGAGCAGCTATGCGGGAATGCTGGACGAAATCCCGCTGCGCCGGCTGATCTCCACACAATGCGCGCTGCCGCGCATACGCGCGGAAATAGAAATTCCGGGAGGCGCGCCCGGCTGGCTGGGCTGGCTGGTCGCGGAGAACCCCGAGGGCCGGCTCGTCGGCGCCGCCGCGTGCGGGGTGCCGGTGCCGGGCGAGGGCGAGCTGTACGCACTCGCGGTCGCGGAGGGCGCGCGCCGCCGGGGGGTCGGTACGGCCCTGCTGGCGGCGGCCACCGACCGGACCCGCGCCTACGACGCGCGGGAGCAGCGGGTGCAGCTGCCGGTGCAGGCGGACCCGGCGCTGCCCTTCTACCGGGGCCAGGGCTTCACCTCCCTGGGGCCGACCCGCTGGAGCCGCGCGGTCGTCTAGGGACCCCACCCGGACCCCACCCTCGCCTCGTACAAGGGTTCGTGGCAGATCTACGCCATCGCGTGTTCACGCAGCCCGATCCGGTGGATCGGGCGTCCTCGCGCAGGTCAGGATGGTCGCAGCGGCGCGGTCCCGGCGGCACGGGCACCTCGCCCGGACGGCATGGACCGCGCGAGCCCCTGGAGGAGCGATGCACACCCCGAGCGGCACTTCCCTGCCCGCCGTGCCCGCAGCGCTCACGCCGGTCCTGCCGTCCCGATACGACCGGGAGCGGGCGCCCCGGGCCGGGGCCGGGGTGCGGATCACCCCCGACGCGCTGCCCGGCCTGGAGTCCGTCTCCGCGATGGACGAGGGGTCGGTCTGGCTGCACGACGCCCTGCTCGGCCCGCACAGCGCGGACATCGTCCGCTATCTCGGCCTCGCCCGCTCCACCGGCGGACCCGTCCTGGACCTCGGCTCCGGCGCGGGGCGGCTCGCCGTCCCCTTCGCCCGGCACGGCTTCGCCGTGGAGGCCGTGGACCGGGACGCCTCGGCACTGGAGCGCCTCGACGGCTGGGCCCGGCGGATCGGCCCGCAGGTGGCCGGTCTGGTGGTGACGCATCGCGCGGACCTCAACGAGCTGCGGCTCAGGGGCAGTTACCGGCTGGCGCTGCTGGCGGGCGCGATGGTCTCGGCGGTCCCGCCGGCCCGGCGGCCCGGGCTGCTGCGGGAGGTCGCGGGCCATCTGGAGGCGGGCGGGGCGCTGGCCCTGGACTACACCGCGCACCTGCGGCCGGGCCTGGTGGCGGAGCCGCGGCGGACCTGGGCGTTCCAGGTGCCGCGGTTCGACGGGATCGACGAGTGGGTGGTGGCCCGGCAGGTCTTCGACCTGGGCGCGATGAGCGAGCGGATCACGTACTACACGGCGAGGACCGGCAAGCTCTCCGTGGAACGGACGGTCCTGACCACCGACAAGTGGATCGTCGACCAGGACCGCCTCACCGCCGAACTCCACTCGGCGGGCCTCCACATCGAGGGCCGCCGCCGCCACCGCATCGACGACCGCACGGAGTCGGTCCTCCTGGTCTGCCGCGCGGACGACTGAGGGGCGGGGCGCGCGACAGGGCGCCCGGATCCGCCGCCCTGACGGGGCGGGTGGGCAAGAGGTACGATGCCCGCAAACGTTTGGGTCGACCAGAAGGCGCCGGGTGGCGGACCGGGTGGCCGGGCGGGCGGCGGAGGAGAGGGCGGTCGTGGGAGAGCTGGCGGGTCGTGAGGCGGTGATCCAGCGGCTTCGGGACGTGGGGCTGCGGGTCACCGGGCCGCGCCTGGAGGTCCTTTCGGTGCTCGCCGCCGGGGGTCACCTCGACGTCGAGGCGATCACCACGACCGCCCGCGAGCGGCTGGGCACCCTCACCAGCCAGGCCGTCTACGAGATGCTGCGGCACTTCCAGGAGACCGGCCTGGTCGGCAAGTTCGACCGTCCGGGCCTGCCGGCCGTCTTCGAGATCTCGGGCCCCCCGCACCAGCACGCCCTGTGCGTGCGCTGCGGCCGGGTGGAGAACGTCGACATGACCACGCCCGCGCCCGCGCCGCCGCGCGGCAGCCTGCCCGGGTGGCGGACCGGCGAGACCGAGCTGGTCTTCAAGGGGCTGTGCCCCGATTGCGCGGAAGAGTCCGCCTGATCCCGCTCGTGCGGCTTCGTCCGTGAACATCGTGCGGAACGTTCGAATGTGTGGCAGGGTCTGCCGGGGCGTTTTTCAACGGGATCCGCGCGATCCGAGGGGAGTCTGCTGCCGACGTGTCCAAGAACGCCGCCGGAGTACGTACAGGAGCCGAGCAGGCCCTCGCCCTCTACCAGGCCCTCCGCGCAGCACCGGGCACCCCGCTCGACGAGGCGGCCCGCGCACTCCAGCTCACCGACACCGAACGGGAGCGCTCCCAGGCCGAGTTGGCCGCCCTCGGACTGATCGACCCCGCCTCGCCGTCCCTCTCCGTCATCGCCCCGGACGTCGCCCTCCTCGCGCTGCTGCGGCACGAGCGGGACCGGCTGGAGAGCCGGCTCGCCGAGACCAGCCGCGCCCACACCGCCCTGGAGACCCTCGCCGGACCGTTCCTGCGGGCGCGCACCGAGCCCGGCTCCGACGTCGAGGTCGAGATCGTGGACGACCCGGCGCGGATCCGGCGCGAGCTCGCCGACCTGACGAAGACCGCCCGCGGCTCCGTCCACTCCATGGCCACCGGATCGGTCCGGCGCGAGGAGATGGCCCAGGAGCTGGACCGGGACCGGGAGCGGGTGGCCCGCGGGGTCACCGTCCAGGCCATGTACAGCCACCGGGTCGGCCAGGTACCGGAGATGGACCAGCACCTCGCGGCCCGGACCGCGCTCGGCGCGGAGATCCGCCTCTCCCCCGTCGTCCCCATGAACATGCTCCTCGCCGACGACTCCTTCGCCGTGCTCCCGACGGACCCCCGCGACCCCGCCTCCCCCGCGATCCTGGCCCGCGGACCCGGTCTGGTCCGCGTCTACCGCGCGCTGTACGCCTACTGCTGGCACGCCGCGACCCCGTACGGACACCACCAGGAACCGGACGGGAGCGGTGGCGACGGCCTCACCGAGCAGCAGCGGACCGTGCTGCGGATGCTGGCCTCGGGCATCAAGGACGAGCAGGTGGCGCGGACCCTGGGGGTGTCGCTGCGCACGATCAGCCGGCTCATCTCCGAGGTGATGCACGAACTGGGCGCGGCCAGCCGCTTCGAGGCGGGCGTGAAGGCGGCCCGGCTCGGCCTGCTGGACGGCGAGGGCGGCCCGGACGGCCTCGGGACTCCGCAGGACAGCGCGTAGCCTGAACGGTCCGGACGGTCGATTCGCGACGACGAGGGGGAAGTTCGCCATGGACACCACGGGCGGCGGCACGGTGGACGACAGGACCGGGCTGCTGGTGACGCTCTATCAGGAGCTGCGCCGCCGCGGGGTGTCGAACTACACGGAGGTGGCCGCCGGGTTAGGACTCACACCGGAGGAGTACGAGCGATGTCGGGCCGAACTGCTCTCCCTCGGCCTGATCGTCCCGACCACCAGCCGGCACGCCACCGCCGCCGACCTGCGCAACGCCGACTGGCGACCCGAGGAGGGCGCCGTCGCGTCGGTCCACCCGGAGATCGCGCTGCTGCGCATCCTGAACCGGGAACGGGCCCGCCTCCGCGAGCACCTCGCCGAGGCCGACCAGGCGTACAGCACCCTGGAGACCCTGGCCGGGGCCTTCCTCCAGCCCGGCTCGCTCTCCGGCTCCGAGATCGCCGTCGAGGCGATCACCGACTACCGGCGGATCCAGCAGGCCCTGGAGGACATCGTCGACGTCACCCAGGAGGCGTCCTGCTCGATGTACCCCACGGGCCCCGGCCGCCAGGTCCCGGAGCGGATCTTCGAGCGGGACGCCCGCCAGCTCGCCCAGGGGATACGGCTCCGCGCCGCGTACCGCGTCCAGGACGCCGTACGCCCCGAGGCCGCGGCCGTCATCAAGCGCCGCGCCGAACTCGGCGTCGAGGTGCGGATCGCGCCCGAACTCCCCATGACCATGGTCCTGGTGGACCAGCAGTACGCGCTCGTGCCCCTGCACCCCGAGGAGCCCGGCCGGGGCGCGATCCTGGCCCGCGGCCCCCTCCTCGTCGGGTCCTTCCTGAGCCTGTACGAGCACTGCTGGCACACCGCCACCCCGTACGGCGACGACATGGCGCCCGAACGGGGCGGCGACGGCCTCTCGGAGCAGCAGCGGGCGGCGCTCCAGATGCTCGCGGACGGAATGAAGGACGAGAAGATCGCCCGCAATCTCGGGGTGTCGCTGCGCACGGTGAGCCGCATGCTCTCCGAACTCATGCAGGAATTGGGGGCGTCGAGCCGTTTCGAGGCCGGAGTGCGCGCGGTGCGCCTCGGCTGGCTCGACTGAGGAAGCGGAACTCGACCGAGGAAACGCAACCCGGCCGAGGACGCGGAAAAGCCCCGTGATCGTGGCAGCGATCACGGGGCTCCGGTGAATTCTTTTGCGAATGCGCTCAGTTCACCGGCGGGGCGGGCGTCGCGGTGGCCGTGTTGTGCGGCCAGTCGACGGTGACACCGGCGTGCTGGACCGGGGAATCCGGGCCGGTGCCGGGGGTGACCGCGAAGGCCGCGCCGGCGCCGACCGCCAGACACGCCGTGAGGGCGACCAGGAACTGGCGGACGGCCTTCTGCATTCCGGAGTTCTGCTCGACGGACATGATTCCTCCAGGAGTTGGAACAGTCGAATGTGCTGAATCCCGCTTCCGGGGGCCCGTGCCGCCGGGCACTCCCTGAAGACAACTCCATTCTGTCGGCGCCCCGTTGGCGAATCCACCGTTCTCCGATGCGTGGACCCGCCATGGCGTGAGTGCGTCAATCGGCCGCCGAATCAACGGAATTGGCCGGTCCGTAGCGCCCCTAACCTTTGGTCGAACCAAAAGAGATGCTAGACTCGTGCTACGGCCTTCTCGTTCCTCCAGGAGAGAGGGGCCGCCGGGGCAGGGGCGTGCCGCCGCCCTTGCCCCACCCGTGACGGACCCGCCGGTGACGCACCCGCCCGCCGCGCCCCCGCCGGCTCCCGTACCGCCAGCGCGTCCTCGTACACCTCGATCGTCCGCGCGGCGGACCCCCGCCAGCTCATCCCCCGGGCGTGCCCCACCGCCGCCGCCCCCATCGTCGCCCGCGCCCGTGGGTTCCGGGCCAGCCACAGCAGCCTGCGGGCGTACTCCACCGGGTCGTGCCCCCGCACGAGCAGCCCCGTCACCCCCTCCCACACCGCCGTCGGCAGCCCGCCCACCGCCGAGGCCAGGACCGGCGTCCCGCACGCCTGCGCCTCCGCCGCCACCAGGCCGAACGACTCGCTCCGCGACGGCACCACCAGCACGTCCGCCGCCCGGAACCACTCCGCGAGCCGCTCCTGCGGCACCGGCGGCCCCGGCCGCAGCACGTCCGCCACGCCCAGCTCCGCCGCAAGGCGCGCCACCGCGCCCTGCTCCCCCGCCCCCGAATGCCCGCCGATCACCGGCACGAGCAGCCGGCCGCGCAGCCCCGGCGCCATCCGCAGCAGCTCCGCCACCGCCCGCACCAGCACGTCAGGCCCCTTCAGCGGCTGGATCCGCCCCGCGTACAGCGGCACGAACGCGTCCGCCGGCAGCCCGAGCCGGGCCCGCGCCGCCGCCCGCCCCGCGTCCCGCCCCGGCCCGGGGGCGAAGGTCCGCAGGTCCACCCCCGGCCGGACGACCTCGGTGCGCGCCGCGTCCGCCCCGTACAGGCTCCGCAGCGCCTCGGCCTCGTCCGCCGTGTTGGCGATCAGCCGGTCGGCGCCCGCCGCGAGCTGCCGCTCGCCGAGGATCCGGGACTCCGGCTCGGGGGTGTCGCCCTCGCCCAGGTGCGCGTTCTTCACCAGGGCCAGGGTGTGCGCGGTGTGCACCAGCGGGGTTCCCCAGCCGAAGGCGGCGATCCTGCCCGCCTGCCCGGAGAGCCAGTAGTGCGAGTGGACCAGGTCGTAGGCCCGCTCGTGCCGGAAGAGACCGAGCGCGAAGGGCAGCACCAGGTCCGGCACCGCCTCCTTGGCCACCGCCCGGCGCGGACCCGCCACCACCTGCCGGACCCGCACGCCGGGCGCGAGATCGGTCAGCCGGGGCTCGCCGCCGCCCTGGCAGCGGGTGAACAGGTCGACGCTCACGCCCTGTTCGGCGAGGGCCCGGGAGAGTTCGACCATGTAGACGTTCATGCCGCCGGCGTCCCCGGTACCGGGCTGGTGGAGCGGGGAGGTGTGGACGCTGAGCATGGCGACGCGCAGGGACACGAGGGGCTCCTGAGAGGTGGGGGAGCCGCGTGCCCCCGCGCGGGACGCGCCGGGGCACGCGGCAGGGGATGAGGGGATGAGGGGATGAGGGGTACGGGACTGGATATTGGCTATTGGCTATTGGCTATTGGCTACTGGCTACTGGCTACTGGCTACTGGCTGATGTATCCGACTGCTTAGTTGCTTAGAAGGCCAGGTCGGGAGGCGGAGGATTCAGAAGCCGAAGACCGGGCCCGACGGCGGGGCGAGCCGGGTGCCCGGGAGCGGCGGGATCAGCGCGTGCCAGTCCACCGGACGGCCCGTCTCCACCCGCAGCGCCGCCGCCAGCCGGTCCGCGCCCTCCGGCATCACCGGCCGCGCCCACGCCGTCAGCGCCGACGCCACCGCCAACTGCGCGGCCAGCGCGGGCAGATGGCGGCACGCGGTGGTGGGGCGGCAGCGCTCGTGCGCGTTGACGTGCCCGAAGTCGGCGGCCGAGCGGACCATCTCGTCGAGGACGGCCACCGCCCGGCGCGGGTCGAAGGCGTCGGGGCCGTACGCCTCCCGCAGGTCGTCCACCGCCCGGTGCAGCCGCCGCTCCAGGATCTCCCAGCCGGTGCCGCCGGGCAGTGCCTGCGGGGCGAGCCCGTCGCACTCCTCGCGGACGGCGGAGAAGAGCCGGGAGAGCCAGCTGTTCCAGTTCTCGTCCAGCTCGCGGCGGGCCGCCGCCAGCCGGTCGCGCCGGAAGACCGTCCTGCGGCCCAGCGGGCGGGCCTGGAGGACGTGCCGGCGCAGGGTGTCGGAGCCGTACTCGGTGAGCAGGTCGAGCGCCCACACGTTCCCCTCCCGCACCCCCTCCTCGATCACGAACGACTCGTTGACGTTGAAGTCCTGCGGCAGTTTCACGCCCTGCGCGAGCAGCAGCACCGGCAGCAGCACCGCGTGGCAGAAGGAGTGCCCGAAGCCGCAGAAGTGGATGGCGCGGGCCGGCAGCGGCCCCTTGGTGTCGTAGCCGAAGAGGTGCATCGCGGCCGACTCGAAGCAGCCGTCGATCCGGTGCTCCGGGAAACCCTCCACCGGCACGTCCAGGCCCCACTCGGCCGGGTGCCCGACCGCGATGTCCGGCAGCCCGTCCTCCACCAGCGACTCGCACAGCGCGGCGAGGCGCGGCGGCAGACCGGCCGCCGCCCAGTAGTCGGCGAGCGTCTCCCGGAACGGCTCCAGGGGGATGTAGAGGCGGCGGCAGCGGCGGGCGGTCGCCGGGGTGCCGCACAGCGCGCAGCGCGCCCCGATGAGGTCGCCGCCGTCGTTGGGCCGCGCGCACTCGTGGCACATCCCGCCGTCGCTCGCGGCCCCGCAGTGCGGGCAGGAGCCGGTGGCGTGCGCCCCGTGCAGCCACCGCTCGCACGGCTCGCAGTAGGGCAGCAGGCGGGTCCGCGGGGCGATGACCCCGTCCGCGTACAGCTTCGCGAAGAGGTCGCGCACCCAGCGGGCGTACCCCTTGTCGCGGCGCGGCCGGACGATGTGGTCGAACTCGACGCCCGACCGCAGCCAGTCGGCGGTGATCGCGGCCCGGTACCCCTCCGCGACCTCCTCCGGCTTGCGCCCGAGGCGGCGCGCCCGCACCTCGACGGAGCTCGCGTGGTCGGCGGTGCCGGTGGTGAAGCGGACGGGCTCGCCCTCGGCCCGCAGGTATCTGGTCAGGACGTCGGCGGCCACGTACGGCCCCGCGAGGTGGCCGATGTGGAGTTCGCCGTGGGTGGCGGGCGGGGTCGCGGTGATCCAGACGGGGGTGCTCACGGAAATCCTCCTGAGCGTCGGCGAGATGCGGGTGGTGAGGGGGGTGCGGGGCCGGGGGTCAGCGGGGTTCGAAGTGGAAGGAGCGGATGAAGCAGTCGCGGGGCTGCTCGACGGCGTAGACGATGCACTCGAAGAGCGCCTGGGTGGTGAGCTTGTCGTCGGCGGCGGACCCGGTCGGGTCGATGCCGTCCCACTCCGCGAAGCGCGGGTCGGCGGTCGAGAAGTCGGGCGGGAAGAGGGAGAAGACCCGCACGCCGGACGGCCGCAGGCGGCGGGACAGGATGTCCGCGAAACCGGCCTGCGCGCTCTTCGCCGCCCAGAACGCCTCGTGCGCCCCGCCGGCGGCGGTCGCGGAGGCGCCCTCGGCGTCCCGCACGGCCACCATGTTCACGATGTCGGGCCGCAGCGAGCCGCGCAGCAGCGGCAGGAAGTGCTTGACCATGAGGACGGTGCCGCCGGCCGTGGACTCGATGGTCTCCACGATCTCGGCGTCGCTGGCGGCCTCCAGGTCCATGCCGTCGAGCCAGCGCGCGCCGTTGTTGACCAACAGGTCGACCCGGTCGGTGTGTTCGCCGACGCGGGCGGCGAACTCCCGGATCTCGGCGGGCCGGCTGAGGTCGCACCCGAAGGCGTGGATACGGTCACGGGCCGAGCCCATCACCTCGGTACGGGTCCGCTCAGCCGCCTCCACGGTCCGCGCCGACACGTAGACCTCCGCCCCGAGATGGGCGAACCCAACGGCGAGCGCGCGGCCGAAAGAGCGGGACGCGCCGGTCACGACGACACGCAGATTCTCGAATTTCATGTCCGTCTGCTCTCCCCATGGATACGGGTTCCCGGATACGGCGTCCAATGGCCGGTCCTTTTCAGCGTGGCAGAGGTGAGGAGCGCGGGACCTGCGGAAAGGGCTGCGCGTTCACGCCGTTGCGTGGATGCGCCACGGAAGCGGGCAGGGGCCCAGGACGGTCGCCCGCTTGTGGTGGACGCTGACGCGGTCGGGGCGGGTGGAGACGGTGACGGTGCCGCCCGGGGTCCGTACGGGCCGGTCGACGCGGGGCACGACCGTCCCGTCCAGCGCCCCGGCGGCGGCGAGCGCGGCGGCGCCCGTCAGCGCGAGCCGGGGGTGCCAGCCGCCGACGGTGAGGGCGCGGACGGAGAGCCCGTGGGGGGTGCGTTCGACGGCCGCGATCTTGGGGAGCGCGGAGTCCGGCGGATGTCCGAGCAGCCGCGCGGCCTCCGCGCGGAGCGCCAGCAGATGCGGCTGGGCGTCGTGGGTCCGGACGTGCCAGGCGTCCACGAACACGTAGGGGTTCCCGTACGAGACGAGGCTGACCGGCACGCCGAGGAGGCGGTCGCGGGGGCGGCCGGTGGGGAGGGTGCCGGGGGCGTCGGGCGGGCGGAGGAAGTGCAGGGTGTACGCCCCTGGGTACGCCCTCGGGTCCGCCTCCGGATCCGCCTCCGGGTACGCCCCCGGGACCGCCTCCGGCTCGCAGAGCACGGTGTCGCCGGTGGTGAGCGCGCGGACGGTCACGGGCCCGGGGCGCCCCTCGGCGACGACGCAGGCGAGCAGCGAGTGCCCGCACCCGGCCCGGAAGTCGAACCCGCCGCCCGGCAGCCGCTGCACGAACCGGTACCGGAGCCCGCCGGCGCCGTCGTCCCCGTACAGCGCGATCTTGCGGTGCGCGGCGGGGAGGAGCGCCAGCTCCGGCCCGAGCCCCAGCAGGCCGCCGGGCAGCTGGTCGAGGCGGACCACGAGCGTCGGGCCGGGAGCGTCGTGGGCCCGCACGGTGAGCGCGGCCCGTCGTCCGTCACGCCGCGGCACAGTCCGCCGGGACCCGCATCGTGCGGACGACGTCGGTCCAGAGTTCGTGGACGGCGAGGGCCCAGAGGGCTTGGGCGTCAGCTCGGTTGGGGCGGTCCAGTTGGCGGGAGAGGAGGCGGGCGACCCGGTCGGCGCGGAGTTTGCCGCCCAGGACCAGGCGGGCCGGGGAGAGGAGTTCGCGGACGGTGTCGAGGAGCGGCCCGCCGGGGGCGATCATCGCCTCGACGGGGAGCGTGAAGGGCTGCTTCGGGCGGCGCAGGACGGGCGCGGGGAGCAGTTCCGCGCCCGCCTCGTACAGCGCCCGCTTCCCTGTCCGCGCGGCCGCCGGCAGGGCGCGCGCGTGGGTGACGACCGCCGGCTGGCAGAAGGGGAGGCGGGTCTCGACGGCCCAGGCCATCGCGAGGTGGTCGACGCGCCGCAGGTGGTACGCGGGCAGCCGCCACCGCGTCTCCAGCGCGGTCGTCGCGGTGACCCGGTCCGCCCCCACCGCCTCGGCGGACCGCAGCTCCTGCTCGATGCGGTCGGCGGCGGAGCCCGTATCGGCGATGTGGGCACGGTAGTTGGCGGTGTAGAGGTGCTCGCGGAGGAGCCGGGGCGCGGCGGAGAGCGCGTCGGTGTAGGCGGCGGCCCAGTCGGCGCCGGGCGGGGCGGCGAGGGCGGCCGCCATCCGGTCGTACCCGCCGAAGAGTTCGTCCGCGCCGTCGCCGGTGAGCGCGACGGTGAAGCCGTTCTGCCGGACGGCGCGGAAGAGGGCGTAGGTGGAGAGGGTGATGGGGTCGGCGTTGGGCTGGCCGAGGTGGCGGACGGTGCGGGTGAGGAGGGAGGGGAGCTCGTCGGGGTCGAGGGCGATCTCGTGGTGGACGGTACGGGCGCGGCGGGCGACGGACCGCGCGTGGGCGGCTTCGGAGCCGGGCCAGTTGCCGCGATAGGTGAGGTGGAAGGTGTGGAGCGGCGGCGCGTCGGTCTCGCGGGCGTGTTCGGCGGCGAGGGCGGTGACGAGCCCGGAGTCGAGGCCGCCGCTGGTGACGGCGCAGACGGGCACGTCGGCGGCGGCGAGCCGGCGGACCTCGCGCCGCAGCACGTCCTGGGTGTCGCCGACGGGCGCTGCCCCGTGGGGCCCGCGCCGGCGGACCACGGGCGCGGCGCCGGGCCGGACGAGGGCGGTGGCGCCGGGCGGGAGCACGCTGACGCCTTCGAGCGCGGTGCCGGTGGAGAAGGAGGTACGGGTCGCGAGGACGGTGTCGAGGGAGTCCTCGCGCGGGGTGAACCGTACGCCTCCGAAGGCGAGGAGCGCGGGGATCTCGGAGGCGAAGCGGGTGGAGCCGTCCTCGGGGTCGTGGTGGAGGTGGAGCGGCTTCATGCCCATGTCGTCGACGGCCAGGACGAGTTGGGCGCGGCCGGGCCGCAGGTCGAGGACGGCGACGGCGAACATGCCGTCGAGGTGCTCGGCGAAGGCGGGCCCGTACTCGGCGTAGAGGGCCGGGAGGACGGTGCCGTCGCAGCGGTCGGGGAAGCGGTGGCCTCGGGCGGCGAGGGCGCGGCGGAGCTCGGTGTGGTTGTAGATCTCGCCGTTGAGGACGGCGAGGATCCCGGGGAGGTGGGGCAGCCGGTAGGGCTGCTGTCCGCCGCGCGGGTCGGTGACGGCGAGCCGGTCGCAGCCGAGGGACCAGCCGGGGCCGCTGAGCACCCGGTGTTCGTCGGGCCCGCCGTGGCGCTGGCGGGCCGAGGCCGATGCGAGCGCGGCCGGGTCGGGGCGGGCCGCCCCGGCTGCGAGGGTGCCGAGAATCCTGCACATGCCGGTCGCCTCCGTGTCGGTCGTCCGAGGTCCTGCGGGGTCGCGACGCCGCGTTGTCGCGGTGCCGTGTTGTCGCGGTGCCGTGTTGTCGCGCCGTCACGACCCGAGGGGATCAATGATTTGAATCTACCAAGTTTTTGAATGGCGCGTAAGTGCCATGTCCTGTTCACGCCACGGGTTGGCCTTGCGAGGCCCCTCCGCCCCCAACAGGCTGGACGCATGGAGGACTTGGCGACCGACCACCCCACCGCCCGCAGCGCGCCGGAATCACTGCTGGTGGTGGCCGCGCACCCGGACGACATCGAGTTCTGCGTCAGCGGCACCGTCATGCGGTGGATCGAGCGCGGCACCCGCGTCACGTACTGCATCGTCACGGACGGCGGCGCCGGCGGTTACGACCCGATGCTGCCCCGGCAGGCCATGGCGGACCTGCGCCGCGCCGAGCAGGTCCACTCCGCGAAGCTCAGCGGCGTCGCCGACGTCCGCTTCCTCGGCTACCCGGACAGCTTCGTCGAGCCGAGCGTGGCGCTCCGGCGCGACCTGTGCCGGGTCATCCGGGAGGTGCGCCCGCAGCGGGCGATCGTCCCCTCCCCCGAGATCAACTGGGCGCGCGTCGCCGACCTCCACCCCGACCACCGGGCCGTCGGCGACGCGTGCCTCCGCGCGGTCTACCCCGAGGCGCGGAACCCCTTCGCGCACCCCTCGCTCCTCAAGGAGGAGGGCCTGGAGCCGTGGATCGTCCACGAGCTGTGGCTCATGACCGGCCCGACGCCGAACCAGTACGTCGACGTCACGTCCGTCTTCGACCGCAAGGTGGAGGCGCTCCGCATCCACACTTCCCAGACGGCCCACTTCGACGACCTCGCGGGCCTCCTCCGCACCTGGCTCTCCGAACACGCCGCCGCCGCGGGCCTCCCCCCGGGCCGCATGGCCGAGGCGTTCCAGATCGTCCACATCGACTGAGCCGGGCCCGCCCGCCGGGCGCTAGACGTGCAGCTCCTGCGGGAAACCGGTCCAGCGCAGGGGGACGGGGAGATGCCCGATGTCGTTGAAGAGGAGAAGGGCCGGGGCGCGGCCGGGGGCGTAACGGATGACGGTGAGCGCCGCGTTCGCGTGGTTGATGCCCATCCAGCGCCAGGCGGGCGCGTCCAGCGCCGCGCGGACGAGCCACCCGACGAGGAAGTTGTGCGTCACGACCAGCTCGTGGCGCGGCTCGTCCCCCTCGACCGGCCCGGTGAACCGCGCGACCGCCTCCGCCGCCAGCTCCGCGCCCCGCGCCCGCTCCTGGGCGGGGAACTGCTCCAGGAACCCGAGCATCGCGTCCGCCGACTCCGCCGGCAGCTCCTCCCGGGAGGGCGCGTACGGAAGATAGTCACCGGCCGCCTCGGAGGCCCGTACCGGCACCCCGTCGAGCTGCGCGCCGGCCAGCCGCGCGGTCTCCGCGGCGCGGGCCAGCGGCCCGTGGTGCACCGCGCTCAGCGGCACCCCCCGCAGCCGCTCCCCGAGGAGCGCGGCCTGCCGCCGCCCCGCCTCCGTCAGCCCGCTCTCGTCGGGCGTGGCCTCGCCGTGGCGGGTGAGGTAGAGATAGCGGGCGGCCGTGCTGCTGGTCATCGTCGGGCACCTTGCCTGTCGTGGGACGGAATCGATCATGCGGGCGATTCCTGGGACGCCCTCCCGCCCGCGCCGGTTGCACGCACCCCCTCCTTCAGCAGCCCCGCCCACAGCCGGGCCCGCCCCGTCCGGTCCAGGGCCTCGTGGGCGGCCAGCAGTCCGCCGATGACCGCGCCCATGAAACCGCCCGCCAGGACGTCCTGCCCGGCGAGGTACAACCCCTCGACCCCGGTGCGCGGACGCAGCCAGTCCGCGAGCCCCGGCCCGCGCCCGTCGCCGAAGGCGGCGACGTCCTTGGCGAGCCCGTAAAGGCTGCCCCCGGCCCACCCCGCGAAGTGCTCGGCCGTCAGCGGCGTCCCGAGCTCGCAGTACGCCACCCGCCCCCGCGTGCGCGGCAGTTGCCGGTACAGCTCGGCGAGGAGCCCCTCGGTCAGTTCGGCCTTGAGCTTGAGGTAGGCGGGCTCCCGGTCGCGCCACCGCGAGCCGCTGAAGGGCGCGAACAGCTCCGGGTCGACATAGGCGAGGATCTCGCCGGTCGACCGGCCGGGGTAGCGCGCGGCCCAGGTCGGGTCCTTGGCGGAGGAAAAGGAGAGGAAGAGACCGCTGGTACGTCTGTGGCTACCGGCCCTACCGTCGATGCCGTCGGCGCCGTCGAAGAAGGCGTCGCAGTCTCCGTCCGTGACCATCAGGTTGTGGCGGGGGAGTCCCAGCTCCGCCGGGTCGCCGTCCAGGCCGAGGAAGAGGACCACGAAGGGGTAGCCGGGGCGCATGGTGTCCAGGCGGTCGGCGTGGGCGCAGGGGGGTGGGTCGGGGAGCAGGGTGCGGTAGGTGTGGTGGGCGCCTGCCGCGCCGATGACGACCGGGGCGCGTACGGGGGTGCCGTCCGCCAGGGTCACGCCGGTCGCGCGCGTTCCGGCCAGGGTGATCCGGGCGACCGGGGTGCGTACGAAGACCTCTCCTCCGGCGGCGCGGATCGGTTCGGTCATCGCGCGGGCGATGGCCGCGCTGCCGCCCTCCGGGTACCAGGCGCCGGTGCGGAAGTGCTCGAACAGCACGGCCAGGAGGAAGAACGGCAGCCGGGCGGTGGAGTCGGCCAGCAGCAGGGCGCTCCGGGTGAGGAACACCTGCCGCAGCCGCTCGTCGCGGACCAGGCCCGCCACCACCTCCCGGGCCGGCCGCAGCGCCTCGGGCGGGACGGCCGCCGGCCGCAGCAGGCGGGACAGCCGCCGCGCCACCGGGCCCGACAGGCGGCCCAGCGCGAGCGCGGGAAGCGTCGCACGGCACCGCGCGACCAGCCGGAACAGCGCCTCGATCCCGGCCCGTTCGGCCGGGAACCGCGCGGTCAGCACGGCCTGGTACGCCTCGAAGCCGACCGGCGCCCGGTGCGCCTCGCCCGCCAGCCGGTACTCGTCGTACGGATCCCCGACCGGGGCCCAGCGCAGCGCGCCGCCCGTCAGGTAGTCCGACAGCACCCGGACCGGCTCGCGGGGCGCGAGCTGGCCGACGTAGTGGATGCCGACGTCCCACTCCCAGCCGCGCCTGCGGTACGCGTGGGTGTAGCCGCCCGCCGTGTAGTGCCGCTCGAAGACGGCCACCCGCCGCCCCTGCCGGGCCAGGCAGACCGCCGCCGTCAGGCCGCCGGCCCCGGAGCCGATCACCACCGCGTCGTACGCGTCCCCCACCTCGCCCGGCGCGGGCGCCCGGCCCACCAGCACACCGCGCGTCACCTCCGCCGCCTCCGCCCGAACGCTCCGGTCACGGGTACGGGTACGGGTACGGCGATGGGCATGGGTGGTGCTCCTCGGGGAGGGGGGAAGTGAACAGCGGCGGGAGGCATCGGGTGGAACGTAACGTTTCGTCGCCGTCGGGGGTGCGGCCGTGCCCCTGCCGTCACCTGGACGGCTCCACGGCCGCGTTGACGCCCGGGGGGCGCTGGGGGCGCTGGGCCGAGCGGGGGTGGTTGGCGGGCGGTCGGGGGCGCCGAACGAGTGGACTCGTGACCGGTCCTGTCGGCGGGCGGGGCGGCGGAACGGGTGCCGGTGCTGATCTGGCAGCGCCCGTACCGTCCCTCTTCTCCCTCCTCCCCCCTCCCCTCCGACACGAGAAGGCGCCCCCCATGCCACGCACTCCCCGCCGCCGGTCCCTCTTCGCCACCGCCGTGCTCCTCGCGACGGCCGCTCTCGCCCCCTCCGCCCTCCCGGCGACGGCGGCCCCCGTCCCCCTCCCCGCGACCGGCTCCCACGGTGAGGAGCGTTGCCCGGAGGGTGAGCGGCTGCCGGCCGCCACCGCCGCGCGGCTCGACACGACCGTCGAGAAGGTCCGGCGGGAGGCCGGGATCCCCGGGCTCGTGGTGGGGGTGTGGATGCCGGGGAAGGGGTGTTACGTACGGGCCACCGGGGTCGCGGACAAGAAGACCGGGCGGCCGATGTCCGCCGACGACTTCATCCGGATCGGGAGCGAGACGAAGACGTTCACCGTGACCGCGCTCCTCCAGCTCGTCGACGAGGGGAAGGTCGGGCTCGACGACCCGATCGACGACTACGTCCGGGGGGTTCCGAACGGGCACCGGATCACGCTGCGGCAGCTGGCGGGGATGCGCAGCGGGCTGTTCCCGTACACCTCCGATCCCGACTTCGTCCGGGACCTGCTGAGCGCGCCGAAGCGGGCGTTCAACCCGTGGGAGGTGCTCTCGTACGGGTACCGGCACGCCAACACCTTCCAGCCGGGCGCGACCTTCCAGTACTCCAACTCCAACCTCGTCCTGCTCGGGCTGGTCATCGAGAAGGTCACCGGCCGGCCGCTCGCGAAGGTGCTGCACGAGCGGGTCGTGCGGCCGGGCGGGCTGCGGCACACGTTCCTGCCGAAGGGGGCCGAGTTCCCGGAGCCGCATCCGCGCGGCTACACCGACCAGACACTGAGCGGTGCCGTCGCCGACGCGACCGACTGGAACCCGAGCTGGGCGTGGGCGGCCGGCGCGATGATCTCGGACCTCGACGACCTGCGCCGCTGGGCGCGCGTCCTCGCCACCGGCGAGCTCCTCAGCCCCGCGACGCAGGCGCAGCGCCTCAAGACCCTGCCGACGGGCTTCCCCGGCACCAGCTACGGCCTCGGAATCCTCGACACGAACGGCTGGATCGGGCACAACGGCTCCCTGCCCGGGTACGAGACGGTCACCGTGTACCTCCCGTCGCAGAAGGCCACGCTCGTCCTGATGCTCAACACGGACGCCTTGAGCGGCGGGCAGGAGCCCTCCACGCTCGTGGCGCGCGCCGTGACGGGCGTCATCACCCCGAAGAACGTGTACGCGGGGTCGGTGACTCCGCGCCGCTGAGTTCCCGCCGGCCTGCGCCGGGCAGGGCTTCGTGCCTACGATCGGAACATGAGCGCTGACGGTTCCCGCTGGTCCCTCTGCTCCCGCGACTCGTTCCTGTCGATCGGCTCGGTGGGCTCGTTCCTGTCCATCGGCTCGGTGGGCTCGTTCCTGTCCATCGGCTCGGTCGGCTCGGCCGCCTCCATCCTCTCCGCCGGCTCCTGGGCGAGCCTCGGCTCCCTGCTGTCGGCGGAGTCCCAGTGGTCGGCCCTGTCCTGGCGGTCCCGCTGCGGCGTCATGGCAGGAGGAACCGCCGTACTCGGCGGAACCGCACTCGCCGCGGCCCTGCTGGCGCGCAGGGCCTGACACCCACACAGAACGCCCCGCCCCGGAACCTCCGGGGCGGGGCGTCGTCGTGTCCGGCCGTCTGCTCAGGCGTGGGACTCGATCTTGGTCTTGAGGGCCGTCAGGAGGTCGCGGAGGAGGGATATGGAGGTCTCGTCGGTCAGGGTGCCGGTGGCGTCGAAGCGTTCGTGGGAGCGGAAGAGGTGGACCTCGGGCTTCACCACGACGTCGCTGCCCGTGCAGACGAAGACCTGGCGGAGGACCAGCTGCGCGCGGACGGTGCCGAAGTTGGTGGGGGCGGCGCCGAGGATCGCGATCGGCTTGCGGTGGAGGGGGACGAGCTCCTCGCCGGTCGGGTTCGTGGAGAGCCAGTCCAGCGCGTTCTTGAGGACGCCGGGGACCGAGTAGTTGAACTCCGGCGTGGCGATGAGGAGTCCGGCCGCCTCGCCGGCCCTGCGCCGCAGCTCCGTGACGGCGGCCGGGCGGCGGTCGGGGTGGTCGAGGTCCTGGTCGTACGGCGGGATCTCGCGGAGGTCCTCGTAGATCTCGATGTCGAGGCCGCCCGGGTTGAACTTGCGGGCGGCGTGCAGCAGCAGCGTGTTGTGCGAGTCGGCGCGGAGCGAGCCGGAGATGGCGAGCACGGTGGCGGTCATGAAATCCCCCTGGGTGGTGGTCTGTCGGTCGGTGGGCAGCGGCAGCGGTATGCCGCCGCCGCACCTCGAACGGCGATGAACGTAAACCGAACGGTTCAGGGTGTCAACCGAACCGTTCAGTCTTGACAGTGAACCGAACGGTGTAGTTCTCTCGCCCCATGACGACGACGACACCAGCAGCCACCGCCCTCACCGAGCAGGACCACCGCGCCGGGCGGATGGGCCGGATACCCGTGGGCGGCGCCTCATGACCGCGCCCGCCGTGGCGCTGCCGGCGCGGACGCGGGGCGACGGGCCGGTGCTCGCCGCTCTCGCCGCGCCCGCCGCCGCCGGGGTGTCCGGGCCCGCGCTCGTCGTGCCCGAGGCCGCCGCCTCGCTGGGGGTGTCCGTCGGGACGGCGGCCTGGCTCCTGACCGTGTTCGGGATCGGCATGGCCGTCGGTACGCCGCTGCTCACCGCCGCCGGCCGGCGCGGCGGTCCGGGCGGGACGCTGCGGGTCGCGGCGGGACTCGTCGTCGCCGGGGCGGCCCTCGCCCTCTTCGCCCCCGGCTTCCCCGCCGCCCTCGGCGGACGGGCCCTGCTCGCGGCCGGCGCGGCCGGCTTCAACGTGGCCGCCTTCCAACTCGCCGGCCGCGACCCGACCGGCCGCTCCGCCGCCCTCGTCGCCATCGGCAGCGCGGCCGGCGGCACAGCGGGCCTCTTCGCCGGGCCGGCCATCGCCGCGACCCTCGACTGGCGAGGCGCCCTGGTCCTCCCCCTGCTGAGCCTGCTGGTCTGGGGCGCGATACGGGGCGGCCTGGGCACGGACGCGAAAGCGTCCGGCGGGAATACCCTCGCCGCCGGCGCCCTGCCCACCATCCTCCGATCCCCCGCCTTCCTCTCCTCCTCCGCCCTCATGCTGCTGCTCTCCACCGTCAACTTCGGGCTCATGTACGCCGGGCCCCGGCGGGCCGGGGAGCTGGCCGGGTGGGGGGCCGTGCAGACGGGGGCGTACGCGGCCCTCGCCTCGCTCGCCGGGGCGGTGCTGTCCTGGGGGCTCGTACGGGCCCACGTCCGGTGGTGGGTGCTCGCCGGTGGCGGCGCGGCCGCCGTGGTGCTTGCCGCGGGCGGGCCCTGGGCCTGGGTCGTGCTGGCCGCCGGCGGGCTCAGCTCGCTCGTGACCGCCGGGGGCCAAGGGCTGCTCACCGGGCGATCGGCGGACGGGCTGCCCCCGGGGCTGCGCGACACCGCCGTCGGGCTGTTCAACTTCGCGTTCCTCATCGGCGTCGCCGCCGGTCCCGCGCTCGCCGCCTCCCTCTTCTGACCTCTCACGATCTTCCGACCTCTCACGATCCCTGGAGCCGTCATGTCCTTCCCCGACCCCCGCTACCCCGCTGCTCGCTACACCGGCGACCACGGCGAGATCAGCGCCCGCTTCCGGGCCGCCGACACCCCGCCGGACTTCGTCGCCACGGGCGCCGCGCCCGCCGCGTACCACTACCTCTCCACCACCCTCTCCACGCAGGGCGAGTACGGGCTCTACCGGGTGGACATGGGGCCGGAGTCGGCCGGGCCCAGCACCCACTTCCACAAGGCGATGTCGGAGGCGTTCTTCGTGCTCTCCGGGACCGTCCGGCTCTTCGACGGCGAGCGGTGGGTGGACGCCCGCTCCGGCGACCACCTCTACGTCCCCGTCGGCGGGCTGCACGCCTTCCGCAACGAGTCCTCCGAGCCCGTGTCGATGCTGATGCTGTTCGCGCCGGGCGCGCCCCGGGAGCAGTACTTCGAGCAGATCGGCGAACTCGCCGGGATGAGCGAGGAGGACCGGACCGCCTTCCTCGTGAAGCACGACAGCTTCTTCGTCTGAGGGGGCCCTGAACCGGAACCCGTCTTTGCAGACCGAACCGTTCAGTTCATATACTGGGATCCCCTGTCCCCCTCCCCACCCCCGAGGACGTACGCCATGGCCGCCAGCAACGACGTCCTCGACGAGTACGGGATCCCCGTCATCCCGGACCCCGCCGACGCGGCCTCGCGGAAGCGGCAGGCGATCATCGACGCCGCGCTGACGGAGTTCCTCGCGGAGGGGTACTCGGCGGCGTCGATGGACGCGATCACCGCCCGCTCCGGGGTGTCGAAGGCGACGATCTACAAGCACTTCGGCAGCAAGGAGCGCCTGTTCCTCGCCGTCATCGGCGGGGTGCTGCCGAAGACGTACGCGGATCTGGAGCCGACGAACTCGACCATCGCCGCCGCCCCCGACCTGCGCTCCGCGCTGGTCAAGCTGACGACGGACTGGGCGCGGATCCTGCTGCGGCCGGACATCATGTCGCTGCGGCGGCTGGTGATCGGCGAGATCGACCGGTTCCCGCAGCTGGGGCAGCTCTGGTACCGGGTCAGCTACGACATGAACAACGGGCCGCTGATCGAGGCGTTCACCGAGCTGGACGCGCGGGGCGACCTCGACGTGCCGGACCCGAGGCTCGCGGTGCAGCAGCTCGTCGCGGCGACCGTCGGGGTGCCGCAGCTCGTGCGGACCTTCTCCCCGGAGGCGGAGATCGGGGAGGACGAGCTGGAGCGGGTCATCAGCTCGGGAGTGGACCTGTTCCTGGCGCGGTACGCCACCGGCGCCTGACCGCCGCCCAGACGAGCAGCGCCGCCGCCCAGCCGCCGGTGGTGAGGAGCTGGGTACGGCTCCCGGCGTCGCCGAGCATGAAGAGGAGTACGGCTCCGATGCCGGCGAGCGCGCCGACCGAGGCGGCGGACGGGCCGCGCAGGCGCAGGTGGGAGCCGGCGATCAGCGCCCAGACGATGAGGATCGCCGCGCCGATCGAGTTCAGCAGGAACGGGAAGACCGTGCGCGGCCACAGCAGGCTCAGCACGACGGAGACGAAGCCGAAGGCGGCGGAGGCGAGGACGGCGGCGTACGGCACGCCCGCTCGGACCCGGCCGAGGACCGGCGGCGCGTCACCCCTTCCGACCAGCGCGAAGAGCATCCGCGAGGAGCCGTAGACGTTCGCGTTCATCGCGGAGAGCAGGGCGATCAGCACGACCGCGCTCATCACGTCGGCGGCGCCGGGGACGCCGATCCGTTCCATGACGGCGGTGTACGGGCCTTCGGCGACGCCCGGCGCGTCCCAGGGGACGAGGGCCACGATGACCGCCATCGAGCCGAGGTAGCAGACGGCGACCCGCCACATGACGGCGCGGACGCCGGAGCGGACGGCGCGGGCCGGGTCCTCGCACTCGGCGGCGGCGATGGTGACGGTCTCCAGACCGCCGAAGGCGAAGACGGCGGCCACCATGCCGACGGCGACCCCGTGCCAGCCGTGCGGCAGGAACCCGCCGTCGCCGGTCAGATGGGCCGTCCCCGGTGAGGCGAAGCCGTCGACGAGGCCCGCGAGCGCCGCCCCGCCCAGCAGCAGGAAGCACGCGATGGCGGCGATCTTCAGGCCCGCGAACCAGAACTCCAGCTCGCCGAAGCGCCGCACCCCCACCAGGTTCGTCACCGTGAACAGGCTCACGAAGACCGCGACCCACGCCCACGGCGGCACCGACGGCACCCAGCCGTGCGCGATCCTCGCCGCGCCGATCGCCTCGGCGGCGACGCTGACGACGAGCAGCGCCCAGTACATCCAGCCGGCCAGCAGCCCGGCCCAGCCGCCGAAGGCCCGCCGCGCGTGCTCCGCGAAGGAGCCGGTCACCGGATGCTCGGCGGACAGGTCGCCGAGCATCCGCATCACCAGCACCGTCAGCGCGCCGGCGAGGGCGTACGAGACGAGGATGCCCGGCCCGGCGGCCGCGATCCCCACCCCCGAGCCCACGAACAGCCCGGCGCCGATGGCCCCGCCGAGCGCGATCATCGCCAGATGTCTCCGGCGCAGCCCGCGCGCCAGCACCCGTCCCGTCATGTTGCTCCCCCGATCTCCAGGACGACCAGCGGGGATACTGACCCGCCGCCGCCCCCGGAGGCAATCGGGAACCGGTCGGTGAGACGCCCTCAGACCACGAGGCCCACCGCCAGGACGGCGATCAGGGCGCTCGACGCCAGGCCCGTGAGGAGCCGGGCGCGGGCGCCCGTCAGGGCGTGGCCGAGGAGGGTGCCGGTGCCGGCCAGGAGGAGCTGCCAGCTCGCCGAGGCGGCGAAGGCCGCGGCGACGAAGACGGCCGCCTCGGCCGGGCCCGTCGTGGCGTGGCCGCCGAGGACGAGGGCCGTGAAGTACAGGACCGTCATCGGGTTGAGGATCGTGAGGCCGAGGAAGGTCCAGAACGCGCGGTGCGGGGCCGTCACCGGCCGGTCCGCCGCCGGGGTCCCGGCGCGGTGGGCGCGGAGCGCCGTACGGGCCGAGGCCGCCGCGAGGGCCAGCAGGACGAGCACCGACGCCCAGCGCAGGGGCGTCGCCACCGGCGCGAGGAGCGGGACCAGGGCGGCCCCGCCGGCGACCGCGACCAGGGCGTACACCCCGTCCGCCGCCGCGATGCCGAGCGCCGCGCCCGCCCCCGTACGCCACGGGCCGCGGGCGGCGACGGCCACCAGGTGCGCGCCGACGGCGCCCACCGGGATCGCGATGCCGTAGCCGGCCAGCAGGCCGGCCACCACCGCGGCCGTCACGCGACGGCGGGGGCCGCACCTCCGGGGACCGGGGCCGTCTGCTGTCGGTGGTAGACCGCGCCGTCCTTCGTCCGGGCGAGGAAGCCGCCGACGACGAGGTAGCGGCGAAGCGCCGGGTAGTCCTCGTGGACGGTCTTCAGCGCCTCGTTGACCTCGGCCTCGCGGTAGACGCGGCCGGACGCGAAGAGGGTCTCGGCGAGGTGCGCGAGGAGCGCCTCGCGGCGGGCCGGGCGGCGCGGGATCGCGATCAGGCGCCCGTCGGCGGCGAACAGGTCCGCGACGGGCCGGGGGGAAGGATGACTGCTCATGGGGGAAGGGTGGCGGCCACGCCCCGGCCCCGCAAAGGGTTTTCGGCCCGGGGGAGCCAGGCGTTCCCGTCAGCCGAGGACGACGTTCACCGCCTCCTGGAAGGTCGGCAGGATCGGCGGCAGGCCCTCCTCCTGGAAGATCGGGCGCGCCTTGACCGCGAAGCCGAGGAAGTCCTCCTCCGTGTCCCAGAAGTCCACCACCCGCCAGCCCCCCGACCCGTCCGGGCCCGCCGCGTGGGCGAGGAACCCCTCCGGCGGCCACCACGCGGTGGCGCTGAGCCGGCGCATGGTGGCCTCGTACTGCTCCCGCGTGCCGCCGGGGATCTCGATGGTGACGATGACGGCCATGCTGCTGCTCCCGTACGTCCGGGGGTGGGGGGTCCCGACCAGCAGACCCCCGCGCCCCGGGCCCCGCACCGCGACGGGGACCGAACGGGCGAGGCCGGAGCATGCCGGCTCACCCTCGGCTCACTTGTAGATCAGCGGTAGATCAGCAGTTCCTGTTCCGTCGCGCCGGTGAGGGCGTAGCGGGTGCGGACCAGGGGGCGGCCGGCGTAGATGCGGATGAGGGTGGCGGCGTCGCCCTCGAAGCGGGCCGGCGGGCGGCCCTCGATCGCGTTGCCGAGGGCCACCTCCCCCGGGTGGCCGGCGAGCCGGCCGACGAGGCGCGGGGTCTCCCGCCTCCGGCTGGTGACGGAGAGCAGGGGGAGAGCGAGGGCCAGGGCGTCGCCGCAGTACGCGCCGGGTTCGCCGAACGCCTCCCGTACGTCCCCGGCGTGCACCCACTCCCCGAGGGCGACCGCGTCGAGCCGCCCGTCCTCGTGCCCGGCGATCACCGGGCCCGCCTCGGTCAGTCCTCGCTCCAGCTCGTCGAGGACCCGGCCGAGCGCCCAGTCCTCCCGTTCGGCCACGTCACAGGCGTTGGCCTCGGGCAGGAACACCCCTTCTTCGAGGCGTCCTTCCACGATCCGGACCAGCGCCGCGCCGCAGTGCGCGAGGACCTGCCGGACGGTCCACCCGGGGCAGGCGGTGCGCAGCTCGTACGCCTCCTCGGGGGTGCGGCGCAGGAGCGGCATGAGCAGGTCCCGCTCGGTGGTGAGCAGCCGGTCGGGCAGCCAGGGGTCGCGGGTGTCGTCGGTACACATGTCAGTAGCGGTAGTGGTCGGGCTTGTACGGGCCGTCGGCCGGTACGCCGATGTAGGCGGCCTGGTCGGGGGTGAGGGTCGTGAGGCGCACGCCGAGGGCGTCGAGGTGGAGGCGGGCGACCTTCTCGTCGAGGTGCTTGGGGAGGGTGTACACGCCGACGGGGTAGGCGTCGGTCTTCGTGAAGAGCTCGATCTGGGCGAGGGTCTGGTCGGCGAAGGAGTTCGACATCACGAAGGAGGGGTGGCCGGTGGCGTTGCCGAGGTTGAGGAGGCGGCCCTCGGAGAGGACGATGACGACCTTGCCGTCCGGGAAGGTCCAGGTGTGGACCTGGGGCTTGACCTCGTCCTTGACGATGCCGGGGACGGCGGCGAGGCCGGCCATGTCGATCTCGTTGTCGAAGTGGCCGATGTTGCCGACGATCGCCTGGTGCTTCATGCGGGCGATGTCGGACGCCATGATGATGTCCTTGTTGCCGGTGGTGGTGATGAAGAGGTCGGCGGTCTCCACCACGTCCTCCAGGGTGGCGACCTGGTAGCCGTCCATCGCCGCCTGGAGCGCGCAGATCGGGTCGATCTCGGTGACGATCACGCGGGCGCCCTGGCCCCGGAGGGATTCCGCCGAGCCCTTGCCGACGTCGCCGTAGCCGCAGACGACGGCCGTCTTGCCGCCGATGAGGACGTCGGTGGCGCGGTTGATGCCGTCGATGAGGGAGTGGCGGCAGCCGTACTTGTTGTCGAACTTCGACTTCGTCACGGCGTCGTTCACGTTGATCGCCGGGAAGAGGAGCTCGCCCTCGCGGTGCATCTCGTAGAGGCGGTGGACGCCGGTGGTGGTCTCCTCGGTGACGCCCCGGATGCCGGAGGCGAGCGCCGTCCAGTCGAGGGGGCTGCGCTCCAGCAGGGCGCGGACGACGGCCAGTTCCTCGTTGGCGGCCTCCGGCAGCGCCCCGGTCTTCCGGTACTCCACACCCTTGTGGACGAGGAGCGTGGCGTCGCCGCCGTCGTCGAGGATCATGTTGGGGCCGTCGCCGCCGGGCCACGTGAGGGCCTGCTCGGTGCACCACCAGTACTCCTCCAGCGTCTCGCCCTTCCAGGCGAAGACGGGGATGCCGGCGGCGGCGATCGCGGCGGCGGCGTGGTCCTGGGTGGAGTAGATGTTGCAGGACACCCAGCGGACCTCGGCGCCGAGCGCGACGAGCGTCTCGATGAGGACGGCGGTCTGCACGGTCATGTGGAGGGAGCCGGTGATGCGGGCGCCGGCGAGCGGCCGCGTCTCGGCGTACTCGCGGCGGATGGCCATCAGGCCGGGCATCTCGTGCTCGGCGAGGGTGATCTCCTTGCGGCCGAAGGCGGCGAGGGACAGGTCGGCGACCTTGAAGTCGGCGAAGACGTCAGACATGGGCGGGGACTCTCCTAGCGCTGAGGATGGTGCGGTGGATTTCGAGGGCCGCCGTCGACTTGTTGAGGGTGATGTGGTGCAGGCCGGGCGCACCCTCGTCGAGGAGGCGCAGGCCCATGGCGGCCGCGTGCTCGACGCCGACGCGGTGGGCGAGGGCCGGGTCGTCCTTCGCGGCCTCCAGGCGGTGCGCGAGGTCCTCGGGGAAGGCCGCGTCGGAGAGTTCGGCGAAGCGGCGGATCTGGCGGACGTCGGTGGCGGGCATGATCTCCGGGATGATCGGGGTGTCGCAGCCGGCGGCGGCGACCCGGTCGCGCAGCCGCAGGTAGTCCTCGGGGTCGAAGAACATCTGCGTGACGGCGTAGTCGGCGCCCGCCCGGCACTTGGCGACGAAGTGCGCGAGGTCGCTCTCCGGGGACTCCGAGCGCGGATGGCCCTCGGGGAAGGCGGCGACGCCGATCCGGAAGTCGCCCAGCGAGCGGACCAGTTCGACCAGTTCGTGCGCGTAGGTGAAGCCGTCCGGGTGCGGGGTCCAGGGGCCGCGCGGGTCGCCCGGCGGGTCGCCGCGCAGCACGAGGACGTCCCGGACGCCGGCGTCGGCGTAGGCGCCGATGATCGCCCGGAGCTCGGCGACGGAGTGGCCGACGGCGGTGAGGTGGGCGACCGGCCGGAGGGTGGTCTCGGTGACGATCCGCTTCGTGATCTCGACCGTCCGGTCCCGGGAGGAGCCGCCGGCGCCGTACGTGACCGAGACGAAGTCCGGCGCGAGGGCCTCCACGCGCCGGAGGGCGTCCCAGAGGGCCCGCTCCCCCTTGTCGGTCTTCGGCGGGAAGAACTCGAAGGAGAACGTGGGGATCATCTGCGGCCTCCCGCGTTGAAGTAGCTCGCCTCCGGGTGGTGGACGACGATCGCGTCCGTGGACTGCTCGGGGTGGAGCTGGTACTCCTCCGACAGCTCGACCCCGATCCGCTCCGGCCGCAGCAGCGCGGCGATCTTCGCGCGGTCCTCCAGGTCGGGGCAGGCGGGGTAGCCGAGGGAGTAGCGGCAGCCCTGGTACTCGGTGCGGAGCATGCCGTCGAGGCCCGCCGGGTCCGCCCCGGCGATGCCCCAGTCGGCCCGCACGCGCGCGTGCCAGTACTCGGCGAGGGCTTCCGCCAACTGCACGGACAGGCCGTGGAGTTCGAGGTAGCCGCGGTAGGCGTCGGCGGCGAAGAGGCGGGCGGTCTCCTCGCCGATCCTCGATCCCACGGTCACGACCTGGAGGCCGACGACGTCGACCTCCCCGGAGTCCTCGGCGCGGTGGAAGTCGGCGAGGCAGAGGCGGCGGCCCCGCTGCTGGCGGGGGAAGCTGAAGCGGGTCCGCTCGCCCCCGTCCTCGTCCAGGACGATCAGGTCGTCGCCCTTGGAGACGCAGGGGAACCAGCCGTGGACGACGGCCGCCTCCACCAGCCCCTCGCGCTCGACCCGGTCCAGGAGGGTACGCAGCCGGGGCCGGCCCTCCGTCTCGATCGTCCCGGCGTCCTTGAGCCCCCACTGGCCCTTGAAGAGCGCCGCCTCGTCCAGCCAGGGCGCGTACGCGTCGAGGGGGATGCCGGTGACGACCTTCGTGCCGAGGAAGGGCGGTTCGGGCACGGGGTTGTCGGCGGCGACGTCGGAGCGTCCGGCCGGCTCGGGCTCCCGCACCTCCAGCGGGGTCTCCCGCTTCGGCACCCGCCGCTGCTTCAGCGGAGGGAGTACGGCCCCGGGGACGCCCCGCTTCACCCCCATCAGCGCGTCCATGAGGCGCAGGCCCTCGAACGCGTCGCGGGCGTAGCGGACCTCGCCCTGGTAGATCTCGTGCAGGTCCTGCTCGACGTACGCCCTGGTCAGGGCGGCGCCGCCGAGGATCACGGGGTACGTGCCGGCCAGTCCCCGGCCGTTCAGCTCCTCCAGGTTCTCCTTCATGATCACGGTGGACTTCACGAGGAGGCCGGACATGCCGATGACGTCGGCGCGGTGTTCCTCGGCGGCTTCGAGGATGGCGGAGACGGGCTGCTTGATGCCGATGTTGACGACGTCGTAGCCGTTGTTGGACAGGATGATGTCGACGAGGTTCTTGCCGATGTCGTGGACGTCGCCGCGGACGGTGGCCAGCACGATCGTGCCCTTGCCGTCGGCGTCGGACCTCTCCATGTGCGGTTCGAGGTGGGCCACGGCCGTCTTCATGACCTCGGCGGACTGGAGCACGAACGGCAGCTGCATCTGCCCCGAGCCGAAGAGCTCGCCGACCGTCTTCATGCCGTCCAGCAGCACCTCGTTGACGATCTCCAGGGCCGGGCGTCCGGCGAGGGCCGCGTCGAGGTCGGCCTCCAGGCCGTTCTTCTCGCCGTCGATGATCCGGCGCCTCAGGCGCTCCTCCAGCGGCAGCGCCGCCAGCTCGTCGGCCTTCCCGGCCCGGAGGGACTGGGCCGTCGCCCCCTCGAAGAGCTCCAGGAGCCGCTGGAGCGGGTCGTAGCCCTCCCGCCGCCGGTCGTGGATGAGGTCCAGCGCCACCTCGACCTGCTCGGGCGCGAGCCGGGCGATCGGGAGGATCTTCGACGCGTGGACGATGGCCGAGTCCAGGCCCGCCTTCACGCACTCGTCGAGGAAGACCGAGTTGAGGACGAGCCGGGCCGCCGGGTTGAGGCCGAAGGAGATGTTGGAGAGTCCCAGCGTCGTCTGGACGTCCGGGTGGCGGCGCTTCAGCTCGCGGATCGCCTCGATCGTCGCGACGCCGTCCTTCCGCGACTCCTCCTGACCGGTGCAGATGGTGAAGGTGAGCGTGTCGATGAGGATGTCGGACTCGCGGATCCCCCAGTTCGAGGTCAGGTCCGCGATCAGGCGCTCGGCGATCTCGACCTTCTTCTCCGCCGTCCGCGCCTGCCCCTCCTCGTCGATCGTCAGCGCCATCAGCGCGGCGCCGTGCTCCCGCGCCAGCGCCGCGACCTTCGCGAAGCGGGACTCGGGGCCGTCGCCGTCCTCGTAGTTCACCGAGTTGACGACCGCGCGGCCGCCGAGCTTCTCCAGGCCGGCCCGCAGGACGGGCACCTCCGTGGAGTCGAGCACGATCGGGAGGGTGGAGGCGGTCGCGAAGCGGCCGGCCAGCTCCTCCATGTCGGCGACGCCGTCCCGGCCCACGTAGTCGACGCACAGGTCGAGCAGGTGCGCGCCCTCGCGGATCTGGTCCCGCGCCATCTCCACGCAGTCGTCCCAGCGCCCGTCGAGCATCGCCTCGCGGAACTTCTTCGACCCGTTGGCGTTCGTCCGCTCGCCGATGGCCAGGTACGAGGTGTCCTGCCGGAAGGGGACGTGACTGTAGAGCGAGGCGGCGCCCGGTTCGGGGGCCGGGCGCCGCTCCAGGACGGCCGCGCCCCGCACGCGGTCGACGACGGCCCGCAGGTGCGCCGGGGTCGTACCGCAGCAGCCGCCGACCAGCGCGGGCCCGTACGACCGGACGAACTCCTCCTGCGCGTCGGCCAGTTCCTCCGGACCCAGCGGGTAGTGGGCGCCGTCGGAGGTGAGGACGGGCAGGCCCGCGTTGGGCATGACGGAGAGCGGGATACGGGCGTGCCGGGCGAGGTGGCGCAGGTGCTCGGCCATCTCCGCCGGGCCGGTGGCGCAGTTGAGGCCGATCATGTCGATGCCGAGCGGCTCCAGGGCCGTCAGCGCGGCGCCGATCTCGGAGCCGAGGAGCATGGTGCCGGTGGTCTCCACGGTGACCTGGACGATCACCGGGAGGTCGAGGCCCACCCAGTCCAGGGCGCGGCGGGCGCCGATGACGGCCGCCTTGGTCTGGAGGAGGTCCTGGGAGGTCTCGATCAGGAGGGCGTCGGCGCCGCCCCGGATCAGGCCCTCGGCGTTCTGCTGGAAGGCGTCGCGCAGGGGTCCGTACCCGATGTGCCCGAGGGTCGGGAGCTTGGTGCCGGGGCCGATGGAGCCGAGGACCCAGCGGGGCCTGCCGTCCTCGGCGGTGCAGGCGTCGGCGACCTCGCGGGCCACCCGGGCGCCCGCCTCGGACAGTTCGTAGACGCGGTCCTCGACGCCGTACTCGGCGAGCGCGGCCAGGTTGGCGCCGAAGGTGTTGGTCTCGACGCAGTCGACGCCGGCGGCGAAGTACTCGCGGTGGACGGAGGCGACGATGTCGGGCCGGGTGAGGTTCAGGATCTCGTTGCAGCCCTCCAGGCCCGTGAAGTCGTCCAGGGTGGGGTCGGCGGCCTGGAGCATGGTGCCCATGGCGCCGTCCGCCACGACCACCCGCCGGGCGAACTCCTCCCTCAGGGAACGCCTCATGACAGTCCCCTCAGGTGAGGGACGAGGGCGGCCGTGCAGCCGACCCCGTAGGTGGTCCGGATCCGGTCGAGCAGCGGCTCCCGGTGGAGCCGGTACTCCTGGGTGCCGACGTAGTCGAGGACGGTCGCCGCGACGGCGCAGCCCAGCTGGGCGGCGCACCGCTCGGGGACGCCCCACAGGGTTCCGGCGAGGAAGCCGGCCCGGAAGGCGTCGCCGACGCCGGTCGGGTCGATCACCGCGGGGACCGGGACGGCGGGCACGGCCAGCGAGCCGCGGCCCTCGCCCCGGATCCGTACGCCCGCCTCGCCGTGGGTGGTGACCCAGGTGCCCGCCCGGCGCAGCACCTCCGCCTCCGTCCAGCCGGTCTTCTCCAGCAGCAGGGCGGTCTCGTACTCGTTGGTGAACAGGAACCGGGCCCCGTCCACCAGCTCCCGCACCGCGTCCCCGTCGAGCCGCGCGAGCTGCTGCGAGGGGTCGGCGGCGAAGGGGATCCCGAGCTCGCGGCAGGTGCGGGTGTGCCGGAGCATCGCCTCGGGGTCGTCCGGGGAGACCAGGACGAGGTCCAGCCGGCCGGCGCGCGCGACGACCTCGCGGAGGTCGATCGCGCGCGCCTCGGCCATCGCCCCCGCGTAGAAGGTGGCGATCTGGTTCTGCGCCCGGTCGGTCGTACAGACGAACCGGGCGGTGTGCAGGGAGCCGCTGACGCGCACCGAGTCGGTGTCGACGCCGTGGTCCTTGAGCCAGACGCGGTACGGCTCGAAGTCGGCGCCGACCGCGCCCACGAGGACCGGGCGCAGTCCGAGCACGCCCAGTCCGAAGGCGACGTTCGCTGCCACTCCGCCGCGCCTGACCTCCAGGTTGTCGGCGAGGAACGACAGGGAGACCCGGTCCAGCCGGTCGGCGAGCAGCTGCTCGCTGAACCAGCCGGGGAAGGTCATCAGATGGTCGGTCGCGATGGAACCCGTGACAGCGATCCGCATGTCGATCAGACCCCCGCCGCCTTCTTCAGGGCGTCGGCCCGGTCGGTGCGCTCCCAGGTGAAGTCCGGCAGCTCGCGGCCGAAGTGGCCGTACGCGGCGGTCTGGGCGTACACGGGCCGCTTGAGGTCCAGGTCGCGGATGATCGCGGCGGGGCGCAGGTCGAAAACGTCCGTGACGGCCTTCTGGATCCGGTCGACGGGGACGGTCTCGGTGCCGAAGGTCTCGACGAAGAGGCCGACGGGCTCCGCCTTGCCGATGGCGTACGCGACCTGCACCTCGCAGCGGCGCGCGAGCCCGGCCGCGACGACGTTCTTGGCGACCCAGCGCATGGCGTAGGCGGCGCTGCGGTCGACCTTGGACGGGTCCTTGCCGGAGAAGGCGCCGCCGCCGTGGCGGGCCATGCCGCCGTACGTGTCGATGATGATCTTCCGGCCGGTGAGGCCCGCGTCGCCCATCGGGCCGCCGACCTCGAAGCGGCCGGTCGGGTTGACGAGGAGCCGGTAGCCGTCGGACTCCAGGGTCACGCCCTGCTCGACCAGCTCCTTGAGGACGTGCTCGACGACGTACTCGCGGATGTCGGGGGTGAGCAGGCCCTCGACGGAGATGTCGGCGGCGTGCTGCGAGGAGACGACGACGGTGTCGAGGCGGACCGGGCGGTCGCCGTCGTACTCGATGGTGACCTGCGTCTTCCCGTCGGGCCGCAGGTACGGCACGGTGCCGTCCTTGCGGACCTCGGTCAGGCGGCGGGAGAGCCGGTGGGCGAGGGCGATCGGCAGCGGCATCAGCTCGGCGGTGTCGTCGCAGGCGTAGCCGAACATGAGGCCCTGGTCGCCTGCGCCCTGCGCGGCCAGGGCGTCGGCCTCCCCGTCGACCCGGGACTCGTACGCCGTGTCGACGCCCTGCGCGATGTCCGGGGACTGCGCGCCGATCGACACCGAGACGCCGCAGGAGGCGCCGTCGAAGCCCTTGGCGGAGGAGTCGTATCCGATGTCCAGGATGGCGTCGCGCACCAGCTGGGCTATCGGCGCGTAGGCGGTGGTGGTGACCTCGCCGGCGATGTGGACCTGGCCGGTGGTGATCAGCGTCTCGACGGCCACGCGGGCGCCCGGGTCCTGGGCGAGGAGCGCGTCCAGGACGGTGTCGCTGATCCGGTCGGCGATCTTGTCGGGATGGCCCTCGGTCACGGACTCCGAGGTGAACAGGCGGCCGCCGCTCATGCCTGGACCGCCTCCGCCCCGGTCTTGGCGAAGAAGTGCGTCTCGATGGCGCCGAGGGTGCGGATGGCGTCGACCTCCAGGGTCTCCATCTGGATGGAGACGCCGCTCTCCTGCTCCAGGAGGAAGACGAACTCGACGAAGGAGAGGGAGTCGATGAGCCGGTTCTCGATGAGGTCGAGGTCGGGGGCGATGTCCTGGCGCTCGGGGTGGCGCTCCAGGATCCAGTTCTTCACCTGCTGAAGGCCGTCGGCCATGGGGGATCTCCTCAACTCGGTTGCGTGGGTGGGGTGTGGGCGATGATCGGGGCGGCGACCGCCACCGCGTAGTCCACGTCGTGGCTGATGGACACGGTGATCTCGGCGATGCCGGATCCGGCGGCCATCTCGGCGGCGGCGCCGTGGAGTTCGACGAGCGGCCAGCCGCCCTCGGAGCGCCGCACCACGATGTCCGGCCAGGGCAGGAACCTGCCCCGGACCCGTAAGGTCTTGAAGGCCGCTTCCTTGGCCGCGATCCGTCCGCACAGGCTCAGCACGTCGAGCCCGGAGGAGGTGCGGCAGTCGGCGAGTTCGCCGGGGGTGAGCATCCGCTCGAAGAAGCGCTCCCCGTACTGCGCGAGGAGCCGGCGGACACGGTTGACGGACACGATGTCCATGCCGAGGTTCGCCCAGCCCAGGCCGCCCGCCGGCGGGGCGACGGGACGGGCCGGCACGTCAGATCACCGGCCCGGCCGCGTCCAGGACCGCCCGGGTCGCCGCCTCCCAGCCGCCGTGGCGGCGGGTCAGCGCGGACAGCCATCGTTCGAGGCCGAAGGCGACGCAGCTGGTGAAGGCCGGGCCGCCGGTCGAGGCGAGCGTGATGTCGCAGCGCTCGCCGAAGAAGTTCCGGTGCGTGTTGACGGAGGCGATCGCCAGGTCCTCGTACAGGAACTCGTACTTCACCGGGGTGAGTCGCTGGAGCAGCGCCTTCGAGCTGCCCTTGTCGAAGAAGGGGTCGCAGGCGGCCTCCTTGCGCAGGGACAGGCCCACGGCCTCCGCGAAGGCGTCGATGCGGGCGGTGAAGGCGGTGAGGTGGTCCTCGGCGTGCTCGCGGGCGCCGATGGCGACGATCTCCCGCATGCGGAAGCCGAGTTGGCGCCGCATGCCCTCGTAGTGGGTCTCCTTGCGGAAGCACCACGAGCAGACGGTGACGAGGGTGTCGTCGGCGACCCGCCGGCCCTGGTGGTCCAGGTAGACGGCGTAGCAGGAGGCGGAGGGGAGGCCGAGGCCGGCCGGTTCGAGGGAGGCCGCGGGCCAGTGGCCGCGGTCGCCGTCGAAGGGGGTGGTGAGGCGCCGCTCCAGGTCGAGCGGGGCGGCGAGGACGGCCTGGTGCGGGAAGTTGTCGTAGTAGTCGAGCCGGGCCAGGTCGGCGGCGGGCAGCAGCGGGGGCATGGTCATCGGGCGGGCGCCCGCGGACACGCCCCAGCGCTCGAAGGTGTCGTCGAGGAGCCGCAGCAGGCGGGTCCCCTCCGGCCCCAGGGACGGCAGGCCCCTGGTCGCCCCGACGGTCTCGGGGGTGGTCACGGTCATGGTCGGTGCACCTCTCGGTGAGGGCTCACGGGTGGGGGCTCGCGGGTTCTCAGAGGACGGGCAGGGTGTCGTCGGAGAAGATCCCGGTCTTCAGGAAGAAGGCGAGCGGCTTGCGGATCGCCTTGCGCTCGTGGGCGCGGCGGGCCGGGTCGGCGATGAGCGCGTTGCGCAGGCCGAGCGGGTCGGCGATGCCGGCGTCCTTGTACACGTGCGGGTTGTAGAGGGAGTTGACGCTGTAGACGACGTACCGCTTGAGGTACGCCTCCACCTCCCGCACGCGGTCGGCGGGCACGGCCTCGCACATGCGCTGGTGGAGGAGGGAGACGAGTTCGCGGCCGAAGGCGATGTGGCGGGACTCGTCCTGGTGGTGGATGCGGTTGACCTCGCGGATGGTGTGGCAGAGCGAAGTGTCCTTCGCCATCCGGGCGTTGTAGTGGTCGACGAGCTCCTCGAAGAAGAGGATCCGGGTGAAGACGAGGAAGTTCTCGACCTCGGGCTCCCATGCGGCGTCGGCGCGCATGGCGGTGGAGCCGTAGATCTTGTGGCCGTAGCGGCGGCAGAACTCGGAGAAGAACCACATGTGTTCGTTCTCCTCGCCGATGAAGTGGTGGAAGAAGTCCGAGGGGACCTCGAAGCCGGGCATGTGGATGCGGCCGACGACCTCGATGAGGAGCTCGCGGATGCCGTGCACGTTGAGGCTGTAGAAGTTGACGGACTCCCACTTGGAGAGGCGCTGAAGCGTTTCCTCACCGAGGGCGTCGTAGTGCTCGGTGCCGAAGACGGTGAGCAGCTCCGGCGTCATCCAGAAACGGTTCTCCTCCAGGGTCTCGGGCCACTGGAAGGTCTGGTACGGGTTGTAGTAGTCCTCGACCGAGCGCTCGCTGAGGCGGCTCAGGACCTCCATGAACCGGTCGCTGACGGGGAGGGGGGCGGTCACGCCCATGGGTCGGACTCCTTCGGGAAGGGTTTACGGGCGTTACGGGCGGACTTCGTAGACCGCGTTCACGGGGGTCTCGGTGGCGCGCCGCCAGCGGGTGAAGCCGGCCTCCTCGGCGATCGCCCGGAAAGCCTTCTCGCCGGAGTGGTTGCCGAGCGCGTGCGGGCCGCGCTGGGCGACCGCGACGGGCAGGCACATCACGGCGGACAGGGCCATGAACATGCGGGCGGCGGGGGTCTGGGTGTCGATGTCCTGCGGGGAGACGTTGGACTCGACGAGCATCCAGGTGCCGTCCGCGTCCAGGGACTTGTGGACGTGCTGGGCGGCGGCGACCGGGTCGCCCATGTCGTGCAGGGCGTTGAAGAAGCAGACCAGGTCGTAGCCGGTGCCGGGGTAGTCGTCGGCGGAGGCGACCTCGAAGACGACCCGCCCGGAGAGACCGGCCTCCTCGGCCAGCTCGCGGGCGATCGCGATGGCCTCCTCGGAGTAGTCGAAGCCGTGGACGGTGGCGTTCGGGAACGCCTTCGCGATGAGGAGGGTGGTGTGCCCGACGCCGCAGCCGACGTCGGCGACGGTGCCGCCCGCGCCGAGCTTGCCGGTGACCTCGTGGAGGGCGGGCAGCCAGTCGGGGACGAGCTTGTGCTCGTACGTCGGCTGGAAGAAGGAGCCCATGCCCGTGTCGAGGGCCGCGTCGTGCTCGGCCCAGCCGACGCCGTCCCCGGAGCGGTACGCCTCCACCAGCAGATCCTCGGTGGCGTACAGCGCCTTGAGGGCGGTGAAGAAGCCGGCGGCGAAGGTGACGGCCTTCGGGTCGGCGAGCACCTCGGCGTGGTCGGCGGGGAGGGTGTACGTGAGCGAGCTCGGGTGCCGCTCGACGTACCCGGCGGAGAGCTGGGCGTGCAGCCACTCCTCGACGTACCGCTCGTTCGTGCCGGTGCGCGCGGCGAGCTCGCCGACGGTGAGCGGGCCGTGGGCGGCGAGCGCCTTGTAGAGGCCGAGGCGCTCGCCGAGGGCGACGGTCAGGCCGCGGACGGCGGCTCCGGCGTCGGTGATGACTCTCTGGTGGAAGTCGTGGGCGCTCACGCGGCCACCTCCTCGTCGTATCCGGGCGCGGCCGGCAGGTCGCAGGTGAACAGGAAGGAGCGGGGCACGCCCGGGACCGTGCGGGCCGGGACGGGGTAGGGCCAGCGGTCGAAGTCGGCGCCGGGCTCGCCGGGCTGGCGCACCTCGCGGACGGACCAGCCACAGTCGGCGAGCAGCGCCTCGGGCTCCTCGGTGCCGAAGAGCCAGGGGTTGCCGTCCTCCTCCAGGGCCTTCATGAAGCCGCGGGCGAGGGGGTTGGTGAGGGCGGCCCGGGAGATGACGTCGCCGAGCAGTACGGAGCCGGGCGCGGCGTGGGCGGAGAGCGTCGCGATCAGGGTCCGTACGGCCTGCTCGGGGAGGAAGAACAGCAGGCCCTCGACGACCCAGAGGACCGGCTCGTCGCTCTTCCAGCCGGCCTCCTTCAGCGGCCCCGTCCAGTCCTGGGTGAGGTCGACGGGGACGGCGACGCGGGTGCGGTCGGCGGGCCGCGGCTCGTCGGCGAGCATGCCGGCCTTGGCGTCGAGGAGGGCGGGGCGGTCGAGCTCGTAGACGGTGACGCCGGCGGGCCACGGCAGCCGGTAGAAGCGGGTGTCCATGCCGGCGGCGAGGAAGACCACCTGGCGGATGCCGCGCTCCTGGACGGCCCGGACGATCGCCCGGTCGAGGTAGGTGGTGCGGATGGCGAGGAACGGGACGATGCCGCCGCCGTCGTAGCGCTTGAGCAGCTCGAAGCCGATCTCGTCGGCGACGGTGCGCGCGTAGGGATCGGCGAACAGCCGGTCCTCGCGCTCGGTCTCCAGGGCCCGCGCGGCGGCGGTCCACTGGGCGGTGCGGGATACGGCCTCCACGGGAGGTCCCCCTTCGGTTGAAGTCCGGTGATGTCCGGTCGGAATCCGGTCGATGTCCGGTGGTGTCCGGTAGTACGGACGGCCGTGTTCAGGGCCGGGCGGGCATACGGACCCGTCAGGCGGTCATGGCCGGGACACAGACCTTGGCCCGGGCGCCCGTGCAGCCGACGGGATCCTCGGCCGCGGGCATCGACGACGGATGCGCGGCCTCGGTGTCGGCGGGGCGCCGGCGGAAGATGCTGTGCAGGACCATGCTGAACACGGCCGTCCCGTCGGCGGCCACGAGCGTGCACCGCGGCTTGACGGTGCCGGTGGCGGGATTGAACGGCGACGGGGTGGCGCCGAGGACCTCGACGCGGGCGGTCAGGACGTCGCCGGGGCGGACCGGGCGCAGGTAGCGGACCTCGTCGATGCCCGGCGAGCCCATGCAGGCGCTGTAGGCGAGCAGCCCGTCCACGTACCGGCGCATGAAGAGCGCCTGGGTGTGGAAGCCGCTCGCGATCAGGCCGCCGAACGGCGAGTCCTTCGCCCGCTCCGGGTCCGTGTGGAAGGGCTGCGGGTCGAAGCGCCTGCCGAAGTCCAGCACCTCCTCCGCGGTGACGGTGACGGTGCCCAGTTCATGGACGTCGCCGGGCCGGAAGTCCTCGAAGTAGCGCATCGGACGCCCCCCTTGACCTAGGAGTTCTACGTTTCCTGGCATCACCCAATCTACGAATCAGTCATTTATTTTGTCAACCCAAAAGAAGCCTCGACTCGCGTCAGGAGAGGGCCTGTTCGACGTCGGCCCAGAGGTCGTCGACGGCCTCGATGCCGACGGACATCCGCACCAGCCCGGGGGCGATCCCCGCCGCCGCGAGGGCGTCCGCGTCCAGCTCGCGGTGGGAGGTGGACGCCGGATGGGCCACGAGCGTCTCCACGCCGCCGAGCGAGAGCGCGAGCTTCGCGAGCCGCACCCGCTCGATGAAGGCCCGGCCCGCCTCCCGTCCCCCGGCGAGCTCGAAGGAGAGCAGCCCGCCACCGCCCCCGGACAGCACCTTCCGGGCGAGGGCGTACGAGGGGTGGTCCGGGCGCCACGGGTGGTGCACGGCCGTCACGCCGGCGCGGGAAGCGAGCCGCTCGGCGAGGTCGGCCGCGTTCGCGCAGTGCTCGCGCATCCGCAGCGGCAGCGTGGGGATGCCCCGGAGGGTGAGCCAGGCCGCGAACGGGTCGGCGCAGGCGCCCAGTTCGACCGTGCGGGGCCAGACGCGGCGGCGCAGCGCGTCGTCCGCGAAGACGGCGGCGCCGCCCAGGACGTCGGAGTGCCCGGAGAGGTACTTGGTGGTGGAGTGCACGACGATGTCGGCGCCGAGCTCCAGCGGGCGGCACAGCACGGGCGAGGCGAGCGAGTTGTCGACCAGGCTGGTCACCCCGAGGGCGCGGGCGGCGGCGAGCAGCCCGGGGAGGTCCGGGACCTGCCCGGTGGGGTTGGCGATCGTCTCCAGGACGAGGAGCCGGGTGGCCGGGTGCACGGCGGCGGCCTCCAGCTCGGCCGGGTCGTCGCCGGATATCCGGACGACCTCGATCCCGTACCGCCCGGCCAGGTCCGCCAGGACGGCGTGCGTCCCGCCGTACAGGCAGCGCTGGGCGACCACCCGGTCGCCGGGGCGCAGGAGCGCGAGCAGGACGCCGCTGATCGCGCCCATGCCGGAGGCGAAGGCGATGGCCCCCGCGCCCCGCTCCAGGCCCGCGAGGGTCTGCTCCAGGGCGCGGACGGTCGGGTTGCCGCGGCGGCTGTAGACGTACCGGCCGTCGGGCCCCGCCATCGCGTCGGCGAGCTCGGCGGCGGAGTCGAAGGCGAAGGCGGAGGACTGCACGAGGGGGACGGAGAGGGGCCAACTGCCGGTGGGGAAGGGTTCGTTGACGACGTGGACGGCGCGGGTGTTCAGTTCCATGAGGTTCCTCTGCTGGGGGTATGGCTTGGGGGTACGGCTGCTCGGGGGTACGGGAAAAGGGGCCGCCCGACGTCCGGGACGGACATCGGGCGGCCCCTTCGGGGCAGAACCGCTCTGCTGGTGGCCGGCGGCTCGGGCGGCTCAGGCCGAGACCTTCTCGCCCTGCGGGGCGGGCGCGGCGGCCTCCGCGGCCACGGCCTTGTCGCTCTTCATCACCAGGAGGGTGATGACACCGCCGACGGCGGCGATGACCGCGGCGCCGATGAAGGCGGCCGAGAAGCCCTCGGTGAGCTTGGGCAGGTTGCCGAGCTGGTCGGCGCCCTGCGACATGGCGACCGCGGTGAGGGCGGCGAGGCCGAGCGCGGAGCCGACGTTGTAGGTGGTGTTGACGATGCCGGAGGCGAGACCGGCCTGCTCCTGCGGGGCGCCGGACATCGCGGCGATCATCGCCGGGATGTAGGCGAGGGACATGCCGAGCGCGGCGACCAGCGAGGCGGGCAGGACGTCGACGAGGAAGGTGCCGGTGGGCGGGACGGCGGCGAGCCAGACCAGTCCGGCGGCGAGGAGCAGCAGACCGCCGCCGATCAGCGGCTTGGCGCCGACCTTCATCATCAGGCGGGAGGTGATGGCCGTCATGAAGATCATGAGGAGGACGGTCATCGGGAGCAGCGCGGCGCCGGAGGCGAAGGCCCCGTAGCCGAGGACCTGCTGGAGGTACAGGTTGAGGAAGTACCACATCGGGATCCACGCGGCGCCGAGCAGCGTCATCGCCAGGTTGGCCGAGCCGAGGCGCGGGACCCGCCAGACGCTGAGCGGCATGAGGGGCTCGCGGACGGACTTCTGGATCACGAAGAAGAGGACCAGGAGGGCGGCGGCGCCGGCCAGCTGGAGGACGGTGGCCGTCGAGCCCCAGCCGACCTCGGGGGCGCGGACGACGGCGAAGACGGCGAGCGCGAGACCGGCGGTGACGGCGGCGGCGCCGAGGACGTCGACGGAGCCGCGGCGGGACCCGACCTCGGGGAGGAGCTTGGTGGCGGCGAGGGTGGCCAGGCCGATCGGGATGTAGATGATGAAGACCCACTGCCAGGCGGCCCACTCGGTGAAGACGCCGCCGAGGAAGACGCCCGCGGTGCCGCCGGCCGGGGCGGCGGCGCCGTACAGCGCCATCGCCTTGCCGAGCTCCTTCGGGTCGTGCATGAAGAGCATCATCAGGAGGGTCATCGCGGAGGGCGCGATGAGCGCGCCGCCGACGCCCTGCACGGCGCGGCCGGCGATCTCGACCCAGGCGGTCTGCGCGGCGGCGGCGAGCACCGAGCCGGCGATCATGACGGCCCAGCCGGTGACGAAGATCTTCCGGGCCCCGACGAGGTCGGAGAGGCGTCCGCCGAGGAGCAGCAGGCCGCCGAAGACGATCACGTAGGCGTTGAAGACCCACTGGAGCTCGCCCTGGGAGAAGCCCAGGTCCTTCTGCATCTCGGGGAGCGCGACCCCGATGATCGAGGTGTCCATGATGACCATGAACTGGGCGGTGGCGAGCACGAGAAGTGCCCACCAGCGCCGGGGGTTGACGTTTGACATCGCACTGCCCTTCACTCGCGACTGCATACCCCTGGGGGGTACCTCGCGGAGCACCGTAGCATACCCATGGGGGGTATGTAAGACGGAGATGAGGGCGCGCTTCCGCCGGGGATCCGGCCACCCCGGCGGGCACAATGCGCCCATGACCGCAACCGAGGACACCGCGACCGAGACCAGCGACCTCCTCCGGCGCTGGAACGCCACCCTGCTCGCCGCCCGCGCCGGCCGCGGGGGCCCCGACCCCGCCCCGTACGGCCGGAACCTGCTGGCCCGCTGGGCCGAACCGCAGCGGCGCTACCACACCACCGCCCACCTGCGGGCCGTCCTCGACCGCGTCGACGAGCTCGCCGACCTGGGCGGCGAGGGCGGGGAGCTCGAACTCGTCCGCCTCGCCGCCTGGTTCCACGACGCCGTCTACCGCCCCGACCGCTCCGAGAACGAGGAGCGCTCCGCCGCCCTCGCCGAACGCGCCCTGACGGAAGCCGGGTTGACGCCCCACGAGGTCCGGGAGGTGGCCCGCCTGGTCCGCCTCACCACCACCCACGACCCCGCCCCCGGCGACCTCAACGGCGAGACCCTGTGCGACGCCGACCTGGCGATCCTGGCCAGCGACGTGGATACCTACAGGGGGTATGCGGCGGCGGTCCGGGACGAGTACGCCTTCGTCCCCGAAGACGCCTTCCGCCAAGGCCGCGCCGCCGTCCTCCACCAGCTCCTCGGCCTCCCCCGCCTCTTCCGCACCCCCTACGGCGCGGCGGTCTGGGAGGAGAAGGCCCGAGAGAACCTGGAGAAGGAACTCGCGGACCTGGCGGCGGGCTCCTGACGACACCGCCCCCCGCACGCGAAACGCCCGGCCGGGGGTCCCGGCCGGGCGTTTCTCGTCTTCCGATCAGTGCTGCTCAGTCGCCGATGAAGTACAGATAACCGCTGCGGTGGTACACGTACCGCGCCGCCGACCTGAGCTGCCTCAGGACGGGGGTGAACTCCTCCTCCGGAAGCTCCTCCATCTCGCGCAGAAGCTGGAACGCCTGCTTCGAGTTGAAGATCGTCTCCAGGTACTCGTTCACCCCCCAGCGCACGGTGGTGTCGGGCGCCAGGCAGCAGTACGTGAAGAGACTGCGCTCCTCATCGTCCTCGAACACCCCCTGGACCTCTTTGCCACGGTTCAGCACGCGTACCGCGATGCTCATCTCTCACCGACTCCTGACCGTCCGGACGACTACTTCGGATACATGGTGATCGCGTCGCCGTCGAGCGAGACGACCAGCTCCACCAGCGACGTCGGAGTCTCTCCGTCGTACCGCTTCCTGCCGATGGTCCCCAGACCGGGGTCGAAGACGCAGACCCGATAGCGCGTCTGCGAGCCCTGTGTCCAGTTCGTGCACTTCTGCTCCGCCAGCTTGAAGATCTTCTCCAGCATGGAGTCCGAGGTGTTGGCCTTCCAGATGCCCTTGCCCGGCTCGACCCTGGAACCGCCGTCGAAGTGGACGTCGCGGATGCCGTTGACGAAGTGCCCGGTGAACTCGACCGCCCGGCACAGGCCGTCGAGCTTCCAGTCGCCCTTGTCCTCCGGCTGCTGGCTCGGCGGGACGTAGTCCTCGGGCCAGCCGTAGTCCGTGGCGGGCGTGGACGCGCCGTCGTCCCAGTCGTCGGGCCAGCCGTAGTCGTTGCTGGAGCTCGCCCCTCCGGAGGAGCTGAACGACGCCGTCTCGAACGACCACGCGCTGTACGAGGCGGTGCCCGACGACCGGCGCTTCGGGTCGGGAACCAGACAGGAAGGAAGGCTCCTGGCCTTCTTCATCAGGTAGTTGTACTTGTCGAGGAGCTTCTTCGCGAGCTTCGACGACTCGAAGAACCCGTTGATCGCCTTGCCGATGGAGATCAGCGCCCTGGCCACCGCCGGGATCTTCGTGACCGGGACGAGGTACCCCGCCACGTCGATCAGCGCCCAGACGCACGCCTCGAAGTCCCAGGTGGACAGGCACTCCTTGATGTTGTCCAGACCGAACAGCTCGATCAGGATCGCGCCGCCGTTGGCCCGGACCCACGCCTCGACGTCACCGGACGCCAGGTCCCTGGCGTCCTTGTACTCGTCGACGCACTTCTGGCCGCAGAGCTGCCGCAGCAGCTCCTCGTCGTCGCCGCTGAGCGGACCGCCGCTGTACAGGGAACCGGCCTCGACGTGCCGGGCCCGCTCCTCCTCCAGCCGCTTGCGCTCCGCCTCCTCCGCGCGGGTGGCGGCCGCGTCGGCCTCCTCCGCGAGGTTCTGGGCGTTCGACGCCGAGGTCTCCGCCGCGTCGGCGTCGGCCTCGGCCTGGGTGGCGACGTCCCGCGCGTCCGCCGCGTCGTTCTCGGCGGTCGTGGCCGCCGCACGGGCACCGGCGGCGTCCTTCTCGGCCTCGGTCGCGGCCGCGTCCGCCGCGGCGGCGTCCGCCAGGGCGTCGTTGGCCGCGAACGTCGCGTGCATGGCGTCGTTGCCGGCCTGCATGGCCCACACGTCGGCCCGTTCGGCCGCCGCCTGCGCCGCCTTGGCCGCCTTGGCCGCCTCGGCCGCGGCGGCCTGGGCACGCTTCACCGCCTTGGCCGCGCGCTCCGCGTCGGCCGCCGCGGCGGCTGCCGCCTGGGCCGCCAGCTTGTCGTCGGCCGCGGCCTGGTCGGCGAGGCGCTTGGCCTCCGCCGCCATCGCCGCCGCCTGGACGGCCTTGGCCTCCGCGGCCTTGGCCTGCTGCTCCGAGAGGGTCAGCGCGTTCTGGCCGGTCAGCACCGCGAACGCCGCCGACGCGTCGGTCTCCTGGTACGGAGTGCCGAGGGCGACGGCCTCCTTCGCGGGCTTCACGGCCTGCGTCGCGGTGTCCCGCGCCGCGCTCGCCGCCTGGGCGGTGGCGTACGCGTAGCCGGCGGCCTTCGCCGCCCACTGCGCGGTCTTCAGCGCCTCGCTGTGCGCCGCGGCCGCCTCCTTCTTGGCGGTGGCGGCTGCGGCCGACGCCTTGGCGGACTCCGCCTCGGCGTTCCGCGCGTTCTGCGCGGCCGCCTGGGAGGCGTCGATCGCGGTGGCCGCGGCCGCGTGGGCCGCCGCCGCCGAACCGGCCGCGGTGTAGTACGCCGACCAGGCACCGTCGGCGGCCGCCCCGGCCCTGCGGGCGGCGCCGTTGGCCCGGGTCGCCGCCGCGCGGGAGTTGACCGAGGCGGTGGTGGCCTCGTCGGCCGCTGCGCGCGCGTTGACGGCCGCGGTGGTCGCCGTGGTCGCGGCCGCGCGGGCGTCGTCCGCCGCCGCGCGGGTCTCCGCCGCCGCGTCGGTGCCGACGGCGGCCTGGGCGGCCGCCTCGGTCGCCGCGGCCCTGGACTCGGCCGCCTTCTGCTCACGCTCGGCGACGACCGCGCGGTCGCGCGCGAGCCTCGCCTCCTGCTCGGCCTCCGCCGCGTCGTCCCGCTTGGACGCGGCCGTGGCGCCGGAGCTCCTGGCCGAGGTGGCGGCGGTGCTCGCCTTGCCCTGCTCCTGGACCGCACGGGCCTCGGCCGCGGATGCCTTGTCCCGCTCGGTCTCGGCCGTGGCCCGCTCGGCGGCGGCGACGGCGCGCTCCAGCTCGGCCTCGGCGCGCTTGGCCTGCGCCGTGCCGGCCGCGGTCTTGGCCTCCTGCTCCTCGCGCTCGGCGGTGGCCTGCGCCTCCTTGGCGATCTTGAGGTTGGCCTCGGCCTCGGCCGCCTCCCGGTCGGCGCTGTCCGCGGCGGCCTTCGCCTGCGCGGCGGCCTCCTGGGCGGCGATCCGGTGGAACTCGGTCTTCAGCGCGTGGGACTCGGTGTTCGCCAGCGCCAGCAGCGTCTGCGAGGTCGAGACCGTGGCCTTCGCCGCGTTGAACGCCGTCTCCGTCGCCTTGGCGGCGGCGGTGGCGGCGGCGCCCGAGGCACGGGCGACCTGCACCGACTGCTGGGCGTACATCAGGCCCCGGCCGCGCGGCACCTCGGTCGCGTCGGCGATGGCCCAGGCGTCCGCCTGCGCCGCGACCGCCCGCTGGGCGGCGGCGTTCGCCGCGGTGGACTGCTCCTTGGCGACGGCGACGAGCGCCTGGATCCGGCCGCGGGCCTTCGCCAGGTCCGTGTTGGCCCGGTCGAACAGCGCCTTCTTCGGCTTCAGGATGTGCTTCGGGTCGCGCTCCAGCTCGTCGTGCCAGTACTTCTGCCAGCGCAGGATCTGGTCGGCGAGCCACGCCTGCCCGATCGCCTCCACCATGCTGTCGGCGGCGGCACGGGTCGCGGCGGCGGCGTCCGCCTCCGCGCGCATGATGAGCGCGCGCGGCGCGGCCTGGCCGGCGTACTCCGCCTCCCACTCGAACGCGGCCTGCGAGGCGGCCTCGGACAGGGCGTTGCGCGGGTCGACCGGCTCGGCGTGGTCGCACGCGGCCCACGCCTGCTTGAGGTTCTCGACCTCGATGCGGAACTCGGGCGTCCCCGCGACGACCTTCTCGCCGAGGAAGCCGCCGTGCTTGAGGTAGGACGCGATGTCCGTGGCGGTGGTGCCGCCGGAGAAGCGGGTGTTGGACACGTTGGCGTCCCGCAGCATCACGTCCGCCGCGAAGTCGTGCCAGGTGTCCTTGCCGCGGTTCTGCTCGGTGATCTGCCGGGCCCGGGCCAGCGCCTCTGCGCTCGGGTTGGTGTGGTCGTCCCAGCCGAGCCGCTCGGACACCTTCGCCTGCGCGGAGAGGGTGAAGCCGAGGATGTCGGCGCCGAACTCGGGCGCGTGGAGCGTGATGCCCTCGTCGAACGAGCTCATCGCGTACGGCCGGTTGGCGTCCTCCAGGACGGACTCGCGGGCCGCGACGGCGTCCATGTACGCGAAGCCGGCGTCCCGGTCCTGGTCGCGGGCCTGCCCCAGGGGCATGAACCCGATCCAGCCGACGTCGCCGATGACGGCGTCCAGCTGGGCGTCGGTGCCGCTCAGGCCCTCGATGGCCTTGGCCTTCATCTTGGCGCCGCCCGCGTGCAGGGCGACACCGGCGAGGCACCGGTTGAGGCGCGGCGTGGAGCGGACGTCCTTGATGACGGCCGTCAGCTCGTGCAGCCGGCGCAGGGCGTTGTCGGCGTCGACGAAGATCCGCCGGACGCCGGTGGAGACCTGCTCGACCGCCGTCGCGAGCGCGGGCACCCGGCCCACGATCGCGGCGTGCGCCGCGACGTCGACGAGGTCCCAGAGGCAGTCCTCGACGTCGGAGGTCGCCAGACACTGCTTGACCTGGGCCGCGTCGAGCTGGTCGAAGAGGATCTGCCCGCCGTTGTCCGTCGTCCAGCGGACGATGTCCACGGACACGGCCGCGAGCCCGGCGCGGTAGTCGTCGACACAGGTCTGGCCGCAGGCGTCGAGGAGGATCTTCTCCTCCCGCTCACCGAGCGCGGGCCAGTTGTCCGCGCCGCCCTCGATGGGGGTGACGCCCTCGGCGAGCGCCTCCTTGTGCGCGGCCTCGTTCTTCGCCCGCTGCTCCTCCTCGGCCTTCTTCGCGGCCTCCTCGGCGGCGGTGGAGTCGCCGGTGGCGTCGGACGCCTTGGACTCGGCGTCCTTGGCGTCCTGTTCGGCCTCGGCGGCCTTGCGCGCGGCGGCCTCGGCGGCCTCCGTGGAGCGTCCGGCCTTCTCGTTCGCCTCGGCGGCGTGCCGCTCGGCGTCGGTCGCCTCGCGGTCGGCCTCGGTGGCCTCGCTCGCGACCTCGTCCGCGGTGTTACGGGCGCTGAGCGCGTCGTTCCCGGCCTGCTGGGCGTGGGTCGACGCGGTCTCGGCGGCGGTCTTCGCCCCGGCCTGCGCGGCGGACGCCTGGGCGGCGGACGCCTGGGCGCGGGTGACGGCCTCGACGGCGCGGACCGAGTCGGCGGCGGCGCGGGAGGCGGCCTCGGCGGCGGCCTTCGCGTCGCCCTGGGCCTGGGCGGCGGCGGCCTCGGCGTCGGCCGCGGCCTGGGCGGCCTCGGTCGCCTTGGCCTCCGCGGCGGCGGCCTGCTGCTCGGCGATCGTCTTCGACGACTGGCCGACCAGGACCGCGAACGCGGCGGACGAGTCCTTCTCCTGGTACGGGCTGCCCGCGGCGATGGCCTCGTCGGAGGCGGCGGTGGCCGCCTTGGCGCTGTCGCGGGCGGCGAGCGCGGCCTGGCCGGCGGCGTAGGCGCGGCCGACGACGGTCGCGGCGGACTTCACCGCGTCGTCGGCTCCGGTCTGCGCGGCGGCGGCCTCCTCCTTCGCCTTGGCGGCGAGCTCGGTGGCGTTCTCCGACGCGGTGGCCGCGTTGTCCGCGCGGATCGCCGCGTCCTGCGACGCGTCGAGGGCGGTGGCGGCGGCGGCGTGCGCGGACGAGGCCGCGCCGACCGAGGAGTAGTACGCCTCCCACGCCTTGCTCGCGTTGGCCTCGGCGCGCTCGGCGGCGCCCTCGGCGGTGGTGGCGGCGGACCGGGCGGACACCGCGGCGGCGGTGGCCTGGTCGGCGGCGGTCTGCGCGGCGGTCGCGGCCTCGGCGGCCTGGGTGGCGGCCGTGCGGGCGGCGGTGGCAGCGGCGCGGGTCTCGGCCGCGGTGGCCTTGCCCTCGGCGGCGGCGGCCGCGGCCTCCAGTGCGGCGGCGCGGGCCGCGGTGGCCTGCTTCGCCTGGAGGGCGGCGACGGCCTTCTCGCGCGCGGCCTGGGCGGCCTGCGCCTTCTCGCCGGCGGTCTTCCGCTTCGCCTTCGCGTCGGTGGACGCCGTGCCGGCGGCCGTGTCGGCGCTCTGCGCGGCGGTCTTCTGCGTCCCCGCGCGGCCCTCGGCCTCGGCGGCCTTGGCCCGCTCGGTCGCGGCCTTGGCGCGGGCGGCGACGGCGGTGGCCTTCTCGGCCTGCGCCTTCGCCCGCTCGGACGCGGCGGTCGCGGCGGCCGACTGGGCCTTGTCCCGCTTCTGCTCGGCCGTCGTACGGGCCGACTCGGCGGTCTCGGCGGCCGTGGCGGCGGCAGCGGCGTTGGCCACGGCGCTGTCGGCGGCGGCCTTCGCCTGGGACGCGGCCTCCTCGGCGGCGACCCGGCGGAACTCGGTGTTGAGCGCGTGGGACTCGGTCTGCGCCTTCGCGAGCAGGGCGTCCGCGTCGGCGACGGTGGCGTTCGCGGCCGACCGGGCGGTCTCGGTCGCCTTGGCGGCGGCCTGGGCCGCCGCGGCGGAGGCGCGGGTGACCTGCACCGACTGCTGCGCGTACATCAGGCCCCGGCCCCGGGGCACCTGGGCGGCGTCGGCGACGGCCCAGGCTTCCTGCTGGGCGGTCGCGGCCCGCTGCACCGCGGCCGCGGCGGAGGCGGCGTGGGTGTTCGCGGAGGCGGCGCGGGCGGCGGCCTCGGTGCGGGCGGCGGCGAGGTCGGCCGTGGCCTTGTCGTAGAACGCCTGGTCGGGCTTCTCGAAGATGGTGTCGGGGTCGTTGGCGAGGACGTCCTGCCAGTGCTTGCGCCAGATCAGGATCTGCTCGGCGATCCACGCCTGGCGGATCGCCTCGATCATGTCCTCGGTGGCCAGCCGGGTCGCCTCGGCGGCGTCGGCCTCCGCCTGGATGATCGTGGCGCGCTGGGACGCCTGGCCGGCGTACTCCAGCTCCCACTCGACCATGGCGGTCATCAGGGGCGCGTTGAGCATGCGGCGGGGGTCGATCGGGTTCTGGTGGTCGCAGGCGGCCCACGCCTGCTTCAGGTCCTCGACCTCGACCCGGTACTCGGGCGAGTCCTTGACGGGCTCCGCCGAGGCGTAGCCGCCGCGCCGCAGGTAGGAGGCGATGTCGCTGGAGGTCGTACCCCGCGCCCACTCCCAGGCGATGTCGTCGAGCATGACGTCGGCGGCGAAGTCGTGCCAGCTGTCCTTGCCGCGGTTCTCCTCGACGAGGGCGCGGACCTTGGCCACCGCCTCCTCGCCGGCCTTGCTGTCGCCGTCGTAGCCGAGCGGCACGGCGAGCTGGACCTGCGCGAGCGCGGTGAAGTAGCTGACGTCCGCGCCGAACTCCGGCGCGTGCCACTCCATCGCGTCGTTGTCCCAGGCGGACTCGCGGTACGGCTTGTTCGCCGTGTTGAGGGCCTCGGTGCGCGCGGCGAAGGCGTCGATGTCGGCGGAGGCGCTCTCTCCGTCGGCGTCCTTGGCCTGGCCGAGCGGGCCGTAGCCGATCCACCCGATGTCGCCGACGGTCGTGCGGAGTTGCTCGTCGCTGCCGGTGAGCCCCTCGATCGCCTTGGCCTTCAGCTGAGGGCCGCCGACGTGCAGTGCCACGCCGGTGAGACAGCGGTCGAGCCGGCGCTGCTCGCCGACGCTGTTGCGGTAGAGGCCGGTGTCTTCCTCCGGCACGGTGTCGGCCAGGGCGGGTGCGCCCTGGATGACTCCGGCGAGGACGGCGGTCGCCGTGGCGAGTGCCGTGACCCCGGTGGCCCGTGCGAGGGCCCTTCGGATGCGACGCCGGCGCCTGCCGACGTCCCTGAACAAGGACATGTGTGCCTGACAATCTGTCTCGATCGCGAGGCAGCAGTGCTCATGGGCATGCCAAAGGAGCGGCTGGCCCCCACCCCTGAACTCCGCTGCCGCTTACGCCGCGACGATGTCACGCGGCACTCCCCAGGTGAAGATCAAATAATCTTCGCCTAGAGGTACGCGGAACCCCAGAAGGGGACAAAGCGAGCCCGTTCTTGATCATGTTGTTACTGGACGTAAACCGACACGCCCGCCAGGGAACAAAAAGGGCGAACCAGCGAAATGGACAGGCCCGCGCACCGACGCCAAAACGTGACGGTGCGGATCGACGGCCACCAGTAAGATCATTTCGCCTGTGATCCGCACGCGAGTGAACACCGGGAAAGAACAAAGAACATGAGACTGCGCAGCGCCCTTTCGATCGCCGCCGTAATACCGGCGCTGTTCCTCGCCTCCGCGTGCAGCGGCGAATCCGGGAAATCCGAGGAAAAGCCGCAGAAGGCCGCGGAAAAGACCGCGGAAAGCGCCGCGGAGAGCGCCGCCGACAAGGAGGCCGCCGAGGCGAAGCGCCTCGGCACGCTGGACACGCCCGCCCTGGAGAAGGCGATCGTCACCGGCCGCGCCGCCGGATTCGACGCCAAGAGGATCGCCAAGGCCGAGGTCGAGGCCGGCCGCGACATGGAGGCCGACCGGAAGAAGTGCCAGCCGCTGGCCAGCCTCATCGGCGGCTTCACCCACATCGCCCCGGTCGCCACCGCCCACCGCTCCCTCCAGGCCGCCGAGGCCGCGAACGCCACCGTCGGCTCCATGTGGCTCGCCTCCCACTCGGACGAGAACGCCACCCGCGTCATGAACGAGCTCCGCGACGCCGTCCCCGCCTGCCCCAAGGGCTTCAAGACCCTCGGCCTCACCTACGGCAAGGTCGACCCCCTGCCCGCCCCGAAGCTGGGCGACGAGGCCGTCGCGTACCGGGTCACCGGCGACATCGGCAAGCAGAAGGTCCCCATGACGTACACCGTCGTCCGCAGCGGCAACGTCATCGCGGCGTTCTACGGCGTCAACATGCTGGACGCGGAGAAGGCGGCGATCCCGGAGGCGTTCGTACGGGCGCAGCTCGACAGGCTCTGACGAAGGGGGACGGGGATCGGGGATCGGGGAGCAGGCTCCCGTCTCGTCTCGCATCGCGAGAAGAACCGGAAACTCCGGAAGCTCCGGAATGACAGGGACGAATCCCCGGTTGACGCATGTCATGCCGTCTCCCTCCGCCGACCCCACGCCGCCCTCCCCCGCCCCGTCCCCCTCCGCCCCGTCACCCTCCGCCACCACCCGGATGCCCCTGGCCGTCTACATCCTGGGCCTCTCCGTCTTCGCGCTCGGCACGAGCGAGTTCATGCTCTCCGGCCTCCTGCCGCCCATCGCGGAGGACATGGACGTCTCCATCCCGCAGGCCGGGCTCCTGATCTCGGCCTTCGCGATCGGCATGGTCGTCGGCGCCCCGCTGCTCGCGGTGGCGGCCCTGCGTCTCCCCCGCAAGACCACACTGATCTCCCTGATCACCGTCTTCGGCCTCGGGCAGATAGCCGGCGCGCTCGCCCCGACCTACGGGATCCTCTTCGCCTCCCGCGTGATCAGCGCGCTCGCCTGCGCCGGGTTCTGGGCGGTCGGGGCGGCGGTGGCCATCGCGATGGTCCCGCAGAGCAGCCGTGCCCGGGCGATGGCCGTCATGATCGGCGGCCTCTCCATCGCCAACGTCCTCGGCGTCCCCGCCGGCGCCTTCCTCGGCGAGCACCTCGGCTGGCGCTCCGCCTTCTGGGCCGTCGGCGCCGCCTCCGCCATCGCCCTGGTCGGCGTGGTCACCCGCATCCCGCACATCCCGCTCCCGGAGACGAAGCCCCGCCTCAAGCGCGAGCTGAAGATCTACGGCGACCGCCAGGTCCTCCTCTCGATCGTGATCACCGCCCTGGCCGCGGGCGGCGTCTTCTGCGCCTTCTCGTACCTGGCTCCGCTGCTCACCGACGTCTCGGGCCTGGACAAGGGCTGGGTGTCGGGCGTCCTCGCGCTCTTCGGCATCGGCGCCCTGATCGGCACGACGATCGGCGGCCGGGTCGCCGACGCCCACCTCTTCGGCGTCCTGCTCACCGGCATCACGGCCTCCACGGTCTTCCTCGTAGCCCTGGCCCTTCTCTCCTCCAGCCCGGTAGCCACGATCACCCTCACCTTCCTCCTCGGCGTCTCCGCCTTCTACACGGCCCCCGCCCTCAACGCCCGCATGTTCAACGTCGCCGGCGCCGCCCCCACCCTCGCCGGCGCCACCACCACCGCCGCCTTCAACCTCGGCAACACCGGCGGCCCCTGGCTAGGCGGCACCGTCATCGACGCCGACCTCGGCTACGCCTCCCCCGCCTGGGCCGGCGCCACCATGACCCTCCTGGCCCTCGCCACAGCCGCCCTCTCCCTCCGCCTGACCCGCCCGAAAAAGTCCCACGTGGTGATGGGCGCCCAGGCCGCACCGGCGGAACAGGAACTGTCCGACCGCACGCACTGACCCGGCTACGGAGAAACCTCGTCACTCGGCAGGCCCCAGTGGTGGTCACCGGATGAGGAGGCCGACGAGCGCGGCGGCCTTGGGGCGAGCCTCCGGTGCTGGGGAGAGGCACGCGGTGATCACGGCCTCGAACTCCGGAAACCGCCAGGGGCGGACCTCCGGGAGGGGTACGCAGGCGGCTTCGGCGATCGCGGCCAGTTTCGCCGTACGGGCGTCCCCGTCCTCGTAGGCGACGGGGCGCCGTCCGCTCCAGCACCAGTACAGCGACGCGCCCAGCCCCCAGACGTCCGCCGCCGGAGTGGCCCGGACGTGGGTGTCGCCGGTGGTAGTGAGGAGGGCCTCCGCGATCTCGGGGGCGGTGGTGTGGGTGAGGGCGCCCCGGTAGGGCAGCCGCGGGCCGTCGCCGGGGCCACAGGCGAGCGCGTAGTCGATGACCGCCACCCGCCCGTCGGCCGCGACCAGGGTGTTGGTCGGCTGGACGTCCGCGTGGGCCCACCCGGCCACGTGCATCCGCGCCAGGCACCCGGCCCACGTCCGGGCGACGCCGAGAAGCCACGTCCGCGCACCCGGCCCTTCCCCGGCCCGCGCCGGAGCGAACGCCTCCCACACCGGTCGGCCCTCGACCCACCGCACCGCGAGCCACCTGCCGCCCTCCCACGTGCCCGCGTCCACCCGATACCCAGGACACAGCGCACCCGCGCCGACGAGCCGTACGAGGTGACCGTCCTCCTGCGCCAGCTCCGCCGCCTTGTCCCGCGCCATGTCCCCGCCGGGGTCGTTCGCCTTCAGCGCGACGGCTCCCCAGGGACCGTGCACCTTCCACGCCCGCGAACCACGCCGGTCACTCAGGAGCCGGGCCGTCAGGGGCTCACCTACACGTTCCCTGAGCCGGTCGACGGCTTCGCCGGGGGGAGGAATCGCTTCGCCCATACGTCTCTCTCCCGCCAGTCGGTGCACCGCGTCACCTGCTGTCCGTCTGCCATGCCGGATACCGGGTGGGTTTCGCCGCCACCATCTCCGGGGTGGTTCCTTCGACGGTCAATTCCCCGGTCCAGAGTTCGTACCGGTTGCAGTACGCACCGCCGAAGTCGACCCGCCTCCCACCGGGCGCCAGCTTCCACCCCGTCTCCTCCCAGCGGGCGAGCAGGTCACCGCAGAGGAAGGCCCGGTGGGCTTGCAGCATGATCCATCTGCCTTTCTCGATCTCGGTGGCGGTTTCCTTGTTCATGCGGGCCGCCATCTGCCACAACCAGGACGCGTCCGCGCCCGGCGTCAGCGCGCCGACGATGCCGACCTCCCCCAGGCGCCGCCGGTCGAGGTGGTGGGTGGCGTAGCCGATGACGGTCCCGAAGAGCGGAAAGACGCAGGTCCGGGTGCGGCCTTCCGCGCCCTGGGCGTGGTGCATGGTGTCGGCTCCGAGGGCGTCAGCAGCAGGGGCCGTCGGAGCAGCAGGCCGGTTCGTTGCAGTCGGCGGCGAGGCCCCAGAGGGAGGGGTCGACGGTGAACCCGGCGTCGCGGATGGCGTCCGTGACGGCGTACATCAGGCCCACGGTGCGGGTCTTGGAGTTCGGGGCGTGGTGCAGGTAGCGGCCGAAGTGCTCCTGGCACCAGGCGGAGTACTCCTGGCTGTGCAGCATGAACGCGTGCCAGGCGGGATCCACGGCCTTGCTGGGCGCCATGACATGGTCCTGCCCGGTGGTGCCCGCCACGTAGAGGAAGGCGAGGGCCTCGTCCGTGATCCTGCGGGCCGTCTCCGCGTCGAGGCGGTACTCGTCGGCGCAGAACGCCGTCAGGCAGTCGAACAGTTCGGGGGACACGAGGTCCCCGCCACGCCGGAGAGCCGGCGGCCTTTCAGGTGCGACCGTCATCGGAAGTCCTTCCATGAGAGTGACCGGCTCGCAGGGGCGGAGCCGTGGGGAGCGGGGCGGTGCCCTCGCTCGACGGGTTGGCGTAGCCGCAGCGGGTGCAGGCGTAGCGGCCGTGCACGCCGAGGGTCCTGCGACCGCAGCGGTGGCAGTGGTGGGTGGTGATCGCGCTGAGCGGCGGGTGACCGTGTCCGGGGGTGCCGGCCACCCCCTACCGCCGTTCCCGGGTGCCGGGAGCGTCGTGCGCCGAGGACGACGCGCGTACGAGCACTCGGCCGTCATGCCCTCCGACGCGTCCGTACGCGTCCCGGACGAGCTTCCCGACGTCCGCCGTGGTGATCACGACGGCCTCGGGCACCTAACGCCCGCGTGCCGGTAGACGACGTTCGCGAGGCACCCGGCGTCGGTGCCGGACACGAACCCGCGCCGTACCCGCTCGCCCCGCCCGATCGGCTGCCCGCACCGCCGACACCTGTGCCCCGACGGGGCGTGTGTGCCGTACTCGTCCGTGATGTCATCGGTCGCCATGCCGTCCAGAGTCGTCCCGAGGACGACGGCGATCTAGAGGCTTTCCCGTTGCCGCAAGAGTTCGTCCCGGATGCCTTCGAGCAGACCGGTCGACTCCGCACCGGTTACGGCGTCTTCGGCGAAGTCGTCGAACTTCGCCACGTACACGGCCACGTCCCGAGGGTCGGTCACGACCACCTCCGCGTGCACGGTCTCGACGGTCACGGCCCGGTCGTCCCTGACGACGAACGCGTGGTTCGGGATGTCACGCTTGGGCCCCACGAGGGGGACCACGCGGAGATCCATGTTCGGGAGTCGGGTGACGGAGATCAGCTTGTCGAGCTGGCCGACCATGACCATGGGCGGGACGATGAGCCATCGCAGCACCGGTTCCGTGATGACGAACCGGAACGTCTTGGCCTCGTCGTAGAGCACGGCTTGCCTTTCGAGCCGCGCCGCCACGGTGCGCCGTACGGTCTCCTCGGTCAGGTCGTCGTGACGGGACAGGATCGCGCGCGCGTACTCGGGGGTCTGGAGGAGGCCGGGGACGAGTGCCGGCTGGAACACTCGCAGAAGGCTCGTCCGGGCCTCGATGGCCCTCAGCCGCTCCTGTGCCTTGTGGAGCCCCGCGCGCTGGATCAGTCGCCAGGCCGTGGCCTCTGTGGCCACGGCGCGGGCCGCGTCCATGTACTCGGCCTTGACCGCCTCCGACACTTCGAGGGCGGTGAGGATGCGATCCACATCGTCGGCGCTCGGAGACAGCTTCCCCGTCTCGATCTTGCTCAGCTTGCTGGGAGACATGACAGCGCTGCGGGCAACGGCTTTGGCTTCCTTCCCGGAAGTGACCCGCAAGGCCCGCAGCGCGACGCCAAGCTCTGAACGGTTCATTCGGCGTGCTGGGTCCACCAGTCGGCGAACGGCACGGCGTGGGTCAGGGCCGTATCCCTGTACGCCTTGTACGCGGGCCCGTCGGCGTCCGGCAGTACCTCGGCGCCGCCGAACCTGCCGTCCTCCGTGTAGCGCATGGGCACGGCGGTGACGGAGTCGAAGAGCCAGAAGTCCCCCGCGTTCTCCAGAGGGTTGGCCTGATCCGTGACGTCGAGGATGAAGAACTCCTCCCCAGCCGTCGCGTTCGTGACGTACCCCCACCCGAGCTCGAACCTCAGGTAGGGGGTGAGGGGGCGGCGGAGGACGTGGACGCGGTAGACCCTGCGCCCCGAGCGGGTCCATGCCCCGACCTCGTCGAGCCAGTCGGCGTTGTAGTCGTCCGGCATCGGCTCGCCGTCGAGAAACCGCCGGTAGGCGTCGACGCTGCCGGAGCGGCTGTAGTCGTCCAGCGTCTCCAGCCGGAATGCCTCCCGGCGGAAGCCGTCGAACATGTCGCCCAGGGAGAGGTCAGGCACGTGCGGTGTCTCCGAACGCCTGCCGGATCAGTTCCATGGGGATCTCTACGAGCGTTTCGTGATCGGGAAGGGTGAGCCCGTGGTCGGTCGGGGTCTCCCCTTGTACGAGGATCGTGCCCCGGTCGGTCTGATAGATGGTGGGGCAGTCCCGCTTGTCACAGCTCTTCGCCAGCATGGTCACCTTCACGACGCTCCCCTTCCCGTAGGTGTCTCCGATGGTTGCGGGCGGGGTGGGGCGGCGGCAAGAGGTTCCGGTTTCCAGAACGGGAAAGCCCCCGCCGCACGGTCTGGCCGCCAGGCAGACCTCGCCTCGGGTCCGGCCCTCCTCCGGGAGGCCGCCCTATCCCCCCGCCGGGCGGTTCTTCGGGCGGCGGAGGCCGGCTGTTGTGAGGCGGTGGAGGAGTTCTTTGGAGCCGACCGGGACGGCGCCGGCATCGATCGCGGACTTGTAGTGGTCGGAGGGGATGTCGTAGTGGTCGCGTTCGAAGCCTCTTGGGGGGACGCCCAGGGCCGCGGCGAAGGTGTGGAGTTCTTCGAAGGAGGTGTCGCTGACCAGGTGGGACCACATGCGGCCGTGGCCGGGCCAGGTCGGGGGGTCGATGTAGAGGGTCATCGTCGGCCGCCGGGGGCCCGCGTCGTCGTGGGGGTGTGGACGCGTCCTCGTGCCGCGGGCATCCCCTCTCCGGCTCTCACGTCAGCCCGCCCACCCTCGCCACCACGACCCCCTGCTTGCCGCAGACCCAGTGCGGGTCCGGGCCCAGTTCGGGTTCCACGTCCAGGGCGTGGGGGTCGCCGGAGGCGCAGACGGGGCAGAGGGGCCAGCGGCCGTAGGCTTCGAGGAGGGCGTCCTGGACGTCCTGGGCGACCAGGCCGGCCACGTACTCCGCCCCCTGGGGCCACTGCTCGACCCACCAGCGGCGGTGCGTCACCGCGTCCTCCACCATCGACACGACCTGGGCGGCGGCCACGTCACGGGCCGCGAGGTCGGCCAGCACCAGTGCGCGAGCGGCGTGCAGCGCCTGCTCCACGGGGTCGATGTCGTCCATGGGGTCATTGTCCCCCGTCGCCTCCCGAAGGACGAAGGTCCCCTTCTTATCCGGGTCCTACGGGCTCTTGTACGGAACGGCCTCGTGAAAGTATCTTTCAAGCGTGACCAGTGACGTGAAGGAAACTTTCAGCGGTGAGGTGCCCCTACCCTCTCCCGCCGCCCCCGCGCCCCCCGTACCCGCCGCCCTCGCCGCCAAGGTGCGGACCCTCGCCCCCTCCATGACCCGTTCCATGCAGCGGGTCGCCGAGGCCGTCGCCGGGGACCCCGCCGGGTGCGCGGCGCTCACGGTCACCGGACTCGCCGAGCTGACCGGCACCAGCGAGGCCACCGTCGTCCGCACCGCGCGGATCCTCGGCTACCCCGGCTACCGCGACCTGCGGCTCGCGCTCGCCGGGCTCGCCGCCCAGCAGCAGTCCGGGCGGGCTCCTTCCGTCACCGCCGACATCGCCGTCGACGACCCGGTCGCCGACGTCGTCGCCAAGCTCGCCCACGACGAGCGCCAGACCCTCGCCGACACCGCCGCCGGGCTCGACACCGTGCAGCTCGGCGCCGTCGCCGCCGCCTGCGCCACCGCCCGCCGCATCGACGTGTACGGCGTCGGCGCCTCCGGGCTCGTCGCCCAGGACCTCGTGCAGAAGCTGCTGCGGATCGGTCTCGTCGCCCACGCGCACAGCGACCCGCACCTCGCCGTCACCAACGCCGTGCAGCTCCGCTCCGGCGACGTCGCCCTCGCCATCACCCACTCCGGCTCGACCGGCGACGTCATAGAACCGCTCCGGGTCGCCTTCGAGCACGGCGCCACCACCGTCGCGATCACCGGCCGCCCGGACGGGCCCGTCAGCCAGTACGCCGACCACGTGCTGACCACCTCCACCGCCCGCGAGAGCGAGCTGAGACCCGCCGCAATGTCGTCCCGTACCAGTCAACTCCTGGTTGTGGACTGCCTGTTCACCTGTGTCACGCAGCGTACGTACGAGACCGCGGCCCCTGCCCTCGCGGCCTCGTACGAAGCCCTCGCCCACCGCCACTCCCCCCGCACCACCACCCGCTGACCCCCCACCGATCCAGGAAAGAAAGCAGCCCGCCGTGTCCACCACGTACTCCGAGCTCCGCGCCCAGCTGGCCACCCTCACCACCGAGGCGTTCCGTCCCGAACTGGCCGAGATCGACCGGCTGTCCACCCTGGAGATCGCCCGCACGATGAACGGCGAGGACCAGTCCGTCCCCGCCGCCGTCGCCCGCGAGCTGCCCGCCATCGCCGCCGCGATCGACGCGACCGCCGAGCGGATGGCGCGCGGCGGCCGGCTGCTCTACCTGGGCGCCGGCACCGCCGGGCGGCTCGGCGTCCTCGACGCCAGCGAGTGCCCGCCGACCTTCAACACCGACCCCTCCCAGGTCGTCGGCCTGATCGCGGGCGGCCCGTCCGCGATGATCCAGGCCGTCGAGGGCGCCGAGGACTCCAAGGAGCTCGCCGCCTCCGACCTGGACGCCCTCGGCGTCGGCCCCGACGACACCGTCGTCGGCATCTCCGCCTCCGGCCGCACCCCGTACGCCATCGGCGCCGTCGAGCACGCCCGCGCCCTCGGCGCGCTCACCATCGGCCTGTCCTGCAACGCGGACAGCGCGCTGGCGGCCGCCGCCGAGCACGGCATCGAGGTCGTCGCCGGGCCCGAACTCCTCACCGGTTCCACCCGGTTGAAGGCGGGTACGGCGCAGAAGCTGGTCCTCAACATGATCTCGACGATCACCATGATCCGGCTGGGCAAGACCTACGGGAACCTCATGGTCGACGTCCGCGCCTCGAACGAGAAGCTCCGGGCCCGCTCGCGCCGCATCGTCGCGCTCGCGACCGGCGCCCCCGACGAGCAGATCGAGTCCGCCCTCACCGCCGCCGAGGGGGAGGTGAAGAACGCCATCCTGATCATCCTCGCCGACGTCGACGCCGCCACCGCGGCCCAGCGGCTCCAGGACTCCCACGGCCACCTCCGCGCCGCGCTGCACGCGAGCACCTGAGCCGAACCGAGCCGCGCCGAGCCAGCGCTGCTCCTCCCCCACCCCCGTACCGAAGGCACCACCGCACCATGAGCACAGACGACAAGAACCGCGCCATCGCCGCCGCGATCCTCCCCCTCGTCGGCGGCGCCGGGAACATCAGCTCCGTGGCCCACTGCATGACCCGCCTCCGGCTGGGTCTGCGGGACCGCTCGCTCGTCCAGGACGAGGCCCTGAAGGCCCTGCCGTCCGTGATGGGTGTGGTGGAGGACGACACGTACCAGATCGTCCTCGGCCCCGGAACGGTCGCCCGCGTGACCCCCGAGTTCGAGGCCCTGGTGGCCGAGGCGGCCGCGGCCGAACCGGTGCACACCGCCGAGGAGCTCGCCGACAAGGGCGCCGCGCTCAAGGCGGCCCAGAAGGCGAAGAACGCGACCCCCTTCAAGCTCTTCCTCCGCAAGATCGCGAACATCTTCGTCCCGCTGATCCCCGCCCTCATCGGCTGCGGCATCATCGCCGGCCTCAACGGCCTGCTCATCAACCTCGGCTGGCTGCCCGGCGTCACCCCGGCGCTCGCCGCCATCGCGAGCGGCTTCATGGCCCTCATCGCGGTCTTCGTCGGCTACAACACGGCGAAGGAGTTCGGCGGTACGGCGATCCTCGGCGGCGCCGTCGCCTCCATCATCGTCTTCGCGGGCGTCGCCAAGATCGAGGTCTTCGGCCAGACCCTCTCCCCCGGCCAGGGCGGTGTCCTCGGCGCGCTCGGCGCGGCCGTCCTCGCCGTGTACGTGGAGAAGTGGTGCCGCCGCTGGGTGCCGGAGTCCCTGGACGTCCTGGTCACCCCGACGCTCACCGTGCTCGTCTCCGGCCTCGTCACCATCTACGGCCTGATGTTCGTCGCGGGCGAGGTCTCGCAGGGCATCGGCGACTTCGCCAACTGGCTCCTGGAGAACGCGGGCGCCGGCGCCGGCTTCCTCCTCGGCGGCCTCTTCCTGCCGCTGGTGATGCTCGGCCTCCACCAGGCCCTCATCCCGATCCACACCACCCTCATCGAGCAGCAGGGCTACACCGCCCTCCTCCCGATCCTGGCGATGGCGGGCGCGGGCCAGGTCGGCGCGGCCATGGCCGTCTACCTCAAGCTGCCGCGCAACGGCTCCATCCGCCGCACGATCAAGTCCGCCCTCCCGGCCGGCTTCCTCGGCGTCGGCGAGCCGCTGATCTACGGCGTCTCCCTCCCGCTGGGCCGCCCCTTCATCACGGCCTGCATCGGCGGCGCGTTCGGCGGCGGCTTCATCGGCCTCTTCAGCATGCTGGGCGACAAGGTCGGCTCGACCGCCATCGGCCCGTCCGGCTGGGCGCTCTTCCCGCTCCTCGACGGCAACAAGGGCCTCGGCTCGACGATCGCGATCTACGCGGGCGGGCTGATCGTCGGCTACCTGGTCGGCTTCGTCGCCACCTACTTCTGGGGCTTCAGCCGCGAGCTGATCGAGGAGTTCGACGTCGACACGGAGGCGGCGGCCCAGGCGCAGGCCGGAACCCCCGCCCCGGTGGCGAGCGGCACCGGGACCACCCCGCCGCCCGCCGTGGACACCCCGGAGCCTGTAAAGGTCTGACGCCAGCCGTACGGCTCCGAAGGACGAGGCCCCGTCCCCGCGCACGTGTCGCGGGGGCGGGGCCTCGGTGTCAGTTCAGCCAGCCCTTCTCGTGCGCGAGGAGGGCCGCCTCCACCCGGTTCGCGGCGCCGAGCCGGCGCATGATCGCGGCCAGGTGCTTCCGGTAGGTGCGTACGGACATGCCCAGCTGGCGGGCCGCCGTCTCGTCCTTGTCGGCCTCCCTGAGCATCGCGAGGATCTCCCGCTCGACGTCCGACGGCAGGTCGACCTCCTGGTTCGGCAGCTCGTCCGCCGCCTCCCACATCCGCTCGAAGAGCGTGACCAGCGTCGCGACCAGACCCGGCTCGCGTACGAGGAGGGCGCCGCGCGCGGTGTGGGCCGGGTCGATCGGGGTGAGCGCCGCCGAGCGGTCGACGATGATCACCCGCTCGATCGGCTGGTGCGAGACCCGCACCTCCGCCCCGTGCGAGACCAGCTCCCGCATGTACGTGAGCGTGGGCTCGTCCTGGAGGATCGCCGCGCCCATGATCGTGCGCAGCCGGACCCCGCGCCGCAGCAGCCGCATGTTGATGGGGTGCGAGACCGCGATGGACTCCTCCGCGAGGACCCCGGTGGGTTCGGTGGTCAGGTCCTCGGTGCGGGCGAAGAAGGTCAGCTCGTCGATGGCCTCCCGCACGGCGTCGATGCCGTGCAGCTGGGCGATCATCTGGCCCTCGCCGACGTGGTCGTCGTGCGGCGGGGGCACGGCGGTCCAGCACTCCATGAACAGGGACTCGATGACCGAGCGGCGGGTGGCCTCGGACTCCAGGTCCTCGCGCAGGGTGCGCAGCCGGCTCTCGACGAGGGCGTCGACCGCGCGCGCCGGCGGGACCGCGCGGATCACGCCGTTCGCTCCGCCGGTGGCCAGGCCCAGGACGAGCAGGCGCTCCAGGGCGGTGGCCGGTCTCCCGGACTCGTCGTCCGGTGCCCCCTCCCCTTCGGCCGGGCGTCTGCCGGAGGCCGCGGAGGCCGACCCCCGGCGCAGGAGGGCGCGGTACGCCTCCTCCTCTTCCTCGTTCACTCCCAGAAACGAGAGCAAGTTGCTCACGTATCCCCCCCTTTGACGAACGGTCACGTCTGCCCCGTTGGAATCTTCAGCCGCCCGGACTGGACTGTCAATGGTGAAATGCCCGATAATCATCGGTTTTGTTCGGCTGCTTGTGTCCCGCACGTGCAACATGAGGAACGCGAGCGTGCAGCAAGCTGCGCGCGATCACCCCCCTCGGAGACCCCACGAGACGGCAAAGTCTTCCTCACAAGCGAAAGCGCGAACAGCGCGGAAGCGAAGCAGAGCCGCACAGGGCACGCCCCCCTTTCAGGACCGAGGAGACCGCCGTGAACCGCACCACGAGCCACACCACGAAGTCGTCCCACCGCCGTGCGCGCGCCTCCTTCGTGGCCCTGGTGACCGCCGGCCTGCTGGCCGCCGGCGCGCAGGGCGCGGCCTTCGCCGCCGAGGAGCCGGCGGCGCAGCAGCGCACGGTGGCCGAGGCTCCGGCGGGCACGCTCGGCGGTCTCTCCTTCGGCGGGGTCGCCGATGACGTCCGCGAGCTGATCGGCCGCGTCGGCGACCTGCTGCCGGACGTGCTGCCGCTGCCGAAGAACAACAACGACTGGAAGTAAGCCCCCCGGCTTCCCCTTCACCGCCCTCCCCCGCCCACCCGACGGACACCGACCGAGGAGACCCGACGCCGTGACCGAATACTCCGTGCTCCTCCCCTGTGTGCCCCGCCGGCTGGAGCAGGCCCTTCCCTTCGCCGGTCTGGTCCGGTGGACCGGAGCCGCCCGGCTCTGGCAGGGGCAGGCGATGGTGATGGAGCCGCACCAGACCTTCACCGGCATGGCGGGGGCGGGCTTCCGGGTCCCGACCGGGTTCGGCGTCACGCTGATGCCGCTGCGCCACCCGTACGAGGCGGCGCTCCAGGCCCGGTCGGTGGCCCTGGCCACCGGGGAGACGGTGATCGCGGGCTTCGGCCCCGGCTCGCCGGCCTTCCAGGCCAACATCCTGGGCGCGCCGTACGCCAAGCCCCTCCAGGTGGCGCGGGAGTACGTGACGGCGGTGCGGGGACTGCTCGACGGGGAGACCGTCGAGGCCGAGGGCCCGCACTACACCTTCCGGGGGCAGCTCGCCCCCGCCGCGGCGCCCCGGGTCGACGTGGGCCTGGGAGTGCTGCGGCCGGGCATGGCGCGGCTCGCCGGTGAGGTCGCGGACGTCGTGATCACCTGGCTGACCCCGCCCGGCTACCTGCGGGACGTGATCCTGCCGGCGGTCGCCGAGGGCGCGGCCCGCGCGGGCCGGACCTCGCTGCCCCGGGTGGTCGCCATGGTGCCGACCGGCCTCGAACAGGACGGGCGGGAGGGTGCCGCGCCCGAGCGGCTGGCCGTGGCGGGCAACGCCGCCCACATGCAGGCCCCGCACTATCTGGACATGCTCGGGAGGGCCGGTGTCGACGTGGGGTCGGGCAGGCTCGCGGACGTGGCGCGCGGTGTCGTGGAGACCGGCGCGTTCGCCGGCGGCGACCTCGCGCAGGTCGTGAAGGGCCTGCGGGCGTACGAGGAGGCGGGGGTCGACGAGGTCGTCCTCAACACCACCGCCGTGCACAAGCTCTTCGGACCCCGTGAGTCGCTCTCCGACCTCTCCGCGATCCTCCAGGCCGTCACCGCCCCCTGACGGGCGCACCCCCGCATCACCCTCCCCGCGACCACTTCACCCTGACGCCCAGCCGCAGACGGGGCACGGACAGACGAAGGATCTTCTGGCATGGACACGACAGACGCAGACATCGCCCGCCGCCGGCTCAAGCAGCACCTCATCTCCTGGGCCACCGGCACCCCGCTCGACCCGCCGGCCCCGGCCCCCGCCTCCGGCACCCGCACGCTCGTCCTCGCCGACGCCGCCCACCTGCCCGCCGTCACCGCCTCCGGGCTCGCAGGACCGGACACCCTCGTCCTCGTCCCCGGATACGCCGACGAGGTCCCGCCCGGCACCACCGCCTACGACGGCACCCTCACCGAACCCGGCGGCGAATTCTCCAACGGCCAGGACTTCTTCCTCCAGACCCACTCCTACGCCGCCAGCCCCTTCATGACGGTCTTCGGCCCCACCGTCGTCCGCGTCTTCGACGAGGCCGACCACGACGCCTTCGTCGCGGACGCCGACCGCGCCCTCGCCACCGGCGCCTTCCCCGAGTTCCTCGTCACCTCCTCCGTCCTGCTCGCCGACCCCGACGCCCTCGGCGGCGGCGGCCACCCCGAGGACGGCCCCGCCCTGCGGCTCTACGCCGGCCCGGACGGCCAGGTCTCCCTCTCCCCCACGGGAGCGGTGCTCGGCACCGTCGACGACGGCCTCGACACCCTCACCGCCCGGCACGCGGCCCTCCCCGGCGGCGCCGCCGGCTCCGACCCCTCCCACCGCGCCCACCTGCCCCGGTACCTGGCCGCCATCACCGCCCTGCGCAGCCTCATGGCCCGCGGCGTCACCGGCCTGAGCGTCTCCGGCTTCGGCTCCCGGCTCACCCCCGGGCTCGCCGCGACCGGCGCCGACGCCGACCTCGCCGACGCCGCCCTGCCGATCGTGCTGTACAGCGACGAGGAGGCGTACGTCGTCGCCGGCAGCCGCCTCTTCACCCTGGACGTCCGCGCCGCCCGGGCCCTGGAGTGCCTCCTCGCCACCGGCGGCCGCGCCGACGGGCTCGTACCCGCCGAGGACGTCGACCGTACGGCCGAACTCCTCGCCCGGCACGCCATCGACCTCCCCCTGCCCCTGCCCGTCCCGGCGGCCGCGTGATGACCACCGCGACCGCACCCGCCCCCGCGGCCCCCGACGGCACGACCACCCTCGCCTCCCTCCGTATCGCCGGACTCGGCGCACGGGCCCGCCACTGCGGCCTGTACGACACCCTCGGCGCCCCGCTCTACCAGGACCTCGCCACCTACGACGACATCGAGACCCGGGCCCTGCTCACCGGAGTCCGTACCGCGCCCGGCCCGGTCCTCGACCTGGCCGCGGGAGCCGGACGGTTCACCCTCCCGCTGCTCGCCGGCGGACGCGAGGTCACCGCGCTCGACCTCTCCGCCGACATGCTCGGCCTGCTCCACGCCGAGCTCGCCAAGGCACCCGCCTCGATGCGCTCCCGCTGCACCGTCGTCCAGGGCGACATGTCCGCCTTCGCCCTCGGCCGCCGCTTCCCGCACATCCTGCTCGGCACCACCTCGCTCTCCCTGCTCGACGCCGACGGCCGCGCCGGCCTGTACCGGAGCGTCCTCGACCACCTCGCGGACGGCGGCCGGTTCCGGCTCACCTCTCTGGAGCGCGGCGACGACGACGGGCCCGACGAGACGGCCGTCCGTGTCACCGGCAACGGCGGCACCGTCTACGAGCTGTACGAGCACTGGCCCGCCGGCGCCGACAGCCGCTCCGTCACCCTGCTCCCCGCCGACCCGCCGGCGGACGACAGCCCCGTCACGGTCTGCACCGACCGGGTCGGCGTCATCGGCCTGGACGTCCTGGAGACGGAACTCGCCGCCGCCGGCCTGACCGTCCTGACCCGCGAACTCCTCACCCAGCCCGGCGAGCGCCACCGCGTGACGCTCCTGACCACGGAAGCCACCCGATGACCGCGCTCTGGCCCTACCTCATCCCGCCCTCCAGCCACGGCGACGACCGGCTCTGCGCGACCCGGGCCGCGGGACACCGCGTCACCTTCGCGGACGGCCGCACCGTCCTCGACGCCGACAGCGGCCTGTGGAACGTCAACCTCGGCTACGGCAACGAGCGCATCGCCGAAGCGATCGGCGAAGCCGCCCGGAACGCCTCCTACCTCGGCTCCTTCCGCTTCGAGAACGTCTACGCCCGCCGCGCCGCCGAGGACCTGGTCCGCGTCAGCGGCCCCGACCACTACAGCCGGGTCCTCTTCTCCACCGGCGGAGGCGTCGCCAACGACGCGGTCATGAAGCTCGCCCGGCTCTACCACGCCCTCCAGGGCGCCCCTGGGCGCAACCTGGTCGTCTCCCTCCGCGGCAGCTTCCACGGCCTCACCTTCGGCGGCTTCGCCCTCACCGGCGAGGACCTCGGACAGCGGATCTACGGCGTCGACCAGCGGCTCATCCGCCACGTCACCCCCAACGACACCGCCGAACTCGAACGGCTCATGACCGCCCTCGGCCGGCAGGTCGCCGCCGTGATCGTCGAACCCGTCGTCGGCACCGGCACCGTCCCCCTCGACGAGGAGTACGTCGCCGCCCTCGGCCGGCTCCGCGACGAACACGGCTACCTCCTGGTCGCCGACGAGGTCGCCACCGGCTTCGGCCGCACCGGAAGCTACTTCGCCTCCGAGAGCTGGCCCGGCCGCCCCGACGTCCTCGTCACCTCCAAGGGCCTCACCAACGGCGCCTGCCCCGCCTCCGCCCTCGTCCTCTCCCACCGCGTCACCGGCGCGCTGGAAGAGCACGACACGACCTTCGCCCACGCCGAGACCCAGGGCGCCACCGCCCTCGCCTGCGCCGCGATCAGCGCCACCATCGCCGAGATGGAACGGCTCGACGCCGTCGCCGCCGGCCGGAACGTCGCCGCCTGGCTCCAGCAGGGCCTCACCGACCTCATCGACCGCCATCCGCTCGCCACGGGCGCCGCCGGCACCGGCTGCTTCCGCACCCTGCGCCTCGCCCACCCCGACGGCACCCCCCTCACCGGCGAGGACGTCGCCGGACTCGTCACCGCGATCCGCGAGGCGGGCGCCATCGTCCACCCCGGCCCCTCCGGCGTGCAGCTCGTGCCCGCCCTCACCTACTCCCGCGACGAGGTCGCCGAGCTCATGACCTGCGTCGAAGCGGGACTCGACAGCCTGCTGCCGGCCGCCGCGAGCGCCGCCCCGGCCGCCGCCACGAGGAGCTGACCCCCATGGCCTCCCCCGTCCTCGACACGTACGACCAGATCCCCGGACTCCTGCGCGAGCTGCGCCCCACCGGAGCGACCCTCCTCGCCGACCCCGCGGTGGACGGCCTGCCCGTCACCCGCGCGGTCCTCGACGGGATCGCCCGCGCCGGAATCGTGCCCACCCGGGCGCTCACCCCGGCCGACGGCGGCCTCCCGGCCGTCGAGGCGCTCGCCGCCCGGCTCTCCCCCGGCGAACTGATCATCGGCGTCGGCGGGGGAAGCACCCTCGACCTCGCGAAGCTCGCCACGGCCGTCAGCCGCCGGCCCGACCTCCTGCCCTACCTCACCGCCGGACAGCGCAGCGGCCTCATCGCCCTGCCGGACGGCTGGGGAGACCACGCCCACGTCCTCGCCGTCCCCACCACCCTCGGCACCGGCACCGAGGCCGGACCCGTCGCCTGCTTCCCGTACGACGGCGGCAAACGCCTCGTCATGGGCGAGTGCCTCCGGCCGGTCGCCGCCCTCCGCACCGCCGAGGCCACCGAGACCCTGCCCGGACCGCTCCTCATGGACGGCGCCCTCGAAGCCTTCTTCCGGGCCGTCATGCCCTACAGCAGCGACACCCTCGACCTGCCCGAACAGGACGCCGCCGTCGAGGAACTCGCCGCCGGACTGCTCCTCGCCGGCGACGAACTCGCCCGGCACGTCACCATCGGACTGCCCGCCCCCGCGGCCGCCCGGCTCCGGGTCGCCGCCCTCAGCGCCGAGAGCCAGCTCGGCCACATCAACACCGGCCGCAGCCCCTACGCCGTCAAGACCTGGGCCGTCGCCAACGAACTCTCCACCGCCCTCGGCCTCGCCAAGATGCGCGCCATCGCCGCCGTCTGGCCGGTCGTGTGGCAGCGGGCCCTGGACGGAGACCTCCGCTTCGGCAGCGCCGCGCGCATCCACCGCCTGTGGACGCGGCTCCGCCGGCAGCACCCCTGGCTCGCCCCCGACCCCGCGGACGGCCTGCGGCAGCTGATGCACCGCTGGCAGGTCGACCGCACCGTACGCCTCGCACCCGACCTGCGCCGCGGAATCGCCCTGCGCAGCGTCCGGGCCTGGGGCGCCGGACTGCCCACCCTCACCGGGTTGAGCGCCGACGACGTCGCCGCGCTCCTCACCGAGGCCACCGAACCGGGGCCCACCGAGCCCCACCCCGAGCTCCTCCCGGCAGGCGTCAGCGCCTGACCCGGAGGTGAAAACGCACCACCTCACGCACCACCCGACACGACGACTCTCTCAAGGAGACAGACATGAACGACAAGCAGATCACCCTCGACACCCCCGCCGCCGAGCTCGTCGAGCTGGAGATGCAGGAGCTCGAGGCCATGCACGCCCCGGGCTGGGCCACCAACGTCGGCGTCTCCGTCGGCATCTCGATCGTCTCCGTCGCCTGGAGCCTCACCTGATCGAGCCGGCCTCACCGGTCGCTCACACCCCGCACCACCCACCGCACCACTCACCGCTCAACTCACCAGAGGAGAAACACAGATGAACGAGAAGCTGGACATCGTCGAGAACGCCGCCGAGCTCGTCGAGCTCGAGATGCAGGAGCTGGAGGCCCTGGAGGCCCCGGGCTGGGGCACCTTCAGCGTCGCCTTCTCGGCCGGCGTCTCCGTGGGCGTCTCCATCACCCTCACCTGATCCACCCCCCTCACCTCGACCCACTCCGTAAGGACCTGAGATGAACGAGAACCAGGACATCACCACGGCCGCCACGGCCGAGATCGTCGAGCTCGAGATGCAGGAGCTGGAGGCCCTGGAGGCCCCGGGCTGGGGCACCATCAGCGTCGCCTTCTCCGCCGGTGTCTCGATCGGCATATCCGCCGCCCTCACCTGAGCAGCGCCCTACCACCGTTCAGAACCTCAACCCACCCAAGGAGAAACAGACATGAGCGACAAGCAGATCACCGTCGAGACCGCCGCCGCCTCCGAGCTCGTCGAGCTGGAGATGCAGGAGCTGGAGACGCTGGAGTCCCCCGGCTTCTGGACCGGCGTCTCCATCGGTGTCGGTATCTCCGCCTCGGTCGCCACCTCCATCACCCTCACCTGAGGGCCGAGGAACCGAGCACGACACCGGCGAGCGCACTGACGCGGTGGGAGACGGCGTGACCGACTCCCCGCCGCACCTCGGAACCCCTCTCGGGTGACGACCGAGGATCTGCGGTGGTCCGGCCGGCCCCCCGGGCCGGCGGCCCCCCCCCACGGGGGGGCCCGGGCCGGCCCCGGGCCGCGCCCCCGGGGCGCCGGGCGCTCCCGGGGGCGCGGGGCCGGGTGG